>JOEL01000022.1 GCA_000720995.1 Streptomyces celluloflavus
TGAGGGTGCGGTTGGTGTTGTGGTGGAGCGGTTGGTGGGGGAGGGGCGTAAGGCGACGCGGTTGTCGGTGAGTCATGCGTTCCATTCACCATTGATGGACCCGATGCTGGACGACTTCCGTGCCGTGGTGGAGGGCCTGTCGTTCGCCGATCCGCTGATTCCGGTGGTGTCGAATCTGACCGGTGGTCTCGCCGATGCCGGGGAGTTGTGCTCGCCGGAGTACTGGGTGCGGCATGTCCGGGAGGCCGTGCGGTTCGCGGACGGTGTGCGGACGCTGGCTGAGCAGGGTGTGGGGACGTTCTTGGAGCTGGGTCCGGATGGTGTGCTGTCGGCGATGGCTCAGGAGTCGTTGCCGGAGACGGCCGTCACCGTGCCCGTCCTGCGCAAGAACCGACCCGAAGAGCCCTCGGCCGTTACGGCACTCGCGCAGCTGCATGTGCGCGGTGTCCCCGTCGACTGGTCCGGCTTCTTCGCCGAAACGGGCGCGCGGCGCGTGGCACTGCCGACGTACGCCTTCCAGCACCAGTGGTTCTGGCCGGCGGGCCCGCTCTCCGTCGCCGATGCCGCCGCCGTCGGGCTCACCACCGTCGAACACCCGCTGCTCAACGGTTCCGTCGAACTCGCCGGAACTGACGGGGTGTTGTTCACGGGGCGGTTGTCGGTGCAGTCGCATCCGTGGTTGGTGGATCATGCGGTGTTGGGGCGGGTGTTGTTGCCGGGGACGGCGTTTGTGGAGTTGGCGCTGCGGGCCGGTGACGAGGTCGGTTGTGACCGGGTGGAGGAGTTGACGCTGGCGGCGCCGTTGGTGTTGCCGGAGCGTGGTGCGGTGCAGGTTCAGGTGCGTGTGGGTGATGCGGATGATGCCAGCCGTCGTACGGTCGCGGTTCACTCCCGGCTCGCCGACGCCGATGAGCGGTCGTGGACCCAGCACGCTTCCGGTGTTCTGACCGTGGCCCCCGAGCAGGCGGCTGAGGTTGGTTTCGAGGCTGGGGTGTGGCCGCCGGCGGGTGCCGAAGCGGTGGACGTTGAGGGTTGCTACGAGCGGTTTGCGGAGCTGGGCTTCGGTTATGGGCCCGTGTTCCAAGGACTGCGGGCAGCGTGGCGCCGTGGTGATGAAGTGTTCGCGGAGGTGAGTCTGCCGGAGGGTGCGGAGGTGGCCGGGTTCGGGCTGCATCCGGCTTTGCTGGATTCTGCGTTGCATGCGGCGCTGCTTGTCGGTGACGGGGGTGGGTTGCCGTTCTCGTGGGAGGGCGTCCGGCTGCGTGCCACCGGCGCGACATCGCTGCGGGTGAGGCTGGCGCCGTCGGGTGAGGGGGCTGTGTCGGTCGCCGTGGCTGATGCGGCTGGTGAGCTGGTTGCCACGGTGGATTCGCTGGTGGCGCGTGAGGTCTCGGCGGAAAAGCTGAGCGGCGTGGATGCTGCCGATGGTGTGGTGCGAGATGCGCTGTTCGGCGTGGACTGGGCACCGGTGCCCGCCGCCGACGCGATGACGGATCCGGTAGCGGTACTGGGACCGGACGTGTTCGGCCTGATCGATGCCTTGCGGGGCGCGGGGGCCGAGGTCGTCACGGCGGCGGATGCGGCCTCGCTGGACGCTCCGGTGCCGGACACCGTTCTCGTATCCGTGCAGACCGCGCCGGGTGCGGAGGCCGTTGGCTCGGTGCACGAGCTTGTCTCGCAGGCGCTGGGCCGGGTGCAGGAGTGGCTGGTGGACGAGCGGTGCGCCGACTCCCGCCTGGTCTTCGTCACCCGTGGTGTTGCGGGTGGTGAGGATCTGGCGGCGGCGTCGGTGTGGGGCCTGGTGCGCTCCGCGCAGACCGAACACCCCGGCACCTTCGGCCTGCTGGACCTGGAGCCCTCCGCGCCGGGGGAGTCCGTCGAGTTGTCGGCCGCCACACTGCTACAGGCGTTGACGGCGGACGAGCCGCAGCTCGCCGTGCGGGACGGTGAGCTGCGGGCGCCGCGTCTGGTGCGTGCGGCTGCCGCCGAGCAGGCCGTAGCGCCCGTCTGGAATAACGGCGATGGTGCGGTGCTGATCACCGGCGGCACAGGCGGTCTGGGTGCGGTGATCGCCCGTCACTTGGTCACCGAGCATGGTGTGCGGCGTCTGCTGCTCGTCAGCCGACGGGGCGGTGAGAGTCCGGCTGCGGCCGGCCTGGTGGCGGAGCTGGTGGCATGTGGTGCCGAGGCTCAGGCGGTGGCCTGTGATGTCGCGGATCGCGATGCCGTGGACCTCTCCTCCTTCGTGGTGTTCTCGTCCGTGGCGGGGACGTTCGGCGGCGCCGGCCAGGCCAACTACGCGGCAGGTAACGCGTTCCTGGACGCTTTGGTCCAGCGGCGTCGTGCCGAGGGTCTGCCGGGTGTGTCGCTGGCGTGGGGCCCCTGGGCGCAGGACACCGGAATGACCAGCGGTCTCTCCGAGGCCGATCTCGCCCGGATGGCCAAGTCCGGTATGCCCGCTCTCTCCGTCGCCCAGGGCACACTCCTCTTCGACGCGGCGCTCGCCACCGCGGAACCGCTCGTACTGCCCGTACGGCTCGACCTCCCGGCCCTCCGCACGCAGGCGGGGACCGCGCTCCCCGCGTTGCTGCGTGGTCTGGTCCGGACCCGTGCGCGCCGGGCCGTGGCCACCGGATCGGCCGCGGCAGCCGGATTCGCGGAGCGGCTGGGCCGCATGGACCCGTCGGAACGGCGGACGACGCTGCTGGACCTGGTCCGCGGCCAGGTCGCGCAGGTGCTCGGGCACGACGGCGCCGACGGCGTCGACGTCCACCGGCAGTTCCAGGACCTGGGCTTCGACTCCCTCACCGCGGTCGAACTGCGGAACCGGCTGACGAAGACGACCGGTCTGCGGCTGTCCGCCACACTGGTCTTCGACTATCCGACCGTGACCGCGCTGGTGGCACACGTCGAGGAGGAACTCTTCGGCACCGAGCCCGAGGCCCGGACACCGGCACGGACGGTGCCGCCCCTGGCCGACGACCCCATCGTGATCGTGGGGATGAGTTGCCGGTACCCCGGCGGGGTCCGGACACCGGAAGACCTGTGGCGGCTGGTCACCGACGGTACGGACGCGATCTCCGAGTTCCCGGTCAACCGTGGCTGGGACGTGGACGCGCTCTTCGACCCCGACCCGGACCACTCGGGTACGTCCACCACACGGCGGGGCGGGTTCCTGCACGACGCGGGTGAGTTCGATCCGGGCTTCTTCGGGATGAGTCCGCGGGAGGCGCTGGCCACGGATGCGCAGCAGCGGTTGCTGCTGGAGACGTCGTGGGAGGCGATCGAGCGGGCCGGTATCGACCCGGTCTCGCTGCGCGGCAGCCGGACCGGTGTCTTCGCCGGCGTCATGTACAACGACTACGGCACGGCGCTGGCCCGCAAGGAGTTCGAGGGGCACCAGGGCCAGGGCAGCGCCGGGAGTGTGGCCTCCGGCCGGGTGTCCTACACCTTCGGCTTGGAAGGCCCGGCCGTCACGGTCGACACGGCCTGCTCGTCGTCCCTCGTCTCGCTGCACCTCGCCGCTCAGGCGCTGCGCGCGGGCGAGTGCTCGCTGGCCCTCGCCGGTGGTGTGACGGTCATGTCCACCCCGACCGCGTTCGTGGAGTTCTCCCGGCAGCGCGGCCTGTCCCCGGACGGTCGGTGCAAGGCGTTCTCCGACGCGGCCGACGGTGTCGGCTGGGCCGAGGGCGTCGGCATCCTAGTCCTGGAACGGCTCTCCGACGCCCGGCGCAACGGTCACCGGGTGCTGGCGGTCGTGCGCGGCAGCGCGGTGAACCAGGATGGTGCGTCGAACGGTCTGACGGCGCCGAACGGCCCGTCCCAGCAGCGGGTGATCCGTCAGGCTCTCGACAGCGCCGGTCTCTCCCCGGAGGACGTGGACGCGGTCGAGGCGCACGGTACGGGAACCACCCTCGGCGATCCGATCGAGGCCCAGGCGCTGCTGGCGACGTACGGACGTGACCGGGACGCGGACCGGCCGCTGCTGCTGGGTTCGGTGAAGTCCAACATCGGCCACACCCAGGCCGCCGCCGGCGTCGCCGGGATCATCAAGATGGTGCTGGCCATGGAGCGGGGCACGCTGCCGCGCACCCTGCACGCGCAGGTGCCCTCGTCCCACGTGGACTGGGCGGCGGGCGCGGTGGAACTGCTGGCGGCGAACACCCCGTGGCCGGAAGCCGGGCATCCGCGACGGGCCGGTGTGTCGTCCTTCGGGATCAGCGGGACGAACGCGCACGTGGTATTGGAGCAGGCCCCGCCTGCCGAGAAGCCGGCCGAAACGCCTGCCGCGACGGGGTCCGGGACACCTGCCGGGCGGCCGCACGCCGTACCGGACGTCGTGCCGTGGGTGGTGTCGGCGAAGACCGACGCCGCGCTCGCCGCGCAGACGGACCGGCTGGTCTCCTTCGCGGCGGACCACCCCGAGGCGGCACCCGCCGACCTCGGATTCTCCCTGGCGGCCGGCCGGTCGGTGTTTCCGCACCGCGCCGTCCTGCTGCCGTCGGAGCGGGGCGTCTCCGAACTGGCCCGTGGGATGGCGGCGGACGCCGGTCCGCTGGCGGTGCTCTTCTCGGGTCAGGGATCGCAACGGCTCGGCATGGGACGGGAGTTGTACGGGCGCTTCCCGGTCTTCGCGGACGCCCTGGACGCCGTACTGGCAGAGCTCACCGCGGAGCCGGACGGCCGCCCGCTGCGCGAGGTGATGTGGGGCGACGACGCGGAACTGCTCAACCGCACGGGCTTCGCGCAGCCCGCGCTGTTCGCGGTGGAGGTCGCCCTGTACCGGCTGGTCGAGTCCCTCGGCGTCCGGCCGGAGTTCGTGGGCGGCCATTCCATCGGCGAGGTGGCCGCCGCACATGTGGCGGGGGTGTTCTCCCTGGCGGACGCCTGCCGGCTCGTGACGGCGCGCGCCCACCTGATGCAGGCGCTGCCGCCGGGCGGGGCGATGGTGGCCGTGCAGGCCGCCGAGTCGGCCGTCCTGCCGCTGCTCACCGGCCCCCTCGTCTCGGTGGCCGCGGTCAACGGTCCCGCCGCCGTGGTGATCTCCGGAGCGGAGACCGCCGTGTCGGAGGCCGCCGCGCGGCTCGCGGCGGACGGCCGGAAGACGACCCGGCTGCGGGTCTCGCACGCCTTCCACTCGCCGCTGATGGACCCGATGCTGGACGACTTCCGCACCGTCGTCGAAGGGCTCACCTTCCATGAGCCGGTCATCGCGGTCGTCTCCCATCTCACCGGCGGTCTGGCCGCGGCGGACGAACTCCGCTCGCCCGACTACTGGGTGCGGCACGTACGGGAGGCCGTCCGGTTCGCCGACGGGGTGCGGACCCTCGCCGAGCAGGGCGTCGGCGCGTTCCTGGAACTGGGCCCGGACGGTGTGCTCGCCGCCATGGCACGCGAATCGCTGCCGGACGAGGCCGTCGTCGTACCCGCCCTCCGCAAGGACCGGCCCGAGGAACTGGCGGCCGTCGGCGCGCTCGCGCAACTCCATGTGAACGGCGCGGCCACGGTCGACTGGGCCGGTCTCTTCGCCGGTACGGGAGCCTCCCGGGTGGATGTGCCGACCTACGCGTTCCAACGCCAGTGGTTCTGGCCGGCCGGACCCCTCGGCGGCACCGGTGACGTCCGCGCGGCGGGGCTGGGCGCGGCCGGGCACCCGCTGCTGGGCGCGGCGGTTCCGCTGGCCGGGGGCGAGGGCGTGGTGTTCACCGGACGGCTGTCGGTGCCGTCGCATCCGTGGCTGGCCGACCACGCGGTACTGGGCCACGTCCTGCTGCCGGGCACGGCCTTCGTGGAACTGGCGCTGCGGGCCGGCGACGAGGTCGGCTGCGACCGGATCGAGGACCTGACCCTGGCCGCCCCGCTGGTGCTGCCGGAACACGGCGCCGTACAGCTGCAGATCTCGGTGGACGGCCCCGATGACGCGGGTCGCCGCGCGGTCGGCGTCCACTCGCGGCCGGCGGACGCCGGGAACGCGGACACGCCCTGGACCCAGCACGCCCTGGGCACGCTCACCACCGGCACCCCGACGCCCGGAACCGCGTTCGACGCGACCGCCTGGCCCCCGGCCGGCGCCGAACCGCTGGACCTGGACGGCTGCTACGAGCGGTTCGCCGGGCTCGGCTTCGCGTACGGCCCGGTGTTCCGCGGACTGCGGACGGCCTGGGTGCGCGACGGCGAGATCTTCGCGGAGGTGAGTCTGCCGGAGGAGGCACGGGCCGCCGCGGGCGAGTTCGGACTGCACCCCGCGCTGCTCGACGCCGCGCTGCACGCCTCGCTGGTCACCGGCGCGGACCACGGCGGCGGACTGCCGTTCTCCTGGGAGGGCGTGTCGCTGCACGCGACCGGTGCCGCGGCGCTGCGGGTGCGCCTGGCCCCGGCGGGCCCGGACGCCCTGTCGATCGCCGTCGCCGACGCGGCCGGCCGGCCGGTGGCCTCGGTGGACTCGCTGGTCGTACGGGCCGTGTCGCGGGAGCAGCTGAGCGACCCGGCGCAGGCCGGCCGGGACGCGCTGTTCGGTGTGGAGTGGGTGCCGGCCGGGCCCGGGGGCACGGTCGCCGAACCGCCGGCGCTGGTGGGCCCCGACACCCTGGGGCTCGCCGAGGCACTGGGGGTGCCCGTCGGCGTACACGCCGATCTGCCGTCGCTGGCGGCGGCCGATGGCGCGGTGCCCGCAACGGTGCTGGTGGGCGTGACGGGTGAGCCCGGCGCCGGAGCGCCCGAAGCGGCGCACGCCACGACCGCCGAGGTGCTGTCGCTGGTGCAGCAGTGGCTGGCGGAGGAGCGGTTCGCGGCGTCGCGGCTGGTGTTCGTGACACGGGGTGCGGTGGCGGGCGAGGATCTGGCGGCGGCGTCGGTGTGGGGCCTGGTGCGGTCCGCGCAGACGGAGAATCCGGGCTCGTTCGGTCTGGTCGATCTGGACGGGAACGCCTCGTCGGCGGCCGCCCTGGTCCGGGCGCTGGGGTCGGACGAGCCGCAGGTCGCGGTGCGGGGTGGTGTGGTGCTCGCAGCGCGGCTGGGCCGGGTCGCGGAAGCGGATACCGCGGTGGCGTGGGATCCGGCGGGCACCGTCGTGGTCACGGGTGGTACGGGTGGTCTGGGTGCGGTGGTGGCCCGGCATCTGGTGGTGGGACACGGGGTGCGTCATCTGTTGTTGCTGAGCCGCCGTGGTGCGGATGCGGAGGGCGCCGCGGAGCTCGTGACGGAGCTGGACGGTCTCGGCGCGCGGGTGTCGGTGGCGGCGTGTGACGTGGCGGACCGGGGCGCGCTGGCCGGGGTGTTGGCGTCGGTGCCGGATGGACATCCGGTGCGGGCGGTGGTGCATACGGCGGGGGTGCTGGACGACGGTGTGGTGGGTTCGCTGACGCCGGAGCGGCTGGCCAGGGTGTTGCGGCCGAAGGTGGACGCGGCCTGGCATCTGCACGATCTGACGCGTGATCTGGATCTGTCCGCTTTCGTGGTGTTCTCGTCGGTGGCGGGGACGTTCGGCGGTGCGGGTCAGGCGAACTACGCGGCGGGTAATGCCTTCCTCGACGCCTTGGTCCAGCGGCGCCGTACCGAGGGCCTGCCGGGTGTGTCGCTGGCGTGGGGGCCGTGGGCGCGGGGTGTGGGGATGACCGGTGGGCTGAGTGAGGGGGATCTGCGCCGGCTGGCGGAGTCCGGTATGCCGGCGCTCTCGGTCGCGCAGGGGGTGGCGCTCTTCGATACGGCGCTCGCCACCGCCGAACCGGTGCTGCTGCCGGTCCGGCTGGACCTCCCGGCCCTCCGCGCCCAGGGTGAACCGCCCGCCCTGCTCCGCGGGTTGGTCCGTACGGCCCCGCGCCGCGCCACCGCGTCCGGTCCGGAGCCGGCCGACGCGTTCACCCGGCGCCTGGCCGCGCTGGGCGACGACGAACGCCGCGACGTCCTCCTGGAGCTGGTCCGCGACCAGGCATCCGCCGTCCTGGGGCACACCGACGGGACGGCGATCGGCCGGACCAGCCAGTTCCAGGAGCTGGGCTTCGACTCCCTGACATCGGTGGAATTCCGCAACCGCCTCAACACGGCCACCGGCCTGCGCCTGCCGGCCACCCTGCTCTTCGACTACCCGACCCCCGCCGAACTCGTGGACCACCTCCTCGCCCGGCTCGCGACGGAGGAGTCGGGCACGGGAGCGGACTCGGTCCTCGGCGTCCTCGACCGGCTGGAGAAGGCGATGGCCGAAAGCGCCCTCGACGCACCGGCACACCAGCAGGTGGCCGGGCGGCTGGAGGTGCTCAGGAGCAAGTGGGCCGCCCTGCGGGACGGGGGCGAGACCGCCGACGGAAACCGCGATTTCGACTTCGCGTCCGCTTCCGACAGCGACATGTTCGCGCTGCTGGACGATGAACTCGGCCTCAACTGAGGGGGTTTGGGGTAGGAGGTCGTACTCGAACGAAAGTCGCAGACGGACTCGGGAGGCGGCCGCAGACGACCCGAAAGGGTGAGTGCGGGGACGCCTCCCGGGGCGGTCGGGACCGTCCGGAAGATACAACGGAAAACCGTTAACCAGGCGTTAACCAGGCGTCATTAGGCTGACGGTCAACGGATCAGCACATCATAAGGGCGTGGCATGCGCCACCGGATTGAACGGGAGCCGAGGGGGCGACACGATTCCTGACCAGGTAGCCTGACGTGCATTGATCATCATAATCTTGAGTGATTTTTCGCAAGATATGGGGACTGGGTGCCGTCGGTGAGAGGCGGCGTCCGCGGAGAGTGAGGGCCTATGGTGCTGGACCGGACGGACGCCTCCGGATTATCCAGCGCCGTGGTCGGCCGTGCCGACGAGCTGATGACGCTGAACGCCTACGCGGAGGCCGCCTGCGCCGGACGCTCCGGCCTGGTGATCCTGTCCGGCCCCGCGGGTATCGGCAAGACCAGCCTGCTGCGCGCCTTCCTCGACGGCGGCCCCGGCCGGAGCATGACCGTCCTGCACGGGACCTGCGCCGAGACCGCGACCGGTGCGGGCTACGGCGGCGTACGGGCCCTGTTCGGACCGCTGGGCCTGTGCGCCGAGGACGCCCGGGACTCCCCGCTGCTGCGGGGCACCGCGCGCCGGGCGCTCCCGGCGCTCACCGCCGGCCCAGCCGCCGCGCACCCGTCCGACGCCGCGGCCGTCTACGCGGTCCTGCACGGGCTGTACTGGCTCGCGGCGAACCTCATGACGGACGGCCCCCTCGCCCTCGTCCTGGACGACGCCCACTGGTGCGACGAACGCTCCCTGCGCTGGCTCGACTTCCTGCTGCGACGGGCCGACGACCTGCCGCTGCTCGTCGTGCTCGCGCACCGCACCGAGACCCGGCCGGTGGCGCTCGCCGCGCTGGAGGACATCACCGCACAGTGCCGCCCGGCCCTCCTCCACCTGACACCGCTGACCCCGACGGACGTCGGACAGATCGTGCGGGAGGTCTTCCCCGCGCCCGCCCACGCCTCCTTCACCGCCCGCGCCACGGCGGTGACCGGCGGCAACCCGCGCCTCCTCGCCCGGCTGCTGCACGCACTGCGGGCCGAGGGCGTGCCACCGGACGAGCGCGGCGCGAGCCGAGTCGCCGACGTCGGCGGACAGGTGATCGCCGGGTCGCTGCGCGGTCTGCTGGCCCGCCAGCCCGGCTGGGTCGGCGACGTGGCGGGCGCGATCGCCGTACTCGGCGAGACGTCCCCGGACCGCATCGCGGCGCTCACCGCGGTACCCGCCCAGCGCGTGGCCGAGGCCGTCACCGTCCTGCGGCGCGCCGACGTCGTGGCCCCCGACCGGCTGGACCTCGCGCACGACGCCGTGCGCACGGCGGTACTCGGCTCGCTCGGCGACCGGGCGGGCGCCGACCTGCGGGTACGGGCCGCCCTGCTCCTCAGCGACCTCGGCCGGCCCGCCGAAGAGGTCGCCGACCAGCTGCTGCTCGTCCCCGACCTCGGCCAGCCCTGGATGACCGCGGTGCTCCGCGACGCGGCGGCGCGCGCCCAGGCCCGGGGCGCGCCCGACGCGGCCGTCCGCTATCTGCGCCGGCTGCTCCGGAGCGAGCCGGACAGCCTTCCGGTGCGCATCCAACTGGCCCGGTCGCTGGCGGAGACCGACCCCGTGGAAACCCTCGCGCTGCTGCGGCAGGCACTGGTGCCGTCTGCCGGTCTGCGCACCCGGGCGGTGGTCGCCGTGCAGTACGCGATGGTCTGCCTCACCGGGCCGGAAGCACCCTCCGCCGTACGGATCCTCACCGCCATCGTGGACGAGCTGGCGGCGAAGGAGGAGCCCGGCACCGGCGACCGCGAACTGCGCACGCTCGTCGAGTCCGCGCTGCTGATCGCCGGATCCGCGCGGAAGGAGACGATCGCCGCCGCCCGCGACCGCGCGGCTCAACTGCCCGTACCGCCCGGCGACACCCCCGCACAGTGCCAGCTGCTCGCCATGATGACCGTGCTGACCGCGATCGAGGGCCACTCGGTGCAGCGCACCGTCGACCTGGCCCGGCGCGCCCTGCGCTTCCCGGGCGTCGCGCCGGGCGGCTGGTCGCAGCTGGGCTCGGCCTTCGCCCTCAACCTGGCCGACGAACCCGAGGAGGCCCTGGCCGCGCTCGACCGCCTGCTCCGGTACGGCCGGGAGAACGCCGCGGACCGGACGCATGTGCTCGCCCTGTCCCACCGCGCCCTGGTGCTGCACGGCCTCGGCGCGCTCCCCGACGCGCTGTCCGCCGCCCGGAGCGCGGTCGACGCCATCGACCAGGGGAAATGGCGCGGGTACCAAGTGGTCCCGCAGATCGCCCTGGCCACCGTGCTGACCGACCGCGGTGAACCGGAGCGGGCCGAACGGCTGCTCGGCGACCTGGAAGGGCGCAACCTGGACGGCTTCGCCATCGACTATCCCTGGTACCTGATGGCCCGCGCCCGCGCCCGGCGGGCGCTCGGCGACAGCGCGGCGGCGCTCGGCCTGCTGCGCGACTGCGGCCGGTCACTCGACGACGCGGGCATCACCAACGCCGCTTTCGTCCCCTGGTGGGCGGAGGCGGCCTGCCTGCTGGCCGAGCTGAACCGCCACGACGAGGCCCGGGAGTGCGCCGCGCACGGCACCGCCCTCGCCCGGCGCTGGGGGACCCCGCGCGCCCTGGGGCTGGCAGCCGTGGCCCGAGGTGTGAGCACCATCGGCCGGGCCGGTCTCGGCCCGCTGACCGAGGCGGCCGAGACGCTGGCCGACTCGCCCGCCCGCGGCGAACAGGCGCGGGCCGAGTATCTGCTGGGCCGGGCGCTGCTGGCGGCCGGCGAGCAGCTCGGCGCCCGGGTACGCCTGCGCACCGCCGCCGGCCTCGCCCAGCGCTGCGGCGCCCTCCCGCTGGGCAGAGCCGCCCGCCGGGCGCTGCTGACCGCCGGTGGCCGCATGCGGGAGATCACCGGCTCGCCCGTCGACCTGCTCACCGGCCGGGAACGCAAGATCGCCGCCCTCGCCGCGGCGGGGGTGAGCAACCGGACGATCGCGGAGTCGCTGTTCATCACCGTGCGCACCGTCGAGATGCACCTGACCGGCGTCTACCGGAAACTGGGCGTCAGCCAGCGCACCGACCTCGCCGCGATCCTGCACGCCGCCGGAATCCGCACCGAGCACCCCGCCGAGGCGGCCGAACCACGGGTCGCACGCGCGACACCGGGACGAACGGAGCAGGACGGTGTCCATGGCGAACGAGCCCGCTGAGCGCGCCGCCACCGAACTGCTCCTGATCGAGCGCGAGCGCGAGCGCGCGGTTCTGGACTCGGTGATCACCGAACTGGGCACGGGCCGCCCGGCCGTCGTCGCCGTCACCGGACGGCCGGGCCTCGGCCAGCACGCCCTGCTGCGGTGGGCGGCCCGGCTCGCCGAGGACCGCGGACTGCGCGTACGGCACGCCAGGGCCACGGGAGCCGAACGCGAACTGCGCCACGGCGCCGTCGTCCAGCTCACCGGACCGCCGCAGGGGCCGCCCCACGAACTCCCGTGCCGGCCCGACCGGTTGGCCGGCATGACCGAGCTGCTGTGCGCCGCCCGGAGCCGCCCCACCCTGCTGGTCGTCGAGGACACCCAGTGGCTCGATCCCGCCTCGCTCCAGTGGTTCCAGGCCCTGGTGCGCCGGCTGCCCGGCACCCCCGTCGCACTCCTCGCCGGCAGCAGCGGCATCCCGGTCCACGACACCCCCCTGCCGTGCGTCGCCGACTGGCCGACGGCGCCGGCCGTGCGGACGGCCGAGCTCGTCCTGTCCCCGCTGAGCGCGCACGGCGTCGCCACCGCCGTGGAACTGATCTGCGGCATCGCCGGCGACCAGCGGTTCACCGAGGCCGCCGCCCACCTCACCGCCGGCCACCCCGCCGTCCTGCACACCGCGCTGCGCCGCTTCACCGGGTACGGATACGCACCCGTCGCCGGATACCTGCCGGAGCTGCGCGACCTCGTCACGGCCGCCGCCGGTGACCACACGACACGGGTGCTGCACGGACTGCCCGACGCGGCCGTCGCCGTCCTGCGTGCCCTCGCCGTCTGCGGCGGCCTCCTGGACCTGCCCCTCGTCTGCCTGCTCGCCGGACAGCGGCACCTCTCCGAAACGAAGCTGCGGGCGGTCCTGGAGGCGAGCGGGTTCACCACGGCCGGTCACGCGGCGCCGCGCGTGCACGACCCGCTCGTACGCGCCCGCATCCTGGAGGAGATGCCCGCCGACGAACGCGCCGACCTGCACGCCCGCGTCGCGGAATGCGCCCACCGGGCGGCCGCCGCCGACGAGGACATCGCGGAACTCCTGCTCCACGCCCGCCCCCTCGGCACGCCCTGGGCCGTCCCCACCCTGCGCCGCGGCTCCGCCGCCGCACAGCACCGCGGAGAGCACGCCGTGGCCGTCGCCCGCCTCTCCCGCGCCCTCGACGAACCCCTGGAACCCGAAGAACGCGCCCGGCTGCAATTCGATCTGGCCGCCGCCGAGGCGATGACCGCGCCCGAGGCCGGTGACCGCAGGCTCGCCGGGATCACCCGCGCCGAGCACGGCGCCGGCCGGCTGCGCGCCCGCGCCACCGACCTCGGACTCGCCCGCGGCAACTCCGACTGGGGACGCCGAACGGCGGCCGAAGCGATCCCGGCCGCGCACGGCGCCGAACGGGACGGCCTCATCGCCCTGTACTGGATCGCCGAACAGACCCGGCAGGACGACACCGAGCTGGTCATGCCCGAGGTCCCCGCACTGCCCGACCGGCCCGCGGACGCCCCCCGGGCCGGCGTCCGCGCCTGGCAGCTGGCCCTGCGCGGCGACGACCCCGACGCGACCAGGGCCCTGGCCCGCAGCGCCCTCGCCGGCCCGGCGGACGCCGACTCCCTCTTCCTGCCCCGCCTGGTGGCCTGCCGCGCCCTGTTTCTGACCGATGACACCGAAGAGGCCGAACGCCATCTGGACGCCCTCCTCGACGGGGCCCGCCGCCACCGCACCCCCACGGTCGTCGGCCGCGTCCTGGGCATCCGCGCCGAACTGCATCTGCGCTGCGGCCGTATCGGCGCCGCCGAACGCGACATCACCGCCGCCGAACGCGCCCTGCCCTTCACCAGCTGGCACCCGTACGCCGTGCCCCAGCTGCTGGGCCTGCGCCTCACCATCGACCTGGAGAACGGCCGCCGCGACCAGGCTCGCGCCCTCGCCTGCGCACCGACCCCGGCCGGGGCGGAGGACAGCGTCCTGTGGTCGTTCCTCCTCTTCGGCCGGGCCCTGGTCGCCTGGGCCGACGGTGAACCGGCCGTGGCCCTGGAGCTGTTACGTGAATGCGGACGGCGACTGCTGCGCCGGCAGTGGATCAACCCGGCCCTGCTGCCCTGGCGTTCCACGGCCGCCCGGCTCGCCCACACGCTCGGCCACCGCGACGAGGCCCTGCGGCTGAGCCGCGAAGAGCTGCGGCTGGCCCGCCGCTGGGGAACCGCGAGCGCCCTCGGCCGCGCCGAACTCGGCGCCGCACCGGCCGCCGGCCCGGCCCGCACCGACCGGCTGCGCACGGCGGTCGCGGTGCTCCGCGACTCACCCGCCCGCGTCGCCTACGCGGGGGCACTGGCCGAACTCGCCACCGCGGAAAGAGAGGGCGGCGACCGGGAGAGGGCCGCGGAGCTGGCGGCCGAGGCGGCACTGCTCACCGCGGCATGCCCGGTGCCCCGGCTCGCCGGGCGCGTGCGCCTGCTCGCCACCGACCTCCGCAGCCCCGCCGCACCCGCCGTGCCCGAGGCCCCCGAACACCACGGCTGGGACACGCTCACCGAGGCCGAACGGCGCACCGCGCTCCTCGCGGGCTGCGGGCACGGCAACCGGGACATCGCGGACCTGCTGTCGGTGTCCCGGCGCACCGTCGAACTGCGGCTGAGCGGTGCCTACAAGAAACTGCGCATCAGTGGCCGCGGGGAACTGAGCGCGCTCGTGCGAGCCATGGATGGGTGCTGACGCGATGCTGTGGGAGCGGGAGACCGAGGTGGCGCTGGTACGCACCGCGCTGCGGGGTGCCGACGAGGGCAGACCGGCGCTGCTGCTGCTGACCGGCCCGCTGGGCATCGGCCGCACCGCTCTGCTCCAGCACCTGCCCGAGCTGGTCGCCGGCGAGGACGTCCGCGTGCTGCGCGCGAACGCGGCGCCCATGGAGGCGGACTTCGCGTTCGGCGTGGTGCGTCAGCTCTTCGACAGCCTGCTCGCCGGCGCCCCGGAAGCGGCCCGTGAACGCTGGCTGCGGGACCGGTCCTGCTTCGCCCGCCTGGTGTTCGCCGACGAGACCGCGCCCGCCGCCGACGGCCGGCTCGCCGACCCCTCGGAAGCGGTCCTGCACGGACTGCGCACACTGCTGGCCAATGTCAGCGCGGACAGCCGGCTGCTCGTCCTCGTCGACGACCTGCAATGGGCCGACACCCCCTCGCTGCGCTGGCTCGGCTACCTCGCCAAGCGCCTCCACGGCCTGCGCGCGGTCGTGGTCTGCACCGTGCGCGACGGCGACGCACGCGCCGAGCACCCCCTCGTACGCGAGATCGCCGAGGCGGCCGGGCAGGTGCTGCGCCCCGGTCCGCTCTCCCTCGACGCCGTCGGAGAAGTGGTCTGCGACCAGTTCGGCGAGCCGGGCGACGGGGAGTTCGTCCGCGCCTGCCACGAGATCTCCGCCGGCAACCCCGTCCTCCTCGGATCCGTACTGCCGGCCATGGCCGTCACCGGCAGCCGGCCGACCGCCGACCAGGCCGGTGCGGTGCGTGCCCTGCGGCCCGCCAAACTCCGCGACCGGCTGGCCAGTTGCCTGCGCACCCAGCCGCTGCCGGTACGGAACCTGGCCGCCGCGATCGCCGTCTTCGAGGAGCAGGACGACCCCGAACTCATCGCCCGGCTTGCCGGGCTGGACAGCATCGGCTATGCGGCCGCCCTGCGTTCCCTGCGCGCACTGGGGCTCCTTGCCGCCCGGCGGGAACCGCGTTTCGTCCACCGCGTCGTATGCGATGCCGTCGAATCGTTCCTGACGATGGCCGAGCGCGAGACCCTGCACGACACGGCGGCCGCCCTGCTCTACGGGCGCGGCCGCCCGGCCGAAGAGGTCGCCGCCCAGCTGATGTCTCTCACCGTCTCCCGCCACCCCTGGTCGATGGCCGTGCTGCGGACCGCCGCCGACACCGCCCTGCGCCGCGGCGCACCCGACAGCGCCGCCCGCTATCTGCGGCGCGCCCTCCTCGACAGTGCCGCCCAGAGCGAGGAGCGGGCCCGGCTGCTCATCGATCTCGCTACCGCGGAGCGCGCCTTCGACCGCGCGGCCTGCGAACGGCACATCTCCCAGGCGGTCCCGCTGCTGACCACCGCCTGGGAGAAGGCCGCGGCGGTGCTGCGCATCTCACCCACCCTCCTGGGCCTCGCGCCGTCGCCGGTCGTCGAGTTGCTGCGGCAGGTCGCCGATGACCTCGGCGCACCGGACGCCCTCGGCGGTACGGCCCGTGAGATGGCCCTGCGGCTGGAGGCCCGGCTGCGGCACTGCGGCCACGAGGACCCGGCCGAACTGAACGCGGCGGTCGGGCGGCTGCGGGCCATGGGGGACGAGCCGCCGCTGGACTCGGGCGCCGAGCGCGAGCTGGCGGCCGTCCTGCTCAACGCGGCGATTCTCACCAACCGGCTCTCCGCGGCCTCGGCCGCCCGCCTCGCCAACCGCATCCTCGAACGCGAACCCGCCACCTCGGCGCGGGTGCACTCCGTACTGCCGCTGGTCGTCCTCGCCCTGTCCGCCGCGGATTCCGTCCAGGGCATCGACTCCTGGCTCTGCCTGGAACAGCGGACTCGTCGGCAGAGCGTCACCGTCGCCGACGCGCTCATCCACGTCGAGCAGGCCATGGTGCTCCTCGCGCGCGGGCGGCCCGCCGAGGCCCGCGAGCGCGCCGAGCGCGCGGCGCAACTGGCCGCCGCCGACTGGCACGAGATAGGCACCATCGCCACCGTCGTCCGCGTCGCCGTCGCACTGGAGCTCCGCGATCCGGCGCTCAGCGAACAGATCCTGCTCGACATCCGCGGACACCGCCGGGAAAGCCTGGCCGTGGCCGCGATGATGCAGACCCTCACCGCAGCAGTGGACGCCCAGAGCGGCCGGCTGGCCGGTGCGTTGGAAGGTTTCCTCGCCTCCGGGCGGCGGCTGGAGGCGGTCGGCTGGCGCAACCCCGCGCTCTTCGCCTGGCGGCCCTGGGCGATCAGCCTCCACCACCGGCTCGGTGACGCCCGCGCGGCCCTCGCGCTGGCGGAGGAGGAGCACGCCCGTGCCGAGGAATGGGGAGCACCCGCGACCCTGGGCCGGGCACTGCGTCTCAAGGCCGCACTGCACAGCGGCAGCGAGGGCGTCATCCTGCTGCGCCAGGCGGTCGGCGTGCTGCGCGGCTCGGCCGACGAACTCGAACTCGCCCGTGCGCTTACGCAGTTGGGGAACCGCCTGGGCGGCGTTCCGGAGGCCGGGGAGCTGCTGCGCGAGGCCGATGCGCTCGCCCTGGGCTGCGGAGCGCCGTGGCTCTCCGAGAAATCCCGGGACGGCCGGAGTACGGCTCCCGCGCAGCAGGCGGCCAAGCTGACGCGCAGCGAACTCCGGGTAACGGCATTTGTCAGCCGCGGCCTCACCAACCAGGAGATAGCCGATGAACTCGGAGTGAGCTCCCGTGCGGTTGAGAAGCATCTGACGAATTCTTATCGAAAACTTGGTGTCTCGGGACGACGGGAGCTCGTGGAAGCGCTGGCCGACCAGGGATCGGCCGAAATGCGCTAGCGGTTTCCGAAATCCGACGCCCGC
Source organism: Streptomyces celluloflavus (assembly GCA_000720995.1). Taxonomy (GTDB): domain Bacteria; phylum Actinomycetota; class Actinomycetes; order Streptomycetales; family Streptomycetaceae; genus Streptomyces; species Streptomyces celluloflavus. Next base: position 17,275 of record JOEL01000022.1, read on the forward strand.
AGTCCGCGGCCGTCGCCGAGGTACGGTGACGATCGCGTCAACCCGTATGACAGGCCGGTTAAACATGCTGTTGAGGGCGCGTGCGCGTACAGCCGGGCGCCAGTCCGTACCACGACCACCGAAGGTGTGCGCGCAGACCGAACCATCCGAAAAGGCAACCGCAGGTTTGGCAGTGCGGCCACAGGGCGGCGTTGACGTCCGTACTCGGACTATCTAATGTTCTTTCCGGTATCAGCGAATGATCAGCTGGCCAGGGCATTCCGGGACGGAGCCCAAATGAATTCTTTTCCTTGAATTTTGACGCAATTCTAGCGTGTGATTCCGAATGAACTTCCGGAATCCGAAGGGATGGCAGTCTCGTGGCGACGACCACACTCGCCGATTCGACACAGGCCCCGTCGCAAGGGCTCCTGGGTGACCAGGGCGGCGCCCCACCACCGCTGGACCAGCCCGACCTGTGCATGGCCTGTCTCGACCCGGCGCTGACCATCCAGCAGGCGAACCAGGAGTTCTTCCGGCAGTTCGGCGCCACCTCGGCGGAGGTCTGCGGACGCAGCTTCCGCGACCTGGTACACCCCAGCGTCCGGCAGCCGCTGATGCGGCAGTTCTCCCGCCTGGTCGAGGGCAAACGCCACCGGTTCGTCACGCATATGGTCGCCGTGCGGCAGCAGGACTCCGCGTTCGCCAGTCCGCTCACCGCCGTCGCCGTACGCGGCGGGACGTCCGACGTCAGCTCGATCCTCGTGCTGATGCCCCCGACGCAGATATCCGAGGACGGCGGTGTGGTCGCCCACCGCAAGAAGATCCTCACCGAGATCGACGCGCGCATCCTCGAAGGCATCGCCGCCGGCCTCTCCACCGTCCCCCTCGCCGCCCGGCTCTACCTCAGCAGACAGGGCGTCGAGTACCACGTCACGGGCCTGCTCCGGAAGCTCAAGGTGCCCAACCGGGCCGCCCTGGTCTCCCGGGCGTACTCCATGGGCGTGCTCACTGTGGGCATCTGGCCGCCGAAGGTCGTCCAGGAGTACATCAAATGACGCCGCCGCGCGGAGAATTGAACCGCCGCCCCACCGGCCCGCACACCACACCGCGCCCGGCCGCCCGCCGTCCGGCGGCGACGGAAACGAAGGACTGACCATGGCCGAGAACACCGTGGACGCCACCCTGTGGTGCCGGAGCCCGCTCCCCGCACCGGACGCGCCCGTCCGCCTGGTCTGCTTCCCGCACGCCGGAGGCGCGGCGAGCTACTACCACCCCGTCGCCCTCGCCCTCACCCCGGACGCCGAGGTCCTCGCCATCCAGTACCCCGGCCGCCAGGACCGGCACACCGAGCCCTGCGTGGACGACATCGGGACACTCGCCGACCACGTCCACGACGCGTTGCGCGACCGGCTGGACCGCCCCGTGGTGTTCTTCGGACACAGCATGGGCGCCCTCGTCGCCTTCGAGGTCGCCCGCCGGATGGAACGCGACGGCGGGGGACCGGTCCACCTGTTCGCCTCCGGCCGCCGCGCACCCTCCCGCTACCGTCACGAAACCGTCCACCAGCGTGACGACGACGGTCTCGTCGCCGAGTTGCGCAGTATGAGCGGCACCGACAGCCGGGTCCTGGAGGACGAGGAGGTGCTGCGCCTGGTGCTGCCCGCCCTCCGCAGCGACTACCGGGCCGTGGAGACGTACCGTCATGAGCCGGGCGCCTCGGTGCGCTGCCCGGTGACCGTGCTCGTCGGTGACGACGACCCCAAGACGACGCTCGACGAGGGCCGGGCCTGGTGCGAGCACACCACCGGCGCCTTCGACATGCAGGTCTTCCCCGGCGGCCACTTCTATCTCACCGACCGGGCCGCCGACGTCATCGAGGTGCTGCGCGCCCGGCTCAAGTCGGCGGCGAACCAGCCCGATCGAGAGCCGGCCTGACAGAGATCTGATCGAGAGCCGGCCTGACAGCGAACCGACCGGAGCGGAAAGGGCCCGAGGGAGACCCGGCATGATCGAGGAGATCCTCCCCGGTGGGGTCGTACCGGCCGAGGCGTTCGACGAGCTGCCGCCGGACCAGGCCGAGCCGGCCACTCTCCCCTTCCCGGAAGAGACCGCGGCCGTGGCGCGGGCGGTCCCCCGGAGACAGCGTGAATTCGCGACCGTACGGGCCTGTGCGCGGCGCGCCCTCGGCGCTCTCGGCCTGCCACCGGTACCGCTGCTGCCCGGCCGGTGGGGTGCGCCACGGTGGCCCGAGGGCGTGGTCGGCAGCATGACGCACTGCGACGGTTACCGCGCCGCGGCCGTCGCACCCGCCTCCCACACCCTCGCGATCGGCATCGACGCGGAACCCAACGGTCCGCTGCCGGACGGCGTACTCGCCGCCGTCGCCCTGCCCCGGGAACGGGCACAGGTACGAGCCCTGGGCGGTACCGATCCCGAAGTCCACTGGGACCGGCTGCTGTTCAGCGCCAAGGAGAGCGTGTTCAAGACCTGGTATCCGCTCACCGGACGGGAGCTGGACTTCGACGAAGCGGACATCGCACTCGACCCGGCCGCGGGCACCTTCACGGCGCGGCTCCTGGTGCCCGGCCCGGTGGTGGCCGGCTGGCCGCTCGACGTCTTCACCGGCCGCTGGCTGGCCCGCGACGGTCTCGTCGTCACCGCGATCACGCTGAACCGGCGTGGACCGGGACACCCCGGGCCGGTGCTCCGGCCCTGACGGTGGTGAACGCGGCCGGCCGGTGGGGCGGGCGCGGTGTCAGCGGTGGCCTGCGGAGTCCCCGACCGGACGTCGGGCACGACACGACGCACAGCCGTCGACCACTCCAATCCACGTGAGAACAACCTGCCGTTGAGACGCCCAGGAGTACTCCGGCGCCTCTGCGGCCGTCACATCAGGCCGACGATGCACTCGGGTACGAACACGTGGCGGGCGCGGTGCTCCATGCCCAGCACGGCGGGAATCCGCGGATCGGTCGCGTAGGAGACGCACCGCTCACATTCCTCGTCGAAGGCCGGGAGAGCCGGCGCGTGGCGGAGGGCGAGGTGCTGAGCGAGCCGGATCTGGGTGGTCACCACGCTGTCCGTGAAGTCGTGGTCCAGCCCCGGCCCGAGCGCCTCCCGGACGGCCTCCACCGCCTCGGGAGCGCGCTTCATCGTCTTGTACAGGTTGACGCACTCCGCGCAACTCCACATCCAGGGCGGGGGCAAGGGCCACTCGTCCGCGGGGTTCGTGTCCTTCTCGTCCATGCCGGCCACCGTAGCGAGGACGGACGGCGCCGGCGGCGCATCGGCGGAATCTCCCGCGCCCGGCGGTGACTCCACCGTCGGTCGTCCCGGCGGCCACACCACCCGTGGGTGCGTTACACCAGGTCCTTCGTCATGAAGACGCGGCTCGTGCCGGGCGGATCGCAGGGGATCTCGCCGAAGGCGCGCCAGCCGTGCCGCCGGTAGAAGTCCGGCGCCTGGAAGGTGATGGTGTAGAGCACCCCGGAGCGGCAACCACGGTTGCGGCCCTCCCGCTCCGCCTGCCGCAGTATCTCGCTGCCGATCCCGGAGCCGCGGAGAGCGGGCGGCAGATAGAACAGGTCCACGAACAGCAGGCCCAACGAGGTACGGCCCGTCAGCCCGCCGAGCACCCGACCCGTCTCCGGGTCCTTGACGAGTACGGCGAGCGGGCGGCGATCGTCGGTCCCCGTCTCTTGTACGTTGAACGCGCCGAGCCCGTCCGAGATCAGCGCGACATCGTCCGCATCGGGCAGATCGGTCACGACAATGGCAGGCGGCAGCCGGGGCGCCACCGGCATCCCCTCATCCGGGGCGGCGGCAGGCAGCGGTACGGGTGGCATCGGATCGGTCATGGGCCGACCGTAGCGGCAGGGTCTGACAGTCGGGGCGCGCACGGCACCCGGCGCGGGCTCCGGCCGGGGCAGGCCGGAGTGCGGTGCGTCCGGCACGGCGGGGGCACGGGCAGGCTGATGTCGCCGCCGGTGTTCCGTCCGGTTCCCACGAGGGGAACCGCACCACGGTTCGGTCCGGCGGGGTGTCCGCCCCCGCCGGCACCTCGCTCGGTTCACCGTTCGTCTTTTCACCGTCCGTCGTCCCGGTCACCGTCCGGTTTCCCGGTCACCCGACCGCGTCGCCGGGGACCACTCGTGCCGAGAACCACCGGCAGGGGGCCGTGCAGACCGTATTGCCGCAGGTCAACGCACCCGTCCGTAGGAGACGGCATGGCTCCAGATCCGTTCCAGGCGGACCACGGCCCCGGTCTTCGGCGCATGCCAGATCCGGCCGCTCCCGGCGTAGATGCCGACGTGGTAGACGCCCCTGCGGGAGTGGAAGAAGACCAGGTCGCCGGAGCGGCGGGCGGAGGCCCGTACCCGCCGGGTGCGGTGGTACTGCGCCGCGGCGGAGCGTGGCAGCATCCGGCCCGCATGCTTGAACGAATACAGCGTCAGCCCCGAGCAGTCGAAGCGGTGCGGCCCCTGGGCGCCGTACTGGTAGGGGGAGCCCTTCTTGGAGGCGGCGATCCGCAGCGCGCGCGCCGAGACGGAGGCCGCTCCGGCGTCCGGGGCCGTCCCCGGGACCACGGTGGTGCCGCTGATGGTGACCAGCGCGAGGACGGAAACGGTGCCGGCGCGTGCCAGCAGGTTCGGCACATGCATGCGCACGTTCATGCGCGACCCTTCGTCAGTCGCCGGCGAAGGAAGACCTGTCGGGTTCGGGCAGGCGAAGATGCCCGGCCTTGCGTACGGCTTCACCCCAAGGAGCCCGCCGGCCCGTGGTGCGGCCGGGGCCCCGTCGTGCCCGGGTCCTCCGCTCCTGCCGATCCACAGCGTCGACCGGATATCCGGTGCGGCGGCAGGATGAGGCGCCCGCCCGGACCGCCCCGTCACGGTGGCGGGGCTTGTCGTCGAAGGGATAGTCACGCACCCACCGCCCGGATGCCGAGCCGAACCACGGTGTATGACATTGGTCACATTTGGGCCGAATGGTCAGTTGTGTCGTTTTGCGTTGACGACGCACCGCCCGGCAAGCCCGGGACCAGGGACGTCACGTCGGGTGCTGACCGCGGTGGGTGCGCCGTGCGCAACTCTTTGCCTCCTTATCCCGGCCGCGGGCGCTAGGCCGTACGGGGCGGTCAGGGCGGTTTGGTGTCACGCCTCGCCGGGCGGCGGCACCGTGACGAGCCGGGCCCGGCGCTCGCCGTCCAGGGCGCGCAGCGCCCGCGTCAACGTCGCGGAGTGAAGTTCACCCTCGCCCCGGTCATGCATCAGCGTCAGCGCGTCCCGCGGCCCGGCGGCCTGGGCGGCCAGCGCCTGGGCGGCCCGGAGGCCGCCGTAGGTGTCCGCGCAGCGGGCCGGATTGCTCCGGCCTCGTTGGCGAGGGTCTTGATGTCGCACTTTCCGCCGGGCTGGATCTCTCCGCGGAGGAGCCGGTCGATGGCGGCCCGGATGCGGTTCTGGTTCTCGGTGCGTTGGGCTGCGGGGATTCTCCTGCGGATTCCTCATCCGTGATGGTGCCGGATCTGTGATGGTGCCGGCGGCGTCGCTCTCGGCGACGACACGGAGGGCCCGGTCGTGATCGGCTTGGAGCCGGGTGCGTTCGGCCTTGCGGGTGGTGCCGAGTTGGCTGAGGAAGATCTCGGCGCGTTCGGCGTTCTGCGTTCTAGGTTCTGCGTTCTGCGCGCTCGGCCCGGACGGGACGGTGGCAGGAGTGGCGGGTGGCTTGCGGACAGCGGGCTGAGTCACACATCCCGATCAGGGGCCGGTCCGCTGCCGGGGTGCCGGCCGACTTGAGGCGGAGGGCCCGGGACGGGTTGGTGAACCAGCAGTGATTCGCGGGCCCGAGGTGGAGGACCGTGGCGCCTCTGGTCGGCAGGTTGAGCACGTCGCGGTCGCTGCGCTGCCCCTCGGCGCCGCTGCTGCGGACTCCGGCTTCTCGTCGATGCCGGCGAAGAACTCGGTGAGGCTGCGGGCGCCGGGACCCGCCGGGAGGACGCCTTGCCGGAGTTGTGAAACTCGGCGCGGACCATTTCCGGATCGCGTTGTCGTTCGTGGTCGTTGACCTCGGTCGACAACTCGGCTTGGGCTCCGCCGGTGTACGAAGCGTAACCTTCCGTAGTTGCCGTACTCACATGGTGTAGGTAAATCTTGGTCGCCAGGAGGCCGCTTGGTCGGTAAGTCAAATCCGCCCCGAACTCACCTCGTTCCACGACGCGTTGACGAACGCCGAGCGCCCCGACGTCGCCTTCTCCTGAGTCTCCCGCTCCAAGGCCCGTGACCTCCTGGAACGCATAGGCCGTGACGAGCGGCCCGTTACCCACGATGTCCTCGACGAACTGCCCCGGCCTAGTGTCGTGGTTCAGAGAGAGGAGTCCGGGGCCGGGAAGTACTCCGCCAGGCGGTCCGCGCAGAAAATACGCCGAAGCGGCGAATCAACGCATACGTGCCTACGGTGGAAGGTGGGGGAGGGCTGTCGGCGGCGAGTCGTGTCACCGGTCGTCCCGCCGAACACGCATGCGTGCGCGAGAGGAGATCTCTGCCATGGCCAAGGTGCTTTTCATCGTGAGCGGTGCCAGTTACTGGGTGCTGAAGGACGGCACACGGCATGCGACGGGCTACTGGGCCGAGGAGTTCGCGAACCCGTACAAGATCTTGACGGCCACAGGTCACGAGGTCGTCGTCGCGACCCCGAACGGCGTGATCCCGACCGTCGACATGATGAGCCTGCGTCCTGAGATGGTCGGCGGAAACGACAGTGCCCTGGAACTGGAGGCCGTGATCCGGTCCGCGGAGGTGATGCGCCGGCCGCTGCGGCTGTCGGACGTCCGCCTTGAGGACTACGACGCGGTGTACCTGCCAGGCGGCCACGGTCCGATGTCGGACCTGGCTTGGGACGCCGATGCCGGACGGCTGCTGACGCGGCAGCTGACCTCGGGCAGCCCGCTGTTCATCGTCTGTCACGCCCCCGCCTCGATGCTGGCCACCAGGATCCACGGCAAGTCGCCGTTCAAGGGCTTCAACGTCACCTGCTTCACCAATGAGGAGGAAGAGGGCGTCGGGCTGGCCTCCAGGGCGCCGTGGCTGCTGGAGACCGATGTGCGGGAGAAGGTCGGGGTCAACTTCAGCCGCGGTCCGATCTGGGAGCCGTACATGGTCGAGGACCGCAACTTGGTCACCGGGCAGAACCCGGCCTCGGCCGCGGTCCTGGGCAACCGAATGCTGGAAATCCTCAAGTGAAACCGTCCCGGAGCGATCCGGCCCGGGCGCGTGCCCGCACGCACAGGCCGGGCCGGAAGGTCGCGGTCATCACCGGCGCCGACGGGGGCATCGGCTCGGCCATCGTCACTGCCTACCGCGACCTCGGGTACGCGGTCGTGGCCACCAGCCGCTCTATACCGGATTCCGGTGATCCGCAGGTGCTCGCCTGCCGCGGCGATCTGCTGGAGTCCGGTGTCGGCGAGCGGATCACAGGGGCGGCGATGGACCGGTTCGGCCGGATCGACACCGTGGTCAACAGCGCCGGTGTCTACATCGGCAAGCCGTTCACCGACTACACGGACGAGGACTTCGACCTGATCGTCGGAGTGAACCTGCGCGGATTCTTCAACGTGTCGCGCAGTGCCATCGGCGCGATGCTCTCCCGTGACGAGGGCGGCGGTCACCTCGTGAACATTTCGACCTCCCTGGTCGACCAGCCGAATTCACAGGTGCCCTGCGCGCTCGCGTCGCTGACCAAGGGCGGGCTGAACGCGGTCACCAAGGAGCTGGCGATCGAATTCGCGGGGCACGGCATCCGCGTGAATACCGTCTCGCTCGGCGTCGTCCACACGCCGATGAACCCGAAGGTGACGCCCGAACTCATCGCCCGCCATCCACTCGGGCGGATCGAAGAGGTCGACGACGCCGTCCAGGCCATCCTGTACCTGGAACAGGCGTCCTTCGTCACCGGCGAGATCCTGCATGTGGACGGCGGCCAGAGCGCCGGCCGCTGAAGGGTATACGCACGCCCCGGCCCGCTTCGCCCGCGTGCGGAAGGGACAACGCGATGGATCCTGACGCCCGGACCAGGGCCGCGATCGAGGAACACTGGCGGGCATCGGAACAGGGGGACACAGAAGCCGAGCATGCCATCTACGCTGCGGACGCGATCCTCGACTACCCACAGTCAGGTGAACGATTCCGGGGCCGCACGACGATCTCGGCGCAACGCGGCGGGCACCCCGCCGACCGGCATTTCGCCGTCCACCGGATCGTCGGCGGCGGGGACCTGTGGGTCAGCGAGTGCGTAATCAGCTACGACGGAGTGCCCAGCCGCTCCGTGAGCATCATGGAATTCGCCCACGGGCATGTCGTGCACGAGACGCAGTACTTCGCGGACACCTTCGGCGCCCCCGGTTGGCGGACAGCACTCGCGGAGCCGATGCCGGGCAGGAGCATCGCCAGGGCCTGATGCACCGGATGCAGGGCGTGAACTGAGTTGGCCCCGCTCGTCCACTGCTCGTCGAACGAGGCCGGGTCGACGCGGACCTGCCCCTCTTCGTCGACGTCGACCAAGTCCCACAGGCCGAGCCCTTGGGGCCGATCCCACTCGTCCATCGGCGTGCCCGTGGTGGTGTGACCGGTGGCGTACAGGGCGAGGACGTCGTGGCCGATGCCCTCGTCGTCAACGTAGGCGGCGCGCTCGGCGCGGTACAGGCGTTCCGGCCGGGGGAGCGAACGTGGTCCCGGAGTTCCACCAACATGCCGGGCCCTGGCGACAAGTTCAGGGAATGACCCGGTCGAAGTCAGCCTGCCCCGGTTCAGCGAGATCACCGGTCGTGGACAAGCGGGGCAACTCAACTCGCATGCGCTTGGGTTCAACTGTCCAGTGGCAGCGCGTTCTTGGCGTGCGTGAGGAATCCCTCGGAGGCGGGTCCGCCGGGATTCTCGGTGGCCAGGGCCAGGGCCTGGTTGAGGGGGATTAAGGGGCGCATCCGCTGCTCGTGGTTTGTTCAGAAAAGTACGCGGGGAAATGATCTTGGCCGCTGTCAATCCGGTCGGCCCGGCGGTGCCGGCGCTTCGTATGCTCGTAGTACGGGGAACCGGAAGTCGACCACCTTCGGAGGCGAATGACCATGTCGGAACAGCGTGTTGTCCTGGTGACGGGTGGGGGAACGGGAATCGGGGCCGCCACTGCCCGGTTGCTGCGCACCGCCGGGCACCAGGTCGTGATCTCCGGGCGGCGGCCCGAGCCACTGCGCAGGGTGGCCGAGGAGACCGGAGCGCTGGCCCACCCTTCCGACGCCGCCGACCCCGAGGCCGTGCGCGAGCTCGTCGAGACGGCGGTGACGGCCTACGGGAGACTCGACGGTGTGGTGCTCAACGCCGGAATCGGGCGGGGCGGCGCGGTCGGCGACACCGCGGTCGAGGACTGGGAAGAGCTGATACGGACCAACCTCACCGGCCCGTTCCTGCTGCTGCGTGCCGCGCTGCCACATCTGCTGGCGGCCCGCGGCGCGGTGGTCGCGGTCGCCTCGGTAGCCGCGCTCCGCAACAGCGCCGGCAACGCCGCTTATGCGACGTCCAAGGCGGGTTTGCTCCACCTCTGCCGCTCCCTCGCCGTCGACTACGGGCCGCAGGGGCTGCGGGCCAACGCGGTGTGCCCGGGCTGGGTGCGTACGGAGATGGCCGATCAGCGGATGGCGCGGTTCGCGGCGGAGGCAGGGCTGGCGGGCGGTGCCGAGGCGGCGTACGAGGAGGCGAACCGGCTGACTCCCGCCAGGCGGCCGGGTGATCCGGAGGAGGTCGCCGAGGCGATCGACTGGCTGCTGTCGCCCGCCGCGTCCTACGTCAACGGGGCCGTCCTCACAGTCGACGGCGGGGTGGCCACGGTCGGCGTCGGCGGTGCCGCCTTCGACTACCAAATCGAGGCGCGCACCCCGCGCCTGTAGCGGACTACCCGACAGGCCCGTTTCACAGGGCCTGTGGCGGGGCCAGGAACCCATGGCGGGGCCAGTGCCCCAGAAAGAGGCTGTGCCTGGACGGCGCCGCAGCGGCAGCTGCAACGACGCGCCACCCAGCGCGGCCGCGCTCTCGCCGACATCCGGCACGAAGGGCGTCAGATAGACCAGGTGTCTCGCCCCGCGCACCCCGGGTGATCACTGACCCGCCGTAGGAGTGACCGAGCACGGTTGGAGGCTCCGGCAGCGAGTCGATCGCAGCCTGGACCGTGGCTGTGGCAGAGGCCAATGAGCCCCGGTGGAGCTAGGGAACGACGACCTCGGTTCCTGCGGTCCGCAAGCGCTCTGCCACCAGGGTGAAGTGTTCGGGACGGTGATACAGGCCGTGAACGAGCACCACGGCGGCCAATGCGCACGCCTTCTGGGGTCGGTGTCAGGCGAGTGATCCAGGGCAGGTCAGCCGTATCGTTGCAGCAGTCCGTCCACATATGCCTCCAGCCGTGCTCCCAGCACCCCGGACGTCAGATCGTCCCGCCCCAGGTCACGCCACGGGCCGGCCAGTTTCGCCGCGTCGGGGCAGTAGTGCAGGGCGTCGAGCAGCCGCCAGTACAGGTGGTCGGGGGCGGTGGCGAGGTCGCGGCCGCCGTGTGCCTCATACCGTTCGCGGAAGTCCAGCCCGTACGCCGGCCCGTGCAGCAGCGCGAGCGCGGTCGAGCAGTGTGCCACGTCCAGGTCGGCAGGTCCCCACGAGGTCTCGACCCAGTCCACGACACCGGTTATCCGCAGCCCCGGCCCGGTTCCGGTGAAGAGCACGTTCCCGGGGTGGAAATCGCGATGGAGGAAGCAGCCTTCGTACGGCGGCGGGTTGCGGCGGATCACGTCCACGGCCCGCTCCCACAGGGGGCCGTTCGGGGTGCGGACGCGGTCCTGGGATGTCCACGCCTGGTAGGTGCGCGGCCTTTCGGCCGGTACGACGCCATGGATGCGGACGAGCTGGGCCGCGAGCAGGTCCAGGCGCCGGTCGAGGTCGTCCTCGTCGACGCGGACGCGGCCCGGCAGCGCGGACATCAACAGGGTCGGGTGGTCGCAGTGTTCGGCCGTGGTATCCACAGCGACGAACCCGGGGGCCGGGATGCCCTCCTGCCCGGCGAGCAGCGCAAGGACGGACGCCTCGCGGGCCAGCAGCCCGGGACCGTGGTGTCGGAAGAACGGCTTCACGAAGGTCCGTTGCACCAGATCCGTGCCGTCGTCGAGCGTGAGCCGGCGCATCTGGGAGCTCCAGCCGCTGGGCAGAAGGCGCACGTCGACGACCGACCGGCCGTTGCCGAGCTGCTTGGCCACCCACGCACGCGTGGCCGTCCAGCCATGGTCGTCGAGGCCGGTCAGCACCGCCTCCACGAACTCCCGCCGGTCGTCGGCGCAATGGCGTCCGGACCGGAATAGTGGCTCCGGTTCGGTCACGTTTGGAGCCTTCGGCATGGGAGCGTTTCGCAGTGCGGTGAGGACCGTGCAGCCACAAGACAAGATGGGTATCCCTGTCACGGGCAGCGCGTCGACCGGGTTCAGGGTCCCGAGGTGTTGACCGAGGTCATTCTCGCGCCCAGCACTGGGGGTTGGGGGCTGGCAGCGGCTTCATCCGGTGGGCTATGTTGTGCGGCCATGACTACCGGGACGGCATTGCGCCACACACGGATTGGTGACCCGGTGCTCTTCTGAGCGCCGTACGGGCCGGTGCCGGCCCGTTGTTGGACCGAGGATCTGGTGCTGCTGCGCGGGCTCCGCCTCCGTCGTGTTGATCACAGGCTCGACACATCAACCACGACAGGAGAGTTCATGCCCAGCAAGACACTGCAGATTCCCACCGCGGACGGCCAGGCCGACGCGTTCGCCACCTTTCCCGATGGTGGCGGGCTGCACCCGGGGGTGCTGATGTACGCGGACGGCTTCGGCATCCGGCCCGTGCTGCGGGAGATGGCCCGCGAGCTGGCCGGGCACGGGTACTACGTGCTCGTCCCCAACCTCTTCTACCGGCACGGCCCGGCACCGGTGATCGAACTTCCCGAGCACATCGGGGAGGAGGCCCGGCCCGCGGTCTTCGCCCAGCTGATGCCCCTGATCGAGGCGCACACCACCGAATGTGTCCTGAGCGACGCCGACGCCTACCTCGGGTTCCTCACCACTCAGCCCGAGGTCAGCGCCGGACCGGTCGCGGTGACCGGCTACTGCATAGGCGGCCTCCTGGCGATGCGCACCGCCGCGGCCCAACCTGGCCAGGTGGCCTCCGTCGCCGCATTCCATGGCCCCGTGGGCGCCGACGGGCCCGATCTCTTCTCCAAGCTCACCGCTGAGGTCTACCTCGGCCACGCCGAAGGCGACATGACACTTGAGGCCCTCGGCGAGCTCAACCAGGCCCTGGATGCCGCAGGTGTCGGCTACACCTCCGAGATCTACCCCGGCACCATCCATGGCTTCACCATGTCCGACACCGACGCCTTCAACCCCGCCGCACTGCAGCGCCACTGGGACCGCCTGCTGCCCCTTCTCGGCCGCACCCTGGCCAACAGCTGAGGCTCCGGCCCGGAAACCAAGCCCAAAGCGCACGTCTCCGAAGTCCTCGCGATGTTTGGGAGCCGGTGTGAGGGCGGGCGCAGCCCGCCCTCACCAGTTGTGTTTTAGAAAGTGTCCAGTCGTAATAGGGCTCTGCTTATGCCCAGTTGTGCTGTGCTGATGCCCGGCTACTCGCATCGGCGGCGTATGCGGCCCAGTCTCCGGCGTCGGCTCGCTGCCATTTGACGGCGACGGTGACGGCGACGGTGATGTCGATGCCGAGGGTACGGGCGAGGACGGCGGCGGGCGGGTAGGCCCTCCGATTGGGTCGGAGACCCCACGGATGCGAGCCGTCCACGCCAAGCGGGTTCTCGCCCTGGTCAAGGCGTTTCTGAAGGCGGGCATCATGTCCGCCGACGGCGAGACCAGGGACATGAACACCGGCACGCCCCAAGGCGGAATCGCGGCGCCGCTGCTAGCGAAAATCGCCCTCTCGGCACTGGATGAACACTTCTGCGCAAAGTGGGACGCGCACGGCGGCTGCGGTCTGATTCACCGCTGGCTGGTCCGGCCAGGCGAGGACGTACGCGGGGTCATCTCCCCTGCTGATCCGTACGAAGCGCAGCAGCTCGCGTACGATGCCGGCGTTGCCCATCGCCCAGCCGGTGCGGGGTTCGAGGGTGCTCGGGGTGGCCCGGTGTTCGAGGTTCGACCATCGCACGCCGTCGGTGTCCCGGATGGCGCGGGAGATGATGTCCGCGACGAGGAGCCGCGCGAAGTTCGGGTGGTCGTTCTGCTCGGCCATCCGGTCACAGGCCAGTGCCAGTACACCAGCCGTGCCGCAGCACCGTCCGTTGTTGTCCCAGAAGCCGGGCCGCAGCCGGCGTGGCAGACCGGAGTGGGTCACGGTGTGCCAGCAGCGATTGGCGAGGGCTTGCCATGCAGGGTCGTCGAGTGCGTCTCGCAGCAGCCGGAAGACTTGGGCGTCGCCGGCCGGGCCGTGGCACCAGCCGTAGCTGTAGCGTTCGGTGAGCTCGGGGTGGTTCTGCGGGTCGGAGTGGGGGACGAGGAATCCGGCCGGGCCGGCTTCGTTTCGTGCCACGACGTCTGCTGCACCGGCTCGCGCCAGCTCTATCAGGTCGGCGCGGGCGGTGGCCCGGCCTACGCGGGCCAGCGCGTACACGATGCCGAGCGTGCCATGTGAGATGTGGTGAAACCGAGCAGCTCTGCCCGTTTGCGCTTCCCCGTGAACGCCTACCGGGGTCTGCTCGGCCGAGCGCAGGTAGGGCTCCACCGCGAGGACAGCCAGGTCGGTATCGCCCACCGCCAGCGCACCGAGGCCGATGCCGGCGTTGCCACCCATCAGATCGAACCAGCTGCCCCAGCGTGTCCCGTCGAAGCGTGCGCGTACCAGGGCCAGGGTCCGATCCGCGGCGGCAGCGGCATCCGCTGCGCCGAGTTCGTCGTGGACCGCCCTCAATGCGAGCGCCATGCCTGTCAGGCCGAAGTACAGGGAGTTGTCTTTCCAACCGCCGACAACGGCAGCGGACACGCTGCGGGCTGCGCGCAGGGCGGCGTCGCCGTACCGGTCGTCGCCGAAGTGCCGCCATGCCTCCAGGAGGACGGGGATGACACCGGCCGTGCCGCTGTAGAGCGTGGGGTTGGGCTCGTTGTCGGAGGGCTTGATGGTCCAGGCGAGGCCGTTGTTCCCGGTTTTCCGCGCGCTCTTGAGCAGCCAGTGCAGCGCGTTCACTGTCAGCGCTTCGACCTCGTCTGCCGCTACGTTCGTCGCTTCCGTCGCCGTCATGGCGCCCACTGTGGCATGCGGTACGGAACTCGCCCAGGTGGCTTCGCACCAGGTACTCATCGGCCGGTATTTCGCACCACGCTGAGGCCAGCCAGCCGCACCACCGGCGAACCGCAGCAAAACCGATGCTTCCAGCAGCCTTGCACCAGAAGCGACCAACCCGTACCGCCCAGGGGCGGCTTTCGGCTTCATGACAGGTCGCCCTTCTGCCCGAGCGTCGGCAGTGCGGTCACGTGCGGTGCGGTGAGCGGATGCTGCTCGACTTCGGCAGGGACTGCCCGCATCGCGAGGGCCGGCAGGCTGACCGCCGGTCCGGATGTCAGACTTGCCACCGTATTCGCCGTGCTGCGTTCGGCTTCCGGTCCGGGTCGTTCGCGGCTGATATCAACGGGAGGTCCTGGAGAGATGACGTCCAAGAACAGTGAGTTCGAGCTCGGGGGCATCAACCATCTGGCGCTCGTCTGCTCGGACATGCAGCGAACCGTCGACTTCTACTCGGGCGTGCTGGGCATGCCGCTCATCAAGACGATCGAGCTTCCCGGCGGGGTGGGGCAGCACTTCTTCTTCGACTGCGGTGGCGGTGACGCCGTGGCGTTCTTCTGGTTCGCGGACGCGCCCGACGGTGTGCCGGGAATCTCCGCTCCGAAGAGCCTGCCCGGCACGGGGGAGTTCGTCAGCGCGGTCGGTTCGATGAACCACGTCGCCTTCCATGTGCCGGCGGAGCGGTTCGAGGAGTACCACGCCCGGCTCACGGCCAAGGGCGTGAAGGTCAGTCCCGTCATGAACCACGACAACAGTGCCTCGACCGTCGCTCCCCGGATGCAGAAGGGCGTCTACGTCCGGTCCTGCTACTTCCAGGACCCGGACGGAATCCTCCTGGAGTTCGCCTGCTGGGTCGACAAGCCGCTCGGCGAGGAGCACAACGTCACCGACGCCCCGAAGACCGCGGCCGACCGCCGAGTCGCCACCTCCGCCTGACGCACCGAAGCCATGCCTCCGCCCACCGCAGCGGTGGACGGAGGCACGGCTTCGGCGCGTCAGTGCGCCCACACGCCGTCACGCATGAGCTCCCGCCCCGGCAGCTCGTTCTCCTCCCGCCATGTCTGCACGCGCGGTGGCCGGACCCTGAAGTGCTTGTACGGGATGGGCAGTTCGCGGGGATCGCACCCGGCCCGCTCCGCGAAAAGGTCCCTGGTCTCCCCGGACACGGCATCGTCCGTGAGCGCCTCCGCATCGCTCTCCACGAGCACGACGCCACAGGTCGATCCGAACGACAGCCGGACCACTCCGTGAACAGGGCGGTGACCGCGGGGCCCAGCGTCTCACGGCGCACTACGGGGTCTCGGGCCGTTGCGTGCGACTGCGCCGTCGCGCTTGAGGGTGCGGATGATTGGTGCGGTCTCGACCGTGTCGACGCCCGGGAGAGTACCGATGCGGTCGGAGAGGTACGTGTAGAGGGACTCGTCGTCGGAGCAGAGGACATTGGCCAGGAGGTTGGTCCGCCCCGTAGTGGCGGCGGCGTAGGCCACTTCAGGGTGGCCTGCCAGCGCGGCGCCGGCGGCAGCAAGCTGCGAGGGCTGCACCGACATCCAGATGGCGGTGCCGGCCGGGTCACCCAGCAGGCGCTCGTCCAGGTCCAGGACGAAAAAGAGCGCTCCGGCCGTGCGCAGGTGCGTGATGCGGCGGCGCACCGTCGACTCGTGACAGCGGGCCTCGGCGGCCAGTGCGGCGTGGGACGCGCGGCCGTCGCGGTTCAGCGCGGTGAGCAGGACGTGGTCGAGCTCCGTGAGTTCCACCGGCGCCGCCTGGGCATGGGGGAGCGGGTACGAGGGCGCGAGGGCGTCCATCTGCTCCCGGCTCAGTGCGGAAGTGGGACCGTCCCAGGTGGTCGGGCCGCCCTTGAAGAGCCGCAGCATGCGGTGGGCGGTGATCGAGGTGACCCGGCGGCTCGACGGGAGCCTGTCCATCAGCAGCGCGTCCCGGTCGCTGTCGCTGTGCACTGCGAGGTGGCAGATGACCTCGGTTCCGCCGGAGGCGAGTTGGACCCATCGGGTGTCCTCGCGCTCGGCCAGTGCGTGGGCCAGGCCGAGCGCGGTGGTGGGGACGCACTGAAGCCGCAGTGCCCACACGGTCTGCCCGACGGGCCGGGGATTGAGCCGGCCGATGACCCGGAGCCCGGCCTGCTCCCGCAGCCGGGCGTAGCGGCGGGCTGCCATCTGGTCGGAGACGCCCAGCACTGAGGCAATCCGGCGCAGTGGTGCACGGCCATCGATCTGTAGTGCATGAATGAGCTGGAGATCGAGGTATTCCACGCCTCCCAAGCCTATCTCGCGTAATAACCGGCATCTGCGTCCGGACTCGTTGCACCCCTCCCGGCCGGTCCGGATCCTGACGACGCAAGCCCGCCCGGTGACCGCCCCCGCGGGCATCCGCTCCAGGCGCAGCCGCCGCCGTCAGCAAAGAGAAGAAGAGGAGGAGGGGAGGCACGGACGTACCGTTCGGCCTCTCCGACGACATATGAACGCATTCCGTGACCTTCGGCACTACATCGACCACATGACCGAGACGCTCGGGGAGGACGAGGTCCTGCGGATCGATGGCGCTGACCGGGACCTGGACATCGGCGGCATCACCGAACTGATGGCGGAGAAGGAAGGCCCCGCCCTGATGTTCGACAACATCCCCGGCTACCCGGCGGGGCACCGCGTGTTCACCAACTTCATGGGCACCGCCGCCCGTACCGCGGTCGCGCTCGGACTGCCGCGCGACACCCCGAAACTCGACATCGTGCGGGCCTGGAAGGACCTGAGCAAGCAGCTCGAACCCGTCCCCCCGGTGGAGGTCCCCACCGGCCCGGTCCTGGAGAACGTCCTGGTCGGCGACGATGTGGATCTCGGCGTCTTCCCCACGCCGCGGTGGCACGACGGGGACGGCGGCCGCTACATCGGCACCGCCTGCATGGTCATCACCCGCGACCCCGACAACGGCTGGGTCAACGTCGGCACCTACCGGGCCTGCGTCCAGGGCCCCGACCGGCTCTCGCTGTGGATGCTCGGCAACCGGCACGCCAAGGCGATCGCCGAGAAGTACTGGAAGCGCGGCCTGACCTGCCCGATCGCGGTGGTGGTGGGCCAGGACCCGATCCTGTCGACCGCCGCGGCGATCGCCGCACCGTCCGGCATGTCGGAGTACGACCTCGCCGGCGGACTCCGCGGACAGGGCGTCGAGGTCCTGTACGCACCAGGCAGCGACCTCCCGATACCGGCCTACGCGGAGACCGTGATCCAAGGCGAACTGCCCCCGGTCGAGGAAGAGTCCGTGCTGGAGGGGCCCTTCGGCGAATGGACCGGCTACTACACCCACTCCGGCCAGGAAACCGTGGTCCGGGTCAACCGGATCATGCACCGAAACAACCCGATCATCCTCGGCGCCCCGCCAATGCTCCCGACCGTGCCGGCCGGCGACCAAGCCGTCCCGCTGTACTCGGCATCAGTGACCTGGGACCACCTGGAAGCATCCGGCGTCCAGAACATCAAAGGCGTGTGGGCCTACGCCCGCCAGCTCATGATGGTCATCTCCATCGAACAGACCGGCGCGGGCGACGCCATGCACGCCCTGCTCGCGGCCGCCGGCCGCAAACGCACCGGCGGCATGGAACGGTACTTCGTCGTCGTCGACGAGGACATCGACATCACCGACATCCACCACGTCCTGTGGGCGATGTTCACCCGCGTCGATCCGTCCGAATCCCTCCAGGTGCTGCGCACACCCACCACCGCCATCGACCCACGGCTGTCGCCCGGCAAACGCGCCGCCGGCGACCTGTCGATGGGCATCGTGCTGATCGACGCGACCAAACCGTTCGCCTGGAAGGACCAGTACCCGGCAGCCAACCGCGTCGACGAGACGACCCGCACCGAGCTGCGCAAGCGCTGGGCAGGCGTCCTGACGATGTAGCCCGACACCGCGAGGGAGGGGCGGTGCGCCCCTCCCACCGGCCCGTCCTCTCCCCGCCGTATCAGGAGCCCGCCGTGACCACCGCTTCCCCCACCCGCCTCATCATCGGAGTCACCGGTGCCACCGGGGCCCCGCTCGCTGTCCGCCTGCTGGAAATCCTGCGGGAGGTGCCGCACGTGGAGACCCATCTCGTACTGAGCACCTGGGCCCGCTCCACCATCGAGGTGGAGACGCCCTACAGCAGCCGCCACTGCGCCGAACTCGCCGATGTGACGCACAAGTTCGGCGATCTGGGCGCCACGATCTCCTCCGGCTCCTTCCCGGTTGCGGGCATGGCCATCGTCCCGTGCAGCATGAAGACGCTCGCGGCGGTACGGCACGGCCTGGCCGACAACCTCATCGCCCGCGCGGCCGACGTCACCCTCAAGGAACGCCGCCCGCTGGTCCTCGTGCCACGGGAGACGCCGCTCAACGAGATCCATCTGGAGAACATGCTCGCCCTCTCCCGCATGGGAGCCCGCATCGTCCCCCCGATGCCGGCCTTCTACGACATCCCGAACGGCATCAGCGACCTCGTGGATCACATCGTCATGCGGATCCTCGACCAGTTCGACCTCCCCGAGGGCACCGCGGACATCGCGGAGCGGTGGCAGGGCCTGGCCGAAACGCGCAGCCACGGACCCATGTCGGACGTGGACCGGCGGTAGCGGAGCGGCCGATGGCGCAGACGGCGGACGAGGGCGGCCATCCTGACCGATGGCGCGGGCAGGATGACCGCCCTGGCCGCGCTGCCCGACTCGACCAGGGTCAGTGGGGGTCGGAGAGCAGCGCGTTGAGCTCCGGGAAGGCCATGCCTTGGGTGAGGGAGTCGTAGCCGCCGGTGCCGAAGAGATCCTGCGCGGTGCGGCGGGCGGCAGCGTAGGCGACCTGTGCCACGCCCGATCCGAGACTGACGCGGGCCACGCCGAGGACACCGAGCTCGGCAACGGTCGGGGTGCCGGGGCCGGCCATGACGTTCAGCGGTACGGAGATGCCCCTGGCCAGTGCGTCGATGGTGGCGGTGTCGGTGACGCCGGGGACGAAGATGCCGTCCGCGCCCGCATCGACGTACATGCGCGCCCGGGACAAGGTTTCCTTGAGACGGGCGTCCGGGGCACCGAGCCCGGACAGGAAGGTGTCGATTCGGGCGTTGAGGAACAGGTCCGCGCCTGCCCGGTCGGCGGTCTGCCGGGCCGTAGCCAGCCGTGTCGCGAGCTCCGTCGGGGGTCGGGTGCCGTCCTCGATGTTGACGCCGACGGCGCCCGCCGCGAGCACCCCGGCCACGGTCTCGGCAACGCCGGCGGCATCCGTCCCGTACCCGCCCTCGATATCGGCGGTGACCGGAACCGCGACGGCAGCGACGATTCGGCCGATCACTTCCAGCGCCCGGTCCCGGGTAAGGATGTCGCCGTCTGGAGAACCCAGTGACCAGGCGACGCCGGCACTGGTCGTGGCGATCGCAGCGGCGCCCGCGGCTTCGATGACGCGGGCGCTCGCGACGTCCCAGGCGTTGGGGAGCGCGAGAGGTTCAGTGGGGGTGTGCAGGGAGCGGAAAAGGCGGGCGTTGTCCGGCTGCGCGATGGTCATGCGCACAATCAAACATCGGCTGCTGCCCGCCTTCTGGCAAGAATCCGACTCGGACGTCGACCCCACCCGCGGGCGCCTGGCGCACCGGCACGCATGGCCCTGGCTCCGGAGTCGGCCTCCGAAGGACTTCCAGAGCCGACCACTAAGCTCCAGGCCAGACACCTTGCTCGCTTCGCGCCGGATGTCCCATGAGACATGCTGAGCGCGAGGAACATTTTTCGGCACTCACCTTGGCCAGGTCATGAGCGTCGCCGAGGCCGCTGCCGCGACCCGGCAGACCACCGGGGGCGTCAAGACTGCGGGAGCACTCCTCGATCTCGCCCGCGCTTACGACATCACCATGCCGCTCACGGAAGTGATGTACGCGCTGCTGCGCGAGAAAGCTACGCTCGCCGAAGCCGCCGCGGCACTGATGCAGCGGGCTCCGAAGCCGGAGCGGACCGACCAGCTCCGCAACCGCAAGAACCGCGGCTCCGCCGGTGGCCGCCTGCCGGCCTGCGGCAAGACGGTCCGCAGGCAGAGACGCTCCGTCGAGTGCGGTGTCAACCGCCTCAATAGGCACCGTGCGGTCGCCGCGATGTACCACCCGGCCCGGTCCCGACGCCACGTCACCCACATCAAGACCATCACGTGTCCGGCCAGGCCATGCGGGATATCCCTCGGAGAGAACGCTGGCCCGGAATAGGGGATTTCGCGACTTTCGGCATGCAGTATTCATCTCGGGCGCCTTGCACCGAGGGGCGTCGTGTGCACCGAGATGGAGGAGTGTGGGTATGGGCAGTGTGCTTCTCGAACGCGAGGAAGCGCTGGCGGCCGCGGCGAGAGCCGGAGAGTCCGCGCGGTCCGGTGCGGGCCGTTGGCTGGTGTTCGGTGCGGCGGCGGGGACGGGCCGTACCGCCCTGTTGCGGGAGGTGACGGAGCGGGAGGCGGCGGGCGGGGCGATGCGTGTGCTGCGCGCGGACTGTTCGCCGGAGGAGTCGGGGTTCCCCTTCGCTCTCGTGCGCCAGCTTTTTCCCGAGGACGGGGAGGTGCCCTTCGCGGACCTGCCGGCGGCCGAGGAGCAGATGGTCTTCCACCGCCTTGTGACCCGCTTGGCGCGGACCGCCGACCGCCGGTCCTTACTTCTGGCCGTCGACGACCTGCACGATGCCGACATGGCGTCACGCCGTTGGCTCGGCTACCTGGCCCGTCGGCTGGCGGACCTGCCCGTGCTGCTGGTCCTGACCGAGTGCCGGGAGAAGGGCACCGCCGCGCTGCCCGGTGCGACGGGCACATCCGTGCTGCTCCGCCCGCTGGGCCCGGAGGCCGTGGCCCGTCTGGTGTCCGCCCGCGGACACGGCGCCGACCGGGCCGAGTTGTGTATCCGGGCGTGCGCCGGCAATCCGGTGCTGGTGCACGCCCTCCTCGCCGACCTCCGCGAGGGGTCACTGCCCCGCAGCCTGTCCGAGCTGGGCGGAAGCCGCTACCGCGACGCGATCGTCCATTGGATACGGACCCGGGCGACCCCGTGGTCGCGCCGCCTCTCCCTGGCGCTCGCCGTGGCCGGGAACGGCGCCGCGCTGCTCGGCGGGGCCCTGCTCCACGAGGCCGCCGGCCTCTGCCCGGACCACCGCGCCGCGTCCGCGGGCGCGTCCGCCCTCCGCCGCCTCTTCGCCCACCCGCTGGCACGCGAGGCCGCCCTGGCGGCGGCCGATCCGGCCGAACTGGGCGCGCTGCGCGGCCGTATCGCCCGCCTGCTCGACGAGCGCGGCGCGCCCACGGCGGACGTCGCCGCCCAACTGCTCCACCTCGACCGGCCCGGCGAGGAGTGGATGACGCAGTCCCTGGAGGACGCGGCCGAGGACGCCGTACGCGGCGGCCGGGTCGACGAGGCCACCGCATTCCTCCGCCACGCCCTCACCGCTCAGCTCGCCCCCGCCCGCCGCGCCGGGCTCACCCTGCGCCTCGGCGCCCTGGAGCTGCCCCACAGCGCGGATGCCGGCATCCGCAGGCTGCGCGCGGCGCTGGAGCTGCACGCCGACCGTCGTGAACGCGCCGCTGTCGCACCCGCCCTCGGCGCGGCGCTCGTCGCCCGGGGCCGCACGGACACCGCCATGCGCGTCATGAGCCAAGTGGGCAGCGCCGTGGACGACGGCGAGCTCGACCGCGTGCTGCAGACCACCGCCGCCGTCATGGCCTCGCACGACGCGGTCGCGTGGCGCAACGCCGTCGCCCGCATGCGGGAACTGGCGGCGACGGCCCCCGCCGCCGTCGAGCCGCTCGCCTACGGCCTGGTCACCGAGTACGAGGTCGGGACCGGCCGGCTGTCGGCGGCCGAGGCCCTCGGCCGTGTGCTGCCACGGCTGGCCGCACCGGTGGACCCCCGGCTCCGCGACGGCTGGCTGGGAACCGCGGCCACCTTGCTGCAGTGGGCCGACCGGCTGGACGAGGCACGCGCCCTCGCCGAAGAGGCCCTCCCCGCCTCGCCCGCGCTCCCGGATCTGACGGACATCGGCCGACAGTGCCTGATCAGCGTACGGGCCGAAGCGGCCCTGTGGGCCGGTGACTTCCGGCGCGTGATCGCCGAGAACGCCCCGCTCCTCGCCGCGTGCGCCGGGCAGGGGATCCGCATGCCCCACCTGGTGTCCATGGTGGCACTCGCCCACTGCGAACTCGGCCACCGTGCCCACGCCCGGCGGCTGCTGGCCGGCCTCGACGAGGAGAGCGCCGGCAGCTCCTGGGAATGGAACGAACTGCACTGCGCCAGAGCCTTTCTGCACATGGCCGAGGGCAACTGGCAGGCCGCCCTCGACGACTACCTGTCCTGCGGCCGCGGCCAGAGTGCCCGCGATTTCGTCAGCCCTGTGGCCACCCCCTGGCGCTCCGGCGCCGCCCTCGCCCTGGTCGGACTCGGACAGCCGGCGAGAGCCCTGGACCTCGCCGAGGAGGAACTGCGCCACGCGCGGACCTGGGGGACACCCCGCACGGTCAGCCGGGCACTGCGGGCCCGTGCCGCGGCCGTGGGCGGCCGCCGGGGGCTCGAATCGCTGAGCGAGGCCGTGGCCGTGCTGCGGACCGCACCGGCCCCCGTCGAACTCGTCGAGACCCTCCTCGACCTGGGCCGCGCGCGGATCGACGCCGGGAACAGCCGCAAGGGCCGCGAGGACCTGCACGAGGCCCACGCCCTGGCACTGCGCCTGCTGGCCCCCGATCCCGCCGACCCCGCCGGCCACCCGGACGCGCCCGCCACCGGACGCCTGCTCCGCGCCACCGGTAACGCCCTGCGGGCCAGCGGCGCCCGCGGGACCCGCCGGGACACCACGGGCAGCGCCGCACTCACCCGGGCGGAGCGGCGCATCGTCGAGCTGGCGGCCCAGGGCCAGACGAACGCCCAGATCGGCGAGGTGCTCCACCTGGCCCGCCGCACCGTGGAGACCCACCTCACCCACGCCTACCGCAAACTCGGCGTGACCCGCCGCACCCAGCTCGCCTCCCGGCTGACCGGGGCGGGCGCGGCGGCCTCCTCCGGCGCGCGGAGCCTCATCGCATCCGGCTGACCAGGGCCGTCGCCCGCGCCGGGCGACCACCGGGATCGTGGATCTCCACGATGGCCGTCAAGATCCCCCGCACGGCAGGCTGACCTGAGAACACCAGCCGGACCAGGAGCGCCTCCTGGTTCCGGCCCAGCCGCAGCAAGTCCGTTCTCACGAGGAATGCACGCCTGGCGTGGGTGGATATATGTCGGTATCTGATGTTACTTCGCGTCGCACCGTCCCCGGCGGGGGAGTGGGGGATCCTCATCCGCCGGGCCCGTGCGAAGTGCTGGAGGGCCCGCTCGGCGCCGGTGACCTGCTGGCGGCCGTGCGCGCGGTCCTCGACGGCCACGGCGGGGCGCCGGCGCGACCCGAGCTGACCGTGCACGGGCCCGGCCAGTACACGGTGCGGGTGGGCGGCGACCGGCTGGACATCCGCAGCCGGCCGCTGTCCGACCAGCCGCCCGGCACCCTGGACCCCGTCCTCGACGGGCCGGGGGCCCGCCGGATCGTGCTCACCGCCTCCGGCGCCCCCTCGGAGCGGGCCCGCGACCTGTTCACCGCGCTGACCGAGGCGATCGGTCGGCGGGCCCGGTGCTACACCGCGGCCGAGGCCGCCGCCATCGCGGCCGGCATGCCGCTGACGGACCGCTATGCCCGGCCCGAACCGGCGCTCGCCGGATGGGCGTTGATCTTCCGGGACCACTATGTGGAGAACAGCGTCGGCTTCCTGCTGGCCATGGAGCGCGCCGGACTCGACCCCGAGTGGATCTTCGCGCTGTCCAAGGGCGACCGGACGCAGCACCGCGAGCGGGTGCACTCCTGGTTCCTGCGCCGCGGCTACGCCAGCGACACCCTGGACAACTCCGTCATCAACGGCACGGCCGGAGCGGCGGAAGCGGCCCGCGCACGGGCGGTGGACGCCCAGGTGGCCGACTTCGTCCGCCGGGCGCACGCCGCCGGCCGCAAGGTCCTGGTCATCGACGACGGCGGCCTGCTCGCCCAGGGCTACGGCGCCGACGGACCGGGACCGCGGGTGGACGCCGCCATCGAACTGACGGTCAGCGGGCTCAAGCGCATCACGGCCGCCCCCGGCGAACTGGCCGTCCCCGTACTGAACATGGCCCGCTCCCAGCTGAAGTCACGGCTGGGCTACAACGAGATCGCCGACTCCTGCGTGCGCCGGCTGCGGGCGATCGTGCCCGGCCAGAAATTCATCGGCCGGCACGTCCTGCTGCTGGGCTACGGCACCCTGGGCGCACGGGCGGCCCGCTCGCTGCGGGCGCTGGGCTGCCGGGTCGCCGTGGTGGACACCGACATCCTGGCGCTGATCACCGCCGCCGAGGACGGCTTCGAGACCCACCGCAGCATCGCCGAGGCCCTCGACCGGCAGCGGCCGTTCCTCATCCTCGGCAGCAGCGGCGGCACCGCCGTCACCGCCGAGGACGTGCCGCTGCTGCCCGACGGCGTGCTGCTGGCCGGCTTCGCCACCAAGGACTTCAGCGTGCTGACCGACGGCTACCCCGGTGCCACCGCGCAGCGCATCCCGCACGTCGGCGTGCGCTACGACCTGCCGCACGCCACCACCGCCACCGTGCTGGGCGACGGCCGCTCGCTGAACCTCTTCGAGTACGAGGGCATCGCCAACCGCGGCTACGACGCCTACCGCGCCGGCACCCTGCTCGCCGCGCTCGCCCTCTGCCGCGATCCGGAGCGGTTCCCGCCCGGCCTCCACCTGGAGCCGGTGGACCGGATCATCGACGACGCCGGGCTGTTCGACGCGTACTACACCCAGTACCTGTGCGCGCGGTCCGCCCCGCTGGGCACCGGAGCGTTCGCCGGCACCGCTGAGACCTCCGGTGAGGACGCCCATGCCCGGTAGGCCGCATGTGTGCGTCGTCGGCCACGGCGTGGCCGGCCGGCTGCACCGCCAACTGCTCGACGCCATGGGCATATCCGTGTCCGTCGTCGACCCCACCGCCCCCGGCCGCGGCACCCCCTTACCCACCGCCGCCACCGTGGGGGAACTGTCCACGGACCGGCCGGTGGACGTCTGGTCGGTCTGCACCCCGACCGCCGGCCATGTACAGACCGTGGCCGCCGTCCTCGCCCGCGACCCCGAGGCCCGCATCCTGCTGGAGAAGCCGGCCTGCCGGTCCTGGGAGGGCCCCGAACTCACCGCGCTGCTCGGCGCGTACGACCGGGCCCGGCTGGTGGTGATGAACCAGTACGCGCACGCCAAGGCCCCCGCCATACTTGAGGCCGTACGCGCCGAATTCGCCCCCCGGCACCCGGTGGCGGCCATCCGCGTCGCCTTCTGCAAGGACCGCCGCGAGGACATCGCGGCCGGCCGCTTCGTCGACCTCGACTACGGCGTCTTCGGCTACGAGTGGCTGCACATGCTCGCCGTCCTCGGCGGCTTCCTGCCCGCCCGGGCCTTCGACCACTATCTGCTGGCCGGGCCCGAGCCACAGGCCGTACGGATCGCCCGTGACCCCCACCTGGTCAGCACCGCGGCCCACGACACCACGACACTGAGCGCGGGTGCCGGCCTCGCGGGCGAGGTCGAGGTCGAGCTGTACTCCACCATCGTCGGCCCCGACGCCCCGCACGCGGCCCCCGCGCCCTCCTGGGCCCGGCGCACCGCACCCGCCGCCGACAGCCGGCTGCGGCTGGCCCGGATCGAGGCCGGACCGGTCCTCCTCACCCTGGAACTCGACCCGGTCTTCCTGCCCAACGGCACCCGGCTGCCCCGCAACACCCACCGGCTGACCATGGACGGGCCGCACGGTCACCGAGAGTGGCTGATCCCCGACTCTCCGATGGACAACGCGCTGCGGCACGGCATCGCGGCCCTGCTCGGCCCCGGCCCGCGCCCCGCGCTGGACCTGCGGTCCCTCGACCGCATCGGCCGGCTGGCCGAACTGGCCCGCACCGAACGCCCCGCACCCTCCAGCCCCCCGACCCCCGCCGCCCTGCCGACCCGACTGTGAGAGTGAACTGCCCATGAGCCGGATCTGCCTCGTCATCCCCAGCAACAAGTTCGACCAGTACTTCATCCAGCTCCCCCTGGACGCCGTCACCGCCGCCGGCCAACTGAGGGCGGAGGGCCACACCGTCACCGTGTGGGACCAGCGGCTCCAGGAGGCGCCCGACGGTGAGGAGTGCGACCTGCTGGTCGTCTTCTCCGCGATCGCCGACCGCGCCCAGTGTTACCCGCTGGAGCTGGACTCCGTACGGGCCGCCGTCGAGCGCGCCGCGTCCCGCTACCCCACGGCCCGCACCGTCGCGGTCGGCCCGCACGGCACCCACCTGCCCGCCTCCACCCGCGCCGAGCTGGGCGTGGACCACATCGCCTGCGGCGAGACCGATTCGGCCACCGTCGGCGCGGTCCGCGCCCTGCTGGCCGGCGCCGACGCACCCGTGCTCCCGGGCGCCGCCACCCCGCACAACCTGCTGGACTCACCCGAGCCCCGCCCCCGTCCCTTCCCCAACCTCCCCCTGGAGGAACTCGCCTTCCCCGCCTACGACCTGGTGCCCACCGCCGACTACACGGCCGAGGTCATCTCCGGTGGGCTGCCGCTGCCCGGCCCCTGCGGCATGGTGCTCGCCGCCCGCGGCTGCACCTACGGCTGCACCTTCTGTCACCTGCCGTTCGGCACCAAGATGCGCAACCAGCCGCTGGACCGGGTGGTGCGCGAGATCGAGGCCCAGCAGGCCGCGGGCCTGGAGTTCGTGTTCTTCCTCGACTACGTCTTCGGCATCAACCGCACCTTCTACGGCGAGCTGTGCGCCCGGCTGGAGGGCCGCGGGGTGGGCTGGGTCGGCCAGACCCGCGCCGAGGTCGTCCTCAAGAACGACGTCACCGCCTGGGCGCGGGCCGGCTGCCAGGGCATGTGGCTGGGCGCCGAATCGCCCGCCATCGCCGACACCGGCGTCCACAAGCGGGTCAGCGAGGCACAGATCGAGGAGGCCGTCCTCAAACTGCGGGACGCCGGCATCACCCCCTTCGCCTTCGTGCTGCTGGGGCTGCCGCAGGACCAGGCGTGCATCTCCGGCCGCCTGGTCGACTGGGCCGCGAAGCTGCCCGCCTGGTTCGGCATCAACCAGCTCTATCTGCGGCCCGGCACCACCCTCTACGACCAGCTCGCGCCCCAGTACAACGGCGGGGTGCAGCCCGCCACCTGGCGTGAGGTCCAGGAGGTCACCCGCCGCTACCGCGCCGCCTACCCCACCGACCTGGACCACCAGCAGCGGCGGCTCACCGAACTCCCCAACTACCTGGGCAACGCCATCGCCCCGGTGACGGGCTGAGGAGGCGCCGTGCTGCGCTTCGGCATCCTCGGCTGCGGCTCGATCGGTGGCTTCCTCGGCCGCTTGCTGGCCCGGCCTGACGGCCCGCTGCGTGAGCGGGCCACTCTGGTGGCGGTCGCCGGACGGGACCCGGTACAGGCACACCGGCTCGCCACCGAACTGGGCTGCGAGGCACTGGCCGTCCCCGAGCTGCTGGCCCGCACGGACATCGACGCCGTCGCCGTGTGCACTCCCTCCGGCACCCACGCCGAACTGGGCACCGCAGCCCTGCGCGCGGGCAAGCACGTCCTGGTCGAAAAGCCCATCGACGTCACCCTGGAGGCCGCCGACCGGCTGATCGACGCCGCCCGGCACACCGGCCGCACCCTCGGCGTCATCTCCCAGCACCGCTTCGACCCCGCCGCCGAAGTGGCCAGGGCCGCCATCGAGGACGGCACCCTGGGCCGGATCACCTCGGTCCTCATCGAGGTTCCCCTGTGGCGGGCGCGGTCCTACTACGCGTCGGGGCAGTGGCGCGGCACCCGCGCCCTGGACGGCGGCGGCGCCCTGATGAACCAGGCCGTGCACGCCGTCGACCTCGCCCAGTGGCTGGCCGGCCCCGTGGTGGAGGCCGCCGCCCACACCGGCCGGCTCGCCCACGACGGCATCGAGGTCGAGGACGTGGCCACCGCCAGCCTGAAGTTCGCCGGCGGCGCGCTCGGCGCGCTGCTGGCCACCACCGCCGCCTACCCGGGGCGTACCACCCGGGTCGCGGTCAACGGCGAGCGCGGATCGGTCGTCATCGACAACGACGAACTGGCCTACTTCCACGCCGCCCGCGAGGGCGAGCGGCCCGCCGCCTACGGCGCGTACGGCGACGGCAACCAGGCCGCCGACCGGTGCCCGCCGCCGCCGGAGCCCCCGCCGCGCGACCGCATCGGCCTGCTCCACCAGCCCCACCGCGACCAGCTCGCCGACTTCTGCGACGCGGTCCGCACCGGCCGGCCACCCCTGGTCGACGGCGCCGCGGGACGGCGGGCGGTGGCGGTGGTGCACGCCGTGTACACCTCCGCCCGCACCGGGCGCACCGTACGGCTCGACGAGAGCGGCAACCTCACACAGGACAAGGGGAGGACCCCATGAGCGGGACCCTTCGGCACCCGGCGCCGGACGAGCACAAGGAGGCCCTGGCCCGGCTCTTCGACCGCAGCGCCCCGACGTACGAAAAGGTCGGTGTCTCGCACTTCGACGCCCTCGGCCGCCAGTTGGTGGCGGAGGCCCGCGTCCGGGAGGGCGAGCGGGTCCTGGACGTGGGGTGCGGCACCGGCGCCGTGCTCGTTCCCGCGGCGCGGGCCGTCGGGCCGAGCGGCTCGGTGACCGGCATCGACTTGTCCGCGGGCATGGTGGAGCGGTCCCGCGCGGCCATCGCGGAGGAAGGGCTGGGCAACGCCCGCGCCCTCGTCGCCGACGCCGAGACCGCCCACTGGGAGCCCGGACCGCCCGTCGACGGCACCTTCGACGCGGTACTCGCCGGGATCTCGATGTTCTTCTTCCCCCACCCCAGGGCCGCGGCCGCCCGCTACCGCCGGCTCCTTGCCGACGGCGGCCGGTTCGCCATCTCTTGGTGGGGCCGCCAGGACGAACGCTGGAACCCGGTCTTCGCCGCCAGTGCCCCCTACGGCGGCGCTTCCTCCCACCGGCTCCCGCCGGACAGCCCGTTCCGCTCCGTCGAGGACCTGCACGCCATGCTGTCCGAGGAGGGCTTCAGCTCCGTCGACACCGTGGAGCGGACCTGTGTCACCCGCTTCCGCGGCCCCCACCAGTGGTGGCAGTGGGTGTGGTCCACCGCGGGCCGGCAGTTCTGGGAGAGCGTGCCCGAGGACGCGATGGCCGACGCGGTCAAGGCGGTCGAGGCCGAGCTGGCCGGACTGCGCGCCCCCGACGGGAGCCTGACCAGCCGGAACACCGTCCGCTTCACCGTCGCCGAGGCCGCTCGGTGAGCGCCGCCTGCACAGCGCCGCACGAGTCGCGTACGGCGGCACCCGCCGCCCACCCGCTGTTCTCCCGGGAGTGGCTGCGGCACGCCGAGGCCACGGCCGGGCAGCGGCCCGCGGAAGGCGAGGCCCTCCGGCTCGGCCTGCGCCTGACCGATCCGCCTGCCGGGGTGGCCGGGCAGATCCTCGTCCTGACGGATCTGGCCACCGGCGCCCTGTGGTTCCGCGCCGGCGAATGGGACGAACGGCCCACCCTCGTCCTGACCCTCCGGCACGAGGAGGCCGCCGTCCTGCTGTTCGGGGACGCCGAGCGGCGGGTGCGGCTCTTCGAGCACGGACGGCTGGTCCTGGAAGGGGTGTTCCTCTTCATCTTCTTCCTGGACCGGCTGCTGCAACAGGACCCGTCCGGGGCGCTGGCCCGGCTGCGCGGGTTCACCGCCGACGCGCCGCAGGCGGCGGGCCCGTGGCCGGGCGCCGCCGCGGCGGTCACCGCGCCGGACGCCGAGGCCGACGCGGTCCGCGCCGCCACCGAGGCGCTGCCCCGTACGGTGGCCGCCCTGCGCGCCGAACTCGGCCGGACCACCCCCGGTGCCCAGCTCCACGTCAGCCACGTCCCGAGCGGCACCACCGTCTCCGCCGCTCTGGGCAGCTGCCGCCCCGGAGTGCCCTTCACCCGCGCCTCCCTGCCCATCTGGTACTGCTGCTCCAAGACGCTGGGCGCGGTGGCGATCGGCCAGTTGTGGGAGCGGGGCCTGCTGGACCCGGCGGCGCCGGTCGCACGCTACCTCCCCTGGTACGACGGCGACGGCCGCGAACGGATCACCCTCTACCAACTGCTCACCCACACCTCGGCCGTCCCCATGGGCCTGGACCCGCTGCACGGGGCCATGGCCGCCCCGGTCGCGCTCCGCCGTGAGCTGCTGCGGAACATGACGGTCCCGGCGGGGACGCCCCCCGGCGCGCGGATCAACTACGGGCCGTGGTGGGCGTGGTTCCTGATCGCCGAGGTCGTCCGCGCCGTGGACGGACGCGACTACGAGCGCTATCTCGCCGAGGAGATCCTGGCGCTCTGCGGGATGACCGACACCCGCGTGGTGCTCACCCCGCAGGAGTACCGCGCCGAGGCGGACCGGCTGCCACTCATCCACATCACCGGCGGCGGTCTCCCGGCCCAGCCCACCCACTGGTACGCCACCGCGGCATCCTGCACCCGGCCCATCCCCGGCCTGAACATCCGCGGGCCGATGTCCGACCTGGCGCTGTTCTTCGCCGCGCTGGCGGACGGCGGCCGGGGGCGCCACGGGCGCATCCTGCTGCCGCAGACCGTCATGGCGCTCACCGCGCACCACCGGGTCGGCCTGGTGGACCCGTTCGGCAACGCCGACTGGGGGCTGGGCTTCCGCGTCGAGTCCCGCCACCTCGGCGACGCGTGCACGGCCTTCAGCCGCCACGCCTCGCCGCGCACCTTCGGCCACTACGGGCTGTGGACCTCGGCGGCCTTCGCCGACCCGGACGCCGGCCTGGTGGTCGCGCTGCACCTCAACGGCAAGACCTGGCAGGAAGAGCACCAGGAACGAATGATCACCATCGGTGACGCCGTCTACCAGGACCTCCGGCTGACCTGATGCCCGGGCCCCTTGAAACGCCCGCACACGCCCGCACCACAGGAACGGAGAACCGAGCATGACCACCCCGCAACCCGAGGACGCCTTCCCGGCCGACTCACCGCACGCCATCATCGACGTCGCCGTCGCCTTCTGGAAGTCCAAGGCGCTGCTGAGCGCGGTCGAACTGGGCGTGTTCGAGGAGCTTGCCGTACGCCCCGCCACCCGCGCCGAACTCACCGGGAGGCTGGGGATCGCCGGCCGCGGCGCCGCCGATTTCCTCGACGCCCTGGTGTCCCTGGGACTGCTGGAGCGCGACGGCGGCGTCTACCGCAACTCCCCGGTCGCCGACCGCCACCTGGACCCTCGCAAGCCCGCCACCGACATCTCCGGCTACCTCTCCTTCCTCAACGCGGGCTTCGGCTGCTGGGCGGGGCTGACCGACGCGCTGCGCAGCGGCGGCCGACTGGACTTCTCCGCGGCGCTGGCCGCCTCGCAGTCCGTGGACCAGGGCGGGGCCGGCGACCCGAAGCTGGTGGGCGCCGACGCCACGGACGACACCTTCGGCGAGGCGTACGCCGCCCCGGACCAGGTGACCGGATTCCTGCGGGCGATGACCGGCTACAGCATGGGCGCCAACCAGGCCATCGCGGAGCGGTACGACTGGTCGGGGGCGCGGACGGTCGCCGATGTGGGCTGCGCCGAGGGCTCGCTGCTGGCCCAGGTGCTGTCCCGGAACCCACACCTCCAGGGCATCGGCTTCGACCTGCCCGTGGTCGGCCCCGGCTTCGACGCCCACCTCGAACGGGTCGGCCTCACCGACCGGGCGCGCTTCGCCGGCGGCGACTTCTTCACCGACCCGCTGCCGACCGCCGACGCGATCGTGATGGGACACGTCCTGCACGACTGGGACCTGGACACCAAGAAGACCCTCATCGGCAAGGCGTACGAGGCGCTGCCGGACGACGGCCGGCTGCTGATCTACGAGTCGCTGATCGACGACGACCGCCGCGAACGCACCACGGGCCTGCTGATCAGCCTCAACGTCTCCACGGTCTCGGCCGGCGGACTGGGCTACACCGGTGCCGAGTGCGGCGACTGGATGCGCGCGGCGGGCTTCCGCGACATCGCCGTGAGCCACTTGGACGGCCCGGAGTACCTCGTCGTCGGCGTCAAGTAGCACCGCGTACCCGGCCGGTGCCCCGTGGCACCGGCCGCGTACCCCACCCCGCACACCTCCCGTCACGCCCCCGCGGCGTCCAGCAGCCGGGCGACCGGCTCGACGGCTTCATCCGGCTCTCGGTCCGTTTCCCCGGGCCTGCTCAGCGAGGTTCGCGTCCTCCCCTGCCCGGTAGCGCGCAGTGCGACCGCGATGTGGCTGTATCCGGGGTCTTGTTCCAGCTCCTCGACGACTTCACTGCCGAGCGCGAGGCAATTCAGGGCGATCAGGCCACCAGCCGGGTCAGCGGCAATCGAACCTGAGACACCCGACGGCGAACCCACCTGAGCGACAACGGGATGTGAGGCCGGCCAGGCCACCCGATCTCACATCCCGTTGCATCACCCCATTTCAGGCACCATGCCACCGGCAAAGATCAAATGAGACGGGACAGCACCGCGGCGAGATCGCTGGTCGCCCGGGGTTGTCGATCCAACTCCGCGCACCGGCAGGACCGAGTGCTCATTCGGTGATGAGGTAGCGCGGGGCCTGCGGTCCTTCGATGGTGATCCACTGGAGTTCGGTGAATTCCTCCAGTCCGGCCCGTCCGCCGGACTTGCCGTAGCCGCTGTTCTTCACCCCGCCGAAGGGGATCTGCGGTTCGTCGTCGAGGGTGGCGCCGTTGATGTGGCACATGCCGGTGTTGATGCGCTTGGCCAGGTTCAGGGCGAGGGGGATGTCCCGGGTGAAGATGGCCGAGGTGAGGCCGTAGTCGTTGTCGTTGGCTGCGCGCAGGGCCTCTTCGTGGCCGTCGACGATGCCGACGGTGACCATGGGGCCGAAGGACTCCTCACGGTAGACGCGCATGCCCGGTGCGACATCGGCCAGCACGGTCGGGGCGAAGCACGGGCCGTTGGCCGTTCCGCCCGCCAGTAGGCGTGCGCCCGCTCCGACCGCGTCCTGGATCAGGTCGGTCAGGCGGGATACGGCGTTCCGGCCGACGACGGGACCGAGCACGGTCTGCGGGTCACGCGGGTCGCCGCAGGTGATGGTGGCGGCCAGGGCGGCGAGACGCCCGGTGAACTCGTCCGCGACGGCGCGGTCGACGATGACGCGTTCGGTTGACAGGCAGCCCTGGCCCGAGTTGGCGAACGCGCCGAAGCCCACTGCGCTGACCGCGTGGTCGAGGTCGGCGTCGGCGAGGACGATGACCGGTGCCTTGCCGCCGAGTTCGAGGATCGCCGGTTTCAGATGCGAGGCGGCCTTCTCGCCGATGATGCGGCCGACCCGGGTGGAGCCGGTGAAGTGGACGCGCCGGACGGCCGGGTGGGCGATGAGTGCGTCGACGACGTCGGGGGCGTCCTCGGGTGCGTTGGTGACCAGGTTGAGCACCCCGTCGGGCAGTCCGGCCTCGGTGAAGCACTCGGCGACCAGGCCATGGGTGCGCGGTGTCTGCTCCGACGCCTTCATCACGACGGTGTTGCCGAGTACCAG
Organism: Streptomyces celluloflavus; assembly: GCA_000720995.1. Taxonomy (GTDB): domain Bacteria; phylum Actinomycetota; class Actinomycetes; order Streptomycetales; family Streptomycetaceae; genus Streptomyces; species Streptomyces celluloflavus. The sequence continues at coordinate 51,190 of JOEL01000022.1, forward strand.
CGCCGCCGGGAGCGAGGCGCCCACCAGCAGCGCCGGGGCGTTCCAGGGAATGATGCCGGCGACCACGCCGACCGGCTTGCGGATCGCGATCGAGGTGCGCCCCGAGGTTTCGGAGGGGATGACCTGGCCGGTCAGGCCCTCGTGGGCGGCGCTCGCCGCGTAGCGGATCTTCTCGGTGAGGACCTTGACGTTGTAGGCGCCCCAGGCGGCGGGGCCGCCCATCTCGGCGGTGATCGCCTCGGTCAGTTCCCCGGCCCGCGCTGCCAGCCTCTCGGCCGCTGTCCACAGGGTGCGGCGGCGCTCGCCGGGTGCCAGCCCCGCCCAGGCGCCGAATGCCTGCTCGGCTGCCTCGACTGCGCGCACGACGTCCGCCGTGCGAGCGGCGGCGGCGCGGGAGGCCACGTGGCCGGTGAACGGGTCGTGCACCGCGTAGATCCGGTTGTCCGCTGCCTGCTGCCAGGCGCCGCCGATCAGCAGCCTCTGGATGGGGGTCTCGGTGGTGGAGGTCATGTGCTCTCCCGTCCCGCTCGCCCCGCCCTCAGAGGGCGGAGCGAGCGGTGGTGGTGTGCGGGCGTCGGGGTCACCGCCGGGCGGCCAGGCCGTCGCGGTGGATGCGGGTCTGTTCGGCGACGCGGCGGCCGAGGTGGCGCGCGGTGCTCAGGTCGGCGTCGTGGACGGCGGCGGTGTCGTTGAAACTCTGCGCACCGGCGCCGAGGTAGAAGCCGAGCCGGTTGTCGTCCTCGGGGCCGGAGGTGGTGGTGTTCCAGCCCGGCAGCAGGCCCAGGCTCACCCAGAGCATGCCGTGCTGGGCGGCCAGGACGGCGAAGTACTGCAAGGTGTGCATCTTGTCGCCGCTCATGGAGCCGGAGTTGGTGAATCCGGCGGCGAGCTTGTCGCTCCAGGCGCGGGTCATCCAACGCTTGCTGGTGGCTTCGGCGAAGGCGTGGAAGGCTCCGGAGGCGGTGCCCATGTAGGTGGGGGAGCCGAAGATGATGGCGTCGGCGCAATCCAGCACCTCCCAGTCCGCATCGCTGAGGGAGGCGACGTCCACGCGGTGGACCTGCGTCCCGGAAACGGAGTGCGCGCCGTCGGCCACGGCCGCGGCGATCTGCGCCGTGTGGCCGTAGCCGGAGTACGAGGCGATGGCGATCGTGGTGTCGGACATGGTTGCTTCCTCTCATGACGCCGGCGAGTGCTGACGCGGCGTCCTGGAATGCCGGCGAGGTGGGCTGACGGTCCGCCCGGGCCGCGAAGGGCTGCGGGACGGGCTCGGGTGGCACGCGTGGCGGATTCGGTACGCGGCCGGAACGAGAGCCCCCTGGACCCCTGTGCCGGTGCGGGCCCGTGCAGGTGCAGCCCTTGATCGGCGGCCGTCTTGATCGGTGATCCGAGATTATCGTAACGCTGATAAGTCGCCGATACGCAAGAAGGCGTATCATCGTTCCATGGATGAGGACAGGCGCGCCGCCAGGTACCAGGTTCTGCAGGTCGCAGCCGAACTGCTGGAGGAGGGAGGCAGTGAGGCGGTTTCCACGCGGGCCGTCGCCGCCGCGGCAGGGATCACGGCACCGACGCTGTACCGGATGTTCGGGGACAAGGACGGACTCCTCGCCGAGCTGGCCGTCCACGGATTCGAGAGGTATCTGGCCGAGAAGCGCGAGGCGTTGTCCCGATCCGAGGACCCGGTGGCCGATCTCTACCGGGGCTGGGACCTGCACGTCGACTTCGGCCTGCGGCACCCCGCGTTCTACCTGCTCATGTACGGAACGGCCCGCCCCGGCCGCAAGCCCCCGGCCGCCGACGAGGCGCACGCCCTGCTGGTGGGCCTGCTGGACCGGGCCGCCGCCGACGCGCGCCTCCGGGTGCCGGTGGAGGAGGCGAGCCGCGTGGTCCACGCCGCGACAACCGGAGCCACCCTGGCGCTGATCGGCGAGGAAGCGTCGCACCGGAATCTGTCGACCTCGACACGGCTGCGGAACATCGTCATCGGGTCCATCACCACCGACCCGCCCGTCGCCACCGCCACGGACCTGGCATCCCGGGCGCTCGCACTCGACGCCGCGCTGACCCTTGAGGACGGCGCCGCGCCCCCATTGCGTGACGCCGAGACGGCGCTGCTGCGCGACTGGCTGCACCGCCTCGCCGAGTAGCGCAGACCGCTGCGGCGTCGGGCGCCGCGACCGACCCCGGTCGTCGCCCGGCCGTGAGCCCGATGCCGGGGCCGGCTCGTTCAGTCGCGGCTGGTGGCCTGCTTCCCGGACCATGCGGCGGCGTCGGCGCCGTATCGGACCAAGAGGCGCGCGAACTGGATCTGCTCCTCCGGCGACCAGGCGGCGGTGATCTCCTGGAACGCCTTGCGCTGCTCGGCGGCGAAGCGGTTGCGTTCGGCCTCGCCGTGCTCGGTGAGTTCGAGCACGGTGCGGCGACCGTCGGACTGGGACGCCGCCCGGCGCAGCAGCCCCTCCTCGATGCAGGCGGCGACGGTCCGGCTGGCCACCGGCTGGGCGACGCCCATCGCGGCGGCGAGGCCACCGACGGTCGTCTCGCCCGGCGCATCGGCGATCACATTGAGTACGAGATTGCGGGAGAGGTCCTTGCTCGATGCCGGTGCGCGTCGTCGCAGGCGTGACAACGCCGGGCCGATCTGATCCAGCACCAGGTCGTCGGGGGTCCGCTCGGAGGAAGACGCGCTACTCATGTACGTGAGTCTAGGCGCGCCCGCACATTTGCATACCTTCTCGCAAGTGCATAGCATCGGGTATGTAAATGTGGCGAGCGAGGAAGTGAGACGGACTGCTATGGCACTCACCGCGATCACCAACGCCCGGGTCTTCGACGGGGAGAAGACCCTCGGCGTGCGGACCGTGGTCATCGACGGCGCAAGGATCGCTCGCGTCGGTGGCGATGCTCCCCCGGACAGCGAGATCGTCGACGGAGGCGGCGCCACCTTGCTGCCGGGACTGATTGACGCCCATGTTCACTCCGCCCCGGGCTCCCTGGCGCTCGCCCTGCGGTTCGGGGTGACGACCGAACTGGAGATGCAGGGGATGAACACCCGGGAGAACCGGGGGCTCATCACCGACGACGACACCGTGGCCGATGTGCGTTCCGCCGGCTTCGCCATCACCCCGCCCGGTGGCCACCCGAGCGAGCTGATGCCCGAAGGCTTCCGGCCGAAGTGGGACCTCCCCCCGGTGATGCCCCTGATGCCGTTCTCCACGACTCCCGAGGAAGCGGCCGCCTTCGTCCCCCAACTCCTCGCCCGGGGCTCCGACTTCATCAAGTTCATGATTGACGACGGCAGCGTGGAGGGACACCCCGGGCTGCCCTCGCTCGACCAGGCCACCGTGAACGCCGGTGTGGCGGAAGCCAAGAAGTACGGTGCCCTCACCGTGGCTCACGCGCTGACCGTGGAGGCCACCAGAATGGCCGCCGAAGCCGGTATCGACGGCGTCGCCCACGTGTTCATGGACCAGCCACATGCCGACGAGATCATCGGTCTCATCAAGGACGCGGGCACGTTCGTCATTCCCTGCATCAGCCTCAATGCCTCGATGATGGGGATCACCGGCAGCGCACTCGCCGACGACCCCCGGGTCGCCGCACGCCTCGACAGCAAGTGGGACCGGACCCTGCGCTCCAGCTACAACCGCTACCCGCAGGGCAAACTCGACGACGTGTACGACACCGTGCGCGCTCTGGACACTGCCGGCATCGACGTGCTGGCCGGCACCGACGTCTCCATGCCCGAGACGTTCTTCGGGGGCCTGGCGCACGGAGCGAGCCTGCACCACGAACTGCAGTACCTCGTGGCAGCCGGCCTCACACCCTCACGAGCCCTGCGAGCAGCCACAGCGACCACAGCCCGCCGCTTCCGCCTCAGCGACCGGGGCCGCATCGCCGAGGGACTCCGCGCCGACCTCCTGCTGGTCGACGGCGACCCGACCGAAAACATCAGCGACACCCTCAACACCCGCGCCATCTGGCGCCGCGGCACCCGCCTGGCGGAATGACAGCAGTCCGTCAGGCGGTGGATGCGGGCGAGGGGCGTGAGTGACCCGCTATGCGTTCGATGCTGCTCCAGGCAGTAGCGGGCCAGGCCGGCGCGCAGGGCCAGGTGTTCGCGCATGCCGGCACCGATGCGCTCGCCGACCGCAGACTCCCCTTCTACTGCCGACGGTTCCGTCCGGACGCAGCGCCCGTCGGGGACTCAACGGGCGGCGCCTACGGCTTGTGGGGGAGGGCGCCTTGGCAACGCGGAAGGAACAAGAAAAGGAGCAACAGAAGCAGGGCGACGAGGACAGCAAGGTGTGCCGCTGCGGGTGGTGTCGGTAGCACCCGCCTTCGACGGCGCGGTGTGAGCGAGGGCACCCGGCAGTCTGGCGCCGAGCGGCTCGGTAGCCCGATATGACCCCAGGCGCTGCCGCCCTCCGCCGGGGAGCGACGAAACGCCATCGGCGATCGAACTGTCGGCCCGGCGCCGCCCCTCCCCGTGGGGCGGAGCCGGGCCGATCACGGCTACAGCCCGGCTCCGGACTCGTCCACGGCCAAGGTCCGCAGGGGACGGTGGCCCTGCTCGTCGAGCCGGGCGAGTTCACGGTCATGGCCGACGGTGATGGAGCCGTAGTGGTTGACCACCGAGCCGCGGGCCGGGGAGATGTGCGCCAGGACCTCGGCGCCCACCTCTCGGCCGGCGCCGCGCATGCTGGTCAGCTTCCGTCCTGGCTGCGGGTGATCGTGTCGGTGCGGGCGTCGACGCCGACCCCGCGGACGGCCTGGGGTGGCCCGTCAGCGAGGCGGGTCTGCGCCAGCTTGAGAATGATGCGTCCGAGGGCGTCTTGTTCCTCGCGGCGTCCGGCGAGCCAGACGTTGTCCTCACCCATCGGCTCTCCGGTCCGGGCCGTGAACGCGTTCTGCCGTTCCTCGATGAGCTGGGCGGTGCGTTGTTGCTGGGCGGTGAGTTCAGGCAGGAAGGTGGCATCTGTGGCGAACTTTTCGCAGGTCAGGCAGGCATTTGCCGTCGAGCATGCCTGGCGGGACGGCCGCAGACACAGTCCGTTGGGCAGGATCCGGTCGGTGCACTTGTCCAGCTCCAGCATGTCGTAGAGGTCGCGCGAATCGGTGGCCGGCTCCCGGGCATCGGCGGTGATCTTCCGGTAGCGAAGGAACTCCCGCTCGTGGGTCTCGGCGAGGGTCTGCGCGTAGTGCATCAGCATGGCCGGTGAGAGGTGGCCGAAGCAGCGCTGGACGACGTGCAGCGGGACACCAGCGTTGAGCAGGCTGGTGGCCTTGGTGTGCCGGAACCGGTGGGTGCGGTTGAAGTCCACCAGCTGCTCGGCGCCGTCGCGGATATCAAGGCGGCGGGCGAACTCGGACAGAGTCTGGCGGATGCGCTCAACGGGATACGGCTTGTCGGCGTTCCGGTTCATCTTGTGGGCCAGGAAGAGGTACTTGGGGCCCGCACCCGCCGCCCAGCGGGGCCTGAGGTGGGTGTCGGCCCACTGCTGCTGGGCGGGGATGATGGCGACGACCTCGGCGTCGACGAGGATGGTGTCCGGTGCCTGATCGATCTTCGTCTGCCGGCAGCGCAGTTCGGCGACTTCGCGAAGGAGATGAAGTGAAGACCCGCCGCTGGGCTCCATCTCCACCCACCGTGCCGAGTTCGTTGCCGAGTCCTTGAGGTCTCCCGCTCGGGCAACCGGTGGCTTGCCGGTGCCGGCGTACGGGTCGCGCGCCAGACCGACGATGACGCCCTGGCTGCGGAGATCCGTGAGACCCACACCGATCACAAGGGCGTCTACGGAGTGCGGCGCCGGGTGCTCGGCTGGTCGATGGCCCCGCACATGTGGGCCGAACTGGTCATCGACGCACTGGAGATGGCGGTGGCGACCCGCGGCGGCGGTACGGACGGGGGTGATCTTCCACGCGGACCGCGGCGCACAAAGCACCCCCGCCGTGTTCGCGCAGGTCTGCGACGGTTTCAAGACTGGCAGGAGCATGGGCCGGGTCGGCTCAAGCTATGACAACGTCCTCGCCGAGAGTTTCTGACAGGACCTCAAGAGAGAAACGATGCGCCAGAGGCTGTTCTCGACGATGTGCCAGGTGAGGCTGGAGATCTTCCCGTGGCTGACGTACTACAACGCCCGCCGACACCGCAGCGCCCTCAACCACCTCTCGTCCGCCGAGTTCGAACAGCAACACCAGAGCGAACGCAGACTCACCCCCGGAGCAGGAAACCCCGTGCACATGCTCCGGGGGCCACCTCACCAGTCCCCGGACCTACTTGAGCAGCAGTTCGCTCAGCTCTGTTGGCATGGTGATCATGCAGTCGTGCCCGGTAGGCAGTTCCCACACCCGTGCCGGAGAACCATTGGGCTGTATCGCGGGGACGGGCCGGCGCGTGATGCCTTCCGGCTCCACGCCGACGCAGTGGATGTGCGTACGCGGAATCACGTTCACGGCCGGGTTGTCCAGCCGGACCGGTTGCTGCAGGCAGAGCGCCGGCTGGTCAGAGACCATGGCGCGCAGCCACGCGACGTCTGCCGGGTCGGTGACCCCGAACAGACCGAAGGGCGGAGGCATCTCGGGCAGCGGCGGAACGCGCCAGGCACTGTCGGACTTCGCAGCCAGGTCAATCAGGTTCTGCGTCATGGGCTGGACGTCGACGGCGGTCTCACCGTGCTCCGGGACCATCGCATCCAGGTACACCAGGTGTGCGATCCGTTCCGGGACCTCGTTGGCCACGGACGAGATAACCAGTCCCGCGTAGCTGTGACCCACGAGTACCACCTCGGTCAGGTCCTCCTCGTGGATCAGCCTGACGACGTCCTCGACGTGCGTATCGAGCCCCACCTCGGGACTGAGCAGGTGCGCCTTGTCGCCGTAGCCGGTCAGTGACGGTGTGAACACGCGATGTCCGGCGGACTCCAGCAGCGGGACCACGCGCTCCCAGCACCGGCCGTTGTGCCAAGCGCCGTGGACCAGCAGGAATATTGACATGATGGGAACGGTCTTCCTCTTCGGGGAGTGGAGGCGCGGGAACATAGCGGTTCCTATTCGTGCCTCGGTACTCTTTGGGAACTGAAGTCATCGTGGAGCACCTGCCACGCCTTGAGCAATAGGGCACATTTCGGTGCCCCGGTTCCCTGGAGGTAACTATGACCACAGCTGGCAGCGAGTCGCGGTCGGCGCAGCAGGAGGACCCGTGCAGGACCCGCGAAGTGCTTGACATCGTCGGGGACAAATGGTCATTGCTGGTCGTACGCAACCTCAGCCAGGGACCGCGCCGCTTCACCGAACTCAAGCGAGCCATCGACGGCATCAGCCAGCGCATGCTCACCGTCACCCTGCGCAGCCTGGAACGCGACGGAATCCTCACGCGGACTGTCCGCAACGTCATGCCGCCGCACGTCAGCTACGAACTCACGCCGATGGGCAAAACCCTCCGCCAAGCCACCGCGCCCCTGCTGGAGTGGAGCACCATTCACCTGGCACACATCGACGCGGCCCGCGCCACGTACGACGCCCGCCCCGACACGTCGCCCGCATAGGAGTTTTCTGAAGATGTAGTGCTGTTCCGGCCCGGGATCTTGTGGTTCGAGGCCAGAGTCGTAGGCATGCTGGGGAGGCAGCCGAAGGAGTCGGTCGGGCCTGATCTGCGGCTCTCGTGCCGGGAGTTGATGTCCGGGAGCGTGTTCGGGTTCCTGGCCGAGCGCCGGGATGAGCTGTTTCCGGAAGAGCTGTTCGCGGATTTGTATCCGTCACGGAACGGGCGGCCGTCAGTGCCGCCGCGGGTGCTGGCGTGTGCGACGGTGTTGCAGGTGCTGGAGAAGCGGACTGATCACGACGCGGTGGCCGCGCTGCGGTGTGACCTGTGCTGGAAGGCGGCGTGTGGGCGGGGCCTGTACGACACCGCCTTCGATCCGTCGCTGTTCATCTGCTTCCGGCGCAGTCTGGCCCTCTCGGGAGACCGGGACCGGATCTTCACACGAGTGCGGGAGATCATCACGCAGACCGGTCTGCTCGAGGGCCGCCGTTGATGGGCGCTGGACTCGACGGTCTTCGAAGACGCGGTCGTCACCCAGGACACCGTCGCCCAGCTGATCGCCGCGATCCGCCGGGTGATCCGCGAGGTCCCCGGCGCCGCAGAGACTGCGGCCGCGCACTGCACCGGACACAACTACAGCGATCTGGGGAGGCCCAGGATCGCCTGGGGCGACGAAGCGGCACGGGGAGCGGCTGGTGAATGCCCTGGTTACGGACACGGTGCAGCTGCTGGGCCGTCAGCCCGATGGCAGGACGAATACCGCCACTGGCGCCCGCCGGTCGAGCGCGGCATCGCCTGGCGCACCCGTCACAGCTGCAGACTCCGCTACCGAGGCGTCCTGAAGAACGGCGCCTGGCTTCACACCCGGACCGCCGCCCTCAACCTCCGCCGAATGGTCAACCTCGGACTCGACGTCACCGACGGCGCTTGGATGATCAATCCAGCCACCGCATGGGCAGCAGGACCGCCCAACCTCGGCCCGCACCGCCCCACAAGATCTTCAGAAAACTCCCAGCGGGCCCGATTCGTTCCATGACGCCCCTGCAGTGGTCGTGCTTGCATGACCGGCGTCGTGCGTATGGGTGCACGCGGCTCGGGGCGGTACGTCAAGGGAGTGCGTGCGCGAGGGGTGACGGAGCACGGCTTCGCCATCTGGTGCCGTACATTGCTCTAGACTTCGACTTGAAGAATTCTTCAAGTCGCTACTTGCTGTGACAGTCAAGTCATTGGGGGCAGGTTCGGGTGGGTGGGTTCGCTGAGGCGTTGCGGGAGCGTGTGAGGGTGGCGCGGGCCGCTGTGGAGGCGGCGCGCGAGGCGGGGGATGCGTTCTCCGTGGCTGTGGCGGAGGACGAGCTGGATGATGCGCTGCGGCTGGCGCGCAACAGCGGCGTCGATCCGGATGCCGGGCCGGAAGGCAGGGGCCGGGCGTGATTACTGCGCAGGTTCCGCTGTATCAGGCGAAGGCCGAGTTCTTCAGGATGCTGGGACATCCGGTACGTATCAGGGTGCTGGAGTTGTTGCAGGACGGGCCGATGGCGGTGAAGGACCTGCTGGAGGCGATCGTGATCGAGCCGTCGAGTCTTTCGCAGCAGTTGGCGGTGCTGCGCCGCTCCGGCATCGTGACTTCCACCCGTGAGGGCTCCACCGTCACGTACGCGCTGGCCGGCGGGGACGTGGCGGACCTTCTGGGTGCGGCGCGGCGGATTCTCGCCGAGCTGCTGGCTGGTCAGGAGGATCTGCTGGCGCAGTTGCGGGGGCCCGGTGTCTCGGGTGCTTCGAAGGAGTCTTCGTGATCCACGCGGGATGGTTTCCTCCGTGGCGGCGCCCACTGCCGACGGCCGAGCATGAGCACACGCCGCCTCAGGTACGACGGCAGTTGATCACCGTACCCGTTCAGAGCGGGGCGGTACGGACAGCGCGGCTTGAGGTGAGCGACGCACTGACCAAGTTCGGGATCGCGGCCGATTCTTCGCTTGCGGGTGCGGCCCTGTTGGTGGCCAGCGAGCTGGTCACCAATGTCGTGCGGCATGCGGCGGAATCCTCGCCGACGGCGGGGGTCGGTGTGACGGTGGGGGACGGACAGCTGGTGATCGATGTGACCGACCAAAGCGCGCGTCTCCCGGCTCTTGAGGGGAACGCGATGGGCGATGGCCTGCGGACCGTGGCGGAGCTGGCCGCTCACTATGACGGCAAGGTGCATGTCGAGCGCGCGCGGGACGGCCGCGGCAAAATGATCCTGGTCCATTTCATGCTTCCCGACTCCGACGGCGGGTGAGCCATGACAGAGCCAGGTCCCGCATCGGCGCGCTTTGAGATCACTTACCTGCAAGGCGGCAGTGACCATCCGGCACACACAGCGGAGATCGGCGAGATCAACATGCTCGTCGAGTGGGCTGGGCAGACGGGCGTGCCGGTCCGTATCCGTCCCCGCTCCGCAGCTGACGCAGGTGTCCGAAGGGGTGGGGAGGGCAGCCGGTGAGTGACGACGATGTCGTCGACAAGACCGCGCCCGGCTCCAGCACTCTGGAGGAGAAGCACAAGGAGCGGGGGGTGTCCTGGCAGGTGTTCATCTACATCGCCGGCAGCCACCTGCTGCTGGGCTTCATGGCGCTGCTGTTCTACCTGGGCAGCCACTCGGGCAACTAGCGCACGAGTCCGATGCTTGTGTGGGGAGCGAAGGGGGCCGCGCGTGATCACCGTGGTGGGACGTGCGGATCTCAGTGTCCGGACGCCGAAGCTGCTGGAGCACGAGCTGCGCGGAGCCCTGGAGCGTCCGGCACCGCTGGGGACGGCGCTCGTGCTGCGCGTCGGCTACGGGGTAGCGGTGGCGGCCGCGCGCGGCTGCGAAGGTCAGGGTGCCTCTGGTGGTGGTGCTGCCTTCGCCACGGGCTCTGGGCGCGCTGCTCCCGGAGCGCGACAGGGTGGCCGCCGGCGAAACGCTGTCAGCGCGTACCCACATCCAGCGTCCAGTAGTGCTGGATTTCGGTGCTGCCCGGCGGTCGGACCTGGTGGTAGTAACCCACGCCGGCTTCCAGGGACGCGCAATTGAGGATGAGGTTGCGGTGCAACCAGTGCCATGTCGAGTCCCTCTGCATCCAGTACTCCACTGCCTGAGCAGGACTGGGGGCAGGATCGGGCTGCCCCCACTGGAAGTAGACGTTTTCCCCAGGGGTGTGGTAGCCCGCGAGGTCCATGGGTTCGCCACTTTCCCATACCAGTTTCCCGTCAGGCCCTCGATGCATGTTCGAGTCCTGCTGGACTTGGTCGCTGGGAACGGTGGACAGGTAACTGCTGTGGTCGTACGCGATGTTCCTGAGCTGCTGGGAGAACTGGAAGGGGTTGGGACAGCCGCTCAACTTCGCTTCTCCCAGCGGATCCGGCTCAAGAAGGGGATACAACTCCGGGTGTGTCCGTGCGCGGTTGACCAGATCGAAGAGCTCTTGCTCCAGCGGATCCGGCGTGGGGCTGGCACCCGAGGTGATCTGTCCGATCCTGCCGCTGAAATACTCGGTGAACCACAGGTTCCCATCCGGTCCGGACGCGATACCGAACGGGTGGCCGTCCGCGGTGGGCAGTGGGTATTCGGTGACGGATCCCGTTGAAGTGATCCGCCCGATCCGGTTGCCGGTGGATTCGGTGAACCACAGGTTTCCGTCGGCCCCGGACGCGATGGCGTACGGGGAACTGCCCGGGTTGGGCAGTGGGTATTCGGTGACGGATCCCGTCGAAGTGATCCGCCCGATCCGGTTGCCCCTGGACTCCGTGAACCACAGGTTCCCGTCCGGGGCGGCCACGATGCCGGTCGGCCCGCTGTCGGGGGTCGGCAGGGGGAATTCGGTGACGGACCCCGCTGGCGTGATCTGCCCGATCTTGCCACCCCAGTACTCGGTGAACCACAGGTTTCCGCCCGGCCCCGCCACGATCCCCAGCGGGCGACAGCCCCCGGTGGGCACGGTGAATTCGGTGATGGTCCCGGCCGGGGTGATGCGCCCGACCTTGCCGTCCCAGTACTCGGTGAACCACAGATTGCCGTCGGGCCCGGCCGCGATGCCGAATGGGAAGGCGTTCGAATGGGGCACGGTGAATTCGGAGATGTTCCCGGCCGGGGTGATTCGCCCGACTGCACCGCCGTAGTACTCGGTGAACCACAGATTGCCGTCGGGCCCGGCCGTGATGCCGAACGGGAGGCTGACCGCGGTGGGCAGGGGGAATTCGGTGACGGATCCCGTCGAAGTGATCTGCCCGATCCGGCTGCCGGTGGACTCGGTGAACCACACATTGCCGTCCGGCCCGGCCGCGATCCCGAGCGGATGGCTGTTCAGTACGGGCAAGGGGTATTCGGCGATGGACCCGCCCGGGGTGACCTGCCCGATCACGCCGTTGTCGTATTCGGTGAACCACAGGTTCCCGTCCGGCCCCGCCACGATCCCGGAGGGCTGGCTGCCCGCAGTGAGCACGGGGTGTTCGGTGATCTCCCCGCCCAAGGTGATCCGTCCGATCTGGTTGCCGGCGCCCTCGACGAACCACAGGTTGCCGTCCGGCCCGGCCGCGATGTCCCACGGGGAGCTGTTCGAGCTGGGGATGGGGTGTTCTGTGATGTTCCCGCCCGGGGTGATCCGTCCGATCTGGTTACCGTTGGACTCGACGAACCACAGGTTGCCGTCCGGCCCGGCCGTGATCCCCGTCGGCCCGCTGCCCGCGTCGGTCAGCGGGTGTTCGGTGATGGACCCGTCCGCGGTGATCTGCCCGATCACACCGTTGTTGTACTCGGTGAACCACAGATTGCCGTCCGGCCCGGCCGTGATGCCCCACGGGAAGCTGTTCGGGCTGGGGATGCGGTAATCGGTGATGGTTCCGTCCGGGGTGATCCGCCCTATCATGCCGCTGTCGTATTCGGTGAACCACACGTTCCCGTCCGGGCCGGCCGTGATCCCCGTCGGCCCGCCGTCCGGGGTGGGCAGGGGATATTCGGTGATGGCTCCACCCGGGGTGATCTGCCCGACCAACCCCCTGTCGTACTCGGTGAACCACAGATTGCCGTCGGGCCCGGCCACAACGTCCCAGGGGTAGGGGGAGCTACCCGGGGCGGACAGGGTGTATTCGGTGACGATCCCGGGGAGGGCCGCGGCCGACGCGCCTGCCTGGAGGGAATTCCGCAGACGACCTCGACGAAGGCCATGCGGGGTGAAGGGTGTGGGCATGGAAAAACCTCATCCGCTTCCAACGCGGCAACAGCCCCACTACAGGGGCGTCGCCGCGGAGTGGTGGTCGAGCCCGGCTCGGTGCTGAACGGCGGCGCCGACCTGGGATGAGCCGTTCGTGGCCGCATCCCTTGCACGCACCGTGTGCGGCGAGCACGGCTGGGGTTCGACACCCGTACTGCTTCCACTTTCAGCCTGTTACCCCGTGTGGGTGATCGCAACTTGCGCGGTCCCCGCCCTGCAGACGTTGAGGCCGGACCTGGCCGCGGCGCCGTCGAACTGCCAATCATCGCCGAGGGCCTGCGCCACCACGACATCCAGCTCGAATTCCTCTCCGGGCCCCCTCCATGGCGTCTACGACCCGTCCGGTCATGGCGCTGCCTTGTTCGAGCCCCGCGAAGGCCAGGCATCCGCTCGCGAGCGCGGCCGACACGGTGGGCGCCGCAAGGCCGTCGACGACGACATGGCCGCCTACGCCGGGTCCTTTGCGGCCAACAACGTCCCCGACCCGCAGATCGCCCTGCCTTGGGTAAGAACAAGGGCGAACACCCCATGGTCGCCGCCGTCTATTGCTTCCTCACCGAGGACGCCGACAGCGCCGAGAGAGCCCGATCACCCGTCAGGGCTTCCACATCCACTCATTGCCCCTTTGGCCCGCATCTGGGTCACACGCTCCCCGTCCGTCGTGGCCCTACGTGAGTGGACAACGGACAGACGCAAACCCCCGACACAACCTGTTCGGCCTGGGCACGAACATGGGGATCAAACGCGTCGCGGTGACCGGCAAGCAGGGCGAGAGCGAGGCGACGCTGCGCAAGGTGCGGCACCTGCTCGTCAACCGCGCCAACATGCGGGCGGCCGTGCGGAAGCTGGTGAACGCCACCTTCGCCGTCCGGGATGAGATGTGGTGGGGCACCGCGCCGCGTGCGCCTCCGACAGCCGCAAGTTCGGCGCCTGGTCCTCCAACCTGATGACCGAGGGGCACCAGCGCCGTCGCCCCGCAGAGCCTGCCCAGCACTGACATGACGGGGAACCTTCAGACGCGGACGGGAGGCTCCTGCGGGCCCAGCGGGTACCAGAACCACTGGGCCGCGCCATAGGATTTGCCCCCTCTGTCCTTGTTCGGCCATTCCGCCATGCATCGGATGGTGTCATCTGTTTTGAACGGCTGGGTTGCCGATCCGGCATCGAAGTCGCGACCGTTACTGGTCAGGTACACGGTGGCGGCCTGGACTTCGCGGTACAAGTGGCGTACCGACGCCGAAGCGGTTGGTCCGTCGGGGAGATCGAAAACTCTCATTTTGAGGACGACGAACCCCGGGCCCTGGACCCGGAATTCGGCCTCCCAGTCGCGCACCTCACCATCGGGACTCCTCGTCGACTCGAGAAGCAGCACCTCGTCCTGGATGAGCCCTTCCAGCGGGCCACGGAAGGTGGTGCGCCCGGCGATGTCGAGGTGGCCGATCTCCAGGTCGGGCCGTTCGACCATCACGGCGGTGGTCAGGGTGTGTGTCAGCGTCTGACCGCCGGCGGTCACCGTCGCTTGCAGCATGAAGCCGGTGGGGGTGGTCAGTGGTTCGGGGGTGGTCCACTCCCGGACGCTCGAAACGTCCTGGGAGGAGTTGCGGGCCCAGAACATCGTGTAGGCGGCGTCCGTGCTTCCGTCCCATTTCAGGACCGCGTGCTCGCCGTTGGCAACCATGACCTTGGTCGGGCGGAAGTTGCGGAACACGAACTCCGCCGGGAACTTCATCACCGAAGCCACGGTCGTTTTCGGGGTGAAGGATTCTTTGGTCAGGGAGGTCTCTTCGATGATCTCGATGCCCGCCTCGCCGACCGTTTCATTCACCTCGATCTGTGAGATGACCAGAGTGACAGCGCGCTCAATGATCTGCACCGGCGGCCGTTCCGGCACGAACTCGAACACCTGCCAGGTGTCGTCGGCGAACCCGGGGCGTGCGGTCCAGTCGCTCGCGCCGACGACGGCCGAGGTGAGCTGCGCGCCGTTCTCGGTGAGCGCCGTGGCGCCCGCGCCGATCGGGATCCGGACGGTGACACTCTTGCAGTAGGCCGAGCCTGAGTTCCCGGGGCCGAGCGTGATGTCCAGCCGGCCCATGACCGGGTCCTTGTCCGTGGACACCGTCAGAGGCTCGGGGTCCGGCTCGATCGCGTAGCCGAGCAGCGAGTCGGCGGCCAGTACGGTCATTCCCATGGAGGAGGGTCCCTTCAGTCTCGGGGCTTCAGTTGCAGATATCCGGCGCGCGCCTCGGCGACCGGCTCACCCGGATACGCGTACGTGTCCGCCATCGCGATCGGGAACTCCAGCCACTCCGGCACGTCCTCGCCCCGGTCCCGGGGCTCGGCCCAGGTCCAGTCGCCATGCCACGCCGCCGGGTGCGGCATGACGATCGAGTCCTCTTCGAGCCCTGATCCCGGTCCCGGCCCCCGCGCGAACGCCGCCTCGTCCTCCGACGTCGGCGGCCGGGCCACCGCGAGCAGCGGGTGGAGCCGGAACGATGCCCGGATCCGTGCCAGCGAGGCGTGGACGAAGTCCGCGTCCAGGGCGAGGCGGGCGACCGGCAGGATGTCGGTCGTGGCGTGCACGGCGGCGTGTGGGTCCATCAGGACGGTGAGGTGGTGCGTGACGGCGGCCTCGCCGGGGAGCGTGCCCGGCAGTGCCAGGCCGCTGCCGGTGCCGACCGGTTGCAGATAGGAGTGCGCGTCGGTCGGCTGCTCGGTGAACAAGGTCGTATAGCTGACCGCGCCGTCCGGGCCGGAGGCTGAGGCGAAGTAGCCGATCAGGCCGTCGGTCAGCCGCTCGGCCGAACCCAGCCGGACCGGCCACCGGTAGCCGTCGCGGCCCGGGTAGTCCTGGCCGGAGGCGGTGTCCACCGAGGCGGTTCCGGTGACCACGCCGTCCGAGGGCGGGATCGGTGCGGTGCTCCAGCCCGGGTCGGTCAGTGGCAGGCCCTGCAGGTCGATCGCCAGGTCGGCGGCGACCAGTGCCACCGGACTGCCGATGAGCCGGGACGGGACCGCGTCGTCCTGGGCCGACGGGTCCACGATGCCGTCCAGCGCCCCGTCGATCGTCTCCAGCAGCGCCGCGAACGCCAGGTGCGGCGAAGTCTGGCCGCGCAGCCCCGCGATGAAGCCGGCCAGGCGCGGGTAAGCGGCGGTGAACCCGGGCGACGCCGGGTCGGGGAAGGGCGAGTGGGGGAGCGGGTTCCACGCGATTTCCCGGGTGGTGTTGAGGCCCCGCATCTCGCCCAGCGGCGAGCCGTCCGATGCGTAGACCATCAGCGTCTCGTCCAGCCGGTTGGCCAGTAGCCACCCGGCGACCGGCGTGGCGGGCGTTCCGGCGTCCCGCGCCGTCGGGGCGGCGGGAGAGGAAGAGACGGTGCCGTCCAGGGCGGGCGCGGCGGCCAGCCGTACCCGTGCCGGCTGCAGCAGGCGTGGCGGCAGCTGGATGAACCGCCGCGCGCCGATCGGGTCCGGATACAGCGGTTTGCGCGCGTCGGGCAGGACGCTGAGAGCGCGGATGGGTGAGAAGCGCTCGTAATTGTTCTGTGCGCCGTTGGTGAGGTCCACGACCCGCCCGAAGCGGTCGATGATCCGCAGGTCGTAGAAGAAGAACTGCCCGGCGCGGACTGGCTGGAAGGTGTCGTCGGCGGGACCGGTGCCGCTGTGGCCGCTCGGTGCGGGCCATGAGGCCGCGTCGCCGAGCAGCGGTTCCAGGGCGGACGGGACCGGGATCCGGGACCGCAGCGGCCGGGCCACGCCGCTCCGCGTCAGCAGCCAGTCGTGGAATCCGTCCAGGGTCTGCGACAGCATGTCCAGGTCGGCTGCGTCTTCGCGGAGTTGGCGCACGCCCATCGCCTCGGCGTCCGGATACGTCTGCAGGTACCGGTCCAGCTGCCGTTCCACCGCGTAGCGCACGGTCGGTGCCAGAAAGGACCGGCCCCTGAAGATCCGCCGCAGTGACGACGAAGCGTCCTGGGCGGTCGATCCGGTGCCCTTCCACGTGTACGCGTTCCCGTCGAACTCCCAGTGCTCGGTGCCCTCGGTCCGGAACGGAGTGGGGACATACCGCACGTCCCACTGGAGATACATCGGCAGCCAAGGCTGCTTCCAGAACGCCGTGTACTGCGCCAGGCTCCCGGTGATGTTGAGGTCGGGGTGTGCGATCGCGTTGTGCAGGGCGGTCGGGCCGGGGGCGGCGGCCGGTGTCCACGCCGCCTTGTCCAGCAGCGCGAACTCCGCGAGCAGCGAGGCGATCAGTGGCGGGAACCCGTCGAGCCGCGGCGCCGGGGGGTTCGTCGGTACCTCCTCGAACGAGCTGCCGATCTTGAGCGAGCGCAGCAGGTCTCCGGCGAGCCGCACCGGCAGCGGCTCGTCGCGCGCCAGCGGCTCGGTGATGTTGGCGCCCTCGATGACGACGACCGGGTCGGCCGGTGTGTAGTAGTTCTCCGACATCTCGCGCTGGAGCGCCATCCCCTCCGGAACGTCGACGTCCGGCCGGGCGACGAACTCCGCGATCGCCGCTTCCAGTTCCTCGGGCGTATCGCCGCGCGGCAGGCCCTGCGCGAGCGCCGCCACCTTCTCGTACTGCGCCTTGGTGAGCTTGGCGATGGACGGCTTGCCGTCCGGGCTCGCCGCCGGGTCGAGCTGCGCGTCGGCGGCCGCGTCGAAACCCGGCGCGTGCGCACCCTCGCGCGTCGCCCGGTTCCGGAGGAACCACAGCGTCCAGGTCCGCCATTGCAGGCTCCGGAGCTTCGGCAGCTCGGTGTCGTAGGCGGCCTGCTGCGTGCCGAGCCGTACCAGCCACTGCGGATCGGTCGCCCGTGCGGCGCGGCGTGCGGCGGCGCTGCCCTCGGCGTCGTCGCCGAACCCGTCCCCGCGCCGCTCCACCAGCCGCCACGCGTAGCCGGCCTCGTGCCCCGCGAACCAGGTGCTGCGCAGCGCCTCGTCCAGCTCGTGGTCCCCGCCGGGGGAATCGAAGGAGTCGATGGTGCCGTGATAGAGGGCCGACAGCAGGTCCCCGGCCTCGGCCGAGCGGGTCTGGAGCGTGGTCAGTGCGGCGGCGGCGTCGCCGATGCTGTGCCCGACGGCGACCTTGAGGGGGTCGTTGACGGGGTCGGGCTTGTCCGACGGCGGCTGGTAGTTCCGCTGCCTCCAGGTGACGCCCAGCGCGGTGCCGGCATACAGCGTGTTGCGGAGAGCATCTGGGACAGTGCCGGGCAGAGCCCACCCGAGCGCTTCCAGCACGGCCTCGGGATCGGTGCGGTCCGGCGGCAGCAGGCCGGGGATGGTGAGCGCCCGCGCCAGGATGTCGGCGGGTTGCTCGGAGTACCAGCCGACGGCCAGGTAGGACAGCCGGTTGTCCGGCGGGTAGGTGTCGATCGTGCCGTCTTTGAGGTCTTCGAGGTCGTCGTGGAAGGAGAAGACGCCCTCGTGGTACGGCTCGTAGGCGGCGAAGGCCGGCAGTCCGGGCCCGACCGCGGTCAGGAACGGCTCGCGCCGCCCCGGATCGGTCCACGGCTCGTCCGTGACATCGGTGACCAGGCTGAGGAAGGTGGTCTGCGCCGACTCCGGATCCCGGAACCGCGGCACCTTCAGCTCGGCCAAGTCGTCCCGGTCGGGGTAGTCGCTCTCCAGGTAGTCGCTGTGCACGAGCCAGCCCTTGGCATGCACCGTGTTCCGGTCCGCCGGCGTCCGCTGTCCCCTGGGATCGAAGTACCGCACGATCAGCCACCGATTCGGCACCAGCGGGAACGATGTCACCTCGGTCTTCTCGTCGTAGTGCCCGGTGGCGAGTGCTTCGGGGAACTGCCACTGCAGACGGACCCCGAACGGCACCTGCTCCTCGGCGCCCTGCCCGGCCGGCGGTTCCGGCGGGGTGCCTTCCGCCAGCATCAGCTCGTAGTCCGTGCGCCAGCGGGAGAACGGCCCGCCGGCGGAGTTCACCATGTCGTTGGAGACCAGGGCGTGGAGCCGGATCGGGACGATCAGGTCGGTCGTGCCGCCCAACTCCGTGCCCGCGGCGGGTTCGATGGCTTCGGTCATCTCAGCGGCCTCCTTCACGAGTGCTGCCGGGCATCAGCAGCTGCTCCAGCGGCGCGTTGACGAGTTGCACGGCGAGCTGTGCCGGATGCAGGTCGGACAGCGAGTGCGCCTGCGCGAGCGGCTTGATCAAGCCATCGTCTCCTTCGAGGCGGAGGACGTCAGCGATGCCGCCTTCCTGCGGCGGGCGGAGATACTCGGAGAACACCGTGTCCGAGCCGGTGGGGGGATACTCGCCGGGCAACGTGGCGCCCAGCGGCGGGTCTTGGCCGGCCCTGAGCTGTCGGAGTCCGATCACCTCGCGTCCGGCGGAGTCGGTGTCGATGCCGAAGTGGATGCCCTCACTCGGTTCGCGGATGAGCACGTGGTCAGGGACGTCGTCATACAGGCACAGCAGAATGTCCGAGGCCACCGGCTCACGCCGGATCTCCGTCAGCTCCCGCGTCCCCTTCTTGGCGACGACGATCATGTCCGGCCACGCGGGCACCAGGTCCGAGCGCATCAGCAGCCCGGCCACCGGGTAGCCGGAGCGGTCCCCGGACCGCGTCGCGGTCCGCAGAGACCGGTCGCAGCGCTGGTCGAGGGAGGTGTGCACGGCCACGTCGCGAGCCCCGGCCAGCAGCGCGTCGAGCCACACCGGGTCGACGCGGAACAGGCGCAGCGACTCCTCGGGCAGCATCCGGAAGTCCGGCATCAGAGAGGAGAACGGCACCGAGCGCAGGGTCCTGAGTTCGGTGAGCCGGTCGGCCAGTGCCCCGGCCCGGTGGCTCGCGACCGACAGCAGTGCCGCGGCCCGGGAGTCGTCGTCGAGCGAGGCGCGGGCGTCGGCCCGGCTCAGCCGGGCGAGCGGAACGGGCCCGGGCACCGCCTCCTGTGGAAGCTGCGGCGCGCCGAGCGCGTCGGTCAGCGTCCGGCCGCCGCGGTTCGCGGCCAGGCGGGCCAGGGCACTGAGACCGAACCGGGTCCCGTCGGCCGACGAGACGTCGACCGCGGAGCGCACCGGGTCGTTCGCCACGGCCATCATCCGCACCGCCGTGTTCGCCAGCTCCCGCCGCGCCCGCGTCACCTCCTTCCCGTAGGACGGGTCGGCCAGCGCCACGGTCCGGCCGAGCGTCCAGGCGGCGGCATAGGAGACGTCGAAGACGCCATAGGTACGGTCGTAGACGAGAGCGAAGTCGGCGGTGGTGTGCGCGCTGGAGGTGTCCAACGCCGGGATCTCCTGCGCCGTCAACGGCGTGAAGGGCCCGCGATACCACGCGTAGGTGTGCTCGCCGGTGATCGGCCGGTGCGGCACCGGCACGTACCCCAGGTGCAGCCGCTCCAGCGCGTACGCCTCCGCCGCGCTCGGCGAGCCGGGGGCGTTCGCCGGACGCGGCATCCGCAGTGCCAGGTTCTCCGCATCGGTGTTGCCCGGCGCCACGAGGTTCGCCAGGATCCCGGGCGCGTCGAACGCCGCCGCCGGATCGTTCCGGAACGACCACGACCACAGTGACACCAGCCGGACACGTTCGACCTTTGGCGGCAGCTCGCCGTCCAGATGCTTGTCGAAGCCCTCCAACGACACCAGATGGACCGCGTAGTCGCCTTCGCCGCGCGGGAACCGGTTGGCGGTGACCACGCTGAATGTTCCCTTGATCAGGATCTCGCCGTCCGCCATCAGCTTCGGCTCGTCGACGTCGCGGACGTGCGCCAGGTAGTAGAGCTCTTGCCTGTGCGGCGCAACGGCCGTGAACACCGGCGCCGGGACGTCGATGGTCCGGCAGTTGCCCGCCGGCGCGGGCTCGTCGAGACCGGTCAGCGCCGGACCGAGCACCGTCTCATCGTCCTCGGCGAGCAGTTCCTCCACCGTCCGCTCCGTCGTCAGGGCCAAGCCCTCGGGGTCGTCGGGCAGTTCCCCGGCCCTGAACAGCATCAACGCCAGCCACGGCGCGCGCCGCTCCGCCCGTGACCACTTCGGCTCCCGCTCCCACGGCAGGTACGCGCGGGTGAGGGTGATGTGCGGCAGCACGAGCCCGAAGTCGCCGTCCGCACCGCGCGCCGGATAGACCGCCTGCACGGTCGCGCCATCGAGCATGAACTGCGGCGCGCGGATCTCGAACTCTTCGGTGGCGTGGGGCAGCGGATCGCTGCTGTCGACCGGGGTCGTGCCCTCCATGAGGGTGTGTTCGACCTCGATCGTGTACTTCCCGGCGGTCGCGGCCGGGCTCATGTGGTCGATGAAGGTGACGTCCAGCAGCTCTTGTGAGGCGCGGGTGCCGGCGGTGAAGGGTCGGGTGGCCACGGTGTCAGCTCGCCATCGTCGTCGGGAGCACCAGCGGTGCGTCGGTCAGGGTGGTCTGCGCGCGGGCCGCGTACGTGTCGAGCGCGCCGTCGGCCTGCGCGTAACCCCAGCGCCCCAACGCGTCGTGGACGGCTGTCCGTCTGGCCGTCACGCCGCTCGTGGCCAGGGTGTCGGCGATCAGACGCGGGCTGGCCGGGTCGGCGGCGGGGACCGGCCCGGTGGGGGCCGCCTCGCGCAGCGGCATCCGGCCTTCCGGCAGCGCCTCCACGCCGAGCGCCTCGGTGCTGATCGGCCCGATCTCGTCCCCGGCCGAGGGATCGGGGACCTCGATGCGCAGGCCGACGAGGTGGCCGGGGAGCAGGCCCTCGTCCAAGCCCGGCTCGCCCGGCGCGCCCCACAGCGCACTCGGCACGTCACGCCTGATCTGGGTGATCGTCCAGCCGTACTGCTGCCAGGAGAACTCGCTGTCGTTGCGTTTGATGGTGACCCGGTGTTCGGAGGTCAGGTCCCGCTTTCCCATGGGGCGGATGTCGACGGTTTCGCCGTCTTCACCGAACGAGACGTTGTTGACGTAGGTCTGCGACGCGGGCAGCGCCGAGGTGGTCTCCACGATGAACCCGGCGGCGGTGATGGCGGTCGGCGCGTGCGCGGTGGTGCGGGCCGCGAGCTCGGCGGGGTCGAGGTCCGGCAGCAGCCCGGCGAGCGGGGTGATGGCCAGCGGATCGGGCAGCTGTTGGCGGAACTCCCGCCAGTCCTGCGGCGGCAGCGCGGGCCGGGAGGCTCCGAACCCGAAGCTGAAGCTGACGAACCAGACCTTGACGCCGGCCCGGCCGCCCAGCGGCGGGGTCCACAGGTCGATGCCCACGCCCACTTCGATGGAGACCCGGACCTTCACGAACCAGACCTTGATCGTGAAGGCGACGCCGATGCGGACGCCGACGTTCACTTCCAGGTAGAAGGGGTTCCACTGGATCAGGGCGTCGACATACGCGGTGAACCAGGCGGACAGCAAGCCCTTCTCATAGCGGGCCTCCAAGCGGCCACCGGCCATGATCGCATTCGGGGTGAGCGCGGTGTACACCTGAGAACTGACACGGATGTTGTTGTCCGGCGACCAGATGAAGCCCATGCGGGCCGGCTGCGGATAGTGCGCGGGGACCTTGTAGGAAGGGTGGTACCCGCCGGCGGTGATGGCGAAATCACCCCGGCTCGGACCGCCGGTCCAGACGTAGACGGCGATGCCGCCGGTCAGACGCGCGGACTCGTGGAAGAGGAACGAGCCGTCGGCGACGGCGATATCCATCGACAGCAGACCCTCGCGGCCCTCGTAGCCGAGCCGGAGGTCGATGTTGAGCCGGGCCTGGACCTTGCGGCCTGGCCGGGCGTTCTTGGGGAACGTCACCGTGGTGCGGCCCAGCAGCATCACGGCCAGCTCGTTGCCGAACGCGACCACGGCCAGGGCACGGGACTGGATGAACTTGAACGAGGTGAACTGGACGCCGACCGCGCCCCAGTAGCTGCCGGACACCGGCCGCACCCACGCATCCGGGCCCATCAGCAGCTCCAGGATCTCCTGCGGCGACGGCGACCCGGAGCCGGTCAGGCGTCGGACGAGCGGGAACTCTCCGACCTCGTCGACCGCCGGCAGCCGCACGTCACTGTTGACACCGAAGCCGCCGGACAGCCCGGTGACGGTGAACGCCGGCGGTCCGAACAGGGCCACGTCGCCGACACCGCCGGCCTCGCCGAACAGGAAGACCGAGGACCAGCCGTCACGGCTGCGGGCGTAGGTGCCCAGCGCAGCCATGGCGAAGAACGTCCCCTCGACCGCGGCCGAGCCACCGAGCAGCACGGCAAAGCCGGGGTCGGGCCGGTTCTCGAACGCGCCGGCGATGCTGAGCGGTGGCTTGTCCATGCGCAGGGCCGCTCCGGACAGCACCGGCCGGGCCTCGGGCGCGGCGAAGTCGGCGTCGACGGCGATGCCCAGGCCCAGCAAGGCGAACTCGACCGGGCCGACCCGGAGGGTCGCGTCGAAGGCGAGGAAAACACGCTGATCGGTGTAGCCGACGGCGATCCGCTTCAGGCGCAGTGGGCCGATGGCGAGATCGAGGTCGCGGCCGGCGTCGAACGACTGGGTCCGTCGGGCGGGGAGGTTGCCGCCGCCCCGGCGGTTCCAGATCTCCAGGACCAGGGGCGGCTGCTCGTCCCCGCCGAAGGTATAGGCAAGGGTCAAGCAGAGCCCTGCGATGGGGGCTTGCTCAGGGAAAGCGGGCATCACGGCGGAAACTACGCCGTCCGGGGCCACCGGGACCGGGGCTTCCAGGCCGGTCGGGAACGCCACCGTGTCGACCCGCCCGTATGCCGCCGCGCTGAACTCGCCCACTTCCGCCAGCAGTTGGTTCGCCGCTACGGCGACTGCTCCGTCCCAGCCCGCCGAGGTGAGTGCGAATCCGACGCCTTCCATCGCCACGTCGCGGTCCGCCGGGATCAGGTCCCCGACCATCGGCAGCTGCGTGGCCGCGGCGCGGAGCCCCAACCGGGCCGCCACGCCGAACGCACGGTCCACCGACGCGAACGCCCACGACGTGAATCCGGCCGCCGCCGCGAGTGCCGCTCGCCGGGCACCGGGCTCGTACCACAGCGTCAGGGAGTCCAGCCGGGGCAGCAGCGCGGCCGGAGTGCCGGCCGGGCCGCTGAGCCCCAGTGCCGACAGCAGGTCCAGGCCCTCGACCGGCTCGTTGCCGGCGTCCCACCGCGCCGCCAGCCACTTCCCGGCCTCGTCCCGCGCAGCCTGCACGGTGAAGCTCATCGTCCGGGTCGGCAGCGTCAGCTCCAGCGTCCCGGAGACGGCCGTCTCGCCGCTGCTCAAGGCGATCCGCAGCTCCAGTGCCGCACTCTTCTCGCCCAGGACGACGGTGCTGTGCAGCACCACGGTGACGTTCGCCTGGTCATCGAACTCGACGAGCAGCTCTTCGATGGCCAGGTCCGCGACGAACGCCGGTGGGGCGATCCCCACTGCGGCGAACACGTCCGCGGGCCGGATGCCGGATCCCTGAGCCTGGAACGACCAGCCGACGCCCGTCCAGGCTCCGGTGACGTCCAGTGTTCCCGTATCGCCGATCCGCCACTGCGCGCTCACCTCGCCCGCGGTCTCGCCGCCGAAGTTCGAGACGGTCAGCGTCACACCGGTCAGCTCGATCCGGTCACCGCCGACGCGCCAGGCGTTCCGCAACGTGGCGGAAAAGCTGTAGCCGCGGGCCGGCGACGGGTTCAGGTCGCCTTCAACTGTCAGCGCGCTGACCATCGCGTCGGCGGGGACACCCATCCCCGGCGGCAGCGAGGCGGTCAGCGCGGCCAGCGGGAAAGGCTCGGTGAGCGTCCCGCTCAGAGCCTTGCCCGGGTAGCCGACGTGCACCTCCACGAGCACGTCGGCCCCCAGCCGCACCCGCCCACCGACACCGACCACCAGCACCGGGGACCCGCTCAGCGGATTCTCGACCTGGAACTGCGCAGCCAGGTCCTCGATCCTCAGCACGCCGGGGATCGCATCCCACTCGGTCCCGAGCGAGACCGTCATGCTCGCGTCCAGCCAGTCGTACTCCACGGCTTGCCCACGCGAGTACCGCGCGGTCTGCCGCGGTACGAACGCGATTGCCAGCCCGGTCAAGGCGAGCGCGACGGCACCGGGCACATCCGGCGGCAGCTGGAAGTCACCGGGCCGCAGGTTCGCGAAGTCCAGCAGGTCGTCCAGGCTCTCCAGCGGCACGTCAGGGAACGTGCCGGTGACGAACCACTGCCGGCCCGAGCCCAGCGGCACGTATCCCCACACGTAGGGCTTCGGATCGGCCCCGGAGTCCGGGAAGTTCAGGTCCACCCCGAACCCGAGCCGGCCCTGCGCCCCGCCGCCGGCTTTCGGCTCGGCCCCGAACACCACATGCAGTGCGCCGAGCCCGACGCGTTCCAGAGCGGCCGGGATCTCCTTCACCTCGTCCGGCAGCCCCTCGCCCTCGGGTAGCCGAACGTCCACCCGCACTCCGGCAACGTACGCCCACGCTTCGTCCGGCAGGAAGCACACGGTGGCTGCGGAGGTCACCCGCGAGGCCAGCCGGATCGTGCCGGCCACGGACAGCCGTTCCACGTCCGCGGCGACGTCGCTGACGAGGTCGATCACACCGTCCGGAAGGAAGCGCCGGAAGAGATCGAGGACGTCCGGGATGCCGAGGTCGACCGGCCCGACCTGGAATGAGCCCTCGCCCTGGGCGATCTCCAGGGCCTTGCGAAGATCGCTGACGGAAAGCGGCATGACTGCATCAATCCCTTGTCATGGCAGATAGCAGGGATCACCGTGGAGTGATGGAGTGTGATCGAAAGATGACCGTGCGATCCTGGAACCTAGCGCCGCTCTTTCGATGAGAGGGCGCCAATCTCCCAGCATGGCGCAAAAGCGTCGTTGGCGGTCTGTAGCGCGAGATATCACGCGCGTCCACCGGGTCGACGGCCGAGCGGGTCCCTCTATGAGAGCTGCGATTCTCCCCGCATGACCGGCAGGGGCCTATCTTCGCTGAGCTGTACAAACTCTCCCAGGACCGGTGGGAAATCCGGCTACGGTGATCGAACTGTCGGCCCTGGCGCTGCCTTTCCCTGTGGGACGGCGCCGGGGCCGATATGGCATCCGGGGCTTTCACTCGTCCCCGTCGTCATCGTCATCGAGCTCGGCGGTGGCCGGGTCGCGCAGCGGGCGCAGGTTCCGGCGCGAGGTGGAGGGGGCGAAGCTGTAGCGGCCCAGGACGTTGAGGCTCTTGAACTTCAACGGGGAGAGGCGGGTGACATCCTCATCGCTGATCTCGTGGCCCTCGGCACGCAGCTGGGCGACCGCGGCGTCGAGTACTTCGTCGTCCAGAGCGCAACTGCGTTCAAAACCAGCCCGAACGACCCGAGTTGATCTTCCATGCCATCCCGGTATGCCAGGTGGATCGTGCCGTGCTTGCCGTGGCAGATGTCCCGGGCAAGGGTGTGGCGGGGCTCCCGGACGCTGAGCTGCTTGCCCATCTGCCGCCGGTAGGTGTCATCGACCGGGTCGACGACCTGGAGCAGGTGCAGGGTCTTGGCGATGCGCCCGCATTCGGCGAACGCCTGCCCCAACGGGGCCGGCTTGCCCGCGCGGCCGAACATCCGCAGCAGGTCCCGGTCCTCACAACGGAGGGCCGCGTCACGCTGATCGACGGGCTGCTGGCCGCCGCCGTCCTCCTCGGCCTCCTCCTCAACACTGTCCTCGGCTGGTGGTGGGCCGACCCGGGGGCCGGCTACCCACTGGTCTGCTGCACAATCCGCGAAGTACGGGAGATCTTCTCCTCCGAATATCGAACACCGAACACCGAACGCCGAACGCCGAACGCCGAACACCGACCGGCGGCCTGAACGTCGCGCTGACTCTCTTGCCCCTGGTGACAACTCCCTTAAAGGAAGGTCTTCCTTGGGTTCGGTTTTCCGAGGGTTCTTCGGCGGGAAATCGGGTGCCCAGTGATGTCATAGGCTCCGGATTGAAGCTTCACTTTGTGGGGGATCTCGCGGATCGAAGAGTTGACTTACGGTGAGTGGTGGGGTTGGTCGGACGCGGTGCATGCGTTGGAGGCCGGGCGGTTCCTCTGAGCCGCCGACGACTGGGTTCGAGGTGGTGTACGTGGCCCTTGACGGGTCGGAGTTGCGACGCCCTTTGGCGGACCCGATGGCGGTGCGGTTCGAGGACGTTGTGCCGGTACGGAGTTAGTCCCGTACCGGGGGCAGCGGAACCTGCCGGGCGTGTGGCGGTCCTCCACGTGTCACTTTCTCCACCCTGGGCTGCCGCTTGCAGTCCCGCCACCGGGCGCACTGCGCATACGGCGAAGGCCCCGGCGGCGCCGCCGGGGCCTTCGGACGTTATGCCGAGCGGCGCTTTCGGACGCCATTTGTCAGATCGGAATAGGTTTCACCGTTTCGACTGAAGGAGATTTCCCTGCCACCGCGGAAATGGGATGCTCCTCTTCATGGCAGTCACACACCGCTCAGGGCCCAGAGCAAGTCAGCAAGCGGGTAAGCCCGCCTTCTGGAACTTGTGGTACCCCGACCAGCCGGTCGTGCAGGCGAACACCTTCAACCGGTTCGAAGTCGCCCTCGTCAATTTCAGTGACAATGGCACCCGTATCGAAGTCTCCGAGCACAAGTCTGCGTTCAATCTCGACCGGTCCGACGGGATTTCGCATTCGTGGGACGTGACGGTGCAGGTGACGGCGGGTGCGGCCGACTTTATCTTCAACTCAATCCAGGTCGACTAATGAAAGGCTGGCGCTGATGCGCGTCCACGTAGCCTACGAGCGGGACGGCAGTATCGTCGCGCTCGCGGAAATCGAAGAGAATCCGACCGGCGGTGTCGCCTGCCGGCCTCTCCCCGGAGACGGCCAGACCGTGGCCGAGGCAGACGTGCCCGGGGAATTCACCGACCTTCCCCTGTCCCAGCTGCTCAGTAGTCTCCGCGTGTCAGAGGGGTCGGAGGGCGTGCTGCTCATCGCCACATAGTGCGTGAAAGGATGAACAGCCCCCGACCCGGTAACACTGTTGGGAAAGGGCGCTGATCTTGCGTCCCGCCGCTCTTTAGGTGGCGGGACGCAGTGTTTCAATGCGCGAAGTGTAGGGATGGCCTTGTGGGATTGGTCTTCGCGAGTTGGGTTGTCAGCTGCTCCACACGCGCGGGACACGGACGACGGCCGGTCAACGCGCTCACAGCGCGGCCTGAGGACTCATTGCGGCCCCATCCCGGGGTTGAATCGTGACTTACTGGTCGATTCGGAATGTGGTGCGCAGTCGTCTCAAGCCGATGATGGAGCAGGCGAGTTCGAGAAGTCCCTGGTGGAGGAATGCACGTATCTCGTAGCGGGTACGCAGCTCCTCACCCGCCACGTCCGGTCCTTCGCGACCGTGCTCACCGGCCGCGAAGGTGAGCGTCTGCCGGACTGGCTCGACGCCGTCCGGCAGGACGACCTGCCCAGCTTCCACACTCTGGCCGCCGGCATCGGCCGAGACCGCAACGCCGTCATCGCCGGACTCACCCTGCACTGGAACTCCGGAGCCGTCGAACGCCATGTCAACCGGATCAAGATGCTCAAAGCGCCAGATGTTCGGCCGGGCAGTCTCCGCCCTCCTGCGGAGACGAGTCCTACTCGCACCATGACGGGAATATCTGTTTCATAGGCCGAGCCGGACCGGCTGGGATGGAACACCGGAGGTGAGCAGTGCCCTCAAAGGAGTCGCGAGATCGCGCGGTGAAAACAGGTCGGCACCGGAGTAGGACGCGATCTCACACAGGTGCCACCACTTCAGGCCGCTGATGTTCTCTGCGGCAAGCTGGTCGTCGGACAACGTCCTGCCCGGTGTGAATGTGGCAGTGCGTACGAGGAAGTAGTCGTTGATGACGCCGTCGTAGCCCGCGGCATGTCCAGGGGCCACGACCTTCTGGTGCCAGACGTGCGGCGGATCGGTGATGACGGCAAGACCGACCTCTTCCAGCAGTTCGCGACGCAGCGCGGCAAGCGGTGTCTCGTCCGGCTCGATCCCTCCGCCGGGAGCTGCCCACACCACCGTTCCTGCGGGCTCTGGAACAGCGAACCGGCAGAGAAGAATGCGCTCGTCTTCGTCGAGGATGATCGCGCGGACTGAATGACGCAGGTTCACAGACGGCATTCGGACACGCTAGCTGCCCGCGACAAGTCCGGTGCGATCGAAGAGTCAGCCCACGCCCAGTAGCTCACCGTCACCGACCATGGAAGTTGAGCCAGAACCGAAACTCGTGAACCCTTTGATCCGCCCGAGTGCGTAGGTGCTGCCTCCCAGACCCGCGATCAAGTGCTGTCGAACTCATGAGCAAAGCCACAAGCCAATTGCACGGATACCAGAGCCTGTTGGTTCCTTGGGTCGACATCTGCCCGGAGCGGGTTGTCTGCATGGGCCCCGATGCCGTCTCCGGTTGCTGGCTGGTCCGAGAAGTTGGGTTAGAGGTCGTTGCCGGCGTAGGAGAGGTTGAAGTTTTCATTGGTCAGGGGGAATTCGGGGACGATGGTGTCGGTGAAGGCGAGGGGTAGTGCGGGTCAGTTGAAGAAGGAGGGGGCGACGGGTTTCACGCGGGTCAGAGTGTGGTCGGCGGCGGTTTCGAGGCGGGTGGTGATGGTGCCGCGCCAGCCTTCGACGATGCCGACGCCGGAGGCGGGGGGCGGGTTCGCGGCTGGGGGAGTGTTGGCCAGGTGGTGTGGAGGCCGGGGTGCGGGCCGTTGGTGAGATGGTCACCAAAGCCACATCCGCGTGCCGCGCCGATGCCACCATCCGGGCCCCGTAACGCTCCGCGTCATACACCGGGCCGAACGCCGCCGCGATCTCGATCTCGCAGCCGTTGCAGGACCCCGCATCCACGCACCGCACCTGTGCCGAGCCGCCCAACTCGGCCGCGCCCGCAGGGGGATCGGCCTGCGGGCGCGGCGCAGGAGGCTCGGCGATTCTTCAGTCTCACGGATCTTGCGCAGCAGACTCATCACGGGCTCCTACGCGTCAGCGAACTCGGTAGCGCACGATGCGGGATGCGGCCGCCTCCCGCCGTTGACCAGAGCGCAGGATCCCGGCGAAAGGCAGCCGCCGTACAGCGGCCCTACGACGGTGCGCGGCCCGGCGGCTTCCCCTGCGGCGTGCTGGCCCGCAGGTCCGCCAGCAGCTCGGCCTGCTCGGCCAGCACCTTGGAGAGAATCGCCCGCGCCACGCTCAGCAGCTGGGCTACCTCAGGGCTGGTCAACGAGTAATAGACGGTCGACCCCTCCTTGCGGGTCACGACCAAATTCGCGCGCCGCAACACCGCGAGCTGCTGGGACAGGTGAGCCGGCTCGATGCCCACCTGCGGCAGCATCTCCGCCACCGCGTGCTCCCGCTCGCTCAGCAGTTCCAGCACCCGGATCCGCACCGGGTGCCCGAGCGTCTTGAAGAACTCCGCCTTGAGCTGATACAGCGGCGCGCTCACCTCGCCGGCCTCCCTCTGCCGGGCCCGGTCCCCGACGGCCGTGTCCGCCGATTCCGCGCGCATCGCATCCGCCCCATTCTGTCTGCCATGCGGCCATCCTCACCCAGCACATCCAAGGTGATGACCTTCCTAATTGCTAACATTAGCAACTCGTCACGTCCGAAGGAGGGAGATTTGTGCGGATCACACCCCTGCGCGGCTCCGCCGCCGCGCCGCGACCGCGCTCCGGCTCCCGGTCCGACACGCCACCCACCAAAGGTCAGGTACCGGCATGAGTCTGGACTGGCAGTACGCCACCGAACGCGGTGTCACCGTCGTGACGCTGACCGGGCACCTCGGCGGCGAGAGCCTCGCCCGCTTCACCGGCGCCGTCAGCTGGCTGCTGGGGCACGGCACCGGACCGATCTTGGTGGACCTGACCAGGCTGTTCTCCTGGAGCGCCGAGGGTGAAGCCACGGTCATGGACGCCGTGCGGCGCCTGGGCCCCGCCCGGCAGCCCCTCGCACTGTGCGGCATCGGCGAGCTTCCCACCTCCCTCATCACCGCCACCTCCCTCCCGCCGGCCTGCTATGCCGACCGTGAGGCGGCCATGTCTGCTCTGGCGGCCCGGCCCGGCGAACAGCCCAAGACATCGGACGGGTGCTCGTGAAGGGTGATGCCTTCTCGCAGGCGGACAGCGGGGTGCGCTTCGAGTGGGGCGCCGCAGGGGCCACCCACCTCGCCGCCGATGCCGCCTGCCTGGTGGTGGTCGACGTGCTCTCGTTCTCCGCAGCGGTCACCGTTGCCGTCGAGAAAGGCACACGCGTCACCCCCCACCCCCGGCCCGGCGACAGCGCGGCCCTCTTCACCGAGCAGAAGGATGCGCGCCTGGCCATCGAGCGCCATGAGGTGACCCAGGAGACTCCCTGGTCGCTTTCCCCCGCAGCCTTGCGCGAAGCGCCGCCCGCACCCCGCCTTGTCCTGCCCTCACCAGGCGGATCCGCCATCGCGGCGGCGGCGCCGCTCTGCCGGTCATCGCCTGGTGCCTGCGCAACGCCACCGTCGTCGCCTACTGGCTCGCCCGCTATGGCTACGGATCCCCAGAGCGCCCGATCGCCGTGATCGCTACGGGCGAATTCTGGCCCGGCGGCACCCTGCGCCCGGCGGTGGAGGATCTTCTCGGCGCCGACGCCATCATCTCCGAACTGCACTGGCACGACGCCCGGCCGCTGTCCGCCGAAGCCGCTGCCGCACGCGTCTGCTTCGAGGAAGTCCGCGACGTCGCCCAGGCCGTCACGGATTCCTCATCCGGCAGGGGACTGGCCGCCGCCGGCTTCGCGCAGGGCATCGCTATCGCCGCCGAGCGCGACACCTCCCGCGTCGTGCACTTGCTCAGCGGCGGCGCCTTCACCGCAACACGCTGACCGCCCACCCGGCCGGGGCCAGGCAGTCGGCATCCCAGGCCCGGCCACCGAAAACCTGAGTGCCTGCGTACGCAAGAGCCCGCGCAGGCACGGGAACAGTCTTTCGCGTCGGGATTCGACCGGCACGAATGAACCAACACGAATGAATCAAGGAAGTGGAATGAGCGACACCAAAGACAGCAACGGCACCGTGCTGGCGGACGGAGATTCCGTGACGCTGATCAAGGACCTGAAGGTGAAGGGCACCTCCGAGACGCTGAAGCGCGGAACCCTGGTGAAGAACATCCGCCTTACCGGCAAGCCCGACGAGATCGAATGCAACACGAAAAAGGTCAAGGGCCTGGTGCTGAAGACCGCATTCCTGAAGAAGGCGTGACCGACCCCGCCGCGAACAGCCAGAGGACGAACGGCAGCCGGTGCACCACATCGGCGCGCGGTGAAGGGTCCTGGTGAGGCGTAAGGCGCGCGTCGCCGCGGCGGGCGGCCTGCGGGCCGCCCGCCACCGCCAGGTGCACAGCGCCTCGACAAGAGGGGTGGGACTGGTAGGCGCGTATGTTGAGATGTCGCGTATGCAGCGGATGAGTCCGGCTACTGATTACTGATTACTGACTGCAGACGGTCACGGTGGTCCAGCGCGGATCGATGTGGCCCAGCCATGCGTCCTGATCGTCGGCCAGTGGTTGCTCCAGGGGAAGGGGGAGGAGCCGGCCGGCGAAGGTGAGGCCGGCGTCGTCTCCGTCACCGTTGACCTGGTGGTCCCACGCATCGGAGGTGTCTGCTGATGCCTGGAGGAAGAAGAAGCTGGTTCGTTGTGGCTGACCCGTGTCGGGATGGGGCTTGTCCTCCAGGGCGATTTTCCGGGCCACGGTGGCTGCCAGCAGACCGGTCTCCTCGGCGACCTCTCGAAGGACCGCTTCTTTCAGTCCTTGTGGCAAAGCGGTGCAGAAGCCGACGGCGCTCGGAGTCTTCGATGGTGGCGAGTCGTTCCCTGAACCAGCGCTGGAAGAGCATGAGTTGACGGTCGACGCGCGGAAGGACGCCACTGTCCATCAGCAGGTCGCGCAGGTGGGCGACCGTTCGCCAGGGTGTCCGCTGGTGGAGCCTTTCGTGGGTGAGCGGGATGTCGCCGTTGGCCAGGCCCTGAAGGAGACGGACGACGTCGGGGTTGCGGAGCCGGATAAGTCGGCTTCTGGGCCGATCCATCTCCAGCAGGGCCGTGACCAGGGGCAAGAGTGCGGGCGCAACGTCTCCGGTGCCCTCGTTGAGGAGACGGGTGAGTGAGCCTTCGCCACCTTGAAGTCCCAGGTCAGACTGCTGGTGTGATCGATCCTCGGGATACTCGTGCTGGTCGTGGGCGGGAGTCCACGGAGGAGATCATCCGTCAGCGGAACTTCGAGGTTCGTCAGGACGAGCAGGCCGCACAGGAGTTGGGTGGCGCGGGCGGTCCACGCGGTTCCTGGGCGACGAGCAATCCGATCAGCTCGTCGCGCCAGCGGCGGACGGTGGACTCGGACACCGCGTTGCCGCCGGCCACATCGGCCAGACGCTGATCGTGACGCAGCACAGCCAGAACGATCACCGCGATCTTCCCCGGCGGCAGGATCCGCCACCGGGACCCCAGCGGCGATCGACGAGTCTGACCAGCTTGCTGTGTAGCGGGTCCAACTTGGCCCGCGCGCTGATGTCCACCCCCGCCACCTCGCCGACCTCGCGGACCATGACCGGTCCAGCGGCCCGCCGGACTGTGGCGATGACCTGCTCCGGTGGGCCGACGAGAACGTGGTCCGCGGTCAGCGCGGCTCGGGAGCCGTGCAGGTCCGCGGGTTTCACCGATCCGTTCCTGATGCAGTCGGCCGTGCGGGGCGCCGAGCAGTTCTTCGTGACGACCGGATGACGTGGCCGGCCCGTACGACGGGCGAGGAGCTGCCGGTGTGCGCCTTCGACGCGGAGGACCTGCCGGAGTCGATCGGGTTCCTGGTGTGGTCCGAGAACCACAGCGCCCACGCGACGACACTCGGACGGTCCCGTGCCGTTCTGTCCGTTTCTACCGGCCCCCAACTACCGCAAGCTGATGCGGGAGAACCAGCGCATCGTCGCCGAGACCGACGCACGGCTACGGTCCAAGATCTGGCGGGAGTGGAAGCGCAGGGGGCGGAGGGCAAGGCCCCGATGGAGGCGAAGCGGGGGTGCCTGCGGTAGACCCGCGCATCGGGCAGCCGGCCGCCGGTCGTCCCGGTCACCGTGCATCGGTCGGCCGTCCCGGGCACGGTCCGCCGGCCACCGGCCGGGGCCTCGGCCGGTGATCAGGTGTCGTGGCCGAGGTAGGCGGTGACCAGTTTCGGGATGTCGTCGGCCAACGTGTCCCATGGCATGGCGATTGCCTCCGCCACGTCGGGCGAGGTGGCGACGCGCCACTCCAGGAGGGACTGCACGGCGCGCAGGACGAGCAGGATGTGGCCGCGTGTGATGTGCGGAGGCCGGTCGGGAAGCGCCATGAAGACATCACACCGCTCCTGCGCCAGCTGGTCGAGTCGCTGCTGAGCGGCTTCCCGCAGTGCGGGGATGGCGGCCGCGTACACGACGAACTCGCGGACGAGGCAGGCGTGGCCCCGGAACAGGGCGGCCAGTTGTTCCGCATACAGGGAGACGGCCCGGAAAAAGTCCGGCTGCTGCGCCGCGGCGGGCAGGAACTGCTCCCGCTGGGTCCGGACGACCTCGTCGAGCCAGCGCTGCTGGGCCGAGACGAGCAGGTCCTCCTTGTTGGCGAAGCGCTGGTAGACGGTGCCCACGGCCACGCCGGCGCGCGCGGCCACCGCGGTGAGGGTGAATCCGGCGATGCCTTCCTCCGCGATCAGCTGCTGAGCGGCTTCCAGGATCCGTTCCATCGCCGCTTGGCTGCGTTTTTGCCGGGGAGGGCCGGGGCGCGTGGTCATGAGGCCATCCTCACACAAGCAGAAGTGAATATGCATTCATATTCATGTTACGGTCGAACCAGACGGTGGCCATGACAGCGCCACCTGCTCGAACCAGGAGGTCGCGGTGCTCACCTACATCGCTATCGCCGGAGCCGGTCTTGTCGTCGGCGCGATGTACGCGCTGCTGCGCGTGCGCTCACCCGCTCCACCGTTGATCGCTCTGACCGGGCTGGCGGGAATGCTGATCGGCTACGGAATCCCGGGAGCCCTGACATGACCGGCATCCGCGCGACAGCCGGGCGCTACGCCCTGTCCCTGGGCGCGGGCATCGCCGCCGGACTGCTGTATTGGCTCATGGGCGTGCGCTCACCGGCCCCGCCGTGGCCGGCGCTGCTCGGCCTGCTCGCCATCGTGGCGGGCGAGAGCGGGGTGCGCGGTCTGCTGACGCGGATGCGCTCTGCACGCACCCGGCCAGAGCTCCACCCCGGTCCTGACCACGCGGGCCGCGGGACGCCGGCTGCACCGGCCGCCGCACCTGACCCCGCGATGACACACGGAAAGTGAGAACAGAAATGCCTTTCACCGGCCTTGACGCCCTGCTCGACCCGACCCCGCTACCGCTGGAGACCGGTTTCGAACGTGATGCGGACGGGGTCCTCCATATCGCCTGCCGTACCGACCTGCACGGCGTCAGCGGCGAGATGTTCGAGTGGTGGTTCCGCTCCCGTCCCCTCACCCAGCAGTACATCTGGTGGCACCCGATCGACCACGTCGCCAGCAATTGGGTTGAAGGAGTCGAGGGAGAGCTGCCCGGCTCGATTCACCTCGCCGAGGAGCGCTTCGGGAATCTGCCCGCACAGCAGGTCGCCGTCCAGTTCCGTGACCCGGAGGAGTTCTTCACCCCCGCTGCCTACCGGCAGGCGCGCAGCGAGGGCCGGATCACCGGCGCGGTCTGCGGCCGCATCGGCAACGGCTTCGATGCCGAACGCGACGAGGACGGGCGGGTCCTGGGTAACCGGCTCATGCACCTGTGCCGCGACACGCCTTGGGGCAGCGCTCTGCGCAGCAACTTCTACTTCGGCGTGGACCTCGTCGGCAAGCTGACGCCGCAGCAGATGGCCGAGACCTTCACGGACGAGTTCGGTCGCGAAGTGCTGCGGCACTGCTACAACGAGTTCACCTTCCTGTCGCGGTTCCTGCCCTCCCTCTACGTGGGCGAGCACCGCGACACCATCCCGGTCCCCGAACCCTGGTGACCTGACCCGGACCCTGGTGCCCACCCCGGGCCCTGGTGATCTCTCCCGGAGACAGTCCGACATGCGCTGTCTCCGGGAGGTTCGCCGTTGCTCTCGGTCTTGTCCGCACGTCGCCGACCGGTCCGGCGGCCACAGGTCGCGGATCGCCGGGTGCTGCATGACGATGTTGCCTGTCGCGCCTTACGAATCGCCGACCGGTGTCACGTCCCCCATCGAGCGCCGGCCGGCGACGGCCCGCAAGGGCTGCACAGCATCTGCAAGGCTGCGTCAGCCGCCAGGCGTCCACCCGCACGCACATGGCGAGTCGGCCCGCACGTAGGCATCCGATCGGGGCCGCAGCCTCGTAGGAGATGCCCTCCCCTTCACTCCGTCACCCGTGCCGGCATGCGCCTGGACCGGGCATGGAAGAGACTATCGGCGCAAAGAGTAGGAAAACAGGCGCAAATTGTCCTTTGTGGCTGGTCGGTCCCTCCACATCGCCGGTGGTGCACGGCGTCGTGATCGCAGGAGGTGAAGGGTGCTCTCGTACGCCCAGGCGCTGGGCGCCGGAATCGGCCTCGGAATCATGTACGCGCTGATCAGGGTGGACTCCCCGGCGCCCCCTCCGGTCGCCCTGACCGGACTGGCCGGCATGCTGATCGGCTTCGGCGTTCTCGAAGCATTCGCATGAGCCGCGCCGTCGTCCGCTACGCGCTCTCCCTCGGTGCCGGCATCCTCGCCGGATTCCTGTGCTGGCTCATGGGCGTGCCCACCCCGGCCCCGCCGTGGATCGCGCTGGTCGGACTGCTCGGCATCGTCATCGGCGAATCCGGAGGACGTCTGCTTCTCACCCGGCTGCGCCGCCGCTCCGCCACTTCGTCCGGCGCCCCTGCTCCGGACAGCGACGAGTCCGCACGCCACGTCAACGACCGAAAGAGCAGAAGGGCATAGTCATGCTTCCCGTGACCTACTACCCGGTCGCCACCCAGGAACTGTTCCGGCACAACAGTGAACGGATCAAGGGCAAGCCGTACGCCAAGTATTTCAACGGCGACCTGTGGCTTCACGACGACGTGATGCCCTTCATCCAGCGCGCCATGCCCTCCGACGCGGCCCTCACCAGCTCGCCCGAGGACCTCAACACCCTGCTGGACACCGGCTACCACCAGGTCGAGACCGGCTTCTGCGTGACCGATGACGGCCACCCGTACGTCACCAGCCTCACCCGCTTCCCCGGCTGCACACCGGAGATGTTCACCTGGTGGTTCTGGTGGCATTCCGTCGAGCCCGAGCGCTACTCACTGTGGTATCCCTACAACCACCAGCAGGCCATCCCTCGCGACCAGGACGTCCTCACCCGCCCCGGTGTCGCTGACATCGATCGCTACATCGGCAACACGCACGACATCATCGAGTACATCGGCCCCATGCGCTCGGAGCTCACCATCCAGTTCCGCCACCCTTCCGAACTGGGCTTCGACACCAGCCGCTTCGCCCGGTCCGACGTCAGCGCCCACGCGTGCGGCGAGCTCAGCATGAACAACGGCGTCATGCTCCACCTCGTCCGTACCACGGCCGACGGTTTCGAACTGCGCAGCCGATACATCTTCGACCGCGGCAAGACCTACAGCACCGACGAGGAACGTGCCGAGGCGCTCGGCTTCGCCTACGAGATGCTCTTGCACGACCAGACCGAATTCACCCACCTGTCCACCTTCCTGGCGTCCATCCACCAGGAATTCGGCAACCAGGGATGAGTCGCCCGGGACAGTCCGGGCGGCCCGCCGGACGAAGGGTGCCGCCGTCCTCACCCGTCGGCCGGAGGCCCCGGGGGGAGGTCCCGTCACGTCCGACGTCATGTCCGATTTCCACCAGCCCGGGTCTCCGGTCCGGCGCAGACCGGACGGCGTGCTGGGCCGCTGCCCGGGCAACACCGCCAGGCCGAACTCCGCGCCCGAAGCGGCCATCACCGTGTCGATGGTGTTCCTCGCCGGTTCGTCGGCAAGCGCGAGCACCTTCTTGCCGAGCTCCCGCAGCCCGGCGAGTTGCTCATGCAGAGTCGTGAGCTTCACCCGACGGGACGGGCTGAGGTTCGGGAGCTCACCCCACTTGACCGCTGCCCCTTGGGCAGGGCCAGGTCGTCGGCCTGCTTGATGTAGACGCGCTACCTCACTGTCGGCAAGGACGTGCGGCTCGGTGCGGGCCTCCTCCAGTGTCTCCAGGTGCTCCCGTACGTCGATCGCCCAGCGCCGGGTGTAGTCGACGAAGAACTCCAGCTTGCTGATGGGGTGCCAGATCTGCTCGGGCATCGCGCGATCTCGCTCGTACGACAAGTAGACCCGGCGGCCCTAGGTCCAGGACGCAGACCTCCATCGGGCTTCCGCACAAGGCCCCACGATCGTGTGTCCGACCTGCTACGCAAACCGAGATTGCCTCGAACCAACCGGGCACGGCGGATCTTGCCGCCGATCTGGGCAGTCACGCTCGTACCCGTCACAGCTACGGAACGTACTGGCCGCCCCTGGCAAGACGGCCGATCGCTCGCCATCACGACCAACCATCAGGAGGCGACGCTCGTCGCTCGGACTCCAGAGCAACGGCACCCCCTGTCGCCACCGCTGGAGGACGCAACGCTTTACGTTCGCAGTGAATGATTGATTGCCCACGCCACCCCGCAGAGTTGTATGCACCGCGATTGATGACCCGAGGCCAGTACCCCGAGGCCCAGCAGCATGCGCTGCCCGTGGTCGGCTGCGCGAAGGAGTGCACTGGCAAGGCGGCCGAGGAGATTCTGGAGGCAACTCTCCGCAGTGACCGACCACGAGTATCTCGTCCACCCGCCTACGACGCGCCGCCGGGCCAGGCGGTGGTCCGCCATTCCTGGCGCGCCTCTGTCCCGTCCGTCTGTGCCCCGTGTGCGGCCAGTGCGGCATCGAGGTCCGGGTGCACCGGCACGAGGGGACACCTCCCGTCGGGGACGAGTGAGCCGTCGGCGGGGATCGCGGCGAGCTCCAAGGTGCGGTGGTGGGTGGCCAGTTGGCGGGCGGCGTCGGCGATGGCCCGCTGGCCGTCCGCCGACCAGCCGCTCAGCGCGGTCAGGTCGAGAACCACGGGGCCGGTGCCGCGGGCCAGTGCCCAGCCGACAGCGCCGCCGAAGCGGGCCAGGGCCTGCTCGCCGAGCGATCCGGCCAGCGACAGGACGCTCAGGCCGTCGCGGGTGGTGTAGCGCCACTGGAGTGTCATGGCGGTGGGGCCTTCCTCGGTGCAGGGGCAAGGAGAGCGCGTGAGGGGCTCACAGCGGCAGAGTGATCCATACGCTCTTGCCGCCGCCGTCGGCGTCGGGCCGCACGGTCCAGGTGCCGCCCCAGTTGGCGGTGACTTCGGCGACGGTGGCCAGTCCGCCGGGGCTTTGCGGGAAGCAGAGCGGGTCGAGCTGACGGGGATGGCGGTCGTGGACCGCGAACGCAAGGGTATCGCCGCCCGCGGCGTAGATGGCCGTGAGCTGGGGCGAGACCGGAGCGGCGTGCTGGACGCTGTTGGTGACCAGCTCGCTCAGCACCAGCAGGGCCGGCCCCACCGACCGGTGGCCGGGGTTGATGCCCCACGCCGCATAGGTCATCTCCGCCTCCCGGCGCGCGAGCGGCACCGAAGCGGGAATGGCCGGGCAGGTCAGCACACGCCGGTGGGGCAACGTCACATGCTGGATCACCGTGTCTGCCGCCGGCCTGCCCCGCGGGCCGGTACGGCAGCGCTGCTCCCGTGCCCGAAGCGGTAGCCGGTCACCGTCTGCGGATGAATACGCAGGACCGCATCGTGCGGGCCGTGCACCCAGCCGGGCAGGGTGCGGCGGTAGTGGGCGTCCTCGTCCCCGTCGGTGACGACTTCGGCCGGACCGGCGGCGGTCACCGCCCAGCCGGTCCCGGCGACCGGATGGATCCGGTCCGCGTGGTAGGTGACGGTGATCCGGCCGCAGAAGGCGGCGGCCGGGGCCGGTGCGCGGACGATGAGCCGCCCGTACTCCAGGACGTGGGAGGCGGGCCGCAGTGCGGTGGCGTCACGCTGTTCGTACACCAGCCGCCCCTGCGAGGCGCCTTCCAGAAGGTAGAGGGCCTCCTCGCCGGAGACATCGATCATGCGGCGGGGGGTGGTCATCGGGAGGTCTCCTCGGTGATCACGGTGTTGAGGGTGCGGCGCTGGGCAGGGGCGGGCAGGAGGCCGGCACGCTGCACATGCGCACGGGCGCCCTGGATGGCCTCAGGTGTGGTCGGGTACTCACGCCCCTCCCGCTGCAACAACTCCAACACGCCTACGGATTCCAGGACTTGCCGCTGACCGGGCCGTATCCCGGAGGCCAGCACGATGATGCCGCGCCGGTTCAGCTTCTCCACCGCGTCCCTCAGGACCAGGGCGCCGGTGGCGTCGATCGTGGTCACCCGCGACATGCGCAGGATCACCACACGTACGTCGGCGACCTCGGAGAGTTCGAGGAGGAAGCGGTGGGCGCCGGCGAAGAACAGCGGCCCGTCCAGGCGGTAGGCGACGATGTGCTCGGCCAGCAGCGCATGTTCTTCGTCGCTGTGCTCGCCGGGCAGGTCGGGGCGGAAGTCCACCTGGTCCATCCGGGCCTGCTTGGCGACCGCCCGCAGGGCGAGGGCTCCGGCCACCAACAGGCCGATGATCACCGCGTACACCAGATCCAGCGCCAGCGTCGCCACGGCGGTCAGCACCAGGACCACGGCGTCGGAGCGCGTCGCCCTGGCCATGGCCCGCAGCGATCCGACCTCGACCATGCGGATGGCGGTGGCCAGCAGGACCCCGGCCAGCGCGGCCAGCGGGATACGGGAGACCAGTGGCGCGGCGGCGAACACGATCACCGCGAGTACGGCGGCGTGGACGAGGGCGGCGAGCCGCGAGCCGGCGCCGGAGCGGACGTTGACCGCCGTACGGGCGATGGCGCCGGTCGCCGGGACGCCGCCGAACAGCGGTGCCGCGAGATTGGCCAGGCCCTGCCCGAACAGCTCCTTGTCCGGATCGTGTTTCTGCCCCACCGTCATACCGTCCGCCACCGACGCGGACAGCAGCGACTCCAGCGCCGCGAGTGCCGCCACCGCCACCGCAGGGGCGATCAGGGAGCCCAGCGCGGCCGGGTCGAGGAAGGAGAGGGAGGGCGCGGGCAGCCCGGAGGGCAACGCGCCGATCGGCGCGGCCGCGTCCAAAGAGAAGACCAGTGCCACGACGGTCGCGGCGATCACCGCGACGATCGAGAACGGGATCCCGGGCCGCCACCGCGCCCCGGCCAGCATCACCACGGCCACACCGACGGCGAGCCCCACGGCCGTCCAGTTCGGATGGCCCACGAACGCCTCGATGGCACGCCACGCGACCACCAGGACCTTGTCGCCCTCCGGCTTGGCCACGCCCAGCGCGTTCGGGATCTGCTGCAACCCGATCACACAGGCGATGCCGAGGGTGAAGCCCTCCACCACTGGCGCGGGTACGTACTGCATGTAGCGGCCGGCGCGCGCCACGGCGAGCAGAATCAGCATCACCCCGGCGATCAGGCCGACGGTGAGCACCCCGCCCGGCCCGTAACGGGCGACGATCGGCACCAGCACCACCGTCATGGCCCCCGTCGGCCCGGAGACCTGGAGGTTGGAACCGCCGAACAGCGCGGCGAGCGCGCCGGCCACGACGGCCGTCGCGAGGCCGGCTTCGGCGCCGAGCCCGGAGGAGACGCCGAACCCGAGCGCGAGCGGCAGTGCCACGATCGCCACGGTGAGCCCGGCGAGCAGATCGCGGCGCGGATTGCGGCTCATGACGGCGAAGTCGGCGCGGGCGGGCAACAGGGAACGCACCCGGCCCCAGGCCCCGGCAAGCAAGGTGCTCACTGGGCAGAGACCTCGGCTTCCCGCAGCTCCGTCAGGAGCTCGTGCTGCCCGGCGAGCATCTCGGTCAGAATCCGCCGCGCCGCCCGCATCAGCTCCGCCACGTCCCCGCCGGCCAGCGCGTAGACCACCGTCGCCCCCTCACGGACGGCGGTCACGATCCCTGAGCGGCGCAGCACCGCCAGCTGCTGGGACAACGCCGACGGCTCCACCTCGATGGCCGCCAGCAGATCCCGCACCGGCATCGGCCCGCTCTGCAAGAGCTCGAGCACCCGGATACGCACGGGATGCCCCAGCATCCGGAAGAACTCGGCCTTGGCCTGATACAGCGGAACCGCCACGAAACCCTCGATCGCTCAACAGCCCGGCCCCTGGCCGCGCACAGCTTGGTGTCATGCCCGCTGGCTACTGCGGGCATGACCAATACAGCATGTAGGCAATTGCATAATTTCGCAATTCACTCACCTGGGCGTCGAGCCGAACCCGCCATTGCGGCGTGCGGTGCGCAGATGTCCCCTTGCCTGGGTCCGGTCGGAGCCATCGGGGTCCGCGCTGAGGCCGCACAGCAACGCCGCCTGGACCGCATCGAGCGCGTCCCGGCCGTGCCGGATTCCCTGGAGCGCGACGGCGGAGCCGTGACCGACGCCGGCGTGGGAGCTCGGGCCGGTGTCTCCCGGGCCTTCCTCTACGACAACGCCCAGGTCCCGCTGCTGCCGGGCTGCGGGATCTCGCGAACGAACAGCCCGCCACCGGGCGACCGGCCCCGCCCGACCACCGGCGAATCCCCGCGGGTGGTGCGAGTGCTGCGGGACGCCAACCGGAAACTGCATGAGGGGAACGAACGGCTCCGCAATGAACTCGCGGTCGCGCCCGGACGACTCCTCGGCTTTCGCCGAGGCATCCCAACCCATGTCACTGACACTGTCATCCACACAAACGGCCGGCTCAGCGAGCGTTGCAAACGCGAAAGATCCAGATAAGGCATTGTTCGCCGGTCAGGAATGCCACCGGCTCCGCTCCTCCGCTGTTTCTCCCGGTGCTGTGACGGCACTCACTGCAAGTCAGATGATCAGCGGACGTAGTGGTGGGGCCGCTGGTGGGAAGCCGGGCCCGGCCACGTGGTGTCGCGGCCGAGCCATGGGTCAGGTGTCTTGTTATCGCTGGTCGGCGGTCCGGGGTCGGCTCGGTGTCACGCCTCGCCGGATGGTGGCACCGTGACGAGCCGGGCGCGGCGTTCGCCGTCCAGGACGCGTAGCGCTCGCGTCAAGGTCGCGGAGTGCAGTTCGCCCTCGCCCCGGTCGTGCATCAGCGTCAGTGCGTCCCGCAGTCCGGCGGCCTTGCCGACCAGTGCCTGGGCGGCGCGCAGGCCGCCGTAGGTGTCGCCGCAGCGGGCGGGGTTGATCCGGCCCAGTAGGTCCAGTACCTCCAGGTAGCGGTCGATGAGTTCACCTTCGGCCCGGGTCAGCGCGGGTAGCGGTGGCAACTCGGGTGGGAGCACCCCGGCTCACCGTGCGCCGTGCGGGGCGGCGGGCCGCTTGCGGCTGCGGGTGAGGCCGTCGATCAGGCCGTACTCCTGTGCGGCGCGGGCGTCGAAGATCTTGTCGCGTTCGATGTCGGCGGCGATCCGTTCCCGGGGCTGTCCGGTGTGCCGGGCCAGCATCTCCTCCAACGTGGCGCGGGTGCGCAGCAGTT
The DNA here is from genome assembly GCA_000720995.1 of Streptomyces celluloflavus. Taxonomy (GTDB): domain Bacteria; phylum Actinomycetota; class Actinomycetes; order Streptomycetales; family Streptomycetaceae; genus Streptomyces; species Streptomyces celluloflavus. The sequence goes on from JOEL01000022.1 coordinate 94,439, forward strand.
CGTCCGCGTGGATCTGGAGGTCGGTGGTCTGGCCGTGTACCGGCGCGTCCAGTGACGGCTGGTGGATCAGGACCCGGGCGCCGGGCAGGGCGAGGCGCTTGCCGGGGGTGCCGGCGGCCAGCAGTACCGCGGCGGCGGAGGCGGCCTGTCCCAGGCAGATCGTCTCGACGTCGCAGGACACGTAGCGCATCGTGTCGTACAGAGCGGTCATCGCGGTGAAGGAGCCGCCGGGGGAGTTGATGTAGAGCGAGATGTCCTGCTCCGGGGCGGCGTGTTCGAGATACATGAACTGCGCCATCACATCGTTGGCGCAGGTGTCGTCGATCGGGGTGCCGAGGAAGATGATGCGCTCGCTGAGCAGCTTGGAATACGGGTCCATGGTGTGCGTCCCGTGGGAAGTGCGCTCGGTGAACGACGGAAGCACATAGCGGGCCGTGGGTCGCGACATGGCAGCTCCTCTTACGCAGAAAATGTACAGGTTGTACATCTCGTTAGAATGGGAGCATGACCTACGAAATTCCGGTGACGCAAGCGCGGGCAGAGCTCGCGGATCTGATCAACCGCGTCGTCTACGGCGGTGAACGGGTCGTCGTCACGCGCCACGGCAAGCCGCTGGCCGCGCTGGTGTCCGCCGCTGACCTGCAGCGACTCGAAGAACTCGGGCAGCGGGCGGCGGCCGCGGAGGAGCCGCAGGTGATCAGTACGGTCTCCACGCTGCGGCCGCTGTCGTCCGCTGAAGGCGAACGGCAGCGGTTCGGTATCGCGGCAGAACACCGCGACCCGGCCGCCGGGGATCGGCGGCCGGGTCGCGAGAGCTGACCGTGCGGTGGTGCGGGAGGGTCAGGAGGTGAGCTGCCAGAGCGCGTTGGCGATGGCGTCGGTGTTGTTGTCCAGTGCGGTGTCGTCGATGTTGCGGGACGTGTCGCAGGCGGCGTGGTAGCAGGCGTCGAACGCCTGGCCCGCGGTGCCGCCCCACTTCTGCGCCTGATCGGGGGTCTTGATGTAGTCGGCTCCGGAGAAGAGCCCGCCGACCGGGACGCCGGCGTCCTTGAAGGGGGCGTGGTCGGAGCGGCCGTCGCCCTCGGTCTCGATCTCGGTGGGGATGTTCTTGGTCGCGAACCAGTCCTTGAAGACCTTCTCCAGGCGGGTGTCGTCGTCGTAGACGAAGTAGCCGGGGTTCGGTGAACCGATCATGTCGAAGTTCAGATACGAGTCGAGCTTCGACGTGCCGGTGCCGAGGGTGTCGAGGTAGTGCTGGGAGCCGACCATCCCGTACTCCTCGGCGCCCCACCAGGCGAACCGCAGGTGCTTGGCGGGCTTGAGGCCCTCCCGGGAGACGGCGAGCGCGACCTCCAGGATGCCCGCGGAGCCGGAGCCGTTGTCGTTGATGCCGGGGCCGCGGCCGACCGAGTCGAGGTGGGCGCCGGCCATGACCGTCTGGTCCTCGTTGCCGCCGGGCCAGTCGGCGAGGATGTTGTAGCCCTTGGCGCCGCCGTAGTTGAACTCCTGGAGCTCGGTGGTGAAGCCGGCCGCGTCCAGCTTGCCCTTGATGTAGTCGACGGACGCCTTGTAGCCGGGCTTGCCGTGGGCGCGGTTGCCGCCGTTGGCGTCGGCTATCGACTGGAGCTGGGCGAGGTCCGCCTTGACGGCCGAGACCGGGATGTCCGGGGCGGCGAGCGGCGTGCGGGCCGTCGCCTGGGTGGCTGTCGCGGTGCTCAGCAGGGCGGCGACGGCGGTGCAGGCGCCGGCGGCCAGGAGGGCGCGGCGAGTGCGGGGGGAGCGGGTCACGGTAGGGCTCCGATACTGGTGTGGGGGGTGGTGCGGAGCTGGCTTTGTGCTGTCTTGACGCGAGCATGAGGATTGCGAGGGCTCCGTGTCACGTCAAGAGCGCATACCGGACAGGCGTGTTCGCGGAGCGGGCGTTGTCGCATTTGGGGCGTTATTGCGGGTTTGTTGGAGGCCGTGATGCTGGAGTGCGGTCATCCGTCGCGTGTGGAATGCGCCACTGCTCTCCGCGTGCGGCCGGGGGATTCGCGCTCCACCCCGTGCGGTGCCGGATGGCCGCCGGGCCGTCGCGGGAGGTGCGGGATGTCTCGTTGCTTCAGGTGTGACAAGGGGGGCGCGGGATTTCCCTCGCGGTAACGCCGACGAAATTCCGCCGAACTGGCCTCCCGTCGCGGGGCTGTTGGCGGTCAGGCGCTGGAGGTCGGTTTGCCCCCTCTTTAAATACTGTGTGGTACATCTATCGATGCGGGTGTGTCAACGCCTGTGACCTGGGCGAATGAGTCCAGGCGGGAAGACTGTGAGGTGGAACGTATGCAACTGACCCCGCATGAACAGGAACGCCTGATGATTCATGTGGCGGCAGACGTGGCCGAGAAGCGTCGGTCCCGCGGGTTGAAGCTGAACCATCCCGAATCCATCGCCCTGCTGACGGCCCACATCCTCGAAGGCGCACGGGACGGCCGTACGGTCGCCGAGCTCATGTCCTCCGGACGCACGGTGCTCCGCCGTGACGACGTCATGGAAGGCGTCCCCGAGATGATCCACGACGTGCAGGTCGAGGCCACGTTCCCCGACGGCACCAAGCTCGTCACCGTTCACGAACCCATCAACTGACCACGGGAGAGCAGAAGATGATCCCGGGACAGATCCTCTACGCCGACGAGCCGGTGCGCCTCAACGAAGGCAGCCCGGTCACGCGCATGACAGTCCTCAACGCCGCCGACCGCCCCGTCCAGGTCGGCTCGCACTACCACTTCGCCGAGGCCAATCCCGGTCTCGAATTCGACCGCGCGGCCGCGCACGGCAAGCGGCTCAACGTCGCGGCCGGCTCCGCCGTGCGCTTCGAGCCGGGCATCCCCACCGAGGTCGAACTTGTCCCCATCAGCGGCAAGCGCATCGTCGCGGGGCTGCGTGGCGAGACCGGAGGTCCCCTCGATGGCTGATCTGACGCGCCAGGAGTACGCCGACCTCTTCGGCCCGACCGCCGGTGACCGCATCCGGCTCGCCGACACCGATGTCGTCATCGAGATCACCGAGGACCGCTCGGGCGGGCCCGGCCGGGCCGGCGACGAAGCCGTCTTCGGCGGCGGCAAGGTGATCCGCGAATCGATGGGCCAGTCGCGCACCACCCGCGCCGAGGGCGCCCCCGACACCGTGATCACCGGTGCCGTCGTGCTCGACCACTGGGGCATCGTCAAGGCCGACGTGGGGATCCGCGACGGCCGGATCACCGCCCTGGGCAAGGCCGGCAACCCCGAGACGATGGACGGTGTCCACCCCGACCTCGTCATCGGCCCCGAAACCGAGGTCATCGCCGGCAACGGCAAGATCCTCACCGCCGGCGCCATCGACACCCACGTCCACTTCATCTGCCCCCAGCAGGTGGACGAGGCCCTCGCCTCGGGCGTCACCACACTCGTCGGCGGCGGCACCGGACCGGCCGAGGGCAGCAAGGCCACCACCATCACCCCCGGCGCCTGGCACATCGCCCGGCTCTTCGAGTCGATGGACTCGCTGCCGGTCAACGTCGGCCTGCTCGGCAAGGGCAACACCATGTCGACCGCGTCGATGCGCGACCAGCTGCGGGCCGGCATCCTCGGCTTCAAGATCCATGAGGACTGGGGCGCGACCCCTGCCGTACTCGACGCCTGCCTGGGCATCTGCGAGGAGAGCGGCGCCCAGCTCGCGATCCACACCGACACCCTCAACGAGGCCGGATTCCTCGGCGACACCCTCGCCGCCATCGCCGGCCGCTCCATCCACGCGTTCCACGTCGAGGGCGCCGGCGGCGGCCACGCCCCCGACATGATCGCGATGGTCTCCGAGCCGAACGTGCTGCCCGCGTCGACCAACCCCACGCGGCCGCACACCGTCAACACCGTCGAGGAACACCTCGACATGCTGATGGTCTGCCACCACCTCAACCCCGCCGTCCCGGAGGACCTCGCCTTCGCCGAGTCCCGGATCCGGCCCTCCACCATCGCCGCCGAGGACATCCTGCACGACCTCGGCGCCATCTCGATCATGTCCTCCGACGCCCAGGCCATGGGCCGGATCGGCGAGGTCGTGATGCGTACGTGGCAGACCGCGCACGTGATGAAGCGCCGCCGCGGCACCCTCCCCGGCGACGGCGGCGCGGACAACAACCGGGCCCGCAGGTACGTCGCGAAGTACACCATCAACCCGGCCGTCGCCCAGGGCATCGACCACCTCGTCGGCTCGGTCGAGGACGGCAAGCTGGCCGACCTCGTCCTGTGGGACCCGGCGTTCTTCGGCGTCAAGCCGCTGCTCGTCATCAAGGGCGGCCAGATCGCGTACGCGCAGGTGGGCGACGCCAACGCGTCCATCCCCACCCCGCAGCCGATCCTGCCCCGCCCGATGTTCGGCGCCACCGGCAAGGCCCCGGGCAGCAACTCCGTCAACTTCGTCTCCCAGCAGGCCCTGGAGGACGGTCTCCCCGAGCGGCTGCCCCTGGCGAAGTCCTTCGAGGCCATCCGCAGCACCCGCGGTGTCACCAAGGCGGACATGCGCAACAACGACGCGCTGCCGCGGGTCCACGTCGACCCCGACACCTTCACGGTGACCATCGACGGCGACGTGGTCGAACCCGCGCCCGCCGCCGAACTGCCCATGGCCCAGCGGTACTTCCTCTTCTGATGCACCGCCGATGAACAACCCGGAGTACCACCGATGAGCCGCGCAGCGTTGCTCGTCCTCGCCGACGGCCGGTTCCCCGCCGGTGGGCACGCCCACTCGGGCGGTGCCGAACCGGCCGTCACCGCGGGACGCATCAAGGACGCAGCCACCCTGGAGAACTTCTGCCGCGGACGGCTGCACACCGCGGGCCTGGTCGCCGCCGGACTGGCCGCCGCGGCCGCCGCCGGCTGCGATCCGCTGCTCCTGGACGACGCCGCCGACGCCCGTACCCCTGTACCGGCGCTGCGGCAGGTGGCCAGACGGCTCGGCCGGCAGATGATGCGGGCCGCCCGCGCCGCCTGGCCGAGCGACGCGCTCGACGCGCTCGCCGCGGCCCGTCCGCGCGGCGCCCACCAGCCCGTCGTCCTCGGCCTCGCCGCCCGGTCCGCGGGCCTGACCGCCCTCGACGCCGCGTACGCCGTGGCCTACGAGAACATCAGCGGCCCGGCCACCGCGGCCGTCCGGCTGCTGAGCCTGGACCCCTTCGACGCCACCGCCGTCCTCGCGCACCTCGCCGCCGACCTCGACCAGGTCGCCGTCCAGGGCACCGAGGCCGCCCTGCGCGTCCCCACCGAGGGAGTCGATGTGCTGCCCGCGGCCTCCGCGCCGCTGCTCGACATCACCGCCGAACAGCACGCCGCCTGGCCGGTACGGCTCTTCGCCTCCTGACCCCCGCCGCGCACCCCGCGGCCGCCCGAACCACCGGAGTGACCATGCACCTCGACCACGAACTCGACAAGATCTTCCCGCACCGCCACAGTTACAGCGCCGCGACGCCGACCCGCCCCGACGGCACCCGCCGCGCCCTCCGGATCGGCCTGGGCGGCCCGGTCGGCACCGGCAAGACCGCCACCGTCGCGGCCCTGTGCCGCACCCTGCGCGACGAACTGTCCCTCGCCGTCGTCACCAACGACATCTACACCCGCGAGGACGCCGAGTTCCTGCTCCGCGAGGCCGTCCTGCCCGCCGAGCGGATCAAGGCGGTGGAGACCGGCGCCTGCCCGCACACCGCGATCCGCGACGACATCTCCGCCAACCTCGAAGCCGTCGAGGACCTGGAGGAAGAGGTCGGCCCGCTCGACCTGATCCTCGTCGAGTCCGGCGGCGACAACCTCACCGCCACCTTCTCCAAGGGCCTGGTCGACGCGCAGATCTTCGTGATC
>JOEL01000023.1 GCA_000720995.1 Streptomyces celluloflavus
GGCCAATGCAGTTGCTTTTGGGCTGGCTGGTCCGTTGACCTGCTCGTGGAGGGGGGCAGGGGTGCCGGTCGCGCATAGGGATCTTGACCAAGGTGTTCACGCCGGAGCTCGTGGACGCGGCCGTCGCCAAGCACGGGCGGGGTGAGCTGCGGCGCCGACTGCTTCCGGCCCGGCTGGTCGTGTACTTCGCGCTCGGGCTGTGTCTGTTCGCCCGGGAGTCGTACGAGGAGGTGATACGCATACTGACCAGCGGCATACCCCGGTAGCCGGGTTCTGGCCCGGGTCAACCGCTCGTCGCTGTGCCGGGCGCGAGTCCGGCTCAGTGAAGAGGTGCTGGAGACGGTGTTCCGGCAGGTGGCCGGCCCGCTGGCGGTCCCGGAGACGCCAGGCGCGTGGTGGCGCGGTCTGCGCCTCCTGGCGCTGGACGGCACGCAGTTCGACGTGCCGGACTCAGTGAGCAACGGTGACACCTTCGACGGCCCCTCCACAGGCGGGACGCCGTTCGGCTTTCCGCAGGTGCGAGCCGCCGTGCTCGCGGAGATCGGCACCCATGCCGTCCTCGACGCCAGCCTGGGCGGCTACCGGGACGGCGAACGGCGCCTGGCCTACCCGCTGGCCAGCTCGACAGGCCCAGGTGACCTCGTCATCGCCGACCGCGGGTTCTGGTCGGTCGAGTTCGTCCACGCCTTCACCACGTCCGGCGCCCATCTGCTGGCCAGGCTCCAGTCCAACCACCTCGGCACCACCCAGGCTGAGTTGCCGGACGGCTCCCGGCTGTCCCTGATGCGCCCCGGCAAGGATGTCCGCCTCCGGGCAGCCCGCGAAGGCCGGGACCTGCCGAAGGAGACGACCTACCGCGTCATCACCTTCACCAAGGATGACAAGGCCGTGCACCTGGGCACGTCCCTACTGGACACCGAGCAGTACCCGGCGGACGAGCTGGTCGCCCTCTACCGGCAGCGCTGGGAGATCGAGCTGGCCTTCGACGAGATCAAGAACCACCTCGGCCCCGGCGGTCCGCTCCGATCGCGCACCCCTGAAGCCGTGCGGCAGGAGCTGTGGGCCCTGCTCGCGGTCCACCAGGCCGTCCGCCGGTTTGTTCACGCCGCCGCAGCGAGTGGCCCGGTCCTGGATGCCGACCGACTCTCCTACCTCCGCTGCGTCCGGATCGCCCGGCGCAGCGTGCCGTCCCAGCACGACACCTCCAGACGCTCGCTGACCAATGCTTGGAAGGAGGACTGCCAGGAAGCGCGGTCCCGTCTGCTGCCGCCCCGTTCCGGCCGGGACTGGCCCCGAGCGATCAAGAAGCCGATGCTGTGGCCGATCCTGAGGACTCGGAGCGGCCACAGCAAGGTCGAGCCGGGGCGATGGGCGCACAACCAGACCACCAAACAGCGCAAACACCGGGGCGCCGGCAGACCCATGCCTCGCGCTCAGCCGCCTTGGCCTCCTTACAACTGGTCCCCCCTGCCGGCTGGTTCTGGAGGATGCAGCCCGCCTCCGTCCTTGATGTCCTGCTCGCAGGTTCGTCCGTGGTAGGACTGGTCATTGGGTATCAATAGCACTTCGGCAACTTGCTCAGGATGTTCGACGGCGAGCCAGTCGTCGCCCGTGAGGGGATCGTCCGGCCCGAACGCCTGGGACGAATAAACCGTCTGACATCCCAACGCCACGCGCTTCTTGTCGACCGCGCAGGCATCCACTGCAGGGCCGGAATATTCGTCGGCGCCGTCGAAGCGGAAGTGGAAGTGCACCTTGTCACCCTCGGAGGGCACCTGCGGGTGGGGCTCAAGGCGCCAGTCAACGACCTCGGCGGTGACGCCGAAAGGCCGCCCAGACGTGTCCACGACCTGCACCCTGACACCGGCCTTACCGCGCTCCGCCGTCGTGTCGGTGCAGCCCCAGGAAGAGCAGCCGGACAGGGCGAGAATCACCAGAGCCAGCGGGGCACCGGCAAGTACCCGTGCGGGGAACACTGAGATGACCTCCAGGCAGGGTGGGGCGGAGCAGTGTATCCCGGGGCCGCCTGGCAGCTGCGGGTGATGGCGGCGAGCGCCTGCGGCAGTGAAGCCGAAGCGCAGAGGAGCCCTGTGAACTGGGCGGGCATGGACAGCATCACGATGCAGCCGACTCGCCAAGTTAAGCAATGCCTAAAGCAACTGCATTGACTGCGGGAGCCTCCGGACCCGACACTTCACCTTCCCGGCCCCGCACCCTGTTCGCCCCCGCACCCTGCCGAAGCGCCGACCGCTCTCACCCCATATTGCCGCCCGTACGAGGGCCGTGTGGCACGCCACGTTGACCGGGCACGGCCCCGTCAGTCTGCGGTGCGCTCCTCAGCTGTGCGACGTGCCTCTGAAGCTGTGCGACGTGCCTCTGACCTGGCGGGACGCTTCTTGACCGGGCCATGCCCTTCTTGGCCAGGGGGTGTGCTTCCTGACCAGATGTTGCGTCCCTCGATCGTGCGCCGCGCCTCCTGGTCAGGCGACGTGCACTTCGACCGTGGGCCGTGCTTGTCGACCGGACGGTGCGTTCCTCGGCCAGGCGAATTGTGGTGCCGGGGCGGGCTGGTGGGGCTATTCGACTGCGGGGTGAGCGGCGAAATGGACGTGGAGAGCTGCCAGGCCGGTCGCGAATACCGCTTCGCCGAAAACCTCCTCGACCTGTGGCACGGCCTCGTCCGCGCCGCGGTAGGTCGCCGTCCAGCGCACCTCTGCGCCCTCGTCATGAGAAAGGACGGCGAGGGTGGCTTCGTAATCGGTGATGGGAAGGACCGAGTAAAGGAGGGAGTAGCGGTACACCCGCAGAGTGTCGTCCTTGGCGAGCAGGCGTTCACGGGCGGCGACCTCGCCGTCGATGGTGAACGTCCTTACCGCGCCGGGGGTTTCGGGATCGGCTCCGTCCTCGATGATCGAGGGCGGGACCTGCGGATGCCAGTCGGCGAGGCCGTTGAAGCGGCCGATGACGCGCCAGACCGAGTCGGGGTCTGCGGGGAGCACGGTGGTACGGATGAGGCTGTGCATGGTGTCCCTTGTTGTGGATCGTGTGGCCCCGAACGTCCTGGGCTTCCTGGGGTCCTGGCGGGCCGTTACCAGGCGCCGTCGCCACGCAGGGCGGCGTCGGTGCCGCCGTCGATGAAGACGACCTGGCCGGTGACGTGAGTGTTCTCCTGGGACGTCAGCCATGCCGGCAACGGGGCGACTTGCTCGGGGCGGGCGTGGCCGTGCAGCGGCATGGGGACGCTCGCGTCAACGACCTTACGCATCTCGGTGACGCCGAGCATACTCTCGGTTATCGGGGTGACAATCGTGCCGGGTGCGGCTCCGCTGCGAGGCATCTTGGCGCCGGTCCGGTCGTCGGCGAGGGCCCTGCGACGGAGTCGGCGGGCGTTGGCCTGCTGGGACGAGCTGGGTCGCGTAGTCCTCAACCCTGTCGATGGCGGTTTGAGCAGCGGCAATGGCCGCGTCCCGTCGTCGGCGAGCGCCGCGTCGACGACGGCTGGGGCGGACGGGTGCGCGGATACGGCGGGAGAGATCAGGACCGCTCGCGGGCCGCTGCTCTCAGCAAGTAAGGGGCGCAGTCCTTCGAGGGTGGCAACCGCGTTGAAGGAGTTGACCGGGACGGTGGGTGGGGCGAAGTGGGCGAGTTCGGTGCAAGTGGGCGAGTTCGGTTCAGGCGATCGCGGCGGCGAGGCGTCCGCCGGTCAGGCTTGCTCGGCCCGTCGGTGAGCCTCTGACCGGTGCGGCGCAAGGGTGAACGCATTCGGCACCCCGGCCACGGCCCGGCGGCCTCGCGGATACCGCGCCGGGCACGGCGGCTGGTACGCGTCATGGGCAGCGTTTCAGCGATCCGGATACGGTGGCTTGCCGCTGTGTACGGGAGGGCGTCGGTGTCCCTTGGGGGCGTCACGTCCCGGGTAACGCGCTCTGCCAGGACACGATGCCCGCACGTCTCGTCCGGCCATGGTGTCGTGGCCGGAAGCCGAAAGGGACGGGACCGAGGCGGCGGCCCGTCCGAATCCGGTCCGGCGCCGGACCTGCCGTTCGTCGAGGTGCGGGAAGGGGAAGGGAGACGAACGTCCGGAACGGCGTGATCACCATTGTCGTACGGACCTTCGTCCTCGTCCGCGCCGTCCGAGGCGCGGCCGCGTTCTGTGCGGCATCAGCGCCGAGCACTCGGATACCGCACCAACGGCCGGGCGGCCCAGGCGTGCGGCGGTCCAGGGCAGCGCCGTTCTGTACCGTCCGCGCCGACCGACGTGCGGCCATGTTCCGTGCCGGGATCGGCGCCGAGCGCTCGGATACCGCACCGACGGTCGTGCGACCGGGGCGTGCGGCCGAGGCGTGCGGCAGTCCAGGGCAGCGCCGCTCCGTACCGCCGCGCGGCCCCCCGTAGAGCTGTGCCGCTACCGCGCCCCGTAGACCGGCCGTGGTGTCTCGGCGGCGGTGAGGAGTTGGCGGACGGTGGTGCCGGCTTCGGTCGGGGTCCAGCGGGCGCCTTTGTCGCGGGTCGGGCCGGGGCGCCAGCCCTCCATGACGGTGATGCGGCCGGCCTCCGTCTCGAACACCCGGCCCGTGACGCCCTCCGAGGCGGCGGAGCCCAGCCATACCACCAGCGGGGAGACGTTCTCTGGGGCCATGGTGTCGAAGCCGCCGGCTTCCGGGGTGGCCATGGTGTCGGCGAAGGTCTCTTCGGTCATCCGGGTGCGAGCGGCCGGGGCGATGGCGTTGACCTGGATGCCGTAGCGGCCCAGCTCGGCCGCGGATACCAGTGTCAGGCCGAGGATTCCGGCCTTGGCCGCGGAGTAGTTTCCCTGTCCGACGCTGCCCAACAGGCCCGCACCGGAAGTGGTGTTGACGATCCGGGCTTGCGGTATACGTCCTGCTTTCGCCTCCGCGCGCCAGTGGGCCGCGGCGTGTTTGAGGGGGAGGAAGTGGCCCTTGAGGTGGACCCGCACGACTGCGTCCCACTCGTCCTCCGCCAGGTTGACCAGCATCCGGTCGCGGAGGAAGCCCGCGTTGTTGACGAGGGTGTCGAGGCGTCCGTAGGTGTCGAGGGCGGTGGCGATGAGGGAGGCGGCGCCCTGGGTCGTCGCGATATCGCCGCCGTGCGCGACGGCTTCGCCACCGGTGGCACGGATCTCCGCGGCCACCTGCTCCGCGGGGCCTTCGCCGCCGCCCGCGCCGTCCAGCCCCACGCCGAGGTCGTTGACCACGACCCGGGCGCCCTCGGCGGCGAAGGCGAGGGCGTGCGCGCGGCCCAGTCCGCGCCCCGCGCCGGTGACGATGGCGACGCGTCCTTCGCAGATCCCGGCCATCCGAGGTCTCCTCTCATTACCTGTCATTACCTGTCATTACTTACTGGTTGCTGTGGGTGGGGGGCACCCCCGGGGCCTCCTCCGGTATCGGCCGTTGACGCGTCGAGGAAGGCCGGGCGTTCGCCGCCTCCGTGTACCAGGAGGCTCGCGCCGCTCACGTACCCCGCCAGGTCCGAGGCGAGGAACGCGCACGCCTCGCCGACCTCGGCAGGGGCGGCCAGCCGGGCGAGCGGTACGGTGCGGCCGACCGCGGCGATACCGGCCTCGTCGCCGTAGTGGAGATGGGACAGTTCGGTGCGGACCATGCCGAGGGTGAGGGTGTTGACGCGGATCTTCGGGGCCCATTCGACGGCCATGGAGCGGGCGAGGCTGTCGAGGCCCGCCTTGGCCGCGCCGTATGCGGCGGTGCCGGGCGAAGGGCGGGTGCCGCTGACGCTGCCGATCATGATGATCGAGCCGCCGGATTCCTGATCCGCCATCACCGCGCGGGCGGCGAGGGACGCGGTCAGCGGTGTGATCAGGTTCAACTCCACCACCCGTGCGGCTTGTTGGGGCGCGGAATCGGCGAGCAGGCGGTACGGCGTGCCGCCGGCGTTGTTGACGAGGACGTCGAGCCGTCCGTATTCGGCGCGTACGCGGCGGAAGAAGGCGCCGACCGCGTCGGCGTCGCGCAGGTCCAGTTCGATGTATCGCGCCGTCCGGCCCGCCGCCTCCGGTGTCCGGTCGGGGGGCCTGCGGGCGCAGGCGATGACCTGCGCTCCGGCGTCGAGCAGGGCCGCAGTGATCCCCGCGCCGACGCCGCGGGTGCCGCCGGTGACGACCGCGACCCGGCCCGACAGATCGATGGTGAGCGCCATGGGGGACCTCCCGCAGCGCGCGGCGCGCTGCTACCTTCTCATCAACAGCACCTAACAAATGTTTGGTGGAAAGGTAGCTGATCCGCTCATGGGTGTCTCCACCTCTCACCCCGCCCCGCCCTCGGGTGACGGCGGCATCGCGCTCGTCACGGTCGACTTTCCGCCGGTCAACGCCCTTCCCGTACAGGGCTGGTACGACCTGGCGGAGGCGGTGCGGGCGGCCGGTCTGGACCCGGGGGTGCGGTGTGTGGTGCTCGCCTCGGCCGGGCGCGGGTTCAATGCCGGAGTCGACATCAAGGAGATGCAGCGGACGGAGGGGCACTCCGCGCTGATCGGCGCCAACCGCGGTTGCTATGCGGCGTTCGCGGCGGTCTACGACTGCGAAGTGCCGGTCGTCGCGGCCGTGCAGGGCTTCTGCCTGGGCGGCGGCATCGGACTGGTCGGCAACGCGGACGCGATCGTGGCGAGCGACGACGCGACGTTCGGGCTACCCGAGCTGGACCGCGGCGCGCTGGGCGCGGCCACCCATCTCGCCCGGCTCGTACCGCCGCATCTGATGCGCACGCTGTACTACACCTCGCGTACGGTCACCGCCCGCGAGCTCCACCGGCACGGTTCCGTCTGGGAGGTGGTGCCGCGCGAGCGGGTGCTGGACGCGGCGCTGGCGCTGGCGGGTGAGATCGCCGCGAAGGACGGGTACTTGATCCGCCTCGCCAAGGCGTCCATCAACGGCATCGATCCGGTCGATGTGCGGCGCAGCTACCGCTTCGAGCAGGGCTTCACCTTCGAGGCGAACCTCAGCGGTATCGCCGACCGGCATCGCGACGCTTTCGTCGGCGAAGCGCCGGAGGGAAGACCGGCGGCAAGCGACCAGGTGGCGCGCCAGGAGCCCGGGGAGCCAGGGGGAACGCAGGAGGCGGCGGATCCGCGAGAGCGCCGGGAGTCGGGGCAGCCCCCGGGGCCGAAAGACGCGACGGCAGCCGCCCCCGCGTCCCCGGGCGGCGCGCAAGGGCACCGCGCGAAGAGTTGACCGGCACGGCAGGACGGGTCGAAGGGGCAGAGTTGAGCGACAAGACGATGAGTGCCGACGAGGCCGTGGGGCGGCTGGCGAGCGGGATGACGATCGGGATCGGCGGCTGGGGCTCCCGTCGCAAGCCGATGGCCCTGGTGCGCGCCCTGCTGCGGTCCGAGCTGACCGATCTGACCGTCGTGGCGTACGGCGGCCCGGATGTGGGGTTGCTGGCCGCCGCGGGACGGATCCGGCGTCTGATCGCGCCGTTCGCCACCCTCGATTCGATCCCCCTCGAACCGCACTTCCGCGCCGCCCGCCAGCGCGGCACCCTCGAACTGACCGAACTGGACGAGGCGATGTTCATGTGGGGACTGACCGCCGCCGGCCAGCGGCTGCCGTTCATGCCGGTCCGCGCCGGTCTCGGCTCCGACGTGCTGCGGGTCAACCCGCAGCTGCGGACGGTGACTTCGCCGTACGAGGACGGCGAAGAGCTGGTCGCCGTCCCCGCGCTGCGGCTGGATGCCGCGCTGGTGCATCTGCACCGTGCGGACGCCCAGGGCAACGGGCAGTATCTGGGCCCCGATCCGTACTTCGACGACCTCTTCTGCGAGGCCGCGGACGCCGCGTACCTGTCCTGTGAACAGATCGTGGACGGTGCCGAGTTGACGTCTGCGGGCGGGCCGCAGTCGCTGCTGGTCAAGCGGCCGTTCGTCACCGGGGTCGTGGCGGCCCCGAACGGTGCGCACTTCACGTCCTGCGACCCGGATTACGGCCGGGACGAGGCGTTCCAGCGGGCGTACGCTTCGGCGGCCGCGGATCCGGAGGAATGGGCGGCGTTCGTCAAGCGGTTCCTCTCCGGCGACGAGCGGGACTACCAGGCCGCGGTCGCCGCCTTCCACGAGCGGGAGAAGAGTACGGAGGAAAAGGGTGCGAAGGGGGTCGGCGCATGAGTGCCGCGTCAGCAGCCCCGGGCTCCCCCTCAACGCCCACCTCCTCCGTCACTCCTCCCGCCCCCATCGCCCCGGCGACCCGTGCCGAATACGCCGTACTGGCCTGCGCCGAGGTGTGGCGCGGCGCGGGTGAGGTGCTCGCCAGTCCCATGGGGACCGTGCCCTCGATCGGGGCGCGGCTGGCCCGGCTGACCTTCTCCCCCGAGCTGCTGCTCACCAACGGCGAGGCGTTGCTGATCGGCGACACCCCGGCGGTCGGCGCCCGGTCCGAGGCGACCGAGGGCTGGCTGCCCTACCGTCAGCATCTGGCGCTGGTCGCCACCGGGCGTCGGCACGTCATGATGGGCGCGAGCCAGATCGACCGCTTCGGCAATCAGAACATCTCCTGTATCGGCGACTGGTCCCGGCCGGCCCGGCAGCTCCTCGGGGTGCGCGGCGCGCCCGCCAACACCGTGAACAATCCGACGAGTTACTGGATTCCGCGGCATTCCCCCCGGACCTTCGTCGAGCGGGTCGACATGGTCTGCGGCGTCGGCTACGACCGGGCCGCCGCGGCCGGGCCGTCCGCGACCCGCTTCCATCGCCTTCCCGATGTCGTCAGCGACCTGGGTGTGTTCGACTTCGCGACGCCGGACCGTACGATGCGGCTGCGTTCGCTGCACCCCGGTGTGACCGTCGAGCAGGTCCGGCAGGCCACCGGTTTCGAGCTGGTGGTGCCCGCGCGGGTGCCGTTCACCCGGGAGCCGACCGCGGCGGAGCTGCGGCTGATCCGCGAGGTGATCGACCCCCGGGGGCTGCGCGACCGCGAGGTACGTACATGACCGCCGGCCGCGAGCACGACACGCCACCACCGCCTGCCCCGAAGCCGCCGCCCCTGCGGACCGCGCTGACCGAACTGGTCGGCGTACGGCACCCCGTCGTCCAGACCGGGATGGGGTGGGTGGCCGGGCCGCGGCTGGTGTCCGCCACCGCGAACGCCGGGGCGCTGGGGATTCTGGCCTCCGCCACGATGACGGTCGGGGAGCTGCGGGCGGCGGTCCGCGAGGTGCGGTCCCGTACGGACGCGCCGTTCGGCGTCAATCTGCGCGCGGACGCGGGCGACGCCGGGGAGCGGGTGCGGGTCGTCATCGAGGAGGGCGTACGGGTCGCCTCGTTCGCGCTGGCCCCCTCCCGGGAGCTGATCGCGCGCCTCAAGGACGCGGGGGTCGTGGTGATCCCGTCGATCGGGGCGCGACGGCACGCGGAGAAGGTGGCGGCGTGGGGTGCCGACGCCGTGCTCGTCCAGGGGGGCGAGGGCGGCGGGCACACCGGTGACGTGGCGACGAGCGTGCTGCTGCCGCAGGTCGTGGACGCGGTCGGTATCCCCGTCATCGCGGCGGGCGGTTTCCGCGACGGTCGGGGCCTGGTGGCCGCGCTCGCCTTCGGGGCGTGCGGGGTCGCCATGGGCACCCGTTTCCTGCTGACGTCGGACAGCACCGTCCCCGACGCGGTCAAGGCGCGCTATCTCGCGGCGTCGGTCAAGGACATCACCGTCACGACGAAGGTGGACGGGCTGCCGCACCGGATGCTGCGCACGGATCTCGTCGACGCGCTGGAGCGGAGCGGGCGTCCGGCGGCGCTGCTACGGGCCGTACGGCACACGGCGGCGTTCCGCAAACGGTCCGGGATGCGCTGGGCGGAGCTGATCCGCGACGGTCTGGCCATGAAGCACGGCAAGGAGCTGAGCTGGAGTCAGCTGTTGCTGGCCGCCAATACGCCGATGATGCTGCGGGCCGCGATGGTCGAGGGGCGGCCGGATCTGGGCGTGATGGCCTCGGGCCAGATAGCCGGGCTGATCGAGGACCTGCCATCCTGCGCGGAGCTGGTGGACCGCATCATGACGGAGGCGTATGAGACCTTGGCCCGTCTTCCCGGTCCCCCGGGCCACACCGACGGCTCCGGCCACACCGGCGGCTCCGGCCACTCCGTCCTCTCGCGCCCATCGGGTCCATCGGGTCCGCCGGGACCGCCGGGACCACGCCCCCCGCACGGCTGACACAGGTGTTCCCGTGCCCCGGCACCGTCCCCGGGCCCCTCCCCCATGGCCCGTGCGGTACCCCGGGCTGATTTTCTCCCCGGGCACGGGGACAATGGGCGACGGAGAACGGACGCGTGAAGGCGGCCTGGACGCCCTTCCCGGGATCACCGTCCCGATCCGGCCCTCCTGACCGACCCGCCCGAGCCCGCCCACCCGAGATGACCAGCCCGAGACAACCGATCCGAGACAACCAGCCTGAGATGACCTTCCTGGGATCGCCTTCGCAGGAGTTTTCCTCGGGGAGGAGAGATGACGTGCGGAAGATCATCGCCATGGTGCTGGCGGTCGTGGCCTGCGGTGCTTCGCTGACGCTGACCACGGCCTCGGACGCGGTCGCCGCCGGGCGGTCGCCGCAGTGCGTCAAGGTACGGAAGTTCTTCAACCGGGGTCACCAGCGCTATGTCCGGCTGACGAACCTGTGCGCCGGGCGCGCCGCGTGCTACGTCATCGTCCTTCCGCACCGCCCGGACCCGCGCGGCCGCCTCGCCAAGGCCGCGACGCGGGACATCCGCTACGCCACGACGACGGCGCCGCGCGCCCTGTACGTGAAGAACACGCACTGCTGAGCTGACGGACCGGAGCTGCCGGGCCGGGAGTCCGGAACGCCGGAACCGGAGGCCGGGGCTCAGAGCCGTTCGATGATGGTGACGTTGGCCTGGCCGCCGCCCTCGCACATGGTCTGGAGGCCGTAGCGGCCGCCCGTGCGCTCCAGTTCGTGGAGGAGGGTCGTCATCAGCTTGGTGCCCGTCGCGCCGAGGGGGTGGCCCAGGGCGATGGCGCCGCCGTTGACGTTGACCTTGCCGGGGTCGGCGCCGGTTTCCTTGAGCCAGGCGAGGACCACGGACGCGAACGCCTCGTTGATCTCGACCAGATCGATCGCGTCGAGGGTCAGGCCGGTCTTCTTCAGCGCGTGTGCGGTGGCCGGGATGGGTGCGGTGAGCATCCGGATCGGGTCCTCACCGCGTACCGACAGGTGGTGGATGCGGGCGCGCGGGGTGAGCCCGTGGTCGCGTACGGCGCGTTCGCTCGCGAGCAGCATCGCGGCGGCCCCGTCGGAGACCTGGGAGGAGACCCCGGCGGTCAGCCGGCCGCCTTCGACCACCGGTTTGAGGCCCGCCATCTTCTCCAGGGAGGTGTCACGCCGCGGCCCTTCGTCCACCGCGACGGCCCCGTACGGCACGATTTCGCGGGTGAAACGGCCCTCGTCGATGGCGCGGACCGCGCGCTGATGTGAGCGCAGCGCGAACTCCTCCATATCGCGGCGCGAGATGCCCCATTTCTCGGCGATCAGTTCGGCACCGTGGAACTGGTTCACCGGCCGGTCGCCGTACCGGGCGCGCCAGCCCCGGCTGCCCGCGAACGGGCCTTCGGTGAGGCCGAGCGGTGCCGCGGCCTGGCGGCTGGCGAAGGCGATCGGGATCATCGACATGTTCTGGGTACCGCCCGCGACGACCAGGTCCTGGGTGCCGGAGAGCACGCCCTGCGCCGCGAAGTGCACGGCCTGCTGGGAGGAGCCGCACTGGCGGTCGACGGTGACGCCCGGTACCTCTTCGGGGAGCCCGGCCGCCAGCCAGGCGGTGCGGGCGATATCGCCGGCCTGGGGGCCGACCGTGTCCAGGCAGCCGAAGACGACGTCCTCGACGGCGGCCGGGTCCACGTCCGTGCGGGCCATCAGCGCCTTGAGGACGTGCGCGCCGAGGTCGGCGGGGTGCACGGCGGCGAGTCCGCCGTTGCGTCTGCCGACCGGGGTGCGCAGGGCGTCGATGATGTACGCCTCGCGTGGTGCGTGGCGCGCGGTGTGCTCGGCCGACTCGTGCGGCGTGGCCATGGCGACTCCCTGGGTTGTGGGGTCTCGGGGTCCTGAGGTCTCGGGTTCCTCTGGGCGTTGGCCTTCGGTGGTCGGTGGTGAGTGATCGGTGGCCGGTGGTCGGTGGCGGGTCGTCAGTCCCGACGGGCGATGCCGTCCAGGACCATCGAGAGGTACTGGCGGGCGATCTCCTCGGGGCTGTGGTGTCCGTCCGGCCGGTACCAGCTCGCCGCGACCCAGACGGTGTCGCGGACGAATCGGTAGGTGAGCCGGATGTCGAGGTCTGCGCGGAACGCTCCGTCGGCCACGCCCCGCTCCAGCGTGCCGAGCCATGCCTTCTCGAACTTCTGCTGGGATTCGGTGAGATAGCCGAAGCGGGGCTGCGCGGCGAGGTGTTTGGACTCCTTCTGGTAGATGGCGACCGCGGCGCGGTGCCGGTCGATCTCCCGGAACGACTCGGTGACCAGGGCTTCGATGGTCTCCCTGGGGCCGAGGTCGGCCGCGAGCACGGCGTCGTAGCCGTCCCACAGCTCGGTCAGGAAGGTGGACAGGATCTCGTCCACCATCGATTCCTTGGAGTCGAAGTGGTAGTAGAGGCTGCCCGCGAGCATCCCGGCCTCGTCCGCGATGCGGCGGACGGTGGTGGCGTTGTAACCCTGCGCGGCGAAGACCTCCGCCGCGGTGTTCAGCAGTTCGCGGCGGCGCTCCGGGGTCGCGCTCACGGTCGTCTTCTTCTTTGCGGTCGGCACGTGGCCATTGTCGCTCCCCGTATCGGGCCTGTTCACAGGCGTGCGCCCGCCCCGGCTCCGGGCCGGTGTCAGGCGTGCTGGCTGCTGACCGGGACGACCTCGCCGGTCATGTACGAGGAGTAGTCGCTGGCGAGGAAGACGATGACGTTGGCGACCTCCCAGGGCTCGGCGTAGCGCCCGAACGCCTCGCGGGAGGTGAGTTCGTCGAGCAGTTCCTCGGTGGTGACCTTGGCGAGGTGCGGGTGCATGGCCAGGCTGGGCGAGACGGCGTTGACGCGGACCCCGTAGGCGGCCGCTTCGGCCGCGGCGCAGCGGGTCAGCGCCATCACGCCGGCTTTGGCGGCGGCGTAGTGGGCCTGGCCGCGCTGCGCGCGCCAGCCGACGACCGAGGCGTTGTTGACGATCACCCCGCCCCCGGCCGCGTCGCGCATCCGGCGCAGGGCGGCCCGGGTGCAGCGGAAGGTGCCGTTGAGGGTGACGTCGAGGACCTTGTCCCATTGGTCGTCGGTCATCTCGACGAGATCGGCGGTGCCGCCGAGGCCGGCGTTGTTGATGACGATGTCCAGTCGGCCGTGCCGCTGCTGTGCGAGGTCGAAGAGCGCGCCGACCTGCGCCTCGTCGGTGACGTCGCAGGGCAGGGCGGCGACCCGCCGGGCGCCGAACTCCGCGGCGAGCCGGTCCTCGGATTCCTTGAGGCGGCGGGCGTGGGCGTCGGAGAGGACGACGTCCGCGCCCTCCTCCAGGAGCTTGCGGACGGTGGCGCCCCCGATGCCGGCGCCCGCGGCGGCGGTGACGACGGCCGTCCG
This sequence comes from Streptomyces celluloflavus, assembly GCA_000720995.1. Taxonomy (GTDB): domain Bacteria; phylum Actinomycetota; class Actinomycetes; order Streptomycetales; family Streptomycetaceae; genus Streptomyces; species Streptomyces celluloflavus. Next base: position 13,576 of record JOEL01000023.1, read on the forward strand.
GCCGGTCAGCAGGCCGTGCCCGGGAACGTAGGAAGGCTTCTCGGTCGTCATGGCCGTACGCTAACCTACCAAACACTTGTTAGGGAACGGTTGTCAGGGAACACTCGTCGGGAAATTGCGCGCCATCAAGGTCATCGAGAGAGAGGCTGCGCGTCGATGGATCTCGGACACGCCCCACAGGACGAGGAGTTCCGGTACGCGGCACGGTCCTGGCTCGCCGCCCGGGTGCCCGGCACGCCCCTGCCGTCGCTGGAGACCGCCGAGGGTTTCGCCGCCCACCGGGAGTGGGAGCGCACCCTGGCCGCGGACCGCTGGTCGGTGGTCTCGTGGCCCGAGGAGTACGGCGGCCGGGGCGCGTCCCTCGCGCGCTGGCTGATCTTCGAGGAGGAGTACTACGCCGCGCAGGCGCCCGGCCGGGTCAGCCAGAACGGCATCAGCCTCCTCGCCCCGACCCTCTTCGCCCACGGCTCCCCCGCCCAGCTCGCCCGCGTGCTCCCGCCGATGGCGAGCGGCGAGGTGATCTGGGCGCAAGCCTGGTCGGAGCCGGAGGCCGGTTCCGATCTCGCCGCACTGCGCTCCACGGCTGTACGGACGGCGGGCGGCTGGCTGCTCAGCGGGCAGAAGACCTGGTCCTCGCGGGCGGCCTTCGCGGACCGCGCGTTCGGCCTGTTCCGCAGCCATCCGGACGCGGACCGGCCGCACCGCGGGCTGACCTACCTGATGTTCGATCTCGCCGCGCCGGGCGTGACCGTACGGCCCATCGGGCGGCTGGACGGCAAGCCGGCCTTCGCCGAACTCTTCCTCGACGAGGTCTTCGTCCCGGACGAGGACGTGATCGGCGAGCCGGGCCAGGGGTGGCGGGTCGCGATGAGCACGGCGGGCAACGAGCGCGGACTCACCCTGCGCAGCCCCGGCCGTTTCACGGCGTCCGCCGACCGCCTTGTCGCGCTGTGGCGGCAACGTGCCGATCCGGCGGATACGGCACTGCGCGACCGGGTCGCCGACGCGGTGATCGGCGCCCGCGCCTACCATCTCTTCGCCCGCGCCGGCGCCGCCCGGCTCGCCACGGGCGACGACCTGGGCGCCGAGTCCAGCCTGAACAAGATCTTCTGGTCCGAACTCGACATCGCCCTGCACGAGACCGCCCTCGACCTCCTCGGCGCCGCGGGCGAACTCGCCGACAGCGCCGACGAGGCGCCGGATCACGGCAGTTGGGCGGCGGGCTGGACCTTCGCCCTGGCCGGTCCGATCTACGCGGGCACCAATGAGATCCAGCGCGACATCATCGCCGAGCGGCTGCTCGGACTGCCCAAGGGGCGACGGTGAAGCGCGGCGCCGGGCGGCACACCGGCGGCCGCGGCACGACGGGACGAGAGGGCGGCCGAAGGTGACGTTTCTCCTCGACGACGAGCAGCGCGAGTTCGGGCGGACGCTCGACCGGATGCTGGGCGCGGCGGACATCGCGGGCGCCGTACGCGCCTGGGCGGTGGACGACACCGGGCCGGGCCGGAAGGTATGGCAACGGCTGGCGGATCTGGGGGTGTTCGCGCTGGCAGTACCCGAGGAGCACGCCGGGTCAGGGTTCCTCCCCGTCGAACTCGCGGTCGCCTTCGTGGAGTTGGGGCGCCACGGCGTGCCGGGTCCGGTCGTCGAGACCGTCGCCGCGGCGGCCCTGCTGCGGCGGCTGGGCGATCCGGCGCCGAGCGCGCGATGGCTGCCGGGGATCGCGACGGGCGGCCATCTCGTGTCGTACGCGGACACCTACGGGGAGACGGTCGGGACGGACGGCACAGCCGGGACGGACGGTACGGGCGAGGGCGGGCACCCGGGTGGGGACGCGGGTGGCGGGCGCGGGCCGTACGCGCTGGACGCGCATACCGCCGATACGACGTTCGTCGTGGCGGGCGACCGACTGCTGTCCGCGACGGGCCACGGGCCGGTCCAGCCGTCGCTCGACCCGGCGCGGCGGCTCGCCCGCCCCGCGTACGGCGGCGAGGTGCTGGCGAGCGGGCCCGCGGTCCGGGCCGCGTCCCGGCACGCGGTCGATGTCGCGGCCTCCCTCACCGCCGCCCAGGCGCTCGGGGCCGGGCGGCGGCTGCTGGCCGACACCGTGACCTACGTACGGCAGCGGAAGCAGTTCGGGGTGGCGGTCGGCTCCTTCCAGGCGGTGCGGCACCGGCTGGCCGATGCGCTGGTGGCCCTGGAGTTCGCACAGCCGCTGGTGTTCGGGGCGGCGGTGGCGCTGGCGGCGGAGACGGGGGCGGACGGGCAACGGGGTCGGCTCGTGGCGACGGAGGGTGCCGGGCGCGCGGCGGCCGTCCGGCGGGAGGTGGCGGCGGCGAAGGTGGCGGCGGGCGAGGCGGCGTACGGGGCGGCCCGCGCCGCGCTCCAGTTGCACGGCGCGATCGGCTACACCGACGAACTGGATCTGTCGCTGTGGATCCGCAAGGCGCGGGCGCTGCGGACCGCCTGGGGAACCCCCTCGGAGTGCCGGGCCCGCGTGCTGACCGGGCAGGATATCTTTTACTAGTAAAACACCTGCTAATCTTCTCGTTATGGGGAAGCACGCCAAGCCTGCCGGGAAGAGAGCCGCCGGCCTGCCCGGGAGTGGGACACCGACAAGCACGACAGCGGGGAGCGCGGCACCGGGAGGGGCGGCGGCGAGGGGCGGAACGCCGGCCGGTGGCACGGCGGGGCGTCCGGTGCGCTGCCGTCCATTGCCGGTCCGGAGTACCGTGCGGCTGCGCCGTCCCGTCGACATCTGGCACAAGCCGGCGCTCAGCGCGTTCGTCGCGATGGCGATCTCCGATGCCACGCTGTTCGCGCTGGACCAGTTGAATCTGGTGCTCTACACCTCGGCCGGGGCGCTGTGCGCGCTGTACGGGCACGGTCTGCCGTACGCCGCCCGCGCCCGCACCCTGCCCTGGGTGGTGCTCGGGATGGTCGCGAGTCTCGGCCTCGCGCTGACCGCCGGGGCGCTGATCTCCTCGACCGCGCTGCTCGTCGGGTGCGCCGCACTGCTCGCCGCGGTCCACAAGATGGTCTGCGACGCGACCCGCATCGGCCCGCCGGGGAACCTCATCCCGACCTTCATCGCCGCGTCGGCGTTCTTCGTACCGCAGCGGCTCGGGCAGGTGCCGGTGCACCTGGCGACGGCGCTCGGCGCCGGCGCGCTCGCCTGGCTGGTGTGCATGGCGCCGGCGCTGGTCCGGCCACGGGGCCCCGAGCGGATCGCCACCGCTCGCGCGCTGGAGGCGGCCGCCGCGCTGCTGCGGACGGCCCCCGGCCCCGGCGGGTCCGGCCCTCCCGGGACCGGGCACGCCCGGCACGCGACCGCGGCCGCGGTGAACGCCGCCTGGCACACCCTCTTCCTGGTCCCGGCGCGCACCCCGTCGAAGGCGGCGGCACGGGCCGGTCTGGAGCGGCTGCTCGTCCGTGCCGAGTCGACGCTCGGATGGCCGGCCGGGGTGGCCCGGCACGCCGGAGAATGCGCCGGCGAGCACGGTGGCGTCGAGGCCGGCCGACTCGACGGCTGGGCGCGCGAACTGCGCCGCGGGCGCCCGCTCCCCGAGGTCGCGCTCTCCACGGCGCAGGCCGAGGAGTTGGCGGGCGTGGCGGCGGAGGGTGCGGCGTGGGCCGGTTCCGGGACCGGGGAGAGCGGGCTGCGGCGGCCCGCCCCCGGCCGTCCGCGCGGGATACGGGCGGTGGCGGCACGCCTCGCCCCCGGGTCGCCGCTGCTGCCCATCGGCGCGCGGGTCGCGGCGGGATGTGCGCTGGCGGGCTGGACGTCGATGGCGGTCGGCGTCGGACACCCGTACTGGGCCGTGGTCACCGCGGCCTCGATCTACCAGGCCAACACCACCCTCTCCTGGCAGCGCGCACTGCAACGCACCCTCGGCAATCTGCTCGGCCTGCTGCTGTTCACCGCCCTGCTGCCGCTGATCCACACCGGCCGTCCGGCGATGATCGCGCTCGCCCTGGCCTGCCAGCTCGGCACCGAGGCGTGCATCACCCGCAACTACTGGCTCGGCTCGGTGTGGGTGACGCCGATGGCGCTGCTGCTGACCGAGTTCGGCAGCCGGCAGCCGGCCGGGACGCTGGTCCGCGACCGCTGGATCGACACCGTGGTGGGTGCGGCGGTGGGTCTGACCTGCTGTGTACTGGTCACCAACCGGCGCGCCGCGAACCGTATCGACAGCGCTCTGGAGCGCGTCGCGGACGCCGAGGCCGCGGCGCTCCGGCTGCTCACCGCGGGAGCGGTGCCCGGGGCCCACGACGCGCGGGAGACCGGCTGGGCCCGGGACCGCCTCACCACCTGTCTGGTCGAGCTCCGCGAGGCGGTCGAGGTGGCGGCCGGCGAGTGGTGGCAGCGGGCCCTCCCGGAGGAGCGCATCGCCCACGCGGAACAGCAGGGCCACCGCACCCTGGCCGGTCTCGTCCGCCGGCTCCCGGCCCCCGCGCCGACCGTCTGACCGGTGTGTCCGCCCGGCCCGGCGGCAGGCACAATTGGGCTGTACGCCGATGACGGTGGCCGTGGCCGGCGGCGCGGGCACCGGCCGTACGCCAGTGGCCGTACGCCGGCCGTCACCCGCCGGTCGGCACGCGTCCACTCGCCGTGGGCCGGGTGCCGTAGGCCGGTCGTCATGCGTCCAGGGAAGTGGCAGTGGCCGAAAGGGGAGTGCGGGTGACCGAGGACATCGTCGCAGGGGTGCTGCGCCAGTGGCAGCAGGTGCACCCCGGGCTGGACACCGGCCCGATGGCGGTGATCGGACGGCTCAACCGCTGCTCCGCGCTGCTCCAGCAGGCGTCCGACGCCCCGCTGCGGCGCGCCGGACTGACCCGCCCCGAGTTCGACATCCTCGGCACGCTGCGCCGGATGGACCGCGAGCTGACGCCGGGCCGGATCGCCCGCGAGACCTTCGCCTCGGGGGCCGCGGTGACCAAGCGGGTACGGCAGCTGGAGGCGCGCGGGCTGATCGCCCGTCGGCCGGACGACCGGGACCGCCGCGTCACCCACCTCTCCCTCACCGACGAGGGCCGCGCGGCCATCGACCGGCTGCTGCCCGAACAACTGCGGTACGAGGCCGCCCTGCTCGACGGCATCGGCGACCAGCGGCAGGGCGAACTCTCCGATGCGCTGGGCGAGTTGCTGGTCGTTCTGGAGGGGCGGCTCGGCAGTCTGCTGGACTGAGGGGGCGGGGGCCGGGTCTGAGCCGTCCCCCGGACCGGGCCGGTGGCCCGGGTGCCTCGCGGTCCGGTGGCCCGGTGGCTCGGTGCCGCGTATGGCCAACGGGCGGACGGCCGTTCGGCGTCACGGTCGCTGCCGTGGGCTTGGGCGCGGGCGTGATGCTGATCGTGGGCGCGGCTGCGGCCACGTGGACGGCCCCAGCCGCGTTCACGCTCACGATCGCGTTCGCCGTCGCACCGTGGCGGTCTCCGACACCGTGACCGTCGCAGTCTCCGGCACCGTGACCGTCGCGGTCGAGTGCGCCGCGACCATCGCGGTCAGGCTCGCCCTCACGGCTCCAAGCGGGCGATCCGGCCCTGTTCGCCGGCGGCCCAGCAGCCGAGGTCGGGCGCGCAGTCGACGGTGTCGTACGAGCCCGTGTCGAAGGGGTGCCAGGTGCGGCCGCCGTCGAGCGTCAGATCGCTGCCGGTCGGGCCGACGGCGAGGGCGGTCCGCCGGGAGTGCGGGAGCCAGGCGACGCCGGAGCGGTACGACGTGGGCGGTGTGGCGGCCGTGGTCCAGGTGGCGCCGCCGTCGGCGCTGACCGCGGCGGCCCGGGGCGACGGCTGTCCGGAGCGGTAGTCGCCGCCGACCGCGAGACCGTGCGTACGGTCGCGGAACGCGAGGGCGAAGACGCCGCGGGCCGGATCGCCCGCCGGGACGGGGGCCTCGGCGGCCGTCCAGGTGCGGCCGCGGTCGGCGGTGTGCAGGACGCGAGCGGTGGCCGCGCCGCCGGTCGCGATCCAGGCGTCACGGCTGCCGGCGGAGACCAGGCACTGTCCGCTCGCGGCGAAGGAGGACTCACCGGGCCGGGCCGCCGGCATGCCGCCGGAGGGCAGTACGCGCCAACTGCGGCCGCCGTCGCCGGTGGACAGGACGCGGTACTTCCCGTCGACGGGGTCGCTGAGCGCGATACCGTGCCGCCGGTCGAAGAAGGTCAGGCAGTCGTAGAAGGCCCGCGGATCGGTGTTGCGGAAGCTCTCGGTCCAGGTGGCGCCGGCGTCATCGGTGCGGAAGACGCGCGACGCCTCTCCCGCGCCGATCGCGAGGACGACCGCATGACGCGCGTCGAACGCCTCGATATCGCGGAACTCCAGCGTCCGGGCGCCGGGCGGGGAGACATCGCTCCAGTGCTTACCGCCGTCGTGCGTACGCAGCACGGTGCCCTCGGTGCCGGCGGCCCATGCGGTCGTCCGGCTGACGGCCGCCAGACCGCGGAAGCGGGCGGTACTGCCGCTGTCCGTCAGGTGCCAGCCGAGGTGGCGGGTGCGGGACGCCGGTGCCGACGTGGTGGCGGGTACCGCGGCCGGGGCCGTCCGCGCGGTCGCCGTGACGCCGGCCGGCTGCGCCACGGCGGCCGGGCCGGTGGCCAGCCCGGCGAGCGCCACCGCCCCGGCCGCCACGGAGACGGACACCCGGCGCAGCGGCCCGGCGCCCTGGCGGGCCAGCTGTCCCCCGTACCTCAGGAATCTCCTGTGCCACAGCCGTCCTGTGCGCCGCATCCGCCCCACCCCACTCGTGTTCACCGTGCCCCTCGAAGCCCTCATGGCTCTCAAGATGCTCACGGCACTCATGGCGCTGGAAGCTAACCCAGCCCGGCCACCCCGTCCAGACCGGAGCCCTCGCCCCGGAAACCGGGACCAAGACTGCGGACCCCGGGGGGCAACGCCTGACGGAGCACAGAAGACGGAGCGCAGAACATGGCGCGCAGAGCACGGCACACGGCACACGCCACGCGGCACACGGCACACCAAGGAAATAGCCCACCGGAATCCACACCGAAATCGACGGTGGAATGACCGGCGGGCCGAACAACAACACGGCCGGCAGTCCGGACAGCGAAATAGCCACCGAAATGGCCGCCCAAGCCCCCGCCCCGACGGCACTCCTCACACGAAATATCGGCGAATTACCACAGCCGCCGGAGGGCCCCCGCCATCACCCCGCCATCACCCCGCGGAATCACCCACCGCATACGCCTTTTCCGCAACACTCACGTTGTGGAATTCCGCCGCGCAGACGCCCGGCGCGCAGAAAGGGCGGATGCGGACGTCGACGGCGCTCCCGCAGAGTTCGTCGAGGCGGCCTTCGTGGATCATGCAGACGATGTGGGGGAACTGCAACGCGACGTCCAGTACCGGGCACTCGCGGAAGCGCACCTGGCCGACCCCGCCCTCGGGCCCGTCGGGCAGGGGCCGGAAACCGGCGCGGGTGGCGACCGCGATGGCGCGGTCCTGCGCGGTGCCGTCGCCCGGCTCGACCTTGCCGTCCGCCATCACGCGCCGGGCCCAGGCGCGGCCCGCCGCGCGGGCGGCGGTGCGCGGGTCGGCGGCCGAGCGGTCCGTGGCGGCCTCGGCGAGGGCGCGGGTGAAACCGCGGTAGACGCCCGGTTCGGGGACGACCGCGGCTCCGGGGCCGAACCCCTCGGTGCCGGCCGTCAGGCGGTAGACGAGGCGCGGGCGGCCGCGGCCGGTGGGCCGTTCCGGCTCCCGGCGGACGAGGCCGTCCCGCTCCAGGCGGGCGAGGTGGTAGCGCACGGTGGCCGGGGTCAGTTCCGAGGCGTCGGCGAGCTGGACGACCGCGTACGGCCGGCCGCCGGTCCGCAGCACCTCCAGGAGCCGCAACCGCGGGTCCGCCGAGGGGAGGGCGCCTTCTCGCATATCCATCTCTGCTGCCACATGCACGGCTCCACAGTAGAAGAGGTGGTGCCGTAAAAAGCCGGGTACTAGATCCCGAGCAGCCGGGACCAAAGTCCCCTCGATTGAATCGATAAAATCGCGGCCGGGCCGGCTGCCGGAAATTTCCCGGTAGCCTTTTCGTGGACCCAGCGGGTTTATGAGGAGGCGCGGATGAGGCACGAAGAGTCCGGTAAACCGTCGATGGCCACACCGGCGGGCGCGGCACTGCTGAAGGCCGGCCGGTTTTTCTCCGGCGGTGAGGTATCCGGCGATCTGCGCACGGTGCACCACAAGGGCGGGCGGGACGGAGACGTCTTCTACCGGGACCGCTGGAGTTTCGACAAGGTCGTCTCCACCACGCACGGCGTCAATTGCACGGGCTCCTGCCGCTGGCAGGTCTATGTGAAGGACGGCGTGATCACCTGGGAGACCCAGGACACCGATTACCCGTCCGTCGGCCCGGACCGACCGGAGTACGAGCCCCGCGGCTGCCCCCGCGGTGCGGCGTTCTCCTGGTACTGCTACTCCCCCACCCGCGTCCGCTACCCGCATGTGCGCGGGGTGCTGCTGGAGATGTACCGGGAGGCCAAGCAGCGGCTGGGCGACGACCCGGTGGCGGCGTGGGCCGACATCATGGGCGATCCGGCCCGTCGCCGGCGCTTCCAGAAGGCGCGCGGCAAGGGCGGCCTGGTGCGGACGAGTTGGTCCGAGGTGCTGGAGATCGCGGCCGCCGCGCATGTGCACGCCATCGCCGAGCACGGTCCGGACCGGATCGCCGGTTTCTCGCCGATCCCGGCCATGTCGATGGCGTCGCACGCCGCCGGGGCCCGTTTCATGTCGCTCATCGGCGGTTCGATGCTGTCGTTCTACGACTGGTACGCGGATCTGCCGATCGCCTCACCGCAGGTCTTCGGCGACCAGACCGACGTCCCGGAGTCGGGCGACTGGTGGGATGCGGCGTATCTGATGATGTGGGGCGCGAACGTCCCGGTCACCCGGACGCCGGACGCGCACTGGGTGACCGAGGCCCGCTACCGGGGCCAGAAGGTCGTCGCGGTGTCGCCGGACTACGCCGACAACACCAAGTTCGCCGATGAGTGGGTACATCCGCACCCGGGCACCGACGGCGCGCTGGCGCTGGCGATGGGCCATGTCGTCCTCAAGGAGTTCTTCGTCGAGCGGCGGGTGCCGTTCTTCGACGAGTACGTGCGCACGTACTCCGATATGCCGTTCCTGGTGACGCTGCGCGAGAAGGACGGGGCGTACGTCCCGGACAAGTTCGCCACCGCGGCCGATCTGGGCGGCGCGGCCGACGGGGACGCGTCCGACGACCCCCGGGACCGCTGGAAGACCCTGCTGATCGACGACGCGACCGGCGAGGTCTTCGTACCCAACGGCACCCTCGGCCACCGCTGGGGCGCCGACGGCAAGCCCACCGACCGGGGCGACTGGAATCTCGACCTGGGCGGTGTCACCCCCCGGCTGTCCGTAGCGGACGGTGCACACACCACCGCCGAGGTGCTGCTGCCCCGCTTCGACCTGTCCGGCGGCTCCACCGGCGTCCTGCGCCGCGGGGTGCCGGTACAGCAGCTGTCCGCGGACGGCCCGCCGGTGTGCACGGTCTACGACCTGCTGCTGGCCCAGTACGGCGTCGGGCGCGAGGAGCTGGGTCTGCCGGGCGAGTGGCCCACCGGCTATGACGACGCCGGGCAGGTCGGCACCCCGGCGTGGCAGGAGCAGCACACCTCCGTGCCGGCGGCCCAGGCCGAGCGGATCGCGCGGGAGTTCGCGACCACGGCCGAGGAGTCCAGGGGCCGCTGCATGATCCTGCTGGGCGCGGGCACCAACCAGTGGTTCCACGCCGAGACGGCCTACCGCGGCTTCCTGGCGCTGCTGACGATGACCGGCTGCCAGGGCCGCAACGGCGGCGGCTGGGCGCACTACGTCGGGCAGGAGAAGTGCCGGCCGGCCACCGGCTGGGCCACCCTCGCGTCGGCGGGCGACTGGCAGCGGCCGCCGCGCCAGATGATCGGCACGGGCTGGTTCTATCTCCACACCGACCAGTGGCGTTACGACCCGTTCCGGGCCGAGAAGCTGGCGTCGCCGCTGGGCGAGGGGCGGCTGGACGGGATGTCGCCGGCGGACTGTCTGGCGGCGGCGACCCGGATGGGCTGGATGCCGTCCTATCCGACCTTCGACCGCAATCCGCTGGATCTGGTGGCCGAGGCGGACGCCGCGGGCGTGGACCCGGTGGCGTACACGGTGGACCAGCTCCGCGACGGGCGGCTGGGGTTCGCCGGTGAGGACCCGGACGCGCCGGAGAACTGGCCGCGGGTGATGACCGTCTGGCGGGCGAACCTCTTCGGTTCGTCCAGCAAGGGCAACGAGTACTTCCTCAAGCATCTGCTGGGCACCGACAGCCATGTGCAGGGCGGGGCGGCCCCGGCGGACTGCCGGCCGCGGGACGTGAAGTGGCGCGAGGGCGCCGAGGGCAAGCTGGATCTGCTGGTCTCGCTGGACTTCCGGATGACGTCGACGACCCTGTTGTCGGACATCGTGCTGCCGGCCGCGACGTGGTACGAGAAGCACGATCTGTCCTCGACCGATATGCATCCGTTCGTCCACGCCTTCACCCCGGCCGTGGACCCGCCCTGGCAGACCAAGCCGGACTTCGACATCTTCCATGAACTCGCCCAGAAGTTCAGTGAGTTGGCGAAGGGGCGGCTGGACACCCGGCGGGATCTGGTGGCGACCGCGTTGCAGCACGACACGGTGGACGAGACCGCCCAGCCGGGCGGGGTGGCCCTGGACTGGCGGGCGGGCGACTGCGCGCCGGTGCCCGGCCGGACGATGCCGAAGCTGACGGTCGTCGAGCGCGACTACACGGCGGTGGGCGAGAAGATGGCCGCGCTGGGCCCGCTCGTCGACACCCTGGGGGTGACCCAGAAGGCGGTCACGTACGACGTGACGCCCGAGGTCGGGACGCTGGGGCGGCTGAACGGCACGGTAAGCGGCGGGGTCGCCGACGGGCGGCCGCGGCTCGACACCGCGCAGCGCGCCTGCGAGGCCATCCTGAAGCTGTCCGGCACCACCAACGGCCGGGTCGCCACGCACGGTTTCCGGCAGCTGGAGAAGCAGACCGGCCAGGAGATGGCGCATCTGGCGGCGGAGGCCGAGGGCAAGCAGATCTCGTTCCAGGACACCCAGTCGCGTCCGGTGCCGGTGATCACCTCACCGGAGTGGTCCGGCAGCGAGGCCGGCGGACGGCGCTACACCGCCTTCACGATCAACACCGAACACCTCAAGCCCTGGCACACCTTGACGGGCCGTCAGCACTTCTTCGTGGACCACGACTGGATGCACGAGGCGGGCGAGGCGATGCCGACGTACAAGCCGCCGCTGAACATGACGAGCCTGTACGGGGAGCCGGCCGTCGGCACGGTCGACGAACGGGGCGTCACGGTCCGCTACCTGACCCCGCACAACAAGTGGGCGATCCACTCCTCCTACCAGGACAACCAGCACATCGCGACGCTGGCCCGCGGCGGCCAGTCGGTGTGGATGAGCCCGCAGGACGCCGCGTCGATCGGCGTCCGGGACAACGACTGGGTGGAGGCCGTCAACCGCAACGGCGTGGTGACGGCGCGGGCGATCGTCTCGCACCGGATGCCGGCCGGGACGGTGTACATGTACCACGCCCAGGAGCGCACGCTCGCGGTGCCGAAGACGGAGACCACCGGCAAGCGCGGCGGCATCCACAACTCGCTCACCCGCGCGGTCATCAAGCCGACCCATCTCATCGGCGGCTACGCCCAGTTCGCCTGGGGTTTCAACTACCAGGGCCCCACCGGAAACCAGCGCGACGAGGTCACCGTGATCCGCCGCCGCGCGCAGGAGGTGCAGTACTGATGGCCCCCCGTAAGGCCCGCACCGGGCGCCGCGTCATGGCCCAGGTCGCCATGGTGATGAACCTCGACAAGTGCATCGGCTGCCACACCTGCTCCGTCACCTGCAAGCAGGTGTGGAGCAACCGGGAGGGCACCGAGTACGTCTGGTTCAACAACGTCGAGACCCGGCCGGGGCAGGGCTATCCCCGTACCTACGAGGACCAGGAGCGCTGGAAGGGCGGCTGGGAGCGGACCCGGCAGGGCAGGCTGCGGCTGCGCTCCGGCAGCCGGGCCGGCCGCCTCGGCAAGCTCTTCGCCAACCCGGACCTGCCGGGCGTCGAGGACTACTACGAGCCGTGGACGTACGAGTACAAGCAGCTGCTGGACGCCCCGGCCGGTGACGACATGCCGACCGCGCGGCCCGTCTCGCAGCTGACCGGCGAGCCGATGGACACCATCACCTGGGGCCCCAACTGGGACGACGACCTGGGCGGGGCGAGCGAGCACGGCGACAAGGACCCGGTCATCGCCAAGCTCCGCCGGGAGCTGGGCACGAAGGTGCGGTTCGAGTTCGAGCAGTCCTTCATGTTCTATCTGCCGCGGATCTGCGAGCACTGCCTCAACCCGGCGTGCGTGGCGGCCTGCCCCTCCGGCGCGATGTACAAGCGCGAGGAGGACGGCATCGTGCTGGTCGGACAGGACCAGTGCCGCGGCTGGCGGATGTGCGTCAGCTCCTGCCCGTACAAGAAGGTCTACTTCAACCACGCCACCGGCAAGGCCGAGAAGTGCACCTTCTGCTATCCGCGCATCGAGGCCGGGCAGCCGACGGTCTGCTCGGAGACCTGTGTGGGGCGGATGCGCTACCTCGGTGTCATGCTCTACGACCCGGACAAGGTGCTGGCGGCGGCCTCGGTGGCGGACGACCGGGACCTGTACCCGGCGCAGCTGGACGTCTTCCTCGATCCGCACGACCCGGACGTGGTCCGGGACGCGGAGGCCAGCGGTATCGCGCCCGACTGGATCGAGGCGGCCCGCAACTCCCCCGTCCGCAAGCTGATCTGCGAGTACCAGGTCGCGCTGCCGCTGCACCCGGAGTACCGCACCATGCCGATGGTCTGGTACATCCCGCCGCTCTCCCCGGTGGTGGACGCGCTGGCCGGTACGGGCTTCGACGGCGAGGACGCCGGGAACCTGTTCGGCGCGATCGAGTCGCTGCGCATCCCCGTCGAGTACCTGGCGGAGCTGCTGACCGCCGGGGACACCGTCGCGGTGGACTCGGTGCTGCGCCGGCTGGCCGCGATGCGGTCGTACATGCGGGGCGTCAATCTGCGCGACGAGCGGGACGCGGACATCGCCGGAGAGGTCGGGCTGACGGCCGGCCAGATGGAGGCGATGTTCCGGCTGCTGGCGATAGCCAAGTACGAGGACCGGTACGTCGTCCCCTCGGCGGCCCGCGCGGACGCGCAGCGGCTGGAGGACACCTATATCGGTCCCGGCGAGGGCGCCCCGGCCGGCTGCGAGGGCGCCCCCGGGGACACGTCCGACCCGGTGTCCGACGGGCGCGGGGCCAAGGTGAACCTGCTCAACTGGGATGCCAACGGCCGCCCGGACGGCCTCTTCCCGCCCCGCACGCCGGGCCGCGTTTCGGGCGGTGCGGTATGACCCCGACCGCGCTGATCAGGTGGGTGGCCGCACAGTGCCTGTGCTACCCGGACGAGCGGCTCCTGCGCGAGCAGCTGCCGCTCATGCGGGAGGCGCTGGCGGAGCTGGCGGGGCCCTCCGCGGCGCCGGAGCACACGCGGTCGCCGAGTTCGCCGGAGTCTGCGGGGGACGCGGCCGCCGGCCTGCCCGCCTTCCTCGACCACCTCGCGGCCACCCCGGAACTGGACCTGGCCGCCCACTACGTCGCCACCTTCGACAGCCGCAACCGCCGCTGCCTGTATCTGACGTGGTGGACGACGGGCGACACCCGCAACCGCGGCGCGGCGCTGGTCGCCGTGAAGGACTTCTACCGGCGATACGGCATGGCGGGTGACTTCGGCGGCGAACTGCCCGACTTCCTGCCGGTGATGCTGGAGTTCGCCGCGCTCGCCGGCGATGCGGCGGGCACGGAGCTGCTGGACGGGCACCGCGCCGGACTGGAGCTGCTGCGGCTGTCGGTCGAGCAGAGCGGCTCCCCGTACGCCGCCGTGCTGCGGGCCGTCTGCGGCACGCTGCCCGGCCCGTCCCCGCGCACCCGCGAGGAGGCCAAGGCGCTGGCCCGCAGCGGCCCCCCGCAGGAGCTGGTCGGTATCGACCTCGCGCCCGCCCCGATCCCGGCAAGTGCCCTGTGGCAGAAGGTGACGTCATGAACACCCTGGACTGGATGCTGTGGGGGGTCTTCCCCTATGTCGCCGTCGTCGTGATGGTCACCGCCATCGTCTGGCGGGCCCGCTACGACCGCTTCGGGTGGACCACCCACTCGTCGCAGTTCCGTGAGTCGCGGCTGCTGCGCATCGGCAGCCCGCTCTTCCACTACGGCATGCTCTTCGTCATCCTCGGGCACCTGGTGGGGCTCGTGATCCCCGCGTCGTGGACCGGCGCGGCCGGGCTGAGCGAGCACGCGTACCACCTGATGGCGGTCGTCACGGGCACGCTGGCGGGCGCCTGCGCGGTCGCCGGCCTCGGCATCCTCGTCTACCGCCGGCTCACCGTCCCCGCGGTGCGCCGGTCCACGCTGGGCAGCGACCATCTGATGTACACGCTGCTGATCGCCGCGATGCTGGCCGGTCTGACGGCGACCGTGCTGGTGCAGATCGCCGGTGTGGGCGGCGAGGACTACAACTACCGGGAGGGCATCTCGGTGTGGTTCCGGAGCCTGTTCGTCCTCCGGCCTGAGGTGGCGCTGATGGCGGCCGCCCCGATGGCCTTCAAGGTGCACATCCTGCTGGGCTTCGGCCTGCTGCTGCTCGCACCGTTCACCCGCCTGATGCATGTCGTCGCCCTGCCGGTGCAGTACCTCTTCCGGCCGTACGTCGTCTACCGCAGCCGCCGGACGCCGGCGGGGCAGCCGCGGCGGCAGCTGTCGGGACGCAACCGGTAGTTGCCAGCGGGGGCGAGAACCATACGCCGACCGGCAGGGCCTCAAGGGGCCGCGCCGGTCGGCGTCCGTGTTCACTGCCAGGTGCAGATCCAGACAAGCGTCGAACCCCACCAGTGCCAGCCGCAGTGCAGGGACGAGGTGGGGTCGGGCGACGGCTCCGCCGTGGGCGGGACGGGGACGCTCGGCGTCGGGTCCGTGGGGGTGAAGGTGGGCGTGGGAACCGACGGGGTGGGGGTCGGCGGCCGGGGCGTCACCGTCGGCGCCGCCGTGGGGCCGCTCGTCGGACCGGTGGTCGGACCGCTCGTCGGACCGGTCGTCGGGCTGGGCGGCGGAGCTCCTGTCGGCGCGGCCGTCTGGGCGGACACCGAGGGATTCGGCGTCAGTCCCGGCGTTCCCGGCTCGGCCGGGGCGAGCGGCAGGAGGGGCGACGGCAGGGACGGTATGGCGGCCACGGAACGCGAGGGCGTCGGCTCGCTCCGCCAGGACTGCGGCTGATCCCCCGACGGGCCCGCTCCCTGTGCACCGCCCGCCGCGGTGCCCGGCCCGCCACCCGGCGCGCCTCCGGTTCCCCCGCCCGACGCCCCTCCCGGCGGGGCGGGCTGCGGGGGCTCACCGCCACCGCTGTGCGACGGAGCCGCAGCCCGCTGCTGGGCGGCGCCGGGGTCGTTGCCGGTCAGGGCGAGCCCCGCGGCGACCGCCGCCCCGGCCACCGCCACCACCCCGACCCCGGCGACCGTCACGGCGAGCGGTCCGGCCTGGCGGACCTGGCCGCGCAGCAGATGCCGTACGGACCGCTGCGCCACCTTGAGCGCGCCGCCCCCGGAGGGGGGTGTGCCCGAGCCCGCGGCGGCGGCTCCGGTACCGGCCAGCGCCAGCAGGAACTTCGCCGAACCGCTCGTCAGGAACACCAGCAGCGCGGGGCCGGTGAGCGCCGGCAGCCGGTGGTTGGCGTGGGCCAGCAGCCTCATCCTGCCGTGGCAGTCCGGGCAGTCCAGGAGATGGCTGTCGACGTCGCCGGCCTGCTTGTCGGTGGCCTCGCCCCGGACGAACGCGGGCATCCGCTCCCAGTACGCGGCGCACGCCGGATTGTCCGGTGCGCCGGGCATCGTGCGCAGGAACGCCTGCCGCATCCCCTCGCGCGCCCGGTGCAGCAGCACCGCGGTCGCGCCCTTTCCGGCGCCGATCGCCTTGCCGACCGCCTCCAGCGACTGGTCCTCGGCCTCGGCCAGCCACAGTGCCTTCACCCAGCGCTGCGGCAGCTGGTCGAGGACCCTGGCGAGCAGATCGACATAGGCGATGCGCTGCATCGGGTCGGTGTCCGGGGCGGATTCGGCGGCCTCGGGCCAGGCGTGGCCGCCCTCCGGGTCGCGCGGGATCTCGCGGGCGGCGTTGGCGCCGACCGTGGTGGCGAGGTGGCGGATGGTGGTGCGCAGATACGCCGGGATGTTGTCGATGTGGTGGCCGCCCTGGATCCGTCGCCAGACGCGGAAATGGGCCTCGGCGACGAGGTCTTCGGCGAGCCAGGCGTTCGAGGTCAGTGAGCGGGCGTAGCCGACCAGACGGGGGTGCTCCTGTTCATAGAGCGCGGCGTAGGCGTCCGCCGGCGACTCCTCACAAGCCACAACGGCGACATCGGGCACGGCATCTGACATGGCGGCACAACCCCTGATATATCACCCCGGCGGTCCGGCTCCGCACCTCATGGTGAGCACGGCCCGGACCACTGGACCATCGGCACATTGCTTGGGTTTCGCAAGCGTAAGGAGGCCATATTCTCTCATTCAAAGTTGCGTGACACAGGTCACGTTGGAATCCGGTGTACTGGCGTAATGCCCCGGTCGTCATAGTGGTCATAGGGGAAAGGATCCGCACCGAATGCAAGGGAGCCGGCGATGTCCACCGCCATCGACCAAGCCGTCCACGCCCGCCTCATCGCGACCGCACCACAATCACGGATGATCCCGGCGGCCCTGCGCTACGACCGCACCGACCCGTTCGCGGTGCGCGTGGTGTTTCCCCCCATCGCCTCACTGGACGGGGCGGAGGCGGAGTGGTCCTTCGCCCGCGACCTGCTGGAGGCGGGGCTGCGAGAGCCCTCCGGGACGGGCGATGTCCACATCTGGCCGTGCGGCCCGGACGCCACGATGCTGGAGTTCCACACCGCCGACGGGGTGGCGATGGTGCAGTTCGGCACGTGGGATCTCTGGCACTTCCTGGCCCGGTCGTACGAACTCGTCCCGAAAGGCGGCGAAATGCACCACCTCGATGTGGACGGCGATCTCGCCGCGCTGCTGCGCGGCGCCTAGGCCGCCTGCGGCCGGCTCAGGTGCGGCTTCGGGTTCCCGCCCGACGGACTCCGCCCGGCGGGAACCCGAAGCCGCATACGTCCGTTATCGGTTGTGCGAGGGCGAGCGGCAGCGGCCGCCCGGCCGAGATGCTCGGGCCCGTCAGCCCGTCAGCCCGTCAGCCCGTCAGCCCGGTGGGCGCGGTCTGCGTGGCGGCGGCCGGCTGTGCGTTCGCGCGGCGGTCCAGCCGGGCGTCGGTCAGCGCCGCGCCGAGCGAGACCAGTCCGAGCGCGGCGCCCACCCAGCCGACCGAAGGGAGCCCGAGGCCGGCGCCGATGGCCAGGCCGCCCAGCAGCGGCGCCACCGTGATCCCCAGCTGCATCGCCGAGACATTGGTCGCCCCGGCCAGGGTCGGCGCGCCGACCGCGATCGTGAACACCCGGGAGAGCACCGGCGGGTTGACGAGGAATCCGGTCAGTCCGAGCAGGAACACCAGCGGGACCGTGGCCGCCAGGTGGCTGCCCAGCAGGGCCAGTGCGACGGAGACGACGACCATGCCGAGGATCCCGGCGTACAGCGTCGGGAAGGGGTGCCGGTCCGAGGTCCGGCCGCCGATGGTCAGCCCGGCGAAGGCGCCGATCCCGAACAGCGCCAGCACGGCCGGCACCCAGCCGGCGGGCAGTCCGCCGCTGTCGGTCAGCAGCGCGCCCAGGTAGCTGAACGACACCATGTACGCCGCAGTGGTCAGCATGGTGTTGCCGTAGGCCACCCAGAGCCTGGGCCGGGCCATCGCGCGCAGCTCGGCGCCCCGGTCGGGAGCCGCCTCCTTGCCGCGGTCGGTGCCGGGCATCGTCAGCCGCACCGCGATCGCGGTCGCCGCGGTCAGCGCGGCCACCGCCCAGAACCCCGCGCGCCATCCGGAGTGTTCACCGATCAGGGTGCCGGCCGGACCACCGGCGACCATGGCCAGGCTCAGCCCGGTGACCACCACCGACAGCGCCCTGGCGGTGCGGTCCGGCGGGACCATGCGGATCGCGGTCGCCGACGCGACCGCCCAGAACCCGGCGTACGCCACTCCGCTGACCGCGCGGGCGGCCACCAGCGCCCCGTACCCGGGTATGAGCAGGCCGAACGCGATGGCGACGACGAAGAGCGTCTGGCAGACCAGCAGGGTGGTGCGCGGAGGCCACCGCAGGGTGAGCACGGCCAGCGGCGGGGCGCCCAGCAGCACACCGGCCGCGAACGCGGAGATCAGCGTGCCGGCCGTCGGCAGCGACACCTGGAGGTCACCGGCGATGTCCAACAGCACGCCGACGATCAGGAACTCCGAGGTGCCCATGGCGAAGAGGCTCAGGCCGAGCAGGTAGACCGCGAGGGGTATCCCGCGTCGCGCCGTGCTCTGCTCGTTCACGCTGTCTCCGGGTGCTGAGGTCATGGCAGGGTCTCTCTCTTGTCTTGCCGGTGCGGTGTGGTGCGTGTGGTACGGGCAGGGGCTGTGGGTACGGGACGGGCGGGCCCGGAGCCTGCCGTCGGGCCGGGTGGCGGGCGGTGACCGGGGCGTTTCCGCACGGTGCACGACATCGGACGGGCACGGCGGCCGGGGCAGCGGGCTCGCGGGCGTCCGTCCGACCGTCGGTCAGCTCCGCGCCGTACGCGGCGGCCCCGGCCCGCCGGGGCCGCCCCCGCGGAAGCACCACCGGCGCGGGGTGCGGAGCGGCCGTGCCCACGACGGCCGCGACGACACATCCGGATTTCCGTGGCCGTCTCACTCATCGCGATCACCTCCGACAGGGCCTGGCTGATCCGCAGAGTGCTGCGGGTGGCAAGTTCGCGACGATATTTGTTGCCGTTTCCGGGACGGACGCGGTGCAATGGAGAGGTGGAACACTCTCCTGCCATCGCCCAGGCCCTGACCGAAGTCGGCCCCCGCCTCAAGCGTCTGCGTACCCAGCGCAGCGTCACACTGGCGGCGCTGTCCGAGGCCACCGGCATCTCCAAGAGCACCCTGTCCCGGCTGGAATCCGGCCAGCGCCGCCCCAGCCTGGAGCTGCTGCTGCCCATCGCCCAGGCCCACCAGGTCCCCCTCGACGAACTCGTCGGTGCCCCCGAGGTCGGCGACCCCCGTATCCGCCTCGCCGCCAAGCAGGTGAACGGCAATATGGTCCTGCCCCTGACCCGGCAGCCCGGTCCGCTCCAGACCTTCAAAATGGTGATCCCGGAGACCCAGAACACGCCCGAGGTGTGCACCCATGAGGGCTATGAGTGGGTCTATGTCCTCTCCGGACGGCTGCGGCTGATCCTGGCCGATCACGATCTGGTCCTGGACGCCGGTGAGGCCGCCGAGTTCGACACCCGGCTGCCGCACTGGTTCGGCAGCACCGGGCACGGCGCCGTCGAACTCCTCAGCCTCTTCGGCCGGCAGGGCGAACGCATGCACGTCCGCGCCAGGCCCCACCGGCGCCAGAAGCCCGGCCATGAGACGGGCCGTGAACCGGGCCATGGGCACGGCCACGACCACAACCACCACCACAATCCGGGCCACAGCCACAGTCACGGCCACTGACCCGGCGTCGGTTCCCGGCCTGTCTCCGACGCCGCGACCGGCCCGCGGACCTGCCCGGTTCCCGGCGCGGTGAAGGCAATCCTTCGGTCGTCCCTTCGGCGGCACCGTATTGAGGCCGCCGTCCGTCGCTTCTATCTTCTGGCGAGGACACCGGCACAACGACCATGAACCAACCGCCAAGCGCCGCGCACGAGTTGCTGTCCCGGGACAGCGAGCGCCCGCCGGGCGGTGTACCTCGCCGCCACCCGAACCGGGTTCGCGTCGTGGACAACGGATGGCCAATCGGAGGTGGCACGATGACGGACACAGTTCCCACCATGTACGAATGGATCGGCGGCGCGGAGCGGCTGGAGCGGCTGACCGAGGAGTTCTACCGGCGGGTCCGCGAGGACGAGGTACTCGCCCCGCTTTTCGCCCGCATGGCGGATGACCACCCCCAGCATGTCGCGGTCTGGCTCGGCGAGGTCTTCGGCGGGCCGGAAGCCTATACCGAGGGGCACGGCGGTTTTCCGCACATGCTCTCCCGGCACCGCGGCCGGGGCATCCGGCCGGAACAGCGGGAGCGCTGGGTGAAACTCTTCATGGAGGCCGCCGACCACGTCGGAGTGCCCACCGACGCGGAATTCCGGTCCGCGTTCGTGGGCTATATCGAGTTCGGCTCGCGCCGCGCCATGGCCAATTCGCAGCTGGACGCGAAGCCGGGCACCCGGGAAACCATCAAGACCTGGGGCTGGGGCGAGGCGCCCCCCGGCACCGACTGATCTCCGCCGGTCCCGTCCCTCAGCGGCGACGGGACGGCCGGGCCGAGGCGTCGGCGTGCGACATCGGGGGCGGACGGGCGGGACCGCGGGCGCGGTACGGCGCCGGGCGGCGGCTCGTCCGCCGGGCTCGCCGCGCCCGGACACCGCACCGGACGGACACCGGGCAGCCGCGCGGGGCGTCGGGGAGCCGACGGCGCTCCGCGCGGTGTGCCGGGTACGCACGTCACGGGCCGGCTCCACGGAAATCCTTCGGCCGCCGAACTCCCGGCGGTATCCGACGAGTTCACTTCAGGGCGCGTGAATCCGGTCGGGCAGCTGACACACGGCTGGGCGTCGCGCCGACGAGCGGGGCCACGGTGGGGATGCGAGTCCGCCTCGCCCGGTCGTTGCGCGGGCTCCCGACGAGGCGGGGGCCATCGAGCACGACAGCAGGTCGTGGACCCGGGGCCGGCCGCGCCGTCGACGAGCCGCCGACCACGCGGGCGTGGATGCCACGGGCCGGATCGGGCTGGCTCGGGAGATCCAGCCCGAGCATGTCGCGGCGTGGCGGCCGCCCTGCTCGCGACGGGCCGTCGCACCGTCCCGCTCAGCCCGCTGCATCCGCCCGGCCGAGGCACAGGCCCCAGAACCCGGCCGGAGCGCGGGTACGCCATCGGCGGCCTCGAACTCGGCTGACCGGTACGGCGCGGCGGTGACTCCCGCCGCCCGCGCCGGAGCCCGCGACCAGCACAGCACGGACATCGAGAGGACCAGAGGTGCCAGAGATGGCGGAATGGAACGCGGCACAGCTCAAGGCACGCCGGACGCTGATGCAGCGGCTGTTCGGTTCGAGGATCACCGAGGTGGTGAGCCTGGCGGCCAGGATGGATCTCCCCGACGCGATCGGGGAGGGCGAGGCGGATGCCACCGATCTGGCCCGGCGGTACGAGATCCCCCCGGAGCAGATGAACCGGCTGCTCCGGGCGCTCGCGAGCCAGGGGCTGTGCGAGGAACGTGCCCCGGGGAGGTTCGCGCTCACCGACGTCGGCTCCCTGCTGCGCAAGGAGCACCCGGGCTCCCTGTACGACTTCGCGCGGTTCCACACCGCACCGGAGACGCTGCGCCCCTGGACCCGTCTGGAGGACAGCATCCGTACCGGGCGCACCGCCTTCGACGAGCACTTCGGCAGGCCGCTCTACGCATACCTCGCCGACGAACCGGAACTGACGGCGCTGTTCAACGCGGCCATGAGCGAGGAGAGCCGCGAAACGGCCGACACGGTGGTCGAGCACTTCGACTTCGGCCCGTACACCACGGTGACCGACATCGGCGGCGGTGACGGGACGCTGATCATCGCGATCCTGGAACGCCATCCCGGGCTGAACGGCGTGATCTTCGAAACCGTCGAGGGGGCCGCCCAGTCCGCCGGTACCCTCAAGGCCGCGGGGCTGGACGGGCGGTGCGCGGTCGCCACCGGGGACTTCTTCGACGCCGTACCGGCGGGCTCGGATCTGTACGTGATCAAGAGCGTCATCCACAACTGGAACGACGAGCGCGCGGCCGCCATCCTGCGCAACTGCCGCGCGGCGATGTCCCCGGAGAGCCGGCTGCTGATCATCGATGTCGTGCTGCCCGAGCTGGTGACCCCGGACACCGCGGGGCTGGACCCTTACATCAAGGACCTTCAGATGCTGGTTCTCGTCGGCGGGAAGGAACGCACCCGCGCCGATTTCGACCAGCTGTGCGCGCAGGCCGGACTCACCGTCACCAGGGTGGTGCCGCTGCCGTCCCACGTCGGTCTCAGCGTCATCGAGATCGCACCGGTCTGACCCGGTCGTCGCGGTACGCCGCCGGGGCCGCCGTCATGGTGGCCCCGGCGGCCTGGGCACGGGAGCGATGAGCCGCGAATCTGCCACGACGGCGAATCGCCACGGCGGGTGATCATTGATCGCCCGCAGCTTCCTTTCCCCCGTCCGCGGGCGAGCCGAACAGGTTCGCCAGATGTAGATCCAGCAGTTCCAGCGCCTGCTGCGGGCCGTGTACGTCCAGCAGGATGTATGTGGAGAGGCCGTCGACCAGGCTGATCAGCAACATCGCCTCGTCCTCGGTGGCGCGTTCCGGCGCCAGTTCGCCCCGTTCCGCGGCCAGCCGCAGCTGGTCGGCGAAGAAGGCACGCAGTACGGGGATGCCGTCCCGGGCCTCGGCGCGCAGTTGCTCGTCGTGCACGGCGCGGGCGAAGTAGGCGACGCCGACCAGCGTCCCGATGCGGCTCTTCGCGTCCAGCGGGAGCATCCCCGCCAGACAGGCGCGCAGTACCGGACGCGGGGACGGTTCGGCGCCGGCCGCCTCGATGCTCGCGCGGATCCGGTCACCGGCCAGCTGGTTGATGCGCCGCAGCGCGAAGGCGAGCATCTCGTCCTTGGTGCGGAAGTAGTGCTGGAGCCGGCCGAGCGAGATGCCGGCCTCGGCGGCGACATCGCGCAGGCTGGCGCCGTCCAGGCCCCGGGTGCTCGCGATCCGCCAGAGCGCCCCGGAGATCTCCTGCCGTCTGGCCTCGTGGTCCACCTTCTTGGGCACCGATGACTCCTTCCTCCGCTCAGCGGCCGGTTCCGCTGCCTGGTGGCCGGGGGCGCACGTCCGGCCGGCGCACTTTTACAAGTCGCTTGTACCGTTATAACGTACCGGTAATCAATACGATTGACTTGGAAACCGGTGACCCTGATGCCCGAGCACCCCGCGCCACTTCTGCGCCCGCCCCGCCATCGCGTCGATCCCCGCGCCCGCGCCTGGTGGACCCGCCAGGCGCTGCTGACGCTCAGCGGCCCGCTGCTGCTCACCGCGCTGGCCCTGGCCGTGCTCTCCGTACTGTTCTTCCCCGGCGCGCTGCCGTGGCTGGGCCCACTGCTGCTGGCCGTGCTCGTGCTGCCCGCCCTCGGCTATCTCCTGGTGATGCCGCGCCTGCGGTACGCCGTCCACGCCTGGGAGCTGGGTGAGCGCGCGGTCTACGCGGCGGGCGGCTGGCTCTGGCAGCAGCGCCGGATCGCGCCGTTGTCCCGGGTGCAGACGGTGGATACCGTGCGCGGCCCCCTCCAGCGGCGCTACGGGCTGGCGACGGTGACCGTCACCACCGCCTCCACCGCGGGCGATATCAAGATCGCGGGGCTGTCCGACGCCGACGCCGAGGAGTTGTCGCGCCGGATCGGCGAGGCCGCGCAGGACGTGCCGGGTGATGCCGCATGAGCGCCCCCGAGCCCGTCACCGCACCGGGCGGGCCGCCGCCGTGGCGCCGGCTGGATCCGCGCACCCTGCTGGTGCACTGCGGCTGGCTGGCCGCACCGCTCGGCTCGCTCGCGCTCACCGCGCTGGCCACCGGCGGCCGGATCGGCACCGGGGCATGGATCACGCTGGCCGCCGTCGCCGTCTCGTTCGCCGTCGTCACCGCGCTCGGCCTGATCCGCTGGGCCCGGACGGACTTCCGGGTCACCCACGACACCCTCGACGTGCGGAGCGGACTGCTGACCCGGCGGCTGCGCAGTGTGCCGCTGCACCGCATCCGCACGGTCGATCTGACGGCGTCACCGCTGCACCGGCTGCTGGGCGTCACCGTGCTGCGCGCCGGTACCGCGGGTTCCGCGGACGGCGGGGGCGAGCTGACCCTGGAGGCGCTCTCGGTACCCGAGGCGGACCGGCTGCGCACCGCGCTGCTCGCGCACGCCGACACCGGGGCGGCCGGCGAGGACCCGGTGCTGGCCCGCGTCAACTGGCGCTGGCTGCGGTACGCGCCGCTCACCTTCTGGGTCGTCGGCGGGGTGTTCGTCGTGCTGGGCGCCGTCTACCGGGTACTGGACGGCATCGGCATCGAGCCGTGGAAACTGGGCTTCGTCCAGCGGGCGTTCCGGGAGTTCGGGGCGAGCATGCTGTGGCTGACCGTCCCCGCGGTGCTGCTCGCCGTCGTCGCCCTGGGCTCGGCCGGCGCCGTCGTCCTCTATATCGAGGGCTGGTGGAACCACACCCTGGAGTGGGCCGACGCGCGCACACTGCGGGTGCGCCACGGACTGCTCACCACCCGCTCGGTCACCATCGAACGGGCCCGGCTGCGCGGGGTGCTGCTCCGCGAACCGCTACTGCTGCGGGCCGGCGGCGGTGCGACGGTCCGCGCGGTGGCGGGCGGGCTCGGCGACCGCGACGAGAACCGGCGGCGCAGCGCGCTGCTGCCGCCCGCGCCCCGCCGGGAGGCGCTGCGGGTGGCGGGCGGCGCCCTGCGGTCCCCCTTCCCCGACCCGGAGCCGACGCCGGGGACCGGTCGGGCGCCGGACACGCTGACCCGGCATCCGCGGGCCGCCCTGCGCCGGCGGCGGACGCGCGGCCTGCTCTTCGCGGTCCTGCCCGGCACGGCGGTCCTCGCGGGCCTCGGGGTGGCGTTCACGCCCGTACTGCTGCACTGCGCCTGGATCTACGCCGCCCTCACGATGCCGGCAGTGTGGTGGCTGGCCCACGACGCGTACCGCAATCTGGGGCACGGTGTACGCGGCCGCCATCTGGTCGTCCGCTCGGGCACCTTCAGCCGCGACACCCTCGCCCTCCAGCGCGAGGCGGTCATCGCCTGGACGTTCACCACCTCCCCGTTCACCCGCCGGGCCGGCCTCGTCGCGCTGACCGCGGCGGTCGCGGCGGGCGAGGACGGCTACCGCATTCCGGATGTCGCCGCCGACCGCGCCCCGGCCTTCGCCGCGATGGCCGCCCCGGGAATCCTGGAGGAATTCCTGCTGCGTCCGGACGAGGCACCGCAGAGGGTTCCGGCATACGGCGCACCCGGCGCGAAGCAGGTGCGGAAGGGGGCGACGGAAGCCACCGGGTGGACGAGGCGGCCGGCCGTCGATGGCGTCAACTCCCCCAACACCAAAGGGAGTTGACCGAGGCAGCGGGTCAGGTGCGCGGCGCGGCCGGGTGAGCGGGCACCGACCGCACGGAAGGCGCAGAAGCGGCCAATTTCGGCATATATTGCGCATTCCCGCTGGATCCACGGGTACGACCGGCCTTCCGGATCCATTTCCAGGCCCTGCCCGCTACCCCGATTCACACCCGGGATTCACAACATGACGCAGATCACACACCTGTCGCATGCACGGCGGGCACGGACGCGCCGTCCTACTCCATGCGCCATGCCCATGACCCGACACCGTGAGGGAGCCGCCGCGATGGACCGAGTCATCGATCAAGCCGTCAAGGTCCGTCTCATCGCGACGGCGCCCGGCCCGCACGCGGTGCCCGCGGTGCTGCACTATCACCTCGCCGATCCGCTCGCGGTCCGGATGTCGTTCCCGCCGGAGATCTCACTGGACGGCGTCGCGGTGGACTGGGCGTTCGCCCGGGAACTGCTCGCCGAGGGACTGTCCTCCCCGGCCGGCCGGGGAGATGTACGGGTGCGGCCGTGCGGCCCGGACCGCACCGTGATGGAGTTCCACGCGGACGAGGGCATCGCCATGGTCCAGCTGGACACCGCGGACGTCCGGCAGTTCCTGACGCGCTCCTACGCGGTGGTGCCGGCCGGACGTGAGCCGGCGCACCTGGGCGTCGAGCGCGGCCTCGCGGAGCTGTTCGGCGCGGCGTGAGGCGGCACCGGCGGCGGGGCCCGGCGCCCGGCCGGAACCCCTCGGTCCGCCCGCATCCGCCGCGCCGCCCCCACCGTGCGGCACGCTCAGCGCTGCGGGAAGCCGAAGCCGTAACCCTGCTGCTGCATCCACGGCAGCAGCTCCTCCAGCGCCGCCACCGTCCGGGCGCGGTTGCCGCCGCCGTCGTGGAAGAGGACGGTCGGGCCGTTCGACAACTCACCGCGGACGGTCGCCTCGATCGTCGCGACGCTGCCGCCCTCGAAGTCCTTGCTGTCGACGTTCCAGCCCAGCGGGCGCATCCCGTGCGCCGCGGCGAGCTGCCTGCTGTAGGGGGTGAAGGCGCCGCCGGGCGCGCGGTAGTACTCCACCTCCGCGCCGCCGGACGCGTCCTCGATCATCTTCCGGGCGTCGAGGATCTGCTGCGACTGGTAGCTCTGCGACCGGTGGTCCATGGCGGTGTTGTGGTCCATGGTGTGGTCGCAGAGCTTGTGCCCCGCGGCCACGACCTTCTTGACCAGCTCCGGGTGGGCCCGTGCCTGCGGGCCGATCATGCAGAACACCGCCTTGACGTCGTACTTCTTCAGCACCGCGAGCGCCTTCGGGGTCCAGATCGGGTCCGGGCCGTCGTCGATGGTGATGTTCAGGCTGCGGCCCGGCCGGTCCGAGGCGTGCACGATGGACGGGTCGATCTTGGCGGCCGCGGGGGTACGGCCGGCCTGCTGCCCCGTTTCGGGGGCGTCGGCACGGGCCTGGGAGCCGTCGCCGGACGGGGTGAACGCGAGCGCCCCCGCGACGACGAACGACACCACCGCTGCCGCCGCCGCTCCGATGATGCCACCCTGGATGCCGAAGCGCCGTGCCATGTGAACCCCGTCCCTTGTGCCGTGCCCGTGTGCGTACCGTATGACAGCGGGCGGATGCGTACGCCGGCCGCCCTGCACCACGACAGATGCTCAGAATTCCGGGCAGGCTCCCCCTGTTACGGATCCATCATGAAACTTATTGATACTGAACCCATGCCACGTGTACTTCTGATCGAAGATGACGCCGCCGTACGGGACGGAGTGACGCTCGCGCTCCGGCGTCGCGGTCACGAAGTGGAGGCCGCAGCCAGCGGCGAGGAGGGCCTCGACGTCCTGCCGGCCTTCCGCCCCGACATCGTGCTGCTGGACCTGATGCTGCCCGGCAAGGACGGTTTCCAGGTCTGCCGGCTGATCCGCGCCGAACGCCAGCTGCCGATCATCATGCTCACCGCCCGCGGTGACGACCTGGACGTGGTCCTCGGACTGGAGGCCGGCGCCGACGACTACATCATCAAGCCCGCCCGCGGCGAGGTCCTGGAAGCCCGCATCCGCGCCGTGCTGCGCCGTACCGCGCTGCCCGCCGACGGTGCGCCCGCCGTCACCGAACCGGGTCCTTCCCCGGTCGAGACCTACGGCGAGCTGGCCATCGACCGGGCCGGTCTGGTCGTCACCAAGGGCCGCAAGGACCTGCCGCTGGCGCCGTCGGAGATGAAGCTGCTGCTGTTCCTGTCCGCCACCCCGGGGCAGGTCTTCAGCCGCCAGCAACTGCTCGAACACGTCTGGGAGCACAGCTACCACGGCGATGCGCGGCTGGTCGACGCCTGTGTGATGCGGCTGCGGACGAAGATAGAGGACACCCCGCGCAGCCCCCGTTACGTCCAGACCGTGCGCGGCTTCGGCTACCGCTTCGGACCGCTGTGAGGCGCCTGACCCGCCTCGTACCGACCCGCTCGCAGCTGGGCGGGCTGCGGGCCCGGCTGGTCGTCGCCTTCCTGCTGGTCGCCGCCGTGAGCGCGCTGACCACCGCGGGGCTGACCTACCGCGAGGCCCGTAACGCCATCCTCCAGCGTTCCCAGGACGCCGCCGTCAACGATCTGCGGGCGCAGGTCAATTCGCTGGCGCCGGAGCTCGCGGTGCCGCCCTCCCAGGCCGATCTGGATTCCTTCCGGGTGCAGTTGGAGCGCTCCGGGAAGTCCCGGGACTGGGACGTCTCCGTCTACTACCACGGTCTGCCGGAGAGCAGCGAAGGCGGTCTGCGCCGCGATGTGGTGATGCCGGCGGGCGTCATCGACTCGGTCGAGAAGCGCCATGTGCCGGTCTTCCAGCGGGTGGACCGCGGCGGCGATCCCTGGCTGGTGATCGGGATGCCGGTCCGCGAGTCGACCGGTTCGCCGTCGCCGCTGTCCGTCTACGCCCAGCTGCCGCTGCGGGCCGAGGAGGCCAATGTCGAGGCGCTGGTGAGCGCCGCGCGCGGCGGGGCGGTGCCGGTGCTCGCGCTGGCCGTGATCCCGGCCCTGCTCGCCGCGCGCGGTGTGCTGCGGCCCGTACGGGGGCTGCGGCAGGCCGCCGGGCGGATCGCCGAGGGCAAGCTGGACACCCGGCTGGAGGTGAAGGGCGCCGACGAACTCGCCGATCTGTCCCGCACCTTCAACGACATGGCCGCGAAGCTGGAGGAGAGCGTGGCCGAGCTGCGCCGGCTGGAGTCCAACGCCCGGCGCTTCGCGGCCGATGTCTCGCACGAGCTGCGTACGCCGCTCGCGGCGATGGCCGCGGTCACCGACGTCCTCGACGAGGACGCCGAGTCCCTCGATCCCGACACCGCCGCCGCGGTCCGGCTGATCAGCCAGGAGACCGGCAAGCTGGCCCGGATGGTGGAGGACCTGATGGAGGTCTCCCGGTTCGACGCGGGGGCCGCGGCGCTGCACCTGGACGAGGTGGACGTCGCCGAGACCATCCGCAAGACCCTCCAGGCCAGGGCCTGGCAGCAGCGGGTGACGGCGGACCTGGCGCCCGGCGTACGGGCCCGGCTCGACCCCCGCCGGCTGGACGTGGTGGTCGCGAACCTGGTGGGCAACGCCCTGCACCACGGCGGCGAGCCCGTCCGGGTGCTGCTGCACGCGCCCGAGCCGGGTGCGGAGCGGCTGCTGATCGAGATCTCCGACAGCGGCCCCGGTATCGACCCCGAGGTCCTGCCGCACGTCTTCGACCGCTTCTTCAAGGCGGATTCGGCCCGCGCCCGGTCCGAGGGCAGCGGTCTGGGCCTGGCCATCGCGCTGGAGAACGTCCGGCTGCACGGCGGAACGGTACGCGCCGCCAACGCCCCCGAGGGCGGCGCGGTGTTCACCGTGGATCTGCCGCTGCACCACGGTGAGCGGACCGCCACGGCCCAGGACACGGCCACCGACGACCCGGCGGAGGACGATCCGGCCGCGGCCGCGGCGGGGTACCCGACGGCCGACGCGGTCGAGCGGGCCGCCGCGTACGACGCGAAGCACCCGGCCGCCGCCCTGCCGGCCACCGCGGCCACCGACGACGGCCGGGACGCGCTGCGTCCCCCGGCCGGTAAGGAGAGCGAGGCATGAGCGCCCGCAACGCCCCGACCGCCGCACGGGCCGGACGGCTCGCCCTGGGCGGCCTGCTGGCCGGTGCGCTGGCCGGCTGCGGTATCGCGCCCACCGACGTCATCGACGCGGGCGTGCCCGCCTCCGGGGTGAAGGCCCCGGGCCAGCCCGTCTCCGATGTCCAGCTGTTCTTCTACGGACAGTCGGGGCTCCGCTCGGCGACCCGGCCGACGAAGACGCCGGCCGGTCCGCAGAGCGCACTCGACCTGCTCCTGGCGGGCCCGGACCACGCGGAGCGGATGCGCGGGCTCTCCAGCGTCCTGCCGAAGTTCTCCGGCCCGCTGACGGCCGACACGACCGAAGGCCGGGTCCAGATCACCTTGCCGAGCATGCGGGCGCTGAACTCCGCCGCGATGAACCAGCTGGTGTGCACCGTGGCCAACGCCCAGGTCCCCGGGCACAAACCGCCGGGGCAGGTCCTGGTGACCCTGATGGACGCGCAGACCCGCGTCGGCCCCATGATCTGCGGCGGCAACAACGCCTTCCCGGTCATCGAGCCCAGCCCGACGGAGTCGTCGCCGCCCACGCAGTAGGCGGCCGGGGCGCGCGGGCGGGGGCGCGTTACGGTGGAGGGAGGCACCCGCCTGGCACGAAGAGGATCGGACGGCCCTGAGACCTCGGGAGACCCACACGATGACCGAGCGCAAACCACCTGGTGTCAGCTTCGAGTCGTGGATCGACAAGCAGATCCGCGAGGCGACGGAGCGGGGTGACTTCGCCCATCTGACGGGCGCGGGCAAACCGCTCGCCGGTCTCGACAAGCCGTATGACGAGCTGTGGTGGGTCAAGGAGAAGATGAGCCGGGAGAACCTCTCGTACCTCCCGCCGACGCTCGCCCTGAGCAAGGAGGCCGAGGACGCGCTGGAGGCGGCGTCCAGGGCTCCCTCGGAGGCCGCGCTGCGCCGCATCCTGACGGCCGTCAACGACAAGATCCGCGCGGCGCACCGCGTTCCGCTGGAGGGCCCGCCGCGCCCGCTCGTCCCCTTCGACATCGACGAGGCCGCCCGCGACTGGCGGGCCCGGCACGGTCGTTAGCGGCGGGTCGGCCCGCCGGACAGGGCGGGCCGGCCCCTTCCGCACCGCGCACCCCGCCCCGGATACGAACAGGCGCGGGACGCACGAGCACCCGGCCGACCGGACGGGTGGACCCGCGGCCGAAGAGGGCAAGGTCACAGCGGGAGCCCCTGCTCCCGCTCGTACCCGTTCCCCTAGCCTGCTGCCATGACCGCCGAGTCCCCCGAACTCCCCCTGGCCGCCGCGTTCCCCGAAGCGGACCGAGCACAGTGGCAGCGCCTCGTCGAAGGCGTGCTGCGCAAGTCGGGCGTCACCGAGGCGTCCGGCGCCGCCGCCGAGGACGCGCTCGCCACCGATCTCCAGGACGGGATCCGCGTCCGTCCGCTGTACACCGCCGAGGACGGCGGCGGTGCCCTGGGCCATCCCGGTTTCCCCCCGTTCGTCCGGGCCGGGCGCCCCCAGGGCGGCGCCGTCGCCGGATGGGACGTACGCCAGCGCCACACGGACACCGATCCGCGGCGCGCCAACGCGGCGGTCCTCGCCGATCTGGAGAACGGTGTCACCTCGCTCTGGCTGACCGTCGGGGACGGCGGGCTGCCGGTGTCAGGGCTGGCGGCGGCCCTTGAGGGCGTCTATCTGGACCTGGCCGCGGTGGTCCTGGACGCCGGCGCGGACTTCGCCCCGGCCGCCGAGGAACTGCTGCGGCTGCACGCCGTGTCCGAGGCTCCGCTCGGCGAGGCGGCCGGCGGGCTCGGCGCCGACCCGCTGGGCCTGCTCGCCCGCACCGGTGACGCCGGCGCGCTCGGCTCCCGGCTGGCCGCGGCCGTCGGGCTGGCGCTGCGCTGCGCGGACGAGGCGCCCGGGATGCGGGCGCTGGCCGTGGACGCGCTGCCGTACCACGAGGCGGGTGGCTCGCCCGCCGAGGAGCTGGGGACGTCGCTGGCCACCGGCGTCGCCTATCTGCGGGAGCTGACCGGGGCCGGTCTGGATATCGACGCGGCCTGCCGGCAGCTGGAGTTCCGCTACGCCGCCACCGCGGACCAGTTCCTGACGATCGCCAAGCTGCGGGCGGCCCGCCGGCTGTGGGCGCGGGTCGCCGAGGTGTGCGGCGCGTCGCCCGCCGCGTCCGCCCAGCGCCAGCACGCGGTCACCTCGTCGGTGATGATGACCCGTCGCGATCCGTGGGTGAACATGCTGCGGACGACGGTCGCCGGGCTGTCCGCCGGGGTGGGCGGCGCGGACGCGGTGACGGTGCTGCCGTTCGACGCCGCGCTGGGCCTGTCGGATGCTTTCGCCCGGCGGATCGCCCGCAACACCCAGTCCGTGCTGCTGGAGGAGTCGCATCTGTCGAAGGTGATCGACCCGGCGGGCGGTTCCTGGTACGTGGAGCGGCTCACCGAGGAGCTGGCCCGCGCGGGGTGGGCGTGGTTCCAGGAGATCGAGGGCGCGGGCGGCCAGGCCGCCGCGCTGCGCTCCGGGCTGATCGGCGAGCGGCTGGCGGCCACCTGGCGGCGGCGCTCGGCCGATCTCGCCCACCGCCGCGAACCGATCACCGGCGTCAGCGAGTTCCCGCACCTCGGCGAGGTGCCCGTGGTGCGCGAGGCGGCCCCGGTGCCGGCGAGCCGGGGGTCCGGCGGACTGCCGCGGGTGCGCCGGGACGACGCGTACGAACGGCTGCGGGCCCGGTCCGACGCGCACCTGGCGGCGACCGGGTCCCGTCCGAAGGTGTTCCTCGCGGCGCTGGGGCCGGCGGCGGTGCACACCGCGCGGGTCGCGTTCGCCGCCAACCTCTTCCAGGCGGGCGGTATCGAGGCGGTCCACGAACCGGCGTCGGTGGACGCCGGGTCGGTGGCCGAGGCGTTCGTCCGCAGCGGGGCGGGCGTCGCGTGCCTGTGCTCGGGCGACGCGGTCTACGCCGAGCAGGCGGCGGCCGTGGCGGCCGCGCTGAAATCGGCGGGCGCGTCGCGGGTCCATCTGGCGGGCCGGCCCGGCGAGCGCCGGGCGCACTACGTAGAGGCCGGCGTGGACTCCTTCGTCTTCGCGGGCTGCGATGCGGTCGAGGTCCTCACCTCGGCCCTGGACGTCATGGAGGTGGCGTGATGGACGACACGACGCGACGGGCGGGCGCCATCCCGGACTTCAGCACGGTCGGGCTGGGGGACGCGGGCGGGGCCGGCGGCGGGGCCGAGCGGTGGGCGGACGCGGTACAGCAGGCCACCGGCAAGAGCGTCGCGGACCTGACCTGGGAGACGCCCGAGGGCATCGACGTCAAACCGCTCTACACCGAGGCGGACCTCGGCGGGCTGGACTTCCTGGGCACCTACCCGGGCATCGCGCCGTATCTGCGCGGCCCGTATCCGACGATGTACGTCAACCAGCCGTGGACGGTCCGGCAGTACGCCGGCTTCTCCACCGCCGAGGAGTCCAACGCCTTCTACCGGCGCAATCTCGCCGCCGGCCAGAAGGGGTTGTCGGTCGCCTTCGACCTGCCCACCCACCGCGGGTACGACAGCGACCATCCGCGGGTGACCGGCGATGTCGGCATGGCGGGCGTCGCCATCGACTCGATCTACGACATGCGCCAGCTCTTCGAGGGCATCCCGCTGGACCGGATGACCGTGTCGATGACGATGAACGGCGCGGTGCTGCCGGTGCTGGCGCTGTACATCGTGGCCGCCGAGGAACAGGGCGTACCGCCCGAGAAGCTGGCCGGGACCATCCAGAACGACATCCTCAAGGAGTTCATGGTCCGCAACACCTACATCTATCCGCCGCAGCCCTCGATGCGGATCATCTCCGACATCTTCGCGTACACCGCGCAGAAGATGCCGCGCTACAACTCCATCTCGATCTCCGGCTACCACATCCAGGAAGCGGGCGCGACGGCCGACCTGGAGCTGGCGTACACCCTCGCCGACGGGGTGGAGTATCTGCGCGCGGGTCTGGCGGCGGGGATGGACGTGGACGCGTTCGCGCCGCGGCTGTCGTTCTTCTGGGCGATCGGTATGAACTTCTTCATGGAGATCGCCAAGCTGCGGGCGGCCCGGCTGCTGTGGGCCCGGCTGGTGCGGGGCTTCGACCCGAAGAACCCCAAGTCCCTCTCGCTGCGCACCCATTCGCAGACCTCGGGCTGGTCGCTGACCGCGCAGGACGTGTTCAACAACGTCACCCGGACCTGTGTGGAGGCGATGGCCGCGACCCAGGGGCACACCCAGTCGCTGCACACCAACGCGCTGGACGAGGCGCTGGCGCTGCCCACCGACTTCTCCGCCCGCATCGCCCGTAACACCCAGCTCTTCCTGCAACAGGAGTCGGGCACCTGCCGGGTCATCGACCCGTGGGGCGGCAGCGCGTACGTCGAGCGGCTCACCCACGATCTGGCGCGGCGGGCCTGGCAGCACATCGAGGAGGTCGAGGCGGCCGGCGGGATGGCCAAGGCCATCGACGCGGGCATCCCCAAACTGCGGGTCGAGGAGGCCGCGGCGCGCACCCAGGCGCGGATCGACTCGGGGCGGCAGGCCCTGATCGGCGTGAACAAGTACCGCGTGGCGAGCGACGAGGAGATCGACGTCCTCAAGGTCGACAACTCCGCGGTGCGCACCCAGCAGATCGAGAAACTGCGGCGGCTGCGCGCCGAGCGCGACGAGGACGTCTGCCAGGACGCGCTGCGGGCGCTGGCGGCGGCGGCCGGGTCCGCGCCGGGTCCGGGCCTGGCGGGCAATCTGCTGGCGCTGGCCGTGGACGCGGCCCGCGCGATGGCGACGGTCGGCGAGATCTCGGACGCCCTGGAGTCGGTGTACGGGCGGCACTCCGGCCAGATCCGTACGATCTCCGGTGTGTACCGAGACGAAGCGGGTCCCTCCTCCGGTGTGGAGCGCACCCGGGCGCTGGTGGCCGAGTTCGAGCGCGCCGAAGGGCGCCGGCCGCGCATCCTGGTGGCCAAGATGGGCCAGGACGGCCATGACCGCGGCCAGAAGGTGATCGCCACCGCCTTCGCCGACCTGGGTTTCGACGTGGATGTCGGCCCGCTGTTCCAGACCCCGGCGGAGGTGGCCCGGCAGGCGGTGGAGGCCGATGTGCACATCGTCGGGGTGTCCTCGCTGGCGGCCGGTCATCTGACGCTGGTGCCCGCGCTGCGCGAGGCGCTGGCCGCGGAGGAGCGCGAGGACATCACGGTCGTGGTGGGCGGGGTGATCCCGCCGGCGGACGTGCAGACGCTGCGCGACATGGGTGCCGCCGCCGTCTTCCCGCCCGGCACCGTCATCCCCGACGCCGCCCACGACCTGGTCCGGGACCTGGCCTCGGTCCTCGGCCACGAGCTGTGAGCGGGTGCCCGCCATGCCTGTCAGCATCGATGTCGACCGCTACGCCGAGGGGGTCCGGGCCGGCTCCAGGGCCTGGATCGCCCGCGCCGTCACACTGGTGGAGTCCACCCGCGCCGACCACCGGGCGGCGGCCCAGCGGCTGCTGATCGCGCTGCTGCCGTACTCCGGCGCGGCCCGCCGGATGGGGATCAGCGGGGTGCCGGGCGTCGGCAAGTCCACCTTCATCGACGCGCTCGGCACGCTGCTGACCGGCGCCGGGCACCGGGTGGCGGTGCTGGCAGTCGATCCGTCCTCCAGCCGGACGGGCGGCAGCATCCTGGGCGACAAGACCCGGATGGAGCGGCTGGCGACCGACCCGGCGGCGTTCGTCCGCCCCTCCCCCACGTCCGGCACGCTCGGCGGGGTGGCGCGGGCGACCCGCGAGTCCATCGTGGTGATGGAGGCCGCGGGCTACGACGTCGTCCTGGTGGAGACGGTCGGCGTCGGCCAGTCCGAGACCGCCGTCGCGAACATGGTCGACACCTTCCTGCTGCTGACGCTGGCGCGCACCGGCGACCAGTTGCAGGGCATCAAGAAGGGTGTGCTGGAGCTGGCGGACCTGGTCTCGGTCAACAAGGCCGACGGTCCGCACGAGCGGGACGCCCGCTCCGCAGCCCGCGAACTGGCCGGTGCGCTGCGGCTGTTGCAGCCCGCGGACGCGGTCTGGACCCCGCCGGTGCTGACGTGCAGCGCCCGCGAGGGCACCGGGCTCAAGACGGTGTGGGAGCGGATCGAACAGCACCGCGCCCTGCTGGAGTCCACCGGCGCGCTGGCCGAGCGGCGCCGCGCCCAACAGGTGGACTGGACCTGGGCGATGGTGCGCGAACGGCTGATGGACCGCCTCCGGGACCATCCGGAGGTGCGCCGCCTGGGCCCCGGGGTCGAACGGGAGGTCCGCGCGGGCGAGATCACCGCGACACTGGCCGCCGAACGGCTCCTGACGGCGTTCGGACTGCCGGACGGCTCCCCCGATGGTGTGCCGGACGGGCGGTAGTTGGGGCCGTGAGGCGGCCGCGCCGGGCGGGTCGCCCCGGGGCCGGGCGCGGCCGTACCGGCGGTGCCCGGCCGGTCCCGCCGCACGCCGCCCCTGATCCGGCCCCTTCCGGGTTAGGGGAGTTGCCCTACTCCCCTCGGTGTAGACGGGGCCGGGCAGTGGTCCGGGTGCAGTAGGGGAAACAGCAGCCCTGCGTACGACGACGCCCGCCGGACCGGCCGCGAGGATCGAACCCAGACAGCGGCCGACCAGGGCCGCAGCGTCCAGGAGTGGGAGATCACGCTGTGCCGAGCCCGTACCGCTACACCACGCCCGCCGCCCCCAAGGCGGCCACCGGTGAGACCGCCGCCGTGTACCGGCAGTTGGACCTCGACCTGGGTGTCCGGCGGGCGCCGGCGTTCACGGTGCTGTCGGCCGCGCCCGCACTGCTGGTGGCGTCCTGGGTGGCGGTGCGCGAATCGCTGCTCGCGGGCGGCGCACCCCGGGACGCCAAGGCGCTGGTCGCGGCCGGAGTCGTGCGGGCCACCCCCGGCGCGGTCCGGGTGGCCGGGCATCTGCCGGCCCCGCACGTCGTCGGCGGCCGCCGGTTCGCCGAAGCGCTCGGGACCGGCGGCGCCCCCGAGGACGCCGCGCACGCCCGGCTGCTGGCCTGGGGCGCGGCCACCCACACCCCGGGCGCCCCCGAACTGGCCGACCCGCCCTTCCCGCCCGGCCACGCCCCCGAATACCTCGGCACGGCGCTCGCCGCCCATTTCGTCGGCCGTATCGCCGCCGCGCTGCTCACCGAGCGCGCACCGGCGGGCCCCCGGCGGCTCCGGTCGGCGGTGCGGGCGCTCGGCGGGCGGTCTGGGACGGCTGCCGAGCGGCGCCCGCCGCGTCCCGGGGAGAGCCTGGCGCTGCTCGGCGGCGGCTGCGGCCCCGAGCCGTCCTGGGCCGACGGGGCGCCGGTCGGCGCGGGGTTCGCGGCGCTGCGGCGCGCCGCGACGGCGGACAGCCCGGCGCTGACCGACGCGGTGCGCACGACGGTGCTGGCGGCGGTGACCGACTGGGACGGCGGCCGTCCGCCGACGGCGCGCTCCTGGCTGTACGGGTCGTTGTCCGCGCTGCGCGGCGCGGACCGGCCGGCCGCCGCGCTGGCGCTGCTCGGCGCGCTGGCACCGGATCAGGTACGCGACACCGACATCGAGTTCTGGCGGTCCACCGCACCGGACCGGACGGCCGGTGACGCCGATCTGGTCCGGCTGATCGCCTTCGGCGCGTACGCGGCCGCCGCCCGCGTCGAGGCGTCCCTCGCCCCCGCGACGCGCCGCCGGTCCGGTGCGCCCGCCGGCCTCCCCCGGCCCTGACGCGCGCCCCTCGCGGCGCACGACCGCCGTATGCGATCCGACGCGGAGCCGCCCCTGGTGTCCTCGCCGGTCATCCGTCGCCGGGCGCGTCAGCCGCGCGTCGAGACGGTGGCCCAGACCGTCTTGCCGGAGCCGTCCGGCGGTGTCCAGCCCCAGGATTCGCTGAGCCGGTCGACGATGTGCAGCCCCCGCCCGGACTCGGTGAACTTGTCGAGGGACCTGACGACCGGTGCGCCGCTGCCGGAGTCCGAGACCGCGCAGAGCACGGTGGCGTCCCGGCGGGTCAGGGCGAGCCAGGCGGGACAGACGGCGCGGGACCGCACGGCGGCGGCCGCGTCGTCGGCGCCCCGGCCGGTGCCGTGGCGCAGGGCGTTGCTGACGAGTTCGGAGACGACGAGCGCGGTGTCGTCGGCGACGGCGGCGCACACCCGCCAGCCTTCGAGCGTCGACCGGGTGAAGCGGCGGGCGTCCGCGACCGTCCGCGCGGAGCGGCTGAGCCCGCAGGCGGCGAAGCCGCGGGGGCCCGGTATCCACCAGGCGTCGTCACACCGTCCTTCCCGAAGGGCGTCGTGCACGGTCTCGGCCGGATGTGTGGTCATCACGATCTCCGCGAATGAGGCTTTTCGGGGGCTGGGCCGGGTGTCCCGGGACGGCTAATATCCTGGGTGGCCGCCCGCCGCTGCAAGTGCATCTGCAATTACATCGGCAAGGACGGTCGTTCAGGGGCTTGTTCACGCCAACGTGATCGCAGGCTCGGGATCGGTCGGAGGCACGTCCTCCAGCAAGGAGCAGCTGTTATGGAGCCGGTGACCAACGGCATACGGGCGACCAGCATCGAGCACGCCGTATGGCGCAAGAGCCGCCGCAGCAATCCCAGCGGCAACTGCGTTGAGCTGGCCGTTCTTTCCGACGGCGGGGTGGCGGTGCGCAACTCCC
Organism: Streptomyces celluloflavus; assembly: GCA_000720995.1. Classification (GTDB taxonomy): domain Bacteria; phylum Actinomycetota; class Actinomycetes; order Streptomycetales; family Streptomycetaceae; genus Streptomyces; species Streptomyces celluloflavus. The sequence continues at coordinate 51,728 of JOEL01000023.1, forward strand.
GGTATGCGTCGGGTCCGGCGCTGATCTACACCCGCGACGAGATGGCGGCCTTCGTCCAGGGCGCCAAGGACGGCGACTTCGACGACCTCGTCGGCCGAGGCTGAGGCATATGTCGGCTGGATAGTCCCCATCGCTGTACGTACGTTCGTAGCGATGGGACACTGGGCGCTCACCCGACCACCCAGGGGAGTCACCATGATCGCCGCGCAGCCGAGCCACGACCCGTCTCTGCGTCGCTATCTAGAGCACCCACGCGGCGGCCCGACCGTGCTCCGCATCGTGCTCGGCACACAGCTGCGCCGGCTGCGCGAGGCGGCCGGCGTCACCCGCGAGGCCGCCGGGGACGCCATCCGCGGCTCGCACGCGAAGATCAGCCGCCTGGAGCTCGGCCGGGTCAGCTGCAAGGAGCGGGACATCTCGGACCTGCTGACGCTCTATCACGTCACGGACGAGGCGTTCCGCGCCGACTTCCTCGCCCTGGCCCGCCGGACCGGCACGCCCGGCTGGTGGCATCAGTACGGCGATGTGCTGCCCGGCTGGTTCGAGACGCATATCGGTCTCGAAGAGGCCGCCTCCGTCATCCGCACATACGAAGTCCAGTTCGTTCCGGGCCTGTTGCAGACGGCGGACTACGCCCGTGCCGTCACCCAGCTCGGCCACCCGCGGGCCTCTGCGGAGGAGATCGAGCGCCGGGTCGCGCTGCGCCTCCAGCGGCAGGCGCTGCTGACCGCGCCCGACGCACCGCGACTGTGGGCGGTGGTGGACGAGGCGTCGCTGCGCCGCCCGCTCGGTGGAGCGCAGGTGATGGCGGGTCAGCTGCGTCATCTGCTGGCGGTATCACGGCTGCCGAATGTCACGCTCCAGATCGCACCGTTCAGCCTCGGAGGTCTCGCGGCGGCCGGTGGCCCGATCACGATCCTGCGGTTCCTGGAGCCGGATCTGCCCGACATCGTGTACCTGGAGCAGCTGACCAGCGCGCTCTATCTGGACAAGCGCGACGACGTGGATCACTACCTCGCCGTGATGGACCGGCTGAGCGCGCAGGCGGAATCGCCGCGCGAGTCCCAGGAGATGCTGGAGAGGCTGCTGACGCAGGCGAGCTGACGGAGCGCCGGCGGCGACGAGAAGAGGGACGGACCTCAAAGGCCCGTCCCTCTCTTCTTCATCTCCCCCGGCGGCGTCCGCGGCCAGCGCCCGTCATCGGCGCCCACTGACAGCGCCCACGCCGGTGTCCGCGCGCTACGGCTTGCGGGCGATACCGCCGAACTCGATCCATTCCATGGAGAGTTGCTTGGGTCCCAGATCCGAGTCCGGCATCCAGGTGGAGACCTCCACGAGACCGGGCTCCAGAATCTCCAGACCCTCCAGGTAGGACGCCAGCTCGTGCTCCTGCCGCACCCGGCCCCACTGGCCGTGCGTGCTGACCCGCATGAACTCGGTGACGAAGTCGCGGGTCGCCGCGTCCTCGCTGACCAGCTGGCACACCACCAGGAAGCTGCCCGGCGCCAGCCGGTCGGCGACCCGCCTGATCAGCGCCGCGGGGTCGTCGGAGTCCGGGATGCAGTGCAGCACCGAGACGAAGAGGGCGGCGACCGGCTCGTCGAAGTCGATCAGCCGCTCGACCTCGGGGCTGGTGAAGATGCCCTCGGTGTCGCGCATATCGGCCTGGATGACGGCCGTGTTGGCGTTCTCCTCCAGCAGCGCGCGGCCGTGCGCCAGCACGATCGGGTCGTTGTCGACGTAGACCACCCGGGACTCCGGATCCACCTGCTGCGCGACCTGGTGGACGTTGTCCTGCGTCGGCAGACCTGATCCGTGGTCGATGAACTGGCGGATGCCGTGTTCGCGGGCCAGCCAGCGGACCGCCCGTTGCAGGAAGCGCCGGTTGTTGATCGCCAGCACCTGGGTGCTCGGGGCGGCCTTGCTCAACTCCTCGCATGCCTCGCGGTCGACGGCGTAGTTGTCCTTGCCGCCCAGGTAGTAGTCGTACATCCGCGCCACACTCGCGATGCTGACATCGACGACACCGGACCGCGGCTGTATTTCCTGGCTCATTCCACACTTTCCCGTCGCTATGACATCCACCGCCCTGCGGGCGCGACGACCGTGCCACGACGGACGACCGCTTCGGTGCAGTGCCCAACATACCCACCGGATGGCGGTTGTTGCAGGCGAGCGGCGCACTCCCGGGCTCGGGCGGGGGCGAGTTGCCGCTCGCGGCCGCGGGGCGGGCATCCGCCCGGGGTGCCGATCAAGAGGGCGCAACCGGCCACCCGGGGTCCGCCGGGCACGGCCGCCGTGGCCGCGGCCGACCGGTCCGCGGCGCCCGGCTCCCGCGCCGCCGGTACCTCGTACGCCCCTCCGCGCCACGCCACGGGCTCCGGCCCACGAGGCTCGCCGGCGTCCGCGTCCCGGCGCCCGGCCACCGGCACCCGCGCCGGGAAATCTCATCGAGCTCTCACACAGTGCTTATCACCTCGTCACACCGCGCCCCTACCGTCCTCGGCAGGCCCGTCACCGCCCCGCCCTGCCCGGATTGCGCCGCTACGAGCCCTCACCGCACAGCCGCTCGGCGCCCCCGGCCGACGGAGCCCAGAGGAGAATGCACGTGTACCACCTGACCGGCGTCACCAAGTGCTACCGACGCGGCAGCGAGCTCGTACGGGCCCTGGACGGCATCGGGCTCTACGTCGAGGACGGTGGCACCCTGGTCGTGCGGGGCCCGGCGGACTCGGGCAAGTCGACCTTGCTGCGCATCCTGGGCGGTCTGGAGCGCCCCACCCACGGCAGTGTGGAACTCGACGGCACGGACCTGGCCACGCTCACCGAGTCCCGGCTGAGCCGGATACGCGCCGAGTCGATCGGGCTGGTCCCGCGCCGCGGCGATCTCACGCCCGGCCTCACCGCGCGGCAGAACGTGGCGAGCGCCCTCGTACCGCTGCGGCTGCGGCCCGCCGACCGGTGGGAGCTGGCCGGTGAGGCCCTGGAGGAGGTCGGCGCGGGCGGTCGACTCGACCGGATTCCGGCGGAGTTGGACGAGGTCATGCGGCGGCGCGTGGCGCTGGCGCGGGCGCTGGTGAAACGGCCCACGGTGCTGCTGGCGGACCAGCCGACCGCCGGGCTGGACGGCCCCGGCGCCCGCGACGGCTTCGCCGACCTGCTCGAACGGCTGTGGTGGCAGGGCCGGTTCACCTGGATCGTGGTCACCGAGGACGATGCCCTCGCCCGGCGGGCGCCGCGACTGGCAACGATGTCGCGGGGAACGCTGACGGCGGCGCCCCGTACCCACGGCTGAACGGACGACGGCGGGCCTGCCCGTCCGTGTCTCCATGTCTCCGTGTCGGCGCGGGCGTCGGCCTCCTCGGTGGACGGGCCGGGCGACGGCGCGTCCGACCGGGGCCTTCGGTGTCGGCGGCCGGCCTGGCGGTGGGAGCGGCGAGCTCGGATGCCCGCGCACCGACGGGTGCCCGCCCGGGGGCCGCCGTGACGGCCCGTCCTACGCCTTGGGGATGTCGAAGTAGCGGTTCAGCCCGGCGGCGAGGCCGAGGTCGCCGGACGCCTTGAGCTTGCGGGTCAGGACCATCTTCACCGGGTTGCCGTTGCCGGAGACGAGTCGGAGGAACGCGGCGTCGCCCATCATCAGCGTCAGCTGCGCCTCGGTGTCCGTACGGCCCTCGCGGACGGTGCAGACGCCGTCGGCGATGGTGGTCTCGTAGACCACCTCGGACTCACCGGTGATCCGCCAGCGGATCAGGGCGCTCAGCGCACCGGCGGCCGCCGGCCGGAACTGCCGCTCCATCCGCCCGAAGACCTCACCGAGCACCCGCGTCCGCAGCTCGCCGTGCGCGATCTCGTCGATCTGCCCGCCGGTCAGCCCTTTCATGATCTTCGCGAACTCTTCGGGGGTGACGCTCGCGAAGTCGAGCCGGGCCAGGAGGGCACGCACATCGTCGGCCACGGAGACACTCCTTACCAAAAAGTAAACTTACCAGTAAGTAAGATTACGGTGCGGCAGTGGGCCCGGCAAGCAGGTGACGGAGCCTCCGGAGGGCGGCGGCGCAGGGGTGTCCCGGCGGTCTGGCCGGTCGGCCGCCGGGCCGGTAGAAGAGGTGGATGACCACAGAGCAGAGTCAGCCGATGACCGGGGCCGCGCCGTCCGCCGAGGCGGCACCGGCGGCCGGGGGGACGCCGTCGACCGAGGAGATGGTCCTGGCCAACCAGGCGAACTGGGACGCCCGCACCCCCGTCCACGTCGCCAGCGAGTTCTACGGCCTGGACGGGTCCCGGACCGCCGAGGACTGGTTCGCGCCATTCGAATGGACGGATCTCGGCAGCCTCCAGGGGCGGGACGTCCTGCATCTCCAGTGCCATCTGGGCACCGAGACGGCCGCGTTCACCGAACGGGGTGCGGCGCACACCGTGGGCCTCGACTTCTCCGCCGCGGCGGTCGCCGAGGCCCGGCGGCTCGCCGCGGCGGCGGGCCGGGACGTGGAGTTCGTCCGGTCCGATGTCCACCGGGCCGTGGAGGCGCTCGGCGACCGCCGCTTCGATGTCATCTACACCGGCAAGGGGGCCCTGTGCTACCTGCCGGACCTGACCGTCTGGGCCGGTGTCATCAGCTCGCTGCTGCGGCCGGGCGGCACCTTCTATCTGGTCGAGTTCCACCCGCTGCTCGACGCGCTCGGCCCGACGACCAGCCCGGACCCGCAGCAGCTCCGGCTCCATTACGACTACTTGGGCGGGCGCGGCCCCATCAGGAGCGATACGCCCCGCACCTACACCGATGGCCCGCCCCTGACGGGTGCAACGACGAGTTACGAGTGGCGGCACGGCATCGGCGAGGTCGTCTCGGCCGTCACCGGCGCCGGGCTGACCGTCCAACTGATCCGCGAGACCGAGCTGCTGCCCTGGAAGCGCTTCGACGCCATGGTGCCGGCCGACAACGGCTGGTGGCGCCTGCCGCCGTCGGAGCCGGTCATCCCCCTGCTGTTCGCGCTGCGGGCGGTGAAACCGGCGGCCGGCCATGTCCCGCCGGGTGCCCGGTCCGGCCACGGCGATACGGCGTAGACGCAGACGCAGACGACGGCATTGGCATCGGCATGGACGGCGGACGTCACGGCGGCGGCGCTACGGAAGCGGAAGCCGGTCCAACGCGTCGGCGAGGGTGGCACCGTCCGCCGCGCGCCGGTAGACCGAGCGCAGCAGCTGGTCCTTGGCGGGGCCGCCGACCCGCCACACCAGGTGCCAGGCGTCCGCGCCGACGGCGGTGAAGGTCCCCGCGTACCGGTCCGCGGCGCAGGGGTGGGCGGCGGTCCACCGGCCATCGCGCAGATCGAGGTCGTGAAAGGGCCGGCCGTCGGCGAAGGCGATCTGCGCGGTGCCGTCCGGCCGGGGCCGCAGCCGCAGCGTCCGGCCGGCCGGATGCACCGTCCCGCCCCAGGTCAGCTCGCCCTCCTCGGTGTGCAGCAGCCCGTCCCCCGCGGGATCCGGCCGGAAGTCGGCCAGGCCGCGGAAGCTGCCCTCGGCGCCGGACCGCAGATCCTGGACGGTGCGTGCGACATACCAGCGGCCGGCGAGATACGCCGCCACGTCGGGGACCGGGTACGGGGCGGGGCGGCCGGGCTCTGAGCACATGGACACCATGGTCCCCGCCGCCCTCACCCGGCGCCGCACCGCCCCCGCCACACCCGTGCCCCTCCCCCGGCCCCGCGTACCGTGCGGACCCACCCCGGCCGTCCTACTCTCGGTGCAGAGACCGTCACCGAGGCCCGCCCGGCGCCCCGGCGGGCCGTACGCCGTCGCTCGGGCATCGGGCCCGCCACAGCGGTCTCGTACGGGACCGGAGACCGGAGGCGCGACCATGCCGGAGCTGTTCATCGGCGGTCAGTGGACCGCAGCGGCCGACGGGCAGGTACGGGAGATCCGCTGCCCCGCGGACGGCATACCGGTCGCGACCGTCGACGAGGGCGGGCCGAAGGACGCCGCCGCCGCGATCGCCGCGGCCCGTACCGCCTTCGACGACGGGCCGTGGCCGGGAACACCGGCCGCCGAACGGGGCCGGCTGGTGCTGCGCGTCGCCGATCTGCTGGTGCGCGACAAGGCGGAGCTGGCCCGTGCCGAATCCCTGGACACCGGGAAGCGGCTGGTCGAGAGCGCCTACGACATGGACGACATCGCCAACTGCTTCCGCTATTTCGGCAACCTCGGCGCGGCCGGCGGTACCGACCGGGTCGTGGACACCGGCCAGCCGGAGACGGACAGCACGGTGCGGCACGAGCCGGTCGGCGTCTGCGCGCTGATCACCCCGTGGAACTATCCGCTGCTCCAGACAGCCTGGAAGGTCGCCCCCGCCGTCGTCACCGGCAACACCTTCATCCTCAAGCCCAGCGAACTGACCCCGCACACCGCCATCCACCTCATGCGGCTGCTGGCCGAAGCCGGGCTGCCGGACGGCGCCGCCAATCTGGTGCTGGGCGCCGGGCCCGCCGTGGGCGCGCCGCTCACCCAGGACCCGCGGGTGGACCTGGTGTCGTTCACCGGCGGGCTGGTCACCGGGCGGCGCATCATGGCGGCGGCCGCGCCCACCGTGAAGAAGATCGCCCTCGAACTGGGCGGCAAGAACCCCAACATCGTCTTCGCGGACGCCGAGTTCGACACCGCGGTCGACTACGCGCTGATGGCGGTCTTCCTGCACTCCGGTCAGGTCTGCTCGGCCGGCGCCCGGCTGCTCGTCCAGGACGAGCTGCACGACACGTTCGTGGACGAGCTGGTGGCCCGCGCCCGGCGGATCCGGCTCGGCGGCCCGTTCGACGAGCACGCCCGCACCGGCCCGCTGATCTCCGCGGCACACCGCGAGAAGGTCGCGGCGTATGTCGCGGCCGGGCTCGACGAGGGCGCCGTACTGCGCTGCGGCGGTGCGCCGCCCGACGACCCGGCGCTGCGGGACGGCTTCTACTATCTGCCGACCGTGCTCGACGAGTGCACCCCCGATATGTCCGTCGTGCGCGACGAGTCGTTCGGCCCGGTCCTGACGGTGGAGCGGTTCCGCACCGAGGACGAGGCCGTCCGGCTCGCCAACGACACCGTGTACGGCCTGGCCGGGGCGGTGTGGACGCAGGACGCCGGGCGGGCGCGCCGGGTGGCCGCCCGGATGCGCGCGGGCACGGTCTGGATCAACGATTTCCACCCCTATGTGCCGCAGGCCGAATGGGGCGGTATGAAGCAGTCCGGGGTCGGGCGGGAGCTGGGGCCGACGGGGCTGGCCGAGTACCAGGAGGCCAAGCACGTCTGGCGCAACACGGCGCCGCGTCCGCAGAGGTGGTTCGAGTGAGCGCGGCCGGCTCCGGAACCCCCGCCGAACCCGACCGCCCCGGGCCCGCCCGTCCCGGATCCGCCCGCCCTGGATCCGCCCGCTCCGGCGCCCGGCCCGGGACGCGGGCCGCGCGTACGGACACCGGGACGGCGCACGACGACGAATCGCTCGCCGAGTTTGGCTACCGGCCCGAACTCAAGCGCACGCTGGGCAACTTCCACACCTTCGCCGCCGGCATCAGCTACATCTCGATCCTCACCGGCACCTTCCAGCTCTTCTACTTCGGGGTCAACCACGGCGGCCCGGCCTACTGGTGGTCCTGGCCGATGGTCTTCCTCGGCCAGCTGATGGTGGCCCTGTGCTTCTGCGAGCTGGCCGCCCGTTATCCGGTGGCCGGTTCGATCTACAACTGGGCCAAGCGGCTGGGCGGTCCGCACGTCGGGTGGCTCGGCGGCTGGATGATGCTGACCGCCACCATGGTCTCGCTCTCCGCCGTGGCGCTCGCCTACCAGGTGACGCTGCCGCAGATCTCCTCGTGGTTCCAGTTCATCGGCAACGGCACCGGCCGGACCGATGCGGCGGCCAACGCGGTGGTGCTCGGCACCGCGCTCGTCACGTTCACCACCCTGGTCAACGCCTTCGGCGTCAAACTGATGGCCCGGATCAACTCCGCGGGCGTCACGATCGAGCTGATCGCCGCCATTGTGCTGATCATCCTGCTGGCCGCGCACACCACCCGCGGCCCCAGCGCGCTGCTCGACACCCACGGTCTGGGCAGCGGCCAGCCGTTCGGCTACCTCGGCGCGTTCCTGACCGCGTCCCTGGCCTCGGCCTATGTCATGTACGGCTTCGACACGGCCTCGTCGCTCGGCGAGGAGTGCAAGGACCCGGGCCGCAACGCGCCCCGCGCGATCCTGCGGGCGCTGATCGCCTCGTTCCTCATCGGCGGGCTGATCCTGCTCTTCGCCCTCCTGGCGGCGCCCGATCTGCACTCCAAGCGGCTGACCGTGGACGGCCTCCAGTACGTGGTGCTGGTGACGCTCGGCTCGACCATGGGGCAGCTGGTGCTGTGGTGCGTGGTCATCGCGATCACCGTGTGCGAACTGGCGGTGCACACCGCCGGCATCCGGCTGGCGTTCGCGATGGCCCGGGACAACAACCTCCCCGCCGCCTCACTGCTCGCCAAGGTCAGCCCGCGCTTCCGCACCCCGGTGCTGCCCGCGGTCATCATCGGGCTGGTGGCGATCGGCATCCTGGTGCTCAATGTGAACCAGCCGCAGATCTTCTCGGTGCTCACCAGCATCGCGATCATCATGATCTACCTGGCGTATCTGCTGGTCACCCTGCCGATGCTGGTCAAGCGGCTGCGCGGCACCTGGACACCGGCGAAGGGCAAGTTCTCGCTCGGGAAGTTCGGCCTCCCGGTGAACATCCTCGCCGTGCTGTGGGGCGCGGGGATGTCCCTCAACCTCGCCTGGCCGCGTGCCGTGGTCTACAACGCCACCGGTCCGCAGCACTGGTATCTGCGCTGGGGCGCCTTCCTGTTCATCGGCATCGTGGGGCTCGGCGGGTTCACCTACTACTGGTTCGTCCAGCGCAAGCGCACCGGTGTGCTGGCCGGTCACGCCGCTCTCGCCGACCCCGCCGACCCCACTGCCCCCGCCGGTCCCACCTTCCCCTGATCTGGAGACGGCACCATGCCCCGAGAGGCCCCTGTGGACGAGAACCGTGCGGACCGGACCCCGGTGGACGAGTTCGACTACGTGGTGGTGGGCGGCGGTACGGCCGGTGCGGTGGTGGCCGCCCGGCTGTCCGAGGACCCGGCCGTCAGCGTCTGCGTGCTGGAGGCCGGGCCCTCCGACGTCGACGACCCCGCCGTCCTCCGCCTCGACCGGTGGATGGCGCTGCTAGAATCCGGTTACGACTGGGACTATCCGGTCGAACCGCAGGAGAACGGCAACAGCTTCCTGCGGCACGCCCGCGCCAAGGTGCTGGGCGGCTGCTCCTCGCACAACTCCTGCATCGCCTTCTGGGCCCCGGCCGAGGACCTCGACGAGTGGGGCGCGCTGGGCTGTACGGGCTGGAGCGCGGCCGACTGCTTCCCGCTCTTCCAGCGGCTGGAGACCAACGACGCCCCGGGCGACCACCACGGCCGCAGCGGTCCGGTGACCCTGCGCAGCGTCCCGCCCCACGACCCGTGCGGGGTGGCCCTCCTGGAGGCGTGCGCGGCGGCCGGTATCCCCACCACCCCCTTCAACACCGGCCGGACCGTCCTCCGCGGGGCGAACTGGTTCCAGATCAACTGCCGCCCCGACGGGGTCCGTTCCTCCGCCTCGGTCTCCTATCTGCACCCCGTCCTGGGCACCCGGCCCCGTCTCGACGTCCGCACCGGTGTCCAGGCCAGACGGCTGGTCTTCGACGACGCCCGGCGGTGCACCGGCGTCGACTACCTCTCCCCCGACCTGATCCACACCCGTACCGTCCGCGCCCGCCGCGAGGTCGTCCTCTCCTGCGGCGCCATCGACTCCCCCAAGCTCCTGATGCTGTCGGGCATCGGTCCGGCCGGGCATCTGCGCGCCACCGGTATCGAGCCGCTGGTCGACTCCCCCGGCGTCGGCTCCCACCTCCAGGACCACCCGGAGGGCGTGATCATGTGGGACGCCCGGCAGCCCATGGTCACCTCGTCCACCCAGTGGTGGGAGATCGGTATCTTCGCCGCCACCGAACCCGGCCTGGACCGCCCGGACCTGATGTTCCACTACGGCTCGGTGCCCTTCGACATGAACACCTACCGGCGCGGCTACCCCACCTCCGAGAACGCCTTCTGCCTCACCCCGAACGTCACCCGCGCCCGCTCCCTGGGCACCGTCCGGCTGCGCACCCGCGACTTCCGCGACAAGCCCCGGGTCGATCCGCGCTACTTCACCGATGAGCACGACGTACGCGTCATGACGCACGGTCTGCGCCTGGCCCGCGAGATCGTCGCCCAGGCCCCCATGGCCGGCTGGGCCGGTGCCGAGCTCGCCCCCGGGCCCGGCGTCCGCTCCGACGCCGACCTCCTCGACTACATCCGCACCACCCACAACACCGTCTACCACCCCGCCTGCACCGTCCGCATGGGCGCCCCCGACGACCCGGATACTCCTCTGGACCCGCAGCTCCGTGTGAAGGGCGTCACCGGACTGCGCGTCGCCGACGGCTCGGTCATGCCGTTCCTGACGGCGGTCAATCCGTGCATCACGACGATGATGATCGGGGAGAAGTGCGCGGACCTCCTGCGGGCGGAGCGCCCCTGAGCGGCGCCGGGGAATACCGGCACCGCCCCCGGACGACGGTCATCCCCTCACCGGGCCGCCGGCGCCGGAAGCACACATCTGACCCGCCAGCCCCCGCCGTGCGGCCCCGCCTCCAGCGTGCCGCCCAGTGCGCCGACCCGCTCCGCCAGTCCGGCCAGCCCCGTCCCCCCGCCGTCGCGGGTGGGCGCCGGCGTCCCGCCGCCGTCGTCGGCGACGGTCACCTCCACCGCCCGGCCGGCGGTACGTCCGGTGGACACCGCGATCCGTGAGGCGTGCGGGGCATGCCGCCGGATGTTGGTCAGCGACTCCAGGACCGCGCGGTACGCCGCGTCGTCGGCCTCCCGCGCCAGGACGCCCGCGATGCCGTCCTCCTGGTTCAGCTCCGTACGGGCCCCGGTCATCGCGGCGAACCTGCCGACCAGTTCGGCCAGATCGGCCAGGCCGTACAGCCGGGTGGCCGGCGGCTCCGCCCACGTCCCGCCCTCTCCCGTACGCAGGGTGCGCACCATCTGGTCCATGGCGTCCAGCGCCCGCGTCCCCGCCTGCTCGATGCGCGCGTAGAGCTCGTCGTTCCGCTCCCGTGCCCCGTCGTCGAGCTGGGCGGCCTGGGCCTCCAGGACGATGCCGGTCACCTCGTGGGCGACGAAGTCATGGAGATCGCGGGCGACTTCGCCGCGCTGGTCGCGCAGCGCCTCGGTGACCGCGCGCGCCCGCCGGTCGTCCAGCGACCGGAGGTAGAGCCCGACGCCCGTCGCACCCGCGGCGGGGAGGAAGGCCAGCAGCGCCATGAAGACCGATTCCCGCCACCCGGGTTGGGGTGCGTGCAGCGTCATCCGCAGCGGCAGGAGCACCACGGCGGTCCCGGCCAGCCCGCCGAGCCAGCTGACGTGGGGGCGGGGCGCCCGCCGGATCACCCGGTACAGGAGTACCAGCAGGGCGGTCATCTCGAACGGCAGCCACAGGAGGACCTGTCCCGCCACCCCGGACCAGACGAAGTCCAGCACCAGGGAGAGCCCCGCCACGACGCCCGCGGACCGGGCCGGCGAGATCCGCTTCACGGGCCAGGGGTATATCGCGGCCACCAGCGCCACCGCCGCGGCGCCCGCCAGGACCCAGGCGCCGGGCGGACCCATGAGGGCGGGCAGCAGCATCATCATCGCGGCCACGCCGCACCACCATGCCCGGCGCTTCCGTCTCTTGGGCGTCCCCGTGTACTCCATAGCGCCCGAGGTTACGCAGGCGCGCCGGCCGGGCACCCGGCGGTGCCGGGCCGCGCCGCCGCACCGCCCGGACCAGCGGGTTCCCGTCCGGGGCCACAGGGCCGGGTCCGGTGCCGCCGTCCGCCGGGGACCGGCAGGTGGGGACCGGTCGGCCCATGCGCCGGGCGGGCGCGCCGCCGCAGGCTGGGCGTGCGGGCCGCGGCCGCCCGCCCCGAACGCGGCGAAGGGATGTGGCCACGATGACGGACCACGAGACCGGCTCCCCGACCGGGCCGGCCCTTGAGCCCAGCGATCTGGGCCGCAGGGTGGCGCTGCGCCGTCAGCAGCTGGGGCTCACCCGTGAACAGGTGGCGGCCCGCGCCGCCGCCGCGCCGGATTACCTCCGGTATGTGGAGGAGCAGCCGGCCACCCCCGGTATGGGGTTCATGCTGCGTCTCGCCGAGGCCCTGGACACCAGCGTGGCGGAGCTGGTCGGCGGGACGGCGGAGCTCCCGGCGGGCCTCGGCCGGGCCGCCGCCCGTCCCGAGGTGCTGGTCCTCACCGTGCAGGAGTGCCGGGAGCTGCTCGCCACCCATGGTGTGGGCAGGGTGGCGGTGACGGTGGCGGACGCGCCCGCCGTCTTCCCGGTGAACTACACCGTCGCCGGGAAACTGGTCGCCTACCGGACGGCACCGGATGCCGGGCCGGCCGCCGCGGCCGGTCATGAGGCCGCCCTCGAAGTCGATCACCTCGACGACGCGTTCAGCGCGGGCTGGAGTGTCCTGGTCGTGGGGCCGGCCCATGCGGTCACCGATCTCGACGAACTGCTCACGCTGGAGGAGAACGCCTATACGGCCCCCTGGGTCGGCGGCGGGCGCCGGCAGTGGATCGCCATCCGGCCCAAGCGGGTCACCGGGCGCCGGATCCGCGTCCAGGGCTCCCGGCGGCGGAGCCGTACGCCCGGCCCGGAGGACGCCGGCACCGGCATGGACTCCGGCGTGGACTCCGGTGAGTACGCGTGACGTGCCGCGGTTCCGCGGCGGACGGAACCCGAAGCCGGCAGCCCCGGGGGTACGACGAGCAGCGGAGGAAGTGGGGAGTCATGGCCAGAACGGTGGAGTGGGCGGTACGGCTGTACCTCTTCGAGGAGGACGGGACGACCAAGGCGCGGGCGGTGCTCGACACCGGAACCTCGACGGTCACCGGCCACGGAACCGCGCGGTGCAGTCCCGAGGACCCGGACGTGCCGGAGATCGGCGATGAACTGGCCGCCGGACGCGCCCTGACCGGCCTCGGACGCCTACTGATGCGGGTGGCCGACCAGGACCTGGCAGGCCTCGGCGCCGCACCGCCCGGCCGGGCGCGGCCGGCGCCGTACGGATGGGCCGACGCGGCGCTCTGAGCGGGGCACGCACGACGCGAGCCGCCCGTGCTTCCGGCGGCCGATCCCTGAGGGGTCGGCCGCGCGGGCGGGTGCGGCTCACCGTGCCGGACGGTGCGATGTTCCGTAGCGTCGTCCCATGGCGCAGGATCACGGCAGCGAGCGGCCCGGGAAGCTCCCCCGGTCCCTGTACGAGCGCGAGCTGTACCGGTTGCAGACGGAGCTGGTGAAGCTCCAGGAGTGGGTCCGGGCCGAAGGCGTCCGGCTCACCGTGGTCTTCGAGGGGCGCGACGCGGCCGGCAAGGGGAGCACGATCAAGCGCGTCGCGGAGCGTCTCAATCCCCGGGTGACGCGGATCGTCGCGCTGCCCCGGCCCACCGAGCGGGAGCGCACCCAGTGGTACTTCCAGCGCTACACCGGGCATCTCCCCGCGGCCGGCGAGATCGTGCTGTTCGACCGGAGCTGGTACAACCGGGCCGGTGTCGAGAAGGTGATGGGGTTCTGCACGGCGGCGGAGCACCGGCGGTTCCTCCGGCAGTGCCCGGTCTTCGAACGGATGCTGGTGGAGGACGGGATCCTGCTGCGCAAGTACTGGTTCTCGGTCAGTGACCACGTCCAGGAGCAGCGGTTCCAAAGCCGGCTGGCGGACCCCACCCGGCGCTGGAAGCTCTCCCCCATGGACCTGGAGTCCCTCACCCGCTGGGAGGCGTACTCCCGGGCGAAGGACGAGATGTTCGTGCACACCGATGTCCCGGAGTCACCGTGGTACGTCGTCGAGAGCGACGACAAGCGGCGGGCCCGGCTGAACATGATCGCCCATCTGCTGTCGACCGTCCCGTACGAGGCCGTCCCGCCCCCGGTGCTCACCCTGCCGCCGCGCCCGCCGGGCACCGGCTACCGACGGCCGCCCCGCAGCCTCCAGACGTACGTCCCCGATCATGCCGCCGGGCTCCACGGGTGAGGGGCGGCAGCCGTTCGAGGTGCCCATTCGCCCACGGCGACTACCGTGGAGGTGTGGCCCTGCCGGTGGCGTACGGGCCACGGCCGGAGGTGCGGTGGGCGACAACGGAACCGCCCGGAGAGCTGCGGCCCGGCGACGGCTGGGCGCGCTGCCGGAGGGCCTTCAGGAGCGCCTCGACGCCGTACGGCGCGGCCCCGGCGAGGAGGCGCCGCATCTGCTGCTCGAAGCCGTCCTGTCGGTGGGCCGGGGGCTGGACCTGCCGCAGGTGCTGCGGCGCATCGTCGAGGCGGCGGTGGTGGTCGTGGACGCCGAGTACGGTGCGCTGGGCGTCGTCGGCGAGGGCACCCGGCTCGCGAAGTTCCTGCCCGTCGGGGTGAGCCCGGAGCAGGAGCGCGCCATCGGCGGGCTGCCGGCCGGGCACGGCATCCTCGGCGAGCTGATCCGCCACCCCGTTCCGCTGCGGCTGGCGGAGCTGTCCGAGCACCCCTCGTCGTACGGGTTCCCGCCGAACCATCCGCCGATGCACTCCTTCCTCGGCGTCCCCATCACGGTGCACGACGAGGTGTTCGGCAGCCTCTACCTCACCGAGAAGCGGGGCGGCGGAGAGTTCGACGCGCAGGACGAGACGGTGCTGTCGACCCTCGCCGTGGCCGCGGGGATGGCCATCGAGAACGCCCGGCTCTACGAGGAGGCCCGCTGCCGCCAGCAGTGGCTGGAGGCGCACAGTGATATCGTCGCCGGTCTGCTGCCCGGCAGTCTGCTGCCGGGGGCGGACGAGAAGCACGTCCTGCGGACGATCGTCGACCACGCGCTGCGCATTCTCGCCGCCGATCTCGGTGTTCTCGCGCTGCCCACCGGGGACCATGCGCTGCGTGTGGTCCTGGCGTCCGGTGTCGACGCCGAAGCGCACCAGGGTCTGGTGCTGCCCCGGGACGGTTCGTTCGCCGGTGCGGCCCTGGACGCCGGCGGTCCCCTGCTCAGCCTCGATGTCGAGCACCATCCCGAGGTCACCGCGGGTCCCTCGCGCTGGGCGGGTCTGGGGCCCGCGGTCGCGGTCCCCATGATCACGGGTGAGCGGGTGCGCGGCGTCCTCCTGCTGGCCCGCCTCCGGCGGCGTGCCGCGTTCACCGCGTCGGAGACCGCGCCGCTGCTGACGTTCGCGGGGCAGGCGGCGCTCGCCATGGAACTGGCCGAACAGCGCCAGTCCGCCGAGCAGCTCGCGCTGCTCGCGGACCGCGACCGGATCGCGCGTGACCTGCACGATCTGGCCATTCAGCGGCTCTTCGCCACCGGTATGACGCTCCAGAGCGCGGTGCGCTTCGTCGACCACCCCGAGGCGAGTGAGCGGCTGCTGCGCGCGGTGGACGATCTGGACGAGACGATCAAAATCATCCGGTCGACCATCTTCGGGCTCCGCACCCACGACCGGGGCCGTACGGCCCACGGGCTGCGGATCCGCGCCGTCACGGCGGTGGAGCAGGCGGCCCGCGCCCTGGGTTTCCCGCCCGCCCTCCACATGGCGGGGCTCATCGACACGGACGTCCCCGAGGACACCGCCGACCATGTCGTCGCCGTCCTCGGGGAGGCGCTGTGCAACGCCGCGCGGCATGCGCACGCGACCTGCGTGGACGTCTCGCTGACCGCGCGCGACGGCACGCTGGCGCTGCGGGTCACGGACAACGGGGTGGGCATCGGTCCGGGCGGCCGCCGCAGCGGGCTGCGCAATCTCGCCCGGCGGGCCGAGAGCCTGGGCGGTGCGCTGACGGTCGAGGCGCCGGCGGACGGCGGCACCCGTCTGGAGTGGCGCGTACCGCTCCGCCCGGATGCCTGAGGTACCTCAGGGGGTGTGCCGAGGCGGCTGCGGGTCGGCCCGGCGGCCGTCCCCGGGCGGGGTGGCGGCGCCCCGGACGCGGTGTTCGATCCGGTGCCGGACGCGTGCGGCGAGGTCCGTGAGCGGGCCCGAGAAGGACGCCCGTACCGGTGTCGGGGAGCGGATGGACCGGGCCGTTTCCGGGAGCTGTGCCAGGTCGGCCGCGAGCCGCCGGGCGGCGTCCGGCAGCCGGCCGGGCGGTCCGGTGCGCACCCCGTCCCGCATCACCGTCTCCAGGAGCGGCACCCCGTCGGCGGGCGGCGGCTCGTCGGCGAGGCCGATCACATCGGCGCAGCCGGGGCGGCGGAACACCTGTTTGCGGCCGGGCGCCGTCACCTTCGCCGACGACAGCTTCATCACGGGCCGGCCGTCGTACTCGACGAGCTTGTAGGCGGAGTCGAGGTAGGGGGCGTCGGCGCTGACGCCGATGCGCGTGCCCACGGCGTAGACGTCGATCGGCGCGTCCGCCGCCGTCAGATCGTCCAGGGCGAATTCGTCCAGCCCGCCGCTGGCGACGATGCGGACGCGGTGCAGCCCTGCCTCGTCGAGCACCGCCCGTGCGCGCACCGCGAGCGCCCCGAGGTCGCCGCTGTCCAGGCGGATGGCGGAACCGTCGGTGCGGCCGAGGTCGCGCAGCACCCGCGCCGCCACCGCGACGCCGGACTCCGTGTCGTAGGTGTCCACCAGGAACGTCACCGGTCCCGGATGGGACCGGGCGAAGGCGGTGAAGGCGGCCTCCTCGTCCTCGAACGCCTCGATGTAGGAGTGCGCCATGGTGCCGACGGCCGTCAGATGCTCGGCGTGGGCCGCCGCCACGTTGCTGGTGCCCGCGAAACCGGCCATGGCGCCGAGCCGGGCCGCCTGGTATCCCGCGGCCGTGCCGTGGGTGCGCCGCAGCGAGAAGTCGACGACCGGATGTCCCCGGGCGGCGATGACGCACCGTGCGCACTTGGCGGCGATGGCGGTCTGATGGCTGAGCTGGTTCAGGACGAACGTCTCGACGAGCTGTGCCTGGGGCAGCGGGGCCGTGATCTCCAGCAGCGGTTCACCGGCCAGCACGACGTGCCCCTCGGGGACGGCTCTGACCTCACCGGTGAAGCGCAGGTCCCGCAACGGTGCCAGGTCCGCGGCCGGCTGGCGCAGGGTCTCGGCGAAGGTGTCGATGTCCGCCGCCCCGACGTGGAATCCGGCGAGGAAGTCGAGGGCCGATTCCAGGCCGGCGGCGACCAGGAAGGCCCGGCCGGGCGGCAGGTCGCGCACGAAGCAGCTGAACGTCGCCGGCTGCGTCATCCGCTCGCGGAGGTACGAGAGCGCCATGGTCACTTCGTACAGATCGGTCGTGGCGGCATCCGACATCGGCTGCTCCTTCCCTGGCCCCGGGCCGCCCGCCGCGGCTGCCGCGGGCGGCCCGGGGTACGCCGGTCAGAGCTTCCCGGCGCCGCCCGTCACGCGACGCCGTCGGTGGCCGGCGCGTTGTTCGTGGCGTCCACCGCGGCGCGAAGGGCGCGGGCGAGCTTGACGGCGTCGTCCACGGCCCAGAAGTGGGTGAAGAACAGGCGGGGTTCGTCCGTCAGGCCGTGGTTGTGGAGTTCGACGAGATCGATCCCGCCGCGGCGCAGCGCCTTGAGAACATTCTGGACTTCCCCGGCGACCATGGCGAAGTCACCGTTGAGCGCGGCCCGGCCGTTGCCCAGGGGCTGGAAGGTGAAGCTGGTGGTCGCCCCGAGGCCCGAGGGCAGGACGCGGCCCCCGTCGGTGATGGTCTCGCGGCGGACGAAGATGCAGGAGTGGACCCCGCCGTCGCTGGTTCCCTTGGCGCCCAGTGCGGCGTCGATGCCGTCGGTGTCCAGTTCGAGGGGGACCGGCGCGCTCTGCCGGGCCGGGGGCGGGGTGTCCGTGTGGTCGAGGATGGTGCGCACACCGCGGGCCAGGGCCACCGGGTCGGGGCCGTGCCCGTGGATGTGCGTCCACCAGATGTCGGGGTTCTGGGCGAGCAGGTGCTTGTGGATCGCGGTCTGTGTGAACCCCTGCGCATGCACGGCGTCGCTGAGCGACTGCAACTCGCACTCGGTGACCACCAGATCGCCCATGGCCATCGTCATGCCGTCGCTGTAGCGGACGAAGGACACGTGCGAGCCGAGCGCGAGCGCCGGCCTGACGATGACCCCCTGGGAGACCACGTGCAGGTCGCCGCGCGGGAAGGCGGTGTGGTGGTACTCCCCCCGGATCAGCGTGCCGGCCCGGCCCAGTGTCTTCGCGACGTCCTGCCAGTCCGTCTCGGCCGTGGGCACCGGCTTGGCCGGCTTCCCCTTCACCGGCTCGCTGAGCGCGGTGGATCCGGAGCACGCGGCGGCCACGCCCGCCCCGGCCAGTACGGGCACCAGCACGGCCCCGGCCAGCAGCCGTCGCCGCTGCAGCAGCGCTCCCGCGCGCCGGTCCTCCTGTTGTCCTCGGCTCATCGATGAGTACCTCCGTTGACGACACGCGTTGACGGCATAGAGTGACGACATAAAAGCACGCAGTTACCCAGATACCGGTACATACTGCTCGGTCGGCGTAGTCGCGTGTGGCCGCCGGGGCGCTGCGGGAGGCGCCGGGGCCCGGCCGGGGCGGGGCGGGGCGGTCAGTTCCGGTGCGGTCCGGCGTCCGGGTCCGGCGGCGGGGTCGCCCGGGTGGCGAGTACCGCCGCCTGGACGCGGCGCCCGACGCCGAGTTTGGCCAGCAGGCGGGAGATGTGGTTCTTGACCGTCTTCTCGGAGAGGTAGAGCCGCTTGCCGATCTGACGGTTTGTCAGCCCTTCGCCGATCAGGCCGAGGATCTCCCGCTCCCGCGGCGACAGGCCGGACAGCGCGTTCTCCTCGTGCTCCGCGCCGGGGTCCGGGCCGCGCAGACTGCTCATCAGCCGCGCCGTGGTCGCCGGGTCGAGCATCGAGCGGCCGGACGCGACCGTGCGGACCGCGGCGACCAGATCCTCGCCCTTGATCTCCTTCAGGACGTAGCCCGCCGCACCGGCCATGATCGCGTCGAGCAGCGCATCGTCGTCGTCGAACGACGTGAGCATCAGACAGGCCAGACCCGGCAGGCGCGAGCGCAGCTGCCGGCAGACGGTGATCCCGTCACCGTCCGGCAGCCGCACATCGAGTACGGCGACATGCGGCCGCAGCGCCGGCACCCGGGCCAGCGCGTGATCGGCGGTGCCCGCGTCGCCGACCACCTCGATATCGGGCTCCGCGTCCAGCAGGTCCTGCACACCGCGGCGGACCACTTCGTGATCGTCGAGCAGGAACACCCGGATGGGCGCCCGCGGTGAGAACTGTCCCGTGTCGCTCATGGCGCCCTCCACGCGCTCGCCCGGCGTCGCCCCGTCTCCCATGGTGCGGTGCGTGCCCGAGGTGCGCCAGGGCCGGCCGGGGCGGCGCCCGCCGGATGCCGGCCGCCGCCGGTCACCAGCGGTCGGCGCTGCCCGGTGGCCCGTACAGCTCCAGGAGCCGGGTGCGGGTGCGGTGCAGCCGGTCGGCCACCGTCTGCGCGGCATAGCGGTACATCGCGCGGCCCAGTACGGCGTCGGCCTCGCACAGTGCGCGCACCGCCGTGGCGTCGAACTCCACGGCATCCACCGGACGCACCGCCTCCGCCCCCAGGTGCCAGAGGTACGGCGGGAACAGCCAGGACCAGCCGACCAGATCGTCCCGGCCGAGCGTCTCGACGACCGCCGCCCGCCGCCCCGGGACGTGCAGGTCGAGGGCGACCAGACCCGAGCGGATGACCCAGAACCGGTCCGCCGAGCGGCCCTCCTCGAAGATGCGGGTGCCCCGCGGCAGGGACACGTTGCGCGCCACCTCGGTCAGCCGCTCGGCCGCCCCGGCGGGCAGCACGTCGAGCAGACTCCTGGTCGTGGTCATCTCGTCCTCCGTCCCGGGGCGGCGGCCGGGGACTCCCGGCGGGCCGGGCCGCCGCCGCTGTGCCGTCCCCGGCCGGGCGCGGCCGCGGTGCGCGTGGTGGTCTCCCCCGGCTGGTGGTACGCGGCCGCGCGGCGGTACGTCAGCCGGTCCACCACCGCGATCACGCCGTGGACCTGGCGCGTCATCCGTACGGCCACGGCCGCGTCGCCGCTGCTCTCCAGGCAGCCGCTCAGCGCCACCACGCCGCCGCGCACCGAGACCTGCACCCGGTGCGGGCCCAGCCACAGGGTGCGGACCATGATCTCGTCGAGGACCTCGTCGCGGATGTCCGCATCCGGCCGGCAGAAGATCTGCAACAGGTCGCGCCGGGTGACGATGCCGACCAGGCGGGCCTCCTCGTCCACGACCGGCAGCCGCCCGATGCGGTGCTCGGTCAGCAGGCGGGCCGCCCGGACAAGGGAGTCGTCCGCCCGGATGGTGATCGCCGGGACGGACATCAGCTCCCCCGCGGTCGGCGGTCCCGCGCCGCCGGTCCGCCGGACGCGCCGCAGATCGGCCGCGGAGACGACCCCGGCCACCCGCTCGTCGGCGTCCACCACCGGCAGCGCGCCGACGTCGTACTCGGCCAGCCACCGCTGGAGGTCCTCGCGCGGGGTCGCGCGCAGCGCCCGGACCACCTCGCCGGTCATCACGCTGCCGACCCTCCGTGGCTTCATCGCACGCCCTCCTTCGGCGCCCGCCCCGCCGGGCGGCCGGTGCGGACGGCGGCCGCGCGGCCCGGCTCTCGCGGGCGGCACTCCCATCATCGGACGGTGCGGGGCCCGGTCACAGGGGCCTTCCGGGACCGCCCGAGGACCAATCGGCCCTGCCGGGGGCGGCTGCGCCGGGCCCCGCCGCCGCTCCCGCGCGACGCGCCCGCGGCCGGGGGCCGTGGTGCCATGGAGAGGACCCCCTGACGGAGGGAGGGATCCGCCATCATGGGCGACGCGCCGTCCCTGGCCGACTGTCTGCGTTCACTGCGGGCCGTGGTCTTCGACACCGACGGAGTCATCCTCGACTCCGCCCGGGTCCACGCCGCGGCCTGGCAGGGCGCCTTCGACGCCTGTCTGTCGGCCGTGGGCGGGCAGCGGCCGTTCGACCCGGTGGACGACTACCGCCGGTATGTCGACGGCCGCTCCCGGCAGGACGGGGCCGCCGGATTCCTCGCGTCCCGGGGGCTGGACCTGCCGTTCGGTGACCCCGCCGACCCGCCGGGCACCGCCACGGTGTGGGCCGTCGCGGCCCGCAAGGAGGAACTGTTCACCGGGCTGCTGCGCGCGCAGGGCATCGTCGCCTGGCCCGGCACCGTACGCCTGCTGCACGCGCTGCGGCGCCGGCGGATACCGTGCGCGGCCGTCTCGGCGTCCCGCCACGCGGCCGAGCTGCTCGCCGCGGCGGGCATCGACGGCCTCTTCCGGGCCGTGGTGGACGGCAACGAGGCGCGGCGGCTGGCGCTGCCGGGCAAACCGGACCCGGCGCTCTTCGTGGAGGCGGCCCGGCGCCTCGGCGTCCCGGTCGGCGACACCGCCGTGGTGGAGGACGCCCTGGCCGGTGTCGAGGCCGGCCGGCGCGGTGGATTCGGCCTCGTGGTGGGCGTGGACCGCACGGCCGGCCCGGTCGGCACGGCCGCCCTGCGCCGCCACGGCGCCGATGTCGTGGTGAGCGACCCCGGCGAGCTGCTGACATCCGGGGAGGGCTGATGACCGGCGACTGGACCTGGTCGTACGAGGGGTACGAACCGGCGGAGGAACGGCTGCGCGAGACGCTGTGCACCCTCGGCAACGGCTACTTCGCCACCCGCGGCGCCGCGTCCGAGACGCCCGCCGGGCCCACACACGGTCCGGGCACGTACGCGGCGGGCTGCTACAACCGGCTGGCCTCCACCGTGGCGGACCGCCGGGTCGAGCACGAGGACATGGTCAATCTGCCCAACTGGCTGCCGCTGCGCTACCGCATGTGCCCGGCGGACGTACCCCCCGGGCCGTGGCTGACCCCCGACGGCGGACAACTGGTGGAGCACCGGCAGACGTTGGACCTGCGGCACGGCACCCTGACCCGGTGGACGGTCTACGCGGACGACGACGGGCGACGGCTGAGCGTCACGCAGTGCCGCCTGGTGCACATGGGCGACCCGCATCTGGCCGCGCTGCGCACCTCGTTCACGGCCGACGGGTGGACGGGCGGGGTGGAGGTCGTGGCCGGGATCGACGGGGATGTCCGCAACACCGGTGTCGAGCGGTACCGCGCTCTCGCCAACCGGCATCTGACCGGCTGGGCGACCGGTTCCGAGCAGGACGACACGGTGTGGCTGGGCTGCCGCACCGTCACCTCCGACATCCGTATCGCACTGGCCGCGCGCACCCGGGCGGCCGGCCCCGGGAGCGCGAAGCCGCGGGCCTGCCTCACCGCCCGCCGGGCCCGCCAAGGGCTGACCCTGCCCGTCGGACCCGGCACCGACGCCGTCGTCGACAAGACGGTGGCGCTGTACACCTCCCACGACCCGGCGATCGGCAACGCGGTGAGCGCGGCCGTCCGCGCCGCGCACCAGGCTCCGGAGTTCCCGCTGCTGCTGGCCGCGCACCGGCGCGCCTGGGAGCACCTCTGGCAGCAGACGAAGCTGGAGGTCCCCGGTGAGGCGGGCCGGATTCTGCGGCTGCACCTCTTCCATGTGCTCCAGACCCTCTCGCCGCACTCGGCCGAGCTGGACGTCGGGGTACCGGCGCGGGGCCTGCACGGCGAGGCGTACCGCGGGCACGTCTTCTGGGACGAGCTCTTCGTGCTGCCGTTCCTGAACCTGCATCTGCCGGAGGTCTCCCGGGCCCTGCTCGGCTACCGCCACCGCCGGCTGTCCGCGGCCTGCCGGTCGGCGCGGGAGGCGGGCCGGGCGGGGGCGATGTACCCCTGGCAGAGCGGCAGCGACGGCCGGGAGGAGGCGCCGGAGGTCCATCTCAACCCGCGCTCGGGCCGCTGGCTGCCCGATCACTCCCGGTTGCAGCACCACGTCGGCTCGGCGATCGCGTACAACGTGTGGCAGTACTGCCAGGCCAGCGGCGATACGGAGTTCCTGCACACCAAGGGCGCGGAGATGGTGCTGGAGATCGCCCGCTTCTGGGCGGCCGGCTCGGTCTGGGACCCGGCCCTGGGCCGCTACCGCATCCGCGGGGTCGTCGGTCCCGACGAGTACCACGACGGCTATCCGGCGGCCACCGAACCGGGGCTGGACGACAACACCTATACGAACGTCACCGCGGCCTGGGTGCTGCGGCGCGCGCTGGAGCTCTGCCACACCCTCCCCGAGACCCGGCGGCAGCAGCTGTTCGAGCGCATCCGGCTCGGTCCGGACGAGCGGGAACGCTGGGAGGACATCGCACACCGGCTCCATGTGCCGCACCACCGCGGGGTCATCAGCCAGTTCGCGGGCTACGGCGATCTGGCGGAGCTCGACTGGGAGGGCTACCGGAAGCGGTACGGGGACATCCGGCGGCTGGACCGGATCCTGGAGGCGGAGGACGACACCCCCAACCGCTACCAGGCGTCCAAGCAGGCCGATGTGCTGATGCTGGGCTACCTCTTCTCACCGGCGGAACTCGCCGGGGTGTTCCGGCAGCTCGGCTACCCCCTCGACGACGACATCTGGCACACCACCGTCGACTACTACCTGCGCCGCACCAGCCACGGATCGACGCTCAGCGCCCTGGTGCACGCCTGGGTGCTGGCACGGGCCCGCCGGGCCGACGCCTGGACGTACTGCGAGGAGGCGCTGACCGGGGACGTGGCGGACCTCCAGGGCGGCACCACCGCCGAGGGCATCCACCTGGGCGCGATGGCGGGCACGCTGGATCTCGTCCAGCGCGGGATGACCGGCCTGGAGACCCGCGACGGCGCGCTGTGGCTCGCCCCGGCGCCGATCCCCCAGCTCTCGGAGTTCGGGGTACGGCTGCGCTATCTGCGCCACTGGGACATCGACCTGCACATCCGGGCCAAGCAGGTGTACCTGGCGGTACCGGAATCGGGCCACGCCCCGTTGCGGGTGAAGCTCGGCGGCCACACGTTCACGGTCGCCCCCGGCACGAGCTGCCGGCTCGACCTGCCCGGCAGCTGACGGGGCGCACCGATTCCGGTGCCGGTCCGTACCGCCGGGTGGGCCGGTCGGCCCGGGTGGGGGCCCTGCGGCCCCTCGCGAGCCGCGCGCGTACCGGACGACCGTGGGAGGTGAACCGTGGAACCGCTCGCCGCCCGGAGGTGCGCCATGACCCGCCCCGTGACCGTCGGACTGGACGGCTCCCCCGCGAGCCTCGCCGCCGCCGACTGGGGTGCCCGGGAGGCGCTGCGCCGGGAGCTGCCGCTCTGCCTCGTCCACGCCTGGGAGTGGCAGCCCTACACGAACGCGCCGCTCGCGGGGACGGAGGGACCCCGGCAGTGGTCCGAGCGCGTGCCCCGCGAGGCCGCCGCGGATCTCCGCAACCGCTATCCGGACCTGGACATCACCACGGACCACCGCACGGGCCCGCCCCCGGAGGTGCTGTGCGACGCGGCCCGGGAGGCGGAGCTGCTGGCCATGGGCAGCGCCCGGATCGGCACCCTCGCCGGTTTCCTCCTCGGCTCCGTCGGGCTGTCCACGGCCGCGCACAGCGAGCGGCCGGTCGTCTTCGTCCGCGCCGGGACGACGGCCGACGACGAGCACCGGCCCGCGACGGACGGCCGGCCCCCGGCGGCGATGGCCTACCGTCCGGTGGTGCTCGGCCTGGATCTGAGCCGACCGTGCGCGGAGGTGATCCGGTTCGCCTTCGACACCGCGGCGCTCCGGGCGGCCCCGCTCCGGGTGGTGCACGGCTGGCATCCGCCTGCCTACATCGCCTACGGCGCCGGGGTGCGCCCGACCCTGCGGGCCGACATGGCGGCGGAGCAGACCGAGACGATGCGCACCGCGCTGCGGCCGTGGCGGGAGAAGTACCCCGGTATCGACGTGATCGAGCAGTCCGCGTCCGGCCCGCCGGCCCGTCACCTCGTGGCGGCGGGCGCCGAGGCCGGACTCGTCGTCATCGGCCGGCGGACCGGCCGCTCCTGGGTCGGCCCGCCCCGCATCGGGCACGTCGCACACGCGGTCCTGCACCACTGCCCGGCGCCGGTCGCGGTCGTTCCGTACGCGTGAGGGCGCGCCGCGGTGGCGGGCGGCGGCGCACGGTGGCGGTCGCGGCGGGAGCGGGGCGGCGGGGCCACGGGGCTCCGGACCGGGTGGGCGGACGGACCGCCGGCGTTCCGTCCGGTGTCCTCGCCGCCGGTTCCGGGGCCGGGGACACCGGGCGGCCCGCCGACCGGGCTCAGACGGCGGTGCGTCCGCCGTCGACGGGCAGCACCACGCCGTGGACGAAGCTCGCCGCATCGCTGGCCAGATAGGCGATCGCCTCGGCGATCTCCTGCGGTGCGGCCACGCGGCCCGCCGGGGCCTGGGCCGCCAGGACGTCGAGGTCCTCACCCATACCGGCGGTGCCCTCGGTACGTACCGGGCCGGGCCGGACGGCGTTGACCCGCACACCGCGCGGGCCGTACTCGGCGGCCCACGCCTTGGTCAGCAGCTCCACGGCCGCTTTGCTCGACCCGTACAGCGCCATCCCCGTCATACCGCTCTCGGCGGCGATCGTGCTGAGGTTGACGATCGCGCCGCCGCCCCGTTCGGCCATCGCCGGGGCGAGCGCCGCGACCAGATGGAAGGGGGCCTTCACATTGAGTTCGTAGACGGCGTCGATGTCGTGCTCCCGCGCCTCCTCGGTGGGGCCGAAGGGGTAGCTGCCCGCATTGTTGACCAGGATGTCGACCCGGCCCCCGCCCAGGGTTTCCGCTTCCCGCGCCAGTTGTCGCACCGACTCCGCCTTGCGCAGGTCCGCGGCGAGGAAGTCGGCCTTGCCGCCGCGGTCCCTGATGGCACCGACCACGGACTCGCCGCGGGAACGGTCACGGCCCGCGACCACCACATGCGCACCCCGCTCGGCGAGCAGTGCCGCGGTGGCGGCGCCGATACCACTGGTCGCTCCGGTCACCAGGGCCACGCGTCCGGTCAGATCAAAAGAATCCATGAGCCGTCCTTCGCATCGGAGGGCCGAGCACCCCGCGACCCGACCGCGCCGCGACCGCTCCTCCCTCATCTCGTTCGTGAGCTGTCTCGTTCGTGAGCTATCTCGTTCGTGAGCTGACGCGCATCGGCAAGCGCGGATCCGCGCCGCGGATTCCGTCACCGCCACAGGCGCTGCCGGGAGCCGCCATTGATACGGGAATTCTGCGCGGCCAACGGGCTTCGCGACGTGCGCCGCGCTGCTGCGACGCAGGTCAGGGCCGTTTCGGCGACCAGAGGTGGCCCTTATGGCGGCACTTCGCGAGGCGTATGGGCGAGGTGCGGCGGACGGCGGGCTTCGCCTGATGGCCTGACGCGGGAGGCTCACGGACGCGGCTGTCGACTTCTGCTGACGCACTGCCGGGTCTCACGGACGCGCTGTCGGCTCTTGCGGAGGGGCGGGCGGCTCTCGCGGAGGGGCGGGCAGTCGGGCGGCCTCGCCCTGTGGTGCGGTCCCGGACAGCGTCCCGGGGGCCGGAGGCGCGCGGAGTCCGCCACGTCACCTCGGCCGGTGGGCCGGTGGGCCGGTCGGTCGGTCCACGGGCGAGCCGGACCTTGGTCGTCGGCCCGCGGCAGGACCGGCCGAGCGCCTGGCCGCCTGGCCGCCGCGCATCGGACCGCCCCAGGAGCCGGCACACATCGCCG
The DNA here is from genome assembly GCA_000720995.1 of Streptomyces celluloflavus. Taxonomy (GTDB): domain Bacteria; phylum Actinomycetota; class Actinomycetes; order Streptomycetales; family Streptomycetaceae; genus Streptomyces; species Streptomyces celluloflavus. The sequence goes on from JOEL01000023.1 coordinate 78,442, forward strand.
GACTCCCGCCGGACTCCCGCCGGGGCCGGCCTCAGGCGGCGGACCTGGCTCCGGCCGGGCGTCGCCGGAGCTCCGGCGTGGTGAGCGTCGGCGGAGTCCAGGCGCCGTCCGGCGGATAGAGGTCGGTGCCGGGCGGGACGATCTCGTCGATCCGGTCGAGGACGGCGTCGTCCAGCACCACCGAGGTGCCCTTGAGGGTGGACCGCAGCTGCTCCATCGTGCGCGGGCCGATGATCACCGACGTGACGGCAGGATGCGCGAGCGGGAAGGCGATGGCCAACTCCGGCAGCGTGCAGCCCACTTCCTCGGCCACGGCGACGAGCTGCTCGACGGCCTCCAGCTTCGCGGCGGTGCGCGGCGCCGACGGATCGAAGCGGTCCGGGTTCAGGGTGGGGCGTCCACTGCTCAGATCGAGAGCCCGGCCCTTGCGGTAACGCCCGGTCAGGAACCCCGAGGCCAACGGGCTCCAGGTCAGCACCCCCATGCCCAGGCGCTGCGCCACCGGCAACATATGCCTCTCCACGCCTCGGGCCAGCAGCGAGTATGGCGGCTGCTCGGTGCGGAACCGCTGGAGCCCCCGGCGGTCGGCCACGTGGTACGCCTCGACGATCTCGTCCGCGGGGAACGTGGAGCAGCCGAACGCCCTGATCTTGCCCTGGCTCACGAGATCGGTCAGCGCGGAGAGCGTCTCCTCGATATCGGTCGTATGGTCCGGCCGATGCACCTGGTACAAATCGATCCAGTCCGTGCCCAGCCGCCGCAGACTGTCCTCCACCTCCCGGACGATCCAACGCCGCGAGTTGCCACCCCGGTTGGGGCCGTCCCCCATGGGGAAATGGACCTTGGTTGCCAGTACCACCTCGTCGCGACGGCCCTTCAACGCCTTGCCGACTATCGTCTCCGACTCCCCTGCCGAGTACATATCGGCGGTGTCGACGAAATTGATCCCCTCGTCGAGCGCGGCGTGGATGATCCGGACACACTCGTCGTGGTCGGAGTTACCAACGAAACCGAACATCATGGTACCGAGACAGTAAGGACTGACCTCGATACCGGTCCCGCCCAGAACGCGGTGGCGCATGAACTCTCCTTGCCCGTCATCAACTTGAACGCCGCGACCTTACGACTTGGAGTCCGCTCCAGGGCAAGCCTGATTCCCCCGCTCAGCTCGCCTTCCCTCTTCGGCGTAAGCCGCCTCAAGCCCTGCTTCGCCGACCGGGGCGAACGCCTTCGCTCCGCCGCGCGAAGGATTGTTACGCTGCCATGGTGATCCTGCCGACGACCCAAGAGATACGTGCACTGCACGAAAAGTACGCGCCCACACGTGAGGCATTCGATCTCGTATACACCCACTGCGAGATCGTCTCCCGCATCGCGGAACAGCTGATGGCAGACACCGTTCTCCCGCTTGATGCCGCGCTTGTGCGTGTCGGTGCGCTGCTCCACGACATCGGCGTCTACCGGCTCTACGACCGCACCGGACGGCTTGATCACAGCAGCTACCTCCGCCACGGAATCCTCGGCCACGAGATCCTCCGCCAGGAGGGCTTCCCGGAGCGACTCCGCCGTTTCTGCTCCTGCCACACCGGAGTCGGCATCACCAGGCACGACATACGCGAAAACGGACTGGACCTCCCCGAGGCCGATTACCTGGCCGAGACCGCCGAAGAGCAATTGGTGATGTACGCGGACAAGTTTCACAGCAAAACCACACCGCCGACGTTCCTCACAGCCAGCTCTTACGGTGTGCACCTAGAGAAATTCGGCGGGGACAAACTCCACGCATTCCACCTCCTGTGCACCCGGTTCGGCGAGCCCGACCTCACCCCCCTCGGAGCACAGTACGGCCACCGGCAAGTATGAGCCGATCACCGAACAGCATCTCGAAAGGGATCAGGGTCTGCCCCATCAGGCGGACATAGGAGCGGCCTTCGCGTGAACCTGTCCTGCTCCGCCACGTAGACATGGGCAGCACCGCGAAAGGCGCGGTCGGGGCCCCGCCGGCGCCGAGCCCGTCCGGCCCTGCCCGGTGCGGCTGACGCCGCAGCCCCGCCTCCGTACACACGGTGAACCGCCGGCGCACAGTGGCCCGCGAGACCCCGAACAACGCCCCGGCCCTACGTCCTTCCGCGCGCCCGCACCCTCCGCACCCGGGCGCCCGACGCCGGCACCGCACCCGCACTGTTCGTGCAGCGCGCCGTTTGCGCAGTACAGGGCCGGACAATCGCGGGCCAAAATCACATTGACCCGAAATCCGCGCCCCTCCTACTGCCGAACGCACTATTCCACAGGCACAGGACTGCCCGGCTCTCCAGTATCCGCTCTCAATAATCAGGGAAGGACTGACATGTGCGGCATCGCCGGATGGGTTGATTTCACACGCGGCATATTCCGGGAGCGTGCGACGGCACAGCGAATGACGGCCACCATGGCCTGCCACGGCCCGGACGACGAAGGTCTGTGGACTCATGCGCATATGGCGCTCGGTCACCGGCGGCTGGCCGTCATCGACATCTCCGGCGGCCGCCAGCCGATGCCTTCACCAAAGACCGACGGCGACGGTGTTCCGCACGTGGCGCTCAGCTACAGCGGAGGGGTCTACAACTTCGCGGAAATCCGTGAGGAGTTGGTGCTGTCCGGTCACCGCTTCCGCACCCGCAGCGATACGGAGGTCGTACTGCGCGCCTATCTGGAGTGGGGTGCGAAATTCGTCGAGCGTGTACGCGTTCGCGCTCTGGGACAGTCACACCGAGGAACTGCTGCTGGTGCGGAACCGGCTCGGCATCAAGCCGCTGTCCCGTCGGCGCCGGGTACCTCATGGGAACGGCGCTGTTCGCCAGTGCCAGCGTGCCGGTGCTCACCATCGCCCTGGCCGCCTTCGTCCTGATCGGCATGGCGGTGGACTGTCCACGACAGCCTGCGGTCTGGCGTTGCTCACTTCGCTCCTCTCAGGTGTCGGCTGTCCACCCGGACAGTGGCTAGAGGTCTTGGGCGCAACGGAAGCCCACGACGTTGCTGGCACCACGCCGCCGGTACAGGGCCTTGACGCTGGCTTGGACGGCGCGCAGCGGGTTGCCGTACGAGCCGCCGCAGATTACTGCTTCGCCAGGGTCGTTGAGGCTGGTGGCGGTCCGTTCCCAGACGTTGCCGACCATGCCGCGGATACCGAAAGGGCAGCAGTTGGCTGGGTGTGCGTCGACGGGTGCGACCCAGGCTTCTGCGAGTTGGTTGCGGTCGTATTCGGCTTTCCATGCCTGGCACGTGACTACGAGGCGTCCGGTTCATGCGTCGACGCGGTTGACAGCTTCGAGGTCGGGGGCGTCGCCCCAGGGGAAGAGGCGGCCGTCGGTGCCGCGGCCGCCCTCGACGCCGGAGCAAACCCCACCCTCGTCGCGGGATGGATCACCGAAGCCCAAAACGCGCAGACCACTGCCCGACGACAGCTCGCCACAGCGTCACGCAATCGACGGTAGATCCTCGCCGACGGCCAGATCCACCACATGATCAAGACCCTCGGCAACATGGCCGACCGACTCCAAGCCGCGGCCCCCGAGAACAAAGCACCGCTCTACGCCAACCTCAGCCTTGAGCTGAAGCACCACGCAAACCAGCGGGTTGTGACCATACGGTCACAACCCGCCGACATGTGCATATTGCATTGTGTGTCCGAGGGGGGACTTGAACTCTCCACTCGGGCACCAGCCCACAACCGATCTGACCTGGGGAAACGCCCGCTGACAGGCTTCATTTCGGCGGGCGCTTCTCCTGTTCTTTCCTGCTGTTTCAGGGGCTTTCGGGGCCCTGTTGGTCATGCGTTGGTCATGTGACCAACCCTCCTCCGAGGCGTCCGTCCCTGGTCAGGCTTCCCGGACGGCGCCACGGGGCTACGCCCAGTCTGCACGGTCGCGTACGTGACCGTGTACCGGGGTGGGCTGGCGCGGTCGGGGACCTGTTTATGCAAGGACACGCATAGTCGTGTTCACGCATAGACGCGTAGCGCTACCCCCTCTACTGTCGTTGGCCAGGCGGCCCAAACGGGGCCAGAGCAAGGGGGTTTGGCATGGCCGAACGTTCGGCACTCACCCGGCTCACGGGCAACGGCAACGGCGAGTGCGGAGAGAAGGACTGTCCGAACGTGTACCGCACGGCTACCGGATCGTTCGTGGTGCAGGGCGACGTGTCCGCCGCCTTCACCCCGCCTGCTGGGGAAGGGCTCGTGGAAATCCCGGAGGCGGTTCTCAGGGAGGCAATCCGTGCACTTGGATGGTGACGCGTGGAATGACTGCTTCGATTCCATGGAGCGTGAGGCGTGGCGACTGGAAACGCTGCCCGTCTACACCATGCCCCAGGAGGCGGAGAAGGTGAAGCGCTTCCTCGCCGGGGAGAAATCCCCGGACGATTACACGTCGGCCTGGATGGACGAGGTTCGGCAATGGGCCTCGGAAGGGAAGAGCGTCGGCAGGGTGCACGTCGTGACCCGCCCACTCTCGGACTACCTCCGGTTCGAGTTCGAGTATTACTACCGGCACCACGTGAAGGCGGGCGAGAATATCCGAATTCTCGACCTCACCGAGCGGGCGAACCCGGGGCTTCCGGATCAGGATTTCTGGATTTTCGATGAGTCCAAGGTGGTCCGGATGAACTACCGGGCGGACGGGACACAGATCAACCGGGAACTGTACGAGGGTGATCCTGACCCGTATAGGCAGTGGAAGCGGATTGCCGTTAACGAGTCGGTTCCATTCCTGGAGTACGTGAGCGGGTGACGTTCGACCCTGAACAGTTGGGGCAGCCGAAGCAAGAATTGGCCGCCCTGCTGAAAGAACTACGCAAGCGAGCCGGCCTCACTGGGGACCGGCTCGCTCGGCGTTGCAACATGTCCCAATCGAAGATCAGTCGGATCGAGAACGGGAAAGCGCAACCGAGCCTGCTCGACCTGGAGAGAATCCTCCGGGCTGTCGTTGCTCCGCCCGAGGTCATCGAGGAGGTCATTGCCCTCGCGAGGCTGGCCAATACCGAGTGGCAAGACCTGCGCTCGCTGCGGCGAAGGGGGCTGGAGAAGAAGCAGACCGAACTTGCCGCGCTCGAATCCTCCTCTACGGAGTTCCGTTTCTTCCTGCTCTCGATGATTACGGGACTGCTGTCCACCCCTGAGTACATCCGGGCCAGCCTTGCCCATTCACCGACTGATGTCACTAAGACGATCGCGAGAAAATTGGAGCGACAGGAGGTTCTTTACGACACGAAGAAGCAGTTCTCCTTCATCCTCACCGAACAGGCCGTGAGGTGGCCACTACTGCCCCCGGCCGCGATGGCGATGCAGATTGACCGGCTGGCCTCATTGACCTACCTGCCGAATGTGAAGCTCGGTGTCATCCCAATCGCGGGATACAAGCCCATAGTCCCGATGGACACCTTCACTGTCTACGACAACACCCTGGCCACTGTGGAGAACACCACCGGAGTCGTGATCCTGAGAGATCCACGCGACATCGAAATGCATTTGGAGCTGTTCTCGACACTGGAGGGGTACGCACTGTTCGGGGCCGAAGCGCGAGCCTTGTTGACGGAGTGGGCTGCCGCCTGCCGTTCATGATCTTTAGTCCAGTACGGGAAAGAACTACACAGCCGCCGCTTTCTGGGCCAATGATTTCCTCCATGACAGCGACCGAGCGAAACGAAGAGCGGGTGCGCTACGGCGTGGATCGGGGGCTGGAGTACCGGCAGACGTTCGACCTTGACGGTGGTGTGCGCTCATGACCGGGCGCATGACGCTGCGGGTGTCGTATGACGGCGGTCGGACGTACGGCCCGGTGCGCACAGTCAAGGTGAACCCGCGCAACGCGGTGATCTTGAGTTCCCCGACCAAGTACCCGCCGTGCGGCTGTCCTCGGTGTACGGGGCGACCGTCGCCGCCGAGGTCGGCGTGATGCCCCTTGCGGTCCGACAACCGCCGCACTCGTCGCTGTCCCCGTTTGCTTCCTGCCGGATTCCCGGTAGGAGTTCCCGAGAAGAGAGGTAGTCCGATGGTGGAGGAAAACATCGGTTCGGTGGCCCCCGCTGGGGGTGGCCTGCCTATCGCGAAGCGGAAGATCGTGGCTGCACGCACTCGCGCCGAGCAGGAGTCGGACAACACCAGTGGCCGTTCCGACGGCAACGACTGACGGGAGCGCCCACGGTGCTTGACGCAGCCTCGTGGGCGAGGCGTCTGGGCGGGGACAGGTTCCTCGCCCAGACGTACCACCGCTCCTACGCACACTTCCCCAGCGCCGTCGACACGGCGGGGCTCTTCTCCTGGGACGACCTGAACCGGATCATCGCCACACAGCGGCTGGAGCCGCCCCGGCTCCGCCTGTCGGCTGACGGTGAGATGGTGCCGCTCCACCGCTACGCGATCCCGACCACGAACCGCCGAGCGGTCACCTGGTCCCGTATCCAGCCGTCCGACTTCCATGCGCAGCTCAGAGACGGGGCGTCGTTGGTTCTCGATGCGGTGGAGAAGATCCACCGGCCCGTAGGCGTGGCTGCCGAAGAGTTGGAACGCTTCCTCGGAACTCCCGTTCAGACCAACGTCTACGCCTCGTGGACTGAGCGGGAGGGGTTCGGCCGGCACTGGGACGACCATGACGTGATCGTGGTTCAGTTGCACGGCTCGAAGCGATGGCGCCTGTGGGGGATGACCCGTGAGGCGCCCACCTTCCGGGACGTGGAGCCGCCAGAGGAACCGGAGGTCGACCCTGTGGCGGACCTCGTTCTGTCCCCGGGTGACGTGCTCTACCTGCCGCGCGGTTGGTGGCACGCGGTCACCGCCGACCAGGGAACGGAATCGCTGCACCTGACGTTCGGCTTGGTCCCGCACACAGGTGCCGACCTAATGCTCTGGGTCGTCGATCAGCTCCGGGCCTCTCTCGCACTCCGCAGGGACATTCCACGCTTCGGGTCGTTGGCGCAGCAGTCGGACTTCATCGATGCCATACGCCGTGAGGTGGCCGACATGATGACGGACCCGCGCCTCGTGGAGCAGTGGGCGGAGTCGATCGACACGACCGACCTGGGCCACGCGATTCCCTCGCTCCCGTACGTGGACGGGCTCCCCGCACGATCGGAGATCACGGTCAAGCTCACCGCGCCGAGGGGCCGCCTGACGGCGAACCCCGAGCAGAACACAGTCACCTTCTCGGCGGCCGGTACTGCATGGGACTTCGCCGAGTCCGCAACGCCCGCGCTGGGCACACTGCTGACCAACCGGCCGACCACACTCGGTGAGATGGCCGACTCCGCCGGACTGGAAGTCAAGGACGTGGCCGAACTGGTCTCGACCCTCATCGAAGGCCATGCCGTCGCAGTCGTGGGGACCGCGCTGTGACCGCCGTGCTCTCCCTTGGGACATACCGCGTGCGTGCCGTCAGCCAGGCGGCACGCACCGCCCTGGCCGCCGGTAGCCCCTGGGTGGACACGGCACCCAACTACGCCCATGGTCGGGCGCATGAGGAGTTGAGCCCACTCCTGGGGGAGTACCCGACCGTTCGAGTAGCCACGAAGACGGGGTTCTTCACTGCGGAACAAGGGTGCAGAGCTCTGGCTGACGGCGTGCTCACCCAGGGCGAGTCGGCTGGTAGGCACAGCCTTGAACGGGGCTTCGTCCGCTGGCAGACGGAGCGTTCGTTGGCCGCGCTCGGCCGCGTGGACATGGTCTTCGTGCACAACCCGGAGCATCACGCACACGACTGTGACCGTGCCGCTCTCCTCGGGCGTGTGCGGGAAGCCTTCGCAGCGCTGGAAGAGTTCGCCCATGCGGGCAGGATCGGCGGGTACGGCGTCGCCACATGGTCGGGCATGGGCTCCGAAGCCTTCACTGTTTCCGAGTTGCTCGCGCTCGCCCGGCAGGCGGCAGGCTCCGCCGGACATCACTTCACGGGCTTGCAGGTGCCCGTCAGCCTGGTCATGGATGACGTGATCAGGCAGGCACTCGACGGCGGTGGACCGCTGGTGCAGGCGAAGGACGCGGGGGTGATCACGTTCGGCTCGGCCCCCCTGCACGGGGGCGAACTCCTCGACGCCATGACACCCGAACTGGTGAACCTCATCCGCCCCGGCCTGTCAGCCGCAGCCGCTGCCCTGCTGGCCGCTGGCTCGTGCCCTGGCCTCGATGTTGTCCTGAGTTCAGCGAGCACTCGCGAGCACTGGGACGATGTAGCCAAGGCTCTGGCTGCGCCTCTGACGGCCCAGGAACTCAGGAAGGTAACGGATGAACTCGCCTCTGAATGAGGAGGTACAGGCCCTGATGGAGGCCGCCCACAACCGGGCGGCCAAGGCTCTGGGTCTCACCTGCACGGGGCCGCTGGCATGGGGCTTCCTCGGCGTCACCCTCGGGCGCCGAGCGGGGGACCGGTGGCTACGGGTCAGCCGATCAGCGAAGAGGAACGCGGGCAGGAAGCGGGGGGAAGGCATCGTGGGAGCCTCCCTGTTCGTACCCGAAGGCGTTCCGCGCCCCCGCCTGTACGGGGTGCACGACTGGACTGACGACGAGTGGGCTTTCGAGGCGGAAGTCCTGGACTACGTGACGCAGCCCGTGGTGTCCCCGCATCGGGCCGACATCGACAACGACCCGGGGTTGCCGGATGAGTGGTGGACGGACCTTCGCCAAGCCCTTGCCCTGCTCACTGAGGCCGAGGGGGTGAAGGTGACCGTCCGGGACGGGTGGATTGAGCGGGCCTTCCCTCAGTTCCTCGGTATCCCGGCCCCCGTCAAGGTGGAGCGGGTGACCGGTCATGGTGATCTGCACTGGGGCAACCTCACCGGCGCACCCCTGTGCCTGTTGGACTGGGAGCGGTGGGGGCTGGTGCCCCTGGGCTACGACGCGGGCCTCCTCCACGTCAACAGCTTGCTTGTCCCTGACGTGGCCGACCGTATCCGGCAGGAGTTCGCTGCGGTCCTGGACACCCCCGCTGGCCGAATCGGAGAACTCGCAGCCCTGGCGGAGATGCTGCAAGCCGTAGCCCGTGGCTGGTACTCCGACCTTGCGCCCCACCTCGTTGCCCGCGCGGAAGCCCTCACTGGAGTGCGCCCGCCCGTCCCCGTGCACTCCGAGGTGAGCGCCTGACTGTGCTCCTGAGCGCCTGCCTCAGGCACTGTCGGCAAGGTGCCGGTAGAGGGTGGCCCGGTGCACTCCGAGCGCCTTGGCGATGGCGGTGACGCTCTCTCCCTTGGCGTAGCGGGCACGGGCTACG
>JOEL01000024.1 GCA_000720995.1 Streptomyces celluloflavus
ACCACGATCCGCCCCGACCGAGCACTCCCCGCGTGACACTGGTCGGACCGACCAAGACCAGACCCACCAGCCGGAAAGCCACCTAAATCACCGGTATTGGGCCTAGAGCAGCGTTTTGATATCCGTTCGGTCCGGGAGCCGCCGCGACTGCCGACCCGCATCGAATATTCACGACGACGGGCCACGGCGCGGGTGCCCGGTCGGAGCACCTTCACCGGCCGATTCGGTGAACACACTCAAATCGGCGGTCGGCTTCCCGTTCCTGGGCGACGAGACGCGCGCCCCGGTCGCGCCGCATTCGGCATCAGGATGACCTTGACGGGTCGGCTACCTGCCTGTGGCCGGCCGGCCCGCTAGCCTCCCTGCCATGACAGAGACCGCGCCCCTCACAGACCCCGCGACCATCGACCACTCCCCCACGGTATGGACCGCGGGCCAGCTCCGGGAAGCCCTCACAGGTCTGCCCGACGACGCCCTCGTCCACGTCGGCGTCGCGGACGGGCCCGGCGATTTCGACGGATACAGCGAGTACGCCCTGGTCGACCTCGCTCCTGTCGAGAAGGACTACGCCCCGGGTAGTAGGGACCATGCCCAGGAGAGTTCGGCCGGGACCGAGGTTGAGTACACGCTGTTCGCCGACTTCAAGGCCGGCCAGTACTACCGAGATCTGGCCTGACCGCCCGCCACGGACGGCTGCCCGCAGATCACACCGATATGCCTCTCAGGTCTTTCAGCGGCTGCTCCTGAGGCGTGTACTGGTGTCATCACCCATCGCCGCCCGCAAGCGGCAGCAGCAACCGAGGGGGGAACGTGGCCGACAACACCGGACCGTCCGTCTCCACCGACGGCAACGGCGCCGGCCCTGACCTGGCACCTGACACACAAGAAGTCTCACCCGACGGCAACACCGCCGGACCATTTATCGCGGCCGAAGGTGCCGGCGCCGAGGGCGGCGAACCTGGATCGGCGGTGTCCCCAGAGGAGTGAGCGGCTGGATTGCCGCCTGCTATCTGGATGAGTAGGTGATCGACGAGTTGCCGCGGACGGATCTCGACGCGTCGCGCGCGATGCGGCGCCCCATTTCACCAAAAGCCGCATCGCCCGTCCCAACGAGGAAAAACCCTCCGGCCAAGCCGTGAAACAACCACTCCAGCCCCGGCTATTCAACGGCGCACGCAACGCCACGAACCGCGAACTCGCATACGTCCACATCCGGTTGGTCGTTCACCAGCGCAGCGCGGTGAAGTCCACCGGCCGAGGTTTCATTTCGCGGGTCCGGTCGGTCAACTGCCTCAATTGATCGGCCATTTGTTGGGCAGGAAGGTGTTTGCGATCTCCGTGTCCCGGAAGCAGCCATTCGAAGCGGAGCTGGTCGGCCGTGCGTGCCAGAGACGCTGCCAGTTCTTGGATGGAGTACCAGGTGACGCTCTCCGCCACCTCGACGGCTCCGGTCGAACGTGACCAATAGAAGCTGTCACCGCTGAAGCAGTACCGCTCGTCCGCGATGTAGAGCACGCTGCCCCTGGTATGGCCCGGGAGCGGGTAGGCGAGCATTCCCTCGCCGATCTCGACGGCGCCGGTGCCGCGCATGACGCGGTCAGCGTCCGGGGCGGCGTCAAGGTCACCCTCGTGGATCCACAGCCGAGCACCGAAGTGGTCCGCGTACCGCCGGCCGTGCGCCGCATGGTCCCGGTGGGTCAGCAGAACATCGGTCACGCTGCCGAGAGCCCCGTACCGTGCGGCCAGCGACGGGCTCCAGCGCGGCGTATCCACCAGCATCAGGTTCCCCGAAGGGCGCCGGACGAGGTAGGAGTTGGCCCCTGCCGTGTGGGTCGAGTTCTGCCCACAGAGGGAGACGGTGTCGTCGAGAGGCAGCGGGAAGGGATCCAGGGCCGGGTCCAGTCGCCGGGCGGTGTGGCGGATGGAGCGGGTGTGGCAGGCGAACGCGGCGGCGTACAACTGACGGGCCTCCACTTCGCCGCGCGGCTGGCGGAGAACCTCGGATCGTCCATCGACCTCACCGATCAGGTCCGGCGCGAGCTGCCTGGCGACGTCGCAGTTCGTGCAGCGATCGTCCACGTACCAGCCGGACTCCCCGGCCTCCGCTACCGGTCCCGGTGCCGGTACCTGGTCGGCGCGTTGCGCATCATCCACGGTGATACTCACTCCTTGCGGCGTGTACGGATCTCGCGACAAAGAGGTACCTCGGCGGCTCTCGGAAGAGGAAGGGGGCCAGCTCTTGCTTCTGATGGCTGCTGCCGCTCTCACCGATGCGATGCGACGCACTGAAAAGTTAACGCATACATGACAAAACGGCACTTGAGCGGAACCATGCCCTCAGCCACGAGGCCCACACAAGGCAGTCATGAGGGGGCCGCGAGGGGGCCACGGGGCAGTCGCCAGATCGCCCGAACGCACCCCGGTCGGCCGACCGCCCGGCTTCCTGGACGAGCCACACCGGCGCCCCAGGTCCCGACCACACCCCACGCCTCGGCCCCAGGTCCACGCATCGGAACCCTGAAGAGACCGCCCCTCACCGCACGCCGCAAGGCACTTCCTCACCCCGAAGCGCGTTCCACAGGTATCAGAACGGCGGATCCGGCCTAAGGTGCTCAGGACCAATTCCCTGCCACGGAAGGGGCGTTACATGCCGATCGCGCGAAGATCAGTACTGGCCGGTTCGACCGCGGCCGCAGCCGCCACCGCGCTCGGCGCCGCGGGGAGCGCCGAAGCCGCCGGCCGGCCGCCGTCCGCGGCGTCCCCCTTGCTCCAGCGCACACCGAGCCGCCTCGACGTGCCCGGCGTGGCCGGGCTGCACCTCCAGTTCGGTGCCGACCCCGGCACCGAGATGACCGTCTCCTGGATCAGCCCCCAGTCCGTGCGCCGTCCGCAGATACGCCTCGGCTCCCCGGACGGAGGCGCCGGCCGGGTGGTCGACGCCGAGACCCGCACATACCGCGACGGACTCTCCCGCGAGGAGGTGTACGTCCACCATGCCCACCTCACCGGACTGCGGCCGAACACCACCTACCTCTACTCGGCCGGGCATGACGGCGCCGCGCCGGAGACCGGTTCGTTCACCACGGCGCCGCGCGGGCGCACCGCGTTCACCTTCACCAGCTTCGGTGACCAGGGGGCGCCCAATCTGCGCCGGGCCGTCAAGTGGCCCTCCGGGGACACCCCTTCGCCCTCCGGGCCCTTCCCGCTCTACACCAGCAGCCAGGCCGGCAGCCCGGCCGCTGCCGACATCGTGGCCGCGGTGGAACGGGTCGGACCGCTGTTCAACTTGCTCAACGGTGACCTGTGCTACGCCTCCGCGGCCGGCGTCTTCGGCGAGGACCGCGTCGCGACCTGGGCGGACTGGTTCATCAGCAACAGCCGCTCGACGCGGCTGCGCCCATGGATGCCCTGCGTCGGCAACGGCGAGAACGAGAAGGGCAACGGCCCCCTGGGTCTGGCCGGCTACCAGACCTACTTCACACTGCCCGGGTCGACGACCGCCACCGACCCGGAGACCCGTGGCCTGTGGTACGCCTTCACGGTCGGCTCGGTCCGCTTCATCAGCCTGGCCAACGACGACGTGGCGATCCAGGACACCGGCGACACCTACGTGCACGGCTACTCCGGCGGGGCGCAACGCCGCTGGCTGGAGCGGGAGTTGAAGGCCGCACGCGCGAACGCGGGCATCGACTGGATCGTCGCCTTCATGCACCACCCGATGATCTCCAGCAGCCGTGGCGGCAGCGGCAGCGACCTCGGGATTCGCAAGGCGTGGGGCCCGCTCTTCGACGCGTACGGGGTCGATCTGGTGCTCAGCGGCCACGAGCACTACTACGAGCGCTCCCTGCCGGTCCGCGGCACCCTGCCGAACGAGGCCCGCACCCCGGTCCCGGTCTCCACCAGGACCGATGTCGCCGACACCGGCAAAGGCACCGTCCACATGATCATCGGAGGCGGCGGCAATTTCGCGACCACCCAGGACAACCTGTTCGAGGAGCCCAAGGGACGCGTCGTGGTCGATCTGAGCAAGGAGACCGAGGGCCGCCACCGCAAGGCCGTCTTCGTCACCGAGGACGCCCCCTGGCGCGCCGTCCAGGACCGGGTCCACACCCACGGTTTCGCCGCCTTCGACGTCGATCCGGGCGACCGCCGTACCGGCCGTACGCGGATGCACGTCACGTACTACACCTTCGACGGCCCCTACGGAGAACTGACCCCCGTGGACACCTTCACCCTGGAACGGCCCCGTAGAGACGCACATGCACGGCACTGAGGCGACGGTGAGGGGGTCCGACCGCGGCCGCGGAAAGTGAGCGGTACGAGCCCGGGGCGGGTGGCGGCCGGGGGACGGGGTCTCCGCCCGCCGGTCCTCACGCACACGCACGCACACGCACACGCACGCACCGCTCCGGCGGAGGTCGCAGCGTTTCGCCGACGCGAGATGCGCCCTGTACGGGACCGGCTGCCCCCGGCCCGCACCGATTTCGCCGTGGGCCGGCCCGTCGCGGTCCCGGTACTCGCTGACGCCCCGCACTCGTCCACGAGGAGGCAGGACGCAAGGATGGGCGGATGACTGCCCTCTCGCGCGCCCATTCGTTCAACGCGGCCGCCGCCCAGTACGCCGCGAACCGCCCCTCCTACCCGCCTGCCCTCCTGGACGCCGTCGAGGAGCTCACGGGGCGACCCCTCGCGGGTGCCCGCGTCGCCGACGTCGGCGCGGGCACCGGAATCGCCACCGCCTTGTTGCGCGAACGCGGCGCGGACGTCATCGCCGTCGAGCCGGGCGACGGTATGGCGGCCGAGTTCCGCCGGGCGCTTCCCGATGTGCCGATCGTCCGGGGCGACGGCAATGCCCTGCCGCTCGCCGATGCCTCCCACGACCTGATCACGTACGCGCAGTCCTGGCACTGGACGGACACCAACCGCTCCGTCCCCGAGGCACTGCGCGTCCTGCGACCGGGCGGCTCGCTCGCGGTCTGGTGGAACACCACGGCCTTCGACGTGCCCTGGATCGCCGCCCAACACGAGCGCATCGCGAACCACTGCGGAGTACGGCAGCCCTCCCTCGCGCGCCCCGACGACAGCCGTGCCGCCCAGCTCGCCGGCTTCTCCGGCCTCCGCTTCGTACGCCGCCAACTGCGCTGGAGCCGTGTCGTCCCCCTCGACACGCATCTCGCCAACATCAGCAGCCACTCGGCCTTTCTCGTTCTCGGCGAGACCGGCACCCAGGAGTTCCTCACCGACGAGCGCGCCCGCCTGCGCGAGATCTTCCCGGACGAGACGGTGGAGGAGACCTATCTGGTCGACCTGCTGGTGGCCGCCCGTCCCTGATAGGCACCGATCCGACAGCCTCTCTCGTTACCGCACCCTCTATGCCTTGTCTGCATTCGCTATGCCAGCGCCGGAAGGCAGCTCCGCGCTTGCCCAGGCGTCAGGCTCGGGACGGTGGGCCGACTGCTCGAACCTTGTGTCCCTCGGTCTGCGTTGGAGCGGGGGCCGAGGTGGGGTAGGGCGGTGTTTTCGCGCCGTAGATCCAGCTCTTGATGTAGGCGCTGAAGTCTCGTCCGGAGACTTCGTTGGCGACGTTGATGTAGTCCTGGGTCGAGGCGGTCTTGTGGCGGAAACGCTCGAAGAAGGTCTTCTCGATCTTCTGGAACGTCGCGTCGCCGACTTGGCGGTTGAGACCGTGGAGCATGACGACGCCAGGCGCGTTGGTGGAGCCGAGGACGTCACCGGGGTCCTTGAGCCGGCCGGGCGGCCCGGTCTCCGAGCGGTTCTCCTGGTCGTACTCGTAGGTGCGTTCAACGCTTTCCTTCAGCGGGTGATCTTCTTTTCTTCCTGGTAGCGCAACGTGTAGTAGGAGGCGTGGCCTTCGCTGATCCACATGTCGTCCCAGCTCTTGAGCGAGACGGCGTTGCCGAAGTACTGGTGGACCAGCTCGTGGACCATGGTCGGCACATCGTCCGGTGTGCTCAGCCCCAAGGTCGACAGTGTCGCTGTTTCCAGGGCTGCCCCGTAGTCCCCCTGGGGAACCAGGACACCGTAGGTCTCGTAGGGGTAGGCGCTGCCGATCATTTTCTGTACCCAGGCGATCTGCTTGCCGATCTGGTCCGCGTACGGCCTGGTCTTGTCGGCCTGCTCCGCGGGCACGTAGCTGCGCAGCGAGAGACCGCCGGGGCCGGTTGCGGTGATCTTCTTGTAACGGCCGACCGCCACTTGGACGACCTCGGTGGGGATCGGGCCACGCGTGCCGTACACGTACGTGGTGCGGTCCCCCTTCGTGGTGGTCCGGCGCAGCGTGCCGGTCGCCACCGCCGTCAGGTTCTTGGGGACGGTGATACGGAAGGTGACACGTGCCTTGTCGCTGGGATGGTCGTTCATCGGGAAGAACAGGTGGGCCCAGTTCCCGCCGTTGCCCGCGTGCCGGGCGGCCTGCTCGGCACCGAGCAGGCCGCCATGGGTGAACACGGTGACCGGATATCGGGCGAGCGGGTTCTGCACCTTCGGATCGTTGCCGGACTGCGGGTGTGGAGGGGTGCCGCGGCCGTCGGACGTACGGCGCCGACGGCCGCGTGCTCGGTCTCGTTCCCGTGGACGGGGATCAGGAGTTGATGACGGACTTGATCCAGTCAGCCCTGATGGTCACGTTGGTGTAGATGGTGGGGTCGATGTCGGGGTCGCCTCCGTTGCCGGAGGTGGCGCCGACCAGGGCCCAGGCGCCCTTGGTCTTGATGAGGGCGGGGCCACCGGAGTCCATGTTGGCCGCGCCGCGGCCGTTGACGGCGGCGATGCACATCTCCTTGCCGTGAACGATCCCCGATCGGTCGCAGTTCCCGTCGGGCAGCCGCTCGGTGTCGAGTTCGCGCAGATCCTTGGGCCAGTTGGCGGGAATCATCTCCTTTCCGGTCAGCCCCCAGCCGAGGATGCGCACCGGGGCATGGTGTTCGGGAACATCGGTGGCGATCCGCGCCGGCGTGGCCGCGGCGGGCCTCTTGAGCTTGATCAGAGCGATGTCGTCGCCAACGATGCTGCCGGAAGGCCAGACGGCCTTCTCGACACCGATCACTTCACCACCCCGGTCCACACGCGGAGAACCGATCCGCACCTTCATGGTGTCGAACCCGCCGCGCCCGTCCACACAGTGGCGGGCGGTGACCATCCATTCCTTGTCCACGAGGGTCGCGCCGCAGGCATGTCCGTCGGGGCGGGGTGATTGGGGGTTCTGCAGCGACCCCATGAACGGGTAGCTCTCCGTGGCCTTTTCACCCTTGATGATGGCCTGGGCCTGCGGGGCCGCCGCGAGTATCGCCGTCGCAGAGGCCGGAAAGGCGCACAGGGCGCCGCGCTTGAGTCGTGTCATGCACACAAGCCTGGGCAGGAGATGTGATGGCCGGATTCCCGAGATGTGAGCGGTTCGCAACGGAAGAACTCCAGCTTCGCTAGCGCCGGATCCTGCCGGTCATCGCCCGCAAGGGCGCCCCGAACATCAAGGGACTGGGCACGCTCCGGTACGTCGTCGAGCAGGCCTTCGCCCTGCTCCACCAGTTCAATCGACTGGCCGTCCGCTGGGAACGCCGCACCGAACTCCACGGCGCCTTCGTCTCCCTGGCCCGCAGCCTGATCTGCTGGAGACACCTCAAGAAGACACGACCGTGATCGTGTTACGAGCTCTTAAGCTCTTAGCCTTCGGACCGTGTGAATTGAGAGGCTGAAGTGGCAGGGTGGAAGGGCAGATGCATCAGTTGCCGCCCGACCTGCCTCTGCTGTGGGCGCGAGGCGAGAGGGACCAGTGGGGCAAGTTTTGAGTGAACGAGCGGAAATCCGCCACGTGTTGGGAATCGGCAGACTCCATATCCCCCTTCTCCGCCGCGGCCTCGGCGTGGCTTGCGGCCAGGTTCCGGCCGGTCAGTTTTCGAGTGGTGAGCGGGAACTTGCCGATGCGGCCTGGGCGTTGATCAATCAGCCGGCCGTTCCGCCGACGGACGGGCCGACCGGCGCACTGGATCGCACCACCCCGGACGCCGCCGCGGAGCCGCTGTTCGACGTCCCGCGACGTGTGCCGCCGCATCTGCACCCCTCGTGCCGTTCTTGGCGTCGATCGCTATCGGCGTGATAGCTGCAAGCCGGACGGCGGATCCCCAGGAGACACCGATCGACGACGTTGAACTGGCGATCAGCATCCTCACCACCACGTCCGACACGCCCGCCGCCCTGGCCCTCCGTACCTGGCGGTGGGGCTCGCGAGCAGTTGTCCGGCGGGCGAGCATATGGCGCCGTTTTGGGGAATGACTTACCGCTGTCGCCGGGACCGACGGACGGCAATCGGATGCGGATCGCGGAAGTACGGCTGCCGCCGGGTCCCGCGCCATTGCGCTGCGCCGAATTTCCCGACGCCTCGGGAATCACGCCGCGGCGGCGTGTGGCATTGCGCGTACCGCTGATGCCAACCCGCACTGCACGTGTTCCAGCGGGCCCTTCCCCAGCGAGCCTTCTCACATCGGGCCCTTTTCCTATGTGGCCGCACGGCGTCATTTCCATGGTCCGGTGCGGCCGCGCGGAGCTGGATGCCACTGCTGCCGAGACGTCCGGTCAAGCGGACCGGACCGCATCTGGTCCAACCCAGCCCCCGGAACCGTCAGCCAATTGGAGGCTCAGTGCGGCAAGCTCGCATATCCCTATCCATATCCATATCCAAGTGCATATCCATCTGTACCGGCCCGGTTGTCCTCGCGCTCGCTCTCGGGCTGTGGGGTATCACGCGCGACCACAGCATGTGGCGGGATGAGGCGGCGACGTGGCAGGTAGCTCATCGGTCGGTGGCCGAGATAGGACACCTGGTCGGTCAGGTCGACATCGTCCACGGCCTGTACTACGCGGTGATGCACGGAGTGTTCGCCCTTTTCGGCGACAGTCTGGCCACCCTGCGGCTGCCCTCGGTGCTCGCCACCGCCGCCGCGTGCGGACTGACCGCGCTGCTCGGCGCCCGGCTGTCACATCGCCGGGCCGGGATGGGTGCGGGGTTCGCCCTGGCGCTCACTCCGGCAGTCCAGGAGTACGCCCAGGAGGGGCGGTCGTACGCCTTCGTCCTCGCTTTCGTGGTGCTCGCGACCTGGCTTCTCGTCGGCGCCCTTGAGCGGCCGGGAGCTTGGCGGTGGGCCTGGTATGCGGGGGCCGTGCTGATCGCCGCGCTGCTCAACTGGTTCTCGCTGCTCGCGCTCGTCGCGCATGGTGTCACCGTGGTGTGCCTGCGCCTCGACCGAACGCGCCGTGCCGGTTGGGCTCTTGCCGCCTGTGGGGCTGTCGCCGGAGCTCTGCCGATGATCCTGGCCAGTCGGGCCCAAGCCTCGCAGGTCGCCTGGATACGGCCGCTCGGCTGGTCGACGGTGCTCGGTGTGCTGATCACCGTAACGATCGCCGCGCTCTGCGCGCGCCTGCCGCACGCACGTGTGCCGAGCAGCGTGCGCAAGGCTGTGCCGCATGCGCGCGTGAGCCTCGCGGCGGTCGCGCTTCCGCTCTGTGCGGTGCCGCAGTGCGGCCTGGTTCTGATCTCCCTCGTCCAACCCCTCTACATCACCCGTTACGTGCTATTCGCCTACATAGGTCTCGCGCTCCTCATCGGCGCCCTGCTGGCCACGATCGCCGTGCGCCTCGGCACACACGCCCGAGTGCTGCTCCCGGTCGCCGTCCCCCTGGCGCTCCTGGCGCTTCTCCCGATCGAGCTCGGCCTGCGCTCCGTGGACAGCCGCGTCGACGATGTGCTCACCGCGGCGACCGTGGTCGACCACGTCCGCGGCTCCGCCGACGGCGTGCTCTACATTCCCGCCGCGCGCCGCGATACCGCCCTCGTCTCACCCCATGCGTTCACCGGCCTACGGGATCTGGCTCTGGTCCAGGGCCCGGTGGAGTCAGGCACTTTGGCGGGCACAGAGGCCGGACCGCGCGCCGTGGAGCGGGCCATGCTAAGCGCGCGGCGCATAGTGCTCGTCACCGATCCCGGGCCCCGCTCAGCCGACTCGGCACGCGACCGTGCCAAACAGCGCGTCCTGGACGAACACTTCGTGCGCCGCTCGGACAGTGTCGAGCGGGGGCGCCGGGTGAGCGTCTACGAACGACGCGAGCCGGGACGACCACGGCCAGCGGCCCAAGGCCATCCCTCTCGGCGGTGACGGGGCCGCCTTCGTTCAAGGACTGACCGGCCCCCTCCCCACCAGGCCGTAGTCATCCGTGCCGCAGAGCCCGCTCGGCGGCGTCTCCTTGACTGTCCGACGGCAACGCGGGAGAGGGGCGAGGAACTGCGACGGGGCAGCCGGTACGCGGACCAAGTCCCGTCACGACAACCGCGGATGCGCCCGCAAGCGCCCTCTACGCAGGCAGGTGGTCGGCCGGGAGTTTCGCCTTCAGGGTGTCGAGGGCAGGACGCGAGGTGGCCGGCCCGACGTACCTCGTGGGCCTGACGACGGTCCAGACGCCAGCCGCACATGGCGGCGACCGGCGTCATGGCCGTCCTGTCGCTCGTCGGCCTCGCGAGGGGCCCGCACAGCAGACAGCAGGTCAGCGGGCGAGCGGGCGAGCGGGGCCAACTTCGGCCGCCGCCTTCCGGTGGATCACGGCGGCGACGAGACGATACCGGCGCCGTTCGTGCCGGGTACGGTCTTCTTCGGAGCCTACTGGTCCATACACCTGCGCCATCTGGTCGGCAGCAGGCAGGAGATGACCGCCCCGTTCCACATCGACAACGCCGCGCTCGGCTACGGCCTGCTTCCGGCCGGCCTCCCGATCCCCTGCTCCCCTGCTCCCCCGCACCACCATGCTCGGCCGCAACGGCGAAATCCCCGAAGGCACAAGCCGGCTCCGAACATGCCGGTGCGCGCGGACGACCGCCTCGGAACTTCCCGTACGAGACCGCCGCATCAGCCCGTTGAACTGCCGCCGCAGACAGAGGAGGCCGCTCCCGTCGGTGGGTGAGCTGCCACCCCTCCTACTACGTGAGTTCACCGTGCGCCACCTCGCCACCCACCAGGTCCGGCCACCCGATGCCCCCTCCCGAAGCCGGTCCCGGATTGCCGAACAATGACCAAGTGAGGTAAACCTTACCCAACACCTCAGGTTGTCTGACGTGTTGCCTAGGAAGGTGATCCGTATGGCAGAACTGCACGATCTGACCCTGCTGGAGCAGGCGGCGGCCATCCGTGAGCGGTCCGTCTCCCCCGTGGCGCTCACCACCCACTATCTGGAGCGCATTCAGCGGCTGAACGCGGGCCTCGGGGCCTACGCACAGGTCGACGCCGAGGGTGCGACGGCCGCGGCGGAGGCGGCCGAGCGGCGAATCGCGGCCGGTGGTGAGGGAGCCGGCGAGCTGCCGCCCCTCTTGGGCGTCCCGGTGTCGGTGAAGGACACCTGGCCCGTCGCCGGGCTGCGCTGCACCGCCGGTTCGGCCGCCTTCGCCGACCGCGTCGCCCCGCAGGACGCCGCGGCGGTCGCCGCGCTGAGGGCGAGCGGCGCCGTGATCCTGGGCATGACCACGGCGGCGGAACTGGGCTGCTCGTCCTATACGGAGACGCATGCGGGCAACGCCGTCACCCCGTACGACCCGACGCGCGGCGCGGGCGGCTCCAGCGGGGGTGCGGCGTCAGGGCTGGCCGCGGGCCTGTCCGCGGGGGCGTTCGGCAGCGACGGCGGCGGCTCGGTACGTATACCCGCGGCGTTCTGCGGGGTCGTCGGCCTCAAGGTGACCCGGGGGCGGATCAGCCCCGAACCGGGCGGGGACCCGGCCGGGCTGACCGGCCCGGGACCGCTCGGCCGCACCGTCCACGACACCGCGGCACTGCTCGACGCGATGGCCTGTACGGTCCCCGGCGATCCATACCCGGCGCCCACTGCGCCGGGCACCACGTTCGCCCGGTACGCGGAGCGCGCCCCGGGGCGGCTCCGGGTGGGCGTACTGCCGGACGGGGCCGGTGACGACCTGCAGTGCCGCGCCGGCAGCGCCGCCGCGGCGAAGCTGCTGTCCGAGCTCGGGCACGAGGTGGTCCAGGCCCCGGCGACCGGAACCGACGAGTACGCCGACGCGTTCAAGGTGGTGTGGGCCATGCTCGCGACGGGCGTGGCCGTGCCCGCCGAGCGTGAGGGCCGACTGCTGCCGCTGACCCGCTGGCTGCGCGAGACCGGTCGCGGCTATCGCGCCACGGAGTTCCTGGCCGCGCTCGCGGAGCTCCGGCAACTGGCCCGCCGGATCGAACAGCGGTACTCGGCCTACGATGTCGTGCTCAGCCCGACGTCCGCCGTGCCCGCACCGCCGCTCGGCGCGACCCGGGATGACGACGACCCCGCGGCCGGCTTCGCGCGGATGCTCGACGTGCACCCGGCGACACCGTTGTGGAACATCACCGGCCGCCCGGCGATCAGCCTTCCGCTGCACTGGACGCCGCCCACGCCCGAGGCGCCCGCGGGTCTGCCGGTCGGCATCATGCTGGCCGGGCGCTACGGCGCGGACGGGCCGCTGCTGTCGCTGGCGGCGCAATTGGAGAGCGCCTCCCCCTGGATCCGGCGCCATCCTCCGGTGTGGTGAGGAGCGCGACCGCTCCCGGCTCCGGCGGGTCCACCCACCGGGGCCTGAACTGACGCACGATCAGACTGTCTTGCCGGGCCCCGCGGTCCGTCCGTACGAGACCGGGTGACCTGCTCCTGATGCAGCCGGATGGGCTGGTGGGCAGGCGGCGTGGCGGACGAACAATGCGGCGGGCGCCCGCGGGGAGGGCTGGCCCGCCCCCTCGATTGCCTGGCGTGACCTTTGCTGCCGGGCCCTCGCCGAAGTGGCAGCACCCGGGACGACGCCCGCACGGCAGTTGTGCGAGGTGCGCAGCGTGGATTCCCGATCGCGAGCCCGTCCGGGCCGTCCTGAATAGGACGGCTCCGGGCGGGCGCCGCGGTTTTTCGGAGGGGGAAGGCGGGGCCTCGATGGCGGTCTTGGGGCATCTGCTCCGCCGGTCCGTCCCGTCCACCGGTCCTTCCCGTCCGCCGGTACCTCCCGTCCACCAGTCCTTCCGGCCCGTCAGCCCTTCCGGTCCTCCGTCCGGGGCTCGGGCCGGTTCAAGAAGGCGTCGGCACTGAGGGGGCCGCGGTGACCACAGTGGCCGTAGTGATCACAGTGGGAGAGTCCGGGTGGGCTGCGAGCCCCCGGCGGACCTCAGCCCCGTACCGACCCCGACAGCCGACGTGGTGCTCCACCCCGGGATGCTCTCCTCACCGACCGCCCGTTCCTCGCGGTACTCGCCCGGCCCGACGGTCGGACCCGATCCCCGCACCGGCACGCCACAGTGCGGCCGGTGATCGTCTCGACCCAACCGGGCGAGTGGCCCCTGCCCCCTGGCCCCTGGCCGGGAGTTTCGCGGCCTTCTCTATCCCTGAACGGCACCGTTCGGTCACGTCAGCCACGTCGACTACGGGGCATCTCCTCGCGACGGCAACGGCGTTCAGTGCCACGCGCTCAGCGAGAATCCGGAACAGTGCATCAGCGCCGCGCAGTTGAACTCCCCCGACCACTCGGGGCCCGAGAAGCCCGTCTCCCGGCCCGGCGGCCTCTGTGGACCCGCCGACCCCCGCCTCACTCATCACGGCCCCCGCCCCCGACCTCCAGCAGCTCGGCCAGCGAGCCAGACGGCCTGGTGGGACGTGGGACGAACCGACCGCAGAGCCCCACCACGGCATCAACAACGAGACCGGGCACAGCCGGGCGAGGCACGGGCACAGCACCGCCGCGCCTGCGACCGGTTCAGGTGAACCGGGCCACAGGCGCGGCGCGTCGGCGGTGCGAAATCCGCTTACCCCACGGCGAGTTGACCCTCAGGCCGGTACCAGCCAGGTCCGGACGGAGGCGTTCATCCCCCGCTCACGAGGGTGTGGACCTGCGGGGCATCCGGGTCGTCGTGGCCGTGGCGGCCGCCGCCGGCGCCGTCGCCACCGCCCCCAGGGCCGGGCGATTGCCCGCCGGTGGGCGGTTCGGTGGACAGATCGCGGTCCCGCATCCGCAGCGCCAAGGCACAGGCCGCGACCAGCACGACGAACATGCCGGTCAGCGTCGTGGTCAGCCCCCGCGCGTCGGCCAGCATGCCGAACAGCGGCGAGAGGAGTCCCCCGACAGACATGGCCAGGCCCAGGGTGACACCGCTGGCCGTACCGGGCCGGTTCGGCAGGTAGTCCTGAGCCAGCGTCACCTGCGGGGCGAAGGGCAGGAACATGCTCAGGCCGAACGCCATCGTGCACACCTCCGCGACCACCGGGTTCGGGGCCAGGATGAGCCCCCCGAGCGCGGGCAGGGCCAGCACATAGCCGATACGCACCGGCACCATGCGTCCCCACCGGTCCGCGATCCAGCCGCCCGCGACGGTGCCGACAGCGCCGGCGGCGGTGAACGTGGTCAGCGCAACCGCCGCGAAGACCTTCGATCCGTCCAGGTCACGGGTGATGTACAGGGAGAGGAACGACGTGGTGGTGACATACGGGACCGACCAGCAGACAGTGGCCGCGGCGAGCCGCCCGAAGGCGCGCCAGTCGTCGCGGTGGGCCGACCGGACGGCCGTCTCCCCGGCGGGCCGCACCACGGGACGGGCCGGGGTATGTCCGCGCGCCCGCATCCATGGGCCGCTGAGAGCCCAGAGCACGGCCATCACCAGGGCGGGGGTGGCCAGCAGCCAGGTACCGGACAGGCCGGTGGCACCGACGACCAGCGTGACCAGCGGCGGGGCGAGCGACCCGCCGACCGTGCCCCCGACCGAGAACCAGCTCATCGCCTGCTGCGAGGAACCGCCCGCCGCCCGCGCCGCGTTGGTGGCCGGCGGATGGTAGGCGGCCACACCTATGCCCGACAGCGCGATGGCGAGCCAGGTCAGCACGTAATTGTCCGCCGGACCCGACAGCGCGATCCCGACAGCGGCGACGACGAAACCGGCGGGGATGAGCCAGCCCCGGTACCGGCGGTCGGCGATGGCGCCGAACACCGGCTGGATGACGCTGGACAGGCCGGTCGCGGCCAGCGTGATACCGGTGGTGGCGGCGTAACTGTAGTGACGCTCGGAGGCCAGATACGGCAGCAGAGCCGGGACGAAACCCTGGTACAGGTCATTGACGACATGGGTCGAGGTAAGAAAACCCAGTTGGCCCTTTTTCACGGGCGGTCCTTTTCTCGGGAAGGTTAAAACTCTGCGGACGGAATGCACGGAATACGCGGAATGGGCGGAATGGAGAATCTACGGAATGGAAACGGGGGCCCGACGGCCCCCGAACAGCCTTCACACGTCTGCTTGTCTGACATGTGAGAGCCGAATCCCCCGACCGTTCGACAACCGGTCGCACGGACCCCGCATCAGATCATGAGCGGGACTCCACCAACGACCGGCCCGGTCGGCACACCAGCACCCCGCAGTACGGCGCCGGTCGACTCGGACCCCGCCGTGACGATTGGCGGGAGCGCCTGCCCCAGCGCCACGCCCGCTACAATATCCACGACTCAAGTCCTCAGACAACCTGAGAGGTGAATGACGGATGTCACTAGGCACCCTCCGCCCCAGCCCCCTGGTTGAGCAGGCCACTCAGCGACTGCGCGAGCAGATCGCCGAGGGGCACTGGCCGATCGGCAGCAAGCTCCCCGGCGAGACGACGCTCGCCAAGACGCTCGGCGTGGGCCGTTCCACCGTGCGCGAGGCCCTGCGAGCGCTGGCCGGCGCCGGACTCGTCCAGGCGCGGCAGGGCGCCGGGGTCTTCGTCCTGGCCGTCGAGCCGGTCGAGGACTGGCCGACGCGGCTGCGCCGGGCCGAGATCACCGACCTCTACGAGGTGCGCATGCTGGTGGAGGTCCAGGCGGCCCGGCTCGCCGCGCAGCGCCGTACGGACGCCGATATCGCCGCGCTGGCGGCCGCGCTGGCCGGCCGACGGACCGCGGCCGCCGGCGACGACGCCACCTTCGTGACGGCCGACATAGCGCTGCACACCGCCGTGGTCGCCGCCGCGCACAACCCGGTGCTCACCGACCTGTTCGGCGAGTTCGCCCCCGCCCTGCACCAGGGCCTGGTCAACCTGCTCGACCTGCTCGGCTACCGCGCCGACGAACCGAACCATGGGGACGCCGCACACGCGGCCCTGGTCCGCGCGATCGAGGACGGCGACCCGGAGGCGGCGGGGACCCTGCTCCACGACCACCTGGCGGAGACCCTGGTACTGCTCCGGGGCTGATCCGGACCCGGCGCTCAGCCGCCCACGGAGGTCGCGGCAGTCATGGCGGCCAGGCATCTCCGACGGACACCGCCGACGTCGCCGTACGCGTGAGACGTCACCGTACTCGTGATCAGAACACGCGCGATCAGAACACTCGTGATCAGAGCTACGCGCGATCAGACCGACGCCCGGTCCGACCGGAACGTGATCGGAGCACCGCGCCCGAGACCGGCCTTCGATACCGGCGGCCTCGCGTGTTCGTCGATGCCGAGGGGGACGGTTCGCCCCCTCACCGCGGGGAGACGAACCGCCCCCTGAACCCCTTCGCACACATCGGACTCGCCGCGCAGAGCCGTCCTGATGATCAAGGAAAGCGAGCCACACCACCCGCGGATATGACTTCAGCGGTGCCAGCTGCGGATTCCTTCGAATCCATCATTTTGGTCCACGAGGAAAAACTCTGACTTGTCGGCCCACCGCACTCGACCTCGGAGACATGCTGCCCTCTTCCGTATTCACATCAAGGGCCATCAGGGCCAAGGGTAAGTCGGATTGGGATGAGTACGGGAAGGGGTGGCCTCAAGATTCACTTGGCCTACCGTCATGCGTGACGGCGGGTTGGCCCGCAGCCTCCCCTCGATGTCGTTCACCTGCTTGGTGTCCGTACTGTCGGGACCTTTTTGTTCACACATGATTCGGTAATGGGCCTGGGAGAAATCACTGCACCGCTTCCGCCAGAAGATTTCAATCAGGTCCGCCCTGTTTGCGGCCAGCATCTTGTCATTGAACGTCGGAAGCACTCTTCCCGGCATTCCTGCGAGACTCCCCTGGAGCGTCCCACTCACCAGTTCCACGAACTTGGTCCTCGCTTCGAACCCCAGGTGGCTAAAGGTGTTGTGCACTTGGTTTATGGCACTCGTGTAAGCCGTGACCTGCTCTGTGGTTTTGGGTAGCGTTGACGCCTTCCGGCTAATCGCTTCAAGCGTCAGCTGGCGCCCATACGCCAGTTCGGATTCCAGCTTCTTCCATGCTTCGGTGAGAAGCCGCGATACATCCTTCTTCAGGCTGTCCCTGACGTCGTCCAAGAGCTTGGACCAAGCGTTGCCACGCGCCGCGTAAAGCTCCTCGTAGACCCTACTTCTGAGCTGGTTGTTGCTGATGATGATTGCGGCTATCGACACCAGGCTCTTGGCGATCGAGGCGCCGATGTTGACCAGCGGAGCAATCATGACCGGCAGCGAAGAACTGATGAGTCCGATCGTGAACTTCGCTATTCCGACGGCAAGATCGACCCCATACAAGATGATGTTGGCGGTATTGCCGGCGTAAATCGCTTCCTTCAGTTTGATCGCGCTGCCCACCTCCGAGGAGATCGCTGACCCCACAGTGCCGGCGGCGGCCTTCACATCCCCCTTCAGTGCGGCTTCCACGCCCCCCTTTATGGAATCGAGGAAAAGCCCTGAGTGCTGGTTGGCCCGTGCGAACTTGGCGAGAAATCCCGCTTCGCCGAAGACTTCCTTCAGGAACGGCGTGTATGCCTGGCCGGGATTGCCCAGGGCTTCTTTCAGATCCTCGGTAACTTCTGCACCGTTGAGGATTTTATCGAACTCCTGGCGCGCGAGATTCGCTATCTCCCGGTCGGACATCCCCTCAAGTCCGTCTGACGGTTTCGACTGCTCCTGAGGTCCTCCCGCCAACTGATTGACGACCTGACGCGCCACCTGGAGCTGTTCGTTGTTCAGGCCCTTCTGGTCGAGCTTGGACAGCATCTGCTGTCGCTGCGCCTCGGTGATGACAGCCTCACCGGCGCTCAACAAACCGCCGCGGGAAACCAACGAAGCGCCGCCTGTCGCCGGATCGGCACCCGCAGATGAGGACCTGTCGAGGGCATTGGCTGCCGGCAGTCCGGATGCCCCCAGCATCGCGATACACATCGTCATGGTCACGGCAGGCTTCGCCGCCTTGCAGGAATACTTCATGAGAACTCATCTCGCTGAGTGGGAAGTATGGGTGATTCGGCTTCCTGCTCACGGAATCGGAGCTCCGAGACCATCCCGCTGCCGACGCGGGAAATGGATTACGCAGGGCCGGAGTGACGAGCCACAGGTGGATCCTGGCGAGTGAGCACGTATTCCGGAAGTCCTCCTCCTGAAACGCCGAACGACGTCTCGGGACTGGGGGCAGGGTGTGCGGGCGCCCGGGAGTGGTTGGCGAGAAGCGCAGGGGGCCTCCGGGGCAACGACGACCTGGACGTTATGCCGTGCTTCCGGTGCTTGTGCGAGGAGCGGGCTCGGCCGCGGCAATCCTGTCGGTGGGGATCAAGTTGCCGTCGACGATGACGAAGTCCCCTTCGTCCATGCCTGCCGGAGCATCACGCAGACCTGACACCGACGAGGCCAGGACCTCGGCAGTCTCGCGTCCACGTAGCCGGCAATGCACTTCGCCGAACAGGCTGCTGGGTTGCGGGAGTTGATGAACAGTCGGAATGTGCCCTGCCGATGCGACCACCCGGGCCCGGATACGTGGCTGTGCATGCGCGGCAGAGGCGTTGTGGCGTGAAGTGTGCAGACGGCGGAGTTCGGTGTACCGGCTCATTCGCCGCGGTGCTGCTGTGCAGCGGCATCCTTACCGGGTTCTCCGGCGGGAGATGTTCCAAGGATGCGTACAGGCACAGGTCAGAATGCGCTACACGTCGAGGCGATGCGGTGCAGGAGGTTCGTGCAACTCGGACCATGGTCCATGGATAACCGCCTCCTCCCGGCCGGGTACATGCTTACAGTCGCGGGAATCCCGGAATTCGAACCGCCGAGTATGCCGACCGCCTGGCCGCGCGACACGTCAAAGTTAACAAGGTCATCATCGAACGCCAGGGGCACAAAGTCCCTGTCACCCGGGACCAAAGCCCCCAAGAGGGAAACGCTGTCGAGGCGTTGTCAAGTTGTGAGTGGGGGTGGCGCGTTGGTGTGATCAGGGGTGTGCTGAGGATGAGGTCGTGGAGGTAGGAGCCACCTGGGCCGGACAGTCACGGCCGTGCCGATGATGGTCTTCCAGAGGGCGAATCGGTTGGATATCTCGGTGCGGTAGTGGCTCGCGGTGATCAGAAGCCGCCGGGGCCGGAAGTGGCTGGAGATCCGGCTGACGGCGGCCAGGAATCTCCGGCAGCCGGGAATGAAGTCGGGGACACAGAAGGGGAATCCGCTACAGAGCGCGGAGCGCTTCGACGGCGATACGGGCGGTGGTGCCGATGACGGCGTCGGCCGGGGGAAACGTTGCGGCGGTGTTGGTGGCGCGGGTGAAGACGGCGACGGCGTAGCGGCCGCCATCGGGGTATTCGATGACGCCGACCTCGTTGCGCACCGTCGGCAGGCTGCCGGTCTTGCCCGCTACATGAACGTCGTCGAAGGGGAAGCCGGAGGCCATGCGATGGGGCCAGACCTGCAGGCCGAGGAGGCGGCGGATCGCGGCGGCGTGTGCCGGCGCGCAGGCTTCGTCGCGCCAGATGGCGGCGAGCAGCCGGGTCATATCGCGCGGGGTGCTGTGATTGGTGCGGACGGGATCGAGGGCGCGCAGGCGGGCGATGATGTACGGATCGGTCAGCGCCTGCGGGCCGCCGGGCCCGGCGTCCTGCCTGATGGTGCCGAAGGTCTCGCCGAAGGTGTAGACGGCGTGGGTATGGGCGAGGCCGAGCCGGGCGGTGGTGTGGTTGACGGCGTCGAGGCCGACGCGCTCCAGGAGGAGGTCGGCGGCGGTGTTGTCGCTGACGGCCATCATCAGATAGGCGGCGTCGCGGAGCGACATGCGGACGGGGTCGAGCATGGCGGCGAGTCCGGTGGGCCCCGGGGTGCGGCCGGCCGGCGGGCACTCGATTTGTTCGGTGAGGTCGACGCGCCCCGCCGCGGCCTGCTGGTGGAGTGCGACGAGCAGGCAGAGCTTGTGCACGCTGGCGGTGACGACCGGGTGGTCGGCGCTCGCGCCGACCTCCGCGCCGGAGTCGATGTCGAGGGCGTGCAGCCGGCCGGTGACACCGGCTCCGTCGAAGGCTTCGCGGATGCGAGTGAGGGTGTTGGTCACAGCCAGTACTCCGCTGCCGGGCGCAGATGGAGCGGTCGCGGGGGTGGGTCGGCGCTCATGGCGGTGGTGTTCCGCAGCGTGTGGGTGGCCGCCTCCGCGAAGGCGCTGACGACGGTGTCGCTGCGCCCTTGCGGCCAGGCGAGGGAATGGCGCCAGGCCAGCGGGGCTTCGGCGAGAGGGCGCCAGATGACGTCCGGGTCCCGGTCGGCGGCACCGGCGGGGTGGGCGTCCCGCGGGCTGAAGGCGACGGCGTGCGCGGAGAGGATCAGACCGCGGACGAAGCTGGCGCCCTGGCCGTGCCGGACGGCCGCGGGAGAGTAGCCGTTGCGGGCGCAGGTGGTCAGCACGTCGTCGTGCAGGGCCGGGGCGGCGGCACGGTGGAAGAGGATCAGCTCGTATCCGGTGAGGGCGGCGAGCGGGACCTCGGCGAGTGCGGCGGCCGGGGCGTCGCGGGGAAGCAGTACCCCCACCTCGCGGCGGAGAACCGGGCCCAGTTCGAGGCCGGAGACGTCGCAGGGGTGATGGATGAGCCCGACGTCCAGCTCGTGCGAGGCGAACTGGGCGAGCTGCTCGGTGGTGGACAGCTCGCGCAGTTCCAGCTCCACCCCGGGATAGCGCTGCCGGAAGTCCGCCAGGATCGCGGCGACCGTTTCGCCGGGGATGTCGGGCGGCAGTGCGGCGCGCAGCAGTCCGCTCTCGCCGTCCCGGATGCGGCGGGCGGTGGCCATCAGCGCCTCGGAGCGGGCGAGCAGTTCACGGGCCTCGTCCAGCAGCAGTGTCCCGGCCTTGGTGATCGTCACCTGCCGGCTGGACCGCTCGAACAGGCGCACCCCCAGCTCGCGCTCCAGGCGCTGGATGCGCTGCGACAGCGGCGGCTGGGCCATGCTCAGCCGCGCCGCGGCACGGCCGAAATGTGACTCTTCTGCAACAGCCACAAAGCACTCCAAGTGCCGAAACAGGTTCATAAGCAGCAACGATATCGCAAATTAATCATTACGAGAATGATATGGAACTTGGACATATACCCGGGAGTGCTGCTCTTCTGCCGGTATGCCGTTGTCCTCTCCCCCGCTGTGCGAGCGCACGGCGGGTAACCGGCCCGGCGCTCCGGGGCCCTGCCCCCGTTCGCCTTCGGCTCCAGCCGGCAGGCCACAGGAAGGCAGCCGTGCCGGCATCTCCGTGAACACCACCAGCACGCCTCCCGATCTCTTCACCACCCGGCGGCGACGCGTGCCGGATGAGCAAGGACCAGGAACCTCCGATGCCTGAAACCCGACACCGCACCACCTCCCGCCGCAAGCCCCGCAAGGTGATCCGGTCGGCCACCGCGGCGGCCGCGGCGCTCGCCGTCGTCGCGGGCGGGGCATACCTCGCCGAGCTGGGCCCGTTCTCCGCCGGTTCCTCGGCCGCCGACCCCGACCCTGCGGCCGTGGCCGAGGCACGGGCGTTCCTGGCCGACTGGGCCGGTGGCCGTATGCCGAGCGCCGCCCGTCGTACCACTCACCCCGACCGGGCCCAGGACGTGCTGCGCAGTTTCACCGCCGGACTCGACATCGCCAAACCGGCCCTGACCCCGGCAAAGGCCACCGTCACCGAGGACGGCACCGTGAGCGTCCCCTTCACCGCCAAGATGCCCATCACAGACCTGGGCACCTGGACTTACCAGTCGAAACTTCCCCTGCGAAAGCAGCAGGACGGCGCCTGGAAGGTGGACTGGTCGCTGTCCCTGGTCCACCCGAAGCTGAGCAGCACCGAGAAGTTCCGCCTGCAGCGCGAGGACGTCGAGCGTCCCGAGATCACCGACCGCAAGGGTGTCGCCTTGTCCGGCGGCACACACCCCTTCCTGGTCCCCGTCCTGAACCAGCTCGCCGGCGCCGCGGGAGCCGGTCCGCGCGGTGCGATCCAGCGCGTTGACCGTGCCACCGGAGAGGTGAGCGGCACGGAGGCCGTCTTCGGGAAGAAACCCACCGGGCTCACCGGCAAGCCCATCCGCACCACTCTCGACTCCACGTGGCAGGCCGCCGCCGAAAAAGCCCTCGCCGCCAAGGCCGAGGGCAAGAATGCCGCGCTCGTCGCCCTGCGCATCGACAACGGCCAGATCCTTGCCGTGGGGAACGCCCCCGCCGGCTTCAATCGCGCCGTCTCCGGCACCTACGCACCCGGCTCCACCTGGAAGATCGTCACCACCAGCGCGCTGCTGCTCAAGGATGCCGTCAAGCCCGGCGACATCGTGGACTGCCCCAAGTACCTCACCGTCGGCAAGCAGTTCCACAACGTCGAAACCTCCGAACACCGCAACGCCACGTTCCTCCAGGACTTCACCGAGTCCTGCAACACCGCCTTCATCGGCCTGCGCGACAAGGTCGGCGACCGGGAACTGGGCAACGTCGCCGGCACGTACTTCGGGATCGGCCAGGAATGGCATATCGGCATTCCCTCGTTCGACGGGTCGGTCCCCGCACCCCGTGACCAGACCGAGAAGGCCGCCTCGATGATCGGGCAGGGCAGGGTGCTGGCCAATCCACTGCTCATGGCGTCCGTTACCGCGACCGCGGTCTCCGGCACCTTCCACCAGCCCACGATCACTCACGGCAACGAGGACACGACCACCACCACCGCGCTCCCGCAGAACGTCGTCACCCGCCTGCGGGAGATGATGCGCGCCACCGTCACCGAAGGCACGGCCAAGGTCCTGGCCGACCTGCCCGGTGACGTCGGCGCCAAGACCGGCACCGCCGAGGTCACCGAGGAAGACCCCAACAACGGCTGGATCGTCGCCTACCGCGGCAACATCGCCATCGCCTGCGTCGTCGAAAAGGGGCGCACCGGCGGCGCCTCCGCAGGGCCCATCGTCCGCAGCCTCCTGGCCGCCGTCCCCACCGACCCCTCATGACGCAGCCGACGGTGCCCCGCCCGGTGCGGGCACATCCCGGCCCTTCCGGCGTCATCAGCAACCACCGCGAGACCTCACCCGGAGAATGATGGACAAGCCACTGCGACACATAGCCGTCTCCTGCGGGGTGCTGATGATGGCCCTGCTCGTGCGGGTCACCTGGGTGCAGTTCGCCCAGAGCGACAGCCTGGCGAACGACCCGCACAACCGGCGGGTGCAGATCGAGGCATTCGCCAAGCCCCGTGGCGACATCATCGTCGCCGGGGAATCGATCACCGGCTCCGAGCAGTCCCCCGGTTCGGACTTCAAGTACAAACGCGTCTCCAAGAACGGCCCGATGTACGCGCCGATCACCGGCTACTTCTCCCAGGCCCAGGGCGCCTCCTTCCTGGAAGGCGTGCACAACGACGTGCTCAGCGGCAAGGACAGCAGGCTCTTCACAGGGCCCCTCGACATGCTGACCGGGACGAAGCCGCGGGGCGGCGATGTCCTCACCACCATCGACCCGAAGGCCCAGAAGGCCGCCTACAAGGGGCTGACGGACCTCAACGCCAAGGGCGCGGTGGTCGCCCTCGACCCGGGCACCGGAAAGATCCTCGCCATGGCGAGCACGCCGTCCTACGACCCCTCCGTCTTTGCCGGCATCTCCGGCAAGGAAGGAGCGGAGTTCAAGAGACTGGACCAGGACAAGGAGAAGCCGCTGAGCAACCGGGCGCTCCGGGAGACCTACCCGCCCGGCTCGACGTTCAAGATCCTCACAGCGGCGGCCGCCCTCGACCACGGCACGGTGACCGACATCAACGCCCCCTCGGGCGCCCCGGCTCCCTACCGGCTGCCGCTGAGCACGACGGAGATCGGCAACGTGGTCCCCAACTCCCAGTGCGACAAGGTCTCGATGAAGACCGGTATGCAGTGGTCGTGCAACAACGTCTTCCTCGACGCCGCGCTCAGGACCGGCAAGGACAAGATGCGCGAGACGGCGGAGAAGTTCGGCTTCAACAAGGAGCAGTTCACCCCCGTCCGTTCGGCCGCGAGCGGCTACCCCGCCGAGCTGGACCAGCCGCAGACCGCGCTGACCGGTATGGGCCAGGGCAGCGTGACCAGCACCCCGCTCCAGATGGCCATGGTCACCGCCGGGCTCGCCAACAACGGCAAGGTGATGAAGCCGTACATGGTGGAGGAGCTGCGCGGACCCAACCTCTCACCGATCGACAAGACCGAACCCGAGGTGCTCAACCAGGCCGTCTCCGAGGAGACCGCGAAGAAGGTGCAGGAGATGATGGAGTACACCGTGAGCGACGGCACGGGGAGCAAGGTGAAGATCGACGGCGTCACCGTCGGCGGCAAGCCGGGCACCGCCCAGCACGGTGCCGACGTCCGTGACGAGCGCCCGTACGCCTGGTTCGTCTCCTACGCCAAACAGAGCGACGGCACCTCCCCGGTCGCGGTCGCCGTCCTCGTCGACCCCGAGGACATGGACATCTCCCGCTCCGACATCGCAGGCGGCCGGCTGGGCGCCCCGATCGCCAAAGCGGTCATGGAGGCCGTCCTGAAGAAGTAAACCTCCTGCGGCGGGACGGCCGGAGGTGATGCGGGCGCCCCGGCCCGATCCCCGCGACCGTCGCCCCGGCCACCACCGGCGGTCGGGCGGTCTCCCGCGGCCGGGCGGTCTCCGGCGATACCCTGTACGAGATCGACGCCGGAGCCCTGGTCCACCACGACAGCCACAACCGCGAGTCCTCCACCGGCCTGTTCGTCCAGCAGACCGTCGCCCGGCTCGCGTGCAACGTCCGGGGTCCGTCCCGGCCACCGGCGGGGTGACCGCCGCGCGACGCCACCGCCGGTAGCCGGCCTACGGGATGCGCCGCGAGGCGTACGGCTACCGGCCCGAGGTCCTCACGCACTGTCGGCGGGTGACTCGGACGTCCGAGCCCGGCGAAGCGTCGCCGGTCGGCCCGGCCGGCGTCGGACCCGGACGGGCACCGGATCGCGTTCGCGGTCCTTCCGGCACCCGCCACCACCGGCCGGCTCACCGCCCGGCCGTGACCGACTCATCGCAGGAGCAACGAAGTGCACCAGCTCACCTACGGCGACATCGAGGCCGCCTCCGAGCGGATCGCGGGGCGCATCCGCCCGGTCACCCTCGTACCGGTCGACCCGGGCGCGGTCCCCACCTACCGCGACCCCCTGGACGACCGGGAACCCGAGCCCTGTGAGGTGTGGCTGGCGCTCGAATACATGCAGCACACCGGCTCCTTCAAGGCCCGCGGCGCGCAGAACTTCATCCAGGCCCACCGCGACGCCGGCACCCTCCCCGACGCCGGGGTGACCATCGCCTCCGGCGGCAACGCCGGACTCGCCTGCGCCTGGGCCGCCCAGCAGCAGGGCATCACCGCCACCGTGTTCCTCCCCACGACCGCCCCGCCGGTGAAGGTGGCCAAGCTCCGCGGCTACGGTGCCGAGGTGCGCCTGGTCGGCGCGGAGTACGCCGAAGCCCTCGCGGCCTGCGCGGACTTCGCCGCGGAGTCCGGCGCGCTCGCCTCGCACGCCTACGACCATCCGCTCATCGCGGCCGGGGCCGGCACCCTGCTGGAGGAGATCCACCGGCAGATCCCCGGCCTGGACACCGTGGTGGTCGCGGTCGGCGGCGGTGGTCTGTTCACCGGGGTGGCCACCGCCGCCCGCCACCACGGCATCCGCACCGTCGCGGTCGAACCGGAGAACTGCCGCGCGCTCAACGCCGCCATCGAGGCGGGCCACCTGGTCGACGTCACCGTCGACTCCATCGCGGCGGACTCGCTCGGCGCCCGCCGCACCTCGCAGATGGCCCTGCACGCCGCCTGGCAGGACGGGGTGCACTCGGTGCTCGTGCCGGACACCGAGATCGTCCGCGCCCGCCAAACGCTGTGGGACGACCGCAAGGTGGTCGTCGAACACGGCACCGCCGCCGCCCTCGCCGCGCTCACCTCACCGGCCGGCCAGCTCCCCGACCGGGACCTGCCGCCCCGCCCGGCCGCACCGAGCCACGGCTACCGGCCGGGCAACGGCGAGAAGGTCGCCGTGGTCCTCTGCGGCGCCAACACCGACCCCGCTGACCTGGTCCACCGGCCGGACAACCACTGACGGAGCAGCCTAATCGCGGCGGGCCGGTCCCCGGCAGGACCGGCCACCGTGCCGCAGCAGCTTCCACACCCCCGGCACCGAGGACGGGACGCGGACGAGACAGGGGCTGACGGCTGACGGCTGACGGCTGACGGCTGACGGCTGACGGCTGACGGCTGACAGCTGACGGCTGCCAACGACCCGACCGGCGTTGAGTACGAGCTGAGCGGCCGGCCCCGCCGGGAGTGGTCAGGCGTGATCAGGGGTGGTCAGGAATGGCCGGGGTTGGCTACTGCGACTCGGCCCCGTTCGTCGGCGCGTGCTCCGTCCTCATACCCGGCTTCGACCTGACGCGCGAGCTCAGCACAGTGTTGGCCGTGTCGAGGATGTTGCGGAAGGTACGGGTGATGATCGGCCGCGCGACGTGCCGGGTGAGGAAGGTACCGAGCAGCGGGACGGGGATCTCGGCCCGGGTCGTCCAGCACACCTGGGTGCCGCCGTCGACCTCGGTGAACGTCATACGGCCGAGTTCATGCCGGGCCGACGGCAGGCTGCGCTCGACGACGTACTCGGTGGCGTACGGCGGGTCGTATCGGGTGATGCGTTCCCGGAACCAGCCGATCAGCCAGAGGTGGCTACGGATCGCGCCGACACCGTAGGGCGCGGTCTCGCCGTGCCGGGTCAGCCGGCAGCGCAGGATCAGGGGCGAGTTCGTGTAGTTGGTGGTCGTGGTGAGCCAGGCGAAAACCTCCTCGATCGGTGCGGCGATGACACGTTCAACGGTCATGGTTTCCATGGCTGATGACCTCCTCTGTCGAGTGGGAGCACCGTCTCCGCGCGGTGCAGCTTGTCCGGATTGCGAACACCGTAGAGGCCGGTGATCCGTCCGTCGTGGATCTCGAAGGCGACCAGCCAGTCGAGCCGGCCATCGCTGACGAACCGTGCCGCAGGCATGCCGTTGTACGTGGCGTGCTCGACGCGGGTCGCCGCGGTGGCGGTCCGCACCACGCCGAGGACGAACCGGGCGACGTCGTCGCGGCCGTTGATCGGGCGGCGGGCGGCGACAACCTTCCCGCCGCCGTCGGAGAACTGGACGACATCGGGCGCCAGCAGCTCCATCAGCTCCCGGACCTCACCGGTCGTCACCGCGAGCAGGAACCGCTGGACGATCGCCCGGCCGGTATCGGAGTCGGGCTCGAAACGCCGCCGCCGCGCGTGGACGTGCCGGCGTGCGCGGTGGGCGATCTGCCGGACGGTGACGTCGGTCTTGCCGATCGAGGCGGCGATCTCGCCGTGGGTGTAGCCGAACACGTCGTGCAGCACGAACACCGCGCGCTCGGTGGGGTTCAGCGTCTCCAGGACGAGCATCATGGCCATCGACACCGACTCGGCCAGGATCGCGTCCTCGCTCACGTCGGGCGCGGTACGGATCGGCTCGGGCAGCCACGTACCGACGTACTCCTCGCGCCGTGCCTTGACCGCACGCAGGTGGTTGAGGGCCTGCCGGGTCACCGTGCGGACCAGGTAGGCGCGCGGGTGCTCGACCGTGGCCGGATCGACCGCGCGCCACCGCAGATAGCTCTCCTGCAGCACGTCCTCGGCGTCGGCGGCGCTGCCCAGCATCTCGTAGGCGATGGTGAACAGCAGCGGACGGTGCTCGGTGAAGGCGTCCTCAGCCACAGCCCGCCCCCACCACGAGCATGTGTGGGTACCTCGGCATCACGACCGGCTCCTCTCCTCGGACGCCCATCGAGACACCCTGCACCGGCAATCCGTGACAGCCCATGCCTGTGATTCACTTCACAACGTGGGGTCAGTGGGGGCTGATTGGCCGGAACTCCGGAGCGTTCCCTTCCCGACGCCGGCGCCCCGCCCCGTCACACCCCCGAAGTCCGCGCAGCCCCCGCAGGACTACCGGGCACCCACCCGCTCGGGCGCAGCCGGCTCCTTCAACGGTGGGCGACCGGGGGGATGCCTTCGCGTTCCAGCCAGGTGGAGAGGCTGAAGAGGCGCCACAGCAGGCGCCAGTCGAACTTCTCCAGGTCGGTGAGGGCGTCGTCGCGCAGGATGCCCAGGCCGTTCAAGGGGCCTCGGGTGATGGTGGCGGAGAAGTCGGGCCAGTTGTCGGTCATCCAGTCCGAGTAGGAGAAATGGTCGTCGAAGCCCACCTTGGGCTCGGTGAACTCCTCGGCGAGCGGAGTGCCGTGGAAGACGTTCCGGAGCAGGTGTTTGGGGGCGCCGGGCCGGATGCGCCGTTCCACCGGCAGGCTGAAGACGCCCGCTACGAGATCGATGTCGAAGAACGGGGAGCGGACCTCCACGCCGCGCGCGATGCCGTTCTCGTCCGTCGCGCGGAAGTTGTCGTACGTCATGAGCCGGAAGAGGTCGAGGGCCTGCCCGAAGAGCACCGGGTCGGTGTCTTCGGCCGTCGAGTAGGGGAAGGGGCGGTCCAAGGCGTCGGCGAGTGCCGCGGCATGGGGGGCGACGGCGTCGCTGCCGAAGGCCGTCACGAACCTGCTCCAGCCGGCGGTGCGGTTCCAGCGTTCCCACCGTGACGTGGACATCCACTCCTCGGTGGTGGAACCCGCGGCGTCCGCGCGCAGTGCGGCGTAGCGGACGTAGCCGCCGAACACCTCGTCCGCGCCGTGGCCGCCCAGGAGCACGGCGGAGTGGTCGCGGGCGGCGCGGTGCAGGGCGTCGTTGTGGAGTACCAGCGGCTCCGCGGCGGGTGCGTCGAGTGTGCTGTTCAGCAGTTCCACCGCGGCGTCGAGGGAGGGGATCCGGAACGGCACCTCGTGCAGGTCCACGCCGAACTTCCCGGCCAGGGCGCGGGCCCGCTTCAGGTTCTCGTCCTCGTCGGGGTGCCGGGCCGAGAACACGGTGACGGCCGCCGCGGGCTCCGCGTGTTCCAGCGCGGCCTTGAGGACCGCGGAGGAGTCGATACCGCCGGAGAAGCCGACCGCGACCGGCCGGTCCGCCACCAGGGCGCGGCGCTGCGCCTGGTCGATGAGGTGCGTGATCTCGGTCTCGTCGGCGGGTGCGTCGCGCAGGCCGGACACCGGGGTGAGTGCGGTCGTCAGCCGCGGACCGGCGTCGCCGGGGCCGGTCCGGAGCACCCCGCCCGCCGGGACGGACCGGATGTCCCGGTAGAGGGTCCGGTTTCCCGTCAGACGGCCCAGGCCCAGGAACGCCAGTGCGTTGACCGGGTCGAGGGGGAGGTTCTCGCCGCGCAGGCACGCGGTGAGGCAGCGCATCTCCGAGGCGAAGGCGAAGAGTTCGGGAGAGTCGTAGTAGTAGAGGGGGCGTTCCCCGAGCCGGTCCCGGACCAGGGTCAGTTGGTGTGCCGTGGTGTCCCACAGGGCCAGCGCGAACGGTCCGCGCAGTTCCTCGAAGGCCGCGGTGCCGCGTTCGGCGCAGAGTTCCAGGGCCACTTGGAGGTCACCGGGCGGCATGCGGCGGCGCCTGTCCGCAGGCAACTGCCGCCTGAGTTGCCGGTAGTTGAGCACTTCGCCGTTGCCCACCATCACCAGTGCGTGTTCGCGGTCGAACATCGGCTGGCGGGCGTCGTCGACGGCGATGACGGCGTGCCGGGCCGAGTGGAGGGAGATCCATTCGTCGTCGAACGATCCCGTTCCGTCCCGCCCCCGGTGCGCCAGGGAGGCAGCGAGCGGCCCGGCCATGGATCGGTGGTCGACGGAGGGGTGCCGCTTCTTCAGAAGGCCACCGATACCGCACATAGTCATCTCCTTGTCAGTCCGTCAGCACGGCTTTCTTCGTGGGCCGCAACGCCTTCTGGGGGCGAAGGGGCGGACCGCTCCTGGTCAGGCGTACTGCCCGAGGTCCCCGTCCGCCCCGAGCCGGCCCGCCGCCGCGACCAGGGCGGGCCACCGGCGGGTCAGTGCGGCGAACTCCCGGATGGCATCGGCCACGTACTGCTCCACCGTGTCCGCCTCCGCTTCCAGGGCCGCGACGCGGACGTCGAGCCGGCGCCGGACGTCGCCGGACGCGGTGGCCGCGGCCTCGCGGTAGACCGCGACGAAGGCGGACGGGATGGCTGCCGCACGCTCCGCCCCGCGCTCCAGGGTGTCGAGGAGGAACTCCGCGTAGGCGCGCGTGTCGAAGTGCTGCCCGTCGGAGAGGAGGAGATCCCGCTGGGTCATCAGGGCCTCGTTGAAGGCGTTCCAGTGCTTGCGCAGCACCGCGTAGCGCAGTTCGGCGCGGGCGTACCAGCTGAGGTGTTCGGCGCTGCTCTGCTCGGCCCGCCACGGCTCGTAGTGGTGGCCGGCGGTCATGCCGTGGTGCCAGACGGGGAGTTCGAGCTGGTAGAGCAGTCCCTTCTGGAAGTAGTCGCTGCCGAGCACCCCGACCGCGGGCATCTCCGGGATCCACTCGTGGACGCGTCGCACGGCGGCGATGCCCATCTCCACCGTGCCCGTGTGGTCGCGGCGGGCTGTCACCCCACCGTGGGCGGTGGTCTCCTCCGGCCGGGCCGGCACAGCGGGCCGGGCCACCCGGGTCTCGGCCGGGGAGAGCCGGCTCAGGGCGTCGATGCGGTGGACGTACTCCTCGGAGCGGTG
Organism: Streptomyces celluloflavus; assembly: GCA_000720995.1. GTDB lineage: Bacteria > Actinomycetota > Actinomycetes > Streptomycetales > Streptomycetaceae > Streptomyces > Streptomyces celluloflavus. The sequence goes on from JOEL01000024.1 coordinate 30,853, forward strand.
CAGCAGGTCCCGGCGGTCGCGGGTGGGCCGGCCGGTGAGGGACGAGCCGACGCAGTACGCGCCCTTGCCGCCGGCCGCGGCGCCCCTGTCCAGCAGTTCTGCTTCGATGCGCAGGGGGGAGGCGCCGGAGGCGGGGTCCACCTGGGTGATCTGGTCGCTGTCGCGGCGGTGCAGGGTGTGCGCGCCCACGTATGCGGCCACCAGTGCGGCCTTGTTGGGGCCGGCGCCGTAGGACCCGGTGGGTTTGCACAGGGCGTGCCGGACCAGGGTGTGCTCGGCCGGCGGGAGCGCGGCGGTGGCGAGGACGTCGTGCGCGAGCCGTCGCCATCCGTCCACGCCCAGCACATGGACCCGCACACCGCCGGCCGCGGCGGCTGCCTCGGCGGCCTGCCGGTTGGCCCGGGACACCTGCGGTGGGCAGTCGTCCACCACCAGGAGCGTCACCTGGTGACGCGCCTCCTCGGGCAGGGCCGCCACCTCGGCGGCGACGGAGCGGAACGCCGCCTCGAAGGGACGGTTGGTGGGCATGTACACGAGCCGCCGGACGGGGCGCCCGCCCGCTTCTTCGGTCCTCGGTGCCGGTGGTGTGGGCATGGTGGCTGACGCAACCTCTCAGGACGTGACGGGGAAGGGGGCTGCGGGCGGCTCACCCGCCGGAGGCCGGCTGGGGGGAACCGTCCGGCGCGCGGGCGGCATGCTCGCACCGCACGGCGGTGTCCACCCGCGCCTCCGCTGCCGGGGCGGCCGGATCGATGGCGGGCGCGCACATCTCCTGGAGCCGCACCGCGGGCTCGGGGTGCTTGCGGAGGAGATGCGTGAGATTCTCCCGCCATTCACGTCCCCCGGTTGGCGCCGCCACCGGCGACGGCGGTACCGGTTCACGCACTCCGCCATTCAGCGCCGAGATCGGCGGGTCGGTTCGTCGCCGCGACGGCCTCCGCTGCCGGTGCGGTCGCCGGTGCGCGCACGGCCACGGCTGCCAGTGCCGCCTCCACCGACTCGGCGACGACGAGTTCCTCGACCACGGCGGGGCTGGCGAGCCCCTCCTCCACCAGGTGCCGCTGGACGAAGTGCACGAGTGCCTCCCACAGGCCGGTGCCCTCGGGCTGGACGAGTACCACCGGGAAGCGGTCGAGTCGCGCCGTGTCGTGGTGGACCAGGACCTCGAAGAGCTCGTCGAACGTGCCGACACCCCCGGGGAAGACGAACAGCGCGTCGATGTCGTGGGTGAGGAGGAGTTTGCGCAGGGCGAAGGTGCCGACGGTGAGTGAGCGGTGCTCGTCCAGGACGGTGTCGGGTACTTCGCCGGGGATCTCGATGCGCACCGCCCGGGACAGCGTCGCACCGCTGCCGTCCCGGACGGCCTGCATGATCCCGGGGCCGCCGCCGGTCACGGTCGTCCACCGGTGGGCGGCGAGAGCCGCGCCCAGTTCCCGGGCCATCTCGTAGGCCGGCTCGCCCCGTATGGCGCGGGCCGAGCCGAACACGGTGGCGACGCGTGCCGGTGACAGGGCCCGGGAGGTCTGGCTCCAGGTCCGTGCCCCGTCGACTTCGCCGGCGATCGAGTGCAGCGTGCTCAGGAGTGCGGATGCGGTGTGTGTCGTGGTCGGTTCGCTCATGATGCCGTTGCCTCCGTCGTCAGCTCGTCCGCGCTGCGACGAGCGGCCAGGTCCGCGGCCACCACCGCGGCCACCTCGTGCGCCCCGCCGAACGGGGCGCCCACGTCCGGCGTCCGGGGGTTCCCCACCGCGTGCCGGGCCAGTTGCGCGTAGCGCGTCAGGTATCCGTCGTCCCGGCCGAGCCGTCGGTTGATCTCCTGTACGGCCACGGCCTTCTCCGCCTCGGGCGCCGCCTCGGCGATGTGGTCGTACGGCCCCGTGAGGAACGGCCACAGGCTCTGTTCCGAGCGGCCGGCCAGGTGTCGGCAGATGAGGACCTGGCTCCAGTTCTGCGGGGGCAGCGGCACATAGGGCCGCCCGGCCTGCGACGCCTCGACGAGGGTGGTCATCCCGGGGGAACTGAGCACCACGTCGCAGTGCCCCAGTGCCGTCCGGAAGTCCGCGGCGGACAGTTGGTGCACCGGCATCCCGGCGTGGAGGGTGAACGCGCCGTTGGCGTGGTTCATGGCCACGTTCATCTCGACCGAGTCGTTCCGTACCGCCGCCAGCAGGCGTTCCACCAGCGCCAGATAGACCCGCCCCGAGGTGTGCCCGGCCGGATTTCCCAGGCCGCCCAGCTGCACCAGCACCCGGGTGCGGTCCGGCGCCCGGACGCCGGCGCCCTCGGGCGGGGCCGCGGGTGTGGGGATCGCCGGGGGCGGGGCGACGATCCCGGAGACCGGGATCACGCCGCGCAGGCCGAGCCGGGCCAGGTGGGCCGCGCTGCCGAAGAGGTCCTGGGCGAGGTAGGCGCGGACCTGGTGGAGCGGGCTGTCGGGCGGCACGTCCGCCGCTCCCCACATGAAGCCGAGACTGTCCACGTAGTAGGTGCGGGCGGCCAGCTCGCCGGTTCCGATGAGCTCCGGGGCCAGCACGTTGACCACGGCGTCCGCGGAGCGCAGCGCCGGCGGCCCCTGCCCCGGATAGGGGTCGTCCAAAGGCCGGACGTGGATACCCGGTTGGGCGGTGAAGAAGTCGAGCGCGGAGTCGGTGCCGTAGTACGCCACGTCCAGGCCGTGGTGCCGGGCCAGCACCTGGCCGATGCTGTATGCCTTCGAGGCCGGTCCGAAGCCGAAGGGCGTGGCCACCACTGCCACCCGGGCCCGCCCGTCGGCGGTGGGTGCGGGCAAGGTCATGGAGACTCCTTGGCGGGTTGCGGGCTGCGGGCGATGTCCTCGGGGGACCGGTTGACGAAGTCCACCGACACCGCGTCCGCGCCGATCCGGAAGCGGGAGAAGTGGCCGGTGTCCCAGCGCAGCGCGCGGACTCCGCGGAGTTCCGTGCCCAGTGCCCGCTCCAGCAGCCAGTGGTGCGGTCCGCCGTGTCCCACCACCAGCACCCGGCGGCCGGGGTGGCGGGCGGCCAGCGTGGTGAAGAACTCCAGGACCCGGTCGCGGGCCTGTTCGTAGCTCTCCTCGCCGTCGACCGTGCACAGGTCGCTGTTGCCCGTCAGGACCCGGTCGGCCTCCGGTCCGAGGCGCCGCCGCACCTCGTCCAGGGCGACCCCGGCGAAGGTGTGGAAGACGCGTTCTTGCAGTGCGGCCTCCTCGCGTACTTCGACGCCGAGCGAGGCGGTCGCGAGTGCGGCCGTTTCCCGGGCGCGCAGGAAGTCCGAGGTGTATACCGCCTCCGGGGCGAAGCGTGCGACGGCCGCCCGTGCGGCTCGCGCCTCGTCCCGTCCGCGGGGGGACAGTCCCATGGCGTACGGGTCGGGGTAGGTGTCGCCCGGATAGTCCGGGGCGCCGTGCCGCAGGAACAGTATTTCCACGGCCTCGGTGGCCGGGGGTTCGGTCTCCGCCTCCTGCGCGGTGAGTTCGAGGAGGTCCAGGACGTCGTCGGCGACCTCCTCGGGCTGCTTGTCGTGGATGCCGAGCAGCAGGCCGGCGGGGCGGAACTGCCGGTGCAGTTCGCGGACGCGGTCCTCGTCCATGCGGGCCAGCGGATCGCGGGCGTTGTTGCGGTCCAGCAGATCGGTCAGCGTGCCGTCCAGCGTGATCGTCACCAGGCGCATTCCCTTGCGCCGGAAGCGCAGCTCCTGGGCGGCCAGGAAGTCGACGTCCTCGAAGACTCCGTCGATCACGGGGGTGAAGCCGCTGTCCAGGTAGGACAGGGCGAGGTCGAGGCAGCCCAGTTCGGATGCCACGAGGGTGAAGTCGCTGAAGTCCCGGGGCCGGGCCATGTACCGGACGGAGTCGTTGGAGATCCGGACGGCCGGGACCAGGGAGTCCCGCAGCAGGGCGGCGGTGGTGGTCTTGCCGGAGCCCGGCAGACCGCGCAGCAGCAGCGCGATGCGGTTCATGGGGTGGTTACCTTTCCTGTACCAAATGGTGTCGGAGCGCCACGACGGTCTCGGCCACCCGGGAGACGGCTGCGTCCGTCAGGTATTTCGAGGTCGGCACGCTGAGGATCCTGGGCGCCAGCGCCGCTGCCTTCTCGGGCCGTGGATGTGCCTCACTCGACAGCACGCGCCGGAACAGTCCGTGTTCAGGGTAGGTCTTCTTCCAGACCACACGGGCGAGGACACCGCGGGCCGCGAGCCCGGTGCAGAACTCCGCGGCGTCGCCGGCGCTACGAGCCACGAACAGGGTGTGGGATGCCGCGTCCCCTTCCGGGTGTGAGCTGTCCAAGGCCGGGGTGTCGGCGCCGAGTTGTTCGCGCAGCCGGGTGCGCCGGTCCCGCTGCCGGGCCAGCGTCTGTTCCAGTGTCAGGGCCTGGTCCATCACCAGGGAAGCCTGGAGTTCGGTCATCCGGAGGTTGTCGCCGACGAGCGCCCGTTCGTCGTCCCAGTCGGGCAGTCCGCCGTCGTGGCGGACGGCGCCCAAATCCGCCATCCGGTAGACCCGCTCGACGAGTTCGGCACCGCCGGCGACCAGCCCGCCCTCACCGGAGGAGATCTGCTTGGACTGCTGGAAGCTGGTGACGGCGACATCGGCGAGCTCACCGGCCCGGCCGTCCGCCGACGCGGCGCCGAGCGCCTGGCAGACGTCCTCGATCAGCGGGACACCCAGCCGGTCGCAGAGCTCCCGCAGCCGCCCCGCGGGGACCGCGTGTCCCTGCACATGAACGATCAGCACCGCGGCGACGGGCCCATCGGGCGATTCCAGCGCCGCCGTGTCGGGGGTGAGGGCGGTGTCCATGTCCAAGGGGACGGGTACGGCGCCCACCGCGGAGACGGCCATCGCGCAGGCGATGAAGGAATAGGCGCTGACCAGGACGCGGTCACCGGGGCCGATCCCCAGGGCGCTCAGCGCCAGGCGCAGTCCGACGGTGCCGTTGGCCACCGCCGTGGCGGCCTCCTTGCGGAAATACCCGGCGAAGTGGCGTTCGATGAGCGTGTTGGCGGACTCCCGGTCCCCCTCGACGTAGCGGAAGAGCTGGCCGTCGGCGAGGGTCGTGCGGAAGTGGGTGAGGGACTGCGGATCCTCCCGCGACAGGTCGAAGAACTGATGGGGGTTGAGCACCGTCATGTGCAGTCATCCAATCGTGACGAGAAGGGGTTCCACGGGCCGCCTGCCGCCGGTCATGACGCGCTTCGCACAGCGGTGGAACATCGGCAGCGCGGACGGCGGCTGCGGATGCATCCGCTGTACGGGTCCGAGGTCGTCCGCCAGCTGTTCGATGTGGCGGGGGGTGGCGGACGGCGCCGGGTAGAGCGGCAGCCGGGTCCAGCCCGCGCGGGACCCTGGCAGCAGGCGGGGAAGACGGAAGTGGTGCGCCAGGTCACTGTCGAGGAAGCGGTCAACTGCCGCTCTACGACGGGTGAGTTGACGGTCGGCGCGGGCGATGGCGTCCGCGAGCAGGGGCAGCAGCGGGGCGGGGAAGCGCGCGGGTGACGGGGGCCGCGGCCGGTGCCGGTCCGTGGTGTCGCCCCGGGCGACGGCACCGGAGATCATGTCGGCCGCGCCGAGGAGCGCGCCCCCGGCGCCGAGCGACACCGGTTTGGACGGTCCGAACGAGGTGACGGTGAGGGTCCCGGTGGAGCCGGCCGGCACGCCCCGTGTCGTCGACCCCCAGGTCTGGGCCACGTCCTCGATCACCGCCACCCCTGGAGGCAGCGCCTCGGCGATGTCGGCCACATCGCACGGCAACCCGTACTGGTGCACGGCGATGACCGCGCGGGTCCGTTCGGAGCACGCCAGGGCCACGTCCGCCGGGCGCAGGGTCAGCTCCTCGCCGACGCCGACGAACACCGGCACCGCATCGGCGCGGACGACGGCGGCGGCGACGGAGTGGCAGCCGGCGTCGGGCACCACCACCTCGGCGCCCGCGCCCACCTCCAGTACCTCCAGGGCGACTTCCAGCGCCGCGGCGCCCGAGGCGCAGAACTCCGCGGCGGGCCGGCCGAGACGGTGCAGCAGGTCCTGGACGGCGGCGTCCACACGAGGGTCAGCCGAAGGCATGCCGCAGCCCCTTCCCCGCCTGGTGGGCGCGGGTCACCCGGGCGTCCAGCGCCGCGCGCTCCCGTGCTCGGAGCGCTCCCGGTTCCGCCGCGCCGCACCACACGTCCGCCCGCGGCACGCGCTCGCTGTAGAGCAGGTTCTTCAGCGTGTCGGGGCTGCCGTGCAGGTCCACCGTGCGCACACCGCGGCCCGCCCACTCCTGCCGCAGTCCCTCCGTCAGCAGGTGGAGACCGGGCGAGTAGCGTCGGTAGGTCTCGTCATAGGACCATTTCAGGCTCGTCAGCCGGTCGTTCACCCGGGCGTCCAGCCGGAAGGCCACGGGCCGCTCGCCGTCGAAGAGGATCGCGGCCGTGACCTCGCCCGTGCCGACCAGCCGGCCGTAGAGCGCGTCCTGTCCGCCGCGCAGCCGCATGCTCTGTCCGTGCTCGGCCTTCCACGAATGGTCGTCGACCGCGAGGACGTGCGCGAAGGCGTGCGCACCGGACTGCCCCGGCCGGACCGTCAGGCCGTCGCGCTCTACCAGGAGTCGTTTGCGGCGGAGTTGGGAGGTGCCGCGTTCCAGGGCACGCCCCCACAGGTCGGCGCCGTCGCGGGACCAGTCGATCAGGGAGTTGGGCGGTCGTCGCCAGGTCGTGCACCCGGCTCGGGCGCACGCCCCGGCGTGGGCGGCGTCCACGAGGGGGAGGTAGACCGACGCTCCGGTGGCCCGGCGGACGGACGTCACGAGGTGTGCCAGTCGCTCGGCGTGGCCGTGCTCGGTCAGTACGGGCTCGTCGCCACCGACCGCCGTGAGGACTTCCCCCTCCCGAGTGAAGGCGACGATGCCGAGGGGAGCGAGGGCGACCACCACGCGTTGCCCGGCGGCGCGTACCGCGCGGGCGTACCCCGGGGACTGCTGCAGCCGCGTGCCGTACCGCCGGTACGCGGTCGCCCACGCGTCCTCCTGGGCTCGGGTGAGGGTGTCGAGGTCGACGAGCCTCAGGTCGTGGACCGGTCCGGGTTCCGGTGCGCTGCGGCCGGCCGGGCGCCGGTGCGGCGCCGCGAGGTCCGCGGTCGGCGGGCCGGCGTCGAGGCCGGGTTCGGCGGGAGGGCCGGTGGCGGTCATCCGAACTCCCCCGCCCCCGGGCCCGGTTCGTCCGACCGGAGCCACCGTAGTTGCGGATAGGCACGGGCACGGGCGCCGAACCCGGTCATGAACCGGTCGACGCCGGGCAGCACACTGCCTTCGAAGTCGAAGACGTCGGTCCCGGGCTGCCGCCGTGCCCAGGCGATCGCCTCGTCCACCAGCAGGCTCGGTACCCCGCGCGCGCCCGTGCGGTCGAACCAGGAGTGCATCAGGACCGCGGCGCCGTCGCAAAGCAGCACGAACACCTGGCCCCGGCAGACCCCGTCGGGGTCCGTCGCGGCGAGGCACAACGCCGGTTCCGCACGCCCGATGCGCAGTCCGGATGCGCGCCGCGCGGCCACGGCGGCGGCCGGCTGGCCGACCACCGCGCGGGAGAAGTCGAACGTGTCGAGCGGGGCGCTGCGCACGGTGTGCTGCCGGGCCGCGACCCGGATGTGGTTCCGGGCGGTGGCCACGTACCCGTTACGGGGATCGAGGCCGTCGCGCAACGTCAGTGTGCGGGTGTGCCGGCAGAGCAGCTCGGCGCCCGCTTCGGACAGGGCGGCCACCTCGCCGAAGCGCGGATCCATCGGGATCTCCGCCGACGCCACGCGGGCCATGAGCGCTTCGGTCATCGAGAGGACGGCGCGGTGGCGGTCCACGGGGTGCAGCCCCGGGTCGACCCACGGTGAGGCGTAGGGCAGGAGGCGGAAGGGACGGCGGGCGGCCGTTCCGCCGCCGTCCAGGGGGACCGCCCAGACGCCGGCGGTGCGGCCGCCGCGGGTCCGGCACACGAGGTTGAGGGTCTTGCCGTAGAGCTCGGCCGCCGTCGGTGAGTTCCACACCTGCACGGGCAGGCCGGCGGCGGCCTTGGCGAGCTCGTCGGGGGAAACGGTGTCACTGTGCATGGGGCCCCTTCCGGACGGGCGGGGCCGGCCGGCCCGGCGCCCTGCGAGACGTGGCCTACATCGCGTCGAGCAGTGCGAAGGTCTCCTGGAGGCTGGTGGGGACCTGGCCGCCGGTGGCCGCCATTTCCCGGGCCATCCGCAGTTCGGACGTCGTCCGGTCGCGTACGACGGGCGGTGCGCCCTGCCCGGTGATGATGGCCTCGTCGAGGTCCGAGTAGTGCGCGAGTGCCCAACTGGAGCCGGTCGAGGCGGCCAGTGCACCGCGCAGGACATCGGGGTCGACGCCGAGTGCCCGTCCGGTGCCGAGCGCTTGGAGCGCGGCGTGCCGGTTGCTGTAGAGGAGCCAGTTGTTGCAGAGCTTCACGGTCATCCCGGCGCCGGTCGGTCCGGCGTGTACCACGTTGTCGGCGTAGCGTTCCAGGACCGGCCGCACGGCGGTGAGTTCCTCCGTGGTACCGCCGACGAACAGGGACAGCGAGCCGTCGCGGACCAGGCCGTCCCGGCGGCTGAGGGCGGCGTCCAGCAGGGTGTGCCCCTGCTGCCGTACTCCGTCGGCCAGTTCCCGGACGGTCTGCGGGGTGAGGGTGGTGTGCAGCACCACGTGGGAGCCGGGGGGCGCGGCGGCGCAGAGCCCGTCGGCGCCGAAGAGCAGGGCGCGTACGTCGTCCGGGCGCTTCACTACGACGAGGTGGATAGCGGCGGCGCGGGCGGCTTCCGCGGCCGTCGCGCAGCGGTGGAAGTTGTCCGCTGCCGTCGGCACGTCGGCCACGGGGTCGTACGCGTGCACTTCGGCTCCGCGCGTCACCAGGCAGGACGCGATGTCCGCCCCCATTTCCCCGAGCCCGTACAAGGCGAGGTTGGCCACGTCGTGGTTCCTTTCATGAGTTCCATCGGGTATCGGCGGCCGGTCCGGGGAGCGGAACCGGAGGCAGCGAGATCTCAAACGGGGGCTTCGACGTGCGGCGAGCGGACCCCGGCCCGGGTTCTGGCCAGCACCAGCACCAGTCCCGATCCCAGTCCGAGCGTCATGATGATGCCGAGGTAGACCGTCCCTACGGACAAACAGGTCAGCAGTCCGGCGACCAGGAGCGATCCGACCAGTTGCGACGGGCCCTGCACCGCGCCGAAGACGGCGAACGCCTGCGCCGAGCCGGCCGGGCGCCAGCGGTCCTGGACTTCGCTCTGCAGCGCCGCGTCGCCCCCGCTGAGCAGGCCCACCACGGTGTAGAGGCAGATCGCCCGGACCGGATGTGCGGCATTCAGACCGAACACGGTCTGGACGCAGAATCCGGCGAGGACGATGTGCGGTACCCAGGACCTGGTCCACCGCCCCAACGTGCCGCCGGAGACGAGCACTCCGCTGATCATCGCCGCGAGGGCGAAGCAGGCATTCGCCGTACCGGCGATCCAGGACCTGTCGGCGGCACCGCCGGTCAGCAGCGGAACGAACATGCTGAAGCCGAGGGTGTGACTGAGTTCCATGAGGAGCAGCGAGGCGGTGAACAGCCCCAAGCGCCGCGGCGAGAACACCTCCCGCCACACGCCGGCGGTTCCGTCCGGTTCCACCGGCCCGGCGGCAACGGTCCGCCACGCGACCGCGGACTTGCGAAAGGACGCCCGGTTGATCACCACGAACACCACGAGCTGAAGCACGAGGCCGACCAGGTACGACAGCGCGCACAGCCCCAGAGATGCCTGGAAACCGATCGACGAAGCCAGCACTCCGCCGAGCGCCCAGCCGATCACCACGGATGCCTGGGCGGCGACGGCCAGCATCGCGTTCAGCCACGTCAGCTGTTCCAGGCCGGTGGTCTGGCCGGCGACCCAGCCGCGCATGGCGGGGAGGTAGAAGGCGCCGAAGCCGGCGAAGAGGAACATGCCGACGTAGATCTGCCACGCCTGTAGCCCCCCGGCGCGCACCAGCAGCCAGAGCGTCACGGTCACGGCGAACGCTCCGGCGTCCGACGACAGCATCACCCAGCGGTGGTCGACGAGTTGGTTGACGATCCGGACCGCCCGGACCAGCAGCAGTGCGGGCAGCGCACCGGCCGCCACGACCAGGGGCGCGCTCGCGGCCGAACCCGTCACCCGCAGCGCGAGAAGGGAAAGCAACAGCAGCAGCAGTGCGGAGGTGCTCTGGCTCTGGAAGGTCGACACGATTACCGTGCCGACTTCCCGCCTTTCGACCGCGCCGAACCCTTGCCAAATCTCTGATCGGGTACGGGTTTGCACCGACGCCTGCCCCATTCGCCTCACCTCCCGAATTTCGCATTTCTTTTCGAATCGCACCGCGGCCTCTAACGGGTCAAGCAGCCCGCGACGACATCACTTCTTCGACCCCTGCCGGGAGAGTTTCTCCGGGCGGCGATTCCCGGAAACCCAAGCACGATTACTCGGACATGGTCAACCAAATCCGTTCCGTACCTTGGGCTTTGGCCAGAAGGCCGCCGCCTGCTCCTCGCCGGGAATATCACCGGGAACAATGCCCCGAACCCATACCCGGATAACCCTCCGAGCTCCTCCCCACTCGACAAAACAGCGATCGGAGTACCGCGAGCAACGCCTGTATGACACCGTCATGACGCCGCATCGGGAACACGATCCCCGGGACTTCCTTTTCCTGAACGCCACCTCTCGTTCACATCCGGACGACCAGAACAGGTCAGCGCGACAACCCACACACCCATCCATGGCGGTTATTCATACATTCACAAGAAGAGCGAAAGTATCGCGCCTTCCCGAAAGGCAAGAAAATATCGGCATCGTCGCCTCGCTCCCTTGGCGCGGCCCGGCACGGGGGCTCGGAGCTGCCCTCCGCCGCCGGGAAAGAGGCCCCATCGCTGGCCGATTTCCCGCGGCGCACCCCGTAGCCGCAACAGGCCAACGGGTAGCGCGGTGACCCGTGGGCAGCCTGTGTGGACCTCTCCCACCGCTATCCGATTCCGTCCGGCGTCGCATCCAGGCGGCACGGGGCTCGGACAACGCCCTGGGAACCAGCGGGGCCGGACCGTCCCGGCGCCGGCAGTCATACGCCCCACCGAGCCGCCGCTCCCCCGTCGGTCGCCCTACACCACAAGGAGCCCTGCCGAGTGAATCCCGCGCAGTGGGAGGCTTTGCTCTACGACTGGCACAACACCCACCGGCTACGCCGTCAACGCAACGACACGGCCTACTGGACCCGCGTCACCGAGCAACACGAAACCGTGCTGGTCCTCGGGGCCGGCACCGGACGGGTGGCAAGCGCACTGGCACAGCGCGCAAGACGCCGAGTGACCGCCATCGACCTCAGCCGGGAACGGCTCGCCAGGATGCCCCGCACGCCCGGTCTGCACCCCGTCTGCGGGGACATGCGCAGCCTCCCGCTACGGGGACTTCACTCAATCGCCGTCATCCCCTATTCGACGCTGCAATTGCTGTTGACACCATCCGACCGGGAACGGGCCCTGACAGAGGCCGCCCGCGTTCTCGCACCGGGTGGTTCGATCCACATCGACGTCAGCGAGAGTTTCGACTCACGCACGGAGAGCGACTGGCAACTCAGCCTCGCCGAAACCTGCCTAGAGGCCGGTGGCCACGTGGAGGAGTGGGAGCGGCGCCGCCTGCGAACCGACCACGTGCTGATCGAAAAGCAATTCCGTCGAGCCGGCCGCATACTTACCCAGGTAACGGAACGCTGGGTCTTCCACCGCGCACTCCATCTCGCGGCAGCACTCGCCCACGCAGGCTTCGAACTCGTCGGAATCGACCGCGGATACGGTCAGGGACTGTCGCCCCATCGGCTCATCTACCACGGTCGCCGCACAGACTGATCCGGTTCCCCACCGCCCCGCCACCCTTTCGCTCTCCGCCATCACCGCCAAACGGAGAAACGGACGGGATTCGGGCGTGACTGCGAGCTTGTTGCCACCCTCGAACCGGCGCACCTCTCCGCCCAGGGCGATCACATTCGAACTCAACTTGTCTTTTACGTACGGCAGTTCGACATCAAAGCGGCTTCATCGCACCCCTTGGCGTTCTCTTGTTCCGAGTTCCCCGGTGACGGTGGCGGCTTCCGCCAGGATGGCGCGCGACAGTGCGTATCGCGAGGCAAGGAAGCTCCAGAATGAGAATGACGGATATATCGCTGGATTGGCTGGTTCCGGCAGCGCTGCTGCTCGCCGGCGTCCTGGCGGCCGCGGCGCTGGTCCTGCGCGGCAGGCGCGCGGCCGCCCGGTCCACCGGCGATGACTCCTGGGAGCGCAGCGAGGAACGGCGCCGCCGCAAGGAGGCCCTGTTCGCCTCGGCCTCGTATCTGCTGCTGTTCTGCTGTGCGGCGGTCGCCGCCGCGCTGTCCTTCCACGGCCTGGTCGGCTTCGGCGTGCAGAACCTCAACCTCACCGGAGGCTGGGAGTACTTGGTGCCCTTCGGGCTCGACGGTGCGGCGATGTTCTGCTCCGTGCTCGCCGTGCGCGAGGCCAGCCACGGGGACGCGGCGCTCGGTTCGCGCATGCTGGTGTGGACGTTCGCGGGCGCGGCGGCCTGGTTCAACTGGGTGCACGCGCCGCGCGGCTTGGACCACGCGGGCGCGCCGCAGTTCTTCGCCGGGATGTCGCTGTCGGCCGCGGTGCTCTTCGACCGGGCGCTGAAGCAGACCCGCCGGGCGGCGCTGCGCGAGCAGGGCCTGGTGCCCCGCCCGCTGCCGCAGATCCGGATCGTGCGCTGGCTGCGCGCCCCCCGGGAGACCTTCGCGGCCTGGTCGCTGATGCTGCTGGAGGGTGTGCGGACGCTGGACGAGGCCGTCGAGGAGGTCCGGGAGGACCGCCGCGAGAAGGAGCGGAACCGGCAACGCAGGCGCGAGCAGGGCAAGTTCGACCGGGCCCGGATCAAGGCCATCAACCGGCAGCACCGCTCGTGGGGCCTCGGCCGGAGCGGGCGGCGGCTGGCCGTACCGCAGGGCGCCGCGGCCACCGCGGAGATGGCCGGCCCGGACCCCGTCATAACCGGCGACCCGGAACCACTGCCCTCGGGAGAGCCACCGGTGCGCTCCCGCCCGGCCCTGAAAGCGGTGTCGGACGCTGAGAGCACCGCCCCGCGGCGGCCGGCCGTGGATCTCACCGCCGAGGACGACACCCAGACCATCCCCCGACTGGACTCACTGGAGGAAAAACTGGCCGAGATCGAACGGCATTTCGGCTGACCGGCGGCGGATCGCACTGGCGCCTCCGACGCTCCGCCAGACCCGGTCCGCCGCCCAGCCCGTCAGCCCGCGCCGCCACCCAGCTCGAACCAGACGCATTTGCCTGCCGCGTGGGTCCGCACCCCCCAGGCGTCCGCGAGCGAGCGCACCAGCATCAGACCTCTGCCGGAGGTACCGTCGACGCCCGGCGCGCGCGGTTCGGGGCGCCGGGGTGCGAAGTCCCGCACCTCCACCCGCAGCCGGTCGGTGACCGCGGCGGTGACGACCGCGCCGCCCTTCGTATGAACGAGGGCATTGGTGACCAACTCGCTGGTGAGCAGCGCCGCCACCTCTATCAGGCCGTCGTCCGGCGACGGTGGCCAGCGGCTCAGCAGCTGGCGTAACTCGGCACGCACCTCGGCCACCGCGGCGAGGTCCGCGGGCCGGACCTTCCGCTCCAGCATCCGCGGCGCCCGCGCGACGACCGCCCCGCCTCCGTCCCCCTCGGCCGCATCCCCCCGGCCGTCCCGTTTCTGCTGCCGCACAGGCTGACGCATGTCTCCCCCGCCCCCCAACGAACCGTAGGCCCGCTCCCTCGAACAGCCTCACGGTCAGCATGCCCATCCGATCAGGCGCCATGCTTGGGCCCGCGGCGGGCGCGCGGCGACCGGCGCACCGGCGGGGCGTACGCGTCACGGACGCACGGCGCCCGGAAGCGCCGCGCTCGGGCGCGTACGGTCCGGGCGTGTGACGCGGGAGGCGCTCCCTCTCACGTGTCACATCCGTCGCAGGCCCGTCCGCCACGTCCGCACGATGTTGCGCAGGCCCCGCGTCACATCCGCGGGATGTTCCGCAGGTTGGAGCGGGCCATCTGGAGCATCCGGCCGACGCCGCCGTCCAGCACGATCTTGCCGGCCGACAGCGCGAAGCCGGACACCATCTCCGCGCTGATCTTCGGGGGGATGGACAGGGCGTTGGGGTCGGTGACGATGTCGACGAGTGCGGGGCCCTTGTGCTTGAAGGCGTCGTGCAGCGCGCCGCGCAGCTGGCGGGGCTTCTCCACCCGTACGCCGTGCGCACCGGCCGCGCGGGCGATGGCCGCGAAGTCCGGGTTGCGGTTGGTGGTGCCGTACGACGGCAGTCCGGCGACCAGCATCTCCAACTCCACCATGCCCAGCGAGGAGTTGTTGAAGAGCACCACCTTCACCGGCAGGTCGTACTGGACCAGGGTGAGGAAGTCGCCCATCAGCATGGTGAATCCGCCGTCGCCCGACATGGAGACGACCTGCCGGTCACGGTCGATGAACTGGGCGCCGATCGCCTGCGGCAGCGCGTTCGCCATCGAACCGTGGGTGAACGAACCGATCACCCGGCGGCGGCCGTTGGGGGTGAGGTAGCGGGCGGCCCAGACGTTGCACATGCCCGTGTCGACCGTGAAGACCGCGTCGTCGGCGGCCTCCTCGTCGAGGACGGAAGCGACGTACTCGGGGTGGATCGGGACGTGCTTCTCGACCTTGCGGGTGTAGGCGCTGACGACGCCTTCCAGCGCGTCGGCGTGCTTCTTCAGCATCCGGTCCAGGAACCTGCGGTCGTTCTTGACCTGCACCCTGGGCGTCAGGCAGCGCAGTGTCTCCCGGACGTCGCCCCATACGGCGAGGTCGAGTTTGGAGCGGCGGCCCAGGTGCTCGGGCCGGACATCGACCTGGACGATCTTGACGTCGTCGGGCAGGAACGCGTTGTACGGGAAGTCCGTGCCGAGCATGATCAGCAGATCGCATCCGTGGGTGGCCTCGTACGCCGCGCCGTATCCGAGCAGCCCGCTCATGCCGACGTCGTAAGGGTTGTCGTACTGGATCCATTCCTTGCCGCGCAGCGCGTGCCCGACCGGGGACTTCACGCGCTCGGCGAACTCCATCACCTCGGCGTGCGCGCCGGCCGTCCCGCTGCCGCAGAACAGCGTGATCTTGTCGGCCTCGTCGATCATCCGGGCCAGCCGGTCGATCTCGGCGTCACCGGGGCGCACCGACGGACGCGCGGTGACCAGGGCGTGCTCGATGGCACGGTCGGGTGCCTGCTCGGCGGCGATATCGCCGGGCAGCGAGACGACCGAGACGCCGCTCTGCCCGATGGCGTGCTGGATCGCCGTCTGGAGTACGCGCGGCATCTGCCGGGGACTGGAGATCAGCTCGCTGTAATGGCTGCATTCGGCGAACAGCCGGTCGGGGTGGGTCTCCTGGAAGTAGCTGGTGCCGATTTCGCTGGAGGGGATGTGTGAGGCGAGGGCGAGTACCGGGGCCATGGAACGGTGGGCGTCGTACAGGCCGTTGATGAGGTGCAGGTTGCCGGGGCCGCAGGAGCCGGCGCAGGCGGCGAGCTTGCCGGTGAGCTGGGCTTCCGCGCCGGCGGCGAAGGCCGCGACCTCTTCGTGCCGGACCTGGATCCAGTCGATCGCGGAGTTCCGGCGGATGGCGTCCACCACCGGGTTGAGGCTGTCGCCGACGACGCCGTAGAGCCGTTGCACCCCGGCGCGCACCAGGATGTTCACGAACTGCTCGGCCACGGTCTGCTTCGCCATGTCGCTTTCGCTCCTCTGACGGGGATCGATGGGGCGCGTGGGCCGGTGGCCCCTGGGCGGGCGGACTCACCGGCCGGTGGCTCGTGGACCGGTGGGCCATGGACCGGTGAGCCATGGGCCGCGGTCCGACGGACGTTGCTCCCTCCCATGAACCCACGTGCGGCGCCGATCCGCCTCCGCTGCCCTGGGCGGCGCGGCCCGCCCCGTCCGCCCCGCCCCTTCCGGCTCCGGTCGGGCTCCGTCCGTCTCCGTCCATCTCCGTCCGGTCGGCTTTCGCTCCGGTGGCCTTCGCTCCGTTTCCGGGCCGGGTCCGGTTCGGCGGCCGTCCCCCGGTCCGGTGTCCGGTGCTACGTCTCCCAGACCGCCACGGCCGTGCGGTCCCGCGCATGCCCCTTGACGCGCAGTTGCGCGGCGGCAAGGAAGGAGACCAGGCCGGGCGGCTCGGCGCGGGACCACTGGGCGGCCAGCCGGTCCGCGAACTCGGGCTCTTCGGTCAGCGGCTCGGCCAGCCCGGCGCTGCACAGCAGCAGGGCGTCACCCGGACGGGTGGCCAAGACCTGGAAGAGGAACGGTGCCGGCTCCGCTCCGTTCTCGGACGGTTCCGGGGCCTGCGGCCGGTCGGGGGCGGAGTGGCCCGGGAGCGGGGCGGGAGCGGGTATGGCAGGGCCCGGGGTGGGAGAAGCGGCCGGGCCGGGGGTGGTGAGCGCCGAGACGTCGGCGGTCCGGGGGGCGGTGGGGGCGGCAGCGGGCCGGAGGTCGATGGGCGGGCCGTCGGGCCCGTTCCCGGACGGTCCCGCGCCATGGCCGGGGTCCGGTGCGGGGCGCGGGCCGTCGTCCGGCGGGGTGTGCCCGGAGCCGGACTGCGGCGCACCGCCCGGTCCGGCGACCGGCTCGTGGCCCGGCCCGGTCACCGCGTCGCGGCCCGGCGGGGTGGGTTCGAGGTCCTGCCAGGCGTCGTCGCGGAGCCGGAAGAGGCCGCCCTCGCCGACGCCGAAGAACACCCGGGTGCGGCATTCCGGGTCGGCGGGCAGCAGCAGACAGCGCAGCGCGGCCGTGTACTCCTCCGGTTCGGCACCCAGTTCCGCCGCCCGGCCGCGGAGTCTGCCGTAGGTGCGGGCGGTGAGCCGTTGCAGTCCGGCCTTGAGGGCGCCGCGATTGTCCGTACGGATGTCCTCCGCCAGTCGGGTGTGGCCGCGACCGACCGCACCGCCGATCCAGGCGCAGGCGTCGCGGGCGGCGAGGTGGGCGCGCTCACCGACGGGCGCGCCGGTCGCGAGGGCGACCAGGATGAGGGTGTGCCGGCCGGTGCCGAAGCGGGCGGTGAGGAGTGCGTCCCGGCGCGGTTCGCCCCGATAGCGCGCGGAGTCGCCGCGCAACGAGGCCGCCCGGAGCGTCAGCGACCCGTACCGGGCGCCCTCCAGCGCGGTATCGGGCACCAACTCGTCGAGGGCGGCGGGGTCGGCGGCGGGCAGTGCGACCGGCTCGGGGTCGTACGTGGGCGGCCGGTCCCCCACGTAGTCGACGGCGAGGGGTGCGCAGGGCGGGGAGGCCGATGTGGCGGGTGGGGAGAGCTGGGACGGAGGCAAGGAGGGCGGAGAGGGTGGGGCGGACGGGAGCGGCGACGGGTGCGGGTGCGGTCCCGGACCCGGACCCGGCTCCATGACCTGGAGCGGGATCCCGGCCGAGGGCGCGGACGGTACGGGCTCGGGCGGTACGGACGAGGGCGGGGACGGTACGGGCTCAGGCAGTACGGCCGAGGCAGCCGGCGGAGCAGACAGCCCGGCAGACGCCCCAGCAGACGGCGGTAACAGCTCCACCAGAGACGCCTCCGGCGCCTCCGCCACCGACCCCGCCACGTCCTCCCCCGGCTCCCCCGGCTCCGCCGCCTCCTCCCGCCGCACCACGGTCGCCGGACCCACCGCCCGCAGCACCGATTCGACCCGGTCGTCGAGCGTGTCCGACACATCGGACGGTCCCGCGTCCCGCGCCCCGCCGTGCCGCGTGCCGCCTTCCCTCGCGCCGCCGCCGGCACGTCCCCCGTCGGCGCCGCCGTCGCGACCGCCGTCGCCGTCGCCGTCGCCGTACAACTGCCGCCACCAGTCGTCCTCGTGGCCGCGTCGTGCCCCCTGCTGGTTCATGGGCGGTATCTTCCATGGCCGGGCGCGCCGGAAACAGGGCGCGGACCCGGGACGCCGCCGGGCGGCCACCCACGAAGGGTGACCGCCCGGCGGAGTTCAGAGGTCAGCGCACGTCATAGGCGCGGGCCACGGTCTGGCTGACCGAATTCCCCTTCGTGTCGGTCAGTTCGGACTTCAGTGTGACCTGTTCACCGGCGGCTCCGGCGTGGTCGACGGTCGCCGTCCACGTCCCGCCCGTGTGCGCGGTCCTGGCGGACCGCCAGGTCTTCCCGCCGTCGTACGAATAGGACAGCGCCGCCTTGGCGATGGCTCCCGGGGTGTACCCGGCGTGGCCGGATACGGCCAGGGTGATGCGCTGGCCGTCCTTGGCGGGGAGGGTGTTCATGCCGTCCACCGGCACCCCGTAGTCGGGGAAGAGGATCGGCAGGCCGCGGGAGTACACCTCCGGCTCCAGATGGGAGCGGAAGGTCCAGGTCGTCGAAGTCGACGCGGAACGCAGCCAGTTGCGGTCGGAGGAGGGGATCTTCTCCGTATCGCGCTGGAGTTGGTACGTCGCCTCGTCCGCCGGGACGTCGAACACCCCGGACGGGTAGGCGCTGTCGCCGATCTGCTCCCCGTTGCGGCGCAGCCGGAGGTTGCCGATATCGCCGAACGAGCCGCCCTGGGACCAGTGTTCGCCGGAGCTGTCGTTCCAGAAGCCGGCGCTGAAGCCGATCTGGTTGCCCTGCCGCTCGGCGACCAGCTGCGGGGTGCCGTCCTCGTTCTGCGGGGCGGTGGGCCGCAGTACGCCGCGGTACCACTCCTCGGTGCGCCGCTCGCCCGCCCGGTAGCTGCGGTTGCGGTCGGTCAGCAGCGCCGCGAACGGCATGGTGGTGAGGGCCGAATGCTGCCAGA
Source organism: Streptomyces celluloflavus (assembly GCA_000720995.1). Taxonomy (GTDB): domain Bacteria; phylum Actinomycetota; class Actinomycetes; order Streptomycetales; family Streptomycetaceae; genus Streptomyces; species Streptomyces celluloflavus. Next base: position 49,686 of record JOEL01000024.1, read on the forward strand.
CGACGCCGCCGGGCGTGTAGTACTCGGTGCGGACGCCGGGCGCGTGGACCGCGTCGAAGGAGCCGACGTCCACGTAGCTCTGCGGATTCCAGGACGGCCGGATGGCGAGCAGGTCCAGGTAGTCGGCCTCCTTGCCGACGGCGTGCCAGTCGGCGCGTACGGCGGCCAGGTCCTTGTCGCGCACCCGGTAGGAGCGGTCGGCGCCGACCGGGCCGTCCTCGGGGAAGGCCAGGTTGTAGACGTACGGGCCGGACCCGGGATCCGTGCCGTACGCGCGCCAGTCGCTGCTGAATTCGTAGCCGCCGTCGTGCGCCCGGCCCTCGACCGAGGCGTAGATCTGCGTCCCCGGGGTCGCGGTCGTCGCCGTACCCGCCATCAGCCAGGTGTCGTCCCACCAGCGGCCGTAGGTGAGTACGGTGCGCCGTACCTCGGCGTTGCGGTCGGTGCGGACGGTCAGGCGGTGTGCCCGGCGGGCGTCCAGGAGGAGGGTGGTGTCCTTGGTCAGGCGGAATTCGGGGTGCCCGAGATAGCTCAGCGAGTCGTCGCCGGTCGTGACGAACCCGCTGATGAGGTAGGCGCCGGGGCGGACGTGGAAGAGCTGTTCCTTGGCGCCGTCGTTGACCCGGCGCTCCCCGGTGGCGGTGTCGGTGGACACCACGTCGAGGGCGGAACTCCCGGTGGCCGGGGCGCCGGTCCGGTCGGTCATCTTGATCTTCAGGGTGACGGTCTGCGGTTCGACGTGGAGGGAGAACGGTACGGACACCCGTACGCCGCCCACGCCGGTACCCAGCACCCGCCCGGTGATGTCGCCGTACTGCCCCTTCGCGAGGTGCGCGTCGGGGGTGAGGGCCAGCGGTACCCGGACGGTGCCCCCGGCCGGTACGGTCACCGTGCGCTTGCCGATCCGGGCGATCGGCGAGGTCACGGCGGTGCCGTCGTTGCCGCGCACCCCGCTGACGGTGAGGGTCAGCCGCACCTCGTGGGCGGTGGTGTTGGTGTAGGGGACGTCGACGCTCGTGCGGTCCGCGGGGCTCTGCGGCCAGCTGAAGTCGCCGCCCTGGACGGCGGGGACGGCCAGCACCTGCTGGTGGACGGCGGCCGCCACGTCGAGCCGGCCGGCCCCGATCTCGTCGGCGCCGCCGAAGGCGCCCGCGGCCGCGGTGCCCGTCCCGGTCTGCGCGGAGGCCACCAGGGCGGACTTGACCTGCTGGGCCGTCCAGTCGGGGTGTGCCTGGCGGACGACGGCCGCGGCACCGGCGACATGCGGTGCGGCCATCGACGTACCGGACATCGAGCGGTAGGCGTAGACGCCGCGGCCCCCGGCGGACGCGGCGGAGATCCCGACGCCCGGGGCGGCGATCTCCGGCTTGAGGGTGTGGGTGGTGAGCACCGGGCCGCGGCTGGAGAACTGGGCGGTGCTCTCGTCGCGGTCCACCGCTCCGACAGTCAGCACACCGGGCGCGCAACCGGGCGACGAGACGGTCGACTTGGCCGGTCCGGTGTTGCCCGCGGCGACGACGAACAGGGTCCTGGTGTTCTTGGACAGTTCCTCGGCCGCCAGCCCCAGCGGGTCCGTGCAGTCCGTGGGCTCGGGCGTGCCGAGGCTCATCGACACCACGTCGGCCCGCTGCTCGACGGCCCACTGCATACCGGCGATGATCCACGACGTGGCCCCGGAGCCGCTGTCGTTGAGGACCTTCCCGATCAGCAGCCCGGTGCCCGGCGCGACGCCCTTCTTCTTACCGCCGCTGGCGGCGCCGCTGCCGCCGACGGTCGAGGCGGTGTGCGTACCGTGCCCCTGGACGTCCTCGACGCCCGCCGCGTCGGTGAAGTTCTTCGTACCGGCGATCCGGCCCTGGAGGTCCGGGTGTCCGGTGTCGGCGCCGGTGTCCAGGACGGCGACCTGGGTGCCCTTGCCGTCGAAGCCCGCGGCCCACGCCTGCACCGCGTTCACCTGCTTCGTCGACCGGTCCAGCGTGGCCTTCACCTTCCGGTCCAGCCACAGCTTCTTCGGTGCGGCGGCGGCGCGGGACCGGCCGTCGCCGATGTCCTGCCAGAAGTCCCGCGCCTGCTTCTTGTCCGCGGCCAGCGCGACCCCGTCGATGGCGCCGAGCACCGTGCCGCGCCGGGCCCCGCGCGGGGTGACCGGTACGGAACGGGCGACGTCGACCGAGGAGTCGTACGTGGCGATCAGCGGCAGCGTGGCGCTGTGCGCGTCGTCGTAGCCCTGCCGGATCAGCCCGGTGACGTTGAACAGCTCCTCGTCCACCCGTCCGCGGGCCAGCGCACCGGCCGCCGTGGCCGGGTACACGTACAGATCCTTGCCCAACTGCCGTGTCTGGACGTCCGGTTGGCTGCCGTCCGCCCGCGGCAGCACGGCCGCCGTACTGTGCCCCGTGGCGTCGGTGAGCACCTGCACCCGGTCGCCGGTGACGAGGGTGACCGTCGCGCTCGTCCCGCCCTGGCCGGCCGCCGCCGCGGCACTGCCCACGATCGGCCGCGCCCCCGGTTTACCCGCGGAAACCCCGGGCCCCGCGGCGCCCGCAGCCGGCTGCGCCTGGGACGGTACGGCGAGGGCGACACCCAGCACGGCGGCGAGGGCGGCGCCGAGCCCGGTACGCGCCGTACGTATCTGCCGGGCCGTGCGTATCCGGCGGGCCGTATATATCTGGCGGGCCGGCGGGCGGGGCGGCTCCGCGCCCGGCACGGCCGACGTATCCGCCGTCCCCCTCCTGCCGATACGAGGTCTTCGTGCCCTTCGTGCACTGCTGCTGTCCGAGCCGGAACGCATCACACACCCCATCTCCACCTGTGCCAACTGGTGCCGCGGTGCCGACACCTTGGCAGAGCACGGGGTGGTGCGGGGATGATGCCGATGGCGGGTTCACGCCGTGGCCCCTTCCCGCCACGGCTCGCGGTCCGGCGGCCGGAGGAGAGACGAAATGCTCGGTGCCATAGGTCTGGACGAGGCGCAGGAAGCGGCCTATCGGACGCTGGTCGGCCTGGGCGCCGCCGAAGTCCCTTATCTGGCCAATCAGTTGACGCTGCCCGAGGACGACACCGTACGTGCCCTGCGTCACCTGGAGCGGCAGGGGCTGGCCGCCCGGTCCTCCACCCGGCCCGGCCGCTGGGTCGCCGCGCCGCCCGCGGTCGCGCTCGGCGCGCTGCTTACCCAGCAGCGGCACGAACTCGACCGGGCGGAGATGGCGGCGGCGGTGCTGGCCGAGGAGTTCCGGGGCCGGGCCGCCGAGCCCGCCGTCCACGATCTGGTCGAGGTGGTGACCGGCACCGGCGCCGTCGCGCACCGGTTCCGCCAGCTCCAGCTCGGCGCCGCGGAGGAGGTGTGCGCCCTGGTGACGACCACGCCCGCCGCGGTGACCAACGCCGAGAACGAGGCCGAGGACCGGGCCGCCGAGCGCGGTGTCGACTACCGCGTGGTGATCGAGCGGGGAGTGCTGGCCACGCCCGGCGCACTGCTCGGGCTGTCCGAGGCGCTGGGCCGCCGGGAGCGGGTCCGGGTGGTCGACAAGGTGCCCACGAAGCTGGTGATCGCGGACCGTACGCTCGCACTGGTGCCGCTGAGCGCGCGCGGCGCGGCGGCCGCTGAGCCCGCGGCGCTGGTGGTGCACGACAGCGGACTGCTGGAATCGCTCCGGGCCCTGTTCGAGGCCGTCTGGCGGCAGGCCGTACCGCTCCGGCTGGCGGCCGACGGCACCGCGCACGAAACGCGCACGGGCGACCCGGACGACGCCGACCTCGAAGTGCTCTCGCTGCTGCTGGCGGGCCTGACGGATGCGAGCGTCGCCAAGCAGCTCGGTCTGGGCCTGCGCACCGTCCAGCGCCGGGTCAGCCATCTGATGGCGCTGGCCGGTGTGACCACCCGCCTCCAGCTGGGCTGGCGCGCCTACGAACGGGGGTGGGTGGCGCGCGAGGGGCGGGAGAGACACGACGGACAGGACTGACAGGACGGATGGCGGCCGCGGTCCGGCGGCTCCCGGGCCTGCGGGGCGATGGAGCGCCGCGCCGGGAAGCGCGTCCGCCCCGTGTCCGGCAGGCTTGGGCCATGAGAGAGCACGGCGTACGAGTCACCCGCCGGACCGGACCGCGCCGGACGCCTCCCCCGTCCGGGCCCGCGGCCGGACCGTCGGACGGACCCGCCGTGGGGCTCGTGGCCGAGAGCGGCGGGCGCGCACCCACCGGGCGAAGAGGCGCCGGGCGGAGTGAGGCCGGCGCATGAACGGGTGGCAGCTGGTCGCGGTCGGCCTCGTCATGCTGCTCGGTCTGCTCGGGGTGCTGATTCCCGGCATCCCCGGTCCGCTGATCGTCTGGGCGGGCGTGCTGTGGTGGGCCACGGCCGGCCGGTCCTCGCTCGCCTGGCAGATCCTGATCGGCGCCACGCTCGTCCTGCTGCTCGGCCAGGCCCTGAAATGGCTGCTGCCGGCCCGCGACCTCCGCGCGGCCGGCACCCCGTACCGCACCCTGTTCACGGCCGGGGCCGCCGGCATCGTGGGCTTCTTCGTGATCCCGGTCATCGGCTGCCCCCTGGGCGGCGTCGGCGGGCTCTACCTCCTGGAACGGGACCGGCTGGGCAGCCACGGCGACGCCTGGGCCGCGACCCGCAGGGTGATGCGCGCCATCGGCCTGAGCGTGCTGGTCGAACAGTTCGCCTGCCTGCTGGTCGTGGGCGCCTGGGCCTGGGTTGTCCTCACCGGCTGAGCCGATGCGTCGAGGGGGCACGGGGCGCCGCCGGGGTCGGGGGCGGGGTCGGGGGCACCGTCGGGGTCGGGGTCGGGGAAGCCCACCCGAGGTGGCACCGGCCCCGCGCCGGGCTTCGCGGCCGGCTGCCGCCGCACCCGGCGCACGGCCGGATGCGGCGGCGTGCTCACCCCCGCGGTCCCCGCTTCCGCTCCATCATGTGCCGCCCCAGCGCCTGCTGCTGCTTCCAGCCCCGCCGGATCTCCGCGCGCATCCGCGCATCCGTCTTCGCGGCGATGCGCTGGTTCTCCCGCAGCAGCTTCCGGTAACTGGCGAGCCGGCGCTCGGGCAACTCCCCGCTGTCGATGGCCTCCTGGACGGCACAGCCGGGCTCCGCCTCGTGGGCGCAGTCGTGAAAGCGGCACTCCCCGGCCAGCGTCTCGACGTCCGAGAACGCGCGGGTCAGCCCGGACTCCGCATCCCACATCCCGACGCCCCGCAGACCGGGTGTGTCGATCAGCCCGCCGCCCCAGGGCAGCGGCAGCAGATTCCGCGTCGTCGTCGTGTGCCGCCCCTTGCCGTCCCGGTCCCGGGCGGCCTGCACCCCCTGCACCTGCTCCCCCAGCAGGGCGTTGGCCAGCGTCGACTTCCCCGCGCCGGACTGCCCCAGCAGTACGGACGTCCCCCCGGCGAGCACCGCGGCCAGCACTTCCAGCCCGTCCCCCGTCTCCGCGCTGACCGCCAGTACCTGCACACCGGGGGCCGCGCTCTCCACATCCGCAACGAGATACGCCAGCGTCGCCGGATCGCCGACCAGATCCGCCTTGGTCAGCACCACCAACGGCTGCGCACCGCCCGCCGCGGCGGGTGCCGCCTCGTGCAGCAGCGCATCGCCACCGGAACTGGACATGGCGAGCGCGAGGAACCGCTCGATGCGCCCGGGGTCGAGTTCGACCGCGAGCGACACACAGATGACGATCTGGTCGATATTCGTGGCCAGTACCTGGCCCTCGGAACGCTGCGACGACGTCGACCGCACGAACGCGGTACGGCGCGGCAACAGCGTCCGCACGTACCGCGGATCACCGGCCGCGTCGACGGCGACCCAGTCCCCGGTGCACACGATCCGCATCGGGTCGCGCGGTACGACGAACTCGGTGTCGGCCCGCACGGTGCCGTCCGCGGTGACGACATCGCACTGGCCGCGATCGACCCGCACCACCCGGCCGGGCAGCAGCCCCTGCGCGGCGTACGGAGCGAACTCGGCGGCCCAGCCGTCGTCCCAGCCGTACGCGACGAGAGCGTGCGGGGCTTCGGTGGCGAGCTGGGCCTGAGTGGCGGTCCGAGCTTCGGAAGCGAAAGACGCGGTCGGCGCGAAATCCTCGGAAGACTTCGAAAACGCCGAAGACGTGTGGCGCGAAGCGTGAATCAAGGGGAACCCTTCGAAGGGTGGCCCCGGCGGCGCGCTGGGCGCGCGGAAGTGGTGTGGGTGTCAGCCGGAGGCCACGGAGGTGAAAGCGATGAACTTCTGAATGCGGGCCGCGCCCGTCACCATGACCGTCATCAATGCCCCCACCTCCCACTCTTCTCCGCGGCGAACCACGTACCCCGACGCGCTCCCTTGCACCGCTGCCTGCCTGCGTACCTGTGCACCCGAGAGCGACACATCGACACATCGATATACGTCGCGGCTCGGAACGGGGGAACCATAGCCCCCGCTCCGAACCGGACGCCAGCGATTTACGACTGCTTCCGCCCCTGCGCGTGGGCGCCGAAGGCGACGGACAGGACGCTGGTGATGTGGGCTTCGACGGCCGCCTTCTCAAGACCGAGGTCGGCGAGCACGCCCGTGCCGTTCTCCAGTTCCAGCAGCGCGAGCAGGATGTGCTCGGTGCCGATGTAGTTGTGGCCCATCCGCAGGGCCTCCCGGAAGGTGAGTTCCAGTGCCTTGCGCGCCTGCGCGTCGTACGGGATGAGTTCGGGCACCTCACCGGCCGCCGGCGGCAGCGCCGCGGTGGCGGCCTGCCGGACGGCGTCCAGCGACACATCCCGCGCGATCATGGCGATCGCGGCGAGGCCCTCCGGCTCGTGCAGGAGCCCGAGCACCAGGTGGACGGTGCCGATCTCGCCGTTGTTCGCCGCCCGCGCCTCGCTCTGGGCCGCCACGACGACATTTCGGGCCCGCGGGGTGAACCGGCTGAACCCCTGGTTGGGATCGAGGTCCGACGGCTCGCCCGGATTCTTCGGGACGAAGCGCTTCTGCGCCGCCTGCTTGCTCACCCCCATACTCCGGCCGATGTCCGTCCAGGACGCGCCCGAACGTCGTGCCTGATCGACGAAGTGGCCGATCAGGTGGTCGGCGATGTCGCCTAGGTGATCCGCGGCCAGGACCGCGTCGGAAAGCTGCTCAAGAGCGTCGGAATGAACCTTCTTGATGGCCTCGATCAGGTCGTCGAGACGGATCGAGTTCGTCACGTGCACCGGTTTCTCCATGCGTCAACCATAGGTTGACGATCGCGGATCGTCAACCCTGGGTTGACGATCTACCGGCCGCGCCGCCACCCACCCCGACCGTCGGACCCGGACCGCCCGCCACCTCCCCGCCGCATTTCACTCGCCCCAAAAACCACGCCTTTCGATCACATCACCCCCATATCGGCTCACAAATATTCTCACCAACCGCAATGGCGAAAGTTACGCACCTAACTCAGGGGCCGCACGAAGCCCGCCGGCCCCCACCCTCTTTCCCTCCCCGCCCCACACCCTTCTCGCCATCCCACCGTCCCCCTATCCCACGGCCTGCTATCTCACGGTCCGCTATCCCGCCGCCCGTCGCCCCATCGCGCAGCTCACCTCGCCCCGCATTCCCGCCCCCGCAAACAAAAAGAAGCCCCTCGGAAGCCGAGGGGCTCTCACCGTTCGATTCTTACTTGTTGGCCTTCTCGTAGGCTTCCCGCACAGGGGCCGGGACGCGGCCGCGGTCGTTGACCTCGTATCCGTTCTCCTTGGCCCAGGCCCTGATGGCAGCGGTGTCGCCGCCGCCGGAAGCGGCCTTGGACACCTTCCGGGCCTTCCCGGTCTTACGCCCCACCTGGATGAAGGGCCCAACGGCCTCCAGCAGCTGGTCGTAGCTGTCCGGACCCAAGTCGATCTCATATGTCACACCGTCGAGGGAGAGGGTGTGAGTTGCGGCCTCCGAGGACTCTTCGCCCGTGAGGTCGTCTGTGTAGATGGTGATTACCTTCTGTGCCATACGGTGATTGTACGGCCATTTGGAGGCTTCACAACACCGAAGAACCCTCCCGCGGAAACCGGGGCACGGCATGCGAAAGTATGCCGACGGCAGCCTCCGAGCTCCACCCCATTCGAGGGGGAGCGCTTCTCCACCCGGATATTGATACAACGCGACCGCGGAAATCCTTCGCCGTACCGGAGGAATCCCGGGACATCCTCGCCCGGCACCCGCCCTCGAAGAAAACAACTCGGCGCTTCGGCTCCTCGACTCCTCGGCCCGGGTACGGCACCCCCGGGCCGCCGGCTCCCCGCCCGCCTCTGCCGCGCGGCGCACCAAGGCGTACCAAGCATCACCGCCGGCCGGTGTGGCCGGCATAAAGCCGGTGCGGCCGGCGTGAGCAGGGGCGTTCACCGCCCCGCGCCCCGTACGCCGCCAGCCGGCCGGGCCCCACCGGGTCGCCGTACGCCCCGGGCCGGCAGGCCGCCGAGGAGTCCGGCGGCCAGCCCGCAGACGGCGCCCGCACCGGCCAGCCGGAGGAGTTCCGGACGCAGGACGAACTCTCCGCCCAGCCCGCTGAGGTTCCCGACGCCGATCAGGGCGAGCCCGTAGTGCGCGGAGATCCGGGTGAGCAGCCCGACGACGAGCAGGGTGAGCGCCAGGGACCCGGCCATGGCGAGGGCGTGCCGCCAGAGCGGTGCGGGGGCCGGGCGGCGGACCGCCGCGGCGTACGAGGCGGCGAGCAGGACCACGACCGCCACGGCCACCAGCAGCCAGGCCCGGCCGTCGTACGCGGTGAGCGCGCCGAGATCGAGGGTCCGGTCCCCGTCGCGGGTCCGCAGCACCTGGTCGAGTACCTGGGGAAGGGGCAGTCCGGGGACTCCGGTGAGATGGCCGTGCCAGGCGCCGCCGATGCCGGTGCCCAGCGCGAGCCAGGCCAGGTTCGGCAGCCCGAGGAGCATCGTCCCGGCGGTCTCGGCCGGCTGCCCCCGGGTGGCGAGCACGACCACGCCGACCACCGCGCCGATCGCCACATAGGCGAGCAGCACCAGCACCATCGCATAGGCATACGGCCGGACGGAGCGGTGGACCCGCCGCGGCCCGGGGGCGAGCGGCAACCGGCGCGAGACGAGACAGGCGAGCGCCAGCACGGCCAGTACCCAGAGCAGGCCGGTGCCGAGTGTGGCGGGCAGTTCGGCGCGGAAGGCGACGACGGGTGTCGCACCGAGCGCCGCACCGAGTTCGTCGGCGAGGCCGCTGCCGACGGAGACGCGGAAGCTGTGGCGGGCCGCGAGGCCGAGGAGCAGCAGAAGCACCAGCCAGCACACGGCCGTTCCGGCGGCGCGGACGAGCAGTCCGCGGCCGGTGGCGGCCGCCCGGCGGCGCAGCGGCAGCAGGAAGACGGCGGCGGTCACCAGGGCTCCGGCCAGCGTCACCGACAGGGGTACGGCGTCGACGGTGGCCGCTGCCCGCGCGAGGGCCCCGGTGCTGCCCGAGACCGCGACCGAGCCGCCGGCCGCCATGACGACGACGGCCGCGACCACCCGGAGGAACGCCCCGCCGGGCAGGTCCCCGGCGCCCGCCGCCCACAGTCCGAGCGCGGCGACCACGGCCATGGCGATAATGCCCGCCGCGGCCGCGCCGAGGGCTTCGGCGGCATTCCGGACGATCGCCGCGACACCGCCCGGACGCGCCGGGTTCCGGGGGCCGTTGGATGTGGGGTCTCGCATCTGGCTCACGCTGACTCCTGTGGACAGGGGACCGAACTGGTGGGAATTGGCGCAATTCGCCAGCTATGCCCGTTCCGTCGCATTCGACACCGCGGCCGCGGAGACTTCAGCCCGCTCAGCGCATTACCGGCCACCGGCGCCGGAGACGAGACAGAGTCCGAGACCGAATCGTGTCATAAGTGTCCAGTTTGCCGGACAACCAAATAAGCGGATGAAGCCTCTGTATATCTGGGGGGGTGCGATACGGCCTTGGCGGTTCACGCAGCCGCGGGCCGGGACCCCGCCACTGACAGTTGTTCTGCTTTGGAGGGATCCTCGTGCACGCCGGACCACGCCGTCACCCCGCCCGGTTGATACCTGCCCTGATAGCGACGGCCACCGTGCTGACCGCCTGCGGTGGCGGAGGCGGCTCGACGCAGGCGGCCGACAAGCCGGAGACCAAGGTGACCGTCGCCCCGGCCGGAGGCGGCGCGGCGGCGAAGCTCGGCTCCGACATATCCGTACGCGCCGACGGCGGGAAGCTCACCTCGGTCGAGGTCAAGGACGACAAGGGCGCCAAGGTCGACGGCCAGCTGGCCGGTGACGGCGCGTCATGGAAGTCGGACGGCAAGGTCAAGCCGAAGACCACGTACACCGTGCAGGCGAAGGCCAAGTCGACGGGCGGCAAGGAATCCTCCGCCACCTCGACCTTCACCACGGAAGCGGCCGACAAGGTCAACAAGCTCACCAACCAGCCGGGGAACGGCGACAAGGTCGGCACGGGCATGCCGATCTCGATCCTCTTCGACAACTCCGTCGCCAAGGATCAGCGCGCCGAGATCGAGAAGGCCCTCAAGGTCACCACCCAGCCGAAGGTCGAGGGCGCCTGGGGCTGGGTCAAGGACTGGTCGGGCAAGGACCGGATCGACTGGCGCCCCAAGACCTACTGGCCGTCGGGCACGAAGGTCTCCGTCAAGGGCGGACTCTCCGGCATCAACTCGGGCAAGGGCGGCTGGTTCGCCCGCGACTACGACTTCGACTTCAGCATCGGCGTGGACCACAAGGCCGTCATCGACGTACCGGCGCACACCCTGACCATGTACGAGAACGGCAAGCCCGTCGGCACCATCACGGGCTCCGCGGGCTCGCCCGCCGACCCCACCCGCGGCGGCATCCACACCGTACGCAGCAAGAACGCCGCGGAGACCATGAAGTCCGAGACCATCGGGTTCGGCAACCAGTGGTCGCTGGACTCGAAGTGGGTCACCCACCTCACCGCCTCGGGCACCTTCCTGCACTCCGCCCCGTGGAACCAGTCCCTCGGCGTGGTGAACAACAGCCACGGCTGCTTCGGCATGAGCACCAGCGACGCCAAGAGGATCTACGACTTCCTGCCGATCGGCTCCACCGTCGAGGTCAAGGGCACCACCAGCACGAAGAAGACCGACGTCGGCAACGGCCTGGAGGTCTGGCAGGAGAACTGGCAGCAGTGGCAGCAGCGCAGCGCGCTGAAGTAGCACGGCGGTACGGCGCGGAACAGCCCGGCTGACGTAGCGCGGCACGGCACCCCACGGGGGGACGGTGCGCCACAGGACGATTCCTGTGGCGCACTTGGCGTATCCGGGGCGGGTGGGGCGGGTGACTCACGTGGAGCGGCTGGCGTATCCGGTGCTCTTGGGGCGGGACGCCGCTACCGCGCACGCCCCCTGCACGTAGGCGCCCGCTCCCCCGGCCCGCTCGAACTGGCCCAGGAGGAATGAGGTCCGGCGTCATTCCGGCGGGCAGCCCCGCACAGCTGTGCCGCCTTCGCGCGGGACGGATCGAGGTGGCCGGGTCTTCTCCTGCGGCTTCACGGTCACCCGCGCCTCCGGTTCGCCGGCGCCGCGACCACGTACGCCCGGGACCGGACCGGACCCGCCGCCGGTGCGCGGCAGGTGGCGGAGCCGGACGTCAGGGGGCCGGGTCCGGTGCTCCCGCCGCGCGGTGTCCGGGGGCCAGTACCGGCGGGGACGTGGTGTCGGGCGGTGGCGGGAAGTCCGCGAGCACGAGTCGGACCTGTTCCGCGCAGTCGGCCCGTCCGCATTCGCAGGAGAACTCCAGGACGGCCGACCGGGCATCCCCGGGGGACCACGGGCGGGCGAAGAACCCCAGATACTGCGTCACGGTGGCCCGGTTGGCGTACCGGAGCAGCCGGGCCCGCTCCGGCGCGGTCGCGGCCACCGGGCCCGCCGCGAGGGGCGCCGCGAAGTACGCCTCGACCTCGGCGACCGTGTCGGCCACGGTCATACCGCCGTCGATGGTCAGCGAACCGGCGCCGCACGCAGCCACCTGCGCCTCGATCTCCCGGGTCAGCAGCCGGAAGAGCTCCAACGGGCCCGGGGCCAGCTTCCGTTCCGCAAGCCGTGCCCGCTGCACCTCGGGCGTCGGCAGCAGCCACAGGGCGTGGCTGCCGGGGCCGGCGACCTCCGGTGTGACGGGGGTGCCCTCGGCGATCGTCAGTGGCGCCGCCGGCAATACCCGCAGATCGTCGACGATCATCGGCCCGCGCTCGTGGTGCAGGGACATCGCCAGCATCTCGTCCGGCGGCGCCGACCAGCGCGCCGTACCGGGCAGCGCCTCCCAGGTGATCGCGGCCCGGTTCCCGGCGGCGATGGCCCGGTCACGGTGCTCCCAGGTGTGGGCGTCCGCGTGGTACTGACGCAGTCCGTGCCGACGGGCGAGCAGCCGGGCGACGGTCGTCTTGCCCGCGCCGGGCGGCCCCCCGATCCACAGCACCGCGGGCAGCCCGCGGTCCGCCGCGCGGGCGGTTGTATCCGGGTTCATGTGCGGGAGTCGCGGAAGCCGCGGGGTGGACGGGACTTGTGGGGGTTCCGGGCCATGCGAGGGTTACGGGCCGTGCGGGGGATACGGGGGTTGCAGGGGCGGCGGGGATCCGGTGGGCGAAGGGGCACCCTCGCACGATATACAGCCGGGGAAGTCATGCGGCTGGGCGAAGACTTGCGGCCGGGGAGGCCGGGAGATACGGCTGGGGAAGCCGGCCGACCGGGAGTCGACGGACCGGAAGTCGGCGGACCGGGAGTCGCCAGCCGCCGCCCCGCTGTCCCCCGCACCGCTGTCCCCGCCCTGCTGTTCCCCGCCCCCGTCGAGCGGGCTGTGGCGTCCACAGCCGCGCTGCCAGCTGATCGACACGCCCACCGCCCACCGAGGTGATCACCGCCCATCGAAACGGTCACCACCTATCGGAGTGGGTACCACCCGTCGAAACAGTCATCGCCGCGAACGCGGTTCAGCGCGGGACGGAACGCGCGATGCGGAACCCTACGTCGTCGATCCGGAAGTCCGGGTGGCCGCGGCGCCGCACCGAGGCCCGGCAGCTCCAGTGCTCGTCGAACCAGCCGCCGCCCCGCAGCACCCGATAGGCGCCGTAGACCTCGGCGTCGTAGACATCCCAGCTCCACTCCCACACATTGCCCAACATGTCGTACAGGCCCCATGCGTTGGGCTGCTTGCCGCCCACGTCGTGTATCCGCTCGCGCGAGTTGTCGCGATACCAGGCGATCTCGTCGAGCCGCCCGTACCGCGCCTCGGCCGTACCGGCGCGGCAGGCGTGCTCCCACTCGGCCTCGGTCGGGAGCCGGTACCCGTCGGCGGAGGGGTCCCACTCGGCGTCCCCGGTGTCGTCCCGGCGGCGATAGGCGGGCGCCAGCCCCGCGCGCCGGGACAGGGCGTTGCAGAATCGGACCGCGTCCCACCAGGACACGCCCTCGACGGGCAGTTGGTCGCCCCGCGCGCTGCTCGGCCGCTCACCGGTGACCTCGGCGAACTGCGCCTGGGTGACCGGGAACGCCGCCAGCCGGTACGGCGCGAGATCGACCGGCCAGCTCTGCCGCGTCCGCCGGTCCGACAGCGTCACGCGTCCCGCCGGGATGGCGATCGTCCCGTCTCCTGTGTGCACGTCCATGGGAAACAGAGCGTAATGGCGGCGCGGCCCGGATATACCGGGAGAAAACCGCCATTGGGTGATCTTGCGGCTGATCGCCCTGCCCGGACTTCATCCGTTCTTCACACTCGGACGGGACGACGTCCCGTCCCCCTGCTCACCGCGGCACATCCCGCCGGACGTCATCGCCGAACGTCACCACTGAACGTCACCACCGGGCGCGGCCTCGATGCGCGGACCGCCCGTCGGTCCGCCTTCACCTGGCCGAAGATCGCCGAGACCGTCACGACCGGCCACCCACGCGAGGTGCGTCCCAGCGCCCCCAGTACTCGCTTCCCCACGCGTCCCGAGCACCGCCCCTGCCGCACTCCCGCACCCGAGCCCTGCGCCATCGCCATCGACGCCACCGCCATCGACGCCATCAGCGTCCGGCATCATGCTCCGATGACCTCCCCGATACCTCCCGTGGTACCCGCCGGCCGGATGAGCCGCGACGCACAACCCGTGTTCCCGGCGGCCGGCGGCCGGCAACTGCGCCCGTGGCGGGCGGCGGACGCCGAGGCGCTCGCCGAAGCCACGCGCGATCCGGAGATCCAGCAGTGGAACCGTCCCGGGCAGCTGACGCCGGACGCCGCGCGAGCACGGATCGCAAGCTGGCGGGAACGCTGGGCGAGCGAGCAGTCGGCACTCTGGGCGCTCGCCGGACCCGGCGAGGGCCCGGCCCTGGGCCTGATCGGGGTGGCGGACTTCGATCTCGCGGGCGGCAGCGCCGAGTTGCTCTACTGGCTGCTGCCCGCCGCCCGCGGCACCGGCGCCATGGCCGACGCGGTGCTCCGCGTCAGCCGCTGGGCCCTGGACGACCTGGGCCTGCACCGGCTGCGCCTGACGCACTCCGTGGCGAACCCCGCCTCCTGCCGGGTGGCGACGAAGGCCGGATTCAAGCTGGAAGGCACCATGCGCAGCGCCCTGCTGCACGCCGACGGCTGGCACGACGAGCATCTGCACGCCCGCATCCGGGGCGACGCCTGGCCCACGCTTGCGACGGGGTGAGCGGGGCCGACACCCGGACGACGGAGTGAGCGGGGCCGACACCCGGACGCTGCCCGGTACCGGCCACGGCGCAGGACCACACCCTGCCGTTCAGATCACCGGGCGGACCAGAGAAAGATGCCCCACTTCAAGGGATCGGCTCTCTTCACGGGAAAGGGCAGCGGACGTTCAGCAGCCTGAGCAGCGGTCAAGGCGGCCCGTAAACGAACAAGGCATGCGGGGCCCGGGCAGCTCCGCGCTCCGCGCTCCTGGACCGCGGCGATCAGCGCTTCTGACCGCCGCGGGGGGCCGCCCGGCCGTCTGCGGTGCCGGGTGTGTCGAGCGGAGGCCGATCCCATCGGTGATAGATGTGCATTGATCACTGTTTGTCTCCGAGGGAGGGTGGCCATGACCCACCTGCGTGACGCCGGGCTGACGGGCAACGAGACGATCGAGACGTCGTTCGGCACGCTCCGCCTGGAGCACACCTTCCCGACCGACGAGTCATCCGAGCTGCTGTTCGACCAGCTGGACGTGCAGCGCGCCGCCCAGGCGTATCTGTGGTCCCTGCCGCTGGTCGGGTTCCTGACCTGGCGTGAGCGCGCGGCCGAGGTCTTCGGCGCCACGCGGTTCGGCGACTTCGTCGTCTACGACTCGCTGCGGGAGAAGCGGGGCATCGTCACCGCGAATCTGACGACGCCGTACGTCATCAACTTCACCAGCCTCGCGGACGGCCCGCTCCTGATCGACTACCCGGCCGGGCCCACCGCGGGCGGTGTCCTGGACTTCTGGCAGCGGCCGGTCGTGGACCTTGGCCAGACCGGCCCCGACCGGGGCGACGGCGGCGGCTACGTCGTGCTCGGGCCGCACCACGACGACACGCCCTTCCAGGGCTCCGGGCGGTACGTCGTGCGCTCGCAGACGGTGAACCTCTTCATCGCGTTCCGCGTGCTGACCCAGGATCCGCGGCTCATGGCGGCGGCGAAGGCCGGCCTCAAGCTCTCCCTCGCCGGCTCCGGTCCCGCCCCAGTGCGCTTCATCGAGGGCGTCGACCGCGAATGGAGCGCCACCCCGGCCCGCGGCATGCGGTACTGGCGGGACCTCGCCACCGTGCTGGCGGAGGAGCCGGTCCGCGAGGTCGACAAAGCCTTGATGGCCATGGTCGAACCCCTCGGCCTCGTCAAGGGGCGGGAGTTCGTCCCGGATGCGCGTCAGCGGCGCATCCTTCAGGAGGGCGCCGCGCTCGGCGAGTTGCTGGTGCGCAACCTCCAGGTCAACCCCCGCTACACCGAGCCGTACTGGACGGGCACGAGCTGGTTCAAGAGCTTCGACTTCGAGGTCGAGCAGGAGACCGACACCGTCCTGCAGCTCGACCAGCGCGCCACCTGGTTCTACGAGGCCGTCACCAGCACCCAGGGCATGGTCCACCCCACCCCGGGCGCCGGACAGGTCTACCTGACCTCCAAACGCGACAGCCGGGCCCGCCTCGTCCGCGCCGACCGGACCTACCGGCTGCACGTGCCCGCCGACGTGCCCGTCGCCCAGTTCTGGTCGCTCACTCTCTACAGCGAGGACACCCGCCGCCCCTATGACAACGGCGGCACCGAGATCCGCAGCGTCAGCCTCGACAGCCGCGACGAACAGCTGAAGTTCAACGACGACGGCGGCATCGACCTCTATATCGGCCCCACCGCCCCGGCCGGCGCCAGAAGTAACTGGGTGAAGACGGTCGCTCCTGACGGTTGGTTCGTCTACTTCCGCCTTTACGCGCCCAGTCAGCCGTTCTTCGACAAGACCTGGACCCTCCCGGACTTCGAGGCCGTCTGAGCAACCGCCCTCGACGGCTGCGAGGCGCTGCCATCGTCATGGCGGCGGTGTCGCTGAGCCGGCGCTGTCACTTCTCGGGATCTGGCTCACTTTCCGTGGAGGGCTGACTGAGTGTGATGTCAGCTGTGCGTGGTGAGATGTCCGGACTATGCGGTCTGTCGTGAACAACTCCGATCGAGTGCAGTGGAACTACACCCTCTTCGAGAGCGTGGGCCCGCTCCGATTCGGCATGAGTCACGAGGAAGCCGGCGCCGCGATGAAGAGTGTGCGCGTGGAGGGGCCCGGTCAGCGGGCGAGGCGGGGGAAGAGGGCCTCGGCGTTGCCGCGGTCGATGGCCTGGGCCTGGCCCGGGGTGAAGTCGGGGTAGGTCTCCAGGAAGTTGTTGTAGTAGGTGCCGGCCTCCTGGGGGGCGAAGGGCCAGTCGCTGCCGTAGAGGACGTGGCCGGGCTCGGCGAAGGCGAGGAGGGCCGGCAGGGCGGAGGGGCTGGCGGACAGGGCGGTGTCGAAGTAGAAGCGCTTCAGGTCGCGCAGGATGTCGTCGGCCTTGCGGGTCCGGTCGACGACGGTGGAGGTCAGGCCGGAGAAGCGGTAGGCGGCGTAGGGGAGGAAGCCGCCTCCATGGGAGAGGATCACGCGCACGTTGCGGTAGCGGTCCATGACGCCGTTGAGCACCATGTTCAGCGCGGTGCGGGTGGTGTCGAAGACGTAGTCCGCGAGCGGGGCGGGGGTGCCGGGCAGCAGCGTCATCGGGGGCTGGGCGGGGTGGACGAAGACGTTCGCGGCGCGGCGGTCCAATGAAGCGGAAGACCGTAATGCAGCGGAAGGCGCTGATCTCGCCGGTGTGCTCCAGGTGGGCGATGTACTGGATGAACGCTCCGATGTGCCGCCCTTGCGCGAACACGCTCGACATCGCTTTCGCCTTGCGTTTGTGAGGATGCCGTGAGTGACAGGAGAGAGGGCTTCCGGCTTCCGGGGCCCCTCTCTACGCTCCGGTGCTCATGACGACGGAATACGCACAGCAGTCGGAGGGGCGCCACGGACACAGCCGCAGACGCTTCCTGGCGGCGACCGGGGCAGCGGTCGCGGGAGTCGCCGGCGAGGTAGCGGTCGGTGCCTCGGGGGCTGCCGACAGCGCAGCTGCGGCCTCCGCCGGCAAGCGCGTCGCCGTCCTCGGCGGCGGAGTCTCCGGCCTCAGCGCCGCCCACGAACTTGCCGAACGCGGCTACGCGGTCACGGTCTACGAGTACTACGACACTCTCGGCGGCAAGGCTCGCTCGATGGACGTCCCCGGGACCGCGACGGGCAGCCGCAAACCGCTTCCCGGCGAGCACGGCTTCCGCTTCTTCCCCGGCTTCTACCGGAATCTGCCGGACACCATGCGCCGTATCCCCTTCCCCGGCAATGCGAACGGCGTCCACGGCAATCTCCGCAGCAGTACGGAGGCGTTGTTCGCGCGCGGCTCGGGCCGCCCGGACCTGCATTTCCCGCTCCGCCGGGTCACCACGCCGCCCGCCCTCGACGAACTCACCCCGTCCTGGATCCGCGACCAGATCCTGTCGGTGCTGGACCTCGCCACCCACCTGCCCGCCCATGAGGCCGCCTACTTCGCCAACCGCCTCCTGGTCCACCTCACCAGCTGCGACGCCCGCCGCGAGGGCCAGTGGGAGAAGGTCACCTGGTGGGACTTCATCCGGGCCGGCGAGATGAGCCGCGAGTACCAGGTACTCCTCGGCATCGGCCAGACCCGCAACCTCGTCGCCACCCGCGCCGAGATCGCTTCCACCCGCACCGTCGGCCGCGTCATCATCGAGGCCCTCCTCCTGTGGGGCCTGCTCGGCCGCGGCATGGACGGCGACGCGGACATCGACCGGGTGCTGAACGCCCCCACCAGCGAGGCATGGATCGACCCCTGGGAGACGCACCTGCGCTCCCGGGGCGTCGAGTTCGTGCTCGGCACCGAGGTCCGGGAGGTGGTGTACGGCGGCGGCCGGGTGACCGGCGTACGCGTGGCGGCGCGCGACGGCAGCCGGCGGCGCACCGTCACCGCCGACCACTACGTCTGTGCTCTCCCCGTCGAGCACGCGCGCGCGACCTGGGGCCCGGCCCTGCGCGCCGCCGACCCGCAACTCGGGCGGTGCGACGCGCTGAAGACGGACTGGATGACCGGCGTGATGTTCTACCTCCGCACGCCCACCCCCGTCGTGCGCGGCCACATCAACTGCCTCGACTCCCCCTGGGCGGTCACCGGAATCGGCCAGGCACAGTTCTGGGACGGCCGGGACTTCGCCCGCGACTACGGGGACGGCCAGGCTCGCGAATGCCTGTCCACGATCATCTCCGAGTGGGACAAGCCCGGCAACCTCTACGGCAAGACGGCCCGTGAGTGCACCAAGGACGAGATCGTCGCCGAACTGTGGGCCCAGCTGAAGGACGGGCTGAACGACTCCGGCAAGACGACACTCAGGGACGAGGACCGGCTCGGCTGGTTCATGGACCCGGCGGTGACGGGTCTCGGCGGCCCCGCCCCGCAAAACCGCGAACAGCTCCTCATCCACCCCACCGAAACCCTCTACCACCGCCCGTCGGCGAAGACCGCGGTGCCGAACTTCTTCCTCGCCGGCGACTACGTCCGTACGGATGTGGACCTGGCAACCATGGAGGGCGCCAACGAGTCCGCGCGACGCGCCGTCAACGCCCTGCTGGACGCAGACAATTCGGGCTCCGAACGGTGTCACATCTGGGAGTTGTACCGCCCGCCGGAGATGGAGCCCCTGAAGCGGGTCGACGAAGTGCGCTATCGACTGGGGCTACCCAACACCTTCGACCTCGGGTAGCACCCGGCACCAGGATCCGGCGGAGTGGATGCCGCCGGCCGCCGAGGCCCGCTGCACCACCTCGGCGACCGGGTCTCCACCAAACTCCGCCGGTCCCTGACCGTGGACGGCGCCGAGCGTGACGCCCTGCGCGGGGCGCAGCGTCTGCCGACAAGAAGGGCGAGCAGGTGATACGCGGTGGTGGCCCCCCTCGGGGGAAGCGGCACGTCGTACCGGGCCATCCGCCGGCCGCCCGCCGCTTCGCGGCCCGCCTGGTACGGTCCGGGACGTCTCACCATCGGCCTGCTTCAGGTTGCCGGACAGGCTCCGTCCAGGCACCAGTCGCCGCCTGCTGATACTGCACACGTTCCGGGGCAGCAAGGGCGTGCGGGTCCTCCTGCCGCCCGAGCACACATCCTGGCCGAACGCACCCGTAGCCAAGGCGACTCGACCGGCTGCTACCAGCAACGTCAGGGCCGACAACACCTAATTGCCGACGACCTGGGTGACGGCCGGGTCATCGGCCGCCGCGGCGAGGATGCCGTCGAGTACGCCGGGGAAGCGGGCGTCGAGTTCTGCTCGGCGCAGGTACAGCAGCAGTCGGCGGCCGTCGCGGTGCTGATGGACGACGCCGCTTTCGCGCAGCACGCGCCAGTGGTGGCTGGCGGTGGATTTCGAGATCTCGGGCACCCCCACCGCGCCGGTGAGCTCCTCGGCAGGTACATCCACTCCACGCCCGGCACAACACCGCCCGGGTCGGCGTCGACGATGGCGGACCATGATCACGTCGCTGGCCCGTGCCACGGCGGCGGGCGAGGCCACCGGGGAGGGGACGTCGGCGAGACCGTCGGCGGCGTCGGGGAGGAGGCTGGTGGAGACAGTATCCCGCCGCCGGCCGCCTCGCCGCCCGAGTGCATCCAGCGTGAAGCTGCCCACCTGGTCGTCGACACCTTGCAGTGCGGCTTGGCGGGCACGTAGCACCCCTGAAGAGTGTCCTCGGGCGGGAGCAGTTGCTGCATTTGCTGGACTTCGCTGCTGTACAGCAGGATTTGTTGGTGAGTTCGTGTCCGTGGACAGCGAAGTCAGTCGACGGCGGTCCTGTGACGTGCGGCGACTGACTTCATTGTCCAAGCGGGTGGGCCTTGATGGCCGGCGATGCCGGTGTGGGTGCGGTTCCTCGCTTTCGAGGTTGCGACACGCTCCTGCGGGCGCCGGCTGTCAGACGGGTGGCCAGTTTCGCAGCGCCGCGTCGGCCACCTGCTGGAGTTCGGAGCGGCCGGCGCCGCCGGCGGCCTGGACGGCGATGCCGTTCGCCACGGTCATGACGTATCGGGCGAGCAGTTCCGGGTCCGCGCCCGAGGGCAGATCACCCTCGTCGACGGCCTGCTGGAACCGGCGGCGGAGGCGGGTACGGCCGTCCTCGCGCCAGGCGATCAGGGCGTCCTGGGCGGCCCGTCCGGAGTCACCGGCGGCCAGCGAGCCCTGCACGCCCAGGCATCCGCTGGGGCGGCCGGGGTGGGTGGTCGTGCTGACCGAGCCGGCGAGAAACGCCGTGGCCACCTCCCGGGCGCTCGGCTTCTCCAGCGCGCGGGCCGCATAGGCGGCGGGGCCTTCGGTGTAGCGCTCCAGGGCCTTGTGGAACAGCGTCTCCTTGTTGCCGAAGGCCGCGTACATGCTCTTGCGGGTGATGCCCATGGCGCTGGTCAGGTCGGTCAGGCTGGCGCCTTCGTAGCCCTGCTCCCAGAAGACCATCATCGCCCGCTCCAGGGCCTCGTCGGTGTCGAATCCTCTCGGCCGGCCGATCGGCGCTCTCCGGGTGATCTCCATGAGCCCACCCTACCGCCTCGATACCGATCGGTGCAGAAGTGCTACGTTCCTTTCTGCACCGATCGGTATCTAAGTTTTGGGAGTTCAAGCAATGGGACAGCTGCAAGGCAAGACCGCCGTCGTCACCGGCGGCAGCACCGGAATCGGCATGGCCACCGCCGCGCGGCTGGCGTCCGATGGTGCCCATGTGTTCATCACCGGCCGACGCAAGGACGCGCTCGACAGGGCCGTCGAGTCGATCGGTTCCGCGGTCACCGCGGTGCCGGGCGACATATCGGCGCCGGCCGACCTGGACCGGCTGTACGACGCGATCCGTGACCGAGGCCGGGGTCTGGACGTGCTCTTCGCCAACGCGGGCATCGCCACACTCGCACCGCTGGCGCAGGCCACCCAGGAACAGTTCGACCAGCTTTTCGGCGTCAACGTCCGGGGCACACTGCTCACCGTGCAGAAGGCATTGCCGCTGCTCAACGAAGGCGCCTCGGTGATCTTGAACGACTCCATCCGCGCCGATGACGGCCGGGAGACCTTCGGCCTGTACGCGGCGTCGAAGGCCGCGATCCGGTCCCTCGCGCGGACCTGGGCCAACGAGCTGAAGGGCCGGGGCATCCGAGTCAACACGGTCGCGCCGGGCGCGATCGACACCCCCGGAGTCGACGCCATCGGCGGGGAGAACGCTGCCGCCCTCAAGGTGGAACTCGCGGCGGGAGTGCCGATCGGCCGGAGGGGGCGCCCGGAGGAGGTCGCCGCCGCCGTGGCCTTTCTCGCCTCCGCGGACAGCAGCTTCATGCTCGGCACCACCCTGCACGTCAATGGCGGCGAGAACCAGTTCTGACCCCGCCACGTGGAGCCCCGACCTGCCGCGGGCGGTTCCTCGCCCGCGGCATTCCGCCTGGCCCACACGAGCATCCGCGCAGCACGCCCGGACCGGACACGGAGCACAAGATCCCCCCCGCCCGGCAGGGCCACCCAGCGCCCCGAGCGTCACCTCGTACGACCAGGTTCGCCGGCGAGGAAGCCGAAGCGACTGGGTTCGCTTCAGCTCCTGGACATGGCGCCGGCGCTCGCGCAGGTCCTCGGTCTCACGGTGCGGGACGAGTAGGCGCGGTCGCGTCGATCGTCTCCCGCCGGGGAAGCGATGTGTACGACGCGGCGCAGGACCCCACGCTGGAGCACCTGCGGCGCGGCGCGTCGTAACGGCCCCCCGGCGGGCCGGGTCCCCCGGTCGGTGCGGTCGGCGGCGGGAACGGGCCCCGCGCGCGGCGGGCCCCGTTCCCGGGGCGCGTCAGCCGGTGATGATCGCCGGGTCGCTCACGCCCGGACGGCCGTTCTCGACGTGGCCGGCGAACCGCCGCAGGAAGGCGGGGTCCGTGTCGGACACCACGGTCAGGTCGTACCAGCGCTTGCCCGCGCGCAGGTCCACCGGCTTCCGCACGGTGGCGCCCGCACGCACCGTGTAGGTGTGGTTCTTGCCCCCGTAGGCGTCGGTGACGGTGAGGCGGCAGGCGGTGGTGCCCCGGTTCGTCAGGGTGAGTTCGACCCGGCCGTCGGTGGCGTCGTGGCGGGCGGTCACCTCGGGGCCCGTGGTGGCGCCGGGGCCCCGGAAGGTACGCAGGAAGCCGTTCGGGCCATGGACCGTCAGGTCGTAAACGCCCTGGGAGTAGGCCGTGTTCCAGGTGTCGGAGAGCTGCTTACCGGCCTCCGTGGTGTACGTCCACGGGCCGTCGGTGCGGTTCGCGGAGGTGACGGTGAAGCACACCCCGGCCCGGTCGCCGCCGCTGAAGGTGAGGGTGAAGCGGCCGGTGGCGGGCGTCGCGGACCCGTCAACCCACGGTGCGTACGGCAGCGGGCGGGTGGGCCGGGAGCCGGCTTCCTGCCGCGGCAGCGCGGGCTGGGCGGGCGGCTTGGGCAGGTAGCTGTCGTGCCGCTTGCGGTCCGGCGGCCGGAAGCCGTCGGTGTCGGGGAGCGCGGCGGGCCCGGTGTCCCTGAGGCCGAAGTCGAAGGCCGAGGTGAGGTCGCCGCAGATGGCGCGCCGCCAGGGCGAGATGTTCGGTTCGTGCACGCCGAAGCGGCGTTCCAGGAAGCGGAGGATGGAGGTGTGGTCGAAGACCTCCGAGCAGACGTAACCGCCGGTGCTCCAGGGGGACACGACGAGCATGGGGACGCGCTGGCCGAGGCCGTAGGGCCCGGCGGCGTAGCGGATGTCGCCGGGGAAGTGGTCGAGTGCGGTGTCGACGGTGGAGGCGCCCCGGTCGGCGGAGGCCGGCGGGAAGGGCGGGGTGAGGTGGTCGAAGTAGCCGTCGTTCTCGTCGTAGGTGAGGAAGAGGGCGGTGCGGCTCCACACCTCGGGGTTGGCGGTGAGCGCGTCCAGCACCTGGGATATGTACCAGGCGCCGTAGTTCGCGGGCCAGTTGGGGTGTTCGGAGAACGCCTCGGGCGCGGCGATCCAGGAGACCTGCGGGAGCTTGCCCGCCGCCACATCGGCCTTGAGGTGATCGAAGTAGCCGTCGCCCTGCTTGGCGTTGGTGCCGGTGCGGGCCTTGTCGTAAAGGGGGTCGCCGGGTTTGGCGTTGCGGTAGGCGTTGAAGTAGAGCAGCGAGTTGTCGCCGTAGTTGCCGCGGTACGCGTCGTCGATCCAGCCCCAGTGTCCGGCCGCGTCCAGGCCGTCGCCGGTGTCCTGGTAGATCTTCCAGGAGACGCCGGCCTGCTCCAGCCGCTCGGGGTACGTCGTCCAGCCGTAGCCGGCTTCGTCGTTGCCGAGGACGGGCCCGCCGCCCTTGCCGTCGTTGCCCGTGTGGCCGGACCACAGGTAGTAGCGGTTGGGGTCGGTGGCCCCGATGAGGGAGCAGTGGTAGGCGTCGCAGACGGTGAACGCGTCGGCGAGCGCGTAGTGGAACGGGATGTCCTCGCGGGTCAGATAGGCCATCGTCCGCGCGGACTTGGCGGGGATCCAGCGGTCGTACTTGCCGTCGTGCCACGCCTGGTGGCCGCCCGCCCAGTCGTGGTTGAGGCCCTCGATGAACTGCATACCGAGGTTCTCGGCGTCCGGGTGGTAGGGCAGTACGTCCTTGGTGCCGTCCGACTGGTGCCAGACCGGCTTGCCGCTGTCCAGCGTCACCGGGCGCGGGTCACCGAATCCGCGTACGCCCTTCAGCGCGCCGAAGTAGTGGTCGAAGGAACGGTTCTCCTGCATCAGCACGACGACATGTTCGACGTCCTTGATGGAGCCGGAGCGACGGGCGGCGGGTATGGCCGCGGCGCGGGCGATGCTGTTCGACAGGGCCGAGAAGCCCGCGGTCGCGCCGGCGATCTGGAGGAAGCGCCGCCTATTGAGTTCAGGCATGAGTCTGAGGACCTCGTGGTGTGGGGGAGTTCGCGGACGGGGAGGTGCGGATGGTCGGACGGGAGGTGCTGAACGGACGTGCCTGTGCCTGTGCCTGTGCCTGTGCGTGCTGCGTGCTGCGTGCTGCGTGCTGCGTGCTGCGCGGATGTAGCGGTCCGCCGGTGGAAACCGGGGCCGGCGGAGTGTTCCGAAGAATGTTCCAAGAGGAACGAGCGTCAGGGAAGGGGTGGTGTCGTCAGCGTGACGGAATGCGGTACGCGCGACGAACAGCCCCGGCCGGGGCGCGCGAAACCGTCGGGCCGGCCGTCATCGGCGCGGCGTACGGCCTGGCGTACGGCCTGGCGTACGGCCCGGCCGGTCCCGTGCCCAGCTGCGGCCCCGTCCCCCACCTGCTCCGTCCGCCCCGCTCTCCCATTCCCTCCCCCGCGTCAGGCGAGTGTCGCGGCGGCCCGCCCCTCCCCGTTTCCCGCCGACTCCCCCGGTCCGGGGGCCGGCCGCGCCTCCGTGCCCGGCACACTGCGCAGCGGCGGTCGCGTCACCACGGGCATGCCAAGCGCACGCGGGAGCTCGCCGGCGCCGAGGGCCCGCGATACGTGATCGGTCACGACGGGCGGACGGGGCTCCTAGGACAGCCGGGCCAGATGGGGCAGGAGCTTGTCCGGGGTGAGGGGGAGGTCGCGCAGGCGTACGCCGGTGGCGTGCCGTACGGCGTTGGCGATGGCTGCCGCGGTGCCGACGATGCCGATCTCACCGATGCCCTTGGTGCCCATGGGGTTGAGGTGCGGATCGTCCTCGTCGATCCAGTACGCCTCGATGGCGGGGACGTCGGCGCAGACCGGTACGTGGTAGCCGGCCAGGTCGTTCGGGGTGAAGTCGCCGAAGGCGGGGTCCAGGGTGCTGCCCTCCGTCAGCGCCATGCCCAGCCCCATGGTCATACCGCCGATGAACTGGGAGCGCGCGGTGCGGGGGTTGAGGATGTGGCCGGCCGCGAACACGCCCAGCAGGCGGTGTACCCGGACGGTGCCGGTGACGGTGTCGACCCGGACCTCGGCGAAGTGGGCGCCGAAGGCGTGCCGGGCGTAGGGGGACGGTTCGGCGTTCTCCTGCCGGGTGTCCGCGGTCTCCGTCACGCCGTCGGCCGGGAGCGGGCCGTCGAGGTCGCGCAGCCGCCCGGCGAGTGCCGTACACGCCTTGTGGACGGCCCAGCCCCAGGAGCCGGTGCCCGCGGAGCCGCCCGCCACGGGGGCGTCCGGCAGGTCGCTGCTGCCGATCTCGATGCGGATCCGGCTCTCGGGCACGCCGAGCGCGGCGGCGGCGATCTGGGTGAGGACGGTGCGGGCCCCGGTGCCGATGTCGGTGGCGTTCACCCGCACGCGGTAGCCGCCGTCGGCGTCGGCGTGTGCCTCGGCGTCGGAGCCGCCGAGGTAGACGGGGTAGGTGGCCGCGGCGACACCGGTCCCCACCAGCAGGCCGCCCGCGCGGCGGACGGCCGGGCGCGGGTCGCGGGGCAGCCAGCCGAAGCGGCGGGCGCCGTCCTGGAGGCAGTCGACGAGATGCCGGCTGCTGAAGGGCCGGCCGCTGTCCGGCTCGGTGCCGGGTTCATTGCGTACCCGCAGGTCGATGGGGTCGATGTCCAGGAGGACGGCGAGTTCGTCGACGGCCGACTCCAGGGCGAACATCCCGGGGGCCTCCCCCGGTGCGCGCATCCACGACGGGCTCGGCACGTCCAGGGCGACGACGCGGTGCCCGGTGCGGCTGTGCGGCGCGGCGTACATCACGCGGGCGGGGACGGCGGCCTGCTCGACGAACTCCTTGACGGTGGAGGTGTGGGTGGCGACCTCGTGCGCCAGGGCGGTGAGGACGCCGTCGTGGGTCGCGCCCAGCCGTACCCGCTGGAGGGTGGGCGCGCGGTGGCCGACGACCGCCGCGAGCTGGCGGCGCGGCAGGGCCAGCTTGACGGGCCGCCCGGTGTACCGCGCGGCCATCGCGGCCAGTACGGCCTGCGGGCGGGGCGTCCCCTTGCAGCCGAAACCGCCGCCGACGTGCTCGGAGACGACGGTGACCTCGTCCTTCCCGAGCCCGAACAGGGCGGCGAGTTCGTCACGTACGAGGGTCGCGCCCTGGCTGGAGTCGTGGACGGTCAGGTGGCCGTCCTTCCAGCGGGCGGTGGCGGCGTGCGGTTCCATCGGGTGGTTGTGCAGCGGGGGCACGGCGTACGTCGCGTCGAGGGTGGCGGGCGCTGCGGCGAACGCCCCCTCGAAGTCGCCGCGTTCGCTGATGGCGGGGTAGCCGCCGTTGACGCTCTCCGGGGTGTAGAGGTGCGGATGCCCCGCGGTGAGCCGTACGTCGTGCGTCTCGGTCTCGTACGTGACGCGGACGGCCGCGGCGACGGCGCGGGCGGCTTCGAGGGTGTCGGCGACGGCGAGCGCGACGTACCAGCCGTGGTGCGGGACGCGGTCGTTCTGGAGGAGTTCCAGTGCCGGATCGTCGGGTGGTGCCAGGCAGGGCGCGTTCTCGTGGGTCAGCACCGTGCACGCGCCGGGCAGGGCGAGCGCCGCCCGGGTGTCGAAGGCGAGAACCCGGCCGCGGCAGATGGTGGCGGGCACCGGCCAGGCGTAGGCGCAGCCCGGCGGGGTGTGTTCGGCCGCGTAGCGGGCGGTACCGGTGACCTTCTCCCGGCCTTCCCGGCGGGCGACCGAGGCACCCGCCGGGGAGGCCGGGGCGCTCCGGGTGGCCGTCGGGCCCGGGTTCGCCGACGGGAGTGGATCTTGGCTCATGGCGGGCGTCCTTGGGTCGTCCTGCGGGCGGTGGCGACGGGGACGTACGGAGGGGACGTACGTGCCGCGCCGCGTCGGGTCAGGTGCGGGCCGCGAGGTCGGTCAGCGCGTCGATGGCGAGGTTGCGGGCGAGGGTGATCTTGAAACCGTTCTCGCGCAGTGGCCGGGCGGCGGCGAGTTCGGCGTCGGCGGCGCGGGCGAAGGTGTCCGCGGTGGCGGGGGCGCCGCGCAGCACCTCTTCCGCGGCACGGGCCCGCCACGGCCGGTGCGCGAGCCCGCCGAACGCCAGCGCCGCGTACCGGACCGCGCCGCCCCGCACCTCCAGTACGGCGCCGACGGAGACCAGGGCGAAGGCGAACGAGGCGCGGTCGCGGGCCTTGCGGTAGCGGGAGTGCGCACCGGGGCGGTCCGGTGGCAGCCGGACCGCGGTGATCAGTTCGCCCGGCCGGAGCACGGTGTCCTGTTCGGGGTGCTCACCGGGCAGCCGGTGGAACTCGGTCACCGGCACCTCGCGTTCCCCGTCGGGGCCGTGCAGGTGAGCGGTGGCGTCGAGGGCGGCGAGGGCGACGGCCAGGTCCGACGGCTGGGTGGCGACGCAGTGCGCGGAGTGGCCCAGTACGGCGAGATCGCGATGGGCACCGTCGCGGGCGGGGCAACCGGTGCCCGGCGCACGTTTGTTGCACGGTTTGGAGATGTCCTGGAAGTAGGTGCAGCGGGTCCGCTGCACCAGGTTCCCGCCGGTGGTGGCGGTGTTCCGCAGCTGCCCGGAGGCACCGGACAGCAACGCCTGCGACAGGACGGGGTAGCGCTCGCGCACCGCGACGGCCGCCGCCAGCTCGCTGTTGCGGACGGTCGCGCCGATCCGCAGCCCGCCGTCCGGCAGCTCCTCGATCCGGTCGAGCGGCAGCCCGCTCACGTCGACGAGCAGCGGCGGCTCCTCCACCCCGAGCTTCATCAGATCGACGAGATTGGTGCCGCCGCCGAGGAACTTGGCCCCGGGCTGCGCGGCGCCGGCCCGGACGGCCTCCTCGACGCTCGCGGCCCGCAGATAGCCGAACGGTTTCACGACGCCACGTCCTGACCGGTCCGGATGCCGCCGTCCCGGACGTCGCCGACCGCGTCGACGATGCGGGGGTAGGCGCCGCATCGGCAGAGATTGCCGCTCATCCGCTCCCGGATCTCGTCCGCGGTGAGCGGCACCGGCGCGCCGGGGGCCGCGGTGTCCGGTGTGACGGACGACGGGAAGCCGTCCGCCGCCTCCGCCAGCAGTCCGACGGCCGAGCAGAGCTGCCCCGGGGTGCAGTAACCGCACTGGAAGGCGTCCCGGTCGAGGAAGGCTTCCTGCAGCGGATGCAGCCGGTCGCCCTCGGCGAGGCCCTCGACGGTGGTGATCCGACGGCCGTTCTGCGCCACGGCCAGCAGCAGGCAGCTGTTGGCCCGCCGGCCGTCGACGAGCACCGTGCAGGCGCCGCACTGGCCGTGGTCGCAGCCCTTCTTGGCGCCGGTGAGATCGAGGTGTTCACGCAGCGCGTCCAGGACCGTCGTCCGATGGTCCAGGGTCAGCGGGTACGGCACGCCGTTGACGTGCAGAACCATGTCGGAGCGCTCGGCGGTCGCCGCGGTCGTTCGGGCGGCGGCCGCCGGCTGGGGGGAGGACTCCACTCGCTCACGCCTTTCGGTTCGGTGTGGGGCGGGGTTCGGGTCGAGGTGGGGCGGCTCGGTTCGGGTCGACTCGGTCCGGATCGCTCGGTTCGGTGTGGGGCGGTCGCTGTCGGTCTGTGGGGCGGCCCTGTGGGGCCCTTCGCCCCGGTCGGCGGCGGCCGGCCGGTCGCGCCGACCGAGGCGAGATCGACTCGGGACTGCCGCCCGCCCCGGCTACCGGGTCTCCAGCAGCAGCTGGACCTCCTCCTCCTGGTCGCCGGCGGCCGTGCCGAGCACCCGCACCGCGAACGCGGTCCGCAGGCTTTCGCACAGCCGGTCCACGGCCCAGTAGCCGCCCTGGAGATTGACGGTCAGCGGTGCGGTCAGCGGCCGCGGCTCGGCCGCCGCCCGTACGTCGGTCACGTCGAAGGTCGAGGTCCACACGGTGGCCCGCGGCCCGGCCATCTCCTCGGGCACGTCGTCCGCCGCCCGGTCGGAGACGAAGGAGGTGCGCAACGCGCTGAAGACGGCGTGCGCATCCGCCGTCGCGCAGCCGCTGACCTCCACCACGACCTCGGCCGACGCGTGCCGCTCATGTGCCGCCTCTTCCGCGCTGTTCACTGTGGGGCCTGCCTTTCGGAGCCCCACTGCGGGGCCCTGCCACTCGGAGCCGGTCGGTTCCAGGCTCTCCCCGCGGCCCGTCGCGTGCGACCCGAGGCCCGGACGAGTGGGGCGAATGGGGCGAATGGGGCGAACGGGCGCATCGGAACGGCCCGGCACCGGGCGGCTGCCGCGGGTTGGCCGGGTATCGCGCACCGGGCGGCCCGGATCAGGCAAACGGCGCAGGGCGGCTCCCGTCCGGCAGACCGGACCGGCGGGACGCATCGGCGGCGGGCGACGGCAGCGTCGGCGCGGGCTGCTCGGGCGGGACGGGAGAAGCGACATCGGCAAAGGTGACCTCGGCGGACCGGGCCACGATCTCGATCTCGTCGCCGAGGGCCCATTCGGCGGCCCGTGACGACATGGCGGCCGGGACCACCTCGCTGATACCGGGCGCGGCCGGAATGTCGTAGGTGGCGTGCGCGTGATGCGGCAGGACGACCCGGAAACCGCGTACCAGAGCGGCGCGGGCAGTCGCGCTGACGCACATCTCTGAGAGCACACCGCAGACGGCGAGCGCCTCGACACCGGCCCCGGTCAGCAGGTCGCCCAGCGGTGTGTCCACGAAGCCGTCGTCGTCCGTCTTGCGCACCACCTTCTCCCGGGGGCCGGGCACGACGGGCAGCCGGAGTTCCCAGCCGGGCGTCCCCGGTTCGTCGACGGCTCCGGGCGGCCCGTCGTTCTGGAGGTGGACGATCAGGGCCCCGGCGGCACGGGCCCGGTCGAGCAGATCGCGGCTCCGGTCGAGCACCCGCGCCGCATGCGGCACCGCCTCGTCACCGGAGACGAAGGCCACCTGGACAT
The DNA here is from genome assembly GCA_000720995.1 of Streptomyces celluloflavus. Classification (GTDB taxonomy): domain Bacteria; phylum Actinomycetota; class Actinomycetes; order Streptomycetales; family Streptomycetaceae; genus Streptomyces; species Streptomyces celluloflavus. The sequence continues at coordinate 79,983 of JOEL01000024.1, forward strand.
CGACGACGAGGAGAGCTTCGACGGGGTGTATCGGGTGCCTGGGGCTGATCGAATTCTCAGGGTGGATCGATTTCTCGGTCATGCCCACCATTTTGCGTACGAGATCTTGTGTACGAGATCTCGCGTACGGGACCTTCCGCACGAACGCCCGCTGGTCACCGCCCGCGACGGATTCCGGCCATGCGGGATGGGCGCGGGGTACAGCAGGACAGAAACCGTCTCAGGGGACGATCCGGCTGCCGCCGCTGCCGCTACGGTGCGGTCTTCTCGGGCGGGGGTGGCGGGCTCGGGCCGATGGCGGGTTCGCCCGCGGCGTCGGTGAGCGCGCGGAGCGAGGCGACGAGTCCGGCGCGCTGTTCGACCGGCAACCGGGACACGACCGCGGCGATCTCGGCGTGCCGGTGGTCGAGCACCGTGTCGACGAGGCGGCGGCCCTTCGCCGTCAGCCGCAGGACGACCTCCCGGCGGTTGTCGGGGTTGGCCTGCCGGTCGACCTTGCCGACGGCCTCCAGCCGGTCGACCATCCGCATCGCGGTGGACGGGTTGACGCCCAACGCCGTGGCCAGCGCGACGAGTTTGACCGGCCCCTGGCTCTCCAGCACCACGAGGGCCCGGAGTTGGGGCAGCGTGAGGGTGGGATCGCTGTCGGCGAGGGCGCGGGCCGATATGGCGACCAGCAGTCGGGAGGCGGTCAGCACGGCGGCGATGACCTCCTCGACGTCGTGGTCGAGATTCTCGCCGGGGACGACCGTCCCGGACGGCCGTGGACGGCGGTTCGCATCGTGCCCCATGCCGCCCTTTATACCTGGCGGCCGAATTACCCCTGGTGGCGGGCCCGGTCGTTAGGGATCACCGCCGCCGTACGACGCCGCGCACCCCGTACTTCACGCCCGCGCACCACCGGCGGTATCGATGGCGCGGTGGGATACTGGAAGTGCGGCACGGATCTGGTCCCGGCGCGGATACGTCGGGCCCCGGTGGAGAGCTGGTGACCATGAACAGGGACACCGAGACCGTTCACGAGGCGTATGCGTTCGTCTGTCTGCACTGCGGGCACGGGTGGGAAGAGGAGTACGAGATCCGCCACTCCACGGATCTGTCGGGGCACCGGAAGGCCGACTACTACGCCCACGGCGTCCGGGTCGCCTCCCCGCTGACCCGTGCCGATTGCCCCGCCTGCAACCGCGGCCCGATCCGTATTCTGCGCCCCGGCCGGGTAAACGTGGCCCACGCCCATCTGCCCTGACTCACGGGTGCTCCTCCGAGACTCGCGGGTACTCCTCCGACCCACCGGCTCCTTCCTGACCCACCCGTTCTCACGCGAGCTACCGGCGCTCCCGACCTACCGGCCCGTGCGCTCCGCCACAGCGACGACCGCTCCGGCGCCGCGACGACCTCTCCGGCTGGCGCCGCGGCGGCCGGCGGCCCGGCGAATCCGGCACCGTCGGTGAGCCGTACGCAGGCGGATAACCGGTGACGTAGCCGGATACCGGACCGCTCTCCGGCCGGCGCCTCGGACGCCGTGACATGGGTCCGCAGAGATCAGCGGCGAGCGCCGCGGCCTGCCGCACCCCACTGCGATTCGGTAACAACGACGCAATCGAGGTAATTCGACCCGGCGGCTGTTGCCTATGCTCGGACCGGGGCCGACGGCGGGCGCGCGCACCGACAGCCGACGGCCCCGTTACCCGCCGGCTCGCCCGACCGCCCCTTCGGCCGGCCTCCGCCCCGTCCGACCGCCGCCTCACCGGCCCCCGCTCCGTCCGCCCGCCCGCCCGCGAATTGCCCGATCACCCCTCGCGACACCGACGGAGTACACCTTGGCCGTGGAGAACGGGGAGCGGCGTACCGGCTCCCGTGTGCTGTCCGCGTTTCCGTACACGGTCATGGCCGTGGTCAGCGCCGTGGACCTGACCGCCGGACCGGGTGTCGGCTTTCTGCCGCTGGTGTCCCTGGGGCCCGCGTTCGCCGGACTGGTCGGCGGCTGGCGGCGGACGGCCATGATCGGGCTGGCCGCGTGCCTGCTCTGCGTCGGCCTGGGGATGTACAACGACCTGTTCGAGAGCCGCCGCGGACTGACCGCACTGCTGTCGGTGGTCGGGGTCACCGTGGCCGGTGTGGCGGCCGCGGTGATGCGGCAGCGGCGCGAGGCGGAGCTGGCCAGTGTCCGGTCCATCGCCGAGGTCGCCCAGCGTGTGCTGCTGCGCCCGGTGCCACGCGGCATGGGGCCGCTGCGGATCGCGGTCTCGTACACCTCCGCGGTGGCCGAGGCCCGGATCGGCGGTGATCTGTGCGAGGTGGTGACCTCGCCCAGCGGGGTACGGATCATCGTCGGGGACGTCCAGGGCAAGGGCCTGGAGGCGGTGGAGAGCGCCGCGGTGGTGCTGGGCGCCTTCCGGGAGGCGGCGCACGACGAGCCGGATCTGTCGGCGGTCGGCGAGCGGGTGGAGCGGGCGCTGAGCCGGCATCTGTCCGGGGAGCGGTTCGTGACGGCCGTACTCGCCGAGATCGGGGACGGCCCGTTCGCGACGATGCTGAACTTCGGCCATCCGGCGCCCCTGATCGTCCGGCCCACCGGCGCGGTCGGCTTCGCGGCCCCGCCCGACCGTTCGCTGCCGCTCGGCCTCACCGTCCACGGCACCGAGCCGCCCCTCCCCTACAAGGTCCCGTTCGCCCACGGCGACCAGCTGCTCTTCTACACCGACGGCGTCACCGAGACGCGCGACGCGGCGGGCCGCTTCTATCCACTCGACGATCGCGCGAGCCTGCTCAAGGACCCCGACCCGGAGGCCGCGCTCCGCTCGGTACGCGAAGACCTGGTCGAGCATGCCGACGGGCCGCTGCACGACGACGCGGCGATGCTGCTGGTCCGCTACCGGACGGTGTACGGGAGGGCGCGCCGCTGAACCGCTGGCCTGGGCTGGTCTGACCTGACGCGGTCTGACCTGGCCTGGCCTCGCATGGCCTGGCATGGCTTCGGTCCCGGTGGGGCGGTGGGGTGCCGGTAGGCCGGTGGGTGGGTAAGTGAGTGGGGCGATCGGCCGATTGGTCGATGGGTCGGCTCAGGGATCCACCGGGTGGCACCCCCCTGGGAACGGGGGATTTCCCTATGGTCTCGCCGAAGCGGCTTGTCATAGCCTCGTCACCGCGTCCACCGTGTCACCGCATCACCGTCACCTCATCACCGTCGGGCGCCGGTTCCCGAGGTGACGGGGCCCAGAGTCACCGCAGCATCCCTCGGGGGGACATTCATGCACAGGCATCTCCGGCTTATCGGGGTCGCGACGCTGACCGTGATCGGTGCGAGCGGGCTCACCGCATGCGGCGCGTGGGCGGGGACCGTCCTCAAGGACGACACGGTGGTGTCCCAGAAGATCACGTCCGTACGGCTGGACACCGGCTCCGGCGGCCTGAAGCTGCGCGGCGACAAGAACGTCACGAAGGTGTCCGTACACCGCGAGGTCACCTACCGGGGCGACCGGCCGGAAGGAGCGACGCAGCACGTCGACGACGGCGTCCTGGTACTCGGCGGCTGTGGCCGGGACTGCTCGGTGACCTATACGGTCGACCTGCCGGCGGGCGTCCCGGTGACGGGGAAGACCTCCGCCGGCGCGGTCAGCCTGTCCCAGGTGGGCGCCGTACACGTCACCACCAGCTCCGGGCGCATCGAGCTGGACGGCGTCACCGGCACGGTCGACGTGCGGACCTCCAACGGCGAGATCACCGGACGCGGGCTGACGGGCGGGCCCATCCAGGCACAGACCACCAACGGCGCCATCGCTCTCACCCCGGCCACTCCGCAGGACGTCCGCGCGCAGACCACCAACGGCTCCATCGCCCTCACCATGCCGTCCGGCCGGTACCAGGTCTCCGCGAAGTCCGGCCTCGGCCACAAGGACATCGACATCCCCCACGACCCGGCCGGCCCCCACCGCCTCGACCTGACCACCGGCAACGGAGGCATCACGGCCAAGTCCGCATGACATCGGGGCAATTGCTGCGGCAGGTACGGGAACATCGGCGCAAGGTGCTGCCTCGCGTACCGCAGCCATCGCGCTTCGGAGCGGAACGCCGTCAGTGGCAGCGCGGCCACGAGCGTGACTGGCTCGGCGCCGGTGAGCGCTGGTGAGCTTCGGTGGCCTGGGCCTCTGCCGGTTGGGCTCCGGTCGTCGTCGATCTCCACGTACGGCGCGGGCGGGCGGCCAGGCGGAGGTGCTCGGGCGGTCGGGCGGTCGGGCGGTCGGGCGGTCAGTCGGTCAGTCGGTCAGTCGGTCAGTCGGTCAGCAGGATGTCCTGCTCGTCGTTCACGCCGCGGCCTCGGATCTGCCGTTCCCCGTCCCCTTCCCCCATCCCCTTCCCCCTGGCTCACCATCAGACGACGACTCCGCCACTCCGGCCCTCCGCCCGTCCCAACTCCCGTGCGGCCAGACCGAAGACGAGTCCACCGATCAGGAACCAGGGATTCCATAGCAGCAGCGTCCATAGCCGCTGCTCCGGGCTGACAGCTATCTCCTGGCCCGCGGTGTCGGTCAGCAGCAGCCCCTCGACGGCGATACCACGCACCAGCAGCACGACGCAGACACACCAGCCGAGGACCTTGACCACCCGCCCTGCCGGGCCACGCGGCCACGGCCTGCCGAGAAGCCACCCCAGCCCACCGCCGACCAGGCACAGCAACCCCACGCCCCACAAGCCCACCGCCACGAACCACCCGGGGCGCTCCGCGGCCAGGGGCCCCGCCGAAACACTCAGACCCCAACTACCGCCCAGCGCCCAGTAAAAATGAAGCCCGGCAAAAGCAACCGCCCAAGCACTCGCGATACGCCCCCACCACCCCGACGCCGCCCTGTCCCGCCGCTCTTCATCCATAGCGAGGAGCATGCCACTGCCGTGGCACCCAGCCGCCGGCTCCGCCGAGAAACCGGATCGCGCACTCAGCCGGACACCTCACCTCGCCACCTGCCAAGCGTTGACCTCGTCAGTACGCCCGGAAGCAACTGCTCGACACCCTCCACGCACCGCCTGACTCCGTCAGACGCAGCCCACCTCGGGAGCCGGCGACAACTCCCACTCGCGAGCCCAAACGGCTCCGGCGAGCCTGCTCGCAGCAGAGCGAATTGCGGCCCTGACATGCGCAGGCGCCCTTCCGAGATCGCTCATGCCCCAGATTCACACGCTGCTCACACAGAAGCCGTTGTGCTGATCCGGGCGACGGAGGGCCGGTAGCACCGCCTATCGCCGAGATCACGTCTGCACTCCCGCAGCCGCAAGAGCTTCGGCAGCAGCCAGAGCGCGAACCCGCCGCTGTGCGGATGTCTTCGTCCTCGTCGCAGGTGGCTCTCTCCCGCAGCGCTTTGGAGATCATGGGCCCATGGGTGCTGAACCGTGGGCGGACTCACCCCGAGCGATCAGCCGGCCCAGAATCGCCGGCCTCCACCAACCACCATGCACAGTCCAGGAGTTGGCTCGGTTGGATTGTCAGTGGCGGCCGGTACCGTCGAATGTTGCGTCGAGGAACACCCGACCCCGCCCGGGGGTACCGCACCCGCCCCCCTTCTCCATTCAGCGAGGACCTGTGACCTACGTTCGTCCCCACGTCCGCCGCGACGGCACGACCGTCAAGGGCCACTACCGCCGGAACCGCCCCCACACCGCCATCCCGCGGACGGCACCCCGGCCCACCGCCCCGCGCCGCACTCCCGCACCAAGGCCCCGCCCGATCCACAACGGACCCACGACCTACGTCGGCCCCTACTACCGAGCCGACGGCACCCGCGTACGCGGGCACCGACGAGCCATCAGCCCGCGCACCGCCGCCGTGGCGGCCGGCACCGGCACCGGTCTCGGAGTCTTCGTCATCATCCTGCTGGCCCTGCTCAGCGGTTCCGGCGACGCCGACACGACGCCAACCAGCACGCCCCCGTCCCACTCGGCTTCCGCCCCGGCCCAGCACAGCTAACCGCGACACGCACGTCAAAGGCCCCCGGCTGTCCGGGGGCCTGCCGCCGTCCGCTGCGACGTACCCACCGGTCCACAAGCCCTCAAGGTGGTCTCGCGCCCCGTCGGCCCGTCATGCCGGACCTCCAACGCCAGTTTGTGCGACGTCCCGCGAGGAGGACTTCGAGATGACCTACGAGGAGTTCGCCTTCCTCCAGGTCGGCCCCGCCGGGCGGAGGCCGCTACGACCACGGGGACGCCGGCTCGGAGTACCGGAGCCTGGCCATCGACCTGACCTGACCGGGGCCTCAGCGCTCCTCGTACTCCTCGACCAGTTACCGGTACTCCTCGTGATTCAAGAGGTGCCGCAGTACGAAGTAGCAGTCGTCACAGCAGGTCTTGACGCAATACCGGTGACTTTGGTGGTTTGGGGTCGTTGGGTGGGGTGTGCCAAGGCCCGGACAGGTGAAGTCGTCAGCGGACGAGCGGCTTTCGGATCGGA
>JOEL01000025.1 GCA_000720995.1 Streptomyces celluloflavus
GTCCTGCGGGGCGGGGTGGGGCGTGGGGGCTCCGGCTCCGGCTCCGGTTCCGGCTCCGGTTCCGCCCCTGCCCCTGCCCTTGCCCCTGCTCCTGGTTCCGATCCGGGGCGAGGGCCTGGCCCCGGATCGGGCTGCGGCCCCGACTCCGGCTGCGGCTCCGATTCAGGCTCCGGACCTGATTCAGGCTCCAGCTCCGGCGCTGGTTCTGGCCCCGATTCGGGCTCCGGTTCCGGCCCTGGCCCCGGCTTCGGTCCCCGTTCCCGAATCCGTTCTGGCTCCGGCCCTGGCCCTGGCCCCGCCCCCGGCTTCAGTTCCCGTACTCGCCCCAGTACCCGCCCCCGTTCCGGCCCCCGTTCCGGCTCCGGTTCCTCGGGGACGTCACCTGCGCTGACGGCCGCCCACCAGGGATCGTCGCGCGCCGTACGGGAGAAGTACGTACGGGTCACCCAGCGCGGACTGCCGGTGCCGCCCGTGCCGCCACGGACCTCCGTGATCCGGCGCAGATGCCCGGTCTCGGAGAGGAGGCGGAGCGCCGTACGCAGCGCGCACTGGCCGTAGTCCGGCAGCACCTTGGCCAGCGTCTTGACGGCGATGTCCGCGCCCTCGGGAAGCCGGTCGAGGTACGCGGCGATGGACGCCTCACGCGTCGGAAGGTGGGCGAAATCGGCCGGGCGACGCGGGCGTTGGTCCGGGGCGCTGCGTTTGCCGTAGCCGGGAGCGGCGGCGGGATGCGCGGGTGCGGGGACGGCTGCGGCTGCGGGTGCGCCTGCGGACGGGGCAGCGCTAAGGTCTTCGGTAGCCAAGAGATCGGGCCTTTACGATCTTGAAGGTCAGACCCCGGCCGGTGTTGGTAGCACCTGTCGGGGTTGTTTATTGCTGCGCACGCTAGACCGGTGCCACGGGGTGTGGCAAGCCGGTCACGAAACGTCATCAGTGTTGACAGGCGCGGGAGTTGGGGCGGGTGGGAGGGGGGTTCCACCGTCCCACCCATTCCTTGAAAACAGGGCTCGGAGCGCGGGGCCCGAAGCTCGACGCCCGAAGTCCGATGCCCGGAGCTCGGGGCTTGAGCGCCGGACCGGAGCGGGCGGCGGGTGGGGGCCGGCTCAGGAACGCCGGCGCGCGATCACCGGAGCCTCCCTCATCGCCCTGGTCCGATCCGGCGCCAGGTTCAAGAACGGCGTCCTGGTCGAGCGGGAGGAGGCCGGCGAGGCGGCATGACGGGCCCCTGCCCCAGCGGTCGGCTGATCAACGCGGCGCAGATCGGGCGGGGCAACGCCGCGGATGGGGGCGTTTTCAGCGGTCGCTCGTTGGGGCGAAGGGCCCGTCCAGGGCCGCCCATTGCAGGAGCAGGATGGTCTTGCCGTCGGTGATGCGTCCGTCGCGGGTCATGGCGAGGGCCTGGGCGAAGGGCAGTTCGAGGACTTCGATGTCCTCGCCGTCCTCCTCAAGTCCGCCGCCGGTCCCGGTCCGGTCGGCCGGTGTGTAGGGGGCGGCGAAGAAGTGGAGGCGTTCGGTGACGGAGCCGGGGCTCATGTAGGCGTCGAGGACATGGGTGAGCGGGCCGAGGGTGACGCCGAGCTCTTCGGCGCTCTCGCGTCGGATGGCGGCGGGCGGGTCGTCCGCGTCGAGCAGGCCCGCGGCGGCTTCGATGAGCATGCCGTCGGGGTGGTCATTGACATAGGCCGGGTAGCGGAACTGGCGCGTGAGCAGGACACAACCGCGTTCGGTGTCGTAGGGCAGGACGACGGCACCGTTGCCGCGGTCGTAGGTCTCACGCTGCTGGGTTTCCCAGCGTCCGTCGCGGCGGCGGTAGTCGAAGGTGGTGCGGCGCAGGACGTGCCAGCCCTGGGAGGTGAGTTCGATGTCGCGGACCCGGATGTCGGGGTTGCGGTCCAGGCCGCGTCCGGCCTGGTCGAGGCCGGTGCGGCCGCGGTGGTCGGGGGTGTCGATGCCCGAGCGGCTGATCACGCGGCCTCCCGCGGGGTGCGGCGGGGGATCTCGGCCACGTCGTGGTAGACGGGCAGGCCGCGGCGGCGGGCGGTGGCGACGTCCTGGTCGGCCCCGGCGGAGTTGCCGGGCAGGCGCAGTACGGCGTCGCAGCGCGCGAGCAGGCGATCGGCGGTCGGGTAGAGGACCTGGTCGGCGAGGGGTTCGGTGGGACCCGCGCCGGCGGAGCGCAGGACGGGCAGGGCGATCCACTCCCCGATCACGGGCAGGTGACCGGTGGCGAAGACGGGCCAGGCGGCGGCTTCGAGGCGGGCGAGGTTGGCGGCCATGGCCTGCGGGTCGCCGTCGGTGCCGGAGCGATAGGGGCCGGCGATGAGGATGAGCATGGGCTTGTCGGGCATGCGCGCTACGGTACATGCAGAAACGTGCAAGAACAGGAGAGAATACGGATGCTGGCTGCTGAACGGCGCGACCATCTGCTCGGCCTACTGGCCCGCGAGGGCAAGATCGTCGCCAAGGACGTCGCCGCCGGCCTGGGAATCTCCGAGGACAGCGTGCGGCGCGACCTGCGCGATCTTGCCGCCGAAGGACTGTGCCAGCGGGTCTACGGCGGCGCGTTGCCTGTCTCACCGGCGGCGGTGGACTACGCCGCCCGGCAGAGCGTGGCCCCGGACGGCAAGCGGAAGGTCGCCTCTGTGGCCGCCGCTCTGGTACGGCCGGGCGGCACGCTGATCCTCGACGGCGGCACCACCGCCCTCGCCGTCGCCCACGCACTCCCGCAGGACCTGGCCTGCACCGTGATCACTCACAGCCCGACGATCGCCGCGGCCCTGCTCGACCATCCGCAGGCGGAACTCTTCCTGCTCGGAGGCCGGATCTTCAAGCACTCGGCGGTCGCCTGCGGCGCCGCCGCGGTCGAGGCCGCGCAGAACATCTCCGCCGACCTCTGCCTGCTCGGCGTCACCGGCGTGCACCCCGAAGCGGGACTGACCACCGCAGACGCAGAGGAGGCCGCGATGAAGCGCGCCCTGGCCGCACGGGCCGCGGACACCTACATTCTCGCCTCCTCCGAGAAGATCGGCACCGCTTCACGGTTCCGCGTCCTGCCCTGGGAGAAAGTTAGCGGGCTGATCACCGACGCCGACCCTCACGACGCAGTCGTCGAGCAACTCAAAGCGCTCGGCCTGGAAGTCCTGCCAGCCGGCTGACAGCTACGAGCCAACACTGGATCGCGGACCGACTGGCGCGTGCCCAGCGCACCATCCCGCCACCACCATGGCTCAGCGATCCACAGGAATTGACAATTACTCCTTGCGAAGTGGCCGCCAGCGGAACGTGGAAGTGCTGTCGGTACGTGCCTGTCCGTAAATCGCAGGCGAGGCTGCTCGTGAGATGAACCTCTGCTCCGCCACTCTTACTCCGCCACTCTCGACAAGCCGCACCTCACCTCAGCGGATCTCTGTCGTCGCCACATCGCAGCAGCAGCATCGGAGAGCGAGAGCACATGCTGAGTGACTGGACTTCCTGCGCAGACGTTGAATACGCGACACCTCAACATGTGAGCCCACCAATCCACCGGGGGCCCATACGCGGCTATTCATACGCCAGGTATTCGCCTATCGGAGAGGGGATCAGACTCTGACCCGCTGCCCAAGCCGGGCACGTCCATCCGCTGAGTGCCGACCACGGACAGCAGACGCAGTGCCTCCGCCGACGGTGAGCCGGGGGCGGCGGTGTAAATGATGAGTTGCTGGTCGCGGTCGGCGATGTCCAGGACGTCGCAGCTGACGCTGACGGGGCCGACGAGGGGGTGTTCGAAGGTCTTGCAGAGGGTGGAGCGGGCGGTCACGTCGTGGGTGGCCCAGAGGCGGGCGAACTCCTCGCTGTGGGTGCGGAGTTCCGTGACCAGACCGGTCACCTCCGGGTCGCCGGGATAGCGGGCTGCGACGGCGCGCAGGTGCTGAGCCGAGGTCCGGGCGAACTCGTCCGCGTCCGAGACGCCGTACAGCCGCCGGCCGTGCGGGTACGGGCCGAGGAAGGCGCGCCGGATGAGGTTCCGGTCCCGGCGCGGCAGGGCGGAGAAGTCCTCCATCAGGGCGGCGGCCAGGTCGTTCCAGGCGATGACCTCGTACGTCGCCGACATCACGATCGCCGCGGCGTCCGGCAGCCGCCGCAGCAGGTCGACGATGCTCTGCCGTACCTCCCGCGAGGGCCCCGGCAGCGGTCCGGGCGGGGTGCCGGCGAGGTGGTAGAGGTGATCGCGTTCGGCGTCCGGCAGGCGCAGCGCGCGGGCGAGCTGGGCCAGCACCTCGCGGGAGGGGCGTGGGGCGCGGGCCTGCTCCATCCGCGTGTAGTACTCGGTCGAGATGAACGCCAGCTGCGCCACCTCCTCACGCCGCAGCCCCGGGGTGCGGCGCCGCACCCCGGCGGGCAGCCCCACGTCGGCGGGGGTGATGCGCTCGCGCCTGCTGCGCAGGAAGTCACCGAACTCTCGTCGTACTCGTCGATCCACCTCCCCAGTGTGCGCGGGCGCCGGGACGCCAGCCAGGTACTGCCGGTGCCTGGATGCGCGGAGCGGCCGGGCGCATGCTCGTCGGCATGAACAACACACCGATCACCTCCGCCGCAGCCTCGGGCCTGCTCACCGACAAGGCCGCCTTCATCACCGGTGCGGGTCGCGGCATCGGCGCCGCAGCGGCGCGGCTGTTCGCCCGGGAGGGGGCCCGGGTACTCCTCGCGGCACGTACGGAGGCCCAGCTCATGGCGGTGACGGAGGAGATACGGGCGGCCGGCGGCACCGCGGACTACGTGGTGTGCGACCTGGCCGACCCGGCGAGCGTCCGGGCCGCCGTCAACCGGGCCGTGGAGCTGTACGGCCGGCTCGACGTGGCCTTCAACAACGGCGCGACGGGTCAGCCGCCCGGCCCGATGGACCAGCTGTCGGAGGCCGATTTCGACGACGTCTGCGCTGTCAATCTCAAGGGCCCGTGGCTGGCCATGAACGCCGAGATAGCTGCCATCCGCGCTACCGCGAAGCGCGGAGCCATCGTCAACACCTCCAGCGTCGGCAGCCTGACGGGCAACCCCCAACTGCCCGTGTACGGCGCGACGAAGCGGGCGGTCAACAGCCTCACCGAGTCGGCAGCCGTCACCTACGGCCCGGAGGGCATCCGCGTCAACGCGATCGCGCCCGGCACCACGCTCACCGAGATGCTGCACGAGTGGGACGAGAGGTCGCCCGGCACCATCGAACAGCTCAACGCCCGGACCCCGCTGGGCCGCGCCGCCGATCCGGACGAGATCGCTCAGGCCGCCGCCTGGCTCCTCAGCGACCGTTCCTCCTATGTCACCGGCACGGTCCTCCGGGTCGACGGCGGTATGTACGCCTGAGGGAGGTCTGTCATCAGGCCCGCCGTTCTCACGAACGGCGGGCCATCGGCGTCAGGTCAGCTCTTCACGGGCGGAATGTCTGTCCCTGGGCGACGCCTTCGACGGCCGTCACATATGCCTGGGCGACTTCGGCGACGGGCGTGCCGCCGGTGTCGTCCGCGCCCATGCTCCGCAGGGTCTCCTTGATCCAGCCGGGGCTGATCAGGTTGATGCGCAGATCGCGGGGGAGTTCGCTCGCCGCGTTGCGGACGAAGCCCTCCAGCCCGGTGTTGATCAGCGCACCCAGCGAACCGCCGGGCAGCGGAGCGGTGAAGGTACCTCCGGTCAGCGTGATGGAGCCACCGGGTCGCAGATGGCGTACGGCTCGCCGGGCCAGCGCGACCTGGCCCAGCAGTTTGCCCCGCATCCCCGTGGCCATCTCCTGGTCGGTCGCCGACTCCAGCGAGACCAGGGGACCGTTGGCGGCGCAGCACACCACGGCGTCGAGGTCTCGCACCGTGTCGAAGACCGCGTCCAGCGTGGACGGATCGTCCAGATCCACCCGCAGTTGACCACTGCGCGATGCGCCGACCACCTGATGCGAAGCGTTCAGTGCGCTGACGACAGCGCTCCCGATGGTTCCTGTTGCGCCTATCACTAGTACCTTCACGGTGGTGAGCATGTCATCGGCGTCAAGGGAGCGCGCATCTTTTCTACGCCCGGAATCCAGGGAGCGGGGCGCGGAATCCGGAGCCCGGAGGCCGGGGTTCGGTGCCCGGCCCGTTCCGTCCGTGTCCCAGCACGCCGTTCCAGGCGAGGCGCGTTCTCCCAGGTCAGAGGTGATGGAAGCGTTCCTGCGTCCCTGATGTCCCGGCTCTCCTTGATCGGTCTTCCCGGGGCGGGTTTTCTCTAGGGGGCCGGTCACGAGGGGCCCGGTGATGAGGGGCCCGGTCACAGCGAACCTCATCCGCCGGACACGGCCTCACCACCCCCCACCGATCACGCCCACCGATCACATCCACCGAACTCGTCATCTCCAAGCACCACTTCATTCACGTCACCACGAGGGACTCCATGAACATCAAGCGCGCCACCAAGCCTCTGCTCGCCACCGTCACCCTGATCGGCGCCCTGTCCCTCACGGCCTGCAACATCGACATCAAGGAATCCGGCGGCGCGTCGGGCTCCTCGGCGTCCAACGCCCCGGCCGACAACGGCAACAGCGGTGGCAGTGGCAACGGCTCCAACGGCGGCAGCGGCAGTGGATCCGGCGGGAGCGGCGGCTCGAACGGTGGCAAGAGCCACGCCGGTGGCGGCAAGGTCGGCATCTGCCGCACCGCCAACCTGACCGTCACCGCCTCCGACAACACGACCGACAAGGAGACGGGCGTCGTCACCGTCGGGCTCAAGAACAAGGGCGGCAGCGACTGCTCCATCAGCGGCTTTGCGGGCGTCGACCTGAAGACGGGCGATGGCGACACCATCTCCGTGGACCGCAACGGCGACCAGGTCCACCCGGACATCCTCAAGAACGGCGAGTCCGCCGCCTTCAACATCACCTTCCCGTACAACAACACGGGCGGCAGCGGCGTACGCATCGCCAAGATCATGGTGACGGCCCCGAACGACACCTCGCAGGCCATCGTCGCCTGGCCCGCGGGTTCCCTGCCCGTCGACAACCCGGATGCCCCGAACAAGGGCGTGAAGCTGACGATCAGCCCGGCCACCAAGGCCAGCGACTCCCCGCGGGGCTGACGCACCCCCGGGATCCGTGCGGGGCGCCCGCGGGCCCGGCACACACAGAGCCCCGCTCCAGGTTCACCGGAGCGGGGCTTGGTGCGTGCCGGGGTGCGTGTTGCGGTGCGTGCCGACGTCTAACGTGTCACCACCGGTCGATGCCCATCGCCTTCGCCGCGCTGTGGATCGCGTTGTAGTGCGGAATCGACATATCCGACTTCTTCTGGTTCGCCGGAAGGTGCCGGTCGGCCTGCCGGAACTCGTCGCGCGCCGCGGCCAGCAGGCTGGTTCCGTAGCTGACCGGCACATCGTCCTTGCCGTGAACGGGATGCGATTTGGCCGCCGTCTGGCTCCCGGCGTTGGCCAGGATGCTCCGTGCCTGGTTGTACGCGGCCGGTTTGATCGTCTTCGGGTTGGCCGCTACCGCGTGCGAACTGGCCACCACAGGGGCGTTCTCGGTACCGATGGCGGCGGAAGCGGGGGCGACGGCCACTGCGATGGCTCCGACCGCTGCCGCTACGGCGAGCCCGGTCCGGACGATGAGTTTCATGCGATGCCTCTCTTGTACGGCGAAAGGATTCCGGTTGTTGCGGGAGGAATCCTTCCCGTCCGGGCAAAGGAGCTTTCGGCATCGCTGTCGAATGGTCCCTCGAACTTGATTCCTCGAATTTGGTTGCTCGGACTTGATCACGGGTTGCGGCGCGGTACGCCACTCGGCAACGGCCGCAGCATCGGGCATCGTTGTCCAGTAGGCCAACTGGCCCTCGCCCTAACGGGATTACCGTGTGCCCGGCCGACCGCTATCGCGTCTCCTCGGCCGGTGACGCGGCCCGCATCCACTCACGCCCGCATCCACTCACGCCCGAATCCAGTCACAGGAGCCCTCCACCATGCACACCTACGACGTCACAGTGACCACCACCGCCTCGCCGGAAATCGTCTGGAAGCTGCTGGTCGACGCCGCGAGCTGGCCGCGGTGGTCCAAGTTGGACAGTCTGGAAACGAAACGGTCGGCCGGCCTCGACCCCGGCGGCGACGACGCCGTCGGTGCCGTCCGGGCCTTCCGGACGGGACCCGTCGTGAGCGGGGAGCGGCTGACCGAGAAGGTCGAGCGACGACTCCTGGCCTACGAAGGCGCGTTCCACCCGGCGATGCGCAACTATCACGCGCGCATCGAGCTGACGCCGACAGCGAGCTCGGGCACGGTCATCCACTGGTACGGCGAGTACGAGACGAGCTGGCTGCTGCGCTGGGTCATGCCGCGCTTCCTCCGGAAGTTCATGCGGGGCACGGCGGAAGGGCTGGCCCGCTACGCCGAGGAGCCCGAGCCCGAGCCGGACCGGTGAGGCATAGGCCGCAGCCACGCCGCCGGTCCGCCCGTCACACCGGCCAGGAGTCGGCCGGATCGTCCAGCCACGCCCGCCGGCCTTCGGGCGTCACCGTGAGGCCGAACCGGGCGTGGTCCGGTTCGCCACGGCCGCCCCACCAGCGATGGGCCGCCTCCACCTCGTCCCACAGCCGGCGGGGACCGGACTGCCAGACGCGCGCCGTGTCCCCGTCCCGGAACTGCACGCACGCCCATGAGCGGTCCGTCAGCCCGTAGAACCACACCGGCCGCGCCCCGTCCCGCTTCTCCGCGACGACCTGGCAGCAGTCGCGCACGCGGAGTCCCAGCGCGAACCGCTGGGGGGCGAACCGCTCCCCGACGAACTCCGCTTCCGTGACGGCCGTGGACGACTCGTCGCCCTCGGCCACGCTGCCCGTGACGTACTCGCCGTGCACCACGGGCGGCAGGCGCTGCGCCCGGAGCTTCATGAACTCCACCGGCCCCGTGAACCTGCCCGACGCGCTGCCCCCGTCGTCGGCGACGACCAGCCGGGCCACGGCGTCGGCGTTGCTGTAGTGCGTGCCCCACGGGGTCACGATCACCGCGCCGGGGCGGCACTGCCGGACCCAGGCGAACGGGAGGGACCGCAGCCCGCAGGTGGCGATGATCCGGTCGTACGGAGCGCCCTCGGGGTGGCCCCGGAAGCCGTCGCCGTGGATGACGCGGACCGGCAGCCCGAACCGTTCGAGGGCCGCCCGCGCGGACTCGGCGACGGTGCCGTCCACCTCCACCGTCACGACGTTCTCCGCGCCGAGCCGGTGAGCCAGCAGCGCGGCGTTCCAACCGGTCCCGGTGCCGATCTCCAGCGCCCGGTGTGCCGGCCGTACGTCCAGGTCCCGGAGCATGCGGAACACGACGCCGGGCATGGACGCGGAGGAGGTGGGCACTTCCCCCGGCTCGGTCCCGGTGTGCCGGCCGTCGTCCCACTGCGTGACGACCGGGGCGTCGGATTCGGCGTACGCCTGCCACGCCGCCGGGTCATCCGCCCTGCTGACGGCGATGCTGCGGGCGGTACCCATGTCGAACGGCCACATGAGGCCGGGCAGGAACGCGGCGCGCGGTACGGCGGCGAACGCGGGTGCCCAGTCGGGCGACAGGGCGCCGTCGGAGACGAGGGAGCGTCCCAGCTCCGTACGACTGGGGTGTGCCTTGGGCGTGTTGGTGGTCACCGGCTCACGGTCTCAGACGTCTTCGTTGGACGCCGAGCCCAAGGCCCGCGAGTTCGCGCACCCGGCGGAATACCCCGCCGCGTCCAGCGGTTGCAGCCGTCGTTCTCAGACGGCGATTCGGCACGGGACGGTACGCATGGAGATCGGTGACATCGAAGTCCTTCCGATACGGGACGGGGTGGGGGTCGAGGCCGCGGCGGACATCCTGTCCCGTCCCGGTGTGGACGACCCGTGGGCCTGTCACCACGAGCACATGGAGGCGGACGGCACCCTGCGGTTGCCGTTCGGCGGTTTCTGCGTGCGTACCGGCGACCGGACGGTACTGGTCGATGCCGGTATGGGCCCGTACGACGACGGCAAGTACTCCGGGGGAGACATGCTGTCCTCCCTGGCCGCCGAAGGGATCGCCCCGGCGGACGTGACCGATGTGGTCTTCACCCACCTGCACGACGACCACATCGGCTGGGCCACGCGGGACGGCGTCGCCGTGTTCCCCGAGGCGACCTACCGCGTGCACCAGGCCGATTGGGAGCACTTCGTCACCGGTGAGAAGGCGCCGCCCGGCACGGTCGGGAAACTGTCGCCGCTCGGCAACCGCCTGGAGCTGTTCGACGCCGATTTCACGGTGGCGCCCGGTCTCGACGCCCGCCATGTGCCCGGCCACACGCCCGGTTCCACGGTGTACGTGCTCTCCTCCGGCGGCCGCCGCGCGCTGCTGCTCGGCGATGTGGTGCACTCGGTGGTCCAGTTCAGCGAGCGCGACTGGGAGGTGGTCTGGGACGTCGACCCGGCCGCCGCCTCGGCCGTACGCAACCGCATCGCGGACGAGTCCGCCGACACGGATGACCTGCTCGTCGGGGCGCATTTCCCGGACATGCGCTTCGGCCGGATCATCGCCGCCGACGGGAACCGCCGCTTCGTCGCCGTGTAGCCGTGCGGCGGATGCGGTGACCGCAACACGCGACACGCAACACGCAACACGCAACACGCGGCCCGGGGCTCGGTGTTCGAGCCCCGGGTCGGTGGGTGAGCAGGTGTCAGACGCTCTTCAGGCTGTCGCCCTTGACGCTGTCGACGAACGCCGACCAGGCCCCGCCCTGGAACACGAGCGCCGGACCGAGCGGCTGCTTGGAGTCCCGTACGGGGACGATGCCGGGGAAGTCATCGGCGACTTCGAGGCAGTTACCGCCGCTACCGCCGCTGTGGGTGGACTTGCGCCATTGGGCGGCGCCCGGAAAGCCGTGTGCCACCTCCAGGCAGTCGCCGCCATCGCCCCCGCTGTGGGTGGATTTACGCCACTGGGCTGCACCGGGGAAGTCGTGCCCGACTTCGAGGCAGTTGCCCCCGCTGGCATCGCTGTAGGTGGACTTGCGCCACTGGGCTGCGCCCGGGAAGTCCTGTGCGACCTCCAGGCAGTCGCCTCCGCTGCCTCCGCTGTAGCTGGACTTGCGCCAGTTCGCGGCGCTCAGGACGCTCGGGTCGTACTCACTGATCATGGGCAAATGCCTCCGCCGCTGACTCGATCAGGGCCAGAGACGCTTCCGGTGACAATGCGATGGCCCCGACGAGATCGTAGGACAGTTCATATTGCGCTACCGCTGCCGGATCGTCCACCAATCGTCCAGTGCTCAGACCCTGAAGGTAAGCCAGCGGGGGCGCATCGGTGAACGTCATCAGCTTCACAGGGCCTTCTAGTGCCATGTGCGCGCCCGCCGAGAACGGCATTACCTGCACGATGATCCGGTGCCGTCGGATGAGTGAGGCGATATGCCGCAGTGCCTCCGCCATGACCGCTGGGCCGCCAACGCTCCGACGTAGTACGGCCTCGTCAATCACGGGCCAGAACAGCGGGTTTGTTGGGTTGTCGAGGATTTGCGCCCGCTCCAGTCGGGCTGATACCAGTTCGTCGATTTCCTCTTCCGGCGCCGTCGGATGGTACGCACGGAAAACTGCCCGCGCGTACGCCTCCGTCTGGAGCAGGCCAGGGATCAGCAGCGGCGTGTACTCCTTGATGGTCACCGCAACAGCCTCGGCGTCCGCCGCCTCCGCGAAGTGATCCGGATACTTCGACTTCGTCGCGGCCTTGCAGTTCCGCTCGAAGTAACCGTCTGTCTTCAGGACCTCGTCAATCCGGAGGGCGTACTCCATCCGCATCCGCCGCGTCCCCGCCTCCAACTGGCCGATGAACGACCCGCTGACGAAGAGAGGGCTGCCCAATTGTTCCTGGGACAGCCCTGCCTTCTCCCGCTGGTGGCGTAGTTCGGCCCCGAGCATTGCGCGGGGTGATGAGGACGGGTCGAGTTTCTTTGGTCGGGTCATCGCAGCAACTCCCTGTAGCACACGTGTGGTTGTTGGGTCTGCGCCTCTGTCCAGATTAGCGGGGGAGCGACCACGCTGTGTGTGCAAGGCAAACACTCAGCGTGGAAGAGCTGAGCGTGGAAGAACTCGGTGCAGGGGAATCCGGCGTGGAAGAACTCGGCGTGGACGAACTCGGTGTGGAACGTATGGAGGGTGCGGCGATGGTGCGGGCGACGACGGCACGTGAGCGGGTGCGGGTGGCGGAGGTGGCGACCAAGGAACTGGGTTCCGTACTCCGGGCGTTGGGGATCACGCTGCCGTCGCTGGGCATCGATCCGGTGTCGCTCGCGAGCAGTTCCATGGCGCCGCTGGTCGAGCTGGGGCGCTGCAATCTCGCCACCGCCCATCGGCTCGCCGAGGTGCTGGCCACCTGTGTGCCGGGCGGTCCGGGGAGCGGGGCACCCGGCGGCGCGGAGGTCCGTACGGGGATCGGCGCGCAAGGTGGTGGGCAGGACGGGCCGCAGGTCGGCCCACGGGGGCAACGGCCGTGATTCCGGAGTGCGGCAGTTACGTCATGGACGGGCGGGACGGGCGGATCGGCGTGGTCATGGGCCATGAGGGGCCGTACGTCCAGCTGCGGCCGCCCGGGGGTGGCAAGGAGTGGGACTGCCCGCCGTACGCGTTGCGCGCGGCGGCGTCGTCGGCCGTGCTGACGGCCCGGGTCAAGGAGCTGAACTGGAAGAGCCGGATGCCGTGACGGGCGTCCCGCCGGGTGGGGCGTTCCGCCGGGTGGGGGTGGCGCCGCGCATCCGGCGGCGGTGCCCCCACCCGGCGGGATCGGGCGGGCGGGTGTACGTACGGTCAGACGCCCGCGGGTTGGGAGTCCGTGCCGGGCCGGTCGGACGCCGGGGCGGGGCCGTGGCCGGTGGCGGGGTCGGGAGCGGGGGAGCCGGGCGGCGGGGTGGCGCCGGTGGGCTCGGGGGTGGCGTTGAGGTCCGTCAGCATCTGCTTGCTGAAGCCGAAGAAGTACGTGGCCAGGAAGCCGATGACGTAGCCGACGAGCAGGCCGACGGCGTAGATGGCGATCGTGGTGCCGATGGCCTGATTGCCCTTGACCAGCGGGAAGAGGGCCCAGCCGGAGGGGCCGATGGCGGTGGAGCCGACGGCGTCACCGAGCTGGTTGAACAGGCCCACGAAGCCGCCGCCGAAGGCGCCGCCCACGCAGGCGGTGATGAAGGGGCGGCCGAGGGGCAGCGAGACACCGTAGATCAGCGGTTCGCCGACGCCCAGGAAACCGGCGGGGAGCGCGGACTTGATGGTCTTGCGCACCGAGCCGTTGCGCGGCAGGCGGAGGTAGACGGCGAGGGCCGCGCCGACCTGGCCCGCGCCCGCCATGGCGAGGATGGGCAGCAGGACGGTGTAGCCCTGCTCCTGGATGAGGGTGGTGTGGATCGGGATGAGGGCCTGGTGCAGGCCCAGCATGACCAGGGGGAGGAAGAGCCCGCCGAGGACGAAGCCGGCGAAGGCGCCGCCGGTCGCGAGGAGCCAGGTGGCGAAGGTGCCGATCGCGGTGGAGACCGCGCCCGCCACGTACATCAGGCCGAAGATCGTGACCAGGCCGGAGAGCAGGACCGTGAGCGTCGGGGTGACGAGGACGTCCAGCGCCTCGGGCACCCACCTGCGGCACCACTTCTCCACCTGGACGGCGAGCAGCGCGGCGGCCAGCGCGCCGAGCACACCGCCCTGTCCGGGCGAGAGCTTCTGGCCGAAGGCGGTGATGTTGGCGACGCCCGGGAAGACGATGATCGCGGCGACCGCGCCGCCGAGGATGGCGGTACCGCCGAACTCCTTGGCGGTGTTGTAGCCGACGAAGACGGCGATCAGCGACATGAAGCCGGAGGCCATCGCGGCGAGCGCCGGGACGACCGAGGGCAGCCAGCCGAGGTTCGTCAGCAGCCCGTTGATACCGGCGACGATGCCGCAGCCGATCAGGGCCGGGATCAGCGGGACGAAGATGTTGGCGATCCGGCGCAGGAAGAGCTTGACGGGCGTGGCGTTCTTGGCCTTCCGGCGGGCCTTGAGGGCGGCGCCCTGGGCGGCGAGTTCCTCGGCGCTGGTGGCGGTGGTGTGCGGGGGAGCGGGGGAGCCTGCCGGGTGCGGGTCTGCCGGGGCGGGGCCCTCGGGGGCGGCGGCGGCCGGTTCACCGGCGGTGGCGCGCGCCTCCTCGACCAGCCGCTCGAACTCCGGGGTGACCCGGGCGACCGTCCCGGGGCCCAGCACGATCTGGTACGTGTCGTCCTCGACCACACCCATGACGGCCGGCAGCGCCTTGAGCGCTTCGTCCTGGACCATGGAGCGGTGCTTGATACCGAGGCGGAGCCGGGTCATGCAGTGGGCGATGGAGGTGACGTTACGGGCGCCGCCGACGAGGGGGAGGATCGCGGCGGCGGTGGCGCGGTTCTTGTCTTCGGACATGTGCGGTGCCTTGCTGTGCGTGCAATGAGGGGGCTGGGGATCAGGGGGTCCGGGCGGCCTGGAGGGCGGCGCGGAGGTGGCCGTGCGAGTCGGCGAGGAGGCGGGCCGCGGCGGGCCCGTCGACCTCACCGAGGAGGGTCAGGATGGCGTTCTTCACCTCCCCGTCCGTCGCGGCGAGCGCGGCCTCGATCTCGTGGTCGGGGGCGCCGGTGGCGAGCGCGACGATGCGGCGCGAGCGGGCGCGCAGCTTCTCGTTGGAGGCGCGGACGTCGACCATCAGGTTTCCGTAGGTCTTGCCCAGCCGGATCATGGTGATGGTCGAGACCATGTTGAGCACCAGCTTCTGCGCGGTGCCGGCCTTCAGCCGGGTGGAGCCGGTGAGCAGCTCGGGGCCGACGACGACCTCGATGCCGTGGTCGGCGGCCGCGGCCAGTGCCGAACCGGCGTTGCAGGACAGGCCGACCGTCAGCGCGCCTAGGGCACGGGCATGCTCGACGGCACCGATGGCGTACGGGGTGCGGCCGGAGGCGGAGATGCCGACGACGGTGTCCCGGTCGGTCAGGCCGAGCGCGGTGAGGTCCGCGGCGGCCAGCTCCTTGCTGTCCTCGGCGCCCTCGACGGCGGTGACCATCGCGGACGGGCCGCCCGCGATCAGCCCGAGCACCTCGCCGGGGTCGGTGTTGAACGTCGGCGGGCATTCGCTGGCGTCCAGCACCCCGAGCCGGCCGGCCGTACCGGCGCCCGCGTAGATCAGCCGGCCGCCGTCGGCCATGCGGGCGGCGGCGCCGTCGATGGCGGCGGCGATCTGCGGGAGCTGCTCGGCGACGGCGGCGGGGACGGTGGCGTCCTCGTCGTTCATCGTCCGGGCGATCTCCAGGGTGGAGCGCCGGTCGATCTCGGCCAGCTCGGGCCGGAACGCCTCCGTGGTGAGCGTGTCCAGCTGGGCGCGGAGCTGGGCGTAGTCGGCGGTGGAAGTCATGGCGTGGCGGGCTCTTTCCGGACTCGTACGGCGGGGTGGCTCTGTGTGGGCGGTGAGCGTCGTGGTGCGTGGTGCCGGCGGTGGTGTGTGTGAGGTGCGGCGGGCGGTCGCTGGTCGGCGGTTGGGGGCCGGCGGCCGGTTCAGCGGCCGGAGCGTGGGGCGTGGCGGTGGGCGAGGGCTTCGTAGGACGCGGAGAGG
Source organism: Streptomyces celluloflavus (assembly GCA_000720995.1). Lineage (GTDB taxonomy): Bacteria > Actinomycetota > Actinomycetes > Streptomycetales > Streptomycetaceae > Streptomyces > Streptomyces celluloflavus. The sequence goes on from JOEL01000025.1 coordinate 15,560, forward strand.
GCGGGGGCCGCGGTCTCGTACGTACGCTGCGCGACGCCTATGAACAGGCAGTCCACGACCAGGAGCTGGCTCGTCCGGGACGACATGGCGGCCGGCCGCAGCTCGCTCTCGCGGGCGGTGGAGGTGGTCAGGACGAGGTCGGCGTACGAGGCGATCTCGCCGTCCGGGCGGCCGGTGATCGCGATCGTCGTCGCGCCGTGGTCGAAGGCGACCCGCAGGGGCTCTATGACGTCGGTCGTCCGCCCGGAGTGGGTGATCGCGATGGCGACGTCGCCGGTGCGCAGCTGCACGGCGTTGGTCACGGCGAGGTGCGGGTCGGCGTGCGCGTGGGCCATCAGACCGATGCGCAGCAGCTTCTGCGCGAGGTCCTGGCCCACGAGATTGGAGGCCCCGATGCCGTACACATCGATGCGGCGGGCCGCGACGAGGGCGCCGACGGCTGCTTCGAGCTGGGTGACGTCCAGCCCGGCGGCGGTGTCGGCCAGGCACTGCTGCTCCTCCTGGGCCAGCTTCGCGATGACATCGGTGAGGGAGTCGTCGACCGCTATGTCGGCGGTCACGACGGGCGCGCCGCCGGCCGCCTGCTGCGCGGCGAGCGCGGCGAGGGCCAGGCGCAGATCGCGGTAGCCGGGGTAGCCGAGCAACCGGGAGGTGCGCACGACGGTGGCCTCGCTGGTGCCCGTGAGCTCGGCGAGACCGGTGACGGTGAGGGCGGCGCAGCCCGCAGGGTCGCCCGCGACGGCCTCGGCGACCCGCTGCATGGAGCGGGTCATGGTCGGGCCGAGGGTGCGGACCTTGGCGGCCAGCGCGGCGGGGGCGGGCGGCGCCGGGGCCGGCCGGGTCTCGATGGACACGTCCTTGAAAGTTTCCTTCACGCTGCTGCTCACGACTGAAAAGTAATTTCAGCCATGCCTTCGCGTCAATACCCTTCGCGAGACCTGTGGACAGAGCGCACTCGCCCACCTCGGCCTGTGGACAACGTCGATGCCCGGCCGCGTCCGCGAGACAATGGCGGCATGGAGCTGGAACAGGCATTGCACGCCGCGCGGGCCCTGGTGCTCGCCGACCTGGTGGCGGACGAGGTCGCCGACGCCGACATCGTCTCGCTCGTCGAGGACGCGGTGGCGCACCGCAGGTGGTGGGTGGAGCAGTGGCCTGAAGGTGCGGCATTCGTCGCGGGACTGATAGCCCAGGACGTTCAGGACGCCCTCCTGGACCGGTACGGCCGCTGGCCGCTCTGCCCGGTGTGTACCGAATCCGGCGATCCGCACGCGCTCGAAGTGGAGCCGGAGTTGGGGCCTGATCCGCACTGGGTCTGCCCGAAGACGGCGATAGCGGTGGCGCGCGTGGGCCGGCTCGGTATGCCCGTGGAGAGCTGACATGACGAGCCCCGCCACGGCGAGCCCGGCCATGACGTGCCCCGCGGCGCTTCCGGAGGGCTGACGTGGCGATCTACATCGATCCGCCCACCTGGCCGGGGCACGGCCGGATGTGGTCGCACCTGGTCAGCGACGCCTCCTTCGACGAGCTGCACCACTTCGCGGCCGGTATCGGCACACCTCAGCGGGCCTTCGAGCGCGACCACTACGACCTGCCCGCGGAGCGTTACGGCGCCGCGGTCCGGGCCGGGGCGGTGGAGATCGGCAGCAAGGAACTCGTCCGCCGCCTGACGGCCGCCGGCCTGCGCCGCCCGAAGCACCGGCCGCCGCCGGGGGTGTGACGGCGCGGGCCCGGGGCGGGACCGGTGGCGGTCCGGGGCGAGAGGCTGCGGACCGGCGCGCCCTCCGGAGGTTCAACGGCCAGGTCCCGGCCCCGGAAGCACTCGGCCGCGGTCTCCCGGGGTCGGCGGCGCCCATGTGCGGCCACCGTCGCCCCCGGGAACCGTCACCGGCCCCATGAAACGGTCCCCGCCGCCTACCGGGCGGCGGCCAGCGCGGTCACCTCGGACCGGGCCGCGGCCAGCGAGTTCGCGGCAAACGGCCGGAAGTCGGCCAGGTGCGGGACGAGGCCGGCCATGGTCATCTCGGCGTTGACGAAATGGATGTTCTCCGCCGCCACCCCCTGCCGACCGAAGTACGCCCGCAGGTAGGGGTTTTGGAAGTCGCACGCCTCCAGCGGGGTGCCGGGTCCGTACGCGCCGCCCCGCGTGCTGATCACCACCACCCGCGTACCGTCCAGCAGGCCGGTCCCGGTATCCGGGTCGGTGAACGCCCCGGGGAAGCTCACCCGGTCGATCCATGCCTTCAGCGCCGCGGATATCGAGTAGTTGTACATCGGGGCACCGATCAGCACCGTGTCGGCCGCCAGGAGGTCGGCGATCAGCGGCCGGGTCAGCGCCCACTCCCGCTCCTCGGCCGGGCTCTCGGTCAGCGCGTCCACCTCGGCCGGTGGGACGAGGCCGTTGTGCTCCAGCCGTCGGCCGAGTGAGCAGTAGGCGGTATCCAGCGGCGGTACCGGGTCGGTGACCAGGTCCCGGTACCGGTAATCGGCCGGACCGTGCACGGACCGCCAGGTGTCCGCGAACAACGCGGTCAGCTGCCTGCCGATCGACTCCCCGGAACGATTGGCACCGGAATCCAGGTGCAGCAAGGACGGCATCGGTACTCCTGTCACGTCAACTGTGTTGCGTTCGTCAAGAGGGTGACGAAGCGGGACAGGGAAAGGTGACCGATGGACGAGCACGAGTCACCGGCGGAACGGGTCGAGGCACAGCGCGGCGGGCCGCGCGCGGTTTCCCGCGCAGGATCACCGAGTACGACGTGATTGCCGCGCTCTGCACCCCCGCGCCCTGCACCCTCAGCGACGCGGCCCAGCCGTCCTCGACCGGCAGAGCGGAATCAGCGCACGTCCACGCACTCCGGGACGCCGGCCGGTGCCGCCGACGAGGCGACGATGCGGGAGGTCCGGTCCGAGCGGTGCAGCCGGAAGGCGATGAAGGTGGTGAGGACGGCCACCGCCGCCAGGGCCGCGCCGGTCCAGGCCACCGACTTGTAGCCCCAGCCCGCGGAGATCGTCAGGCCGCCCAGCCAGGGGCCGAGGGTGTTGCCGATGTTGAAGGCGGCGGTGGTGGTCGCACCGGCCAGGGTCGGTGCGGCGTTCGCCACGTTGAACATCCGGGCGTTGAGCGCCGGCGCGGTGGTGAACGCCGTGACGCCCAGCATCAGCGAGAGCGCGATGGCGGCGACCGGACTCTGCGCGGTCAGCGCGAGGACGGCCAGGACGACCGTGGAGGAGGCGATACCGGCGAACAGCGTCCCGAACAGATGCGCGTCGGCGATCCGGCCGCCGACGAACGTACCGATCAGCGCGCCGACGCCGAAGAGCGCGAGCACCGTCGGCACCCAGCTCTCGGCGAGCCCGGCGGTCTCCGTCAGCAGCGGCGACAGGTAGGAGAACAGGGCGAAGACGGCCGCGCCGTTCATCGCGGTGGCGGTCAGCGCGAGCCAGACCTGCTTGTCCTGGTAGATGCGCAGTTCGCGGCGGAGCTGGGGGCGGTCGTCGCCGGTCGGCACGGCCGTTCGCGGCACCAGCGCGATCACCCCGACCAGGCCGACCACGGCCATACCCGCCACCGCCCAGAACGCCGACCGCCAGCCCGCGTGCTGGCCGAGCAGCGCACCGGCCGGGACGCCCGCGATGTTCGCGATGCTCAGCCCGCCGACCATCACCGCCATCGCACGGGCCCGCGCGGTCACCGGCACCAGCGATACGGCGACCGCCGCGCCGACCGCCCAGAACCCGGCGCAGGCCAGTGCACTGATCACCCGCGAGGCGAACAGCACCCCGTACGAAGGCGCCAGCGCGCCCGCTATCTGGCCGAGGCCGAAGACGGCGAGCAGCGCGATCAGGGTCGTACGGCGGGGCAGCCGCAGCGTGGCGGCGGCCAGTACGGGGGCGCCGACCACCATGCCGATCGCGAACGCCGAGACCAGCAGACCGGCCTGCGGAATGGAGACCCCCAGATCGCGGGCGAGGGGCTGGAGGATGCCGGAGAGCATGAATTCGCTCGTACCGAGCGCGAAAACGGACAGGCCGAGGACGTACACGGCGACGGGCATACGAGTGCGTTCGGATGGTGCAGGCATGTCAGCAAGGAACAGCGGGCCGGACCACGGCATTCCAGGTCAGGGGCGTCGCGGCGAGTGATGTACGCCATGGGCCCCCGGCCCGGGACGGTCGCGGGACGGGCCGCGGGCGGTGCGGCCGGGAGCCGGTGCGGCGCGCCGTCCGTGGCCTGGTGGCTCAGCCGTTGAGCAGGTCCAGTTCGGTGGCGAGGTTGCGGCGCGCGGTGTGCTCCCACCGGTCACGGCCCAGCGGGGTCCGGAACAGCTGCGGCAGGGCCAGGAGTTGGCGCAGTACGGCGGCCCGGCCCGCGGTGAAGTCGGGATCGGGCACGAACGCGTACTCCGCGCGGACCGCGGCGGCGTAGGCCGCGTACCGCTCGGGCGAACCGGCGAGCACGGCGAGGTCGGCATCGCACAGCACCTCGCCGTCCCGGTCGTCGGGCGCCGGGTCGTGGCTGACGGTGAGCCGCACCAGCCGGGCGACCTCGGCGGTCCGGGCCGCGCCGACGCCCAGCTCGGGCAGGGCGCGCTCGGCCAGGGCGGCGCTGCGCTCCTCGTTCTCGGAGCGGTCCGGGCGGTAGACCGCGTCGTGGAACCAGGCCGCCAACTGGACGGCGGCCAGATCGTCCGCGTACTCGGCGAGTTCGTCGACGCGGTCGAGGACCGCGGTCAGATGCTCCACCGTGTGGTAGCGGCGCTGCGGTTCGTTCCACCGGGCCAGGAGGTTGGCGGCGTACGGGGCGGGGTCGGCGCCCTCGGGGCCGCGGGCCGCGGCCACGGTGGCGGCCCAGCGCCGGCGCAGGCCCGGTGCCGGGTCGGTGGGGTGCGCCGTCGGGGACACGGGAGTCATACGGGCCATTGTGCCCCGGACGGATCATTACGCCCCGGAACGGACCCGGGGAAGGGACGGTCCGGGGCGGGGGCGGCCGACGGGGCGGCGGGTGTCAGGTCTTCGGCTCGTCCCGGCACGACAGGGCGTCGATCGTCTCGACCCGCGGCTTGTAGTCGGTCTCCCAGGTGGTGTCCGCCTTCGGGATCGACGGCAGGGACGTCGAGAAGTCGTGGCTCCAGGAATTGCTGGTCACGTACTTCCGCAGGGCGTCGCGCAGCCGCAGGCAGTCCTTGCGGTGGCCCTTGGCCATGGCGATGCCGTACTGGTTGGCGGAACCGAGAGTAATGCCGGGGATGACCTCGAAGTCCGGGTTCTCCTGGGTGATGCCGTAAAGGATCATCTGGTCGGTGGAGACCGCGTCGGCCTCTTTGTTCCGCAGGGCGCTGATGCAACTGGCGGCGTCTTCGCGCTCGTTGACGGCGATCCGCTGGTCGCCCTGTTTGTCCAGGGTGATCTTGGAGGTCGTCCCGGGCCAGGTGCAGACCCGCTTGCCGAAGAGGTCCTCGTATCTGTGCACCCGATTGCCCTTCGTGCGGACCATGACGCCCTGGAAGGTGGCGGCGTACGGCCCCGCGAAGTCCAGCTCCTTCATCCGGTCGGTGGTGATCGAGAACGTCGCGGCGACCAGGTCCTTCTTCTTGTCGGTGAGCACCGTCGTACGGTCCTCGGACGGGACGATCCCGAAGTCCGGCTCGACGCCCACCTCGCCCAGGATCTGCTGGGTGACGCTGATGTCGAAGCCGGAGAACTTGTACTTGTGCACCACCCCGGTGCCCGGCTGGTCGTTCTTCGCGCCGACCGAGACCCTGCCGTCCTTGAAGAGCGAGGCCGGTTCGGAGGAACCGCAGGCGGTCGCGGTCAGCGCGGCGACGGTGAGCACCACCGGGGCCAGGAGGGTGCGGTGCAGCGGGCGCCGGCGAGGCGGGCGTGACGGCCGCGGTGACCGGGCGGGGTGCGCCGGGTGCTCCTGATGTGCTGAGCGCTCCGGGTGCGCTGGACGTGCTGGATGTGCTGGGTGCTCCTGGCGATCCTCCGCCGTCGGCTTCATGGGCGTCCCCGTTCTCGTTCTCGTTCTCGTGCGCCAGGTGTCGTGCGTCGGGTTTCAGTCGTCGTGCGTCAGGTGTCGTGCAGGACCGCGCGCGCCGTCCGGACGTCCATCCGGCAGCCATGGGCGGTGTGCAGGGCCAGGTGGATCTCCACGCTGCTCGTCCGCGCGCCGAGGGTGAAGTCGACGGTGCCGCCGGGCCTGAGGTCCGTCTCCTGGGCCTCGACGCCCGAGACGAGCAGCGCGACGGTGGCCGAGGTGTCCTGGACGCAGGTCGGACCGGCCGGGTCGTGGTCCGTGAGGGCCAGCGTCAGCCGCAGCGCGTCGCGCGACTCCTTGAGGGCGGGTTCGCCGAGGCGCAGGGTGAGCGCGTTGTGCGGGCCGCCGTCCAGCGGCTGCCGGCCCTCCAGGCGCAGCTGTCCGGTCACATCGATCTCGCGGTGCGCGACGGCGTCCTGGAACGCCAGCCAGCCGCCCACGGTGGAGAGCACGGAGACCAGGGAGAGGGCGGCGATGACCGAGGTGTGGCGGGGCTTGCGGATGAGTACGCGGATGACGGCCGTGGCGAGGGCCACTCCGGCCAGGGAGCCCCACCCGGCGAACCCGCCGACCGGTCCGGCCGGCCGCAGGCTCGCGGCGGTCACCAGGGCGGCGCAGGCCAGCAGCAGCGGCAGCCAGCGGGCGCTCGGGTGCAGCACCCACTTGATGATCACGTTCTTGATGTCGTTGGCGGCGATGGAGTGGTCGCCGTGCGTGGTCGGGCTGTTGTGGGTCTCGCCGCCGCCCGCGGGGCGGGTCATACGCCGTCCTGGGCGGGCCCACCGCCCATGTTGATGTTTCCGTGGATCTCGCCGGCGGCGATGGAGCCCTGGCCGTACGCGGTCGGCGTGTTGTGCACGATCCGGATGTCCGTGGCGGAGGCCAGCCGCGAGACGTGATCCACCAGGTGGGCGGCGTCGCGGCGGTCGGCGGGGCCCGCCAGCCAGGCGGTCACCGCGGCGGACAGCAGCCGCCGCTCCTCGTCGTCGAGGCGGGTGAGCAGCTGGTCGAGGGCGTCGGCGCGGCGTACGTCGAGGAGTGGCTGCGCGGCGCCGCCGCCGAGTTCCGTACCGTCGGGCCCGGTGGCCTCGTCGGGTGCGCCGCGGTGCAGCAGCCGGCGGAAGAAGCCCTCGCCCGCCGTCACGGCGTGGTCGGCGATCCGCTCCTGGGCGGCGGTGATCACAGAGGCGCCGAGGCTGTTCGCCGCCAGCGCGAGATATGGAGCGATTTCGGCGGACACGGTCGCCAGGTCGGACATTTCGGCTCTCTCCCCGTTCGCGGGTCGCGGTGAAATACCACAACACCCTTACCGGAAAGGCGTGTTACCCGCCCGGGTGGCAAACCACACCCGTTCTTCCGTGGGGTTTGGCGACGCGGGAGGCGGGGGGACAGGGGTGGCGTGCCGAGGCGGTAGGGGTGGTTTCCGGCCGCGTACGGCATCGTTATGGCCCACGAATTGCTGACCAGCCCTTACGCTGGATATTGGACTAGACCTGTTGTCTGCTCGGCCTCGCGTCTCGTCTCGGTTCTATTCGTTTCGGTCGTCGTCGAAGGATTGGGGTCACATGAGCAAGCACGCACTCCTGGAGGTGATCGCGCTCGGTCCGCAGGACGCGATCGCCGCACAGGCCGGCGGAGCCGACCGCCTGGAACTGGTCACCGATATGGCGGCCGACGGGCTCACCCCGCCGCGGGCCGCCTTCGCGGCGATCCGGGCGGCCGTCGATATTCCGCTGCGGGTGATGCTGCGGGCCGCCGACGGCTTCGCGGCGGGCGATGTGGCGGCGCTGTGCGAGGACGCCGCGGCACTGCGGGCGGAGGGCGCCGACGAGTTCGTCCTCGGCTTCCTGACGCCCGACGGGCGGCCCGACCTGGACGCCGTACGGGCGCTGGCCGAGGTGATCGACGGCTGCCGCTGGACCTTCCACCGGGCCATCGACCGGGCCGCCGACCGGGACGCGCTGCGCAAGGAACTGGCTGTGTTCACCGGGGCCGCCGGGGTCGCCGGGCCCGGCGACCCGTCCGGTCCGGGCGGTCTCGACACCTACCTGACGGCCGGTGCCGTGGCGGGGGTCGATACGGGGCTGCCGACCCTGCTGGCCGAACAGGCCCGCACGGCGGCCGGTGAACCCGGGTACGCGCCGCGGATCCTGGTCGGCGGTGGGCTCACCCTCGGACAGCTGCCGACGCTGCGCGCGGCCGGCCTCGACGCGTTCCACATCGGCGGCGCGGCCCGCCCGGCCGGCTGGTCCGCTCCGGTGGACGCGGCGGCGGTACGGGAGTGGCGGGAGGCGCTGGACGGGGCGGTGGACGGAGCGGTGGCCGTGGGATAGGCCCGGCCGCCAGGGTGCGGGGGCCGCCGCGGTGGGGCGGCCCTCCTCATCTAGGATTCGGCTGCGGCCGGCGGGGCGTCGGCGGCCGCGCTGCGCCGCCCGTCACCAGGGGCGCGCAGGGGTTCCGCGGATCGACGATGGTGTGAATCCGAGGCGGATCGGGCGTTCATCGCCTGCTTGCCCGTAGCGGGTTTCCTGTCCGAGTGATCGCATGTGAGGGTCGTCGCCAAGCCCGTATTGATCAGGGGAGAGGCGAGGTGCCGGCCCGTGCTGAAAGAGACAGTCTTCCGGAGCGAGGAACTGCCTGCGGCGGATCGGTTCGAGGTCTGGCGCGAGCTCATCGGCCATACCCACGCACCCGTAGAAGTCGCCAGCGAATTTTCGGCAGAATATGATGCGCATTATCGCGTGCTGGAGCTCGGTGCGATTCGTGTATGGCCGGTGACCTGCCATCCGTTGCAGTTCCAGCGGACGGCGAAGCTGATCCGTCAATCCGATCCCGAGCAGTATCACCTCGCGCTTCCGCTGTCGGGCGTCAACCGGATGTCCTGGGATGACCAGAAATCCGAGTTCAACTCCTACGAATTGCACCTCTGTGACAGTTCGCGGATTTTCGAGCTGAACATGAACGCCGTCAATGATCACGGGTACTTCGCAGGGATGGGGGTTGATGTTCCCAAGGCGTTAATGCCGTTGTCGGCAGACCGGATGGACCGGCTGTTCGGACAGGGAATATCAGGGCGTGCGGGAATCGGTGGGCTCATGACCCAGTTCCTGCTCCAAATCGTCGAGAACAGCGCGTCGTACGAGCCTTCCGACGGGCCCCGTCTGGAGACGGTGCTGATAGATCTGCTCGCCGCGGTGTTCGCCCGTGCCCTCGATGACGACAGCGCCTGCCCGCCCGAATCGCATCAGCGTACTCTGACCCTGCGCATCAAGGCATTCATCCAACAGCACCTGCACGACCCCCAGTTGACCCCGCGCAACATCGCTGCCGCACACCACATCTCCGTCAGCTATCTGCACCGCCTCTTCCAGCAGGAAGGCGGCACGGTAGCCGGCAGGGTCCGCCACCAACGCCTGGAACGCGCCCGTCGCGATCTCGCCGACCCTGCCCAGCGGGCCATCCCGATCCACACCATCGCCGCCCGCTGGGGCTTCCCCCGCGCAGCCGACTTCAGCCGCGCCTTTCGCACCGCCTACGGCGTCCCGCCCCGGGACTACCGGCACCACGCCGTGCGGACAGCCGGCCGCGTCAACCAGTAGACGCATTGCGAAGCGGGAGTGGTCTCTGTGCTAATGACCCGGAGCGGTTTGCCGCGCATCATGGGAATGCGTTTTTGGAGCATTGGCCGGCCCAGAGGGGGTAATCGTGAGCCACAGGCGCGCCACTCTCATCCGACTGTGCAGGGAAGCGGTATTCCATGAGGGGGTTCATGGACGGTGCGACAAGTTATTACCGGACGTCGCAAAGCTATATGCGTGATGCGCCTGAACGGCCAGGGAAGCGCACCCCGGAGGGGTGGTGCGGGGCCACTTGCGGCGGGGACACGGGGGTGCTCCGCGGCATGGCCTCGCCCGTTACCGGTCACCTGGCGCCTGCCGAGTCCGTAACGCCCGCTGTGCCCGTGACACCCGTGGCGTCCGTAACGCCTGTGGTGCTCGGCGCGGTCGATGCCGCCGCCGTCCGGCCGGCCGGACGCCGGCGGGTCGTAACGGCGGACAGGGTGAGCGCGACGAGGGCCAGTGCGGCGGAGGCGAGCGGGAACCAGTGGGTGCCCAGGACGGTGATGGCCAGGCTGCCGGCGCCGCCGGCCGCGGCCATGCCCAGGTAGAGGGCGCTGCTGTTCAGTGAGATCAGCAGCGGTGCGGCGGGCGGGTCGAGGGAGACCAGGCGGTGCGGCAACGCGACCGAGACCGCCCAGCCCGCCAGCGGGGCGACGGCGGCGTAGACCAGCGCGCCCGGCATCGACCCGGAGAGCCAGGGAAGGGCGACGTAGACGGCCGCGACCACGGTGCTTCCGACGAGCAGTACGGTCCGTACGCCCAGCCGGTCCACGGCCCGGCCGCCCAGCCAGCTGCCGGCGACCGACGCGACGCCGGCGACCAGCAGGATCACGGTGAGCCGTCCCGCGTCGCCACCGGTCGCCGGGCGCATCGCCGTACCGAGATAGATGTAGACCAGGTTGAAGGCGAGCAGGAACACCAGGGTGGTGCTCGCGGCGCCCAGGGCGCGGCGGTCGCGCAGCGGGGCCAGCCGGGCGCGCAGACCGGGCGCGGCGGCCGGGGCCGGGAGGTCGCGCAGCAGCAGGGCGAGGCCGAGGAAGGCCGCGGCCCCGAGGGCGGCCACCAGCCACATGGTCAGCCGCCAGTCCGTACGCCCGATGTACGTGCCCAGGGGGACGCCGAGCGCGGTGGCCACCGTCATCCCGCCCAGGACCGTGGCGAGCGCCCGGCCGCGCCGCTCGGGCGGTACGAGGGTGGTGGCGACGGCGTTGGCGGTCGGGGTGTAGAGCGCGGCACCGGCCGCCGCTAGGACCCGGGTGGCCAGCAGGACCGGGTAGTTCTCGGCCACGGCGCTCAGGACGTTGGCCACGGTGAAGACGGTGAGCGCGGTCAGCAGCAGGCGGCGGCGCGGCCACCGGGCGGTGGCGGTGGCGAGGACCGGGGCGAGCAGCGCGTAGGAGAGGGCGAAGACGGTCACCATCTGGCCGGCCTCCTGGACGGAGACCTCCAGATCGCGGGCGACCAGGCCGAGAATTCCGGCCATCACCATGGAGTCGGTGCCCATGGCGAAGGCGCCGAGGGCCAGCAGGAGCAGCCGGAGCCGGGAGCGGGAACGCGGTTCGGAAGGCGGCTGGGGGTGGGGACGGGCATGCGGACGCACGGATGTTCCTCCCGGTACGCGCCGGACGGGCGCGACAGGTAAGTTTGATGTGCGTCAAACAATATGGACTGTTGGAAGGATGTCAAACGGTTCGGGGATCGGTGTGGCCGGTCCCGGGGCCGGTGCGGGAGCCCGTGCGGGCGGCGGTCCGGGAGTCGGTACGGTCGGTGGTGCGGCCGGCAGGACGGTCGGGACGGAGGCCGGGATGAACGACGCCGAGCCGCTGAAGCGGCCGGAAAACGAGATCGGCGACGGTGAGCTGCTGGAGCAGCCGGACGCCGCGGACATCGAGCTGGTGAAGGTGTTGCACGCGCTAGGCGACCCGACGCGGTTGCACCTCTTCCGGGTCTACGCGGACGGGGAGCGGTACAGCTGCTCCTCCGAGCGGCTGGGCGTCGGCCATCTGCACAAGTCGACGGTGTCGCACCATATGCGGATCATGCGCGAGGCCGGGATCACCGCCACCCGGGCCGTCGGGCGCAACCGCTACGTACGGCTGCGCCGCGCCGACCTCGACGCACGCTTTCCCGGCCTGGTGGAGACGCTCCTCAGGGCATACGAGGGGAACGCCCCTCAAGTCCCTTGAGGTTCAGGGGGCTTGAGGGGCGTAATGGCTCCGAGGGCCTCGGTAGGACGCGGGGGCTGGGGAGGACGCGGGGCCTGGGGGACGCGAGGGCCTGGGGGCGATGGCCCGCCCTCAGAGGAGGGCCGCCCCGGTCCCGTTCAGCTGCGCCGGCAGCGGGGCCGCGTGGATCACCATCAGGCCGGAGACGGGGCGGGTCAGGCTGACGTACAGCCGGCGCAACCCGGTGCGCTCGTCCGGTTCGCCGTCGACGATCGCCGCCGGCTCGTCCAGCACCACGTAGTCGTACTCCAGACCCTTGGCGAGCGTGGCGGGCACCAGCGTCAGCCGGGACTCGGCGGAGGTCTCCTCGCCGGGCGCCAGGCAGGTCACCCCGGTCGCCTCCAGGGCCGCGCGCAGCACCGGGACGCGGGCGTCGGCCGCGATCAGCCCGATCGACCCCTCCTTCGTCAGCGCCTCGTCGCAGGCCGCCAGGACGGCGGCGTCCAGATCGTCCGCCGCGACCGTACGGATCTCGAAGTCGCCCGCGGACTCGCGGATGGACGTGGCCTCCGTCAGATCGGGGGCGATGGCCGGCAGCAGCCGGGACGCGTACGCGATGACCTCGCGCGGCACCCGGAAGCCCTGGGTCAGCTCCTCGACGGCCGAACCCGGCTTGCCCAGATGGGCCAGCGCCTCCTCCCAGGTGTCGGTCGCCCACGGCGTCGTGCCCTGCGCGATATCGCCGAGGATCGTCGCCGAACCCGTCGTACAGCGGCGGCCCACCGCGCGGTACTGCATGGGGGAGAGGTCCTGCGCCTCGTCCAGGACCACATGCCCCAGCGAGTGCGTCCGCGTGATCAGATCCGTCGCCTCGTCGATCAGCACCGTGTCCGCGGCGGACCACTTGGCGCTCTTCGGGCTGCGGGCCGGTTTGGCCCACAGGATCGTCCGCTGCTCCTCGGGCGTCAGGATGTCCGCCGCCTGCTCGGCCAGGAACTCCGCGTCACCCAGCAGCCGCAGCACCAGCTTTGCCGGATCGACCGGCGGCCAGACCTCCTTGACCACGGCCTTCACGGCGGCGTTGCGGGCCACCGCGTCCTGCACCCGGTCGTCCGGCGCCTCGCCCGCCTGTTCCATCCGCACCAGTACGGCGTGCGCGATCCGCTGCGGCAGCGCCTCGCGCGCCGCCCCGTAGCGGATGTCGCGGTCCATCAACTCCCGTACGATCTCTTCCAGTTCATAGGCCGGGACGCGCCAGCGGCGGGAGCCGCGGACGACCATGCACGGCTCCACGGGCAGCGTGATGTGCGAGCGGACGGCCCGCCGCAGCACCTCGGCCATCCGCGCGTCACCCTTGACGGTCGCCGCGGCCGCGCCGTCCGTCCCGCGCACCTCGACATGCGCCACCAGGTCGTCGACCGTGGCCTGCTTGACCTCCAGCTCGCCCAGGGCCGGCAGCACCTGCTCGATGTAGTTCAGGAAGGAGCGGTTCGGGCCGATGACCAGGGTGCCGGAGCGGGCCAGCCGCTCCCGGTGCGCGTACAGCAGATACGCGACACGGTGCAGACCGACCGCCGTCTTCCCGGTGCCCGGCGCGCCCTGCACACAGACCGAGCCGCCGATCCCGGCGCGCACGATCTCGTCCTGCTCCGGCTGGATCGTCGCCACGATGTCCCGCATCGGGCCCACGCGCGGCCGCTCGATCTCCGACTGGAGCAGCCGGCTGGTCTGTGCGGCCTCCGCCGGATCGGTGAGGTGTTCGTCCTCGTACGCGGTCAGCTCGCCCGCCGTGTAGCCGAACCGGCGGCGCAGTTCGAGGTCCATCGGGTCCTTCTTGGAGGCCCGGTAGAACGGCTGGGAGACGGGTGCGCGCCAGTCGATGACCATGGGGTCGCCGCCGGCGTCGTGGACGTGCCGTCGCCCGATGTAGAAGTTCTCGCCCGTCCGCGGCCCGCCCGCGCCCTCGTCGGAGGCGCTGTCCGCCGCGCCCTTCGACGCGCCCTCGGCGAGACCGAGCCCCGGTGCGTGCAGGTAGTCGAGGCGGCCGAAGAAGAGCGGGGTGTGGGCGAGGTCGGCGAGGGCCTTGATCCGGGCGTCGATCTCGCCCTGGAGGACCTCGGCGTTGACCCAGTTCGCGGTGACGTCGGCGATGTTCAGCGCCTCGGCGTCCTCGCGCATGGCGCGCAGCGCGGCGCGGGAGGCGGCGAGGTGGGCGCGTTCGCGCTGGAGGGGGTCGGGGGCGGCGGGGCCGGCAGGGGGCGTTTCGGGCCGGTGGGCGGCCGGGCGGGGTACGTCGGGCCGGGGGCCGGCCGGCTGTGCGCCGCGGGTGGCGGGGGCGCCGCTCGGGTCGGTGGGGGGTGACGGGTGGGCGTGCGAGGGCACGGCGTTGCCTCCGGTGGGTGTCACACGGCGGGCGCGCGCCACGGAGAGCGGGCACGGCGGGCCGGTGGTCGGTGCGTAGGGCGGGTCGTCGGCGTGATGCGAAGGACCGGCCGGTTTCCGTCCGGTCGGCGGCACTCCTCGACGGGAGGCAGGGCAGACGCGCGATTGTAGTCAGCGGCTTTTCGGGGCGCCAACGAATATTTGGTGGTCGTGGCGATGTGGCGGCTGAAGTGGCTGCGGTGGCTGGAGCGGTTGTGGTGGCTGATGCGGTTGTGCTGGCTCTGGTGGTCGTGGTGCTCGTGGTGGTCGGGGTGTACTTGCGACGGATCCCTGAGGGGTGCCGTCCATCTCCCGTAGGGGATGGGTGGGCCCGCGGTCTGACTTCCGACCGATGCGGGATGGACCCGTGGGCCGATGTGCGGCGGTCACGTGAAAACCATCATGGAGTCATGAGCAGCGCAACGATTTCCTCCGCCATCGCACACCCGTCCTCCCTGCACCCGTCCTCCCTGCACCCGGCCAAGGGCGCCGCCGCCTTCGGCACCGACCCCGTCGCGGGCGCCGCCCCCGCGGACCGCCATGCCCTGGGAAACGCGTTCCGCGCGGTCGGAGTCTTCGCCGCGGCCGCGTTCGGCGTCCTGGTCATGGGCGAGTACGCGGACGATTGACGGCCGGATCCCGGATGGGAGGAGGGGGATGGACGGGCCCACCGGGGCGTCGCATATGTACCTGAACGCGTGCGCGCAGCGGCCGCGCTCGCCCAAACCATGCACAATCGCGCACAATCACACACAAGGAGTCGATCCCGAATAGACACCCGGGTGACCGGAATCCGTTACGGGCGGTCGGCCCCGATCCACTAGCGTCGCCGCAGAGAGCACGCTCAGGGCGACGAGGAGGGTCAGGAGATGTCTGCCGCCGACGGTAGGGGGACGTGGACGTGGAGGCAGACCAGGGCCCAGTGCCTCGCGAACCCACGCCGACTGGTGATAGCCGTCCTGCTGACCGTGGCATCGCTCGCCGGGGCGTGGGTGGTGTACACGTTCGTGAAGCTGCCGATGGCCGACATAGTCGTCTACCGCGCGGAGGGCGAGGCCGCCGCCACCGGCGGTGACCTGTACGGCTTCACCGTCACCAGATGGGCGCTGCCGGCCACCTACCCGCCGTTCGCCGCCCTGCTCTTCATCCCCACGACCTGGCTCTCGCTCGCCACGCTCAAAATCATCGGCGTCGTGGTCAACGCGGGGCTGCTCGCCCTGCTGATCCACCTCTCCTGCAAGGCCGCCGGAGTGCGCAGGTCCGCCTACACCGCGCCCGCCGTCCTCGGAGCCACCGCCCTCGGCGTCTGGCTCGAACCGGTCTTCCAGACCTTTGTCTTCGGCCAGGTCAACCTCGCCCTGGCCTGCCTGGTCCTGTGGGACCTCTCCCGCCCGGACGGTGCCCGCTTCAAGGGCCTCGCCACCGGCATAGCGGCCGGAATCAAGCTCACCCCCGCGATTTTCGCCGTCTATCTCCTCGTCACCGGCCGGGTGAAGGCCGCGCTCACCGCCCTCGCCGGGTTCGCCGGCTCGGTGCTGATCGGGCTCCTGGTGCTGCCCGGTGCGAGCGTCGAGTTCTGGACGCAGCGGATGTTCGAGACGGGCCGCGTCGGCAAGGCATGGATCGTCGACAACCAGTCCCTCCAGGGGCTGATGGCCCGAGTCCTGCACACCCCCGAGCCCGGCATCGTCTGGGCGGTCGCGGCGCTGCTCACCGCCGGGGCCGGGCTCTACGTCGCCCGGCGGGTCTACGTACGGCGCGGCCTGGACAACTGGGGCGTGCTCTGCACCGCCGTCACGGCCCTGCTCGTCTCGCCGATCAGCTGGTCCCACCACTGGGTCTGGTGCGTCCCGCTGATCGTCACGCTCGCCGCCCACGCCCGCGATGTCACCTGGCGCTGGGCGCTGGTCGGCGCGGTCACGCTGGTCTTCACCGCGCGCAGCCACTGGCTGGTCCCGCACGCCGGCGACCTCGACCTGCACCTGCCCTGGTGGCACCAGCCGTTCGCCGCGCCCTATCCGGTGCTCGGACTGGCCCTGCTGGCGGCGGTGGCCTGGTGGACGCGGTACGGCCCCGGCAGCCCCGGACAGCCGGGCCTGATCCCGCAGCCCCGCGCCGACCGGCCGCGACTGAGCACGGAGTCCCGGGCGGGCTGACCCCCGCCGGCCCCGGGCGGATGCCCTCCGCCGGAACGACGGCCCGCCCGGCGTCCGTGGGCTACGCAGCACGGGGCGCGCTCCTCGGGCGTGCCCGGCCCTCGGGCGTGCCCGGCCTCCCCAGACCTGCCTGGCCCTCAGGCGTGCCCGGCTCTCAGTGGTCCCCGCTCCTTAGGCGTGCCCGCCCTCAGAGGCTCCGGCCCTGAGGCGTGCCCTGCCTTCAGAGGTCTCCGCCCCTCGGGCGTGCCTGCCCCTCAGAGGTCCCCGCCCTCCCCAGCGTGCCTGGTCCTCAGGCGTGCCCACCCCCAGTGGTCCCCAGCCCTCAGCGGTCCCCGCCCCTCAGAGGTCCCTGCCCCTCAGACATGCCCGCTCCTCAGCCGTCCCCGCCCCCAGGCGCCCGCCCCTCAGATGTCCCCGCCCGTCACGACGCCCTCGTCCTCACCCTCGTCCTCGTGTGCCGCCAGCAGCTCGTGCGAGTCCACGATCCGGTACGCGTACCCCTGCTCGGCCAGGAAGCGCTGGCGGTGTGCCGCGAAGTCCTGGTCGATGGTGTCGCGCGCGACGACCGAATAGAACCGTGCCTCATGCCCGTCCGCCTTCGGCCGCAGCACCCGGCCCAGCCGCTGCGCCT
Organism: Streptomyces celluloflavus; assembly: GCA_000720995.1. Taxonomy (GTDB): domain Bacteria; phylum Actinomycetota; class Actinomycetes; order Streptomycetales; family Streptomycetaceae; genus Streptomyces; species Streptomyces celluloflavus. Next base: position 32,593 of record JOEL01000025.1, read on the forward strand.
CCTCCTGGCGTGAGCCGAAGGTGCCGGACACCTGGATCGCGACCGTCGCCTCCGGCAGGTCGATGGAGAAGTTCGCGACCTTCGAGACGACCAGGACGGAGATCTTGCCCTCCCGGAAGGCCCCGAACAGCTTCTCGCGCTGCGCGTTGGTCGTCTCGCCCTTGATCACCGGCGCGTCCAGCTGCTCGCCCAGCTCGTCCAGCTGGTCGATGTACTGCCCGATGACCAGCGTCTGCTCGCCCTGATGCTTACGGACCAGCGCCTCGGTGACCCGCTGCTTGCTTGCGGTGGTCGCACAGAAGCGGTACTTCTCCTCGGTCTCCGCCGTCGCGTACGCCAGCCGCTCCGAGTCGGTCAGGGTGACCCGCACCTCGACGCAGTCCGCGGGCGCGATGTACCCCTGCGCCTCGATCTCCTTCCACGGCGCGTCGAACCGCTTCGGCCCGATCAGCGAGAAGACGTCCGACTCCCGGCCGTCCTCCCGCACCAGCGTCGCGGTCAGCCCCAGCCGTCGCCGGGCCTGGAGATCGGCGGTGAACTTGAAGACCGGCGCGGGCAGCAGATGCACCTCGTCGTAGACGATCAGGCCCCAGTCGCGGGAGTCGAACAGCTCCAGGTGCGGGTAGACGCCCTTCCGCTTGGTCGTCAGCACCTGGTACGTGGCGATGGTGACCGGCCGGATCTCCTTCCTCGTCCCGCTGTACTCGCCGATCTCGTCCTCGGTCAGCGACGTCCGCTTCACCAGCTCGTGCTTCCACTGCCGCGCCGAGACCGTGTTCGTCACCAGGATCAGCGTGGTCGCCTTGGCCCGCGCCATCGCGCCCGCCCCGACCAGCGTCTTGCCCGCGCCACAGGGCAGTACGACGACACCGGAGCCGCCGTGCCAGAAGCCCTCCACGGCCTGCTGCTGATACGGCCGCAGCGCCCAGCCGTCCTCGGCCAGCTCGATCGGATGCGCCTCACCGTCGACGTAACCGGCCAGGTCCTCGGCCGGCCAGCCGAGCTTGAGCAGGGTCTGCTTGATCTGCCCGCGCTCGGAGGGGTGGACGGCGACGGTGTCCGGGTCCAGCCGCGCCCCGACCAGCGGCTGCACCTTCTTCGACCGCAGGATCTCCTCCAGCACCGGCCGGTCGGTGCTGGTCAGCACCAGCCCGTGGGCGGGGTGCTTGACGAGGGTGAGCCGCCCGTAACGGGACATCGTCTCGGCGATGTCCACGAGCAGCGCATGCGGCACCGGATACCGCGAGTACTCCACCAGCGCGTCCACGACCTGTTCGGCGTCGTGCCCGGCGGCCCGCGCGTTCCACAGACCCAGTGGCGTCACCCGGTACGTGTGGATGTGCTCGGGCGCCCGCTCCAGCTCCGCGAACGGGGCGATCACCCGCCGGCAGGCGTCCGCCAGCTCGTGATCCACCTCCAGAAGCAGCGTCTTGTCGCTCTGGACGATCAGGCAGGACACACATACCTCCGCGGATAGGAACGTCAGCGTGACAGACACCACACCTGCCACCACTACGGTTCGGGCGATGCCCCGTGCCCGTCGTTCGAAAGGCGTCCGACCGATGCGCCAGGAATGCGCGCGGCCCTCTACGTACGTCTTTCGCGGGAAACAGAAGAGTCTACCTCGGCGGGGCGTCGGCGTGCGGTGTGTGGCGTGTGACGTACGGGGTGGGGGGTGCGGCATACGGGGCGCGGGGCGCTGTGCGGGGGAAGGGGGGCAGGGGGCGCCCACGTCGGCGACTGAGCCGCCGGACCTCACCTCGTCCATGGGCCGGGCAGCGGCGAAGGCGATCACGGGCCGGGCGGTAACGAAGGCGATCACGGCCTTCGCGGTCTCGGTGGCTTCGGCGGCCTCGATGGTCTCGGCGGAACTGGAGTCCGGCACGACCGGCATACGTGTCCGTGTCTACCGGCCGGGCCACAGACGGAGCCCCGCCGGGATGATGCGTCGCTCACCCGGGCCGAGGTTCCGGTTGGCGTTCGCGGGTGTGCGGGGTGATTCGAAAGAGAATCCGAGTGCGCCGAGGAACTTCAGTCCGGGCTGCCAGCCCTCGGCCACCGAGGCGCCGACATCGGTACAGCCCTGTGACGCGAGTTCGCCCAGGAGCGCCGATGCGGTCAGCCGGCCCAGGCCGTGGCGCCGGTGAGCGGGGTGGACGAGGAACAAGCCGAGTGAGCAGCTCTCCGCCGTGGGATGCCGGAGCACGGCGTCGATCACGCCGACCACCCGGCCGTCGGCGGTGATCACGAGGAGGGCCTTGTCCTCGAAGGCCGCACCTTCGGGCAGGCCGTAGTAGAGGCTCTGGACGTCGCCAGGCGCCGCGGGCCGGCCGGTGGCGGCGACGAACCAGTCCTCCGCCGCGCCGAACAGCGCGAGCACATCGTTCTCGTCCCGGGGTTCGAGGTCCCTGACCTGGATCCGCTGGTTGCCGAGGCCGAGGTTCAGCAGCATGGCGCCCAATCTACGTTCCATGGGGTCGCACGGCTGGTAGCCGCTCTCGGAGCCGGGGTCCGGCGGTCTCAAGGGCCGATGCCGATGCGGATGTTGTCGACGCAACGGATCACCCCCTCCTGCGCGAAAGCCGGGAAAGGGACGTCTGCACGCTTGGCGGACACGGAGCTCCTGTACCTACCCGGGACAGGCTCAAACGGACAAGTCCCTCAGTGAGCCGCACAGTTGAAGCTCAGGAGGTCGCGGCTCAGGAGCGTTTCTCGCGCTTTAGGTCAGAGGGCTGATGTCCCGCTCCGTGAAGGTCCCTAGTCGGCGGGCCCCGTCGCCGCCACGGTCACGCCCAGGCCGATCATCGCGAAGCCGCCCACCCCGCCGACCATCGACATGCGGCGGTCCGAGCGGGCGAACCAGGAACGGGCCGCCGAGGCACCCAGGCCCCACAGGGTGTCCGTGATCAGGCCGATGGCGACCGGGAGCAGTCCCAACACCATCATCTGGAGGGGGACATGGCCCGCCGAGTGGTTCACGAACTGCGGCAGCATCGCCGCGAAGAAGACGAAGCCCTTCGGGTTGGTGACGCCCACGACAACACCGTCCAGGACGGTGCGCAGATCGCCGCGCCGCTCACCCGCCGGGGCCGCCAGATCCGCCGCGCGCATCTCCTTGCGGTGCCGGAACGCCTGCACGCCGAGGTAGACGAGATACGCCGCGCCGGCCAGCTTCACGGCCGTGAACGCCGCCATCGAACTCTCCACCACCGCGCCGAGGCCCCACGCCACGGCGGTCACCAGGAGGTACGAACCGGTCTGGTTGCCGAGGACCGTCGCGAGCGCCGTGCGGCGGCCGTGGGCGAGGGCTCTGCCGATCACGAACAGCACGCTCGGCCCCGGAATCGCGATCACCAGTAGCGACATCGCCGCGAACGCGAGAATGCTCTCCGTGGACACCATGTGTCCGCCACCTCCTGGATTGCTTTCCGGAGGTCATACAAACAGATGGCGGACCGTCCGCTCCAGGCTCGTTCCGTGTCGAAATCACCGGGCGCCGAGGGACCGGCCGGGCGCGACGCCACCGTGACGGTCGCCGCCTTCCCCGTTTTCGCGCTCGCCGCGACGGGTGAGGGGCTGGGCTGGAGCGGTTATGTACTCGGTCCCCGCCGGGAGCGGTGGGGTGCGTCGACGGGCGGCGTCATCCTCAGCGCGCGGCCGCCGGTTCGGCCGCTTCCGCGACGGCTTCGGCGGGGGTGTCGTGCAGGCCGAGGCGGAGGTGTTCCACGTGGTAGAGGGCCTGTTCGAGGAGTTCGGCGACGTGGTTGTCGTAGAGGCTGTAGACGATGGAGCGGCCGCGCCGTTCGCCGGTGACCAGGCCGAGGTTGCGCAGCAGCCGTAGCTGGTGGGAGCAGGCGGACTGCTCCATGCCCACGGCGCCGGCCAACTCGCCGGCCGCGCAGGGGCCCTCTTGCAGGCGGGCGAGGATGTACAGCCGCGAGGGTGTGGCCAGCGCCTGGAGGGTGGCGGCGACGTCGGCGGCGCCGGCCGTGTCCAGGCGCTCGCGGGGGGTGGCGGTGGTTGCGGCGTCGGCTCCATGTCCCATGGCACCATCCTAACGACAATGAATGAAGAGCTGTTCATGTGTTCCTGTATGGTGGTGGTGTTGCCGTCCCCAGCCCGTGAAGGGGCCTTTCGCCATGCCTTCCACCCTTACCGAACGCCCGGCTCCGGTTACGGCCGCGACGGCGCGCGACGCCGCCGCGCCCAAGCGGCGCACGCGGGTGCTCGCACTGGCCGAGGCCCGCTGGGCGGGCGCCTCCCTGGTGCTGTTCCTGATCGCGCTGTCGCTCCAGCTGACCGGCGCCCCGGCCGGGGCCTGGGGGCCGCTGTACGCGCTCACCTACCTCACGGGCGGCTGGGAGCCGGCCTGGGCGGGGGTGAAGCCCCTCAAGGACAAGACCCTGGACGTGGATCTGCTGATGGTCGTCGCCGCGATCGGCGCGGCCTCGATCGGGCAGGTGATGGACGGCGCGCTGCTGATCGTCATCTTCGCCACCTCCGGTGCCCTGGAGGCACTGGCCACCGCCCGCACCCAGGACGCGGTCCGCGGCCTCCTCGACCTCGCACCGGCCACCGCGACCCGCCTGGGTGACGGCGGCCGCGAGGAGACGGTCGCCACCGCCGGACTGGCCGTCGGCGACACCCTCCTCATCCGCCCCGGCGAGCGGATCGGCGCCGACGGCCGCGTCCTTGCCGGAGCGAGCGAAGTCGACCAGGCCACCATCACCGGCGAGCCCCTGCCGGTGGCCAAGCAGACCGGCGACGAGGTCTTCGCGGGCACCCTGAACGGCACCGGCGCGCTACGGGTCGAGGTCGAGCGGGACGCCGCCGACTCCGTGATCGCCCGGATCGTGGCCATGGTCGAGGAAGCCTCCGGGACCAAGGCCCCCACCCAGCTGTTCATCGAGAAGGTCGAACAGCGCTACTCCCTGGGCATGGTCGCCGCCACCCTGGCCGTCTTCGCGATCCCGCTGGGCTTCGGCGCCGACCTCACCAGCTCCCTGCTGCGCGCCATGACCTTCATGATCGTGGCCTCCCCGTGTGCCGTCGTACTGGCCACCATGCCGCCGCTGCTGTCCGCCATCGCCAACGCCGGACGCCACGGCGTCCTGGTCAAGTCCGCCGTCGTCATGGAGCGCCTCGGCCAGGTCGACACCGTCGCCCTGGACAAGACCGGCACCCTCACCGAAGGCACCCCCCGCGTCACCGACATCCGCCCCCTGGCCGGATCGGACCTCTCCGAGGACGCACTGCTCGCCCTGGCGGCCGCCGCCGAGCACCCCAGCGAACACCCCCTCGCGCGCGCTGTCGTCGACGCCGCCCGCACCCGCGGCCTCGACATCCCCGAGGTACGGGACTTCGACTCCGCCCCCGGCACCGGCGTGACCGCCACCGTCGACGGCGCCGCTGTCGCCGTCGGCGCCCCGGCCCGGCTCCTGGACGGCGCCACCGACGCGCGCTCCGCCGAAGCCGCGGCCCTCGCCGAGGAGTTGGAGAACGACGGCCGCACCACGGTGCTCGTCGCACGCGAGGGCGTCCCGGTCGGGATCCTCGGCGTCGCCGACCGGCTCCGCCCGGACGCCGCCGCCACCGTCACCGCCCTGACGGCGCTGACCGGTACCGCCCCGATGCTGGTGACCGGCGACAACCCGCGCGCCGCCGCCCGCCTCGCCGCCGAGGCCGGCATCGGTGACGTCCGCGCCGGGCTGCTGCCGCAGGACAAGGTCGCCGCCGTACGCGAGCAGGAGTCGGCCGGGCGCAGGACGCTGGTCGTCGGCGACGGTGTCAACGACGCCCCGGCGCTGGCCGCCGCCCACACCGGTATCGCCATGGGCCGCGCCGGATCCGACCTCGCCCTGGAGACCGCCGACGCCGTCATCGTCCGCGACGAACTCGCCACCGTCCCCAAGGTCATCGCCCTGTCCCGGGTGGCCCGCCGTCTGGTGGTGCAGAACCTGGTCATCGCCGGCGTGTTCATCACCGGCCTGGTCGTCTGGGACCTCGTCGCCAGCCTGCCGCTGCCGCTCGGCGTCCTCGGCCACGAGGGCTCCACCGTCATCGTCGGCCTCAACGGCCTGCGCCTGCTGCGCGACGCGGCCTGGAAGCGAGCCGGTGCCGGAGCCGTCAGATGAGCGGGCGCGCCTGACGGGCCGCCCCCACCGCGAAGACAGGGGCGGGTGTGAGGCCGTGGCCGCCGCTTCGCCCTCTCGGCCAGGGGCAGAAGACCGGGGCCGATTCGCGTGACCAGCCCGCCGCTCCGCCCGTCGACCCGCCCCCGTCAGACCGCCCCGTCCGCCAGTTCCGCCACCCCCGTGATGCGGTGCAGAGGGTAGGTGCGGACCTCGTCGGAGGTGTGGTCGTAGGCGGTGACGAAGCCGCCCTCGACGCGGACCGGGGCGATGACGCGCTGGCTGGCGGCGCCGTCGGCGTTGACGTAGCCGATCCACAGGGCGGACCCGGTGAGGACCGCGGCCTGCACGGTGGCGAGGGTTTCGGCGGAGGTGGTGCGGGGGAGGGCGCCGGGGCCCGGGGCGGCGGCGTGCTGGGGCTTGCGTTCGGCCGTGGCGGCGAGGTCGCCGGCGCGGATGGCGCGGACGGCCGCGTCGAGGAGGGCCGGGTCGGGGGCCGGGGGGCCGTCGGGGACCGGGGCGGGCGCGGTGCGCGGCGGGGTGCGGTAGGAGTCGGCGCGGGCGATCAGGACGTCGCCCTCGGCGGACTCGGCGGCCGGGGCGTAGCCCATCGCCCGCAGACCATCCAGGAGTTGGTCGGGGGAGGTCTGCGCGGCCAGCACGGTCGGGGCGAGGCGGCGCAGCCGGAGGGTGGCGGCGCGGCGGTCGGCGAGGATCTCGGCGAGCAGCGCGTCGTCGTCGCAGCGGACGTACGCGGCGGCCACGCCGATCCTCAACTGGCCGTGCTTACGGGCCACATCGTCGATGAGGTAGGCGAGCGGCTGGGGCACGGGCGTACGCGAGTGGGTGGCCAGGAACTCCTGGAGTTCGGCGGCGGAGCGGCCGGTGTCCAGGGCGCGGCGCACCGACGCGGGGGTGAAGCGGTAGACCGTCGCACCGCCCTTGGACTCGATGTCGGCGAGTACGCCGAGCGCCTCGGCGAGCGGCCGGAGCAGCGGGCCGGGGGCGACGGCGGTCAGATCCGCCTGGAGGAGGACATGGTCGAGGGGTTCGGGCAGCAGGGGGGCGAGGAGTGCGGCGGCGCGGGTGGCGGCGGCCCGGATCTCGGCGGAGGTGGGGACGGCGGAGGCCGGCGGAGTGCCGTCCTGGATCAGCGCGCGGCCGGGGGCGGCCAGCGCACCGCGCCCCGTGACGCCGAGCAACTCGGCCTCGGCGAGCGCCCATTGGGCGAGCCGGGAGCGCAGGTCGTCGGCGGGGAGGGCGGGGGATGCGGAGGGCGTGTGGGGGACGGTGCCGGCCCCGGGCTGCGTCCCGGTTCCGGCCGGGGCCGCCGACGCGCTGCGCAGCGGGCGTTCCCAGCGCAGCCGGGCCAGCAGCGCGGTGGGCGGTACGGAGCTGCCGGGCTGGAGAGTGCCGAGCAGGGCGAGCGCACGGCGGCGGACCTCGGGCGCGGCCGAGCGGTCGAGGTGCGGACCGAGGGCGGCGAGCGCGCGGCCCTTGGTGTCGGCGGTGCCCACCAGCCCCGGCGTACGGGTCGCGGACAGCCAGCCGGCCACCAGCCGCGCCCAGCGCTCCTCGTCGGGCAGCTGGAGCCAGTCCTCGGCGGCCGGGGTCGCCGCGTACCGCTCGTCGGCCTCCCCGTCGGAGGCCACCAGCCCCGCCGCGTAAGCGAGTTCGAGCCAGAAGGCGGCGAGCTGCTCGGTGGTGTCCAGGGCGGTCGCGGTCCGCTTGAGGTCGCGCACGCTCAGTCCGCCGGCCCGCAGTACGGCGGGCCCGCCGAGGTCCCACTCCTTGAGCAGCTCCTCGACGGTCGCCAGCGCCGTGAACGCCTGGCCCGCGGCGGCACCGTCCACCAGCCGCGGTTCGCGTTCGGTGACCGGGGAGAGCGCGGGCGGTACGGGCTCGGGGCCGCGGTGCGCCCGCCCGCCGCGCAGGTGGAGCGCGGCCTCCCGGGGCAGTACGACATGGCGCGTCCCCGCCGGCATCAGCAGCCCGCGGTCCAGCAGCCACTGGAGGTGCCCGGCCGGCCGGTCCGTGACACCGCCGTACGGCGGGCCCCACACCAGCTTGTCCAGGACCGCGGCCGACTCGGCCGGCGCGGCGGCGAGCAGTGCCGCCATACGGGTGCGGTCGCAGAAGAGCGCGGTGAGGGCGGCGACCGCGGTGACCGGGTCGTGGGTGGCCGGCAGCCCGGCCGCGGCGAGGATGTCCTGGAGCCGGCCGGGGGACATCCCGGCGGTGGCCTCGGCGACGCTCGGGCCGAGTCCGGTCGGCGAGGGGTGGGTGGCGCTCGGCGTGAGCAGTTCGCGGGCCGTCCGTACCAGCCGCAGCCGGTCGTCCGGGCCCCAGATCAGCGCCTGCGCGCGCAGCTCGGCGACGGCCCCGGGCAGCTCCGCGGTGACGGCCGCGTCCCCCGCGTCCCCGGCCATCAGCGCGCCGAGCGTCTCGTACGGGCACGGGTCGGGCGCCACCGCCAGCGCCTCGGCGGTCTGGAGCGTGAAGCGGTTCAGCCGCTCCACCGCGCGGACGACCGAGGCCCGCGTCCCGGCCCGGGTGGCCAGCTGGGTGATATCGCCCGGCACCGGGTTGAGCAGGTCGGGACGGGCCCGCAGCAGGCCGGTGAGGCCGCTGTCGGTGCGGGTCCGGAGCTCCTCGGCGAGGGTTCGGGGCGTATCAGTCATTCGTCCTACGGTAGCGGTGCCGGGGATCGGAGGGAGCCGCGCGCGGCGACGGTGCGGAGGGCGGCCGACTCCGCCGGAGTGGCCCGTACGCCGCCGCGGCCGCACGGTCCGGCGCCCGCCATCGGCCGAAGCGGTACCGTCGGTGCAGCAACCGGCGCACGTCGCAGGGGATTTCGTGGGGATCGAGAGCGATCAGCTCGTCTTTGACTATCTGAGCCGGGTGGGCGACCTGGCCCAGCAGCGGGGGCTGCCCTCCGGCGCGCGGATGCGGCTGGTGGCCACGCTGCGTGCCGAGATCGACGCGCAGCAGGCCGATTCGGTCTCCGGTGTGAAGCGGGTGCTGTCCCGGCTGGGGACGCCGGAGGCCGTGGTGACGGCCGCCGGGAGCGGGGACGGGGACGCCGGCGGGAGCGGGGACGGCGAAGGGGGCGGCCGGGCTCCGGCGGGCCCCGTGACGCCCGCGGACGGACACACCGCGCCGGACGACGACGGCGCTCCGGCCGCGCCTCCCACCACCCCCTCGCGCTTCTTCCCGCGGCCCGCCGAGCCGCCCGCGCCGCGGCCGAGCACCCGCGACAAGCTCGGCGGACTGGCCCGGCGCAGTGGGCTGACCGGCCGGATTCCCGCCCCCCGCGACGAGGCCACGGAGCCCCCGGCCGGCCGCCCGAGCTTCCTGAAGAAGGTCATCCGCCCCGAGCGGCCCGCCCCGCCCGCACCGCGGACCGCCTCGCCGCCGCACCTGGCGGGCCCGGACGAACTGGGCGACGCGGACGAGTCGCCCGACTGGTGGTCGGTGCAGGCGGACCCGTACGGGCCGGGCGAGACCGTGCCCGGGTTCGTCGGCGGCATCGAGATCGAGGAGATGCGGGAAGGGCTGACGGGCGACCGCCCGTTGTCGCTGCGGAAGGACGGGGACGGGGACGGGAAGGACGCCGGGGGCGACGAGCACGCCGAGCACGCCGAGGCTGAGCGGGACCCCGACGCCGAGGACGCCGAGGACGCCGAGGGCGAGGCGGACGGGACGAGGCCGCCGCTGCCCGGACTGCTGCGCCGCGCCCTCGCCCGGCGGCGCGGTGCGGCGGCCGGTGCCGAGGAGGCCGACGAGGCGGCCGACGCGGGGGCCGACGAGGCGGCCGAGGCGGACGGTTCGCTGATCGCGCGGCTGCGGCTGAGCCCCGTCCTCACGCTGGCCGCGCTGCTGCTGGTGGCCGGGGCGGTGCTGGGGTCGTGGCTGGCCCTGGTCGGCGGCTGGGCGCTCGCGTACGTATCGCGGCGGCTGACCCGGATCGAGGCGAAGTTCGCGGCGCTGGGCGTACCGGGCATCGCCGTCGGCGGCCTGATGGTCTGGATCTGGGGACGGTTCGACGGCCGGTGGGGCGAGCCGATCACGCAGGCCCGGCTGGGCCAGGAGCTCTTCGACGGGCTGCCGGTGATGGCCCGGGTCGCGGCCGTCGCCTCGGCCGCGTTCCTGGTGTGGCGGATGCGGCGCGCGTAGGGGCGCGGTGCCTGCGGGGTGCGAGGGCGGACCGAGGTACGCGGGCGGCGGTCACGCCCTCTGCGCGGCCAGGAACGGAAGGACGACGCAGGGCCTGGCCGAGGTCGACGCGGGCGGTGGTGCCGTCGCGGGTGATCTCGATACCGGCGGTACGGGTCCCGTCCGCGACCGGCCCGGTGCCGATCCGGGCGGTGAGCGGCCCCGGTGCGGTGTGGGCGAGCGGCAGGTCCTCGACGAGGGTGTGAGGGGCGGCGTAGTGGTCCCGCACCTCGGCGACGTATGTGACGGTGTCGACGGCGGCCGGGTCGGGGCGCCAGGTCAGCAGGTGCCGGGGGCGGTCAGGGGTGGCCGGCCGAGGACGGCGGGCAGGGCGGCGCCGCCGCCCGCCTCGAAGCCGTAACCGGCCTGGCCGGAGGTGCCGGTGACGACGTGCCGGGCGAAGTCCACGATGCTGGAGTGCCGGATCTGACGGACCAGCAGTTCGGTGAGGAACGCGTCGCGGGCCGGTTCGGTGTGCCGCAGCCCGGACGGGGTGACCAAGAGCGGAACGTCCTGCCAGTTGGTGAAGGGCAGCAGGGCGTCGCGCAGCAGGACCACCTGGTGCAGCCACTCGTTGTAGAGCTGCATCGCGACGGGCCCGCCGCGCCGGCCGAGGAACAGACCGGCCGCGGGAGGGGTGAGCGGATGGCCGTAGCAGTGGCTGCGGACGACCAGTGGTCCGGCGGGCAGCGGTATCCCTTTTCGCCGGGCTGCCGCCACCGCTGCCGTCGGGCCCGCAACCGGCCGGTGCGACCGCCCCGGTGGCGACCAGGGCAAGCGCGGTCGCCACGCGGGGCCATGGGTTCGGCGGGGGACGGGGCCACGGGTTCGACGATGTGAGTAGTTCTCCCGTATCCGAACAGCAGGTCCGTTGCCGACACTTGTCACGCGCCATATGTGCTCCCCACCGCGCTCCCCTCCGCGCTCCGTTCTCCCGTCTCCTCTCCGTCCTCCCACCCGGACAGGACCATGAACTCGACACCCAGTCCCGAGCAGGCCCCCCACGATGTGGCGAGGTGCGCCTGTCCCGCCTGCCAGCTCTTCCGCTACCAGCGGCAGTACGGCCCCGACCCCGGGCGCGCCCTGCCACCGCCCTACCCGCCTCCGGGCTACGGGGCACCGGGCCAGGAAACCCCCGGCCAGGGGCCGCCGAACCAGAGCATCCCCGGCTACGGGACGCATCCCGGCTACGGGACACCCCCTGGCTACGGGGCACCGCCCGGTTACGGGCCCCCGCCCCCGGGGTATGTCCCCCCGCCGCCGGGATATCTGCCCGCGCACAGCGCCGGCAGCGATCGGGCCGTCGCCGCGCTGGCCCACTGGACGCCGCTGGTCGTCGCGGTCGTCTTCGCGTTCGTCATCCCCGGTTTCTCGGTGTTCCTCTGCTTCGTGCCACCGCTGATCGTGATGACGACCGCGAAGTCCGAGTACGTCCGGAGCCATGCCCGCGAGGCGCTCAACTTCCAGCTCACCGTGCTGATCCCGGGAACGGTCATCCTGTTGCTGTCCCTGGCGGCGCGGGGGTTCGGGGGAGTGCTGAGCCTCGTCCTGTTCGTCTGCTGCCTGATCGTTCAGATCATGGCCGCGTTGAAGGCGGGCGGCGGCGAGCAGTTCCGGTACCCCGTCTGCCTCCGCTTCGTGAAGCAGACGAACGGGTGAGGAACGAGTGAGGAACGGGGGATGGGCGCGGATACGGCCCCGTACGCGGGGCAGGGCGCGACCCCGGAGAGGACGGATAGCCGATAGCGGAAGGTGACGGCATCACCGGCGATTCGCTCGGTGCGCCTGCTCGGCTGAATCGGCGAGTTTTACGCGCAGCCCGGGGAGTACGACCCCGGGCCGCGTGCTGTCTTTGCGCGGCGGTGCTACTCGCCCGTGGCGGAGCGCTCGCGCTCCTTCTTCCACGGGATGTGGATGGCGAGCAGGTCGCCCACCGAGCCGACCACGTTGAACGCGAGCAGGCCCACGCCTTTCAGCACTCGCACCGCGTAACCCGCAGCCTCTTCCATGTTCCGATCCCCTCGCATGCCCCCGTGGCTTATCTCGGTCATGGAGACGCTTTCCGCCGCCACTCGGTTGCCCGGGGGACATTTCACGAGCCGCCTTGCGGTTGCTCTCGGTCACGGGTGGGGACAGGGCGACGTCTGACATCTGATGCCCGGCGACAGATCACCATGACGGGGAATTCACGTCCCCGGCGGGAATTCACGTCCCCGGGCGGGGAATTCGGATCCCTTACGGGGGCACCCGATCCCTTACGGGGCACCCGACGCCGACTCCCCTCGCCGCCCCTCATGGACCCACACCGCCACCTGGGACCGGGAGGTGAAGCCGAGCTTGGCCAGGATGCGTTCGACGTGGTTCTCGGCGGTGCGCTGGGCGATCACGAGACTGGCGGCGATCTCCTTGTTGCTCAGGCCCAGGGCGACGAGGCCGGCGACTTCGCGTTCCCGCCGGGTGAGCGGCGCGTCCGGGCCCGTGTGCGCGGGGCGCCGGGGCGGGGGCGGGGCGGGCGCGGGTGCTTCCTCCAGTACGTAGGCCAGTGCGGCGGCGGGGCTGAACGCGGCGCCGCGCCGGACCGCCCGGTCGAACTCCCCGGCCGGCAGCGCCGCGCGCACCGCGTCCTCGCACCGCTGGTGGGACTCGGCCATGAAGGGCGCGGCGGAGAGCGTCCCGCCGATCGTCTCCCAGAGGGACCGGAGGATGCCGAGCAGATGGGCGGCGCGCCGGGTCGCGCCGGCCGCCTCCGCGCTCCAGGCCACCAGCTCCACGCACATCGCGATGTCCCACCAGTCATGGAACGGCCGCATGAGCCGGATCGCCTCGCGCGCCAGACCGTCGGTGGTGTCGCGGTCGCCGCCCAGCCACTGGAGGAGGCCCCGGGCGAACAGGGTGAGCGCCCTGAGCCACGATTCCCCGTGCGCCGAGGTGACCGCCTCGCACTCCCGGCACAGGGCCAGCGCCCGGTCGTGGTCGCCCAAGTGCCATACGGCGATGGCGAGTTTGACCGTGCATTCGGTGGCGCCGCCGAGATCGCCCAGCGCGCGGTGGCCGGTGGCGGCGGCCTCGAACAGCGCGGCCGCGCGCGGCAGATCCCAGCGGAACGCGGCGGCGAGCGCCTGGTGGTGCCGCGCCCAGGCGAGGGCGGAGGCGTCTTCGAGATGCTCGGCCGCCGCGCGGTATTCGTCCAGTGCGGGCAGCGCCTCCTCGATGGCGCCCTGCAGGACGCCGAGGTAGGCGTAGGTGCCCAGCGCCGTGGCGCGCGCCGAGCTCTGCGCGCGCTCGGCCGCCAGCAGCCGGTCGAGCCAGTGGCGCCCCTCGTGCAGGGACCCGAGGGTGATCCAGTAGTGGCGGGGGGTCACCGCCAGGCGCATCCCGGCCGCCGCCTCGCCGGGCTCCGTCAGGCAGTAGTCCAGGGCCACCCGCAGGTTGGCGTGGTCGAGGCGCAGCCGCGTGAACCACGCCGCCTGTTCCGGGCCGAACCACTGCGCCTGGGCCTGTGCCGTCAGGCCGAGGTAGTGATCACGGTGGCGGCGGCGGTACGCCGCGGCCGTGCCGGACGCGGCCAGCCGGTCCTGCCCGTACTCGCGGACGGTCTCCAGCATCCGGTACCGGGCGCGGCCACCGTGCTCGTGCCGGGTCAGTACGGACTTCTCCACCAGGCCGTCCACCACATCGACCAGCGCTTCCGCCGGCAGGTCGTCCGCCGCGCAGACGGCCGCCGCGGCCCCGAGGTCGAAGCCGCCCGAGAAGACCGAGACCCGGGCCCACAGGGCACGTTCCCGCTCCGTGCACAGCGCGTGGCTCCAGTCCATCAGCGCGCGCAGGGTCCGCTGCCGGGGCAGGGCGGTACGGCTGCCGAGCGTCAGCAGCGCGAAACGGTCCTCCAGGCGGGCGAGCATCTCGTCGAGGGTGAGGGTGCGCATCCTGGCCGCGGCGAGTTCGATCGCCAGGGGCAGCCCGTCCAGGCGCTGGACCAGCTGCGCCACCGCCTCGGCGTTGTCCTGGGTGACCTCGAACCCGGGCAGGACGGCCGCGGCGCGCCGGCCGAACAGCTCCACCGCCGGGCAGGTGAGCAGCTCCCGGACCGAGGGCCGACGGCTCGGGACCGGCGTCGGCAGCGGCGGCACCACGAACACCTGCTCCCCGGTGACGCCCAGCACGTGGCGGCTGGTCGTCAGCACGCGGATACCGGGCGCGGCCCGGAGCAGGGTGTCGGCCAAGCGCGCGCAGGCGTCGACGAGGTGCTCGCAGTTGTCCAGCACAAGCAGCAGCCGCCGGCCGCGGACATGGCCGGTGACCACGTCGAGGGTGGCGCGGCCGGACTGGTTCACCAGGCCCAGCGCGGTGGCCACGGTATGGGCCAGCAGCTTCGGGTCGCGCAGCCCGGCCAGCTCCACGACGCACACACCGTCGCGGAACGCCCGGGTGACCGTGGCGGCGGTACGCAGCGCCACCCGGGTCTTGCCGACGCCCCCGGCCCCCGTCAACGTGACCAGCCGCGACGCGGAGAGCAGCCGCCGCACCTCCGCGACCTCGGTGCGCCGCCCGACCAGGGCGGTGAGGTCGGCGGGAATCCCCGCCATCCCGCCCAGCGGTACCCCAGTTCCCATGGGCCCAACCTAGCCGGGGCGACCGACGGGCAGGGAGGCCGCGCGTCTCCCCGCCACTTTCCGCCGTGCCCGGGAGATGGCGGGGACCGTAGCGCGGGAGGTCTCACCGCCCCCGGGGCCTAGAGATAGAGCTGAGCCCCGCACGCCGCGCAGCACGTCTTGCCGCCCGACCGGCGGGTGGCGGCGTGCGCGCACAACTGCCGTCCCGCGTACGGTGCGACCGCGCCCGAGGCCGCACCCGGGACCGGGACCGGGATCGTTTCCGAGCAGGCGAAGGGCTGCCGGTCACCGCGGTACAGCGCGTCGCGCGCCATGGCGTCGAGCCACGCGATGTCGTCGGCACAGGCGTACAGGGCGACTTCGCCGCCCGGCAGCTTGGCCGACCCGACCCACATCACCCGCACCGCCTCGCGACGGCAGCCCAGCCAGCAGCGCGCGGTGAGCCACTCGTGGTGATCCTCCGGCTCGGGAAGCGGCGGCCATCGCCTCTCGGCGGGCAGCCGGAAGCGGGGCTCACGAACCTCGAAGTTCACCGTGCCCGGCCCTTGAGCGCGGCAGTGAGCCTCCGGGCCGTGTCGACGTTGCAGCGGCCCAAGTCCACCAAGGGCCGGAGAATCTCGCTGGTACACGACACCAGGTCGATGCCCAGCGACGGCAGCACGACGCCCACATCCCTGAGGGCGTCGCACAGCTCATCGCGCGCCTCCTCCGCCTCGTTGAATCCGTAGTGAACCGCCCTCGCACTGGCCGGTGTTGTCATAGTCATCGCTCCGTACGCCTCAGGTATCCGCCCTCGTCCGGGCGGCAATCACCATGTGTAGACCCAGCGTTGCCCTCCGCGCGTAGGCTTTCCAGGTGGCACTCGTTGACTTGGCAGCAAGTCAATGGAAGGGAAAGGCATATGGCCTACGCGGACGAACTCGACCCTTCGGCATCCGTTCTGTCGTTCTATGCGACAGACCTGCGACGCCGCCGCGAACTCGCCGGTATCTCCCAACGGGACCTGGCCAAACGCGCGCACATGGCCCCCTCGCTCCTCAACAAGATCGAGGCGACGAAGCGGCTGCCGACCAAGGATCTGTCCGAGCTCTGCGACGAGATCTTCGGGACGGGTGATCACTTTCAGCGGCTGTGGCCCCTGGTGATCAAGTATGCGTATCCGTCGTGGTTCCGGCCGTATGTGGACCTTGAGGAAGCGGCGACAATCATCCGGTCTTTCCAAGTCCAGGTAGTGCCAGGACTTTTGCAGACCGAGGACTATGCGCGAGCGGTGTTCTCAGCTCGACGGCCGGATACCGACCGCGTCGAGGAGCAGGTGACCGCCCGCATGGAGCGGCAGCACATCCTTGGGCGGAAGATTCCGCCCAAACTGTGGGTGGTGCTGGATGAGAACGTGTTGCGTCGCCGGATGGGCAGCCCCGAGACGATGCGGGCACAGCTTGAGCGTGTGATGAGTGCTGCTGACGCTCCCAGTAACGTCATCCAGGTCGTGCCGTACGACGCCGGTGAGCACGCGGGTGTTGCAGGACCGTTCGAAGTCCTCGCGTTGGACGAAGGGCCGGATGTGGTCTACGTAGACGGCTTCTTGCAAGGGCAGATCCTCGCTGAATCCGAACACGTCAGGGCGGCTGAGCGCGCCTATGATCTGCTTACGGCGGTAGCCCTGTCTCCTGGCCGGTCGATCGACCTGATTGCCGATGCGATGAAGGATCTGAGCCCATGACCAGTGCAAGCAGCCTGTCTCGTGCGTCTTGGCGCAAGTCCAGCTACAGCAGTGACAACGGGGGTTCCTGCGTCGAGGTCGCCGACGGCTTCCCGGGCGTTGTCCCGGTCCGTGACTCCAAGGACCCGCACGGCCCGGCGCTCGTCTTTCCGGCGGGCAGGTGGGCGTCGTTCGTTTCCTCGGTCAAGTGCGGGGAGTTCGCCGCCCTCTGACCCCCGCCTACCGTGAGCCCGCCACCGCTCCCGCAGTGGCGGGCTCACGGCTGTCCGGGCCGGGCGCAGCGTGGCACGGGCACTCCCCACGGCGGAGCCGTCCGGGGGACCAGCGGGTGTGTCGGCCCCACCCCTCGCGTAGGCCACCGCTATGACGGGGGTGGCGCCGTACGTACCGGCGTCCGCCGGCTTCGGGCGCGGTGCGTGTCCCGCCGGCCCTCTCAGATCCGCAACTGCGTAAGGATTCACCGTGGCCGTACCCATCGCGATCGATCACCTGACGGACGGCTACAGCCTGGAGCGTGCGTACTGGCTGGCGCAGGCGGCCGACCTGGCGTACAAGGACGAGGCCGCCATCGACCGGCAGGCCGGGGAGTGGGGCTTCGGCGAGGTCCGGCACCATAAGACGAGCTTCACGCCGCCCTTTCCGCTGGAGGACACCCAGGCGTACACGATGGCCGGTGACGACATGATCGTCACCGCGTTCCGCGGCACCGAACCGGCCCAGATCAAGGACTGGCTCTCGGATGTGGACACGCTGCCGAGCCCTGGTCCCGGCGGCACCGGGTTCGTCCACTACGGCTTCGCCAGGGCCCTGGAGTCGATCCTCCCCGCCGTCAAGGACGCGCTCGCGGAGCTGCGTACCAACGGGCAGAGCGTGTGGTTCACCGGGCACAGTCTGGGCGGTGCGCTGGCGATGCTCGCCGGGGCCCGGATGTATCTGGAGGACCCGCGGCTGGCCGCCGACGGGGTCTACACCTACGGGCAGCCCCGCACCTGTGACCGGCTGCTGGCCGCCGCGTACAACAAGGGCTTCAAGGACCGTATGTACCGCTTCGTCAACAACAACGACATCGTGCCGCAGCTCCCGCCCGAGCCCGTCTACACGCATGTCGAGGCGCTGCGCTACCTCGACTCCCAGGGCCGGGTCCGCGAGGCCATGCCGCTCGTCAGCGGCCTCACCGACCGCGCCAGGGGCCTGACCGCCGACGCCTTCGCGCCCGCCAGCGACGGCATCCGCGACCACTTCATGCGCAACTATCTCGCCGCCCTGGAGAAGAACCTCTCCTGACCCGGGCGGGTCCGGCCGGCAAATGGTGTGCGGGCCGCGGACCGGGCGTGATCTGATGAGCCGCCATGCACGAAAAAAGCGGAACAAGTGAGATGAGCGGGACGGCGGACGCCACCGGCAGTGACCCCGATCTGCTGCTCAAGATGGAGCGGAACCTCGCCGAGCACGCCTGTCATCTGCACCGGCAGATGGCGGGCCCGACCGTCACGGAGACGGACGGCCTCCTGATCGCCGACAGCGGGCTGGCCGACGACACCTTCAACATCGTCGCGGCGGCGCGGCTCTCCGCGGACACCGCCCCGGCCCGGGTCGCCGGGACCGTCCGGGCCCTGGCCGCCACCGGGCGCCCGTTCTCGTGGTGGGTGGGGCCCGCCTCCGCACCGGCGGATCTCGGCTCGCTCCTGGCGGACGCCGGCCTTGAGGCGTCCGAGACCGAGACGGGCATGTGGCGGGAGCTGTCGGCGGCCCCGCCGGAGCCGTACGCCGGGGGGCCGGACATCCGCCGGGTGACGACCCCCGGGCAACTCGCCGACTACGCGGCCGTCCTGGCCGCGAACTGGGACCCGCCGGCCGCCACCGTGCGCCGTTTCTTCGCCGAGGCCGCCGAGTGGGCCCTCGCTCCCGGTTGTCCCGCCCGCTATCTGGTCGGTTACGTGGCCGGCCGCCCGGTCTGCTCCGCCGAGGTCTTCCTCCACGCGGGAGTCGCCGGGATCTACAACATCGCGACCCTGGCGGCCGACCGGCGGCGCGGGTACGGCGGCGCCATCACCCTGGCGGCGCTGCGCACCGCGTACGAGGAGGGCCACCGCACCGTGGTCCTGCAAGCCTCCTCGGACGGTGAACCCGTATACCGCCGCCTCGGGTTCGAGGCGTGCGGGATGTTCACCGAGTACGCCATCGCCCCTCCCCGCACACCCTGAGACCACCGTGGTTCTCCGGGGCCGCCGGGTCGATCCGGGAGGGCCGCCGCCGGAGCGCCGGTGTACCGCCGGGAAATGCCGGTGCGCCGGCCCGGGGCGGTTGAGATCATGGTGGTCAACGCGTTCCCGGACAGTCTGGAGCAGTGCCGCCGTGAGTCCCGTTCCGCCCGACCCCTCGGTGCTCCACCCGATGCCCGAGCAGCCGCGTGTGGTGCTGCTGAAACCGCTGGTGACGTCCCCGCTGATCGAGGTGGGCGAGTACTCCTACTACGACGATCCGGACGACCCGACCGCCTTCGAGACCCGTAACGTCCTGTACCACTACGGTCCGGAGAAGCTGGTCATCGGGAAGTTCTGCGCGCTGGGCACGGGGGTGCGCTTCATCATGAACGGCGCCAACCACCGGATGGACGGCCCCTCGACGTTCCCCTTCCCCATCATGGGCGGCGCCTGGGCCGAGCATTTCGACGCCCTCACCGGACTGCCCGGCCGCGGGGACACCGTGGTCGGCAACGACGTCTGGTTCGGCTACCGCACCACGGTCATGCCCGGTGTCCGCATCGGCCACGGCGCGATCATCGCCTCCGGATCCGTCGTGGTGGACGACGTCCCCGACTACGGCATCGTCGGCGGCAACCCGGCCCGGCTCATCCGCACCCGCTACAGCGAGGCGGACATCGCCCGGCTGCTCGCCGTCGCCTGGTGGGACTGGCCGGCCGAACACCTCGGCCGGCATCTGCGGACCGTCATGACCGGCGGTATCGACGACCTCGAAGCGGCGGCCCCGCCCGGACGGTGACGACCCGTCATCGCCCCACGGGGAGGCGGCGGCCCGGTGAGGCCCGCGCCCCGCCTCAGCCCTTCTTCACCAGCCGCTGCCGCACCTCGTCCAGGATCTTGTCGGCGGCCGTGTAGCCGATGCCCTGGATCCACAGCTGGTCGTCGACGCGGAAGGACTTGCCGCCCTTGACGGCGGTCATGTTCTTCCAGAGCGCGCCGCCGGTGATCTCCGCCTCCTTGGACTTCTGCGGGCTGCCGTACGTCGCGTAGAAGACCACGTTCGCATCGGCCTTGTTGGCCTGTTCGGGGCTGATCTCGGTCATCAGGCCGTCCTTGGCGCCGTCGACGACGTCGGTGGGGCCGGTGCCGATGTCGGCGAGGACGGTGCCGATGTAGCTGCGGCAGCCGTAGATGCGGGTGTCCGCGCCCTCGATGAAGCGGACGACGTTCGTCCGCAGCTGCTTCGCCTTGGCGGCGCCGCCCAGCGCCTCGGTGACCTGCCGGGCGTGCGCCTCGTACGCGGCGACCGCCTGCTTCGCCTCGGGGATCTTGCCGAGCGCGTCGGCGTGGGTGGCGAAGTTCTGCTTCCACGGATAGCCGGTGCTCTCGGTCAGCACCGTCGGCGCGATCTTCTTGAGCGCGTCGTAGCGCACCCCGTCGCGGACCTTGCTGGAGAGGATCAGATCGGGCTTGAGGGCGGCGACCGCCTCCAGGTTCGGGGCGCCGATCTTGCCGACGTCCTCGATACCGGCGACCTCATCCTTGGACAGGTAGTCCAGGAAGCCGGTGGCGACGTCCGAGCGGGTGGCGCCGACCGGTCTGACGCCCAGGGTGACGGCGGAGTCCAGTTCGGCGGTGTCCAGCACGACGACCCGTTTCGGGGCGGCCGGCACCTGCACGCCGCCCATCGCCGTCCGCACCGTGTGCGGCGCGCCGGGCGACGGCTCCGCCCAGGCCGTCGTGGGCTGCTTGGGGCAGTCGGCGGCCTCGAAGACGCCGCCCGAGCCGGAGGTGGCGCCGCCGTCGCCGGACCCGCAGGCGGTCAGGACGAGGGAGGCGGCGAGCGCACCGGCCGCGGCGACGGCGGTGCGGCGCGTGAAGGCTGCGGAGCGGGACATGGCGTGCCCTTTCGGCGGACGGGAGGGGAGGGGACGGACGCGGGCGGAGGCAGCCGGTGTCAGGTCCGCGGGGACTGCCAGGGGCGGCCCGGGACGACCAGCGGGGAGCCGGTCACCGGGTCGGGCACCACGACCGAGTCCAGGCCGAACACCTCACGGACCAGCTCCGCGGTGACCACCTCGGCGGGGTGCCCCTGGGCGATGATCCGGCCCGCCTTCATCGCCACCAGGTGGTCGGCGTAGCGGGCGGCCTGGTTGAGATCGTGCAGCACGGCGACGACGGTACGCCCCCGGTCGTGGTTCAACTGCCGTACGAGGTCCAGCACCTCGACCTGGTGGGCGATGTCGAGGTAGGTGGTCGGCTCGTCCAGCAGCAGCAGTTCGGTCTCCTGGGCGAGCGCCATCGCGATCCACACCCGCTGCCGCTGGCCGCCGGAGAGCTCGTCCACCGCGCGGTCGGCCAGCTCCGCCACGTCCGTGCGCGCCATCGCCTCCGTCACCGCGCGCTCGTCGTCCGCCGACCACTGCTGCCACCAGCTCTGGTGCGGCTGCCGGCCGCGGGCGACCAGATCGCCGACGGTGATCGCCTCCGGTGCGACGGGCGTCTGCGGCAGCAGCCCGACGGACTGGGCGATCCGCTTGGTGGGGATGCGCGCCAGGTCCGTACCGTCCAGGAGCACCGCCCCGCGGCGCGGCCGCAGCAGCCGGCCCAGGGCGCGCAGCAGCGTGGACTTGCCGCAGGCGTTGGGGCCGACGACGATCGTGACGGCGCCGTGCGGGATGTCCAGATCCAGGCCGTCGACGACCGTGCGGTCCTCGTAGGCGAGCGTCAGATCGCGCGCGGTGAGCCTGCTCGGGGAGCCCTCGCCGCGGCCCGCGGGCCGGTCCGCCCGGGGGCCCGCGTCGTGGTCCGCCTCCCGGGCTCCGGGTGCCCGCCGCTGGACGCTCTCGCCGGTCTCGGTCACGCTTTTCCTCCTGCGGCACGGCCGCGGTCGCGGTGGCCCCTGACGATGAGCCAGATCAGATACGGGGCGCCGACGGCGGCGGTCAGCACGCCCACCGGCAGCTCGGTCGGCGCGAGGACCTTGCGCGCCAGCAGGTCGCCCAGGACGACGATGAACGCGCCGAGCAGCGCCGAGCACAGCAGCGGGATCTGCGCGGTACGGGTCATCCGGCGGGCGATCTGCGGCGCCAGCAGCGCCACGAAGTCCACCGGGCCCGCCGCGCCGGTCGCCATCGACGCCAGGATCACGCCGACCGCGACCAGCCCGAGGCGGGTGCGGTTCAGCCGGGCGCCGAGCGCGGTCGCCGTGTCGTCGTCCAGGGAGACGGTCCGCTGGGCGCGCGCCGCCCACAGCACGAACGGCAGCAGCACCAGCAGCGCCCAGCCCAGCGGCGCCGCCTCCGCCCAGCCGCGCCCGTTGAGCGAACCGGTCATCCACACCTGGGCCTGCTGGGCGACCAGATAGTCGCCCTTGGTCAGGAAGAGGTGGGTGACCGAGCGCAGCGCGACCGCGAAACCGATACCGATCAGCACGAAGCGGGTGGCGTGCAGTCCGCCGCGCCACGCGAAGAGATAGACCAGCCCGGCCGCCAGCAGCCCGCCCGCCACCGACAGATACGGCAGCACGCCGTACGAGGTGATGCCCAAGGTCATCGAGCCGACCGTCAGCGCGCCCGCGCCCTGGGTGACGCCGATGATGTCGGGGCTGGCCAGCGGGTTGCGGGCGACCGTCTGGATCAGCGCACCGGCGACGCCGAAGGCCGCGCCGGCCAGCAGCCCGACGACCATCCGCGGCAGCCGCAGCGTCCCGACGACCAGCTCCTGCCCGGACGGCTGCCCCAGCAGCACTTTGAGCACCTCGGACGGCGCGACGAAGCTCTCCCCGACGCAGAGGTACGCCACGCTCACCGCGGCCAGCAGGACGGCCAGGACGAGGGCGACCACGGCCGCCCGCCGGTGCAGCAGGAAGGAGCCGCGGCCGGCCCGGAGCAGGGCGTAGCCCGTGGGGCGCGCCGTACGCGCGGGGGCCGCGGGCACGGCGGGCGCCGGGGGAGTGACGGGCGCGCTCATGCCGCCACCGCCTTCCGCCGGACCAGCGTGACCAGGAAGGGCACCCCGATCAGGGCGGTCATCACGCCCGCCGGGACCTCCGAGGGCGGGAAGACGATCCGCCCGATGGTGTCCGAGACCAGCACGATGACGGGCCCCAGCAGCGCCGCCATCGGCAGCAGCCAGCGGTGGTCGCTGCCCACGACGGCGCGGGCGAGGTGCGGGACGGCGAGGCCGACGAAGGCGATCGGGCCGGCCGCCGCCACGCCCGCGCCGGTCAGGACCGTCGCGCCGAGCCCGCCCACGATCCGTACCGTCGCGACCTTCTGGCCGAGCCCCCTGGCGACGTCCTCGCCGAGCGCCAGCGCGTCCAGGCCGCGTGCGACGGAGAGTACGAGCACCGCGCCGACCAGCAGGAACGGCCAGATCTGACCGGCCACTTCGGCGTCCCGGCCGGAGAGCGAACCGACCTGCCAGAACCGGAACTCGTCCAGCGCGGCGGCCTTGGTGGTGAGCACCGCCATCGTCACCGACACCAGCAGCGCGTTGATGGCGGCGCCGGACAGGGCGAGCTTGACGGGGGTGGCGCCGCCGCGGCCGCTGGAGGCGATGGCGTAGACGACGACGGAGGCGATCCCCGCCCCGGCGAACGCGAACCAGACATAGCCGGTGAGGGTGTGGATCCCGGCGAAGGAGAGGGCCAGCACCACGCCGACCGAGGCGCCCTGGCTGATGCCGAGGATGCCGGGGTCGGCGATGGGGTTGCGGGTGATGCCCTGCATGACCGTCCCGGCCATCGCGAGCGCGGCGCCGACCATCAGCCCGATCAGCGTGCGCGGCAGCCGCAGATAGCGCACGACCTGGGCCACATCGCTGTCGCCGCCGTACAGCAGCGAGTGCAGCACCTCGGACGGCGCGAACTGGCGGCTGCCGACGGCCAGGGAGAAGAGCACCGCGAGCAGCAGGGCGAGCACCGCCACCACCGTCAGACCGAGCCGCCGCCCGCGCATCCGGGGCGTCATGAGGCGCGGGGTATCGCGGAACGCGCGACAACGGATCGGGGGCGGCTGGCCTGGGCGAGAGACATCGGGTCCATTTCGCGGTGGGCGCGGTGCGTTCCCGGGCGTTCGCGGTCCGGCGGTGCTGCGAACGGTCCGGGGCGGTTCCGTGCGGACGGTCCGGTGAGGAAGGTAAGGCAAGGCTAAGGGTACGGCCCGGCCGGTCCGGACCCGGGCACAATGGCAGGTATGGCTGCGCACCCCCTGACGGTCGGTTTCGACCTCGACATGACGCTGATCGACTCCCGCCCCGGCATCAAGGACGCCTACCGGGCGCTCTCCGCCAGGACCGGCACCTACGTCGATGCCGACCTCGCGGTGACCCGGCTGGGGCCGCCGCTGGAGGACGAGCTCCGCCGGTGGTTCCCCGAGGAGCGGCTGGCCGAGATCAGCGAGATCTACCGGGAGCTGTACCCGCGGTACGCCATCACGGGGTCGCCCGCGATGCCCGGCGCCCGCGAGGCCGTCGCCGCGGTGCACGCGGCCGGCGGCCGGGCGATCGTGGTGACCGCGAAGTTCACGCCCAACGCCGAACTGCATCTGGCGCACCTCGGCATCGAGGCGGACGAGGTCATCGGCTCGCTGTGGGCGGAGGCCAAGGCCGAGGCGCTGCAGGCACACGGCGCGCGGGTCTACGTCGGCGACCACACCGGCGACGTTCGCGGGGCCCACACCGCGGGCGCGCTGTCCGTCGCCGTGCCGACCGGCCCGTGCGACGCCGCCGAACTGCGCGCGGCCGGCGCCGATGTGCTGCTCGGCGACCTGACCGCGTTCCCGTCCTGGCTGGAGCGTTATGTGACGGTCGGGGCGGGCGCGGGCGAGGCGGCGGACGCGGCGGACGCAGCATCCGCCTGACGGCGCTGGGCCAGGACGGACCGGATCACCCCCGCCGCGGCGATGAGGAATCCGGCGCCCATCAGCATGCACACCCAGTAGAAGACGGACGGCAGCGGATCGGCCCCGATGAACAGTGGCGTCATCGTGGCGAGAGTGGCCACTGCGCCAACCAGGAACACGATCGCGCCGATTCGGACCAGCAGATCCCCGGCCTGGGGAGTTTCGTCAGACACCTGACCAGGGTAAGTCCGGGCCATCAGCACCGAGGATCCCCCCGGCGACGTCTTGTCACCGGGCACCGGACCATTAGCCTTGGTGGTGGCGGGTCCGGTGGCCCGCTGCACTGCTATCCAGACCTGTTTCCTTCGAAACTTACGCAGCAGACCCAGCCCAGTTTTTTCCCACGAGTACGAGGACGAGGACAGACGTGCCTACCGGCAAGGTCAAGTGGTTCAACAGCGAGAAGGGCTTCGGCTTTCTCTCCCGTGACGACGGCGGCGACGTCTTCGTGCACTCGTCGGTACTCCCCGACGGCGTGGACGCACTCAAGCCGGGCCAGCGCGTCGAATTCGGCGTCGTCGCAGGTCAACGCGGCGACCAGGCGCTGACCGTGACACTCCTCGACCCCGCGCCCTCGGTGGCCGCGGCCCAGCGCCGCAAACCGGACGAACTCGCGTCGATCGTGCAGGACCTCACCACGCTCCTGGAGAACGTCACCCAGCAGCTGGAGCGCGGCCGTTACCCCGACAAGGCGCACGGCGCGAAGATCGCCGGCATGCTGCGCGCGGTCGCCGACCAGATGGACGTCTGACCGCCCGGCCACCGGTCAACCGGACGGCGCGGCCCGCCGCGCCGGACGCCTGGTGGCCGAACTCACATTCCGTATCTCGCAGATCTCACAGCTCAGACGAAGTTCAGCGCATCGCGGCCGAGGGGCGGTACGAGCCCCTCGGCCGCGGCGCGGGTGAGCAGCCCGCGCACCGCGGCGTAGCCGTCCTCGCCGAGGTCGGCGGTGAACTCGTTGACGTACAGCCCGATGTGCTGGTCGGCGACGGCCGGATCCATCTCTTGGGCGTGCGCCAGCACATACGGCCGGGAGACCTCGGGGTCGTCCCAGGCCAGCTGCACGGAGGCGCGGATGGCCGCGGCGAGCGCGTGCAGCATCGGCTCGCCCAGCGACCGCTTGGCGATGATCGCGCCGAGCGGGATCGGCAGCCCGGTGGTGTCCTCCCAGTGCTCGCCCATATCGGCGAGGCAGGCCAGCCCGTAGTCCCGGTAGGTGAAGCGCGCCTCGTGGATGACCAGGCCCGCGTCCACCTTGCCGTCCCGCACGGCCGGCATGATCTCGTGGAACGGCAGCACGACGATCTCGCCGACGCCGCCCGGCACCTCCGTGGCCGCCCAGAGCCGGAACAGCAGATACGCGGTGGACCGCTCACTGGGCACCGCCACCGTCCGGCCCGTCAGATCCGCGGCCGTACCGCCCTCCCGGGTCAGCACCAGCGGACCGCAGCCGCGCCCCAGCGCCCCGCCGCACGGCAGCAGCGTGTACTCCTCCAGCACCCACGGCAGCACCGCGTACGACACCTTCAGCACATCGAACTCACCGCGCTCGGCCATGCCGTTGGTGATGTCGATATCGGCGAAGGTGACGTCCAGCTCCGGCGCGCCCGGGACGCGGCCGTGCGCCATGGCGTCGAAGACGAAGGTGTCGTTCGGGCACGGCGAGTACGCGATGTTCAGCGGCCGGGTCACGGGGTCCTCCTCGCGGACGGTGCCGGTTGCGGAGCCGGTGCGGCCCCAAGGGAAGTGGTGGCGCGCAGCGCGCCGGGCAGTGCGCCGAAGACGGCGGTCAGGGCGGTGAGCGCGGGGCCGATCCGCCAGGCGGCGCGGTCCCGGGGGCCGACGGCGTTGGAGACCGTACGGATCTCCAGCACCGGCACGCCGTGCGCGGCGGCCGCCTCGGCGACCCCGAACCCCTCCATCGCCTCGGCCAGCGCACCGGGGTGACGGGCCGCCAGCTGGGCGGCCCGCCCGGCGCTGCCGGTGACCGTCGAGACGGTCAGGACCGGGCCGGCCTGGGCACCGGCCGCCGCGGCGACGGCCCGGACGAGCGCGGGATCGGGGTGGTGCGCCACGGTCCCGAAGCCGAGTTCGGTGACCGGGGTGAATCCTTCGGGGGTCTCGGCGCCCAGGTCGGCGGCGACGATCGCGTCCGCGACGACCACGGAGCCCAGCGGCGCGCCGGGGGCGAAACCGCCGCCGATACCGGCCGAGACGACCAGGTCGCAGGGTTCGCCGGTGAGCGCGGCGGCGGTCAGCGCGGTCGCCGTGGCGGCGGCCGCGGCGGCCGGGCCGACACCGGCCGCGAGCGCGTCGAGCGCCACCGGGGCCGGGCCGGGGGAGTGGTCCACGGGCGGGACGGGGCGGTGCAGGGCGTATCCGCCGGGCAGCCGCTCGGCGGTGTACGGCCCCGCGGCGGCGCACACCGCGTCCCGCTCGGCGGCCACCGCCGTGACCACGAGGACGCGCAGTGGCCGCATCAGACGGCCCGCCCGGCGCCCGGCCGCGCCCCGGTCCCGGTCAGAGGGATCAGTCCTTCTGCTTCAGCGTGAAGTGCCACATGGTCGTGGGGCCCTCGCCCGCGCCCATCTCGGCGACCTGGAGGGTGATCTCCTTGACGTACGTGGTCTGGCCGGTCTGCGGGTCCTGCTTGGCGAAGAGGGTCTCCGCGTCGAAGCTGCGGTACGTCTCCTTGCTGGCCTCGCGCATGACGGGGCCGCCGCCGATGACGATCCAGCCGGACTTCGCGACCGACGGATCCACGCCGACGCGGACCTTCTCACCGGGCCGCACGGTGATCGTCTCGCCGCCCTTCTTGGTGACACAGGTCTCGATGGTCTTCTTGTCGAGGACCTTGCCGTCACCGTCGCAGCCGGGGGTGGCCTCGGCCGTCACCGTCGTGGTGCCGGCCGTCACGGTGGCGAGCGCGGTCGGCTTCTCACAGGCGGAGAGGGTGATGAGGCCCAGGGAAACGGCACCGATGGCGGCAGCGGCGCGGCGGCCCTTGCCCCAGGAGATCAACGCAGCGGTCATACGGGCAGGCTATCGGGCGCCCCGGCCCGCGCCACGCCCGGGTACGGCGTGCCGCGCCGCACCCCGGCTCACACCACCCGCGGAGCCTGTCTGCCGCCCCGCCGCGCCACGTCCAGCAGCCCCCGGACCGCCGCGATCGTGCCGACCGCCACCAGGCACGCGGCCACCGCCATGCCCAGCATGCCGATCAGCGGCAGCGCGATCCCGATGGCGCCGCCGATCACCCACGACATCTGCAGCACCGTCTCGGACCGGGCGAACGCGGAGGTACGGACCTCCTCCGGCACATCGCGCTGAATCATCGCGTCCAGCGACAGCTTCGCCAGCGCCTGGCAGAGGCCGGCGGCGGCCGCCGCGGCCGTCACCACGATGATCGCCAGCACGTTGTAGAAGACCGCCGCGAGCACCGTCGCGCAGAGCGCCAGCCCCAGCATCGCCGCGATGATCGTCTCCGGGCCGCGCGCCTTCAGCCACGCGCCGACCGCCGTACCCAGCGCGTTGCCGCCGCCGGCGGCGACCGCGACCAGCCCGAGCGAGGTGGCCGGGCCGAGACCGCCCAGCGGGTGCTCGCGCAGCATGAAGGCCAGGAAGAAGGTCAGGAAACCGGAGAGCGACCGCAGCGCGGCATTGGCCTGGAGACCGTGCAGCACCGACGGGCCGACCGTCCGCAGCCCCGGCCGCCGCGGGCCGGCCGTCGCCCCGCCGTCCCGGGACGTCAGCCGGGCCCGGCGCTCGCCCTTGGCCGAGTCGACCTTGTGCGGCAGCGAGAACGACAGGAACGTACCGAGCGTGAACACCACGAACGCGCCGTACAGCGGCCAGCTCGGCCCGATCAGATGCAGCCCGGCACCCACCGGCGCCGCCGCGCCGGTCGCCAGCAGCCCGGCGAGCGTCACCCGCGAATTGGCCTTCACCAGCGAGATCCGCGGCGGCAGCAGCCGGGGCACCACCGCGCTGCGGACCACGCCGTACGCCTTCGACGCCACCAGCACGCCCAGCGCCGCCGGATAGAGCTCCAGACCGCCGCCCGCGACCGCGCCGGACATCATCAGCGCCAGCAGCGCCCGCGCCAGCATCGCGCAGCCCATCGCCGCCCGCCGGCCGTGCGGCACCCGGTCGAGCAGCGGCCCGATGATGGGCGCGAGCAGGGCGAACGGTGCCAGCGTCACCGCCAGATAGAGCGCCACCCGGCCCCGCGCCTGGTCCGTCGGCACCGAGAAGAACACCGTCGAGGCCAGCGCGATCGTGATCATCATGTCGCCCGCGGAGTTCACCGCGTGCAGCTCGATCAGCTTGCCCAGGCCCGACTCGCCCGCGCCCTGCGCATGGGTCGCGCGCCGTACGCCGCGGCCCGCGCGGGTGAACGGCCAGCGCAGCGCACGTCCGGCCGCCCGGCCCGCCCGGCGGACCCGATTGCCTGCATCCCCGCCTCCGGTCGAGGCACGCGACACCCTCGGGGTCTTCCGCACCTTCGACGCCTTCGCGGCAGCCACCCCGCCATAGTGCCCCAACTCGCCCAGGAGAGGGCGGTTTCTCCGGCGCCGCGCGCGGAGCACACCGGGCCGCGACGGCGGGCGGCGACTTTTGCCGCTCCCGCCGAGGGGCCGTCCGCTAAGGAAGGGGTAGCGTGTGTAGCGCGCCACCGGCGGTCTTTTTGGCCGCGCGCCTTTACGCGATCCCGCAGAATGGGTCGTAAGAGGTGCGCTCGACCGAAACGACCGGGCGCGGACGTCGACGCGGTCCCCTGGTCCGCTCCGCCCGCCCCGGCCCCGCCGGTCGTCCGGACAGGACAGGACAGCTCCGGCTGGCGCACTCGTGAGACGGCGTGGAAGAGAGAATCGATTCTTGTGAGTGCTGCGATGCGAAGCCGTACCCCCGACCGCCTGTGCGCCGAGGCGGTCGACCTTGCCCGAGCGGCGGCGGAGGAGACCGCCCTGCCGGGGATGGTCGGCGAGTACATCGATGCCGTCGCCGACGGAGACCGCGTCGTCACGCATCTCTTCGCCTGCAACGAACCCGGCTACCGGGGCTGGCGCTGGGCCGTGACGGTGGCACGCGCCTCCCGCGCCAAGCTCGTCACCCTTGACGAGACGGTCCTGCTGCCGGGCCCCGACGCGCTGCTGGCCCCCGAATGGGTGCCCTGGAGCGAACGGCTGCGCCCCGGTGACCTGGGCCCCGGCGATCTGCTGCCCACCGAGGCCGAGGATCTGCGGCTGGAGCCCGGCTACTCCGGCGAGGACGTCCCGCCGCCGAACTCCGTCGTCTCGGAGAGCATCGCCGAGGTGGCCGACGTCGCGGACGTCGAGGACGCGGAGGTCGTCCCGGGCTCGCCCGCCGTCCAGCCCGCCCCCGAGCGGGGC
Source organism: Streptomyces celluloflavus (assembly GCA_000720995.1). Lineage (GTDB taxonomy): Bacteria > Actinomycetota > Actinomycetes > Streptomycetales > Streptomycetaceae > Streptomyces > Streptomyces celluloflavus. The sequence continues at coordinate 62,781 of JOEL01000025.1, forward strand.
GGTATCGCGGCGGTCGCCGAGGAGCTCGGTATGCGCCGCGCCCGGGTCCTGTCGCGCTACGGCCTGCACATCGCCGCGGACCGCTGGGAAGAGGCGTACGGCGCCAAGACCCCGATGGCTCAGGCGGCTCCCGCCACCTGTATGACCTGCGGTTTCCTCGCTCCGCTCGGCGGCTCCCTGCGCCAGGCGTTCGGCGTCTGTGCGAACGAGTTCGCCCCGGCGGACGGCCGGGTCGTCTCCCTGGACTACGGCTGCGGCGGGCACTCGGAGGCCGCCGTCATGCCGAAGCCGCCGCGGCGGGCCGCGCCGGTGGTGGACGAGACGGTGGTCGACGCGCTGTCGCTGCGGCCGGAGCGGGATGGTGGGTCGGTGGAGGAGTCGGGGCCGGCCGAGGAGCTCGGCCACAGCTAGTCGCGGGCCCAGCTGGTCGCGGGCCCAGCTGGTCGCGGGCCAGCTGGTCGCGGGCCCAGCTGGTCGCTGGGGGACTCTTCCCACGTTTTCGGGTGATCCGCCGTGGTGTGCGGTGGGCGAGGGCCGCCTGTGTTTTCGGGTGAGCCGCCGTGCCTTTGCGCTGCGCGGGGTGTCGCCTGTGTTTTCGGGTGATCTGTCGGTGATCCGTCGTGCCCTGGCGGGTGTGTGAGGGTGCGCCACGTTGTCGGGTGGCCCGTCGTGCCTGGTTTTCCGCCTGGGGTGCGGGCCGCGTTTTCGGGTGGCGCCGCCGTGCCTGGATTTCCGCCTGCGGCGGGAGGGGTGGGGCCGGCGGCGGGGGCCAGGTGTGCGTCGTGGTGCCGGGGGTGGGCCGGTGGGGTCTGTGTGGGGACGTAAAGCGAAGCAGTCCCCACACAGACCCCACCGGCCCACCCCCTTCCGGTCGGTTGGCGGCCTCCGCCCGGGTGGGGGTGGCGGAGAGAAGCGGGTGGGGTGGCGGGGAAAAGTGGGTGTGGGGGTGGGAAAAGAGTCACCGGTGTGGTCACGGGGTGGTGCTCGGCGGTGTGCGGGGGCGTGGGGCGATACGGTCGGGGACCGATCGAGTCAAGGGAGATCCACACAGTGACCGGTACGTCGATGGTGCGAGGCGCGGCCGAAGGGGCGGACCCGTTCGGGACGGGGCGACTGCGGCGTGGCGTGCTGGATGCCTGGGCCACCTCGCCGGCCCGGTTCCGGGAGGACGCCAACGCCGAGGAGGATCTCGCGCTCGGCGGCTACCGGGATCGGCTCGCGGTGGAGCTGGCGCAGAACGCGGCGGACGCGGCGGCCCGCGCCGGAGTTCCCGGCCGCCTGCGGCTGACCCTGCATCCCGCCGACGGGACCGAGCCCGCCGTCCTCGTGGCGTCCAACACCGGCGCCCCGCTGGACGCCACCGGCGTCGAGTCGCTGTCGACGCTGCGCGCCTCCGCGAAGCGGGAGAGCAGCGCGGCGGCCGGTGCGGTCGGCCGGTTCGGGGTCGGGTTCGCCGCGGTGCTGGCCGTCAGCGACGAACCGGCCCTGGTGGGACGTACCGGCGGCGTCCGCTGGTCGCTCGCCGAGGCCCGCACGCTGGCGAAGGAGGTGGCCGCGCACAGCCCCGGTCTCGGTGGCGAACTGCGCCGCCGAGACGAGCACGTACCGCTGCTGCGGCTGCCGTTGCCCGCGGAGGGCGGCGCGCCCGAGGGGTACGACACCGCCGTGGTGCTGCCGCTGCGGGACGGTGCGGCGCAGGATCTCGTCGAGCGGCTGCTGGCCGGGATCGACGCGGCGCTGCTGCTGACGCTGCCGGGGCTGGCCGAGGTGGTCGTCGAGACGCCGGAGGGCGTACGGGAGTTGAGGCGGCGTCGGGACGGCGAGTACGTCCTGATCGAGGACAGTGAGCGGGGCGCCACCCGCTGGCGGGTGGCCGGGGCGGGCGGGCCGCTGGCGGCGGAGCTGCTCGCCGACCGGCCGGTCGAGGAGCGGCTGCGGCCGGTCTGGTCGGTGACCTGGGCGGTGCCGGTGGACGCCGAGGGCGCGCCGGTGCGGCCGGGGACGGCGCCGGTGGTGCACGCGCCGACACCGACGGACGAACCGCTGGGGCTGCCCGCGCTGTTGATCGCCTCGTTCCCGCTGGAGCCGACCCGGCGCCATGTGGCCCCCGGGCCGCTGACCGACTTCCTGGTGGCACGGGCGGCCGAGACGTACGCATCGCTGCTGGGCGACTGGCAGCCGGTATCGACCGGCACGCTGGACCTGGTCCCGGGGCCGCTGGGCAAGGGCGGTCTCGACGGTGAGCTCCGCCGCCAGGTGCTGGAACTGCTGCCGCGGGTGCGCTTCCTGCCCAGCGCGGGCACACCGGACGAGGGCGGGGCGGGGGCGCCGGCCGGTGCCGAGTGGGACGGCGGCGAGGCCGACGCGGAGCGGTTCGTGCTGCGGCCGGTGGACGCCGAGGTGCTGGAGGGCGCGGGGGCGGCGACGGCCGGGGTGCTGGCCGAGCTGTTTCCGAGCCTGCTGCCGGCGGGGCTCGAACGGCGGCCCGAGCTGCGGGCGCTGGGGGTGGCCCGGGTGCCGCTCGGCGAGATGATCGACCGGCTGGCGGGCGTCGAGCGGCCGCCCGGCTGGTGGTGGCGGCTCTACGACGCGCTGGCCGGTACCGACCCGGACCGGCTGAGCGGACTGCCGGTGCCGCTGGCGGGCCCGTCCGGGCGGGGACCCGGCGGCGCGGCCGGGAGCGCGCGGACGACGATCGGGCCGCGCCAGGTGCTGCTGCCGCTGACCGGCGGCGCCGCGGACGAGGACGCGGCGGCGCGGCACCGCACCCTCGCCCGGCTCGGGCTGAAGGTCGCCCATCCGGACGCGGTGCACCCGCTGCTGGAGAAGCTCGGCGCCACCCCGGCCGCACCGCGCGCGGTGCTGTCGACCCCGCAGGTCCGGGCGGCCGTGGCGAACTCCCTGGACGCGGACGAGGACGCGTACGACGTCTTCGCCGACGAGATGGCCGCGGGCGGGCCGGGGGCGCCGCTGGATGCGGACGCGTTGGCGGAGACGGTGCTCGCGCTGGTCCGGGACGCGAATCTGGCACCGGGGGACGAGCCGTGGCTCGGCGCCCTCGCGCTGCCGGACGAGGACGGTGAGCTGGCCCCGGCGGGCGAACTGGTCTTCCCGGGGAGCGACTTCGAGGCGGTCATCCGTGCGGGTGAACTCGCGGCGTGTGACGCCGAGTTGGCGGAGCGGTGGGGTGAACAGCCGCTGACGGCCGTCGGTGTGCAGGCCGCCTTCGCGCTGGTGCGGGCCACCGACGTGGTGCTCGACCCGGACGAGCTGGAGCCACGGGAGGGGGACTTCGCCGAACCGGACGACGCCGGACTGCTGGACGCGGTGGACGTGTGGTGCGAGGACCTCCTCGACGCGCTGCCGGACACCCCGGTGCCGCCGGTGGTGACCGAGCTGGTGGCGGTGCGCGATCTGGACCTGGTCGACGACGACGCCTGGCCGCGGGTGCTCGCGATGCTCGCGCAGCCCCCGCTGCGCGATGCGCTGACCGCGCCGGTGCGGGTGCTGCTGCCGGACGGCACCACCGAGTCCGTACGGCCGTACACCGCCTGGTGGCTGCGCGGGCACCCGGTGCTGGACGGGCGGCGGCCCGCGGGGCTGCGGTCGGCCGGCGGCGATCCGCTGCTGGCCGGTCTCTACGAGTCCGCGGACGCCGGTGAGGTCGATGCGCAGGTGCTGCGCGCGCTCGGCGTGCGGACCTCGGTCGCGGCGCTGCTGGCGGAGCCGGGCGGTGCGGCGGAGCTGCTGGGGCGGCTGGCCGATCCGGAGCTGCCGGTACACACCCAGCAACTGCACGCGCTCTACGGCGAGTTGGCGGAGCTGGACCCCGACGAGGTGACGCTGCCCGACGCATTGCGGGTCGTGGTGGACGGCGCGGTCCGGGTGGTGGACGCGGCGGACGCGGTGGTCGCCGACGCACCGGATCTGATGCCGCTGGCGGCGCGGACACCGCTGCTGCCGGTGCGGCCGGCGCGGGCCGCGGAGCTGGCGGAGCTGCTCCAAGTGCGGCGGCTGAGCGAGACCGTCGGTGCCGAGGTGCGCTCCACGGGCGTCCGGCACGAGGTGCCGCAGGCGGTGCGGACGCTGCTCGGCGCCGGTACGCCGGACGCGTACGTGGAGCACGAGGAACTGCTCGTCGGCGCGGACGAGGCCGAGCTGGACTGGCGGTGGACGCCGGACGGCACCCTGCACGCCGCGACGCTGGAGGGGGTCGCGGCGGGGCTGGCCTGGGCGGCGGGGCAGTGGCCGCGCCGGTTCGAGGTCGCGGCGCTGCTGGCGGAGCCGGACCGCGGTGACGAGCTGGCGCGGGCGCGCTGGTTCGACTGACGGCCCGGCGGAGCCGTCCGGCCCGGCGCAGCGGCCGGGCCGGACGGGCGGTCAGCCGGTGCGGACCTTCCTGGCGATGCCCCAGACGGCGGCGATGACGGCGAGGACGGCGGCGATGGCGAGCAGCGGCCACCACCAGCTGCCGCCGCCGCTGCCGCTCCCGTAGGAGCCGCCGGAGTGGTGGTGGTAGACGTGATGGGACGAGCGGCCCAGCAGCTCGTACGTCAGGTTCCCCGTGTTGAATGCCATGGGCATGGACCCTAAGGCGAGTTACCGGAAGACGCCATCGCCGGCCGCCGTACCGCCGGGCGTGGGCGGGGACGGCCGGCGGCGGGTCAGGCGCCGGTGGCCGGGTGGTGCGGCGGTGCGGCCGAACCGCGCACCACGAGCTGCAGCGGCAGCACCTTGCGCAGGTTGCCGCCGTTGCCGGCCATCCGGGCGGTGAGCGCGTCCAGGGCGGCCGCGGCGAGTTCCGCGGTGGGCTGTTCGAGGGTGGTGAGCTTGGGGCGCAGCCACTGGCCGACCCGGATGCCGTCGCAGGCCACCAGCGACAGGTCGTCGGGGATGCGCAGCCCGTGCAGTTCGGCGGCGGCGAGCATGCCGACCGCGGCGATGTCGCTGCCGACGAACACCGCGGTCGGCGCGGAGCCGGCGCGGTGCAGATACGGGAAGGTGCTGGCGCCGAACTGCTCGGTGTACGGCCCGTGCAGCACCAGTTGGGCGGTCGGGTCGAGACCGGCGTCGCGGATCGCGTCGAGATAGCCGCGCTTGCGCTCCTGGGTGGTGGAGAGCTCCTCGGGGCCCGCCACATGCGCGATGGCGCGGTGGCCGAGCTGGACGAGGTACGAGGTCGCCTGGTAGGCGCCGCCGTAGTTGTCGACCGTGATGGTGTCGACCTCGCGGCCGTCGGCGAGGTCGAGCTCCTCGTCCATGATGACGACCGGCAGGCCCTCGTCGATGGCCCGGTCGACGTCCTCGTTGGTGCGCCGCATCCCGACGTAGATGAGCCCCTCGACGGAGTGCGCGGCGGACAGCAGCCGGTGCAGTCGGGCGGCGCGTTCGGCGTGCCGGCCGCTGACGCCGAGCAGCAGCGGGATGTCGCGGGCCGCGGCGGCCGCCGCGAAGGCGTCCGCGAGCTGTGCGAAGAACGGGTTGACCAGGTCCGGCAGCACCAGCGAGACCAGACCGGTGCCGGTCGTGGCGGGTGCGGCGGGCGGGGGCGTGGGCGGGTGGTAGCCGAGCTCGTTCACCGCGGCGTCGATCCGTGCGGCCGTCACCGGCTGGACGTTGAGCTGGCCGCGCAGATAGCGCGACACGGTGGAGGCGGATACGCCCGCGTGTTGCGCAACGCGGGTCAACGTCATCTGCGGCTCCTTCTGGCGGCTGTCCCACATCCCGGCGAACCGGGCGTGTTCCCGCACGTGGCGGGCGTTGTCGAGCATACCGCCGCAGGGCGGGCCGGACGGGGAAGGGCCGGTGCGGAGGGCCGATTCGGCCGGTCCCGGGTGGTTTCCCGGGGGTATTGACAGTTTCTCCGGGCCGTGGATACCTTGCGTGCGCAAGTTGCGCAATGAATTGCGCAAAAGTCTCGAAGCTTCTCCTCAAGGAGGTGCCCCATGGCCCGCGTGCTGCTCGCCGGGGAGTCCTGGATCAACGCCGTCACCGACTACAAGGGCTTTGACGCCTTCCCGCACACCCGGCTGGAGATCGGCTGCGAGCGGCTGGTGCAGGCGCTGACGGCGGCCGGACACGACGTCGTACACATGCCGTCGCACGCGGTGGCCACCGATTTCCCGGAGACCGAGGAGAAGCTCGCGGCGTACGACGTCGTGCTGCTCTCGGACGTCGGCGCGAACACCCTGCTGCTGCCGCCGGTGGTCTTCAACCAGGGCCGGCCGTTCCCCAACCGCCTCAAGGTTCTTGCGCAATGGGTGCGCAACGGCGGTGGCCTCATGATGGCCGGCGGCTACCTCAGCTTCCAGGGCTTCCAGGCCAAGGCGAACTACCACGGCACCGCCGTCGAGGACGTGCTGCCGGTCTCGATCCTCCCGTACGACGACCGGGTCGAGACCCCCGAGGGCATCGGCGGCGAACTCACCGCCGAGCGCCACCCGGTCACCGCCGGCCTGGACGACCGGTGGCCGATCCTCCTCGGCTACCAGCGGCTGACCGCCAAGGACGACGCCACCGTCCTCGCCACCATCGAGGGCCGCCCGCTGCTCGCGGTGCGCACCGAGGGCGCCGGCCGCACGCTCGCCTTCGCCTCGGACATCTCGCCGCACTGGGCGCCCCGCGAGTTCCTCGACTGGGACGGCTACCAGCGGCTCTTCGACCAGGCCGTGACCTGGCTCGCAGACAGCTCGGCCCCCGCGGGCCGAGACTGAGGGGACGCTGACCCGCGCCCCTGCGGAACACCCGGTTCCTCCCATCAATGACGATGAAAGGCACGGTCGGACAGTGAAGCGCAGCCCCGCGGCGGATCCCGGATCCCGCCGCCCCGCAGAACCGGCCGGAGCCCGCGGCTCCGGCACCCCCGACGGCGGCGGCCCGGCCGTACGCCCGGAGACCAGCAGCGCGGCCCGTGGCACCGCCACCGCGCTGCTCGTCCTGGCCACGGTGCTCGCCGGCACCCTCGGCCCGATGCAGTCGGCCGTCAACGGCCAGCTCGGTCAGCATCTCGGCGACGGCCACGCCGCCGCCCTGATCTCCTTCGGCACCGGCCTCGTCCTGATGGTCGTCATCGTCGGAGCCCGGCCCGCCACCCGTAAGGCCGCGCTGGCCATCCCCGGCCAGGTCCGCGCCGGGACCCTGCCCTGGTGGAACTACCTCGCGGGTCTGTGCGGCGCGGTCATCGTGCTCTCCGAAGGCGTCACCGTCGGTGCCCTGGGCGTCGCCACCTTCCAGATCTCGCTGATCTGCGGTCTGATCGTCTCCGGCATCGTCTGCGACCGGCTGGGCGTCACCACCGCCACCAAGCAGCCGCTGACCCTGCCGCGGACCGGCGGCGCGGTGCTCGCGATCGTCGCCACCGTCGTGGTCATCTCGCCCAGCTTCCAGATGCCGCACATGATCGCGCTGGCCGTCATGCCGTTCGTCGGCGGACTGCTGGCCGGCTGGCAGCCCGCGGGCAACGCCGCGGTCGCCAAGAGCGCCAACTCGATGCTGGTCTCCATCACCTGGAACTTCCTGGTCGGCTTCTGCGCCCTGCTCCTGGCCTACGGCGTCCGCGCGGCCACCACCGGCGTCACCTTCGAGCTGCCGTCCACCTGGTGGATGTACCTCGGCGGTCCGCTCGGCCTGCTGTCGATCGCGCTGATGGCACTGCTGGTGCGCGGTCTGGGCCTGCTGCTGCTGGGCCTCGCGTCCACCGCCGGACAGCTCGTCGGCTCGCTGCTGCTGGACTGGTCGATCCCCTCGCTGGGCCATGCCGTCCACATCGCCACCCTGATCGGCACCCTGATCGCCCTGGTCGCCGCGGGCATCGGGATGATCCCGTCCCGTAAGACCGCGGTGCCCGCCGCCCTGCCGGAACCGGCCGCCGCGGCGCCGGAAGCGAGCCGGTCATGACCGCCACCGCACCGCGGGGGACGGACCCCGCCGCCCCCGCCGTGCAGACCGTCCTCGGCCCGGTCGGCCGGGACGACCTCGGCCTGATCCTCCCGCACGAGCACCTCTTCAACGACCTCTCCGGCGTCCTCGACCCGCCCAGCTACCGCTTCTCCGAGGCGATCGTGGACGCGCCGGTGGCCGCCCCGATCGCCTGGGCGCTGCGCCAGGACCCGTACTGCTGCGCCGACAACATCGCGGACAAGCCGGTCGACGCCGTGGTCGCCGAGATCCGGGCGTTCGCGGCGCTCGGCGGGCGGACCGTCGTGGACGCCACCTCCAGCGCCGCGATCGGCCGCAACCCGCAGCGGCTGCGCGCCGTCGCGGAGCGCACCGGCCTGCACATCGTCATGGGCTGCGGCGCGTACCTGGAGAAGTTCGAGGGCGAACGGATCACCGCGCAGTCGGTCGACGACCAGGCGCGGGCCATCGGCGAGGAACTCACCCACGGCGTCGGCGACACCGGCATCCGGCCCGGCATGATCGGCGAGATCGGGGTCTCCCCGGACTTCACCGACGCCGAACGGGCCTCGGTACGGGCCGCCGCCCTCGCCCAGCTCGCGCACCCGACGGTGGCCCTCAACATCCACCTGCCGGGCTGGCAGCGGCGCGCGCACGAGGTGCTGGACATCGTCCTGACCGAGGTCGGCGTCCGCCCCGAGAAGGTCTCGCTGGCGCATATGGACCCCTCGTCGCAGGACCCCGGCTACCAGCGGTCGGTCGCCGAGCGCGGGGTGCGCCTGGAGTTCGACATGATCGGGATGGACATCACCTTCCCCAAGGAGGGCGTGTCACCGAACCCGGCGGTCACCGCGGACGCCGTCGCGTACCTCATCGAGCAGGGCTACGCCGGCCAGGTGCTGCTCAGCCACGATGTGTTCCTCAAGCAGATGTGGACCCAGCACGGCGGCAACGGCTTCGCGTACGCGCCGACCGTCTTCCTGGAGATGCTGGCCGGGCTGGGGCTCGACCGCACCCTCCTGAAGACGCTGACCCACGACAACCCGGCGGCGCTGCTGACCGCCTGAGGCACCCGGCCCCGTTCTCCGGCCCCGGCTCCCGTTCACTCGGGGGACCGGGGCCGAGGGTTACGCGGGACCGGGGCGCTCAGGCCGGGAACTTCCGGCCCACGAAGCGCCAGACGGCCTCCAGCAGCGCCGCCGCCGCGACCGCGATGCCGACGGCCGTCCACGGCATGGTCGTCCCGACCAGCTTCAGCTCGAAGAAGCTCTGCAGCCAGGGCGTGACGAGGACCACCAGGAACGCCAGCCCCATCGACAGCACCAGGCCGATCCGCCACCAGGAGTAGGGGCGGGCGATGATCGCCAGCACCCACATCGAGGTGAGGAAGAGCGTCAGCGTCGCCGCGCTGGTCTCGGCGGCCAACGCGTCCGGGCCGGTGTAGTAGCTGCGGGCCAGCAGGTAGGTGACGAAGGCGGCGATGCCGGCGATGAGACCGGACGGGATGGCGTACCGCATCACCCGCTTCACGAAGTGCGGTCTGGCGCGCTCGCGGTTGGGCGCCAGCGCCAGGAAGAAGGCCGGGATGCCGATGGTCAGGGTCGACAGCAGCGTCAGATGGCGGGGCAGGTACGGGTAGGGGATCTGCCAGCAGGCCACCAGGATCGCCAGCAGGACCGAGTAGACCGTCTTGGTGAGGAAGAGGGTGGCGACCCGGGTGATGTTGCCGATCACCCGGCGGCCCTCGGCGACCACCGACGGCAGCGTGGCGAAGCTGTTGTTGAGCAGCACGATCTGCGCGACGGCGCGGGTGGCCTCGGACCCGGAACCCATCGAGACGCCGATGTCCGCGTCCTTCAGCGCCAGCACGTCGTTGACGCCGTCGCCGGTCATCGCGACGTTGTGGCCGCGCGACTGGAGGGCGGCGACCATGTCCCGCTTCTGCTGCGGGGTGACCCGGCCGAAGACCGCGCCCTGCTCCAGGACCTTGGCCATCTCCTCCTGGTCCGCGGGGAGCCGGCGCGCGTCCACCGGGGCGTCCGCGCCGGGCAGTCCGAGCTGGCCGGCCACCGCGCCCACCGACACCGCGTTGTCACCGGAGATGACCTTGGCCTGGACGCCCTGCTCGGCGAAGTAGCGCAGGGTGTCGGCGGCGTCCGGGCGCAGCCGCTGTTCCAGGACGACCAGCGCGGTGGCCCGTACGTCCCGTCCGACCTCGGGGTCGTCCAGCTCCTTGGCGGAGCGGGCCAGCAGCAGCACCCGCAGGCCCTGGGCGTTGAGCTCGTCGATCTCGGCGAGGGCGGGGTCGCCGGCCGGCAGCAGCACATCGGGGGCGCCGAGCAGCCAGGTGGCGCTCTCGCCGTCCGGGCCGTTCAGGGCGGCGCCGCTGTACTTGCGGGCGGAGGAGAAGGGCAGCGACTCGGTGCAGCGCCAGCCGCCGACCGCGGGGTAGGAGTCGATGATCGCCTGGAGGGAGGGGTTGGGCCGCGGGTCGGACTCGCCGAGCGCGCCCAGTACCTGCTGGACGTAAACCGGGTCGCTGTCGCCCAGCGGCCGCAGCTCGCTGACGTCCATACCGCCCTCGGTGAGGGTGCCGGTCTTGTCCAGGCAGACCACGTCGACCCGGGCCAGCCCCTCGATGGCGGGCAGCTCCTGGACCAGGCACTGCTTGCGGCCGAGCCGGACGACGCCGATCGCGAAGGCGACCGAGGTCAGCAGCACCAGGCCCTCGGGGATCATCGGCACGATGCCGCCGACCATCCGGCGGACGGCCTCGGGGCCGGCCATGTTGAGGGTGAACAGATGGCTGAGGATGAGCCCGATCGCGGTCGGGACCATCATCCATGTCACGTACTTGAGGATCTTGCTGATGCCGGTCCGCAGTTCGGAGTGGACCAGGGTGAAGCGGCTGGCCTCCTCGGCGAGCTGCGCGGCGTACGCCTCCCGGCCGACCTTGGTCGCGGTGAACGCGCCGCCGCCCGCGACGACGAAGCTGCCGGACATCATCGGCTCGCCCGGCTTCTTCACGACCGGGTCGGCCTCGCCGGTCAGCAGCGACTCGTCGATCTCCAGGCTGTCGCTCTCCAGCACCTCGCCGTCGACGATGACCTTGTCGCCCGGCCCGAGCTCGATCACATCGCCGAGCACGACCTCGGAGGTGGCGATCTCGGCGGCCACCCCGTCGCGCCGTACGGTCGGTCTGGCCTCGCCGACGACCGCGAGGCTGTCCAGGGTCTTCTTGGCGCGCAGCTCCTGGATGATGCCGATACCGGTGTTGGCGACGATGACGAAGCCGAACAGGCCGTCCTGGATCGGGCCGACGATCAGGATGATCACGAACAGCACGCCGATGATGGCGTTGAACCGCGTGAAGACGTTGGAGCGGACGATCTCGGCGGTCGAGCGGGACGACCGTACGGGGACGTCGTTGACCTCGCCCCTGGCCACCCGTTCGGCGACCTCGGCGGCGCTCAGCCCGCGATGGGCCGCTTCGACGGCCCCGCAATCGGAGTGCCGGCCCGGTTCGGGTTCCTCGACTTCGGTCTTCGCCCGCTGCGTCATGCTCTCGACGTTACGGGCGGCGCCGGTGATTCACCCGCTGGATATGCACAGATCGGTGGTGGGAGTTCTTACACGGTTCCACGGCAACCCGGGGCGACCGAAAGGCGTCCGGAGCGGTCGGGAGCGGGGCGATACGGCCGGAAGGGGTCGCTTCGGGCGGGGATCAGGAGGGGTCGGCCGCGGCCTTCGCCGCCGCGTCGCGCTTGATCGCGGCGTCGCGCTTGCGGACGTACCAGATACCCAGCAGGCCCAGACCGCCGCCGGCCAGGCAGGTCCACACCCACCGGGTGAGGTCGTGGTCGGCGAACCAGCCGTAGAAGGGGAGCTGGCCGAGGAAGAGCACGAACCAGATGATGGTGCCGCCGGTGATCGTGCCGACGACGGGACCTTCGAGAGGCGCCGGGGCCTCGCGCAGTTCGGACTTCTTCCACATGGGGCTCAGCTTACGGGGGGCGTGCGCCGCGGTTTCGCGCGGTGGCCCCGGGGGCGGTCCCGGGCGGTGGCCGCGGGCGGTGATCCGCCGGGTTGCGGAGGCTGTCCCGCTATGTATCTACGCGCGGAGATAGCGATCATCGTCTTGTTTATTCATACTGAACCTATCCGTATCTGACTGGATTCGCTCGTTGAATCATCCAAACTGATCCGGTTGTTCCTGTTCCGGGCCCACGGGCCCCCGCGCCGCCACCAGGCCCGTCCGACTGAGGTCCCGCATGTCCCCCTCGGCCACCACGCCGGTCGACACTCTCGACAGCCCCGGCCCGAAGCCGCCCAAGAACGGCTTCGACCGCTTCTTCAAGATTTCCGAGCGGGGGTCGACGGTCGGCCGTGAGCTACGCGGCGGTCTGGCGACGTTCTTCGCGATGGCCTACATCATCGTGCTGAACCCGATCATCCTCGGAGCCGGTACGGACAAGTTCGGGCACCACCTCGACAACGGTCAGCTGGTCACCGCCACCGCGCTGATGGCCGGTCTGAGCACCGTCCTGATGGGCGTGATCGGCAACGTCCCGATCGCCATCGCCGCCGGCCTGGGCATCAACGCCGTCGTCTCGCTCCAGCTCGCCCCGAAGATGAGCTGGCCGGACGCGATGGGCATGGTCGTGCTCGCCGGTCTGGTGCTGATGATCCTGGTCGCCTCCGGGCTCCGGCAGCGGGTGATGGACGCCATCCCCAACGGGCTGCGGCGGGCCATCGCGATCGGTATCGGCACGTTCATCTCGCTGATCGGCCTGGTCGACGCGGGCTTCGTGAGCCGTAACCCGGACTCCGCGCACACCACCGTGCCGATGGGCCTGGGCGAGGGCGGTCACCTCAAGGGCTGGCCGGTGCTGGTCTTCGTCCTCGGCCTGGCGCTGATGTTCATCCTGATCGTGCGGAAGACCAAGGGCGCGATCCTGATCGGCATGGTCACCATGGCCGTCGTCGCGATCATCATCAACGCCGTCGCGGTCATCCCGGACGCCGCCTGGGGCCTGGCCGTCCCGAACGTCCCGGAGAAGATCATCGGGGCGCCGGACTTCGGCCTGATCGGCCAGATCAGCCTGTTCGGCGGCTTCAAGGAAGTCGGCGTGCTCACCGGCTGCCTCTTCGTCTTCACCGTCCTGCTCTCCGGCTTCTTCGACGCGATGGGCACCATCATCGGCGTCGGCGAGGAGGCCGGGCTGACCGACAAGGACGGCAACCTGCCGGGCATGGGCCGCATCCTGATGGTGGACGGTTTCGCGGTCGCGGCCGGCGGTGTCGGGTCCGCCTCCGCCAACACCTGCTTCGTGGAGTCCACGGCGGGCGTCGGCGAGGGCGCCCGCACCGGCCTCGCCAACCTGATGACCGGCGGCCTCTTCCTGCTCGCGCTGATCTTCACGCCACTGGCGACCGTCGTCCCCTCGCAGGCCGCCACGCCCGCACTGCTCGTCGTCGGCTTCCTGATCATGTCCGCGAACATCAGGGAGATCGACTGGAGCGACTTCACCGTCGGCATCCCGGCGTTCCTGACGATCATCTCGATGCCGTTCACCTACAGCATCACCAACGGCATCGGCATCGGCGTGCTGGCCTTCATCCTGCTGCGCACCGCGACCGGCCGCTTCCGGCAGATCCCGTGGCTGCTGAACGTCGTCGGCCTCTGCTTCCTCGTCTACTTCCTGCTGGAGCCGATCGAGCAGGTGCTGGGGAACAAGTGACGCGGCGGTGCCGGGTCCCGGCGGCGGAGCGCGCCGCGCCTCATAACGGCGGCGCCGCGCCTCATAACGGCGGCGCCGCGTAGAACCTCGCCGTCTCGTCGACCGACGTCTTGAAGCGTTCGTCGAAATCCTCGCGAATGAGCGTCCGGACCACATAGTCCTGGACGCTCATTCCGCGTTTTGCGGCATGCTGCCGAAGACGCTCCAGCAACTCCCCGTCGACGCGCAGACTGAGCACTACCGATCCCATGGGGACACGGTCCCCGCGCGCCCCGGTCAGGTGTGTCGCTTTCTGCCGCGTCCTCACCCGTACGGATGATCTCGGGGCCCCGCTCCGCACTTTCTTTAGAAAAGGTAATGAGTTATGCTAACAAACATGCCGGAACTGTCCCGCCCCCAGCCTGACGGCCCCGAGGTGCCCCCCGACGACGCCGCCGCGGTGAACGCGCTGCGGTCCGCCGTGATGCGCCTGTCCCGCCGCCTCAAGCACCAGCGGGTCGACGAGTCGCTGAGCCCCACCGAGATGTCGGTGCTCGGCACCCTCGCCCGGTGCGGCCACGCCACCCCCGGCGAACTGGCCCGCAAGGAGCATGTGCAGCCCCCGTCGATGACCCGCATCGTGGCGATGCTGGAGGCCAAGGGGCTGGTCCGGCTGGAGGCGCACGCCGACGACCGCCGGCAGAAGGTCGTCACCCAGACGGAACAGGCCGAGGCGATGCTCGAAGAGAGCCGCCGCAAGCGCAACGCCTGGCTCGCCGAGCTGGCCTCCGGGCTGGACGAGGACGAGTGGGCGAAGGTGCGGGCCGCCGCGCCCGTACTGGAGAAACTCGCACAGTTGTAAACACCCAGGCCGAGGAGGCGAACCCACTTTGAGTACGGGATCCGGAGCACACTCCGCCCCCGCACCGAACTCCCGTCACGACACGGTTTCCGACGACGCGACCGCGACCACCCAGGGCACCGCCCCAGGTGTCGCCGCAGGCCCCGCCGCCACACCGCGCAAGGGCACGTTCAGGTCGCTACGCATCCGCAACTACCGCCTCTTCGCCTCCGGCCAACTGGTGTCCAACACCGGCACCTGGATGCAGCGCATCGCCCAGGACTGGCTGGTGCTCAGCCTCACCGGCTCGTCCACCGCCGTCGGCATCACCACCGCCCTCCAGTTCCTGCCGATGCTGCTCTTCGGCCTCTACGGCGGTGTCATCGCCGACCGGTTCCCCAAGCGCACCCTGCTGCTGATGACCCAGTCCGCCATGGGACTGACCGGCCTGGCGCTCGCCGTGCTCACCCTCACCGGCCATGTGCAGGTCTGGCACGTCTACCTCGTGGCCTTCGTCCTGGGCCTGGTCACCGTCCTCGACAACCCGTCCCGGCAAGCCTTCGTCGTGGAGATGGTCGGCCCGGACGATCTGCGCAACGCCGTCAGCCTCAACTCCGCCAACTTCCAGTCCGCGCGCCTGATCGGGCCCGCCGTCGCCGGTGTGCTGATCGGCGCCTTCGGCAGCGGCTGGGCCTTCCTGCTCAACGGCCTCTCCTTCATCGCCCCCGTCGCGGGACTGCTGATGATGCGCACCGCCGAACTGCACAAGGTGGAGCGAGTACCGCGCAGCAAGGGCCAGTTGAGGGAGGGACTCCGGTACGTCGCGGGGCGTCCCGACCTGATCTGGACGATCGTGCTGGTCGGGTTCATCGGCACCTTCGGCTTCAACTTCCCGATCTGGCTCACCGCGTTCGTCCATCAGGTCTACCACGCGGGCCCCGGCACCTACGCGCTGTTCAACGGCCTGATGGCGGCCGGTTCACTGCTCGGCGCGCTGCTCGCGGCGCGGCGCGCGACCTCCCGGCTGCGGCTGCTGGTCGGCGCGGCGGTCATCTTCGGCGCACTGGAGATCGCGGCCGCGCTGGCGCCGTCCTTCTGGATCTTCGCGGCGCTGCTCGCCCCGATCGGCATGCTCGGCCTGACGGTCAACGTCACCGCCAACTCCAGCGTCCAGCTGGCCACCGACCCCGCGATGCGCGGCCGGGTGATGAGCCTGTTCATGATGGTCTTCATGGGCGGTACGCCGCTGGGCGCGCCGCTGGTCGGCTGGGTCACCGACGCGGCCGGCGCCCGGGTCGGCTTCCTCGCCGGCGGGGTGATCTCCGCGGTGGCCGCGGCCGTCATCGGCCTGGTCCTCGCCCGCGCGGGCGGCCTGCGGCTGAAGATAGACCTGCGCCGCGGCCATCAGCATGTGGCGTTCGTGCCACGGGCGGCCGCACCGGCCACGGACCGGGAACTCGCGACGGTCGCCTGACGGACGCGGGCGGCGGCCGTCGGGCCGCGCGGCGGCACGCCGCCGCGCGGCCCGACGGCGAGACTGTGCGGTATGAGACTCTTCGCCGCCGTCCTGCCGCCCGCGCCCGTCGCCGACGAACTGGCCGCCGAAATGGCGCGGTTGACGTCCCTGCCCGACGCGGGCCGGCTGCGCTGGACCGGCCGGGACGGGTGGCACTTCACGCTCGCCTTCTACGGCACCGTCACCGACGCGGTACTGCCCGACCTGCACGAGCGGCTGGCCCGCGCCGCCCGGCGGCACCCCCCGCACGGGCTGCGGATCGCGGGCGGCGGCCGGTTCGCCGACCGCGTGCTGTGGGCGGGCGCCGAGGGCGACCTGGCCGTCCTGCGGAAACTGGCGGACTCGGCGGCCGCGGCCGGCCGCCGGGCCGGTCTGACGATGGACGAGCGCCGCGCCTGGGCCCCGCATCTCACCCTCGCCAGGAACCGCACCGGCGAACTGCGCCTCGCCCCGTTCGCGGCCGCCCTCGACGGTTTCGCGAGCGAGCCCTGGACGGTCCGGGAACTGGCGCTGGTACGCAGCCACCCGCCCGAGCCGGGCGTCGTGGGCGGGCAGCCGCGGTACGAGACGGTGGCGTCCTGGCCCCTGGGGCACTGACCGCGCGGGCGCCGCCGCCCGGCCCCGGACCGGGCCGCTGAAGTGTGCGGCCCCGGCCCGGTTACGCTCAGAGGGTGGACCCCAAAACCCGTAACCGGATCATGTCCGGCCTGTTCATCGTGCTGCTCGTCGTCGTGATCGTGGCGGCGGCCGTGCGCTGACCGCGCCCCGCCGACGACCGGCAGCGCCCGTCGGCGCCCCGCCCGGCCGTACGGGACGGGCCACCCGGAGACCGGCGAGCGCCCCGGCCGCCCGGCGGCCGGTGGGACCGGCCGCCGGACGCCCCGGCACTCACCAGGCGAACGCCTCCGGCGTGGGACCAGGCCCCGGGAAGATCTCGTCCAGCGACCCGAGCAGCTCCGCCGGCAGCGTCAGCTCGACGGCGCGCAGCGCGGAGGCGAGCTGGTCGGCGGTGCGCGGGCCGACGATCGGTCCGGTCACCCCGGGCCGGGTCAGCAGCCAGGCCAGCGCCACCTCACCCGGCTCCAGACCGTGCTTGGCGACCAGGTCCTCATACGCCTGGATCTTGGTGCGGACCGCCGGGTCGGCCAGCGCGTCGGCGGAGCGCCCGCTGGTCGAACGCGTCCCGCCGCCCTCCCGCTCCTTGCGCAGGGCGCCGCCGAGCAGCCCGCCGTGCAGCGGCGACCAGGGGATGACGCCCAGGCCGTAGCCCTCGGCGGCCGGGATGACCTCCATCTCGGCGCGCCGCTCGGCGAGGTTGTACAGGCACTGCTCGCTGACCAGACCGTAGGAACCGCGGCGCGCGGCGGTCTCGTTGGCACGGGCGATGTGCCAGCCGGCGTGGTTGGAGGAACCGGCGTAGAGGATCTTGCCCTGCTGGACGAGAACGTCCATGGCCTGCCAGATCTCGTCCCAGGGCGTGCTCCGGTCCACATGGTGGAACTGGTAGAGATCGATGTGGTCGGTGCCCAGGCGCTTGAGGCTGGCGTCGACGGCCCGCCGGATGTTCAGCGCGGAGAGCTTGTCGTCGTTGGGCCAGACGTGGTCGGCGTCGGCCGACATGTTGCCGTAGACCTTGGTGGCCAGCACGGTCCTGTCCCGCCGGCCGCCGCCCTTGGCGAACCACGAGCCGACGATCTCCTCGGTGCGGCCCTTGTTCTCACCCCAGCCGTAGACATTCGCGGTATCGAAGAAATTGACGCCCGCGTCGAGCGCGGCGTCCATGATGGTGTGGCTGTCGGCCTCGTTCGTCTGAGGCCCGAAGTTCATCGTCCCGAGGACGAGTCGGCTGACCTTGAGTCCGGTGCGTCCGAGCTGCGTGTACTCCATAGCCGCCCAGCCAACGCCTTGGAGTGCGCTCGAATCAAGGGTGGGGCGGGGGTGGGGTGTCGCGGGGTGGGGGTTTGGCGTCAGGGGGCGGGGTGGCGACGGGGGAGGGCTGGGGTGTGCGGGCGGTCGGGCGTTCAGCTGCTCTGCGGTGCGGTCGCTCAGTGGTTCAGCCGTACTGCGGTGCGGTCACCCTGCCGTTCAGCCGTACTGCGGTGCGGAGGCGGGGGCCGGTCGGCTGTTGCCGCTTTGCGTTGAGGCCGTTCAGCCGACGGAGACTTCGTCCCGCGCTCGGGTCCGGTTCCGGGGCCGCGTCCGCGTCCGTGCGTACGGCGCCCCCACTCCCCACCCCCGATGCATCGCCTCGGCGAAGGCGCCCGCCAGCAGATGCTCGCCCGCGGGCGAGGGATGCGTCCCGTCGTACGTGGCGTGATCGATGTCCCACCCCTCGGGCGCGGCGGCCAGCAGCAGCGGCGATTCCGGGGTGGAGAGGTCCGCGACGGCCTCCGCCAGCAGCCCGTTGAAGCGCTCGCACTCGGCGCCGAACGGAGCGTCCGTCACGGCCCGCACATTCGGTATCACCGGCATCAGCACGGCCCGCACGCGCGGCGCGGCCGC
Source organism: Streptomyces celluloflavus (assembly GCA_000720995.1). Lineage (GTDB taxonomy): Bacteria > Actinomycetota > Actinomycetes > Streptomycetales > Streptomycetaceae > Streptomyces > Streptomyces celluloflavus. Next base: position 81,256 of record JOEL01000025.1, read on the forward strand.
CCGCGCCTCCGCCACGAACCGCCGCACGTTCTCGGCGGTCTGCCCGGCGTTCGTATAGAAACCGAGGTCGATCAACCCGAGCGAAACCAGCAGCGTGTCGGCCGCATGGCCCCGTACGGCATCCCCGATCAGCGGCGCCATGTGCAGCCACCCCTCACCCCACCCGGCAAGGTGCCGACGAGCGGCCTCGGGAAACCCGGGATCGCCGTACTCGTACGAGGTGGGGCTGTCCTGGAGGGTGTCATGCAGCGCACTACGCGGCCCGACGATCCGATACGGACCCTCATAGGCCGCGTTCAGGTGCTGCCACATGCGATAGCGCCACGTGAAGTCGCCGGTGCGCCCAACGGTCATCGAGTCACCGACGAACATGATCCTCATCCGGCCATGATCTCCGACCGGCCCTATTTGCTGGTACGTGACGCTGGACACGCGGGGGGAGGGAAGGAACGCCGACGGCCGCAGCCCCGTGGTGGAAATGCGGAGTGCGCAGAATTCTGCACTGGTTGACCGGTCGGCGGGATTGCGGCTCATCACCATCTGTGGGGCCCTGGTAGAACCGGGCAGTGAATTGCTCCACCAGGGCCCTGGATCAGATGGTCACCCTCCGGTGGTCCGTCCACGCCTGGGCAGCCGTGGCCATGGCCCTGAGCCAGGATGCGTCAGGCGTGCGGTCCGCGAAGGCGCGGTGCATCCGGAGGGTGGCGGCGGCGAACGCGTCCACGGCTTTGGGGTCCGCTTCCTTCCAGGCGGTGCAGCCGGCCGCCCAGGATTCGGCGGACTCAGCCGTGTGGCCCGCCGAGATGAGCTGCACCACCAAGCAGGCCGGGTCGATGAACGCCGCTCCGCGGGTGGGCCACGACCAGTCAACGGCCCAGGTGCGTTCTTCACCGATCAGAAGGTTGCTCGGGTTGATGTCGGTGTGGAGCAGGGCGTCACCCCGCAGGATTTCCGCCTCTGCCTCATTGGCACAGAAGCGGTCCCACCGGCCTTCCCGCCAGTTCTGTGCGACGTTGGGCAGGTCCAAGTCCCTGATGCGGTTGAGGATGCCGACGATTGCGGGGAGGTCGGGTGAATCCGGCGCGAAGTCTGACGACCGTCCTTCGACAGCTTCGAAGCCGAGCGCGATCCATCCGTCATCTTCCGCGTGCCACCGCAGAGCCGGAGAAATGGGGCACACGAAGGGGTTGATCAGCGCTTCCCGGAAGATGGAGTCGCGCCGGCCCCCGGGCCGGTTGCGTACGGCCTTGACGAAGAACCGTCCCTTCTCGCACGTGATCAGAGCCGTGACATCCGAGCTGAACCCGCGCGAGGTGGGCCGGAAGGCCGCCAGGTCTCCCGTGTGCGGGCGGAGCAAGGTCCAGAACTCCGGCCCGGGGGCGTTACGACTCATAAGCCCTTCTTCAGGTCCTCGGGGTGCACTCACTGCCGGGGAATCCCGGGCTGCACTCGTCGTCGTTGCCGCCCTCGTCATCGCCCTCTTCATCGCCACCCATGGTTGCGGCCCGGATAGCTGCGTTGGCTTCGGTCATGGGGCTGCCGCTGAGGATATCGGCGAGTGGGGAGTCCAGAACGTTGCCGGCGCTGAGGCCCATTGAGCCGGAGAACACACACGGGGAGACCTCGCCGGTGGGACTGATGGCAGCCCTTCCGGTGCCGCACCGGCCGCAGAGGTTCGACAGGTCCGGAGCCTCATTCCGCGCCGCACGTCCGAAGGGGCGTACGTGGTCCACGCGGACCTCGGTTACCCCCAGGGCTTCAAGATCCCGCTGTGTGTCGCTGACGTGTTGACCCTCGCCAGCCCCGATGAGCCCGACGCGCACGGGAATGGCGAGCTGGACGGCCTTCTCGATGTTGGCTCGGGTCCGGTGGTGGCTCCGGCGTCCGGTCCTGGCGTCGTGTTCCTCGGCTTGGTCCGAGTAGTAGGAGGTAGCGAGGGAGAGTCCCTTGCGCCGGAACACCTCCCAGCACTCGTTCGAGACGTGCACCAGGTTGCTGTAGACCTCGACGTGCAGACCGATGTTCAGCGAGTGGTCCACCAGCTCCGCGAAGTCCGGATGCAGGGTCGGTTCACCGCCGATGAACTGGATGTCGCGCACTCCATGTGCGGCGGCCTGGTCCAGGACGCTGATCCAATCCTCGCGGCTCATGGTCCCGTGGGTACCGTCCGATCCCGACGCGTTGTAGCAGTGTGCGCAGTTGAGCTGACACTTGCGCGTGAGGTCCAGCCACAGCAGCCGGGGGGCGGATGCTTCGGTGGTCGTTGTCACTGTGATCCCTTCAGCGGATCGTGCACTGACTCGCTGACCGTGCTGTGTGACCCGCCCCGGCCGGCGCTGTCCGGTCGTGGCCAGGGCGGGAGTTACGGGGCCCGGAGGTGGCTCCATCCAGACTGGGTATTCGCCGTCGGGCAAGGCTGTCTCCAGCTGCGCCAGGCGTGTGCGGTTCACTTTGCGGCCTCGATCGCGTCGGGGTCCGTCGTCCATTCCAGGCCGCCGGTCTCGGGCGCGAGCCATGCCACGGGGGGTGTGTCGGGGATCCCGATGTTGAGGCTGGGGGTGTTGGCCTTTGCGTCGGGTGCGATGGCGCGGAGGATGCCGATGCGGTCGGGGAAGATCCCGTGGAGGCGTCAGCCGTGGTGGCTGCCGGAGATGCCGACGGCGAGTACGAAGGCAAAGGCGGCGAGGCACGTGATGCACGTGACGATGCGATGCTGCACCGGCGTCACGGATGGCCTTCCGTAGGCTCGCCAACGCCAGTCTTCTGAACGGCGGTGAGACTCCGGACTTCTTGGTGGGTTGCAGGTCGGCACCATTTCGCGAGTGCATCCCAGGCGTCTCCAACAGAACGTCCGAGGACGAGGCATTCGCCGTGGATCGCCAGAACTTTCCCGACCTTGATATGGAGCGTGTCAACCACGGCCGACCCAATAGGGAAAGGCTCGCGCTGCGCCTGGATGATGCGAGCAAGCTCCCTGGCAGTGGCGTTGTCGGCCCTGCCGAGATGCATGAGGTGCTGCTCTCCAGGCTCTCCGTAGTCCACGTGCAGCTCCGGGAGATCAATGCCGGCGGATGGTGCGGCCGTCCGTAACTTCTGAATCAGCGCCTCGAATGTCTGCTCAGTAGCCCTCGTCTGGGTGGGCATGACCACTCATCTCCCAATCCGCGGGGGCGGTCTTGTGACACTCTCCCGCCGCTGTTGTTGCTGTGGGTAGTTAGTCAACGACGCTGTGGAGATCTCGGGTAGCCCTGAACTTGCACAGAAGTTGCACAACTGCAGCGTCGGGTAGTTGCGTTGATGAGACGATCAGAGGCGAACACCTCACGCAGGGAAGGCGTGATCATGGGCGAGATCGAACCATTCCCCGGACCAGGCAAGAATGTTGCAATCCGCCGCAAGAACATCGGTTGGACTCAGAAGCAACTCGTCGCGAGAGCGCGTGGCGTCTCCCTTTCGGCGCTTCAGAAGATCGAGACAGGTACGCGTGCACTCACCCAAGGCACGGCAGCGGTCCTCGCAGATGCCATGGGCTGCACTCTTGACGAACTCCTGGGTCGCGCAGAGCCTGGAGTGGAGGATGAAGCGCGGCTCAACGCACTACGCAGCGCTATCCGACGATTCGATATGCCCGGCGAAGTCCCTCTGGACATTGACGGCATGCGATCGAGGATGGACCAACTCCACGAAGATCGTTCAGAAGCCCGCTTGGGCGAGGTGCTGGCCGCCCTCCCTTTGGCCGTGAAGCAGGAGACGGACCTTGCTCACGAGCTTGGCACGCCCCTGGCGTGGAGTCGGGTTGCGGACGTGTACTCGGCCGTCTATTGGCTTGCCGCCAGGCACCGTTGGATGGACCTCGCGGACCTTGCTGTGCACAAGCAGCGCATGGCCGCCGAGCGCGCTGACGCACTGACAGGTGCTGTCGCTGCGAGGGACGAGGCCGGAACGTTCCTGAATAGCGGTGACTTTGGCGGGGGAATCCATGTAGTTGATCGAGCTGTCGTGCGGGCAGAGAGTGAACTTTCTGGGCGCAACAGGGCGCTTGCCTTGGGAATTCTCCACCTCCGTGGCCTGACTCTTGCAGGTCGAATCGTCGGTGACAAGGACAGTGAAAAGGAGGCAAAAAAGCACATCAAGGGCGCTTGGGAAGCGGCAAATGAAGTAAGGGAAGATGTGCTTGTGCATGGTATTCACTTTGGTCCGGAGAATACGGCGGTACACGTGATTGCTACGGCCGGAGACATGCGGAAGCATCGGGAAGCATTGGAGACAGCGGCACGGTTGGCTAAGAGGATGTCTCACGTGGTGAGTTTTGCGAGCGTCTTGTAGCAGGTGAGGGCGGCTGCGAGGCCGAGGAAGGCGAGAAAGTGGGAGCCGTTTCGCT
>JOEL01000026.1 GCA_000720995.1 Streptomyces celluloflavus
GGTGGGTCGGGCTGGGGTGGGGGGAGGCGTACGGGAACCGGTTGGCGACCTTGACGCAGCAGGTGGTGTGGGCCGAGGAGTACGCGCGGGCCAGGGCTCCGGGGCGGGTGGGGCACATCGGGGAGAATCTGCTGGCGCCGACGTTGATCGCCTACGGGGACGAGGCGCAGAAGCGGCGGTTCCTGCCGGCCGTCGCGCGCGGTGAAGAGCTGTGGTGCCAGGGCTACAGCGAGCCGGAGGCGGGGTCGGATCTGGCCGGGCTGCGGACGGTCGCGGTGCGCGACGGCGCGGACTACCGGGTCAGCGGGCAGAAGATCTGGACCTCGCTGGCGGTGGAGGCCGACTGGTGCTTCGTGCTGGCGCGGACGGATCGGGGCGCGCGGCGGCACCGGGGGCTGTCGTTCCTGCTGGTGGCGATGGACCAGCCGGGGCGGATCGAGGTGCGGCCGATCCGGCAGCTGTCGGGGACGGCGGAGTTCAACGAGGTGTTCTTCGACGGAGCGGTGGCGCGGGCCGGGCACCTGGTCGGCGGGGAGGGAGCCGGCTGGCGGGTGGCGATGGGGCTGCTGGCCCAGGAACGCGGGGTGTCCACCCTCGTCCAGCAGATCGGGTTCGCGGCGGAGCTGGGCGAGGTGGTCGAGACGGCGGTGCGGGGCGGGGCGGTGCGTGATCCGGTACTGCGCGAGCAACTCGTACGGCAGTGGGCCGAGTTGAAGGTCATGCGGTGGAACGCGCTGCGGACCCTGGGCGCGGCCGGCGACGCGGGCGCGCCGAGCGTGGCGAAGCTGCTGTGGGGCGGCTGGCATCAGCGTCTCGGGGAGCTGGCGATGCGGGTGCGCGGGGCCGCGGCCGCGGTGGGGCCCGCCGACTGGAGCGCGCGGGCGCCGTACGAACTGGACGCGTGGCAGCGGCTGTTCCTGTTCACCCGGGCCGACACCATCTACGGCGGCTCGGACGAGATCCAGCGCAACATCATCGCCGAGCGGGTGCTCGGCCTCCCCCGACAGGAGCGGTCATGAGAGGCGTCATATTCGACGGCGAACAGCCCCGGGTCGTGGACGACCTGGAGGTACGGGATCCGGGCCCCGGGGAGGTGCTGGTCGCGATCCGGGCGGCCGGGCTGTGCCACAGCGATCTGTCGGTGATCGACGGGACCATTCCGTTCCCGGTGCCGGTGGTGCTGGGGCACGAGGGGGCGGGGGTGGTCGAGGCCGTCGGGGCGGGTGTCGGGCATGTGGCGCCCGGGGACCATGTGGCGCTGTCCACCCTGGCCAGCTGCGGGGCGTGCGCGGAGTGCGACCGGGGACGGCCGACGATGTGCCGGAAGGCGATCGGGATGCCGGGCAAGCCGTTCCGGCGGGGGGCGACGGAGCTGTTCCAGTTTGCGTCGAACTCGGCGTTCGCGGAGCGTACGGTCGTCAAGGCGGTGCAGGCGGTGAAGATCGCCGAGGACATTCCGCCGGCCTCGGCCGCACTGATCGGGTGCGGGGTGCTGACCGGTGTCGGGGCGGTGCTCAACCGGGCGAAGGTGGCGCACGGGGACTCGGTCGTGGTGATCGGGGCCGGCGGGATCGGGCTCAATGTCCTTCAGGGGGCGCGGATCGCGGGGGCCTCGGTGATCGTCGCGGTGGACGCCAACCCCGCGAAGGAGGCGGTGGCGCGGCGGTTCGGGGCGACGCACTTCGTCGACGCGTCGGCGGTGCCGGACACCGTCAAGGCCGTCAAGGAGATCCTGCCGACCGGCGCCGACCACGCCTTCGAATGCGTGGGCAGCACCCGGCTGATCCGGCAGGCGGTCGAGCTGCTGGACCGGCACGGCCAGGCGGTGCTGCTGGGCGTGCCGCCGGCCACCGCGGAGGCATCGTTCCTGGTGTCGTCGATGTATCTGGACAAGTCGATCCTGGGCTGCCGTTACGGATCCTCCCGGCCGCAGCGGGACATCGCGCTGTACGCCCGGCTGTACCGCGAGGGGCGGCTGCTCCTGGACGAGCTGGTGACCGAGACCTATCCGGTGGAGGACTTCGCGAAGGCGGCGGAGGACGCGCGGCAGGGGCGGGTGGCGCGGGGCGTGCTGACGTTCACGTAGCGGCGGGGGCGCCCGCCGGCCCGATCCGCTGGCCCGATCCGTGCGAAGCCTGACCTTCCGGCCACTCGTTCCGGCCGGTGCGTCGGCCGAAGCTGCTCTGGTGACACAGACACCTGAACTGCCCACAGCGGAGCCGACGGCCGGGACGGAGGCCGGCGCGGCGACCGGGGCGACCAGTGCGTGCGCCGTCCCCGCCCCGCGTCGGCGGCGCCCGCACCGGGCATGGTCGGTGGCCGCCGTCACCTTCCTCACCCTCATCGGCGCGGCCGGTTTCGCCTCGCTGCCGGGTCTGTTCATCGACCCGCTGCACGGTGAATTCCGCTGGTCGCGGGGGACCATCGGCTTCGCGGTGTCGGTGAACCTCGCGCTGTACGGGCTGACGGCGCCGTTCGCCGCGGCCCTGATGGACCGCTTCGGCATCCGGCGGGTGGTCGCCGCCGCGCTGACCGTGATCGCGGTCGGCTCCGGGCTGACCGTCTTCATGACCAGCAGCTGGCAACTCGTCCTGTACTGGGGCGTGCTGGTCGGGCTGGGCAGCGGTTCGATGGCGCTGGCGTTCGCGGCGACGGTCACCGGCCGCTGGTTCACCGAGCGGCGCGGGCTGGTCACCGGCATCCTCACCGCGGCCGGCGCCTCCGGCCAGCTCGTCTTCCTCCCGCTGCTGTCCTGGATCGTCGCCGGGCACGGCTGGCGCCCCGCCGCGGTGACGGTCACGCTCGCCGCACTGGCCGTCGTCCCCCTGGTGTGGCTGCTGCTGCGGGACCACCCGGCGGACGTGGGCGTCGCGCCGTACGGGGCAACGGAGTTCGTCCCCAAGCCGCCGCCGCAGCGGGGCGCGGCCCGGCGAGCCCTGCGGGCGCTGGTCTCGGCGGCCCGTACGGGTCCGTTCTGGCTGCTGGCCGGTACCTTCGCGATCTGCGGCGCCACGACGAACGGCCTGGTCAAGACCCATTTCGTCCCCGCGGCCCACGACCATGGCATGCCGATGACGGCGGCCGCCTCGCTGCTCGCGGTGATCGGTGTCTTCGACATCGTCGGGACGATCGCCTCGGGCTGGTTCACCGACCGCTTCGACACCCGCCGGCTGCTCGCCGTCTACTACGGCCTGCGCGGTCTGTCGCTGATGTTCCTGCCGCTGCTGCTCGCGGACTCCGTCCACCCGCCGATGGTCTTCTTCATCGTCTTCTACGGGCTGGACTGGGTCGCGACCGTACCGCCGACCATCGCCCTGTGCCGTGCGTACTACGGCGAGGACAGCGCGATCGTCTTCGGCTGGGTCCTCGCCGCCCATCAGGTGGGCGCCGCCGTCATCGCCTTCCTGGGCGGCCTCGCCCGGGACGCCTTCGGCACCTACGACCCCGTCTGGTACGCCTCCGGCGCCCTCTGCGCACTCGCGGCCCTGATGGCTCTGGTCATCCGGGGGCGGGAGGGGGTGGCGGGGGCGGGCGTGGCATGAGGGGCGGCGTCCTGGCCAGCACCCTTGTCGCCCTTCCTGTGCGGTGCGGCGCGGGGTGCGCTCGGTAGGTATGGAGCGGTGGGTGCGACCCGGTGCGGATCCGGTGTGTACGGGCCGGTACGGATACGGCTCCGGTGTGTACGACCCGGTGTGGCTACCGCAGCGGGCACGCGTAATCGGGACGCGCGTGGTGCGGGCTACAGGCGATGAGGCTGAGCGAGAGGAAGCGGCCACCGGTCACCCACCACCCGCCGACCCGGTCCGCACCGGCGGACAGGGCCCGTACGGTCTCCTCGGGTGCCGGGACCGGCGCGTACGAACCGGCGAAGAGGCCGGCGTGGAGCGCGATCTGTCCGGCGTACCAGTCGGCTGCCTCCGTCGGCTCGTGGAACGTCGCCTCGATCCGCGAGGCCGGCTTCAGCAGCCAGTCCGCGCACTCCAGCGGCATCACCTGGGCGGAGCGGAACTCCGGGTGGGCCGGGCGCCGATGAGCGTCGCCCGGCCGCACGAGGATGTCGCCGTGGCCGAGCCAGAGGTAGGCGTGGTGATGGGGCCTTGCCATCGTTCTCCCTGCCGGGAAGGGGCGGCCCCGGCCACCGAGGCATTGGGGCCGCCCGGTTCATGGACTGGAACTGCCGCTACGAGAACTGCTGGCGGCCGCAACCATCGCCGTCACCGCAGCCTCCGTTGGGGCTGCCGCCCTCGTCGTTGTCCTCGTCGCCGCCGTACTTGACCGGGTCGAGGCGGTATCGCATGGTGCTCTCCTCGGTGCCGAAGGGCGCACGGACTGTCCGCGCGCCGTCGTGCACTTGCGAAGGCCCCCTTGTGGGCCCGCCCGCTCCGGCCGAGTCCTGCCAGGGAATGGCGGCCGGGGCGGGAGTCCGAAGAGCCGGTGGCGGTCTGATGGATTGCCGTCCGCCGTCCCGCCATCCCGCTGCTCAGGGCAGAACGCTAGGGAGGTGGTGTGCGTGGGGGCCAGGGGTGTGCAGATTTGTGCAGGGGGTGCTGTCTTGGCTGGTGGTGGCTTATTCATGTGGTTGACCAGCCATCACCTGTCCACGACAGTGGTGCACACAACTGCACGAACATCGAGGGAGGCTGGACATGCCCTTACTGTTCATCGGGATCGACCCGAATACCGGGGACGGCGAGAGCCCCACTGTGTGGGTGGACCAGGAGAAGCAGGAGCTCGTCCTCCAAGGGTGGAAGCCGAGTCCTGAAGTCGAAGCGGAATGCGGCGCGTTCCACGTCCCCGGGCACGCCGAGGGGATCCCGGAACACGAGGCCGTCATCCGTATCCCCGCCAGAATGGCGCACATGATCAGGGAGGCATGCGATGCCGTCGAGCGTCCCCACATTCGATGAGCTGATGTCCAAGTGCACGCGCTCCGCAGTGCACTTGGAGATGCGCGACACCTACGCCGTCGACTACGAGAAGGGGCCGTTCGCTGAGTGGAAGGGCGGCTTCCGACACGACCCCGCCGACCGGCAGTCGTGGTGGCGGCCGTGGCTCGACCTGATTCAGGAAACGGTGTCCCGTGGCATCGTCGTGCGGCGGGCACGCATCGTCTCCGAACCTGTCAGCGAGTACACCCGGTTCCTCTACGACGGCACCTTCACCAACGTCGCTGCGGGTGAGCAGGTGCGGTGGCTGCCTCGCCGCCGGGCCTCCGACATCGCCTTGCCGGGCAATGACTTCTGGCTGTTCGACGAGCAATGGGTCCGCTGGAATCATTTCACCGGTGAGGGCGCCTCGGGCGGCGGGGAGGTCTCCGACGATCCGGCTGCCGTGAAGCTGTGCGCTGACGCCTTTGAAACTGTATGGTCGCGGGCCACCCCCCACGACCAGCACGAGATCCACTAGCAGAAAGCGCCGAACCAGCCAGCTCATGCCCGTCTCCCCGTCCTCTTCGGCCCAGGCCGCCCGCGAGTCCGTCGCGCTGCGGCTGCGTGACCTCCGCAAGGGGGCCGGGCTGACAGTCACCGAGCTGGCTGACCGGTGTGGCTGGCACCACGCGAAGACGTCCCGCATCGAGAACGCCCGCACTGCGCCCTCCGCCAGGGACATCAGGCTGTGGTGCCGTGCCTGTCAGGCGGATGGGCAGGCGGATGGCCTGATCGCCCAATCGCTGAACGCCGAGTCGATGTACACGGAGTGGCGCCACCAGATACGCAACGGCCTGAAGCAGTTGCAGAGCCAATCGTTGCAGTTCTTCCGTGACACCCGGCTGTTCCGTGTCTACTCCTCCACCCTCGTACCCGGACTGCTACAGACCGAGGGCTATGCGGCTGCGGTGCTGGGTACGATCGCCGATTTCCGCGAACTCCCCTTTGACGACAGTGCGGAGGCCGCGCGGGCGCGGGTCGAACGCTCCCGCGTGATCCACGAGCCAGGGCACCGGTTCGTGCTGCTCGTCGAAGAAGCGGCGCTGTATTACCAAATCGGGGACACCGACGCGATGGCCGCGCAGCTGGGCTACCTGCTGACGGCCGGCGCCCTGCCGTCCGTGTCGCTCGGCGTCATCCCGATGGCGACGCGCGAGCGGGTGCAGTGGCCGCGCGAGACGTTCCACGTATACGACGACACCCTCGTGTCGATCGAGCTGGTGTCCGCGCGCGTCAGGATCACCCAGCCCTCCGAGATCGCCCTGTACCTCAAGGCGTTCGAGCAACTGCGGAGCATGGCCGTCTACGGTGCGGAAGCGCGGGCGCTCATTCTGAAGGCACTTGAGGCACTGAGCTGAACCGCGCACGGCAATGGAGCCCCGGTCTTGCATGGGGGCTCCATTGTGCCGTCGCCGTCTGAGCTCAGGAGGTGGTGAAGTCGCCGGTCTTCAACGTCTCCGTGAACGAGGTCCAGGCGTGGGCGCCGAAGACCAGTTGGGGGCCGGTGGGGTTCTTGCTGTCGCGTACGGGCATGACGCCGGGGAAGCCGTCGGCGACCTCGACGCAGTTGCCGCCGGTGCCGCTGTAGCTGCTCTTTCGCCAAGTGGCGGTTTCAAGATTGGGGGTGCTCATCCCTGGTTACCTCTCTAACGTCATTGCTGCTACATACTTTCCCGTACCTGGGCGATCACGTCGAGGCTGTCCCCAGGGCTCAGGGCGATTGACCGGAGCGAGTCAAAGATGAGCGTATATTCCGCCGTCTCCTCCTGGGTCTCCATGTAGAGCGTCCCGGTGCGGTGCTCCACACACACGACATCGGAGTAGGTGGGGTTCGGGAAGCCGAACAGCACGAACGAACCGGACAGTCCTGCGTGTGCCCCTGCCCGGTCAGGGATGACCTGAACTTCAACGGAGGGGTACCCGGCCATGGTCTCCAAGTGGTCCAGCTGCTTGCGCATCGTCTGGCGTCCTCCTACCTGGAGCCGTAGCGCCGCCTCCGTCTCGATCACGCAGACGCGCGGCGGATCGGTGCGATTCAGCAGTTCCTGACGCTTTATGCGCGACTCCACCAACGCCTCGATCTCCTTGTCGCCAAGGGTCGATGGCGGAGCGGAGAGCACAGCCCGCGCGTAGTCAGGGGTCTGCAACAGTCCCGTGATGAGGTTGCTCTCGTACGACCGGATGTAGTCGGCCGTCTTCTCGTAGTCGATGAAGTCCGTGAACGACGGGCGCGCGAGCCCCGCACGCTGCACCCACCCCGGCTCTCGGCTGCGTCGGGCCAGCGACACCATGTCGTCAACCAGGCTGGTGTCGCCATCGACCTCGTAGAACGTCATCAAGTCGCGCAGCTCGCCGAGAGAGATTCCCAGGCGCGCGTTCTCAATTCTGTTGATCTTTGTCCGATGGCATCCGATGCGCTCGGCCGCTTCCTCCGGGCTCTTCCCCGCCTGCTCCCGGAATTCGAGCAGCTTCGCAGCAAGGCGGCGCCGTCGAACTGTTGGACGTGCTCCAGCCATGAGTACCCCTCTGAATGTGATTCGCCAGCGAAACGGTAGCCGCCGCAAAAGATCATGGAACAAGTCCCACTTGGACGGTTGCGGATTGGCTGCGTCCGGAGCACTCTAGTCCGCAGTCACTCAACGCCTCAAGGCTTTGAACGCAAAGTGACTTTGATGCTCCGTCATGCGCTCCAAGGGGATAGCTATGTCCACACGCGCCCGACCCGTAGCAACACGACTCGCATCCGTACCGCCGTCGGCTGTGGCCTACCGCATGCGCAGTGACGATCGGAGCGCGGGGTGGGCCCGTAAGGCGCTTCGTCATCAGCTCCAGGTGTGGCACCTCGGCGACGAACTTGCCTGCGACGCCCAGCTGTTGCTGTCCGAGATGGTCACCAACGCCGTGCAGGCGCAGGGATCCGCTCCCGCAGAAGTCGGCGTCCGGTTCGCGCTGCTGGCGGGACGCCTGTGGTTGGAGGTGCGGGACGCGAGCGACGGAGAACCCGTGATGAACGAGGCTGAGGAGGACGAGGAATGTGGGCGTGGCTTGTTGCTGGTGGACGCCTTGGCAAGTGGCTGGGGCGTGGTGAGGGACAGCACCGGAAAGACCGTTTGGGTCGAACTGACTCTCCCCGACGTCCCGGAGCCGCCCCGGATTCCGTCTGCGGTGCGGCGCCGTCCATGAGGGGGTCGGTGCGCGTGGCCTATCGGGCGGAGGTCACGGCCCGGTATCCGTACGGGGCCCCTGTTGACCTCGGAGGCTGGGTGTCGTACTCGCCGGGTCGTGCGGTGGGCTGGATCCGTAAGCGGGCGGAGCAGGTGGCGCAGCAACTGGGCGCTCCGTACGACCGTGGGGTGCGGGCGTGGCTGGATGACGCGGTCGAGTGCCAGTGGGCGGTGGACGCGCTTGCGGCAGGAACTCCGGTCTCGCTCACGGCAGTTGACGCGGAGGGATGTGCTTACGTCCTTGTCGCCAGGCCGTGCAAGGTCACCCGCATGACGGGTCTCCGTACGCAGACCGGTCAGGGGGCGGCGGCATGGCACGCGGTGTAACGCCGACGCCGGTATCGGCATCGGCCCTGGTCACTCCTGGCTTCTGGTGTGAGCGGTACGTGTATCGGTCCGTCCACGCGGAGGTCCTCGCCTCCTGGACGACGGTCTCCACGCGCAGCCCCATCCGCGCCGTACGGCACATCGGCGCGGACGCCCGGCAGATGGCCTCCGGACTTGCCGACCGCGAACAGCGGCGTGTGCTGGGCAGGGTGGCGGGCGACGAGAGGCACATTGTCGGCGCCGTGGCCGCGCTCGACCGTGGTGAACCCTGTGGCCTGGCCCTCGACTGTGCCGGGACCTGGGTGGAATGGTCGGCCCGGCCCGTCCTCTTCCTCCCACTCGTCAGCCGAACAGGACCGCACTGTGCGTACGCAGCCGATCCGCCGGGAGGCTTCGGCGCACCCTTGGTGCCGATGGACGGCTTCCTGGGGTGAGGTCAGGGCGGTGATGGGGCGGGGAAGAGAGGCCACGACAGGGCGTGGCCTCCGTGGGCCGGTGCGCCGCATGCGCGTCGGCCACTTCTTCCCGGGCCCGCCGCCGTACTGATTGCGACGCGAGGTGGGGCCCTCCGCCAGCGGAAGGCCCCACATCAACACCCCGGACAGCCGAGGTCCAGCAGCGGTCGTGCACCCCCGGGAACCCTGGGGCTCCGGGTTCCCAGGGCCCCCGGACAGACAACTAGCGGGACTTCCCCTCCTGCCCGCCCGTCGTGTGGCAGGTCAGGTCCTTGGCCGGGAGTTTGCCCGTGGTCAGGTAGGCCGTGGCGCTCTTGTCCGCGCAGGAGTTGGCGACGCCGTAGATGGTGTGGCCCTCGCCGCCGGCGACGGTGACCATCCGGGAGCCGTGCAGGGCGCGGTGCATGCTCCGGGCGCCGGGCAGGGGGGTCTGGGGGTCCCACCGGTTCTGCAGGATCAGTGCGCTGACCTGGTTGTTCACCGTTGTCGCGGGCTCGCTGCCCGGCTTCCAGAAGGCGCACGGCTTGATGTTGGCGGCGAAATCGCCGTACAGCGGATACCGGGCCTTGTCGCGGATCGCGTTGCGGCGGTACTGCTCGGGGTCGTGCGACCAGGGGAGGGTGTCGGAGCACAGGACGGCCCAGGCGCTCGCGGCGTCATTGTCCGCGGGGACGGCACGGCCGGAGGCCGGCGGGACGGGGTCCGGGGCCCGCTCGGGTGTGCCGGACGGGGCCGGTTTCGTGCCCTCGGCCGCCTTCTTCAGTTCGGCGACCTTTTCGGCGGCTCGCTGCACGTGGAAGAACTCGGGGCGCAGTTCGGAGCGGAGGTCGTCACCGGTGAGGGGGCGCCCGCCGGAGTCGATGGGCTTGCGGTCGGCCTGGGCGATCAGATTCCAGAAGGTCTTGCGGACCTCGGCCGGAGTCTTGCCCAGGTGGTACGTCGTGTGCCGCTCGGCGGTCCATTCGCTCCATCGCGCGAAGGCGGGCTCGGCGCCCTCCGCCATCGCCTGGAACATGCCGCGCCAGGCCCGCGCGGGGTCGGCCGCGCTGTCCAGTACGAACCGGTCGGCCCGTTGGGGGAACAGCTGCGTGTAGACGGCGCCGAGGTAGGTGCCGTAGGAGTACCCCAGGTAGGAGATCTTCTTCTCGCCCAGCACGGCGCGGATGACGTCCATATCGCGAGCGGTGTTGCGGGTGGTGATGTGCCGCAGCTTGTCACCCTGCTTGGCCTCGCATTTGGCGGCCACCGTACGTGCCCGTTCCACATCCTTGGCGAATGTCTCGGCCTTGTAAGGGCGCTCGTAGTTCTGTTCGTCGTCGGTCAGACCGCAGCTGACCGGAGAGCTCTGGCCGACGCCCCTGGGGTCGAAGCCGATGAGGTCGTACTGATTCTTCACCTCCTTGGGGAGTGCCAATTCCGGGGCGACGGGCAAATCCAGGCCCTGCCCACCGGGGCCGCCGGGGTTGAGCAGCAGAACGCCGCGGCGTTCCGTTGCGCTGCTCGCCTTCAGCCGGGATATCGCGATGTCGATCTTCTTGCCGCCGGGGTCGCTGTAGTCCAGCGGCACCTTGAGCGTCGCGCACTGAAAGGTGGCGGGGTTCTTCGCGTCGCACCGCTGCCACCGGGGATTCTGCTGCGTGTACTGCCGCAACGGGGCCTCGGCCGCGGCGGAATGAGATGCGGCGAAGGTCGTTGCGGGGGTAAGCGCCGAAAGGCAAGTCGCCGCGGCGCCGACGGCCAGAAGAGATGCTGTTCTTCCGTTTCGCATTATTTTGTGCTCGTCCTTGTTGGGGAGAGGCGACAGGTTTTTCCGCCCTTTTGTGCGCGGGAGGTTGGCGAGGCCGTCGAGGAATGGAATTCGCCCGCCGCCGAGAAGCCGTTGGGCCGGTTGCGCGGATGGTGCGCCGTGGCCGGGGTCGTTACCGGCTGTGCCGCCGGGCGCCGGTCAGTTTCCGGCGAGGTGCTGGCGGACGCACTGCGTGTATTGCTGGAGGCTGTCAGGCCGGTAGCACTCCTGCGTCTTGTTGGCGTACCAGACCATGAAGAAGGCGACCAGGACGGACACCACGATGGCGAGGAACGACATCACCACGCCGGTGAGGGAAATGCCCCGGCCGACGCCGGTCCGCTTGGCCGTCCGCATGGCGACCACGCCCAGGATCAGACCGATGACGCCGAGCGCGCCGCCGACGAAGACGATCGAGGTCATCAGGCTGACGATGCCCAGCACCATGGCGGCCACGGCCAGGCCGTTCCTGCCGGCCGGCGGACGCGTGCCGCAGCCGGGGCCCTGGGGGCGGGGGGCATACGGATCCGCCCCGGCGGCCCGAGCCGATGCCGTCCGAGCCGATGCCGTCTGAGCCGATGCGGTCCGAGTCGGCGTCGGCGTTGACGCTGCCCGAGTCGGCGCCGTCTCAGCCGGTGCCGTCTGATGCGGCGGTGTCTCTGTCCCTTGCGTATTCATCTGCCGTCCTCCCGTGAAACTGGGCAGGACACGATCATGGTTTCCGGGGGCTCGGGTGCGCATCGCGGGAAGGCGGGAAAAGTCGCTCCCTCGATCGGGGGAGGCCGCCGATGGGCTATCCGGCCATACTGGCTCATTATGTTCAGGGGAATCCGGCCGCTGCTGCGCGGCACCACGTATTCGGGTGTGCTGTTCGCCTATTGCGGTGCGTTGGCGAGCATTCCACTGCTGCCTTTCGCGCAGCTGCCGGTGCTGGCGTGGCGATCCGCTCCGGAGGGAGTGCAGATCGTTCTGATCCTGCTGGTCTGGGCGGCACTGATCGGCGCGGTCGGGCTGGCCCGCACCACGCGGCGGGTGCTGATCGTGTGCGCCCGTCGCCTGCTGGGGGTGCCGCTGCCGGATCCGGTGGCCGTACGCCGGCCCGTGAGCTCGCTCGGCGCCGGGCCGGCCCCCGTCACGCCGAGCCCCGCCGTCCCGTCCGGCGCCGACCGCTGGCGGACTCCTCTCTGGCTGCTGCTGCACGTGGCGCTGGGGTGGACGGGGGCGCTGGTCAGCGGGGTGCTGATCCTCGCGGGCCTGACCCTGCCGGGGGACTGGCTCGGCGCCGAGGCGGGGCTGAATCTGTTCGGCTGGTCGGCGCGGGTGACGGGTGGCTGGGGCAGCTGGGCGGTGGCGCTCGGCTGTGTGCTGCTGGCGGTGGCCGTGTGCGTGGTGGTGGCGAGCGCGCTGCGGTGGCTGGCGCCGCGGCTGCTGGGGCCGTCGTCGGCCGAGCGGCTCGCGCTGGCGGCCGAGCGGGAGCTGCTGCTGGCCGAACGCAACCGGCTGGCCCACGAGCTGCACGATTCGATCGGGCACACGCTGACGGCGACCACGATCCAGGCGGCGGTGGCGGGCGAGGTGCTCTCCGCCGACCCGGTGGCGGCGCGGGCCGCCCTGCGCAGCATCGAGGAGTCGACCCGGGCGGCGCTGGAGGACCTGGACTACGTGCTGGGCGTGCTGCGCGAGGAGAAGGCGGAGGCGGCGCCGGTCCGGACCCTGGCCGATCTGCCCGAGCTGCTGGACCGGTTGCGGCACGCGGGCGCGGTGGTGGAGCCGGAGCTGTCGGGCGAGCTGGCGCAGGTGCAGGGGACGCTCTCCCGGGCGGCGTACCGGATCTTGCAGGAGGGGCTGACGAACGCGCTGCGGCACGGGGCGGGCGGTCCGATCGAGGTCCGGGTGGCGGCCGCGCCGGACGGACTGGAGCTCGTGGTGGCCAACCGGACCGGGGACGGTACGAGCGCGGGGACGGGTGCGGGCGCCTTCCCGACGTCCGGGCACGGCCTGCCCGGTCTGGCCGAGCGGGTGCGGCTGCTGCACGGTGAGATCGAGGTCGGCCCGGACGGGCCCCGGCACTGGCGGTTGGCGGTCCGGCTGCCGGTACGGTTGTCGGCATGATCGGCTCCGACGCGAGCGATACCGTCACGACCAGCCCTGATGCGAGTGAGGCAGTCATGACCAGCCCTGACGCGAGCCCGGCCGTCAGGACCGGCGTCGGCACCGGCCCCGCCACCACCAGCCCCACCAGCCCGACCGGCACCCCCGTCACCCTCCTGATCGCGGACGATGATGAGGTGACCCGCAGCGGTCTGCGCACATTGCTCGCGGCGCAGCCGGGGATCGCGGTGATCGGGGAGGCCGCCGACGGCGTCGAGGCGGTCGAGCAGGGGCGGCGGCTGCGGCCGGACGTGGTCCTGATGGATGTGCGGATGCCGCGATGCAACGGGATCGAGGCCACCCGGCAACTGCTGGCCGAGTCGGCCGGACCGCCGAAGGTCGTGGTGATCACCACCTTCGAGAACGACGGCTATGTGACCGCGGCGCTCAGCGCGGGGGCCAGCGGGTTCGTGCTCAAGCGGCTTCCGGTCCGGCAGATCGCGGAGGCGGTGCGGGTGGTGGCGGCGGGGGAGGCGATCCTCTTCCCGGCGGCCCTGCGCCGGATGGTCGCCGCCCGCCCGCTGGGCTCCGCCGAGGCGCTGCCGAGGGCGGCGCTGACGGGACGGGAGGAGGAGGTGCTGCGGTTGATGGCCACCGGCCTGTCCAACCCGGAGATCGCCGAGTCGCTCACGGTGAGCCTGGAGACGGTGAAGACCCACGTCGGGAACGTGCTGACCAAGCTAGGCGCGCAGAACCGGACCCACGCGGTGGTGATCGCGTACGAGTCCGGTCTGGTGGTGCCGGGGTTCGCCGGATGATGCAGCCTGAGGTGGGCTGACGGCCGGACGCGGGCCCAGACCGCGATTCGTGCCTCCCGTTAGACGGCGCCGACCCGGACTCCCCGGCGACGGATGAGCCGGCTCACGCGCCCGGACGCCGACAGCGGACGAGGGCGGCGGCGCCGCCCGTCCCCTTACCCTTCACCCGTCGAAGCGGCCGAAGGCGCCCCGGTGGAAGAGGAGCGGGCCGCGGGCCGCGGCAGTGGCATCCGTGCCGAGGGCCTCGACGCGGCCGACCACGATCAGGTGGTCGCCGCCGGTGTGGACGGCCTCGATCGTGCAGTCGACCCAGGCGGGTACGTCCACCAGCCGCGGTGAACCGGTCGCGGGGGCCGCCACGTAGGGGACACCGGCGAACTTGTCGCCGCCGCTGACCGCGAAGCCGCGGCACAGCTCGTCCTGTCCGGCGCCGAGGATGTTGACGCAGAAGACACCGGCGCGGGCGATCCGCGGCCAAGTGGTGGATGTACGGGCCACCAGGAAGGTGACCAGCGGCGGGTCGAGGGAGAGCGAGGCGAACGACTGGCAGGCGAAGCCGGCCGGGCCCGACTCCCCGGGGGCGGTGATGACGGTGACGCCGCTGGCGAAGTGCCCCAGGACGGCGCGGAACGTGGCCTGGTCCACGGGGGCGCGTTCGTCCTCGCGTACGGCGCGCAGGGCCGGGCGGGGCGGTACGGACGAGGGGGTGGTGGCCGGTGTGGCGGACGTGGTCGGCGCGCCGACCGAGCGCAGGTACCGCACGGCGGTGGCCGCCATTCCAGCGTGTCCCATCATGCATTCATTGAATCTGATGGAGCGTCAGATGGGAAGGGCGGCGATGTGCTGGGGATGCGCTGTGCTCCGTCCCGTCCCGTTGCGCTCCGTTCCGCTCATCGTCCCCGGTACGTCGGTCGGCGGCGGGCCGCGAAGGCGCTGATCCCCTCCTGGGCGTCCGCCGTGGTCATGTTGATCTCCTGGGCGGCGGCCTCGGCGGCGAAGGCGGTCGCCCGGTCGGCGTCGAGGGAGGCGTTGACCAGCTGTTTGGTGAGGGCGAGCGCCCGCGTCGGGCCGGCCGCCAGCCGCTCGGCCCACTCCCTGGCGGCTGCCGGCAGTTCGCCGTCCGGGACGACCCGGTTGACCAGCCCCAGCCGCTCGGCCTCGGCGGCCGGTACCGCGTCACCGAAGAACATCAGCTCCTTGGCGCGCTGCGGACCGACCAGCCGCGGCAGCAGGTAGGCGCCGCCACCGTCCGGGACCAGGCCGCGGCGCGCGAACACTTCGATGAACCGCGCCGATTCGGCGGCCAGCACCAGATCGCAGGCGAACGCGAGATGGGCGCCGATACCGGCTGCGGTGCCGTTGACGGCGGCGAGCACCGGCTTCTCGCAGTCCAGTACCGCGGCGATGAACCGCTGGGCGCCGCGCCGGATCAGCCGGGCCACATCGCCCGCGACCCGGTCGCCGGCCGGTGGCGAACCGCGCAGATCGGCACCGGCGCAGAAGCCCTTGCCGGACGCGGTGATCACCACGGCCCGTACCGCCGGGTCGGCCGACGCGTCCGCGAGCAGGCCGATGATGCGTTCGCGCTGGTCCCAGGTGACGGCGTTCAGCGCCGCCGGCCGGTTGAGCGTGATCCACGAGACGCCGTTGTCAGTGGCATGGAGTACCAATGAATCAACGGAAGGGACCGGATCGGCCGGGGCGGTGGATTCGGAGGGGGCGGAGCGATCGGAGGGATCAGAGGGGTTGGCCGAGCCGGTGAGGTCGGTGGGGTCGGCGGAAGTGGTGTGGTGTTCCCGGGCGTCGGGCCGTCCGGGGGAAGCGGGGGAGGGTGTCATGGGAGGGCGGCTCCAGAGGCTGTGGTCGTTACGGCTGTGGCTGTTACGGCTGTGGCTGTTACGGCTGTGGTTGCGGCGCGAGTGGCGAGGACGGCACGGCCGGTGTGACGGGTGCGACCGATGCGACCGACGTGGGTGGTGCGGCTGGTACGGCCCGTGCGACCCACATGACCCGCGTGACCCGCGTGACCCGCGTGGCTGGTACGGTCGGCACGGGCGGTCAGTGGCAGACGGCGAGCGCGTCGAGGGCGACGGCGCCCTGGCCGCGGCCCAGGACGACCAGCGGGTTGATGTCCAACTCCGCGAGATCGGCGTCCAGTTCGAGCGACATCCGCTGCACCCGCAGTACGACCTCGACCAGCGCGTCGAGGTCCGCGGGCGGGGCGCCCCGTACGCCCGTCAGCAGGGCGTGGCCGCGCAGTTCGCCGAGCATCGCGCGCGCCTGCTCCTCGCCGAATGGCGGCACGCCCACCGCGACGTCCCGCAACACCTCCACCAGCACCCCGCCGAGACCGACGGTCACCGTCGGCCCGAAGAGGCTGTCGTGCGTGACGCCCACGACCATCTCCACCCCCCGCTCGATCATCTGGCAGACCAGCACACCGTCCAGCGGGAGGTCCTCGTAGCGAGCGATGTCGGTGAGTTCGCGGTAGGCATCCCGGACCTGGCTGGCGGAGGTCAGGCCGACCTTGACGAGGCCGAGTTCGGTCTTGTGGGCGAGCTGCGGCCCGGATGCCTTCATCACCACCGGATAGCCGACCTGGCTCGCCGCCCGTACGGCCGCCGCCGCGCTGGTCACCAGTTGTTCGCGCGGTACGCGGATGCCGTAGGCGCGCAGCAGTTGCTTCGCCGCGTGCTCGCTGAGCTGCTGTCCCGGGCGCAGCAGAGCCTGCGCCTTGCGGGCGGAGGGGGACGGCAGGCGCGGCGCTTCGTCGAAGGGGGAGCGGTAGCCGGCCGTGAAGCGGTGGTGGTCGAAGTAGGCGCGGACGGCGGTGATGCAGTTGGCGAAGGTACGGAAGGTCGCCACCCGGGAGGAGCCGAGCAGTGTGCCGCGGTAGGCGTCCTCGGTGCCGACCGGCGATCCCCACACCACACACACCAGCTTGTCCGTCTGCTCCGCCGCGTCCACCAGATCCTGGGCGAGTTTGTCGCTCATGGGCGGGAAGGGGCCGGTGATCGGGCAGATCAGTACGCCGATCGCGGGATCGGCGAGAATCGCGTCGATGATCTTGCGCCCGCGCCAGTCGCCGACGGGGTGGCCGCCGTTGTCGATGGGGTTGGCGACGCTGAGATAGTCCGGTATCCACTGGTGCAGTTCGCGCTGTTTGGCGTCCGTGAGGGCGGGCAGCCGCAGCCCGGCCGCGGTCGCCAGATCGGCGAAGTGGGCGCCGGTCCCGCCGGAGATCGAATACACGGCGACGCCCTCGGCGACCGGTTTCCGGGCGCGGGCCAGCAGCGCCGCGGTGTCCTGCAACTCGTCCAGCCCGTCCACCCGGATCACACCGAACTGCCGCATCGCGGCGTCCACGACGCCGTCCGCGCCGGTGAGCTTGCCGGTGTGTGAGGCGGCCGTCCGGGCGCCGGTCTCGGTGCGGCCGACCTTGATCGCGACGACCGGGACCTTGTTGCGGGCCGCGCGGTCGGCGGCGAGCAGAAAGCTGCGCCCGTCCTTGAGCCCCTCCACATACGCGGCGATGGCGCCGACCTCGGGGCGGGAGGCGAAGTACGAGATGAAGTCGGCGGTCTCCAGATCGGCCTCGTTGCCGGTCGGGGCCCAGTGGGAGAGGCGGATGCCCAGTTCCTGGAGGGTGAAGACCGGACGGCCCTGGTGGCCGGACTGGGTGATCAGCGCGATGGCCGGTCCGGTCAGGTCCTCGCGGAACCGCTCGAAGGCGTTGAGGTTGGTGTTCGGGCCGAGCAGCCGCAGGCCGGAGCGTTGGACGGCCTCGGCCAGCCGGTCCTGGGCGGCGGCGCCGGCCGCGCCGGTCTCGGCGAAGCCGGAGGCGAAGGCGACCGCGAACTTGACCTTGGCGGCGGCCAGTTGCTCGATGACGGGAAGGGGGTCGCCGACGAGGAGGACGGCGAGATCGACGGGTTCCGGCAGGTCGGAGACGGTGGCGTGGCAGGGGCGGCCGAAGACATGGGCGCGCCCGGGGTTGACGGGGTGCAGCCGGGCGCCGACCCGCTCCGCCCAGGCGATCAGCTGGCGGGTGATACCGGTGTTGGGGCGGCCCTCGGCGTCGGAGGCGCCGATGACGGCCACCGACTCGGGCCGGAAGAAGCGGTCCAGGTCGGGCACCGGGGCGTGCAGCGGGCGGCCGCTGACATCCCGGTCGGCCGTGCCGTCGGCCCGCTGTCCGCCGCTGCCGCCCTGCGGATCGGTCATGCCGTGGACGGTGTGCGGTCGCTGCTCCCCGCAGGCCACGACGCGGGCCGGCCGGGAGTGCGTGGTGAGGGTGCCGTGAGTCGATCCAAGCATCGCAGACCCGCTCCTGTGTGACGGCGCTAAAACCTGACGCCCAGTCAGGTTACTGAACTGTCAGCACGTCAGGAATGGCCCTGCACGGTAAAGCTTCGGGTGAGGTGCTGTGTACGACCTGAGGGGAGGGTGTGCGGTGCCCGGCTGCGGGTGGGGTGGGTGGGTGCGGACGGGTGCGTGTCTTCGGGGCGTGCGGGGCGATTGCGTCCACCCCTTGCGCGGCCACGCCCGTATCCGCTGAACTGGTGGACCCCGAAGAACTGACGCATCGTCAGAAGCTGTATGCGGTGGGTCCGGGGCCGGTAGGCATGGTGAGGCAGCAGGAGGCGTGCGGGATGCAGACGATCTGGCTCAGCGGGGCCGAATGGCTGGCCGTGCTCCGTATCGGCCTCGGCCTGTGGTGGCTGGAGAGCTGGCGGCACAAGGACAAGAAGAGCTGGTTCGAGCGCGGTACGGGCATCGCCTGGGCGGCGGATGTGGCCGCCCATCACCGTTGGGGCGCGGTGCGCGTCGGCTTCGACAAGGTCGTCCGGCCCAGGCCCAAGGTGATGGCGTATGTCGTGGTCCACGCCGAACTGGCCCTGGGGCTCGGCCTCGTTCTCGGCTTTCTCACACCGGTCGCGCTGGCCGGCGGCCTGCTGCTCAATCTGCTCTACCTCGTCCTGATGATGCACGACTGGGCCGAGCAGGGGCAGAACGGGATGATGGCGCTGATCTCCCTGGTCGCCCTGTTCGCGATGAGCTGGCAGACATGGTCACTCGACGGTGTGGTGGGGGTGTTCCAGTGACCGCCGGGGCCGGTGGGGCGGTCCGGTTCGATCTGCCGGAGGCGGATGACTTCACCCGCCCCTACTGGGACGCGGCCGCCGAAGGGCGGCTGCTGCTGCGCCGCTGCCGGGCCGAGGGATGCGGTGCGGCGCACCACTACCCGCGCGAGTTCTGTCCGTACTGCTGGAGCGAGGACGTCGGCTGGGAGCGGGCCACCGGCCGCGCCACGCTCTACACCTGGTCCGTCGTGCACCGGAACGACCTCCCGCCCTTCGGCGGCCGGGTTCCGTACATCGCGGCGGTGGTGGACCTCGCCGAGGGGCCCCGGATGATGACCGAGATCACCGACTGCGCCGAGTCCGAACTGCGTATCGGCATGCCGCTCGTGGTGCACTTCCGTGAGGTGGGCGCGGAAAGTGCGGCGAACGTAGTAGGTACGGCGAGCGCGGTAGGCGCTGCGAATACGGCGAGCGCGGGAGTGGCGCGGGGTGAGGCCGGGGGCGGTGTGCGGGGTGGGACGGCGGGCGGGGTGCCGGGTGGCGGCGGGGCCGTGGTCGCGGTTCCCGTCTTCCGGCCCGCTTGATTCCGGCCCGGCTGATCTACGTGGTGGACCTGGTCCGGCTGATCGCGGTGGTGGGCCGGGGCCCGGTGGCGCGTACGGAGACGCGGCGCGGGGCATGGGGCCGGAGGGGCGTGGCACGTTGGTGGTGCGGGTGTGCTCGCGGCAGGCTGTGGCGATGCTGATCCGAGAGGCGAACGCGGCCGACTGGCCCGCCATCTGGCCGTTCTTCCACGAGATCGTCGCGGCCGGTGAGACCTACAGTTACCCCCGCGACCTCGGGGAGGCGGCGGCCCGGGAGCTGTGGCTGCTCCGGCAGCCCGGCCGTACGGTCGTCGCCGTCGACGACGCCGGTACGGTACTGGGCTCGGCCAAGATGAACCCCAACCACCTGGGCGGTGCCTCGCATATCGCCGGCGCCAGTTTCATGGTCGATCCGCGGCACGGCGGGCGTGGCGTCGGCCGGGCGCTGGGCGAGTACGCGCTGGCGTGGGCCCGCGCCGAGGGCTACCGCGCGATGCAGTTCAACGGGGTGGTGGAGACCAACACCGCCGCGGTCGCCCTCTGGGAATCCCTGGGCTTCCAGATCATGACCACCCTCCCCGAGGGCTTCCGGCACCCCACCCGGGGCTATGTGGGGCTGCACATCATGTACCGGCTGCTGTGAGGCGGGGACGGGGCGGGACGGCGACGGCGACGGCGGTGACCGCGGCGTGGGACGGGCCGCTGCGGGCTCTACCGGCCCCGCGCGACGCCGGCCCGTCCGGTGCCGGCCGGTCCGACACCCCGGCCGCCGCCGCGCCCCCGGCCGCCGCCGCGCCCCGGTCGCCGCCGCGACGTACCGGCCCCCGCCGTGTACCGCCTCCCCCGCCGCATAACGCCCCCCCGCGAAGCCCTACGGCCAAAGCAGCTCCCGCCACCAACAACCACCCCCATAGCGGTAATTGAGGCGCACATGGCGCCGCCTCGCGTCGCCCTGGAAGAACTCGACCTCCTCGGCGCGCAGCACATAGAGCGTCCAGCTCGGTACGGGGGCGTCCGGTTCGCGCCGGGCCCGTTCCCACGCGGCGTCCGAGGCGCGGGCCAGTTCCCCGGTGGAGCCGAGGACCTCGCTCTGCCGTCCGACCAGCGCGGCGGCCAGCGCCCCCGGGGAGCGGCGGTGCAGATCGGCCGCGCTCTCCTCGGGGCCCGCCGCGGTCACCGTCCCGCGGATACGGACCTGGCGGCCGACCGCCGCCCAGTAGAAGCCGAGCGCCGCCCGGGGGCGGGCGGCCAGCTCGCGGCCCTTGCGGCTGCCGCGGTGCGAGGCGAAGTGCCAGCCGCGCTCGTCGGCGTCGTG
Organism: Streptomyces celluloflavus; assembly: GCA_000720995.1. Taxonomy (GTDB): domain Bacteria; phylum Actinomycetota; class Actinomycetes; order Streptomycetales; family Streptomycetaceae; genus Streptomyces; species Streptomyces celluloflavus. The sequence continues at coordinate 20,613 of JOEL01000026.1, forward strand.
CAGCATCAGGGTCCGTACGGAGGGGTCGCCGGCCGCGTCCGCCGTCGCGAGCGTCATGGTGTGCGGCTCGGGGACACCGGCCTCGGCGGCCTCCCGCAGCCACCGCCGGAAGAGCGGCAGCGGCTCGGCCGGGGCCCGCGCCGGATCGAACGCGGGCAGCTCGGCCTCCCAGACCCGCAGCCCGCGCAGCAGCTCGCGGAACGCGCGGGCGTCGTCATCGGCGTCGGGACGGACGTCACTGTCGGCGGGTCGGGTGCCGCCGCCCGCGGGGCGGGCTGCGTCGTGGTGCGTGGGGTGCTCGGCCATGCCAGGCAGCGTACGACTCGGCGCGTCCGGACCGGTGCGGGCAGGGACGGCCTGGTGGCACGGGCGGAAAAACCGCTGGCCCGACTCCCGACCCCCCGTTACGCTCCACCGCATGCACCTCTTCCAGATCTACGGCTGACAGCCCCGAGGGCGGTTCCACCGCCCCGCCCGCACCCTGGTGTGCCCCGCCCGCGCCCAAGTGCGCCCGGCGCGCGACCGGCTCCGCAGCCGTCGCCGCGCGGTGCCGCCCGGGTCGTCGGGCTGTCGTGTCATTCGCCGTAGCTCTGCGCAGAAGGAATCCCCATGACCAGCAACACCCATCCCACCCATGCCACCCGACCCAGCCGTGCCACCCGGGCAGGAACCCCGTCCCCCGGCCCCCGGCGGCCCGCGCATATCGCCATGGTCGGCACGCCCATGGTCAGTCATGTGCTGCCCAGCCTGGCGATCGTGCGGGAGCTGGTGGACCGTGGCCATCGGGTGACGTACGCCAACACCGACCACGCCGCCGAGCTGATCGCCACCACCGGCGCCGAGTTCGTGCGCTACACCTCCACCCTCCCGGTCGTCGACAACAACTGGCCGCAGGACCCCGTCGCCGCGTCGTCGCTCTTCCTGGACGACGCCATCGAGGTACTGCCGCAGCTGCGGGCCGCGTACGACGACGACCCCGCCGACCTCTACCTCTACGACATCGGCGCCTACGCCGCCCGCGCGCTGGCCGAGGCGCAGGGGCGGGACCTCGTCCAGCTGTCGCCGACCTTCGTGGGCTGGGAGGGTGCGCAGGAGGAGTTCGGCGCGGCCTTCGCGGCGCTGCCGGGGGGCGATGTCTACCGGGCGCGGTTCGCGGACTGGCTGGCCGGGTGCGGTGCGCGCACCACGGATGTGGACGAGTTCTCCGGCCACCCGCGACGGGCGCTGGCGATGATCCCGCGGGCCATGCAGCCGCACGCGGACCGGGTCGACTCCGACGCGGTGACGTTCGTCGGACCGTGCTTCGGCGACCGTGCGGAGCAGGGCGGCTGGGACCGGCCGGCCGGGGCCGAGAAGGTGCTGCTGGTCTCGCTGGGCTCGGCGTTCACGCGGCAGCCGGAGTTCTACCGGCGGTGCCTGGCGGCCTTCGGCGGTCTGCCGGGGTGGCATGTGGTCCTTCAGATCGGCAAGTACCTCGATCCGGCGGAGCTGGGCGACGTACCGGCCAACATCGAAGTCCGGTCGTGGATACCGCAGTTGGCGATTCTGGAGCAGGCGGACGCGTTCGTCACGCACGCGGGGATGGGCGGCAGCAGCGAGGGGCTGTTCACCGGTGTGCCGATGATCGCCGTACCGCAGGGCGCCGAGCAGTTCGTGAACGCCGACCGGCTGGTCGAGCTGGGGGTCGCCCGCCGTCTCGACACCGCGGACGCCACGGCGGACGCGCTGCGTACGGCGCTGACGGAGCTGACCGCGGATCCGCGGGTCGCCGAACGCGCGGCGCGGCTGCGCGCGGACGCCCGGTCCGAGGGCGGCGCCCGCCGGGCCGCCGACCTCATCGAGGAGCGGCTGGGCTGACGCCGGGCGCCCCGGGCGCCTGACCGGGGGAGGGAGTGGGGGGGAAACCCTTACTCCCTCCCCAGCACCACCGTCCCCGACGAGCAGAACCAGCCGCCCGTGCCGGAGGCGACGGCGAGTTGCGGGAGGCGGCCGTCGCGGCGGTGGACCTGGCGGTCCTGGCCGGCTTCGCCGCGGAGCTGGCGTACCGCCTCGACCAGCAGGAACAGCCCGCGCATACCGGGGTGGCAGGCGGCCAGCCCGCCACCGTCGGTGTTGACCGGCAGGGCGCCGTCCCGCAGCAGGCGGCCCCCCTCGACGAACGCGCCGCCCTCGCCCTTCGCACAGAACCCCAGGTCCTCCAGCGTCACCAGGGTCATATAGGTGAAGGCGTCGTAGATCTCGGCGAGGTCGATCTCCGACGGGCGGACGCCGGCGCGGGCGAAGGCCAGCCGGCCGGAGACCGCTGCCGGTGAGACGGTGAAGTCGTCCCACTCCGACATGGTGGTGTGCGAGACGGCGGTGCCGGAACCGAGCACCCAGACCGGGGGTTTGGCGAGGTCGGGGACGTGGTCCTCGGCGACGAGCAGGACCGCGCAGCCGCCGTCGGAGCGGATGCAGCAGTGCAGTTTGGTGAACGGATCGGCGATCATCGGGCCGTCGAGGACCTCGTCGACGGTGATCGGATCGCGGTACATGGCGTCCGGGTTGGCCGCCGCGTTGGCGCGCGCCTGGACGGCCACCTGGGCCAACTGCTCCAGGGTCGTGCCGTACTGGTGCATATGGCGGCGGGCGGCCATGGCGTATTTGGCGATCAGGGTGTGCCCGTAGGGGGCCTCGAACTGGAGCGGGCCGCGGGTGCCGAAGGAGAGGTTGGCGGTACGGCGCCCGGCCTTGAGATCGGCGCGGGCGGTGGAACCGTAGACGAGGAGTACGGCGTTGGCGTGGCCCGCGGCGATCGCGTCGACGGCGTGCGCGGTCAGTACCTCCCAGGTGGCGCCGCCGACCGAGGTCGAATCGACCCAGGTGGGGCGGAGACCCAGATATTCGGCGACCTCGACGGGCGCGAGGGTGCCGAGGCCGGCCGACGCGAAGCCGTCGATCACCGAGCGGTCCAGACCCGAGTCGGCGAGCGCCCGGCGGGCGGCCTGGGCGTGCAGGGTGTAGGGGGTGGCGCCGTCCACGCGTCCACCGTCGGACAGGGCGACTCCGGCGACGGCGACCTTGCGAACCCCGGCGACCTTGCGATTCCCGGCGGGGATGCGGCTCCCTGAAGTCATGAATCTGACGGTACATCAGATATGCGGGGGTGGGCCGGGTCTCGCGCGATCCGGCTCGGGCGGGTGCGGCCGCGTACTCGCGTGTACCGGCGCAGGTCTGCGGGTGGCCGCACGTGGCTGCACGTGGCTGCGCGTGCCTAGGAAAGTCAGCCGTTCGTGCTTAATATGACGGCCCGTCAGAAAAGTTGATGTGCGATGTGTGATGTCGGCGCGCCCGTCGGACCGGACGGGCGTGGTGGTACGGCCGGGAGGAGCCCGCCGATGGATGCCGCGTTCACCGAGGAGCAGGACGAGATCCGCCGCACGCTGCGCGAACTGCTGCACAAATACTGCGGCGGGGACGAGGTCAAGGCGGCGGCGCGGACCCCGGCGGGCTACGACGAGGCGCTCTGGCGCAGGCTGGCCGGGCAGCTCGGGCTGCCGGGGCTCGCGCTGCCCGCCGCGTACGGCGGGGTCGGCTGCGGGCCCACCGAACTCGCCCTGATCTGCGAGGAGACCGGCCGCGCGGTGCTGCCGTCACCCCTGATCGCCACCGCCGCGCTCGCCGCGCCGCTGATCCTGGCGCTGGGCAGCGAGCGGCAGCGCACCGCACTGCTGCCCGGTATCGCCGCCGGGGAACTGACCGCGACGCTGGCCGTACCGGGCGACCGGCTGGCCACCGCACTCGCGCTGACCGGGCCGAACGACGGCGACTGGGCGGGCGGCGGCCGGGCCGGGGGAATCCAGGCGCGGGCGCACGAGGGGGGCTGGCGGCTGTACGGGGAGGCCGGGCAGGTACTCGACGGGCACACCGCGGAGGTGCTGCTGGTGGCGGCGCACACCGGCGGTTTCGCCCGTGGCCGCACACTGCTCTTCCTCGTACGGGCCGGGCGGGGGGAGAGCCCGGACGGCCGGGCGGCCGGGCCGGGCGAGGTGCCCGGACTGGTGCGGACCCGGCAGACCGTGCTGGACGAGACCCGACCGCAGGCGCGGATAGAACTGCGCGACGTGCCCGCCGAGTTGCTGGGTGAGGGGGACGGGGACGGGGCTGCGGTGGCGGCCGCGCTCGCGGCGACCGGGGCGGTGGCGGCCGCGGCGCTGGCGGCCGAGGCGGTCGGTACGGCCGATACGGCGCTGGCCCGTACCGTCGCGTACGTCCGGGAGCGCGAGCAGTTCGGCCGGGCGATCGGCTCCTTCCAGGCCGTACAGCACCGGCTCGCCGACCTGTACGTACGAGTGCAGGCGGCGCGCTCGGCGGCGTACTACGCGGCCTGGTCGGCGGGGGCCGCGCCGCCGCGGGCGGCGGCGGATGCCGGACGGGGCGGGGTGCTGGTGCGGCGGGCGGCCGAACCGGGGGTGGGCGCGCTGGCGCTCGCGCAGGCGCTGGAGGCGCTGCGCGCGGTGGCGGCCGAGGCGGTGCAGTTGCACGGCGGTATCGGCTTCACCTGGGAGCACGACGCGCACCTCTACTTCAAGCGGGCGACCTGCGACGAACTGCTGCTGGGGCCCGTCCACCGGCTGCGGGCGCGGGCGGCGGAGGAGGCCGGGCTCTTCACGGCCGGGACGCGAGAGGCGGCCGGTGCGTGAGGCCATCAGAGGAGTGGTCGGCGCGGATGGTGCAGCGGGTCTCCTCGACCCGGGCGTTCGCGCGGCTCGCGCCGCATGTCGTCCCCGCGCTGGACCGTACGGTGCACCGGCTGACCCGGGGCAGGGTGCTGCTCAGCGCGCGGCTGCTGCCCGGGGCGATCCTGACCGCGACCGGCGCCAGAAGCGGCCTGCCACGGCGTACGCCATTGGCGTGTCTGCCGGACGGGGACGGCGGCTGGCTGCTGATCGGCAGCAACTTCGGCCGGCCGGGGCATCCGGCCTGGACCGGCAATCTCCTCAAGCATCCGGAGGCGGAGATGAATTGGCGGGGCCGGGACATTCCCGTCCGGGCCCGGCTGCTCACCGGTGCGGAACGGGCGCGGGCCTGGCGGGCGGCGGTCGCGCGCTGGCCCCCGTACGCCGCGTATCAGGCGCGGGTGGCGCGGGAGATCCGGCTGTTCCGGCTGGAGCGGCGCTGACCGGACCGGCGGTGCCGGGCCGTCACTCCGGTGCCACACCCGTCCACCGCGGTGCCGTGCTCGCCGGTGGCGGGGGCCGGTGGGCCGCGGCGTCGGCCGCGGATGCGCAGCGGGTGCCGTGCGTACCCCGGCGGGGCCGGGGGACACCCGCCGTGTGTGCAGTTGTGAAGCCATGTCAGGACGGATGCGGGGTACGTGCGGGGCGGTATGCGGGGCGGACGGCGAAACTGCCCCGCGCGGTGATTCCGCCGGTGATTCCGGCAGCGTTTCCGTTGGCGATTACGTAAGCGATTCCGTGGGGAATTCCGGCAGCTCGGCCGGCTCCGTCGGCTTCGCTGATTCCGGCCGCTCGACCGGCTCCGCCGATTCCGGATCCGCTGATTCCGGGGTGGTGCCGCCTGTGCGGGCCGTGCCGGCGCTGCCGCCGATTATTTCGTCGGCTTCTTGCCGGTGACGCCGAAATGCACCAGCAGCGCCAGATTGGGCTTGAGTTCGGTCTGTTTGACGCCCCAGCTCTGGAAACCCTTCTGGTGCCCGGCGACCGCGGCCAGCATCGCGACGATCGATCCGGCCATGGCCGCCGCGCTGACGTCCTTGTCGACCTTGTTCTTGCTCTGGAGCTCCTTGATGGAGTCCGTAAGGGAGTTGGTGACGGCATTGAGGATCTTCATGCGGATCTTGTAGAACCGCTTGTCGCCCTCGGCCGCTCCCAGGTCGACGACGCGCAGAATGGCGTCGTGGCTGCGCCAGAAGGAGAGGAAGCCGTCGACCAGCTCCTCCGCCGCCTGCCAGCCGGACTTTCCCACCCAGGAACGTCCCGCGACAAGGCCGGTCAGCTCGGCGCCCTCTTTGGCCATCTCCTCGGCGATTTCGAGGACGGCGCCTTCCACGTCGGGGAAGTACTGATAGAAGGTAGCGGGTGAAGTGCCCGCTTTTCGGGCCACGTCGATGACCTTGACGTCCCGGTACGGGGATGAACTGAGCATTTCGCTGAGGCAGTCGAGCAGCTTCTGCCGCGTCGCCTGTCCACGGCGGCCGGCAACTCTGCCGTCGACGGTTCGAACTTGTCCTGTCATGCCGTCAGCTTACCGAGGGGTGATCGGAGCGCGATTTGACTGCCTGCAAATGGGGAGCGGGGAGTTCGGGATACGGAACCCGGCTTACCGCCCCGGTGGTGGTGCGGGCGGCGCCCTCGCGTACGGTACCGGCTCTCGGCGGAACCCTTTGGTCCGAACCGGTGAATGGTCTTATCAACAGGCTGTGGACAGTCATGGTGGATAAGTGTGCGGTCTGTGTGTGCGGTGTGTGTGCGGTGCGTCGGTAAGTCCGCGCGGAAGGTGATGTGTTGGGTGTCGATGTACGACACGCGGTTTCGGTGATCTCATTCTGAGATATAGATCACGCGTTCGGATTCCCGTCGGGCGGGGTCCGTGAACCGGCGCTAGCTTGGGCATATGGCTGCATATGCGGAGGGTGCCCCTTGCTGGGCGGACGTCATGCTGCCCGATCTCGGCAAGGGCAAGCGCTTCTACGGCGAACTCTTCGGCTGGACCTTCTCCGAAGGCGCCCCCGAGTTCGGCGGATACACCCAGGCATTCCGCAACGGCAAAAGGGCCGCCGGGCTGATGCCCCGGGAAAACGCGTCGATGCCGACCGCCTGGGGGCTGTACTTCGCGACCGATGACATCCGGCGGACCGGCGCCGCGATCTGCGAGGCGGGCGGACGGATCTTCGCCGAGCCGATGCGGCTCGGCGACCTCGGCTCGATGCTGATCGCCGTGGACCCGGCCGGTGCGGTCTTCGGCGCCTGGCAGGCCGGTACGCACCAGGGCTTCGAGACGGCGCAGGAGCCCGGCGGATACCTCTGGATGGCGCTCCACACCCGCCACCCCGACGCGTCCGACGCCTTCTACGGGAAGGTCTTCGGCTTCGAGGGCGTCCCCGACAGCCCGATGGCGCGCCCCGGTTTCCTCCCCTGGCGGCTGGCCGGGCGGCCGGGTGAGATCGGCTGCCGCATCACCATGGGCGAGGGGTTCCCGGCACATGTGCCGGCGCATTTCACCGTCTCCTTCCTCGTCGCGGAGCTGGCGGCCGCGGTACGGACCGCGACCGGCCTCGGCGGCAGCGTCGTCGTCGAGCCCACGGAGACGCCGGGCGGCCCGTACGCGGTCCTCCGGGACGATCAGGGCGCCACCTTCGGCGTCATGGCCCCGAAATAACCCCCGGCCGCGCGGAATTACGCCGGTGGCGGCACCGGCCCCGCGGGCGGGTACGGCGGTGCGCCGACGGGAACGGCCGGACCGGTGGGACGGGCGGCATACGGGTGGCATACGGGCCCGAACCGGCCGGTATCCCCTCGCGTCCGCTCCCGCCGGATGTATCGCAGCACGTCGGGCGGGGACCGGGCGTCCGGGGTGACGGGCGGGCCGAGGGCGGCGCGGGAGTGATCCGTGACACGGCGGGCGGCCCCCGGGTTCGCAACCGGTGGCCCGGCCAGGAAGAATCAGCACCCGTACGGCCGTTTCGGCCGAGCGGTGAGACGCTGCACGGGGCAGGGGCTCTCGGTGGCTTGTGGCTTTGAGAGTCGTTTTCGCCCCACGGGGAGGTGGCAGGCAAATGGTGGAGCAGCTGACGCAGCTGACGCAGCACGATCCCCGGCGGATCGGCCCGTTCGAGGTGCTCGGCCGTCTCGGGGCCGGCGGCATGGGGCTGGTCTATCTGGCGCGTTCGGCGTCCGGCCGGCGCGTCGCGATCAAGACGGTGCGCACGGAGCTGGCCGAGGACCAGCTGTTCCGGGTGCGCTTCACCCGCGAGGTCGAGGCGGCCCGCGCGGTCAGCGGCTTCTACACCGCCGCGGTGGTGGACGCCGACCCCCGCGCGGCGGTGCCGTGGCTGGCGACGGCCTACGTCCCCGCCCCCTCGCTGGAGGAGATCGTCAACGACTGCGGGCCGCTGCCGGCCCAGGCGGTGCGGTGGCTGGCGGCCGGTATCGCCGAGGCGCTCCAGTCCATCCACGGCGCGGGGCTGGTGCACCGGGACCTCAAACCCTCGAACGTCCTGGTCGTCGAGGACGGCCCCCGGGTGATCGACTTCGGGATCGCCTCCGGGGTCTCCAACACCCGTCTGACGATGACCAATGTGGCCGTGGGCACTCCGGCCTATATGTCGCCCGAACAGGCCCGCGACTCGCGCAGCGTGACGGGCGCGAGCGATGTCTTCTCCCTCGGCTCGACGCTCGTCTTCGCCGCCACCGGCCACGCCCCCTTCCACGGCGCCAACCCCGTCGAAACCGTCTTCATGCTGCTCCGGGAGGGCCCCGACCTGGCCGGGCTGCCGGACGAACTGCGTCCGCTGCTGGAGTCCTGTATGCAGAGGGAGGCGGCCCACCGGCCGTCGCCCGCCGACCTCCAGTCCCAGCTCGCACCGCATCTCTTCGGCTCCGGCAGCGACGACAGCGGTACGGCCTCGGCCTGGCTGCCGGCCGGTGCGGTCGCCCTGATAGAGGGGCGGCGCGGCGGCCGTACCTCCCTCCCCAAGGACGACCGGCGCGGCTCGGGAGGCGGTCAGGCGCCGCCGCCGCGGCCCGCGCACGCCCCGGCGGGCGCCGCCGACCGGTCCGGCTGGCCCGGTCACGTCGGCGCGGGCCCCGGTGCGCACCGCGGCGGCGATCCCCGGGGCCCGGCGATGCCGCAGGCCGCGTCGTTCGGCCCGGACCTGTCGCCGGCGCGCGCCACTCCGGTCTCCGCGGCCCCGCCGGCCGCCGCACCACCGCTCGCCCCGCCGCCCGCAGCGCCTTCCGTACCGCCGCCGTCCGTCGCGCCCGCCGCTCCGGCGGACGGGCCCGGCGGTCCGGTCCGGCTCGGCGGCTCGCCCGCCCCGATAGGGCCGGGGCCGCGCGCCGCGGACGGCCGCGACCCGCAGCCGCGCGGGCAGGCCGGTGCCGCGACGAACTGGGTACGGCCGCCCGGCGGCAGCCCCCCGGCCGGGGCGCCGCAGCCCGGGGTGCCGCAGCAGGGCGCCGCCAACGGCGTCCCGGTGGGCGGGGGCCCCGGCGCCGCACCGCAGCACGGCGCACCGGCCGAGCCGCCCGCCGCCGAACCGGGCCGCTGGCGCCCCTGGCGGTTCCGGATGTCGAACGAGGTGTGGGGCACCCCCGCCGTCGCGGGCGACCGGCTGTACGTCACCTCCTTCGAGGTGCACGTCCTCGATGTGGCCAGTGGGCGGCGGCAGTTCAAGACCCGGGACGTGGCCTGGACGATGGCCGTCGCCGACGGCCGCATCCACGCGTCGGACGGTCCGAGCCTGTACGCCCTGGACGCCGCGGACGGTACCGACCGCTGGCGGCTGAACACCGAGGGCTGGGTCTACGCCCTCCAGGTGGACCGCGGCACGGTCGTCACCGGTATGCGCGGTGGCGGCGTCCAGGCGTGGGAGGCCGCCAACGGTGAGCTGCTGTGGGAGATCGGCGGCGCCCAGACCGATTTCGAGACGGCCGAGGCCGGGCCCGTGGTGCACGACGGCACGGTGTTCGTCCGGGCCGATACGCGGCTCAGGGCGCTGGAGGCGCGGACCGGCGCCGAACGCTGGTCGTATCCGGTGGGCGACGCGGCGTCCTGCGGCGGGGTGCCGGTACGGCTGCTGCCCGCACCGGACGGTGTGGTCTACGTCGTGGCCGGCACCCGGGTGCTGGCCCTCGACATCGCGCGCGGTGAGCTGCGCTGGCATTTCGAGGCGCCCGCGGCGTTCGTGAGCCCGCCGGCCTTCGCGCCGGGTCCGGCCGTCGCCGGCGGCGGGGTCTACCTGGCCGACTATCTGGGCACGGTCTACGCGCTGGACGCGGCGGACGGCCGCGAGCGCTGGCGGATCGCCACCGAGCCGCGGCAGTCGACCGAGCCGGTGCTGATCGCGCACGGCGCCGTCCACCTGGGCAGCGGCCACGCCCTCTACACGCTGGACGCGGTGACCGGTACGCCCCGCTGGCGGTTCCAGGCGGGCGCCGAGGTGATCGGCGCACCGGTCGTCGCCGAGGGCCGGGTGCACTTCGGCTCGGCCGACCACTGCCTCTACACGCTCGACGCGATGGGCGGGCAGCTCCGCTGGAAGCTGGCGACCGGCGGTGAGATCACCGGCTCGCCGGTGGCGGTCGGCGGTGTGGTCTACGCGTGCAGCAAGGACCGCTGCGTCTACGCGCTGGACGCGGCGAAGGGGACGGGGATGGCGCGGCGGCCGTAGGGCGGGTCGCCGGGCGGGCGGCAGAGCGAGACCCTCCTTCCCGTGGCTCCTCGCCGTGGTGGCCGCTACTCCCGGTCGCGGTCCCGGTCCCGGTCGTCCTGCGGCTCCGGGGAGTCGGGGCGGGGCGCCTGCTGTCCGTGGCCCAGGCCCCACTGCACCGGAGGCGTGGGGGCCGGCGGCCGCCAGGGTGCGGACGGCTCCGGCGCGACATGGGAGCCCCCTACGGGACCGCCCGCGCCTGGGGCCGGCGGAGGCGGATAGGGCCCGCGCTCGTCGTGGCCTCCGGGGTGCCCGGCTTGTCCGGGGCCGTACTGCCCACCCCCGTACTGGCCGCCGTCGTACTGTCCACTTCCGTACTGCCCGCCGCCGTACTGTCCACCGCCGTACTGCTCGCTGCGGAGCTGACCGTCGTCGTACCGTCCGTCGCCGTACGGGCCCTCGCCGTAGCGGCCGTCGTCATACCGTCCGCCGCCGTGCCGCTCGTCGGTGGGCCGTCCGTCGGGCCGCTCGCGGGACCGGCGGCCCCCGCCGCGCATGATCAGCGCGCCGAGCAGCATGACCGCGCCGCCGCCGAGGGCGTTGGCCGCGCCGACGCCCAGGCCGCCCGTACCGGCGGTGAGCTCGCCCGCGGCCTGCCCCTGGCGGACCATCCACAAGATCGTGAAGCCGAGCACCACCAAGGCCGCGAAGCCGACGAGCAGCCGCGAGCGCAGCGCCACGCCGAGCAGGGTCAGCAGGGCGGCGAAGGCCATGGGGAGGAAGAGGGAGCCGAGGAGCGGGGCGGAGTTACCCGTGAGGCCGTTGAAGAGGTCCTGGATCGGGACATCGCGCCCGTGACGGCCGTCGTACCAGGGACGGAAGGGGCTCCAGACGGCGGCCGCCGCTCCGATGAGGGCGATGACGGATCCGAGTACGTTGCGCACCACTGGCGTGCCTCGCTTCGAGTCGGCCGGACGTCCTCCGCGAACGACGCTACGCCTGCCCGCCCGCGCCCGCTAGACGGGAACGTCACCACAGGTCAGGCGGTATCCGGAGGGTGCTTCGGGGACGCGGGAGGCCGGTCCGGCGGACCGTCTGCGGCACCACCCGGACGACCACCGGCAGCACCACCCGTAACTCAGCGCACCCGTAACTCAGCGCACCCGGAAGTCCGGCGCCTCCGTGCCGGACTGCCGCCGGGCGCGGAACAGCTCCGCCTGGCGGTCCGGCGGCAGGTTTCCGAGCGCGATCAGCTGCGGGGCGTGTGCCAGCGCCTGCGCGCGGACCGCCTCCTTGGCGGCCCACAGGGCCCGTACGGTGCCCTGGACCGCCTCGGTCGGCTGCGCGGCGAGGACGGCCGCGCAGCGCAGCGCCGCCGCGGTCACGGCGCCGGGCTCGGCCAGTTCGGAGACCAGCCCGATCTCGTACGCGCGCGCGGCGCCGAGCCGTTCCGCCGTCCCCATCAGGGACATCCTGGCGACCTCCCCGAACGGCATCCGCTGCGCCATGTGGATGGCCTCGTAGGCGCTGACCATCCCGTAGGTGGTGTGCGGGTCGAAGAAGGTGGCGGTGGTGGACGCGACGATGAACTCGGCCTCGCCCAGGAGGTAGAAGGCCCCGCCGCAGGCCATCCCGTCCACCGCGGCGACGACCGGCTTCCACAGGTCGTTCGTCTTCGGGCCGATGCGGAGCAGCGGGTCGTCCAGGGAGAAGGGCGAGGCCGGCTGGGGGACCTCGACGGAGCGGTCGATACCGGTGCTGAAGGCGCGGCCACCGGCGCCGGTGAGGACCGCGGCCCGTACCGCGTCGTCGGAGCGGAACGCCCGCCAGGTGGCGGCGAGTTCGCCGGCGGTGGCCAGGTCGATGGCGTTGTGCCGGGCGGGCCGGTCGAGGGTGACCAGCGCGACCCCGTCCGCGATCTCCGTACGGACCGTCATGGCCGCTCCAGGAGCCAGCGGGGCACGGTCATACCGCCCGGCAGGGTGTGGAACGCGACCTTCACCGGGGCGCCGATGCGCAGCCGCGCCGGATCGACGGAGTCCAGGGCGGCGTCCGCGGCGGTGACGAGGTTGCCGACGAGCCGGATGCGCGGGGCGTCGGCCAGCTCCACGAGGATCACGTTGTACGGCGCCTGGGCGGCGTAGGCGGGCAGCAGCGGGGGGTGCGGCCGGACGTAGGACCAGATGCGGCCGCGTCCGCTCATCCGCCGCCAGTGGCTGTCGAAGGACTGGCAGTGCGGGCAGCAGGGGCGGGGCGGGAAGCGGGGGGCGTCGCAGGCGGTGCAGGTCTGGACGCGGAGTTCGCCGCGCGCGGCGTACTCCCAGAACGGTGCGCCGTCCTCGTCGGGGACGGGGCTCAGCAGGTCCTCGTCGGGGACGGGAAGCAGCAGGTCACCGCCGGTCCCGGGCCGATTGTCAGTGGTGGCTGTCACGATCGTGGTCACGGTCGCACGAGGGGGGTCGGGTGCCATGGATTCACGAGCGGATGCGTCGGCGGGCTCGGGGGAGCCGGCGGTCTTCCGGGCGTCGGCAGCTTTCCGGGAGTCGGCCGTCTTCCGGGCGGCAACGGCCTTCCGGGTGGTGCTGTCGGTGGTCTTCCGGGTGGTGCCGCGGGTGCTCCGCCGGGCGGGTTCACCAGTGCTCATCGCGTCTCAACTCCTCAGCAGCAGGGCGGAGGTGGGGACGCCCTCGCCCGCGGTGACCAGGCAGGTGGCGGCGTCCGGGACCTGCGCGGTGCTGGTGCCGCGCAGTTGCTTGACGCCTTCGGTGATGAGGTTGAAACCGTGTACGTACGCCTCCGAGAGGCCGCCGCCACCGGTGTTGAGAGGCAGCCGGCCGCCGATCTCCAGGGCGCCGCCCTCGGTGAAGGCCGCGCCCTCGCCGCGCCCGCAGAAGCCGTAGCCCTCCAGGGAGAGGGGGATCAGGGGGGTGAACGCGTCATAGATCTGTGCCACGTCGACGTCCTGCGGTCCCAGGTCGGCGCCCTTCCACAGGTGCCGGGCGGCGGTCCAGGCAGGTCCGGTGAGCGGGTCGTCGTTCCAGTAGTTGACCATGCCGTGGTGCTGGGCGGGCAGGCCCTGGGCCGCGGAGTGGACGTAGACGGGCCGTTGGCGGCAGTCGCGGGCGCGCTCCGCGGAGACGATGACGCAGGCCAGGGCGCCGTCGGTCTCCAGGCAGTTGTCGAAGAGGCAGAGCGGCTCGCTGATCCAGCGGGCGGTCATGTACATCTCGCGGGTCAGCGGACGGTCGTACATGATCGCGTCCGGGTTCTGGTTGGCCCGGTTGCGGCAGGCGAGCGCGACATTGAAGAGATGGTCGCGGGTGGCGCCGTACTCGTGCATATAGCGGCGGGCCAGCATGCCGATCTCATCGGCGGGGCGCAGCAGTCCGAAGGGCCTGGTCCACTGCCCCGGGGTCGGCAGCTGCGCCTGGGTGTTCTTCCAGGGCCGCGGTCCCGAGCCGCGTTTGCGCGACCGCCAGGCGACGCCGACGCTCGCCTGCCCGGTGGCGATGGCGGCGGCCAGATGCGCCACCGTCGCGCAGGAACCGCCGCCGCCGTAGCCGACCTTGGAGAAGTGCGTGACCTCGCCGGCGCCGATGGCCTTGGCGATCTCGACCTCGTCGGTCTCCTCCATGGTGTAGGAGGCGAAGGCGTCCACTTCCGAAGGGGCGATACCGGCATCGTCCAGCGCCGCGAGGACCGCCCGGCAGGCCAGCGCCTTCTCGGACTCCGGGAGGTGTTTGGCGAAGGGGGTCTGTCCGATGCCGACTATCGCCGTAGCGTCCTTGAGGGTCGCCCCCATCGCCACCTCCGTGCTCGGTCGCCAGTGCTGACAGCGGAGGAGGCTACCGTTAATCTGACGGGTAGTCAGCTCTTTCGCGGGAGGTAGTGCGATGCGCGAGGAACCGGAAGCGCGGGCGGACCTGGAGTACGGCTCCATCCCCCTGCTGGTGCGCGCGGCCGCGGAGCGGTACGGCCCGCGGGAGGCGGTGGCCGACGGCCGTGTCCGCCTCTCGTACGCGGAGCTCGGCGAGCGGGTGGAGCGGGCGGCGGCCGCCTGTATCGCCTCCGGCGTGCTGCCCGGCGACCGCGTCGCCGTCTGGGCGCCCAACACCCTCGACTGGATCGTCTGCGCCCTCGGCGCGGTGACGGCCGGTGCCGTCCTCGTCCCCGTCAACACCCGTTTCAAGGGCGCCGAGGCCGCCTACGTCCTGCGCCGCACCCGCGCCAGAGTCCTCTTCGTCACCGGCACCTTCCTCGGCACCTCCTACGTCGCCTCGCTGCGCCGCGCCGCCCAGGAGGGCGCGGGCGGTGGTCCGTTGCCCGGTCTGCCGCATCTGGAGCGGGTCGTGGTGCTCGCCGACGACGCCCCCGCCGACTTCACCACCTGGCGGGACTTCCTCGCCGCCGGTGAGGCGGTGCCCGCCGCGATGGTCCGCGCCCGCGCCGACGCACTGCGCCCCGACGCACCCTCGGACATCATCTTCACCTCCGGCACCACCGGCCACCCCAAGGGCGCCGTGATCACCCACGCGCAGACGCTCCGCGCCTACGGCGTGTGGAGCGAGCTGGCCGGCCTCCAAGAGGGCGACCGCTATCTGATCGTCAACCCGTTCTTCCACACCTTCGGCTACAAAGCCGGGATCCTCGCCTGCCTGCTGCACGGCGCGACGATGATCCCGCAGCCGGTCTTCAGCGTGGCGACGGCGCTCGCCAACATCGCCGCCGAGCGGATCTCCGTCCTCCCCGGACCGCCCGCCCTCCTCCAGCAGATCCTCGACCACCCCGCCCGCGACCGGCACGACCTCTCGGCGCTGCGCCTGGTGGTCACCGGCGCCTCCGTCGTCCCCCTGGAACTGGTCGAGCGGCTCCGCGGCGAACTGAAGATCTCCACCGTCCTCACGGCGTACGGCCTGTCGGAGAGCTCCGGCGTCGTCACGATGTGCCGCCGCGGCGATCCGCCCGACGTGATCGCCGCGACCGCGGGCCGGGCCCTGCCCGGCACCGAGATCCGGGTCGCCGACGCCGGGGGCCGCGCCCTGCCGGCCGGCGCCCCCGGTGAGGTGCTGGTCCGCGGCTACCACGTGATGTCCGGCTACTTCGAGGACCCGGCCGGCACCGCCCGCGCCCGCACCGCCGACGGCTGGCTGCGCACCGGCGACGTCGGCGTCCTCGACCCGGCCGGCAACCTCCGGATCACCGACCGCATCAAGGACATGTTCATCGTCGGCGGCTTCAACGCCTACCCGGCCGAAATAGAGCAACTCCTCGGCCGCCACCCGGACATCGCCGAGGTCGCCGTCGTCGGCATACCCGACCCCCGCCTCGGCGAGGTCGGCAAGGCGTACGCCGTCCGGCGCGCCCGCTCGTCCCTGACCGCCGAGGACCTGATCGCCTGGTCCCGCCGCGAAATGGCCAACTACAAGGTCCCGCGGGAGGTCGAGTTCATCACCGCCCTGCCGCGCAACGCGAGCGGCAAGGTCCTCAAGTCCCGGTTGCGGGAGGTTCGGTGGGGGACTGGAGCCGCCTGACCGCGATGGCGAGGGGACTCAAGTCCGGTGCCCGATCCCGTTCCTCGAATCGCGCCCCCAAGTCCCGTTAACGGAGACGGGGTTGGGGGATGGTGATGCGTCCGTCCGTCAGTCCCGTCTCCGCCGCGAGCGCCCGCATCCGCGCCGCGAAACCGTCGTCGACACCCTGTACGCGCTGCGCGCCGAACTGCCGGCCTACCTCGCCGCCCACCACGCCAAGCCGCGCGGCATGGCCGCCGCAGACTTCGCCGAGCCCGACCCCGCCCGCGCCGTGCACACCGTCGAGCGCGCCCTCGCCGACCGGCTGCCCGCCGAACAGGGCGACGCACTGCGGAAGCGGGGCAGTCTCGGTGGGCAGGGGGCCGGAGGCGAGGAGGGGCGCGCAATCGGGGCAGGCATACAGCGTCCACCCGGGGCCGCTCGCCCGCTCGACGTAGCGCACCGCAACAGGGGCGAGGGTCAGCCGCTCGCAGCGACAGCAGACAACGGCGCTCACGCTCCCACCACCACCCGGACCGTGCGCGTACCGGCGCCGACGTGCACCCCGTGAATCACACTCGGCCCCACGTCAATACCGCGTTCCGCCATCTCCAGCGCCCAACGCCGTTCCGCCTGCGCCCGCCGTTCCGGGCTGTCCGGACGCTTGCGAGGTTCGGCGAGCACGTACGGGCGAACCGGGCTGATGATGTCTGTGAACGGGCGCCGTTCGGCCGCCTCGCGTGCGTACGGGCTCTTGTGCTCCGGCAGCGTGCTCCGGAGCCGGGGAGACGGAGCGGGCGCCGGTTCCGGCGCGAGGGCGGCACGGTGTTTCCGGCGAGTGGGCAACAGCAGCGAGCACAAGCACGCGAGAGTGCGCGCGATAAGGTCGGCCATGTTCGTCAGCTCCGTAATAGCTGATGGGCTCCGCCCCGGTGACGACCTTGCCCGTCGTTGCCGGGGCCTTCTTGTAGACGAAGCTATACCAGTGGTCTCTAGTCGTATAGCCCGGGGAGTGTACGTAGAGGGGCGAGCAAGCTGGAACCTAGCGCCCTACCCTCTGACGTATGAGCGACTACGGGCCGGATGACGAAATCGTCCACGGCGGGCCAGTGCCGGTATACGTGCAGATCGCCGGGGTACTGCGCGCCCGCATCAAGCGCGGCGACTGGCAACCGATGCGTCCCTTGCCGGGCGAGCAGCGCCTTGCCGACGAATTCGGCGTCGCCCGCATGACCGCCCGGAAAGCCGTCCGTGTGCTCGCCGACGAGGGAACTGTGTTCGTCGTCCCCCAGCGCGGCGCGTTCGTTTCCGCCCCCGACCAGCCCGGCAGCGCGGGCGATGGCGCATAGCAGGAAGCCCCGCCCATCCGCCACGGGGGAACGACGGACAGGCGGGGCAGCATGGGGTGTCAGCTTTTGGTCATGCCCAGGTGAGGCGTTGCCCGTCGGGGCCGACGTGCAGCCACATACAGCCGGACGACGGGAACTCGCCCAGTAGGCGTCGCATCATTCTGCGGGGGAACGCTTCGAGATCAAGCGCTACGTGCCGGGTTTTGGGTCAGGCCCTCTAAAGCGCCCGGAACCTCTCCTCCATGTCAGTGACGCGTTCGGCCCGTCGGCCCATGAGATAGACCTTGGTGTGCGTGCGCTGTACTTCGTGCACCAGCTTGAAACCTTGGGTCTCGTTGTACCTCACCAGTTCGGGAAAGTGGCAGCCACGGCGAACCCATGTGCGCCCTTCCTGTGCTGCCCGGTCCACCGCCCACAGACCCATCACGGTTCCCGGCTTCTTGTCCCGGTAAGCGGGGTCCGTGACTGTCGAGTACAGGTAATGAGCCGACTCGTTCAACTCTCCTTCTGTCCAGCCCCACGGGGGGGTCTGTTCCTGAACGGTGGTGTACCCGATGATTCGCCCGTCGTCCGATGCGAGGACCCACACGTCACCATCGGGATTCTTCGCCTGCCGCGCGAGTTCGGCCGCGTTTTCACGCCAGCTCGGAAGCCCATGTTCCTCCAGCCAGTTGGAGCGGGCGAGGATCATTTCTTCAACTGCGGGAATGTCGTCGGCCGTGGCCGGGCGCATGGCGAACACGCTGTCTCCGGATGTCTGGAAGGGATTACAGGAAGGACTGAGCGGCGAAGTGGAGGTCCAGGACTTCGAGCAACTGCGCGTCTCCGTCCTCGCGGTACGGCCCTTCGGCCAGTCGACGGACAGCCATCCGAAGACCATCGGGGTCCACCAGCCTCTCGTCGAAGAGCGGCGAGCCGTCATGGAGCATCTTGGCGAACAGAGGGCGCGCGATGGTGGTGAGCGAGTGCTGAACGACTTCCGCGAACGACTCCCGCTCTCGGGATTCGGTGACGTCCGGGCTCAGCCCGAGGGAGACCAGCCGTCGCCGTTGAAGCTGCTTCAGCTCACGCCAGTGCATGGGCAGCCATTCGCCGAGTTGGACCATGCCCGGGTTGGCGAACGGGTGCACGGGCCAGATACCTGCCCGCATGAGTACCGGCGCCGTGGTCTCCAGAGAGAGCAAGGTCATCGAGTTGACGGCAGCAGGCGGGGCAATGCCGTCGTCGGCGAACTCCAGTGCGGCGCGCGCTCGGTCTCCGATCCAGGGCAGGCCGTCGCTGATCTCGCCCATGGACTTGTGCGGATACTCGGCCTGCGACAGGGCCACCATTTCGTCTCCGCCAAGCCCGGTCACCACCACACGAGCACCACGGTCGGCCAGGACCTCGGTCAGCTTGGTGAACGGCCTGTGGAGAGGCTCCTCGTACGGGCTGATCTTCTCGCCCTTGACCCGGGCGCACCCCGGCGACAACGGCGCGTGCTCCAGGGCGTCGATCAGGTGATCCGACTCCGCGAACGGCAGCGCCTTGATGATCTCCGAGCGTCGGCGAATCTGGTGGGCGCGCCCCGGGCCCGCGATCAGGAGAGCGGCCGTTGGGAAGCGACCCGGGTACCGCTCGGCGAGGCGGGTCCCCACGGTGCCGGAGTCAAACCCGCCCGTGAGGTGCAACACCGTCTCCACGCGGTCTATCGGCCGGAGGCCAAGGGTGTCATCCATCGCTTCCACGAACGCCCCGAGAACGTCGGCATCAGGGGCCAGTTCGCGCGGCCCGCTATGCAATACCGGCTCGGGGTAGTGCAGGTAGAGATGACCGCCGTAGATAGCGGTCGCACGCTCGGTCACGCGGTGAATGCCCCGGAACACCGTCTCGGTGCTGTACCGGGGCCGGTAGATCAGCAGCCGCGCGACTTCACGGGAGCTGAGGCCATCGGCGTGCCCGGCAAGATCAGCCATGTCCCACGACCCATACAGGCTCGTACGGTCGTGCGCGACGTAGAGCGGCGCGACCCCTCCGGGGCCGGCGACGACACGGCACGGGTCACCAGGGGCGGTTTCTACGAGTACGTAGTCCGTGGGCCACTGCTCCGCCAGAGTGCGAGCCTCCTCGAACTCACCAGGGGTGACATCGCGGGGCGCCGGATCAGGCGCTTCCCGGCCCGCGACGCGCTCACGCACCACGAGAAGTGTGCGGCTGCCGTCTGTGACAGCGACATGTTCCACCAAGGGGTGATCATATGGAGCGATCTCGCTCGTCCCGTCGGCAGTGACGTACCTGCGCCCGTTCCACGCCCATACGGTGCTCGCATATGGAGTGAGGCGTAACTTGATCACGCGTGCTCTCCCTTCGGGTGAGCCCGAGGGAACGGCGGATCCGTCCCCTCGGGCGTTAAGGCCGAACGGTTCAGGTGGCGGTGGTGTCGTACGTCTTGGCACCGTCCGACGAACCCGAAACCTTCTTGTACTCGTGCGTCTCAGCCGGTGACTGCACCCGCCGTTGCGCCTTGGTCATGAACAACTTCTCGAAGCGGCGAACGCGCTTCGGCGGGGGCTTGAACTCCTCCACCCCTTTACCTCCTTCAGCTCCGCCGATGCCGGGACCGTCCCGGCATCGCTGTGCACTTGCGACCCACCCCGGCAACCGGCTGTCCTCTTGCAGCAACCGGGGCGGGAGTCTTCGGGTGGTGCCCGCTCCCTTGCCAGGGGGTGTGCGGGAGAACCACTTGACAGGTCATCCCCGGCAGGGCCTGGAGTCTTCACAGGTAGAGCTGTCGCTTACAGGCGCGGCAGTAGATTTTGCCGTCGCGCTTCTCGGTCTGCCTGTGCTCACACGTCTTGGTCTTGGTCATCGCGCCGCCCCGAGCGGCAGGGCGGGGTACGGGTCACGCTTGCGACGGGGTGCCCGGTGACGACCGCCGGAAACGCCCGCAGGCAGCGCGCGCGGCGGCACGTGGGCAGGAACAGCGAGCGTGGCGGACTGCGCGGCGCGGTCGCCGTACCCGTCCTGCCCGTGCGCCTGGGCGCGCACCATGTGGTCAAGCTCCGCGATACACGCGCCACAGGCGTAAACGTCCCCCGTCGCGCCGGGCGTGGCCACAGAGCCGACCCACAGCACGGCCACGCCCTCACGGCGGCAGTACAGCCAACACACCCCCTTCTCCCATGCGTTACCGTCGCTCGTCTGCGCGACCAGGGGCCACGCATCACGCCACGAGTGCTCAACAGCCGGGGAGAACATCACGCCATACCCCTGTCCGCCCCCAGCAGCGCGCCCGGCTCCGCCGGGGGCCGCATGACCGCGTAGTCGCCGAAGTTCCGGCGGTACCGCCGGTGTCCGGTCTCCTGCGTGTGCGCGCTGCCACTCCTCGACCGGACGCGGGCCGCTGTGCGTGCCGGACTGCGCGCCGCACTCCGATTCGTCGCCGGATACGCAGCGCGCTTCGTACTCCGTTTCCGCCGTCTGGTCCTGCTCGATGGTGAACGGGACGTAGCGAAACACGCGCCGGGTCATGCCCCCGCCCCCTGTCGGCGCGCGTCCCCGGTGGGCCGGAGCACGGCGGCGAGCGCGCGAGCCGTCGCCACGTTGCAGCGCCCCAAGTCGATCAGCGCGAGCGGGTCAGACCCCGAGCAGGAAGCGACGTCGAGCCCGAGGGACGGCAGTTTCACCCCCGCCGCCTTGAGCGCGTTGCGCAGCTCGTCGCGCGCCCGCTCAGCGTCTCTGACCTTGTCCGTGGCCGTCTGCTGCCTGCCTGCCGTCGCCATGTGTGCCACTCCGTACGCTGATGGATACCCGTCTCACATGCTCTGCGTGACCTTCCGCTCACAGAGTGGCCTCGGAGTGCGTACGCTCAACAGGTCTGGAGCCATGCCAACGCAGCAGGAATAGCGGGGAGTTGAACGCGTGAGCGAGGGAGCTGACCAGGCACGGGAACCCGCGAACGGTGCCGCGTACTTCGGTGAGGAGACAAAGGCGCTGCGGGAGGCCCTGGGGCTGTCACAGGAGAAGTTCGCGGACAAGCTGCACTATCAGCAGGCACAGGTGAGCAAGGTCGAGAACGGAACCGTGCTCGCGTCCGCAGCCTTCGCGGAAGCCATGGATCGGGTGGCCGGCACGCCCGGCGTGTACGCCCGCCTCCGCGCCAAGTTGAGCAAGCACGGATACCCCGATTGGTTCGTGCCGTACATCACCCTTGAAGAGTCCGCGAGCGGGATCACGGACTACTCGTGCACGTTCCTCATGGGTCTGTTGCAGACTCCGGAATACGCGAAAGCCGTCTTCCGCGCCGCCCACCCGCGCGAGACAGACGACCAGATCAATGAGCGCGTGGAGCGACGCATAAGGCGGCAGGAGGTCCTGGAGCGCGACGCGCCCCTACTCTTGTGGGTCGTGATCCATGAAGCCGTCCTGCGTACGTGCGTGGGTGGGCGGTCCGTCATGATCAGGCAGCTTGAGCACCTGGCCGCGCAGGCGGCCCCACCCCACGTCACGCTACAAGTGCTTCCGTACGAAGCGGGTGCCGCGCCCAGCCATCTGCCGTTTACGCTGCTCTCGTTGAAGGACGCGCCCCACGCGGTCTACACCGAGACGCCCACCCATGGTGGTCAAGTGGAAGACACCCCTAGTGTGGTGGCGGCAGCCGTCAGCAAGTTCGATCGGCTTCGGATGGCAGCGCTGTCCGAGGAAGAGTCGCAGACCCTGATTCGCAAGATCATGGAGGATCACGCCAGATGAGCAGCACGCCCGGCCCTCAGCCCGTGCGGTGGATCAAGAGCACCTACAGCGGCGGCGACGAGGGACAGTGCATCGAATGGGCTCCCGACCACGCACGCGCAACGGGTGAGTTCCTGGTCCGCGACAGCAAGGACCCGGACGGCCCGCACGTGGCCCTGACCGGTGAGGGGTTCGCCGGTCTTGTGGAGCTCGCCAAGCACCACGGGTGACCCGCGCCCCTACAGGCCCCCGAGTGACCGGCCCTCGCCACGCGGCGGGGGCCGTTATCATGCCGGCTTACGGCGCGAATCCCGCGCCGTACCGGCTGACCTGCAATGCCTCACGCTCCGCCACGTTGGTCCTGACGCGGGCGCCGGCCGCGGCCCCCGCCCCCCACGCGCTACCCCGGCTGCGGGGGCGTCCAGGACGGGTGGCGGCCGCTGAGGGCCACCACGCGGTCGAGGAGCGGTGCGTCGTCCGGCACGGGGACGGCCGGGCCGAACAGGGGGCCGCGCCCCGGATCGTCGGCCGACGGTGCGAGCAGCGCGTACGACACGCCGAGGCTCGCCGCGTCGGGCGCGTACGGCTGCCCCGTGGCGCGGGCGAGGTCCCAGCCGTGCAGCACGAGTTCGTTGAGTGCGACCCGGCCCGCGATGGCGCCGGGCAGATCGACCCCGCCCGCCCGGGTCTCGCCCTGCCAGGCGGCGGGGGAGTGCCAGGCCGCCGCCAGTTCGGCGAGGTTGCGGTCCAGTACGCCGCGCCAGTCGGCGGGTACGTCCGGCAGTGCCGCGGTGGGGCTGGTGTCCGTCGTCGGCCCGAGGTTCTTCCACGCCGCGTCCCGGAAGGCGGTGGTGAGACCGATGAGATGCCCCAGCAGATGGCGTACGCGGTACCTCTCGCACGGCGTGGGCGCCTCCAGCTCCCCGTCGCCGATGCGCGCCGCGAGCCGTGCCACCAGCCGGGTCTGTGCCGTGAAGTCGATGGTCTCGGTCATGGTCCGTGCTTCCTTCCGTCCCGCCGGGGCCGTCCGTCCCTGCCGGCCTGTCCCCAGTGAAGCCCCCCACGGCGCCCGGAACTCACCGCCACACCGCCACCGCTCCACACCACCCGGACCCGGTCCCGGCCCGATGGCCGCGCGCACGGCCCCTTCGAGGTGCGTACGGCCCGCGTACGACCCCACTCACCCTCGGTACGGCCCGCCTACCGCCCGTACCGCTCCCGGAGCGCCGCCTTGAGGACCTTGTGCAGCGGGCCGCCGCGCGGCAGGGCGTCGGTGACCTCCAACTGCTCCGGCAGCTTCTGCGTCATCAGTCCGGCCGCCCGGAGATGGGCCGTCAGCGTGGCCAGGGTCGGCGCCGGGGCCGCCGGGTCGGTGAGCGTGACCACCGCGCAGACCCGCTCACCGCGCTCCCGGTCCGGCAGCCCGATCACCGCCGCCTCCGCCACCGCCGGGTGTGTGTGCAGCAGCTCTTCGACCTCCTGCGCCGAGATGTTCTCGCCCTTGCGGATGATGATGTCCTTGAGGCGCCCGGTGAGGACGAGATGCCCGTCGGGGCGGAGCAGGCCCAGGTCGCCGGTGTGGAAGTAGCCGTCGGCGTCGAACGCCTCGGCGGTCAGCGCCGGGTCCGTATAGCGACGGAAGAGCATCGTGCCCTTGAGCGTCACCTCGCCCGGCTCCCCGGTCGCGGCCTCGCTCCCGTCCGGCCGGGCGATCCGCACCCGCGCGCCCGCCACCGGCCTGCCCACGGTCCGCGACAGCTGCTCGTCGCTGTCGTACGGAGTGCCCATCGCGATCATCGGGCTCTCCGTCATGCCGTACCCGTGCACGATCGCGCACTCCAGTTCCCGGCCGGCCGCCGCGTAGAGCTCGGGCGGCAGCGGCGCCCCGCCGCCGGACAGCAGCCGCAGCGACGGAATCAGCCGGCCGGCCGCCGGGTCCGCCCGCCGGTGGCGGCGCGACTCGTCCAGGAACGCCTGGTAGAACGCGGTGCTGCCGCCGGCCATCGTCACCCCGTGACGGCGGTAGACCGCGGCCGCCTCCGCCGGCCGGAAGGTGTCCAGGACGACCGCCGGGAACCCGCTGACCAGCATGGCGATGACGTAGTCCGGACCGGCGATGTGCGCGTACGGGAAGGCGATCGAGCCGATGTCGTGCGCACCCATGCCCAGCGCGGTGGCGAGCCCGACGCCACCGGCGATCAGACCGGCGTCGGTGTGCTCGACGCCCTTGGGGACGGCGGTGGTACCGGAGGTGTAGTAGATCCAGGCCGTGGCGTCGGCACCGCGGCCCCCGCCGGTACCGCCGTGCTTTATCCCCGTCCCGCCGGCCGCCGCCCCTTCACCATCCGCTTCCCGGCCGCCCCCCGCCCCACCCCGCGCCCCGGCCGCCGGCAGCCCGTCCGCCGTCGAGATGACCCGCACACCGTCCCCGGCCACCTCGTGTGCCATCGCGGTGTAGTCGAAGCCCCGCCACCGACCCGGTACGAGCAGGTACTCCGCCGCAGAGTCGGCGAGGATGAAGCCGACCTCGCGCTCCCGGTGGAGGGGGATGACGGGTATCTGTACGGCCCCGAGCCGGGCCAGCGCGAGCGAGGCGATCACCGTCTCGATCCGGGTCGGCAGCTGCCACGCCACCCGTGTCCCGGCCCCGATCCCCAGCTCCCGGAACCCGGCCGCGGCCCGCAGCGCCTCGTCCCTGACCTCGTCGAAGGTCACGCGCCGCCCGTCCCCGTCGAAGAACATCGGCGCCCCGTACGAGGCCCGTGCCCGGTAGTCGACCAGTTCCCAGAGCGTCTGTATGCGAGCGGACTCAAACACGGCGCGCCTCCTGGCTGCGAGAGGAGCGGAGCCGGGCGGGACGGGCCCGGGGCGGCTCCGGCGGGGCCGGACGGCGCGACTGTAGCAGCGAATCTGATGGGGCGTCAGGAGTCCGGGGCGGGAGCCGACGGCCCGGTGGCCAGGGGTACGGAGGTCCCCGCCCCCGCGGCCTCAGGGGCGAACGGCCCCGGACATGCCACAGGGGCCGGTCTCGATGGCCCCCCTCCGTGCCATCGAAACCGGCCCCTGCGATCCCCCCGGAATGCCCGGTGAACCGGTGACCTGGTGGTGCAGTCTCAGTTCTTCGGGTCGGCAATGGGCCGGTGGCTGTCCTTGGGGACGATGACGGTGTCACCCTGCACCGGAGTCTGCACCGGGGTCGGTGCGGGTGCCGGCCGGTGGCTGTCAGGCATGATCGCGTCCATGCCGATCAGCGGACGGTGGCTGTCCAGCGGCTTGAGGATGTCCTTGTCCTTCGCCGGCGGCTGGGTCTGGCTCTCGGTGGTCAATGCAATCAACTCCTGTATGTGGGCGGTACACGATCCGCCCGGCCGGTAACTCCCCCGAGGATCGCCGGACGGGCGGATCAAGGCCGATCACCATACGGTGGGGCCACGTCACCGAGCCGCTTGCCCCCCGAGGCGGCGGATCGGGTACGTAGAGAGTGGCCGGTGTTGATGAACGATCGATAAACGCCGACGACTATGAGCGGGACCTGCGGTTATGCGGCGGAGACGACCGAGAGGAGCTGCTGTACCTTGGCGCTCTCCGTCGACCCGAGCCGTTCGTAGATGGCCAGGGCCTCCTGCCAGCAGACCCGCGCGCGGCCGATGTGCCCGACGCCGTTCAGGGCTCGGCCCAACGCCGTGAGCGCGTTCGCGCGCCACAGTTCACCGCCGGTCACCCGGAGCGTGCCGAGGGCCTGTTCGGCGTGGTTGGCGGCCTGCGCGGGGCGGTGGGCGGCCAGCTCGACCTCGGCCAGCCGGAAGTAGGTCATGCCTTCCCAGAACCGCTGGCGGCTGTCGCGGAAGATGACCAGCGCCTCGTTGAACTGCTGTGCCGCGTCGGTCAGGCGCTGGGCGAGCGTGAAGGCCACGCCCAGCGCGTACATGCCGTTGGCGAGCCGCCGGGTGGCGCCGATCTGCCGGTATATGGCGACGCCCTGTTCGGCCAGCCGGATGGCGCTGTCCACGCGCCCGGTGTCGAGGTGGACGCGGGAGAGGTTGCACAGCGCGCTCGCCTCGGACTGCTTGTTGTCGTCCGCCCGGAACGCGATGAGCGCCTGGCAGAGATACTCCTCGGCGTCCGCGTGACGCCCCTGTTCGCCCGCGATGATGCCGCGGTCGTTGGGCGCGTACGAGGAGGAGAAGGGGTCGTTCGTGGCGACGCCGAGCAGCATGGCGTGCTTGGCGTTCTCGTCGGCCTCGTCCAGCCGGCCGGCCAGGGTGCGGGCGTAGGTGAGCGCGGTGTGGATGCGCGCCTGCGCGTGCTGGTCGTCCAGCTCCCGGGCCGCGGCGAGCAGGGACATGTTGGCCTGCTCGTACTGGAGGGCGTAGGCGCCGGACTCGGCGAGGTCCTTGGTGAGCATGAGCAGATCAGCCGCGCGGCGCAGGGCGCCCTTGGTGTGGGACTGCTTGGCGCAGGAGAGCAGGCACCCGGCCTCGCTGAACAGCCACTCCAGCGCCGTGGTCCGGTCGGTGACGTCGAGCCCCGGGTAGTTCGTCGGCTCCATGTGGTCGACGAGGCGGTCGCCGGGGCGTTCCAGCAGGTACACGCGGGCCGCCGTCGCCAGATAGAAGTCCAGCAGCCGCGACAGCGCCGCGTCCCGTTCCGTCGGCGGGTGTTCGTCCCGTTCGGCGCAGGAACGCGCGTAGAGCCGGACCAGGTCGTGGAAGCGGTAGCGGCCGGGGGCGGCGGATTCCAGCAGGCTGGCGTCGACGAGGGATTCGACGAGGTCCTCGGCGGATTCGATGTCCATGTCGAGGAGGGCGGCCGCGGCGGCGAGCGAGAGGTCCGGGCCGTCGGCGAGGCCCAGCAGCCGGAAGGCGCGGGCCTGGTGGGGCTCCAACTGGCCGTAACCCAGCTCGAAGGTGGCCTTGACGGCGAGGTCACCGGCGCGCAGCTCGTCCAGCCTGCGGCGTTCGTCGGCGAGCTTGCTGGCCAGGATGGAGACCGTCCACGTACGGCGCGCGGCCAGCCGGGAGGCGGCGATGCGGATGGCCAGCGGGAGGAAGCCGCAGGCGCCGACGACGGCCATCGCGGCCTGCCGCTCGCAGGTGACGCGCTCCTTGCCGACGATCCGGGTGAAGAGGGTCAGCGCCTCCTCGGGGCTCATCACGTCGAGGTCGATGAGGTGCGCGCCGGCCAGGTCGATCAGCCGGGCGCGGCTGGTGATCAGCGCGGCGCAGCCCTCCGCGCCGGGGAGCAGCGGGCGGATCTGCGCGGCGTCCCGTGCGTTGTCCAGTAAAGCCAGCACGCGGCGTCCGGCGAGGGTGGAGCGGTAGAGGGCGGAGCGCTCCTCCAGGCCGTCGGGGATGGAGGAGTCGGCGGTGCCCAGGGCGCGCAGGAAGGCGCCGAGGACGGCCTCCGGTTCGGACGGGGTGTGGCCGGCGCCCTGGAGGTCGACGTAGAGCTGACCGTCGGGGAAGTGCTCGCGGGCCGCGTGCGCGACATGGACGGCGAGGGTCGTCTTGCCGACGCCGCCGATGCCGGTGAGCGCCGAGACCGCCATCACGCTGCCCTCGGCGGTGGCGAGCTGTTCGCCGAGCTCCGCGACGAAGGCGTCCCGGCCGGTGAAGTCGGCGACCGTGGCGGGGAGTTGCTGGGGGCGCACGATGATGTGGTCGGCGGCGTCCGGGCCGTCGCTGACGGCGGGCGGCGCGTCCAGGTCGGGGTCCGCGCGCAGGATGCGGTGCTGGAGCTCGGCGAGCGAGGCGCAGGGGTCGACGCCCAGTTCGTCGGCGAGCAGCCGCCGGGTGTCGGCGTAGACGGCGAGCGCCTCGGCCTGCCGGCCACTGCGGTAGAGCGCCAGCATGAGGAGTTCCCGCAGCCGCTCGCGCAGCGGGTGGGCGGCGGTCAGTGCGGTCAGCTCGGAGACGGCCTCGGCGTGGCTGCCGACCTCCAGGTCGAGTTCGAGGCGGGTCTCCACCAGGGAGAGCCGCCATTCGTCGAGGCGGGTGCGCTGGGTGTCGGCGTACGGACCGGCGAGGCCGGCCAGCGGTTCGCCGTCCCACAGGGTGAGCGAGGCGTCGAGGAGGGCGCGGGCGCGCCCGCGGTCGCCGGCGGCCTTGGCCTTCTCCGCCTCGGCGGCGTACTGCTCGGCCTGGTCGAGGTCGAGGTCCAGCGGGCGGCCGTCCGCGGACCGGACCGCATAGCCGCCGGACTCGCTGACCAGGGCCGCGGCGTCGTCCCCCAGCGCCTTGCGGAGCCGGGAGGCGTAGGTGCGCAGGGCGGCGAGCGCGGCGTGCGGCGGTGCGTCGCCCCAGAGGGCGTCGACGAGTTCGGGTGCGGTGGCGGTGCGTCCGCCGCGCAGCAGCAGGGCGGCGAGCAGGGCGCGCTGCTGCGGGGAGCCCGTCGCCAGTGGCGTCTCGCCGCGCCAGGCCCGCACGGGACCGAGCACGGTGAAGCGGAGCCGCCCCTGTCCCGGACCGTCGTCCATGGTGTCCTCCTGCCCTGTCCGGTCATTCGCACTGTTCGCGCCGTTCGCATCGGTCAGTCTGCCTTGTCAGCGGCTTTTACGTCAGTAGGGATCCGGAGCGTGCACAAAGCCTCCCCGCCCGCTGACGGCGCGGTCCGGTCGGCGTGCGGAGGGGCGCGGGTGGTGTGGCCGCCGGGCCTGCGCACTCTCCCCGCACGGCAACGAGCCCCGCGCGCGCCCCGGCCCGGACCCTCGCCCGGTGTGCCGTTCGCGCCGTCCCACACTACTGACGGGTCGTCAGATCGGCGCTACCGTGTGGGACATGGAGAGCTTCCCCAAGATCATCTCGGTGGACGACCACACGGTGGAGCCACCTCACGTCTGGCGGGACCGGCTCCCGTCGAAGTACCACGACATCGGTCCGCGGATCGTCCGGGCGCCGCTGACGGACATGACGTTCGTGGGCGGAAAATTCGCCCCGAAGATGGGCGTTGTGGGTGATGACGGGCCGTTGGCCGACTGGTGGGTCTACGAGGATCTGCACCGGCCGCTCACCCGCCTCGACACCGCCGTCGGCTACTCCCGCGACGAGGTCAGGCTCGAAGGCATCACCTATGAGCAGATGCGCCCCGGTTCGTACAGCGTCCCGGAGCGGCTGGCCGACATGGACGTCAACCACGTCCAGTCCGCGCTCTGCTTCCCGACCTTCCCGCGGTTCTGCGGCCAGACCTTCACCGAGGCCAAGGACCGCGAACTGGGGCTGCTGGGGGTGCGCGCGTACAACGACTGGATGGTGGAGGAGTGGTGCGGGCCGCAGGCGGGCGGCCGGCTGATCCCGCTCACCCTCGTCCCGCTGTGGGACGCCGAACTGGCCGCCGCGGAGGTGCGGCGCAACGCGGCCCGCGGCGTCCGGGCGGTCTGCTTCAGCGAGATCCCGCCGCACCTGGGGCTGCCCAGCATCCACACCGACGACTGGGACCCGTTCCTGCGCGCCTGCGACGAGACCGGCACCGTCATCGCCATGCACATCGGCTCGTCCAGCAGGATGCCGTCCACCTCCGCCGACGCACCGCCCGCCGTCGGCTCCACGATCACCTTCGCCAACTGCTGCTTCTCGATGGTCGACTGGCTGATGAGCGGCAAGTTCGACCGCTTCCCGAACCTGAAGATCATGTACGCCGAGGGGCAGATCGGCTGGATCCCGTACATCCTGGAGCGCGCGGACGTGGTCTGGTCGGAGAACCGCGGCTGGGGCGGCGTCGCCGACAAGGTGCTCCGCCCGCCCTCCGAACTCTTCGCCGACCACGTCTACGGCTGCTTCTTCGACGACGCCTTCGGCCTGCAGAACCTGGACGCGATCGGCGCCGGCAACGTCCTCTACGAGACCGACTACCCCCACTCCGACTCCACCTGGCCCGCCTCGCGGCAGGTCGGCGAAGCCCAGATGGGCCACCTGGCGGCGGATGTCGTCGAGCGGATCGTCCGGGGCAACGCGATCGAACTGCTGGGGCTGACCGGGGAGGGGCTCTGGGCGGGGGCGGCGGCCGGGGGCTGAGCGCGCCGGCGCCGAGGGACGCGCGGGCGGGCGGCGACCGTACGGCGGTGCCGGCGCCCGCCCGCGCCGCCGGACCGCCGGGCACCGGGGACCCGGGAAGCCCGCGAAAAGAAAGAGGGTGACGGGAGGCGCGCGCAGGCGGGATCATAGGGGCATGTCCGGGCCCCATGTCATCCGCGGTTCGGTCGTCCTTCCGGAGGCCGAGCTCGGCTGGCGGTTCTCGCGCTCCTCCGGTCCGGGCGGCCAGCACGTCAACACCAGCGACAGCCAGGTGGAGCTGCGCTTCGACCTCGCCGCCACCCAGGCGCTGCCCGAGGTGTGGAAGGAGCGCGCCCTGGAGCGGCTGGCCGGGCGGCTGGTCGACGGTGTGCTGACCGTACGGGCCTCCGACCACCGCTCCCAGTGGCGCAACCGCGAGACCGCCGCCGTCCGGCTGGCCGGGCTGCTCGCCGAGGCCACCGCACCGCCGCCCAAAGCGCGCCGCAAGTCCCGGATACCGCGCGGTATCAACGAGCGGCGGCTGCGCGAGAAGAAGCAGCGCGGCGACACCAAGCGCGGACGCTCCGGCCGCGGCTGGGACTGAGCCGGGCCGCCGCCGGGGCACCACCGGCGACGGCGGCGCCCTCCGGGCACTGCCGGTCGCGGCCGGGCCCGGCGGCTCCCCCGTCGCCGCCGGGCCCGACCGTGCAACGCTCAGCCCAACTGCCGGTATTTCCCGCGGAAGTACGTCAGCGGGCCGCCGTCGTCGCCCGGGGCCGAGGCGGTCAGCACCCGGCCGATGACGAGGGTGTGATCGCCGGCCACCACCCGCTGCTCGGTCCGGCACTCCAGGACCGCCAGCGCGCCGCCGATCAGCGGGGCGCCGGCCGCTTCTCCCCGTACATGAGGAATGTCCGCGAAGAGGAGTCGGTCGCTGATGCGGCCCTTCATGGCGAATCGCCCGGCAACGTGACGCTGGTTCTCCGACAGCACCGAAACGGCCCAGAGCGGCTGATGCGCCAGGAGGTCGTCCATCCGCGAGTCGTTGCGAACGCTCACCATCACCAGCGGCGGATCCAGCGAGACGGAGACGAACGCCGTGGCGGTCATGCCGACGTCCTCGCCGCGCGGTCCGTCGTCCGGATCGTGGGCGGTGATCAGCACCACACCGGCGGCGAGGCGGGACAGGGCGGCGCGGAACTCGTCGTCACTCACCCCCACAGGATGCGGGATTGCCGCGCCGCCCGGCGTGGGCGCGAGGCGGACGACGGGCGCGGCGGAGCCGGCGGCCGGGATGGTGGCAGGGTTTTTCGTGAACACGCCAGGAACGCTAACGCCGTCCGGCCCCGGCTCGCATCGGGCCTTGGGACCACCCGTGCCCTAGGTCTGACGGCGGAGACGGCGCGGGCCCCGGATTTGCGTTCAGGAAGTGGAGAAACGCGCCCGCCGAGGCCCCCTCGGGGAGCGTCAACAGGCCCTCACTGTCTGTGACTTGAGTCACAGCGTGCAGTTATTGTTGACCCTGTGTACCGAGTGGGCAGCTCGCTGTGATTCAGTGAGCGTGGAATCGGACGACAAAGAATCCTGGAGTTGCTGTCGAGGTCTCAGGGGGAGCGAACGATGGAGACCGAGTCGGAGCCATACGTCCGCCTTGCGGCCCTGCGGCAGTTGCACCAGGCGGTCGCCGAGCTGGCCACCGCACGTAGCCTCGCGGACACCTTGCAGACGGTCGCCGACGGCGTACTCCGCGGGCTCGGCTTCGAGCTGGCCGCCGTCAATCTGGTCCGCCCGGACGGCGATCTCGTCGTCGCCGCCGTGGCCGGCAGCCCGGCCGCCGAGGCGCTGATGGCCGGGCGGGTCGGCTCCCGGACGTCCTGGGACCGCAGACTGGCCATGGGGGAGCGGTGGGGCGATCTGTGCTTCATCCCGCACACCGAGGGCTGGATGCTGGATGACGACGATGTCCCGCAGTGGCACACCGACGGGCCCGCGCCCCGGTTCCCCGACGAGTGGCACGCCAGGGACCGCCTTTTCGCGCCCCTGTACGTGGCGCCCAACGGCGGCGGCGAACTGCTCGGGGTGATCTCCGTCGACCGGCCGCGCAACGGCCGGCGCCCCGGCGCCTGGGGCCGGGAAGCCCTCCAGATGTACGCCTTCCAGGCCGCCATCGCGATCAGCAACGCCCGGTTGCGGGCCAATATGCAGCGCGCGCTGGTCCGGCTGGAGCGCGAGCAGCAGGCCCTGCGCGCCAGCGAGGAGAGCTTCCGGCAGGCGTTCGAGTACGCGCCGAGCGGGATGGCGGTCGCCGAGATGGGCGGTGACGACCACGGCCGGCTCGTGCGCACCAACGACGCGCTCTGCCGGCTGCTGGGCCGCCCGGCCGCCGCGCTGCGCCGCTCCTCCTTCTCCGACATCGTCCACCCCGAGGACATCGGCACCCTGCTGCGCACCTCCGCCGAGGGCGGCCGGGCCGAGCTGCGGCTGGCCCGCCGGGACGGCACCTACGTCTGGGTCTCGCTGCGCAACTCCGTCGTCGCCGACACCACCGACGGGCCCCGGTTCCTGCTCACCCACGTCGAGGACATCGAGGAGCGCAAGCGGCACGAGCTTCAGCTCGCGCACCGCGCCAGCCACGACTCGCTGACCGGCCTGCCCAACAGCGCCGAGCTGCGGGCCCGGCTCGGCGCCCGGCTGTGCGTCAGCCCGCCGACCCCGCTTGCGGAGGCGTTCGCCGCCTCGGCCGCGGCCTGCGCCGACCCGAGCGACCCGCGCAGCTTCCGGCCGGGCGGCCCCGAACCGTTCGACGGGCTCGAAGGCTTCGAGGGCACCAGCCCGGTCCCGTACGACCACCACGTCCATCTCGTGGCGCCGGCCGAGGGCCCCGCGGACGACGGGGCCAAGGGGCTCGCGGTCCTCTTCTGCGATCTCGACGGCTTCAAGTCCATCAACGACCGCTTCGGACACCACACCGGCGACGCGGTGCTGATCGAGGTCGCCCGCAGGCTGACCAGCGGCGTCCGGGACGGCGATACGGTCGCCCGGCTCGGCGGCGACGAGTTCGTGGTGCTCGCCGACGGCCTCGGTACGGCCGACGCCGAGGACCTCGCGGTCCGGCTGCGGAGCGCCATCATGCCGCCGATCCGGGTGGACGGCCGGGCGGTCAGGGTGGGCGCCAGCTTCGGCATCGGCTGGGCGAGCTGCGGGATGACCGCCGAGGAGGTGCTGGCCTCGGCCGACCAGCGGATGTACGTCGAGAAGCGCTCCCGGTCGAAGGGGAACCGGCGGGCGGCGGGCTGACCGGCGGGGGTGCGCGGCCAGGGGCCCGGGTGCGCCGCCGTGGACCGGAGCGCGGCGGTGCGGGCGGCCGTCGTACGATGCCTCACCCCGCGCATCCGCCGCACGCGCCGCAATCCGTACCGGCCTACCAGCCGTTCACCGATCTGTAGCGATCTTGTGGCCGCTGCGGCGCGCCGTCCGAAAAGCCGAAAGAGGTAGGCTGCGCCGATGCGGCGCGGCGCCGCCGGGAGTCCGGATAAGACAGTTCGCGCGGATATGTGCGAACGCGCGGATACCCGCGCACACATACAGGCGCGCACAGACGCGTACAGACCGTTGGGGAGTGACACGGAATGACGGCCGGTAAAAACGGCGCGGACACGCCGGAGAACGACGACCCGTTCGCCTACCTCTACCGCCAGGAGGGCGGCGAGGGCGGCACGGCGGGCTCGGCGGGCGAGGGTGCGCCGACGCGGCAGCCGGGTGTCCCGCGGACCTCTTACAACAACGTGCGCGCGGTCGGCGAGCGGCAGTACGGCGCCCCGCAGCAGCAGGCCCCGCAGCAGGGCTACGGGCAGCAGCCGGGCTATGGCCAGCAGCCGGGTTACGGGCAGCAGCCCGGTTACGGCCAGCAGAACGCCCACTACGCCGCGCCGGAGACGCTGCCCGGCGGCGACCGCACCCGTCCCGCCCCGGGGCAGGGCCACGGTGACCGGCAGTCGCCCCGCCGTCGCAACGGCCTGCTGATCGCCGCCGTCGCGGTGGTCGCGGTGGTCTGCGTGGGCATCGGCGTCGCGATGGTCACCAACAACAAGGACGACACCGAGAAGGACGCCCAGAGCACGCCGGGTCCGACGGCCGCCGAATCGGTCAAGGAGAGCGAGACGCCGTCCCCGTCCGCCAAGCCCACCCCCGGAGAGCTGCCCAAGCTCGACGCGGGCAGCATGCGGCTGGACGGCGGCGCGAGCTCGGCGAAGGACGTCCCGGGCGCGCGGTCGGCGAGCGGTTCGTACATAGCCGGCATGAACACGCCCGGCGCGTCGGCCACGTGGACGCTCAACCTCGAAAAGGCCGGCCAGTACAAGTTCTGGGTCGGCTACGGCGTGCCCGGCAAGGACGCGAACCTCACGATAGGCGTGAACGGCAAGGCGGAGAGCCGGCCGATCAGCCTGAAGAACTTCGCCGGCGCGAGCGAGGGCGCCTGGGACAAGTGGACCTATTCCTGGTCCCTCGTACATCTCAACAAGGGCACGAACAACATCCGGCTGTCCTGCGAGAGCGGCAACCAGTGCGATGTGAACATCGACAAGGTCTGGCTGACGGTGCCGTGACGCCCGGCGTCCGCGGGTGACGGGCGGCGGGTGCTCCCCGGCGTCCGCGCCGTGCGGGCCCCGCCCGTTTCCTCAGGCCGCCGTCGGACGGTCCGTCACCACGACACCCGGCAGCAGCTCCGCGTAGACCGCCGGGTCGAATTCGCCCGCCGCCGGGGCCCGTACGGTCGCGGCCGACAGGGCCACCGCGCGGGACAGCCGCTCCGGCCAGGGCAGATCCTCCACCAGGCCGGACAGCAGGCCCGCCACCGCCGAGTCGCCGGCGCCGGTCGGGTTCCCCGCGATCCGCCGCGGCGGGGCGGCCTGCCAGGCGCCGTCGGCGGTGACCAGGAGCATGCCGTCCGCGCCCAGGGAGGCGGCCACCGCATGGGCGCCGCGGCGGCGGGTGTCGCGGGCGGCGCGCAGCGGTTCGGTGCTGCCGGTGAGGGCGGCGAGTTCATCGGCGTTGGGCTTGGCGAGATCGGGGCGGGCGGCCAGGCCGCGGCGGAGCGGTTCCCCGCTGGTGTCCAGGAGGACCGGGACGCCGGCGGTGCGCGCGGCGCGGGTGAGGCGGGCGTAGACATCGACCGGGACGCCCGGCGGCAGACTGCCGCACAGGGCCACCGCACGCGCGTCGCCCAGCAGTTCGCGGTAGGTGCCGAGGAAGGTGTGCCATTCGGCGGGGGAGACGGTCGGACCCGGTTCGTTGAGCTGGGTGGTGTCGCCGGTGGACTCGTCGACGACGGCGACGGTGCGGCGGGTCGCGCCGCCGACCGGCACCAGGGCGTCGGCGACGTCGGTCTCCTGGGTGAGCAGGGCGCGCAGCGCCGCGCCGGTGCCGCCGCCCGCGAACCCGGTGGCGACGGCGCGGTGGCCGAGCGAGGCCAGCACCCGGGCGACGTTCAGCCCCTTGCCGCCGGGGCGTTCGGCGACGTCGGTGACCCGGTGGGTGCGGTGCGGGTGGAGCCGGGGCACGCGGTAGGTGATGTCCAGGGCGGCGTTCAGCGTGACCGTGAGGATCATGGCTCCCCCTCCGGGCGGTCGTGGACCGGACGGCCGTGGGTCTGGCAACCGCGCGGTGCGGCGGCATACGGACAAGTGCGCGAGCGATCATGCCATCGCGAACGGTGGTTGGCCCAGACCCGGGCCAACCACCGTGTGGTGCACATCCATCCGGCGGACGGCCGCCGCGCCGCCCTGTCCGGCGCTCAGACGCCGTCCGGGCGCACCAGCCACTCGCCCCGCCGCATGACGCCCACCAGGTCGTATGCCGCGTCCAGCACCACCAGGTCGGCGTCCTTGCCGGTCTCCAGGGAACCGGCCCGGTCGTCGATGCCCAGCAGCCGGGCCGGATTGGCGGAAAGTGCCTGTACGGCCTGGCCGACCGTCAGCTTGTCGATGGTGACGGCGCGTTTGAAGGCGCGGTCCAGGGTGAGGGTGGAGCCGGCGATCGAGCCGGCCGTCGGGCCCTCGCTGATCCGGGCGACGCCGTCCTTGACCTCGACCCGCATCGGGCCGAGCGGGTACATACCGTCGTTCATACCGGCCGCGCCCATCGCGTCCGTGATGAACGCGACGCGCCCGGCGCCCGCGTCGCGGAAGGCCATCTCCAGGATGGCGGGGTGCAGATGGGTGCCGTCGTTGATCAGCTCGACGGTGATCCGCTCGTCCTCCAGGAGGGCCGCGACCGGGCCCGGCGCGCGGTGCCCCAGGCCGGGCATCGCGTTGAAGAGGTGGGTGGCGACGGTGGCGCCCGCGTCGATGGCCTCGCGGGTGGCGTCGTAGCCGGAGTCGGTGTGGCCGATGGCGGCGATCACGCCGGCGTCGGCCAGCAGCCGTACGGACTCCAGACCGCCGGGCAGCTCCGGGGCGATCGTCATCATCGCCGCCGTACCGTGCGCCGCGTCGATGAGCTTGCGGACGTCGGCCGGGTCCGGGTCGCGCAGCAGCTCGGGCTGGTGGGCGCCGCAGCGGTGCGGGGAGATGAACGGGCCCTCGAAGTGGATACCGGCCAGTTCGCCCTGCTGGACGAGCTCGGCGAGCACCGCGGCCTGCCGGGCGAGGTCGTCCAGATCGCCGGTGACGGTGGAGGCGGCCATCGAGGTGGTGCCGTGCCGGCGGTGGGTGTCGGCGACGGTCAGGCACTCCTCGGGGTCGGCGGAGGAGAAGGAGCCGCCGCCCCCGCCGTGCACATGCATATCGACGAAGCCCGGGACGATGAGGTGGCCGGAGAGATCGACGGTCACCGCAGCGGCGTCCTGACCGCCCTGACCGCCCGAATCGCCGTGGTCGTCGGCGATGCGGGTGCCCTCGATCGCGATCCGGCCGTTCTCGACGACACCGGACGGACGGGCGATCCGGGCGCCGGTCAGGAGGGTGCGCCGCTGGTCCGCGGATTGTTGCTGTGCCATCAGGCGGTTACCTCCGTGGAGAGTAGATCCCAGGCGAGCAGTCCTGCGCCCAGGCATCCGGCGGCATCCCCGAGGGCGGCCGGAACGATCGAGGGGAGCCGCTGGAACGTCACGCGCCGGCGGACCGCCTCCCGCAGCGGTATGAACAGCGTGTCGCCCGCCTCGGCGAGGCCGCCGCCGATGATCATCGTCTGCGGGTCGAGCAGGGTGAGCCCGGTGACCAGCCCGTCGGCCAGGGCGTCCACCGCGGTCTGCCAGACGGCCAGGGCCCGTTCGTCGCCGGACGCCACGGCCTTGGCGGCGTCCGCGGCGCCGGCCTGCGGATCGCCGCAGGCCGCGGCCCATTCGCGGCCGACCGCCGCGGCCGAGGCCAGCGTCTCCAGACAGCCGCGCTGGCCGCAGGCGCAGGCGCGCCCGCCGGGCCGTACGACGATGTGGCCGATCTCGCCCGCGCTGCCGTGGGCGCCGGCCTCGATCCGGCCCGTGATGCCGATGGCGCCCGCGATACCGGTGCCCAGCGGAACGAAGAGGAAGCGGTCGGCATCCTTGCCGGCACCTATCCGGCCCTCGGCCAGCCCGCCGGTGCGTACGTCGTGGCCGAGGGCGACCGGGACACCGCCCAGCCGTTCGGAGAGCAGCGCCCGCATCGGGATGTCCCGCCAGCCGATGTTGGAGGCGTAGACGGCGATGCCGGCGCCTTCGTCGACGATGCCGGGGACCGCGACCCCGGCCGCCAGCGCGGTACTGCCGAACCGTTCCTGCCCGATGGCGCTCAGCTCGGCGGCGAAGCCGAGTACGGTCTCGACGACCGCGTCGGGGCCGCGCTCCCGGCCGGTCGGGCGCCGTGCCTCGTACAGCAGCGTGCCGTCCGGCCCGGCGAGGGCGGCCTTCATCCCGGTGCCGCCCACATCAAGGGCGATGACGTGTTTCACGGGAACAGTTTCGCGCGATCTGCCATAAAAGGTCTAGTCCACTCGCGGTGTGGTTCGTCTTTCCGGCCGGGATTTTCGTCACTGTTCCTCCTTCTGGCGTCCCGTAGCGCACCCCGCTGACCTGCGCAGATGTGGGGTGATATCGAACTGAAACGGTGGGTGGTGTAGACCTTGTGTGGGTACGCGGGGGAGACTCGTGGTTCATGGCGGTTGAAAGTGACCCCTGCACCACCGGCATACCCGGCAAGCGTGAATCTTCGGGACAGAAGGCGGTAACGGCAGTGCAGCGGCGGTATTTGGGCCTGGGGGCGGCGGGACTCGCCACGGCCATGGCACTGACTCTTACCTCCTGTGGCAGCGGTTCGGGCGGCGGCGACGCGGTCACCCTCAAACTCGTCGCGGCCGACTACGGCGACAGCAAGGCCAACAGCTCCCAGAAGTACTGGGACCGGCTCAGCCGCGCCTTCGAAAAGACCAACCCCAAGATCAAGATCGATGTCCAGGTCTACAGCTGGACGGAGGTCGACAAGAAGGTCGAGGACCTCGTCAAGGCCGGCAAGGCCCCGGACATGGCGCAGGTCGGCGCGTACGCCGACTACGCCGCCAAGGGCCGCCTCTACAGCGCCGACCAGCTGCTCTCGATACCCACCCAGGCCGACTTCACCCCCGCCCTCGCACAGGCCGGCGAGTACCAGCGCACCCAGTACGGCATGCCGTTCGGCGCCAGCACCCGGCGGCTCTTCTACAACAAGAAGCTGTTCGCCGAGGCCGGTATCACCGACCCGCCGCAGAGCTGGGCGGACGTCGCCCGCGACGCCGGGCGGCTCAAGGCACGCGGCGTCAAGATGCCGTTCGCGCTGCCGCTCGGCCCCGAGGAGACCCAGGCCGAGACGCTGCTGTGGATGCTCGGCGGTGGCGGCGGCTACACCGACAGCATCGGCAAGTACGCGATCGACTCGCCGGAGAACGTCAAGACCTTCGAATGGCTCCGCACGGAGCTCGTCGGCAAGGGCCTGACCGGTGCGAGCCCCGCCAAGCTCAACCGCGAGGACGCCTTCGCGGCGTTCGCGGACGGCGATGTCGGCATGCTCAACGGCCACCCGACGCTGATGAAGCAGGCCGAGGCCAAGGGCATCGACTACGGCACCGTCGAACTGCCCGGCGCCGGCGGCAAGGCCAAGTCCACCATGGGCGTCGCCGACTGGATGATGGCCTTCAAGCAGAACGGCCACCAGGCACAGGTCGGCAAGTTCCTGGACTTCGTCTACAACGAGAAGAACGTCCTGGACTTCTCCGGCACCTACGGCCTGCTGCCGGTCACCACCTCCGCCTCCGAGGCGATGCTGGCCGACGGCAAGTACAGCAAGCTGCACAGCTTCCTCAAGCAGCTCAAGAACGCCGAGTTCTACCCGGCGAACAAGACCTCCTGGCCGCTGGTCTCCAAGACCCTCAAGGCCAAGATGGGCACCGTGGTCGGCCCGCGGGGCAACCCGGCCGGCGTCCTCACCGACATCCAGCACCTCGCCGACCGGGCGGACAGCGCCGCCGAATGAGCCCGCTCCCGGTGCACCGGCCGCTGTCCGACCGTGGGCTTATCGTGGAAACGTGATGACGAGCGGTACGGGCGGCGGCGCGGAGCACGGCGCCGGAGGCGACGAGACCGCCGGCACCGGCCCGGACGGCGCGCCCGGACCGGCCGCGGCGGATGCCGCGGCCGGCGGCGTCGCCGCCGCGGCCGGTGCCCGTACGGCGCCCCTCTCCACCCGGGACGAAGCGGTGCTCGCCGTCGAGCGGCGCTCCTGGCCGAGCCCCGGCGCCAAGGAGCGTGTCATCCGCGAGCGGCTCGGCATCTCCCCGACCCGCTACTACCAACTCCTCAACGCCCTGCTCGACGACCCGCGCGCGCTCGCCCACGACGCGGTCACCGTCAACCGCCTGCGCCGGGTACGCGACGCCCGCCGGGCCCGCCGCTGAGGCGACCGCGCGCCGCCGGCCGCCGGACCACCCTGCCGCGCGCGCCATCGGGCCACCCCGCAGCGCGGCCCCGGACCGCCCCGTATCCGCCGTCCCGATGCTCCCGTTCACCCCACGCGCGCCCACGCGCCACCGATAGGGTCGGCGCCATGGGCAGCCCCCCGAACGCCGCGCCGACGCCGAGCCCCGAGCCGGCCCCGCACCCCCGAGCGACGCCGGACCCCGCACCGGCCCCGGACCCGGCACAGCCCCGCAGCTCCGCGCCGCCGGCCGTCCCGGTGCCCGGCACCCGGGCGGGCCGCGACGGGCTCGCCGCGCTGCTGGCCCGTCCCGAACGCGCCGTCATCGCCATCGACTTCGACGGCACCCTGGCCGATATCGTCCCCGACCCGGCACAGGCCCGCGCCCACCCAGGCGCCGCCGCCGCGCTCGGCAGGCTCGCCCCGCGGCTGCGCGCCGCCGCGGTGATCACCGGCCGCCCGGCCGGTGTCGCGGTCGCCCTCGGCGGTGTGGCCGGCGTCCCCGGGCTGGAACGCCTCGTCGTCCTCGGCCACTACGGCGCCGAGCGCTGGGACGCGGCGACCGCCACCGTCCGCGCCCCCGCCCCGCATCCCGGTATCGCCGCCGTACAGGCCGAACTCCCCGGCGTCCTGGACCGTTCCGGCGTCTGGCGGGGTACCTGGGTCGAAACGGCCGTCGAGACCAAGGGCGGCCGCGCCATCGCCGTCCACACCCGCCGCGCCGACGACCCCCAGGCCGCCTTCGACCGGCTGCGGGCCCCGCTGGCCGCGCTCGCCGAACGCCACGGCCTGGTCGTCGAGCCCGGCCGGCTGGTCCTGGAACTGCGCCCGCCCGGTATGGACAAGGGCGTCGCGCTGGCCGACTGGGTGCGGGAGACCGGCGCCACGACCGTGCTCTACATGGGCGACGACCTCGGTGACCTGGCCGCCTTCGCCGCCGTCGAGGAACTGCGCGCCGGCGGCCTGACCGGTGTGCTGGTGTGCAGCGGCAGCGACGAGGTCACCGAACTCGCCGAGCGCGCCGACCTGGTGGTCGACGGTCCGCGGGGCGTCGTCAGCCTGCTGACCGCCCTCGCGGACCGGCTCGCCGCCTCCTGAGGCGCTGCCGCTCGCCGCGGGTCCACCGGCCCCGCGGCACCGCCGGCCGGACCGGTGGAGCTACTGGTCGAGACCGAGGACGGACTCCGCCGTCGTCCAGTCGTGTGCGATGGCCCGCTGCGCCTTGGTCAGCTCGGCCTTGCCCGAGCAGATCGCGGACTTGAGGCGGTTCTCCACCCGGTCCTTGGGGTTGTTGGGGCCGGAGCCGGGCTTGTGCCCCGGGGACGGGGGCTCGACCCACAGGTTGCGCGGGTCGTTGGGGTCGCCGCCCAGTTCCAGGCTGATGAGGTGGTCGTACTCGGCGTCGTGCAGGCTGGCGGTGTAGCCGTAGGACGCGGCGTTGGCCTTCTTCTCGCGGCCGGTGATGTTCGCCGGGGGCCGGATGCCGGAGGTATAGCCCTTGTGGCAGATCGTCGTCTTCAGCGTCGCCGGGGTGACCTTGGGGTTCGTCGCCCCGGGCGTGCACTTCGGGTCGGGGAGCGGCTGTTTGTCGGCGGTGTACCGGAAGTGGCAGGAGCCGGGGGCGGGCTGCTGCTGCACCGTGTACGCGGACTGCGGACCGGGCCCCGCCGGTATTGACGGGTCGCTCGCCGCGGGGGAGGAGGGGGCCATCGCCCCGGGGTGCGGCGAACCGCCCTTCGCATCGGCGGGGGACTGGCCGGACGAGCACCCGGTGACGGCGGCCAC
This sequence comes from Streptomyces celluloflavus, assembly GCA_000720995.1. Lineage (GTDB taxonomy): Bacteria > Actinomycetota > Actinomycetes > Streptomycetales > Streptomycetaceae > Streptomyces > Streptomyces celluloflavus. The sequence continues at coordinate 62,250 of JOEL01000026.1, forward strand.
GAGCGCGGCGGAGGCCGCGATGACGGCCCAGCGTGCGGTATTCGACATGACGGAGGATTACCCAGCGGCGGTGCGGCCCAGCCGGGGCGGCGGAAGCGCGGCGGCCGCCACCGCCCGGTGCACGCGCCGGGCGCACGCCGTCCGTCAGCCGCCGCCCCCGCGCCGGAAGCGGTCGCCCACCACGCCCTGGTCGGTCTCCCACCAGGGGCGCGTCAGCTCCGGCCGCGGTACGGCCGGCGCGTCCGAGGCACGCGTGGCACCCGCATCGCCCGCCGCGTCCGGTACGGCTGTCGCCTCCGGCACACCCGGCACACCCGCCGCCACCGTCGCCAGTTCGCGGTCCAGGCGGGCGTCCAGCGCCGCCGTCTTCCCGCGCTCGGACCGCACCCACTCCGCGAAGACCGCGATGAGGAAGGGCAGCCCGACCAGTTCGGCGATGGTCAGCATCAGCCCGCCGCCGATCATCTGGTCGCGCTGCGGAGTGGGGTCCCACGGGCGGTGGTGGGCGGTGTACCAGCCGCCCGCGATCAGGGTGCCGCTGGTCATCACGACGATGCCGGGCACCGCGTCGACCAGCCCGTCGACCAGCACCAGGAGCGCCCGCACCGGATGGCTGCACCAGGCGGGCAGCAGCGCCTCGCGGGTGAGCATCGGCAGGACGAAGAGGCAGCCGACGACCAGCAGTTGCAGATACATCAGCTCGTGCAGCGGTCCGTGCCGCAGTGCCGTCGGGAAGTACGGCGTGAAGTAGATGGCCAGCTCGGAGGAGAGCACCAGCACGGTACTGACCAGCGGGAACGTCAGCAGGCGCAGGACGCGGCCGGAGAGCGCGCCGCGCAGCCACCGGGCGGTCGGCGCCCGCTCGTCCAGCGCCCGCAGCGCCAGCGCCAGCGGGTCGCCCAGCGCCAGGCCGAGCGGGGCGATCAGGTCGAGGACGATGTTCTGCACCGCGGCGGGCCAGAACAGCTCGTGGTCGTAGACCGCCAGCCCGGACATGGTCGCCACCACGATCGCGCCGAGCCCGATGCCCGCGAACGCCACGCTCCGGGCGACCGGCCACCGCTCACCGCGGCGCGCCAGCCGCACCACGCCCCAGGCGTAGAGGCCGCCCAGCAGCAGCACCAGGACGAGCGCGTACGGATCCAGCTGCCAGCTGCCTGCCAGCCGACCCGCGGTCAGCTCCGGCAAACCGGCCGAAAGCGTTGTCACTGTCACGGACCACCACGCTAGACCTGCCGCCCGGCGGGCTGCGCGCGGGGCACCCCGTACGCCCGGACACCCCCTACGGACCGCCCGGCCCCGGGTGCCCGGACCCGCCGCTCAGCCCGTCAGCTCCCGCAGCTGGTCCAGGAACCACCGGTCGGGCGGCAGCGCGGTGGCGGCCGCGGCCAGCCGCTCGGTGCGCGCGGCCCGTTCGCCGTGGGGCATCGTCAGCGCCTCGTGCAGCGCCCGCGCCGTGCCGGTGACGTCGTACGGATTGACCGTCAGCGCGTCCGCGCCCAGTTCCTCGTGGGCGCCCGCCTCCCGCGACAGCACCAGCGCGCAGCCGCCGTCCGAGACCACCGGGATCTCCTTGGCGACCAGGTTCATCCCGTCCCGGATCGGGTTGACCAGGGCCACGTCCGCGAGCCGGTAGGCGGCCAGCGAGCGCGCGAAATCGTCCTTGACGTGCAGCACGACCGGCTGCCAGCCGGGTGTGCCGAACTCGGCGTTGATTGCCCCGGCGACCCGTTCGACCTCGGCGGTGTAGTCGCGGTAGACGGCCAGGTCCTGGCGCGAGGGGTAGGCGAAGGCGACGTGGACGACCCGTTCGCGCCACTCGGGGCGGTCGGTGAGCAGCCGGCGGTAGGCGAGCAGTCCGCGCACGATGTTCTTGGACAGCTCGGTGCGGTCGACGCGGACGATGGTCCGGCGGTCCGGCCCGCCGATCTGGGCGCGCAGTGCCGCCAGCCGCTCGTCCACGTCGGGGCGGTGCGCCCGCTCGCGCAGGAAACCGGCGTCGGCGCCCAGGCCGTGCACCCCGATCCGGGTCGTGTGCGCCGGCCGCCCGGCGGGGTGCGAGACGAGGGCCGGGGCGTCGGCCGCGTCGGTCGCGGGCGGGACGGGCGCGCAGTCCGCGCCGAGCGCGGTCGCGGCGCACGCCATGAAGTTCGCGGCCCACCGCCGGGTCAGGAAGTTCGCCCGGTCCGCGCCCAGGATGCCCAGCGCCAGCTGCCGCTGGATGTCGTCGGGCAGCATCGCGAAGTACTCCGCGGGCGCCCACGGAGTGTGCGAGAAATGCGCGATCCGCAGGTCGGGGCGGCGCTCGCGGAGCATCCCCGGCACCAGCGCCAGGTGGTAGTCCTGCACGAGGACGGCTGCGCCGGGCGCCGCCCCGTCGGCGAGCGCGTCCGCGAAGGCCGCGTTGTAGGTCTCGTACGACGCCCACTGCGCCCGGAACTCCGTATCGAAGACGGGCTCCAACGGTGTCTGGTAGAGCATGTGGTGGACGAACCACAGGACGGAGTTGGCGATGCCGTTGTAGGCGGCGGCGTGGATGTCCGCGGGGATGTCCAGCATCCGTACCCGCCGCCCGCCCGTATCGGCCGTATCCAGCTCACCCGCCGCCGGGCCGCCCCCGGCCGGGGCGCCGTGCGCCGCCCGCCGGACGGCCTCCCGGTCGCCGTCGCCGAGCGCGGCGCACACCCACACCGCGTCCGTATCGGGCCCGATGGCCGACAGACCGGAGACCAGCCCGCCGCCGCCTCGCTTGGCGGTCAGCGCGGGGGCAGCTCCCCGACCGGCCTGCCCGGGGGGCCCGGTCTCGGCCAGGGTGTAGGAGACCGGGCCGCGGTTGGACGCGACGAGAACCTCGGCACCAGTGCGCTCGGAGACCATGCCGCGACACTAACCCGGCACGGATCCGCGCAAACGTACGGAGCGCGGGTCAGGCCGCGCGTCGCTCCGCGTACTCCGGTATTTCGGCCATCGGAGGGCGCTCCTCGGTGTCCACATCCGTCGTCCGGGGGACGAAACCGTTCTCACCGCGGTCGAACTGGGTGAGCCGGGGACGCACCAAGTGGCCGCGGGTGAGCCGGAGTTGGGCGGTGCGGTAGATGGCCGCGGCCATCCGGCCGAGCGCCTGCCCGTCCTGGTGGCGGTGTTTGCGCACACCCACGTCCACCTGGGCGAGGGCGTCGAGGCCGACCGTGTGGAGCGCGTCCACCAGCAGGCCCAGCTCCACGCCGTAGCCGACCGGGAACGGCAGCCGCTCCAGCAGCGAGCGGCGGGCCGCGTACTCACCGCCCAGCGGCTGGACGAAACCGGCCAGCATCGGCCAGTGCAGATTCAGCAGCGGGCGGGCGACCAGCTCGGTGACCCGGCCGCCCTGACCTGCGCCGCCGCCCGGCCCGGCGCTGCCGTCGGCGCCGCCGCGGCCCGTCTCCAGTGGCCGGTCGTACATCGCCTTCACGAACTGGACGTCCGGTTCGGTCAGCAGCGGCCCGACGATGCCGGAGACGAAGGTGGCCGAGAACTCGCGCAGGTCGGCGTCGACGAAGCAGATGATGTCGCCCCGGGTGACCAGCAGCGAGCGCCACAGCACCTCGCCCTTGCCGGGCAGCGCCGGAATGCGCGGCAGTACGGCGTCCCGGTGCACGACCCGCGCGCCGGCCGCCGCCGCGACCTGGGCCGTCCGGTCGGTGGAACCCGAGTCCAGCACCACCAGCTCATCGACCAGGGGGACCGCGTCGGTCATCAGCTCGCCGCGGATCGCCGTGACGATCGCGCCGACCGTCGCCTCCTCGTCGAGGGCGGGCAGCACCACGCTGACCGTCCGGCCCGTCTGCCGCTTGGCCTCCAGCAGCCGGTCGAGCGGGCGGTCGGCCGCGGACCAGGAGCGGCTGCTGAGCCAGCGCTCCACCTCTTCCAGCACGTCTACGACTCCCTCGGTGGCCGCCGGTCGGGCGGTCGGTGTGATCCATCTCGCGGTTCGGACGACTATCTCAACCATCAGTGGCTTCGGTTACAGTCTTGAACAACGCGGAGGACCGCCGCATGCCGGGGGTCACCGCACACAAACGCCTGGGTTTCACCCAGCGCCATACCGCTCATCCAGAGGGGCAGAGGGATACGGCCCGTTGAAGCCCCGGCAACCCTCCAGCCGGTCTCCGCGAAGATCATCGATCACAGCGCGCGAGGCTCCCGGCGGGGAAGGTGCCAAATCCGTCTCGTGGCGAGATGCGCCGCGAGGAAGATGAGGAGAAAGGGCCTCGCCTCCATGGCTGTGCAAGTCACCGAAAGCTCCCCCGCCGTCACTCTCGGTCCCGCCGTCGCGCTCTCCTGCCGCGAGTGCGGACAGCGCTTCGACCTCGGCCCCCTCTTCGCCTGCCAGGAGTGTTTCGGGCCGCTCGAAGTGGCCTACGACCTGCCGGCCGGTGACCCGGACGGGCTACGGAAGCGGATCGAGTCCGGCCCGAACAACATCTGGCGCTACGCCCCCCTGCTGCCCGTCCCCGAGGACGTCGCCGGCAAGCCCAGCCTCAACCCGGGGCTGACCAAGCTCGTCAAGGCCGACAACCTCGCCCGCGAGCTGGGCGTCACCGGCGGTCTGTACGTCAAGGACGACTCCGGCAACCCGACGCACTCCTTCAAGGACCGGGTCGTCGCCATCGCCGTCGAGGCCGCCCGCGCCTTCGGCTTCACCACCCTGTCCTGCTCCTCCACCGGCAACCTCGCGGGCGCGGTCGGCGCCGCGGCGGCCCGCGCCGGATTCCGCTCCTGTGTCTTCATCCCGCACGACCTGGAGGCCGGCAAGGTCGTCATGGCCGCGGTCTACGGCGGCGAACTGGTCGGCATCGAGGGCACCTACGACGACGTCAACCGCTTCTGCTCGGAGCTCATCGGCGACCCGCTGGGCGAGGGCTGGGGCTTCGTCAATGTCAACCTGCGCCCCTACTACGGCGAGGGCTCCAAGACGCTGGCGTACGAGATCTGCGAGCAGCTGGGCTGGCGGCTGCCGGACCAGATCGTCATCCCGGTCGCCTCCGGCTCCCAGCTCACGAAGATCGACAAGGGGCTCAAGGAGCTGATCGCGCTCGGCCTGGTCGAGGACCGGCCGTACAAGATCTTCGGCGCCCAGGCCGAGGGCTGCTCGCCCGTCTCCACGGCCTTCAAGGCGGGCCACGACGTCGTACGGCCGCAGAAGCCGGACACCATCGCCAAGTCGCTGGCCATCGGCAACCCGGCCGACGGGCCGTATGTGCTCGACATCGCGCGCCGTACCGGTGGTGCGGTGGAGGACGTCGACGACGAGCAGATCGTGGCCGCGATCAAGCTGCTGGCCCGCACCGAGGGGATCTTCGCGGAGACCGCGGGCGGGGTGACCGTCGGCGTGACCCGGAAGCTCATCGAGAGCGGTCAGCTCGACCCGTCGCTGACCACCGTCGTCCTGAACACCGGTGACGGCCTCAAGACGCTGGACGCCGTGGCCCCCACCACCGGGCCCACGGCCACCATCCGTCCGAGCCTGGAAGCGTTCCGCGCCGCCGGTCTGGCCGGCTGACCCGCCGTACGCGGCGGCCGCGCACGGCTTCCGCAGCAGCTCCCGAACTCGTATCCCGAAGTCGCTGGAAGGCAGAACCATGAGCGTCAAGGTCCGCATCCCCACCATCCTCCGCACGTACACCGGCGGCCGGGCCGAGGTCCCCGCCGAGGGCGCGACCCTCTCCGAGGTCATCGCCGACCTGGAGAAGAACCACCAGGGCATCGCCGCCCGGGTGCTGGACGACGCGGGCAAGCTGCGCCGCTTCGTGAACGTGTACGTCAACGACGACGATGTCCGTTTCGATCAGGGCCTGGCGACGGCCACGCCGGACGGTGCGGGCATCTCGATCATTCCCGCGGTGGCCGGCGGCTGCTAATTCAAGCCATCTCTCTGCTTGCCTGACTGGAATTGCCCCGTCCGCCGTAAAGCGGACGGGGCAATTCCATGTGCGGAAAGGGGATACCATTCAGGTGATCCCTCTCCGCAAGCGTGCTGAACGCATATGAGACCGCGGTGAGTTGTGCCCGAAGTGTGTGCGGTATTTGTCGCATAGGCACGCTATGCCCGGCCCGACTTGCCCGGGAGTATCGGGAGTTCACCGCATATCGCCGTTTCCCCGGCGCCAGAATTCTCGTCCGATTGACCTGTTGCTCTGGGCAGTGGTGCGGATACATTCAGCGGCGGTCGACGCGTTCCGGCGCACACCCCACGGGCCTCTCGGGGGGTGAGGTCTGACCCGGGTCCGCGGAGTGCGGTCCTGCGCAAGGGCCAGTAATAGGGGAGTTAGGCATGGCTCAGGGCACCGTCAAGTGGTTCAACGCGGAGAAGGGGTACGGCTTCATCGCGGTCGACGGTGGTGCGGATGTTTTCGTCCACTACAGCGCGATTCAGATGGACGGCTACCGCACCCTTGAGGAGGGTCAGCGGGTCGAGTTCGAGATCTCGCAGGGCCAGAAGGGACCGCAGGCGGACATGGTCCGGATGGCCGGCTAGGGCGCCGACCGACTGCCGCGTCACAACCGCGTAAAGAGGAGGCTCGTACCCCCGCCGGGGGGTACGAGCCTCCTGTCGTGTGCCGACGGTGCTTCCGGGGTGGCTTCCCCCTCGGCCGCTTGCACTCTCCATGGTCGAGTGCTAATCATTGCGTTAGCACTCTCCGGGTGAGAGTGACAATCAAGGACCGGGTGGGTGAGGTCCGCGGGCCGGTGGGACTAAGGAACCACAGGGCACGCAGGCCGTCCGTCGCGGGCGCCAGGCGCGGTCCGGAGCAAGCAATCCTTCCCCAAGCTCTCAACTGCGTTCGAGCAGGGGAGACCCCATCCGTCCGGGAGGACCACTTCACATGGCCAAGATCATCGCGTTCGACGAGGAGGCACGGCGCGGTCTCGAGCGCGGGATGAACCAGCTCGCCGACGCCGTCAAGGTGACCCTCGGCCCCAAGGGCCGCAACGTCGTCCTCGAGAAGAAGTGGGGCGCCCCCACGATCACCAACGATGGTGTTTCCATCGCCAAGGAGATCGAGCTTGAGGACCCGTACGAGAAGATCGGCGCCGAGCTGGTCAAGGAGGTCGCCAAGAAGACGGACGACGTCGCCGGTGACGGCACGACGACCGCGACCGTCCTGGCGCAGGCGCTGGTCCGCGAGGGCCTGCGCAACGTAGCCGCCGGCGCCAACCCGATGGCCCTCAAGCGCGGCATCGAGAAGGCCGTCGAGGCCGTCTCCGCCGCTCTGCTGGACCAGGCCAAGGACGTGGAGACCAAGGAGCAGATCGCCTCCACCGCCTCCATCTCGGCCGCCGACACCCAGATCGGCGAGCTCATCGCCGAGGCGATGGACAAGGTCGGCAAGGAAGGCGTCATCACCGTCGAGGAGTCCCAGACCTTCGGTCTGGAGCTGGAGCTCACCGAGGGTATGCGCTTCGACAAGGGCTACATCTCGGCGTACTTCGCCACCGACATGGAGCGTATGGAGGCGTCGCTGGACGACCCGTACATCCTGATCGTCAACTCCAAGATCGGCAACGTGAAGGACCTCCTTCCGCTGCTGGAGAAGGTCATGCAGTCGGGCAAGCCGCTGCTGATCATCGCCGAGGACGTCGAGGGCGAGGCTCTGTCGACCCTGGTCGTCAACAAGATCCGTGGCACCTTCAAGTCCGTCGCCGTCAAGGCCCCGGGCTTCGGTGACCGCCGCAAGGCCATGCTCGGCGACATCGCCATCCTCACCGGTGGCACCGTCATCTCCGAGGAGGTCGGCCTCAAGCTGGAGAACGCCGGTCTCGACCTGCTGGGCCGCGCCCGCAAGGTCGTCATCACCAAGGACGAGACCACCATCGTCGACGGTGCGGGCGACAGCGACCAGGTTCAGGGTCGCGTCAACCAGATCCGCGCCGAGATCGAGAACTCCGACTCGGACTACGACCGCGAGAAGCTCCAGGAGCGTCTGGCGAAGCTGGCCGGCGGCGTGGCCGTCATCAAGGCCGGTGCCGCCACCGAGGTCGAGCTCAAGGAGCGCAAGCACCGCATCGAGGACGCCGTTCGCAACGCGAAGGCGGCCGTCGAAGAGGGCATCGTCGCCGGCGGTGGCGTGGCCCTGCTCCAGGCGTCGCAGGTCTTCGAGAAGCTTGAGCTCGAAGGCGACGAGGCCACCGGTGCCGCCGCTGTGAAGCTGGCCCTGGAGGCCCCGCTGAAGCAGATCTCCGTCAACGCCGGCCTTGAGGGTGGCGTCGTCGTGGAGAAGGTGCGCAACCTGACCGTGGGTCACGGCCTGAACGCCGCGACCGGCGAGTACGTCGACATGATCGCCGAGGGCATCATCGACCCGGCGAAGGTCACGCGCTCCGCGCTCCAGAACGCCGCGTCGATCGCCGCGCTGTTCCTCACCACCGAGGCCGTCATCGCCGACAAGCCGGAGAAGGCCGCCGCGGCCGCTCCGGGCGGCATGCCGGGCGGTGACATGGACTTCTGATCCTCCCGGATCATCTGTCCTGACGTTCGTTGGGGCGGCACCCTCCTCCCAGGGGGTGCCGCCCCAGCGGCGTTTCGGCGGGGATGTGCGCCGCCGGGATGTGCGGGGGTTCATGGCCGGATGGCGGCCTGTGGGGCGATGAGGGACCAAAGTCCCTGTTCGCGGGATTTGGTCCCGGGTGACACTTTTCCGAGCTCAGAGCCGAGCCGCCCCTCCCCATCCTCGGGTTCGAGGGGGCCCCAGCCCGACCCGACTCCGAGGATGCGGTACCCCATGAGCACGCTCGATTCGCTGATCGTCGATGTCAATGACGGTTTCTGGACCTATCTGCTGATCCCGCTGGTGATCTGCGCGGGGCTGTATTTCACGATCCGCTCCAAGGCCGTACAGCTGCGGCTCTTTCCCGAAATGCTGCGGGTGCTCAAGGACAAGGCGGAGCCGGGTCCGGACGGCGGAAAGACCGTGTCGTCGTTCGGGGCGTTCACCATTTCCGCGGCGGCGCGGGTCGGCACCGGAAATATCGCCGGTGTCGCGACCGCGATCACGCTGGGCGGCGCGGGCGCGGTCTTCTGGATGTGGGTGATGGCGATCATCGGCGGCGCCTCCGCGTTCGTCGAATCGGCACTCGCCCAGCTCTACAAGGTCCGGTACGGCGACCGGTCCGGCACTTATCGGGGCGGCCCGGCCTATTACATGCAGCGGGCGCTCGGAAAGCGCTGGCTCGGTGTGCTCTTCGCGATCACCATCACCGTGACCTTCGGTTTCGTCTTCAACGCCGTGCAGTCCAACACGATCGCCGCGGTCGCCTCCGGCTCGCTGTCCGGCGGCGAGGCCGAGTGGTTCGCCCCCGCGGTCGGCCTGCTGCTGGCGGTGCTGCTGGGGCTCGCGGTGTTCGGCGGGGTGCGCCGGATCACCTCGGTGACGACGGTCCTGGTCCCGGTGATGGCCGTGCTCTACCTGCTGCTGGGCGCGGCCGTGGTGCTGCTCAACGCCGCCGACCTGCCGCGCGTCTTCGGCGACATCATCGGCGGCGCCTTCGGCTTCCGGGAGCTGGCGGCCGGCGGGATCGGCGCGGCGATCCAGCAGGGCATCCGGCGCGGCATGTTCTCCAACGAGGCGGGCCTGGGCTCGGCCCCGAACGCGGGCGCCGCCGCCGAGGTCTCGCACCCGGTCAAGCAGGGCCTCGTCCAGTCCCTCGGGGTCTTCTTCGACACCCTGCTGATCTGCTCGATGACCGCCTTCATCATCCTGACGACCAACCCCGAGCTGGGCGGCCGCCAGGGCGCGGACCTCACCCAGTCCGCGCTGACCGGCAGCCTCGGAAGCTGGGCCGGTCACGTGCTGACCCTGGTCGTCTTCATGCTCGCCTTCAGCTCCATGATCGGGAACTACTACTACGGCGAGTCCAACATCGGCTTCATGATCGACAAGGACGGCAAGGGCGGCGCGCCCGGCAGGAAGTGGGTGCTGCCCACCTACCGGGTGCTGGTGCTGGCCGTGGTCTTCCTCGGCGCGCTCGGCTCGGTCAGCGTGGTGTGGAACCTCGCGGACGTCTTCATGGGCTTCATGGCACTGGTCAACCTGGTCGCGATCCTGCCCCTGTCGGTGATCGCCTTCCGGCTGCTGGACGACTACGTCGCACAGCGGCGGGCGGGCCTGGACCCGGTCTTCACCAGGGACCGGATGCCGGACCTGACGGGCGTGGAGTGCTGGGAGCCGCGGACGGCGACGGGCGCGGTGCCGGTGGCGTCGGCGGGGTCTGCGGGCGAGCGCGGGTAGCTCCTGGGCGGCGGCGGGCCGCCCGCGGCGGGCGAACTATTGGGGCCGCACCCTGGCCGGGGTGCGGCCCCGGTCATGGTCGGAGCCTCAGGACGTCCGTACGGGGGTGAGGCCGGCCCACGGACCTCCAGCCTCACCTCTGCCGCCCCGCTCACCCGTCACCTGTCCTCTCCGCCGCCACCTCCGTCTCCGTCCCCACCTCCGTCCTGTCTCGCCCGTCCGTCTCCGTAGCGGCGGGTGGCCCGGGGTGCGGTGGGCGGTGGCGCGGCGGGTGGGGGATCACGTGGCGGACGACGGCGAGGAGGCCGGGGTCGGCGGCGGTGTAGAGGCGGTGGCGGTCACGGGGCCGGGAGCGGACCTGTCCGGCGCGTTGCATCGTGGCCAGATGGCGGCTGACGGTGGGGAGCGAGGCGCCGACCCGCTCGGCGAGTTCGGTGACGCTGTGCTCGCGGGTGCTCAGCAGCCACGCGAGGTGCAGCCGCACCGGGGATGACAGGAGTCGGAACACCGCGGCGGCCTGGGCCAGGGTCGCCGCATCGGGGTCGTGATCGTCGGTGGTCATCTGCTTCCTCGCGTGGACGGTCGGGTCCGGAGGCCGTGACACCCGGCCGGAGGGGCCGGGTGCCTGCCCGTGGGATGGCGTGTGCGGCCGGGGTACGGCCCCGGGCCGGGTCAGGCCAGGATCGGGATGAGGCCGGCGGCGAACAGGACGTAGAAGCCGGCCGCGGCCGCGAGGCGGGCGGGAGTCAGCTTGTGGGCGCGCATGGTGACCAGCAGGTAGACGATGGCGGCCATGGTGATCAGGCCGGACCACAGCAGGGCGCCGTCGAAGTGCCAGCGGGTGAAGAGGAGTCCGAGGCCGCTGGGCACGGTGGCCTGGATCATCATGGCACCGGAGATGTTCGCCAGGGCCAGTTTGGTCTTGCCCTGGCGGACCCAGATCACCGCGTTCATGATCTCCGGCAGTTCCGTGGCGATGGGGGACAGCAGGAGGGCGGTCACGGCGGTGGACAGGCCCAGCATCGGGCCGATGGCGTCCAGCTGCTTCACGAACAGCTGGGAGGCGAAGAAGATCACCACGAGGGTGGCCAGGGTCTGGACGACCACGGCCCAGGTGGCCGGTGAGGCGGCCTTGGGCTGGAACTTCAGCGGCTCCAGCGCCTCCTCGCCACCCTCGGCCTCCTCACCCTGACCGCTCCGGATCTCGCGCCAGAAGTAGACCGCGTACGCGGCGAAGAACAGCAGGCCGAGCGCGGGCTTGAAGGCGAAGGCGACCAGGCCGAGCGCGACCTTGACGATGAAGATGGGCAGGAACCACTGCTGGTCCTTCGCCAGCCGCTTGATGTCCTTCGCCTCGCCCAGCGTCCGCGCGGTACGCGGCGGGGTCACGGCCGCGCCGGGGCCGCTTTCGAGGCCGGGGACGGTGGCGCGCTCCGTGCGGTGCCGGAGTGCCTTGCGGTGCTTGAACCAGAGCATCGTGCCGGTGACGCCGTAGGCGACGGTGGCCAGGGCCAGCGGGCCGCCCATGGCGGCTCCGACGCCGATGTCCTTGGCCTCCGCGGTGGCGCCGGTGGTGACCGCGACCAGCGTCACGACGGACTCGGGCAGTGCGGTACCGAAGGCGGCCAGGATCGTGCCGACCGCCATCTTCCCGACGTTGAGGCGCTCGCCCAGCCACTCCACGGCGTTGACGAACCACTCACAGGAGAGGTAGATCGCCACCGCGCACACGATGAGCAGTACGAAATGGATCACGGGATTCGTTCAGCCTTCCCGCACCGCGGGGGCTTCGAAGAACGAGCGTCGCGAGGAGTGGCGGCACGGCTTCGACCCCGCGACGCGCATCAGTCGTCGACAAAAAGGGCCGAAGGTCTCGCCCGCCCGCCCTCTCACCGAGTGCGGGCCCGGCCACCGGGAACCACGAGGGCTCCAGTGTGTCGACGACCGGTATTGCGGGGCTACTCCCCTTCGCAGCCTCCCACCCTACAGGAGCCGGTGGGGACCGCCTTCGGCGTCCGGCGGGGGCGGTAGCGGGGGCCGCCGGTGGGGGAGCCATCGGGGGCGACGACTCGCCGGGGTGATCGGTGCGCACCTCGCCGGGCTCCTCGAAGCCTCTCCGGCCACGGCACTGACCCCGACCCGACCCGGCTGTCGACGGCACGTCGAGCCGACATCTCATCCGCAGCCACCACTTCAAGAACGTCCTCGACGACAACGGCAACCAGGCCTCCGCCGACGAGGTGCGCGAGGTCCCCTGGGTTGCGATCAACGAACGCGTCCGCAAGAGGCCCAGCAGGTGCCCGAGACCGAGAAACGACTCCGCGCGACCGTCGCCAAGCTCAGGAAGACCATCACGAACCAGAAGGCAGAGATCGACGAACTGCGCCGTCAGGTCACCACCCTCACCCTTGCCAGCGCGGTCCTCGTCCAAGGGCGGGACACATCGACAGAACCGGCCCCGATTCCTGGCAACGTCGTGCCCCTCGCCCCACCGACTGCCTGAGGTCTCAGTCCACGGAACCGCCCTGTCACCTCCCCCGCTTCGGGGACAGTTCCGACTCCGCATCCCGTGGCGTTTGAGGGATCCGGCGGTGATGCATTGCGCGGAGCCGAGATGGGATTCAGCCACCGTGTGGGCCCAGCGGACGGGGCGAGTACTACGGCCATATCATCCTCAGTTACGTAGCAAACGGGGACCAGCAGGCTCATAAACGCTATGGGCTGAGCTGGTTGACACACAGGGGGTTGCCATGTCGACGCCAGTTGAGCTTCTGGCAGCAGCGAGTGGTGCTGTTGCGGGAACGATGGGGAATGACCTTTATGGTTACGCGCGCCAGCGCGTCGTGGATCTTTGGCGACATTGCAGGGGTGCAGGAGCCGACGGCGAAGCCGAAGTGCTGGCTCGGCTTGACACGTTGGAACAGGCGGTGGCGGCCATCGAACCTGAGCAGCGGGCTGCCATGGCCGGAGGCGTGCAGGTGCCGGTGCGGGAGATCCTCGCCGCCTGCGTTGGTGACGATCAGCCCGAAGCGCTGCAGGAACTCATCGATGCATTGGAAGCACGGGCTGCTGAGACTCCGGTGATCTCACACCAGACGGTGACAGGGAACCTCGTCCTCGGCGGCATCAATGTCGCAGGACGTGACAACAACTTGGGGGGCGCTCGCTGATGTCGTCGCCAACGCCGCCCCTGGACGAACCTACGGTGGAGAGGGACGTCAAGGGCAACGTCGTCCTTGGCGACCAGAACATCGCCGGCCGAGACAACAACATCACGAACTACCTGACCGGGCTGCGACACTTGCGGCCACACCCGGTAGACCCGGACAAGTTGATGCCGGCGAACCGCTTCGTCAGCCCTGGTGACAACTTCGCCAGAGCTGCGCAGGCCGTCCGACCGTCCTTCGGGAGCGCGGCGAACGTCCGCGTCGTGGTCCTGCTCGCTCCCGAGGAACACGGCCGCAAGTCGGCTGGGCTCCGGCTGCTGGCGGCCACGAATGTTGCGAGTGGTCGAGTATCTGAGCTGCTGCCAGACTGGGACGAACCGGACGTATCCTGCTTGCCGGAAGAGCGCGGCGTGGGTTATCTCCTCAACCTGCGCGGTGTCACTCAGCCTCTCCCTGACGCCTTCTACACCGACCTAGTGATTTACGCGTCCGGGCTGCGTAAGACCGGCAGCTACATGGTCATCACAGCTACGAAGACCGTCTGGTCCCAGGCGCGAGCAGGCGGATCCCATCCTGAGATTCTCGTGGCGGAGATCGAACGACCCAAGCCCGATGACGTCGTCAAGAGGTACTTGGAGGGTCACGAGAAAACGCAGGGTCGCTCCGACTGGATCGACAACAAAGAAGGCGTGTTCTACGGCCTTCTGCCCGAAGACTGCGCACCTGGTGAAGCGGTTCGGCTGGCTTCGATTGTTGCGAAGGCCAAGAACGTCGAGGACAAGGACGCCCTCGATGAGTTTAAGGGCTGGGAAACCCGCCTGAGTGACTGGTTCAGCGGCGGCGAAGAAGGCGTGAGAACGCGAGCCGTCCGAATCGCGGGCGCCTACCTCGACAAGGCGCCCTCCACGGTGGTGCTGAGCAGCGCTGACCTTCTGCTCGCCGCGCCGAAGATTAACCTCCCCATGCCCAAGGGCGGGCTCCTTGCGATGCCAGACGCGCCGAGCCGACTCGAACCGGCAGGCATGTCCTTCGACGGAGCCACAAGCATCGCATCTCTCGTCCACGAGTCTCAAGGGCCTGCAATCCGGAGATATCTCTGGACTCAGCACACACAGTTGAGTCAAGAGGTGCTGACGCAGTGGCTTCAGGACATCAGTCAGGGCCCAGCCAAGGACCACCTCGATTCCCTTGCTTCCGCGCTGACGCAGCTAGCGGAGACGGTGGGTATCGCTCCCATCTTCGACCTCGCAGAGGGGTGGCTCCGCAATGGCGGTAAGCAGCACCTGGACCTTGTTGGAGATCTCCTCTCCGATCTCGCCGTACACGCCAATCTGGGAAGTCAGACAAGGGCCGAGTTGGCCAAATGGGCCGCAGGAAAGAAGGAGCCGGCACGCCAGCGCGCAGTCGCCCGAGCCTGCTCAGGTTCATTCGGGAAGAAATACCCCAGCCAAGCCCTGACTCGAGCACGCTACATCCTCAGCTCTCCCGGCTCTGAGGAAGCGCTGAAGGACGCCACCAAGGCCGTGCGCGTGCTGGCGTCTGACGGCGACCTTGCGCCTCTCGTGACCGACACAGTCGTCAAGTGGATCACGAACTCGGGCAAGTCGACTGGCACGGAACTGAGTGTCTTCTATGACGTCTTCGATGCGCCCTCAGGTGCCGATCAGTTGGAGAAGTCGCCTCTTGCGGTGGCGCTGGCACAGTCCGGTGAGGCGGGCGACGCGATGCGTCGGCGCCTGCTCGAAGGGTGGCAGCACGTCATCGGGCAAAGCGAGGATGTCTTCCATTCCCAGCAGACCTTGCTGAACTGGCGTCAGGGGGCCGAAAAGGGGCTTCTCCCGCAGGGCCCGGTCGTCGACATCATTATTGCGCTCGGTCGCGCCACCGGAATCGTCAACCCTCCGATCAGAGACGTCGTCAAGGAAGAAGGGCCGTTGAGGGACGCTCTGATTGTTGCCCTTTTCACCGAGGTCCAACGGACTTACAGGACGGCGGACGGCCCACCTGTCGCGCCGTCCGGAAACGCGCCCGTAGCGCAGAGCCTGCAAGACGTGAATGAGGCGGATCCAAGAACATAATGATTCGGATTCTCGACTGGCTGAAGGAGCGGCGGATCTCTGATCGCCGCTCCTTCTCCGCATCTCTAGAAAGCAAGGATCGCGGGCTGCACTATCGCGCTGTTATTCGCTATCGGTGGTGGCTGAATCATGACTCTCCAGCCCCTCGCCCTCTTGCCCCGGATGGAATGGCCCGTTACCTCCTCAGGGAAGAGTTGATGAGGGCGGCCCGCGCGTATCGAGTGCTGGATCGTGCTGCGGCAGAAGACGCCATGAACTCTAAGCTTGGCCAAGAGATTTCGGATCATGAGCAGCGACTCTGGGTGGTTGGACACGTCCGAATTCGAGTCCCCAAGCCGACGAGAGAGACGGCGCTGCGGCGAGCTGCAGAGGAAGAGGCTCTGCGGTCAGCTCATGCGCGGGAAACGGTTGAACTTGATCTGCTGCTCGACCGCCTCACGGATCCGGCGCTCGGCCCCGTCTGGTGGGTTCGCCGCTATGCCGATCTGCAGTTCGCGACCGGCGACCCCGAAACGAAGGTTAAGTCCGTTCTCAAGGCCTTCAAAGAGCTTCAGGAAACGCTCCATGTAGCGAGGATTGATCAGACATCAGATGAGAAGCTGCTCGTCCGTCGAAAGATCGAGGAAGTGTTCAGCATTATTGAAGACGAGGAGTCATTGTCGCTGGCACTCCAGGTTATGAACCGCACTCTGGACCATCTGGGAATGAACAGGCCGGAGGTAGGAGAGGTGGGGGAGGTCAGCAGAGTGCGGAATACTCAGGCTGGGCCGCCGCGAGCATAACGGTCAGGTGACTTTCTGCGTAAGGAGTGAAGTGCGGCGCCGCGGAAGAATCCAGTCCGAAGCATCCACTTCCTCCTGGTACCGCGCATGGCGCGGCGTATGCGTCTGTGGACGTTGGACAACCCTGGACTGACCTACTCGGCGGCACTGCAATGGGGGGTGCCTGGATCCGTGAGCGTGAACGGACGCGGGATTCTTACGGATGGATGTGGCGTTGAAGGGCATCACACTAGGTTCCTTCTTCTTGGTTAGCGCCGTGCCCAGGCGAGCATGGCGGCGAGGTGGCGTGCGGCCTGGTAGGCGATCGCGAGTTTGTCGATGTGTACGGCCAAGCCTGGAACGGGCCGAGCTTGCCGGGCGGGACTCGCCCAGGGCGAGTTGGTGCCGTACTTCCGCATGATGGCCTTGAGCATGTGGCGGTGATCGGCCCACCGCTATCCCGCGAACCGGATCGGCCGGCATCAGCGGCTCGATTCAGTCCCGCATCACACCAGTGATCACTAATCGGGCAGGCGTATCCGATCAACTGATGAACCCGCTAAAAAGACACGCTCCAGTTCTGTCACGGATGGCGCCCATGGTCCGGCAACGCTGATCACGGAACTTGAGGCGCAAGGTGAGAATTTGAACGGAAGAACTTGATAGGGAACTCAACGTCGGGTACTTCCTGCCCCGTTGCGTGACCCTGGGTCTGACGATGGCGCTCGACCAGCTCACGTTGCGCGCCACCCAGCGCGCCGAGTACCTGGCCGACTCCCTCGCGGCCCGCGCCGGTTCCACCGAGGCCGCAGTGGGCCTGACGGATCGGCTTCTCGTCGCGCACTCCGCCGAATCCGCGTTGCTGCGCGAGGCGAACGCCGGACAGGTGGTGCGGGGCAAGAGGGCCGCGCGCGCGGAGGCGTGGCGCGGGCTGTGGGAGCGGCTCGCCGCGCATATGGACTCGATTCCGGAGGGCGAGCACGAGCGTCAGCGGCGCCTCGGCGCCCTGCGGGGGCACAGCGTCGACTCGACCCACCCGCCGACCCATCTGCGCCGCGCCTCCCTGCTCGCCGGAGCGCCGGTGCCCGCCGCCGTCCACGCGGAAGCCGGTCGGCAGGCCGCGATCGCCGCCGAACTGGCCGGGTCCCGGGAGCGGTTGGCGCGGTTTGCCCTCCAGTTGTGAGGGGCGGTCCCCGGGGGCGTCGCACTCACCGCGCGCCGAAACCCGTCCGCCAGGTCGGTCGCTGAGGGTGCCAACCCCGGCTGTGGGCCAGCGTGTTGAGGGCGCCGCGTTCCCATTCCTGTCGGCCCGGCTCCGGGGCGGGTGCGGGTACGCCGAGGGTTTGGGCCAGGGCCGGGAGCCACTCGTGGGCGGGGGCGGGTTCGTCGTCCACGATGTTGACCGGTCCGCCCGGCCAGTCGAGTGCGGCCAGCGCCGCGCCCGCCGCGTCGGCGACGTGGACGAAGGAACTCACCGCGTCGTTCGCCACGGTGCTCCCCAGGAACGGTGCCGCGCGGTCCCCGGCCAGGGCCGCCGCGAAGGCGCCGCCCGGTGCGTACCAGGTGCCCGGCCCGTACAGCAGGCCGTACCGCAGCAGGACCGCGGTCTCCAGCTCGGCGGCCGTCTCCTCCAGGGCCCGGATGCCGGCCACCATGCGGGCGCGGGGCTCGGCCGCCGTGCCGTCGAGCGGTTCGGTCTCCTCGGCCGGGCCGGTGCCCGGTCCGTACGCCCAGGAGATCGACTGCGCGACGATCCGGCCGGCCCCGGCCGCCTGCGCGGCCGCCACCAGGTTCCGGGTGCCCTCCCGGCGCAGTCGGCCGTTGGCGGCTCCGTCCGCGGCGGAGAGGTCGGTGAGCTGGTGGATCACCGCCTCCGGCGCTGCCGCGCGGACCGCGTCCCGCAGCCCCGCCGCGTCCAGCGCGTCCGCCTGGACCCCCGTCGCCCCGAGGCCCCGGATCCGCTCGGCCCCGGCCGAGGACCGCGACGTCCCGGTCACCTCGTGCCCGGCCGCGACCAGCAGCGGGACGAGCAGCCGGCCGACGGCGCCGGTGGCGCCTGCGACGAAGACACGCATGAGAGCTCCAGTTCCAGGGGTGCGCGGTGGTGCGGTGGTGCGGTGACGTGGTGGTTCGGTGGTGCGAGCCCAGCGTAGAGCGGAAGCGACCCGTCATCTTGGGTCAGTTGGGCGACATTGTTATGGGCCAATTGGTCCCCGTGCCGGGGTGCCGTTCGACGATTCCGGTAGCTCCGACGGCTCTGACTGACAGCTCTGACAGCTCCGGCAGTTGGTCGGCGTCGTGGGGCGCGTACGGCCATTCCGGTACGGCGCTACCCGCAGCCTCTGCCCCGGGTGGCGCCGGACCGGGACGCTGCCGCATGCACCGTTTGCGGAGCCACATGATGACGGTCGGTACGCGCCGTCCGAGTGGCATCTGCGAGCACGAGCGGAGCGCGACGACAGCCGCGAGCATCTGCGGGTGCCCGGCAGCGCAGCGGTCAGGCGCGGCTTCTTTCCGGAGTGCGGGCCGCGTCACGCAGGTGCTGGATGTGGGCGCGGACCGCGGCGGGTGTGGGGTCGGAGGCGGCGCGGGCCGGTGGGGTCTCGCCACGGCAGGGGGCGCAGAGACCGCCCGGGAGGGCTTCGGGGCGGCCGGGGGCCCGGCAGACGGTGCACTCCATGATGCGGAGGGGTGAGGGCGCCGAGCGGCGGTGTGGAGCGGCCGGTTCCGGCCCGGCTGGTTCCGGTTCGGTCCGTTCCGGCTCAGGGGGCAGTTTGCTGACGAGGCGGCTGCGGGCCATCCCGCCCGGGTGGTGGACCTCGGGCGGCAGCCCCGCCGTGAGGGCACGGTGCAGCTGCGCTGCGGTGGCGCCCCGGGCGAACCACTGCGCGGCCAGCTCTTCGAGCGCGGCGCACTCGGCGGCGGAGAGCGTCATACGGGGTTCGGCGCGGCCGAGCGCGGCGAGGGCGGCGTAGGCGGCCCTGTGGACGGGAGGGAGCGGGCCGGTCCTGTGGGCGGGAGGGGGCGGGGCGGTCCTGCGG
>JOEL01000027.1 GCA_000720995.1 Streptomyces celluloflavus
CCCCCACCCACCGGAATCCGAGCCCTCCACCACCACCTCGACACCCCGCACGCCCACACCGAAGGCCGCAGCAAGAGCCCGCCCCACCACCCCGCCATCGATCCCGCCCGGACCGACAAGGAACACCCGGTACCCCGCCGCCCCACCCCTCAGAACGCCTCCGCCGCCAGATAGACCCTCCATACCTCCGGCAGCGTATGGCACACCCCACGGACCGTCGCCCGGACCCGCGACGCTTCCCGCATCGGATAGAGGACAGCGTCGGCGCCTTCGGCGGTCCGGGGGTTCGGACTCGTTGCCGGACACAAGACAGCCCCGCCGTTCCGAAGAGGATGACCGGCGGGGCCCGTAACGCGCTTCGGGTGGTCAGGAGCGGTCAGGCGGTGCCGAACTCTCCAGCCTTGACGCCCGCCACGAAGGATGAGAACGCGTCGGCGGGGAAGTCCAGAACGGGCCCGCTCGGGTTCTTGGAGTCACGGACGGGGACCACGCCGCGCGTGACGACGAGGTGGTCGGCGATCTCGATGCACGCGCCGCCGTTGCTGCTGTAAGAAGACTTGAACCAGCGAGGGGAATCGGTCGTCGTCACGGGGTGCCCTTTCGTACCTGCTCGATCATGGCCACAGATGCCATTTGGGAGAGCGCTTCGGCCTGTAACTGATGGTAGGCGGTCAACAGGGGCTGTACGAAGCGCATATCGCGCTCCAACCTTCCTTGTTGCGCGGACTCGGCGTAGGCGAGTTGGGCCCGGTCCGGCAGCGTCAGCAGGTGCACCGGCAGGTCGAACGGCCTTCGTTCCCCAAGATCGTAGGGGGCCACCTGGAGGACCGTGGAGGGCAGCTCGGCGAACGCGGCGAGCTGCTCCAGCTGGGCCGCCATGACTCGGGGACCGCCCACCACTCGCCGTAGACAACTCTCGTCAAGAACCACGTACACCAGGGGCGCGGGAATCCGGTCCAAGGATGCCTGCCGCTGAGCGAGGAGTGTCAGCCGTTCCTCTGCTTGCTGTTCCGTGATCGCCCCGCGTCGCACGGCGCCCGTGGTGATGGCTGCGGCGTACTCCGGAGTCTGGAGCAACCCCGGAATGATGCCCAGCTCAAAGAGCCGGATCTCCGCCGCGCGCACCTCGTGAGCAACGAACTCCGGGAACCCCTCAAGTATCGCGGTGTGCCATACGGCCCGACCCTGGCGTTCGAGCCGATCACCCGTACCGAATGCCCTGTCAGCACTCGCTGCAAAGCGTGGAGTTGGAGGTCTTCGACCAGTTTCGACGGCGGAAATGTGCGTTCCGGTGCACCCCATGCGCTCCCCCAGTTCGTCCTGCGTCCAGCCGCGCTCATCACGCAATGCACGTAACCGCTGGCCGAAGCGCGCACCGGGCGACCTTTCGGGGTCCAGTTCTTTACGGTTCACCAATTAGGCACCTAGCCCTCCGAGCAATCCGCGCAAGTTGAAGACGGTCCGACTGTAGGCCACGCTGAACCCGCTTGGTAGCGGTAACGCTACAGAGAGGAGCGGCCGTGTGCTGAAGGAACGTTCTGACGAACGCCACGACGACGACCAGGCCGCGCCGAACGGCAGCTCTGTCAATGGGCGTCCGGCCCTGGCCAGTCTTCCCCTTGCGCACAACGTTGGGTGCTCCCTCCGCGCAAGGGGTTGTCCTGCCCCGCCTGATGTGGAGAGGAGGAACAACGCATGTCGCAGCAGCACACCGCAGCGGACACGGCTAAGGACGCAGACCCCCTTGCCGCTCCGACGGTCATCGTTCTGGGCGACGCTGCCACGCTGACGCGTGGTAGTGACCAGAACAGCACCGAGTCGAAGCAGAACCCGTACGACTGATCGAAGCACGGCGGCCCCCGACGGGAGCAATTCCCACGGGGGTCGCTCCGGTTCCTGGTGGCGGATGAGGTGTTGAGTTGAATGAAGGCAAAGCACGGTGGCTCGGCGGTTGCGCGCCAGGCAGCCGGCCCTCCACAATTCCGGTAGGGGCGCGCCTGCTCTGGAGTGATCCGGTGCTGTGGGTCTCTGGCAACTGGCAGCCGGGGCATGCACGAACGGTGAAACTCGGGGACGCACGAATTGCCGTACTCGGCCCGTGCTCCGCTTCGGAACGTGATCTTGCCGACGCCCTGTCGTGCCCCGATCTCGCGGCAGCAGTCAGCTCGTGGGCCGGTTCGTACACGGTGGTGCGCACAGGTGCGCACGGTGCCGTTGAAATCCTCACCGACGCGGCCGGCGCCTCCCCCCTCTATACGGTGCGCGGTCCCGGTGGTGTGGTCTGGGGGTCGAGTTCGCTCGCACTCTCCCCGCTGACCGGTGGCAGCGTGGATACCGAATGGCTTGCCTCCTTCCTGCGAGAGAAGAACGCACCGGCTCCCGGCCGTAGTGCGTGGACGGGAGTAAAGCCGGTGCCCGCCGGGCACTTGCTGACGCTGGACACTGCGGGCAAAGCATCACTGACCCCCTGGTGGACCCCTGTGAGGCGCCCACCCGACGACGCTTCGGCAGCGCTTCGGCGCGCTCTCGACGAGGGGGTCCGCGTACGCGTGGAAGGGGTGACAGCAACAACCGACCTCGCGGGCATGGACTCAACCACGCTGGCACTGTTGGCTGCGCAGTACGGACCAGTCACGGGCGTGACGCTCCATCCGGCAGGAGTAACGCACGGCGGTGACCTCGAGTACGCCCGAGCCCTGACCGTTACGGGCCTTGACCGTACGTTTTTCCCGCTAAGCCTTGGTCATCTGCCGTTCACCGCAACCGACGTGCCGCTACCCGCCACAGACGAGCCAGCTCCGTCCACTCCTGTGTGGGCAATGTTCTCGGATCAGCTTCGGGTGATGGCTGCGGCAGGCTCGGTATGCCACCTGACCGGGGACGGCGGGGACAATCTGTTCCTGCCTGCGCCCATCCATCTCGCGAGTCTCGCCCGCAGTGGCCATTGGCTGCGGATGCTCGGGTACGCGATGGATTGGGCGCGGCTGCGCAGGCAAAGCCCCCGCCCGCTGATCTCTGCGGCCCTCCGGGGTGACACGGCACACCTCGGCCGCACGGTGCGGCCCCGGCCTGCATGGCTGA
This sequence comes from Streptomyces celluloflavus, assembly GCA_000720995.1. Taxonomy (GTDB): domain Bacteria; phylum Actinomycetota; class Actinomycetes; order Streptomycetales; family Streptomycetaceae; genus Streptomyces; species Streptomyces celluloflavus. Next base: position 3,082 of record JOEL01000027.1, read on the forward strand.
ACGCTCCTGTGCCGGCGGTGAGCATCCCCGCGGGCAGCGGCGCGGACGCGGTGTTCGTCGCATCCCTTCGGAACGTGGCGCGCTCCGCCTACACGGAGATTCAGCTCGCGGACTCACTCGGTGTCGCGCTCCACAATCCGTACTTTGACGGGGCTGTTCTTGACGCTGTGGTCTCGGCATCCTTCGAACAACGGTTCTCCGCAAGGCGGTACAAACCCCTGCTTGCCGACACGTTCGCCGATCTACTGCCCGACGCACACCGCAAGCGCGCCACCAAGGGGCTGTTCGTCGGCGACTTCCACCAGGGGCTACGCACCAACCTGCGTCGCGTTCTCGGTCTCGCGGACGGGCGTCTGGCTGCCCTGGGCGTCGTCACCCCCGCCCCCTTGCGTGCCACGATGCACGCGGCTGCCCTCGGGGCGCAGACGGTTTGGCCCCCACTGCTCGCCGTGCTCGCTGCCGAAGCATGGCTGGAAGCAGTCGAAAGCACATCGGGCACCGAATGGGAGCGGTCCTCAACGGCCTCGGCGGAAGTCCGATGAGCCGTGACAACACCGTGGCCGCGCTCACCGCCCATGCGTGTGTACTGATCGACTACGACACGGGGCACACCGAGTTGCGCCCCGCCTCGGAAGCTGCCGCGCACATGGGCGCGACGGTCGTACGGCTCCAGGACGCTGCCCTGTCGTGGGGGACGGTCGAACAGTCGGCCATCCTGCCGGACCCTGTCTCCATCCCGCTGCGGTGGCGTGTCGGTGCCGTGCCGGTCGTACTCGTCACCGCTGCGGCACGGGTAATCGGCCCCCGCCGTGGCCGGTTCTCCCGACTCGTACGGCTGGCCTGTACGGGGCGCAACTTGCCCCCGGCTAGGGCAGGTCAGTCTCGCTACGCTGTGTGCGCGGTTCGCCGGGCTTCACGGGTGATGCCGATGCGCTGGGCGTGCATGGAGGACTCAACGGCTGCCGCTCTCCTGTTGGCGGTGGCCCGACGCCGGGCCGAGTGGCGCCATGGCATAGCCACCGACCCGGTACGGCTGCACGCCTGGGTTGCCGGCCCTGAAGGGGAGGCAGTCGAGGAACCGGCGGACACCGTTCTTTACACCCCCACATACACACCGGACGGCCCAGGCCCGGCAAGGGCCGAAAGAGGAGTACGACCGTGAGTGACCCGCACATTCTCCTGACCGGCGAGAGCCTTGCCCTGGGGATGCCCCGCCACGACATGCTGCCCGAGTACCACAAGTGGGAGAACGACGCCCGAACCATCCTCGGGTACGGCAACCAGTGGGCGCAGTCGTGGGAGGTTCGCGCCGCTGGGTACGAGCGACAGAGGGGCAACGAGCGCTACCAACAGTTCGAGGTGGTGCGGCTGACGGACAACGCGGCCGTGGGAATGACGGTCTTGCAGGTCAACACCTATGTGCGTACGGCTGAGTTCGTCATCGTGCTCGCCCCGGACGAACGGGGCAAGGGGCACGCGGCGGAGGCGGCCCGGCTGACACTGGACTGGGCGTTCCATCTTGCCGCCCTGCGCATGGTGTGGCTGAAGGTACTGGAGCCCAACCGTGCCGGAGTCGCAGCCTATGAAAAGGCAGGGTTCCGCCAATCCGGACGGCTGCGGAAGTCCGGCTACTGGCTCGGGCAGCCCGTGGACGAACTGCTCATGGACGCGTTGCCCGAGGACTTCCCCGGCCCGTCTGCCGTGACCGCCACTCTCGGCGACTGACCCTGTAAACGACCACGAGCGGGACCCTGCTCGCTGTTCTGCGGGCGGGGTTCCGCTTATGGGCTGGTGACCCGTCCGTTCGATCACGTAAGCCGCCAGATCACGTGGGCTGCCGCACTCCCCCCGCTCCAGCGCCCACACCCCCGCTTTGCCCACGAAGAGGTGGTTTAGCCGGTGCGCCCGTCTCCCCCAGCAGTCGGCGGGGAAAGACATCGCTGGGCCGCCGCGATGGTCGACGAATCCACTCTCCGGTGCCGGGCCGACCCCACGGCCTCACCACCTCCCTCTTTCCCCCCCCGGCAGTGAACGCATCAGCCAACAGCCATGCCTGCTTGGGACTTCCGTTCCGGGGCGCCGATCGGACGCGCGCGCGGACCGCCGCGCCCACGGCATCGATCCCGCAACCGCCCGGCGGAGGGACCGCCGCCTCACGCACCGCGAAACCGTGCCGGGCACCACCCAGCCCCGCACCGGGCCGCCGGACGGCCCGGTCCCTCTCCCGTAAGGAGCCATGTGATGTCCCCTCTCGTCCTTGTACGCGGCCGTGTGGCGGCCATGCTGTGCGCGCCGGTTCTCGCTCTCGGTGTCCTGGTGGCGGTCTCCGTCCCGGTGTGGGCGGAGACCGGCCGAGCGGTGGCCGGGCAGTCGGTGGAGAGCCGGCGCGATCTGATCAACTTCGGCACCGTGAAGTGGTTCAACGCCGAGAAGGGGTACGGGTTCATCGCGCCGGATATCCCCGGCCCGGATGTCTTCGTCCACTACTCGGCGATCGTCGGGACCGGGTACCGGACGCTGACGGAGGGCGAACGGGTCGAGTACCAGGTCGTGCAGGGCCCCAAAGGCCCGCAAGCCGCCAACGTCATCCCCCTCTGAGAGTGGCGGCGACCGCCCGTCTCAGTCCTCTCCATCGGCCCCGTCCGAACCGGGCAGGAGCACCCACCCCGCCCCTCAGAACGCCTCCGTCGGCAGATAGGACCCCCAGACCTCCCGCAGCGTCTGGCACACCTCACCGACCGTCGCCCGCGCCCGCAGCGCCTCCCGCATCGGGTAGAGGACGTTGCCGGTGCCCTCGGCGGTCTGCCGGAGGGCGGTCAGGGCGGCGGTCACCGCGGTCCGGTCGCGGCCGGCCCGTAGCGTGGCCAGCCGCGCGGCCTGGCGTGCCTCGATCGCCGGATCGACCCGCAGCGGCTCGTACGGGGCCTCCTCGTCCAGCCGGAAGCGGTTGACGCCGACCACGATCCGTTCACCGGCGTCCGTCTCCTGGGCGATCCGGTACGCGTTGCGCTCGATCTCGCCCTTCTGGAAGCCGTGCTCGATGGCGGCCACCGCACCCCCCAACTCATCGATGTAGACCATGAGTTCGGTGGCCGCCGCCTCCAGGTCGTCCGTCATCGACTCGACGGCGTAGGACCCGGCGAACGGATCGACGGTGGCGGTGACATCGGTCTCGTACGCGAGTACCTGCTGGGTCCGCAACGCCAGCCGGGCCGAGGTGTCGGTGGGCAGTGCGAGCGCCTCGTCGAAGGAGTTGGTGTGCAGCGACTGGGTGCCGCCGAGCACCGCGGCCAGCCCCTGCACGGCGACCCGTACGAGGTTTACCTCGGGCTGCTGTGCGGTGAGCTGGACACCGGCGGTCTGGGTGTGGAAGCGCAGCATCAGCGATCTGGGGTCGCGCGCGCCGAAGTCCTCCTTCATCAGCCGGGCCCACATCCGGCGCGCGGCCCGGAACTTGGCGACCTCTTCGAGGAGAGTGGTCCGCGAGACGAAGAAGAAGGAGAGCCGGGGCGCGAAGTCGTCCACCGCCATCCCGGCGGCGAGGGCCGTACGGACGTACTCGATGCCGTTGCTGAGCGTGAAGGCGATCTCCTGCGCGGGCGAGGCACCGGCCTCGGCCATGTGGTAGCCGGAGATGGAGATGGTGTTCCACTTGGGGATCTCGGCCCGGCAGTACCGGAAGGTGTCCGCGACCAGCCGCAGCGAGGGCGCCGGCGGGAAGATGTACGTCCCGCGCGCGATGTACTCCTTCAGTACGTCGTTCTGGATGGTCCCCGACAGCTGATCCCCAGTCACCCCGCCTTCCTCTGCCACGAGTTGGTAGAGGAGAAGCAGGACGGCGGCGGGCGCGTTGATGGTCATGGACGTGGAGACCCGGTCCAGCGGAATGCCGTCGAACAGCTCCCGCATGTCCTCGACGGAGTCGATGGCGACCCCGACCTTGCCGATCTCCCCGCTGGCGATCGGCGCGTCCGAATCGTGGCCCATCTGGGTCGGCAGGTCGAAGGCGACCGACAGGCCCGTCGTACCGTGGGCGATCAGCTGCCGGTAGCGCGCGTTGGACTCGCGGGCGGTGCCGAAGCCCGCGTACTGGCGCATCGTCCAGGGGCGGCCGGTGTACATCGACGGGTACACCCCGCGGGTGAACGGATACGCCCCCGGCTCCCCCAGCCGCTCCCGGGGGTCCCAGCCGGCGAGCGCCCGCGGCCCGTACACCGGCTCGACGGGCAGCCCGCTCTCGTTGTACCGAACGCCGCCCGACTCGCGCGCCATGACTGTCCGCCTCCCACGGGATGACCGGTATGCCTGCTTCGCTCTCAGCATGCCCGCAGGTTCGCCGCCCCGCAGCGCTGGGAAGCATCAACGGTGGCCGGGCGGGCCGGCGATTCCTGGAGGTGGCGCATGGGGCGCAGACATGCCGGACGGGCGGCGGCCACGGCGCTGGCGGCGGCCGCGCTGCTCACGGCGGCCGCGGGCTGCCGGCCGGTGACGGTCACCGGTGCGGGGGCGTCCGGCGGGCGCGGCGGCCAGCAGCAGCCATTCCTCGGCTCCCCGCCGCCGCCCCCGACGTACCACCTGCCGACGCCCCCGGCCCGGCCCCCGGCCCCGCACCGCACCGTGCGGCTCCGGCCGACCGCCCCGAAGCCGGTCCCCGCGGCGAAGCCCTCGTACCACCGGCCCCACCCGCCCGCGGCGAAACCGGCCGGGACCCTCGACCGGCGCTGTCTGACGGGCCGGGTGCTCTGCATCAGCAAGCGCAGTGACACCCTCACCTGGATGGTCGACGGCAAGGCCGTCTCGACGATGGACGTCCGCTTCGGCGCCGAGTACACCCCGACCCGCGAGGGCACCTTCGGCGTCACGTTCAAAAGCCGCCGGCACGTCTCGACGCTCTACCACTCGGCGATGCCGTACGCGATGTTCTTCAGCGGCGGCCAGGCGGTGCACTATTCGTCGGACTTCGCCGCCCGCGGCTACACCGGTGCCTCACACGGCTGCGTGAACGTCCGCGACCGGCAGAAGATCGCCGCCCTCTTCGCCGCCGTACGGCCGGGCGACAAGGTGGTCGTCTACCACTGACCGCACCGCTGCCCCACCGGCTGGCGCCCCTGGGATCCACGGGAACGGAAAAACTCGGGCTCGGGCTCGGGCAAGGAAAAGAGGCGCGGGCAGGGCCGGGGGAACGTGCCCCGCCCGCGCCATGGGCGCAGAAGCCGTGGGTACGGGGGGAACCCCGGCTCCTGCACAGCCGATGACCAGTCGGCTTCACTCCCTACTGCGCCGGTGGGCCGAAAAGTGTCACACCCGTCCCGTCACACCCGTCCCCGGGCGGCCGCGCTCGGGATCACCGGGCGGGGGCCGACGGGGTGACGGGGGCGGGCGCCGGGGTGGACGCGCCAGGGCTGGGGGCGGGGCTCGGCGGCGCGGGGTGGTCCTCGTCGTCGCCCTCGTCGCCGCCTTGGCCGTTGTCGCCCTTGCCGCCCTTGCCGTCACCGCCTTGGCCGTTGCCGCCCTTGCCGTCGCCGTCCTGGCCCTGACCGCCCTTGCCGCCGCCCGGCCGGCCGCCGTGGTGCGCGAGGTACTGGCGGCAGAAGGCGTGCACCTTCGCCTGGCCGCCCGCCGTGCGCTCCAGCAGCCGCAGCGTGCCGGGGTCCATGCTGCCGCGCCGGTCCGATTCGTAGGCGTGGCAGAGCGCGGGGACGAACTTCTTGCGGGCGCCGTGGCCGGATCCGGGTTCCTTGTCGCCGCCGGTTGCGCCGGTGGTGTCCCGGCCGCCGCCGAATTCCGCGTCACCGGTGCTGCCGGGACCGCCGCCCGGGGTGGTGCGGCCCGGGGCCGGGGAGCCGCCGGGGCTGATGCCCGGGGTGGGGGTGCCGGGGGTCTGGGAAGCGTCCCGGCCGGGTGTGAGCTGCGGGGGGTGCGGTGTCACGCCGTCCGGTCCCACGCCCGGCAGCTGGGTTTCGAGCGGTCCGGGGGTCACCGCGGCCGAGATGCTGGCGGCGGGCCCGGGGCCGGCGTCGTCGCTGCGGAAGGGCGTCGGCAGTACGCCGGTACCGGCCGCGACGGCGACGCCGCCGACCGCGCAGACCAGCAGCGCGGCCGCGAAGCCGCGCCGGACGGGCCGTCCGAGCCGGATGCGCTCGACGATGCCGAGGCTGCGCACGGTGTCGAGGGTGTGGACGGTGTGCCCGGCCGGGTCCTGGCCGGCCGGGCCACGGGCCTGGTCGCCGGCGCCGTCCTGGGCGCGGCGGAACGCGGCCAGTGCGGCTTCCTCGCCGGGCAGCGCGGTGGTCTCGGCCGGTCCGGCCCCGGCCGCCGCGGCGGCGGCCAGCAGTTCCGTCAGTTCGCGGGCCCCGGCGCCGTCCTGGGCGCCGACCGGCTCACCGCGCAGCAACCGCTCCGCGGCGTCCCTGTCGAGCCAGCTGTACCGCTCGTCGGCCATCACATGTCCTTCTGCGTCCGTGCGGCCGTTTCCGTCACACCGGGTACGTACGATTCGGCGGCGCCGTCCCGGCATCCGCGGCCCTGTGCGGGCACCCCGCCCACCGTTCCGCCACCCCCGCGCGGGGGCCGCGCGGGCCGGGCGGCGCAGGTGCCCCCGCCCTGGGCGGCACCGTCCGCGCCGCCGCACGCGGGCCCAGCCGCGGCGCACCCCGCGCCGCCGCCCGCCGCCGCGTCCGGCTCCCCGCCGGCGCCGCCCGCCGCGGGCTCCTCGGCGATCAGCTCGGCGAGCCGCCGCAGGCCCCGGTGCGCGGCGGTGCGCACCGCGCCGGGCCGCTTGCCCAGCACCTGCGCCGTGCTCTTGGCGTCCAGCCCGACCACCACGCGCAGCACCACGGCCTCGGCCTGGTCCTGCGGCAGCCGGGCTATCAGCCGCAGGGTGCGGCCGGTGCCCAGCGCCTCCAGCGCCTCGCCCGCGGTGTCGGCCGCGCCGGGGGTGTCGGCCAGTTCGCTCTCGTCGCCGCCGATCGCGGGGCGGCGGCCGCGCATCCGTATGTGGTCCAGGGCGCGGTTGCGGGCGATACGCGCGGCCCAGCCGCGGAAGCGGTCCGCGTCGCCGCTGAACCGTGCGAGGTCACGGGTGATCTGGAGCCATGTTTCGGACGTGACGTCCTCGGCATCCGCATCACCCACCAACGTCCGTACATATCCGAGAAGTCGGGAATGTACGGCGCGGTAGACGGTACGGAACGCCGCCTCGTCGCCGCCCTGGGCCGCCTGCACGGCAACCGTCAGCCGGTCGTCGTCCGGCTGAATGTCGTCCCCTCGCACGGGTCCATCCTGTCGCACGCGGAAACTCCGCCGCCCCGTCCTTGCCCCTTTGGTTACCGCGCCCGGCCGCCGCGCTCCATCAACACGCCCGGCATCCCGCCCGGCAGTCGGTCCCGGCCGCCGCCCGCCGGAAACCACGGCGCTCCTGCGCGCTTCCGGCGCCCCGGCTGTTCCCGCTGACCGTAACCCGACCGCCCGCCCGACCCTCACCCGGGCCACCGCACGACGCGACAGACGCCACCGACACGGCCACACCCGGGCCGCGCCGCCTCCGCCGCGGCCCCCGCGGCCGCCCCTCGTGTGACGCTTTCGCGCCGTCCGGCGCTGTACCGGATAGAGGGCCGTCACCGGCCCTCCGCGAGCGGCGGCCGGGGCCTCTCCTGTGGGGGGTGGCGGCACCGGCCGCCCCTCGCTCGCCTGAACGGCCTTCGTCTGAACGGGCCTTGCCTGAACGGTCTTCGTCTGAACGGCCTTGCGTACGTGGATGGGTACGCGAGCAGCCCCCGCCGCCGGCTGAGACAGATCGGCCCGCCCTCACCGAGGCGACCGGCCCCTCTCCGCTCACACCCATCGGCAGCGAACGCATACGGATTCCAACACCCCGGTCGGTTTAATTGAACCGAGTTTGCGCCACAACTGGCTATATCCAGCCCTCCCGTAACACAAGCAATCGCGACGAAGTCGACAAACGGTTTGATGGGCGAAGCCGGCTGGGTGCATTGTCAGTGGCGCAGCGTAGGTTCGTAGTGCGACTGAACGCAGAGGTTCTGGGGGGAACCGTGACCGATTCCGGCTTCGACGTCGACACAGACCAATTGAAGAACGAAGCACCGAAATTCCACAGGGAGTCCGCCGCCTTGGCGAAGGCGGCGGAGAAACTGAAGCACTCACTCGACGGGCTCGGCGCGTCATGGGGGAACGACGAGCAAGGGAAGAAGTTCGAGGGTGTCTACAGCCCGCATCGCGCACAGATAGAGCGTGCCGCCGATGCGTTGACGAAGGGGCTGGAGAGCATCCACAAGTCCATGAAGGACATGGCAGATAACCACGAGGAAGTGGATCGCTCCAACGCCTCGGGCTTCAAGCCGCATGGGACCGGCGCACATTGAGTGCCGGAGACAAGATCAAGGAGATCGTTCAAGATCTGACGGGCATGTGGTGGCCGGAAGGGGACGAGGACGAGCTCCGGGAAGCCGCACGGGCTTGGCGGACCTTCGCAGAAGACGTAAAGGACATCACCTCGGCGACGCATAAGTCCGCCCAGGACGTCATCGACAACAACAAAGGCAAGTCGATCGACGCCTTCGAGACTTTCTGGCGCAAGTATCACGGCGGGGGCAAGGGGTACCTGGACGACCTCGCCTCCGCCGCGGAGGACATGGCCAAGGCGCTGGACAAGTTCGCGGACCAGATCGCCGAGGCGAAGAAGAAGATCGAGCACGAGCTGGAGATCGCCGGCGCGGTCCTGGTGGCCGGTACGGCCCTGGCGATCTTCACCGGCGGCATCAGTGAGGTCGCAGCGGTCGGCGCCACCGAAGCGATCGTTGCCGCGGCGAGCACAGCGGGCCTCGCCGTTTCCGCCACCGTCGCCGAGATCGCCGGAACAGTCCTCGCCACTGCCGCCATCGGCGGCATCGAGGCCATCACGGTGGACGTGGTCGTCGCCCAGGGCGGCAGGAATCTGCTCGGCGATCAGCGGGGCATCAACGCCGCCGAAATCAAGGATGCCGGCGTCTCCGGCATGCTCCTGGGCGGCGCCGTCGGCGGAGCCGCCCGCGGCGTCAAGGCGGTGGCGGACGCCGGAGGCATCAAGAATGTCCTGGGCGGCATGAAGCTGGACGGCCTGGGCCGACTCGACATCTCACTCCCCGATCTCCGCATGCGGCTGCCCAACCCGGGCGGCCCACGCCTGGCGACGGCCGACGAAGGTCCCGTCGGCCCAACCGGCCGGCCGCTGATGCGCAGCGCTGAACACGGCGGAGGGGGAGGCCGGGCACCTCAAAAGCCAATCCCCCCATACTGCAAGCCACTGGACAGCATCGGGCGGGCGACCGGCGTCGAAACGACGATCACGCACGACATGCTCGACGCCGGCACCAAGGCATCGCGGCGGGTGAAGCCACCTGGCTGGGAGGGGGAAGCCGCAGACCACACGCGTGGCCACCTGTTGGCCCGGTCCTTGGGCGGCGATGGCAGGTCGGAAGCAAATATTGCGATCATGTACGACAAGGCCAATAACGAGGCCATGAAAGACATAGAGCTGCAAATCTACGACACTGTGAAGAACAAAGGGCCTGTGGATTACTCCGCCACTCCCGTCTACGCACATCCGGGCGATCTCATACCTGCCGGTATCCACATCGAGGCGGCAGGATCCGGACTACACATCAATCAGACGATCATCAACAAGTAGGTGGGCATGTCCGATCTGGATCTCTTGGCGTCGTTTCCTGCATATGGTGAGGGAGGCCCGGTGCTCAACGACTGGGCTGACGCGGAGAAGAGTCTCGGCGTGGTCTTCCCCGAACGATTCAAGCGCTTCTTGGGAGTGTTCGGTGGGACAAAATTTGACAACTTCTTGCGTGTCTACCGCGCTGGGGCAGAGAACCAAAACGTGAATTTGGTCCACCGGACACTGGCCGCACGCGAAACCATGGAGAGGACGCGTGAGGAGATCCGGGACCTGCTGGCGGAGCGAGGGTCAAGCCCGTCCGAGCTTGTTCGTTGGGGAGGCACGGACAATGCAGATCTGTGCTTCTTGATTCCGCATGAGGATCCGGACCGGTGGGCTGTCCTCACAGTGATCGGTCGAGGTGACGAATACGACCTGTACGAAGGGCCCGTGGAGAGCTACCTCCTGCGTGTCCTGAGAGGCGACTTGGTGAGCGAGGTCTTCCCCGAGGACTTCCCCGACGAGGAGCCCAGCTACGAGCGCAACCCGTGGATCTAACGGGTACAGCGACGCGCCTCCGATCCGGTCATCCGGCGGCACCACCGAATAGCGGGACAACCCTTAGGCCGGTGGGGGGACGGCCGGGGCCGTCCCCCCACCGCCCCTCAGATCTGTCCCCCCAACGCCTTGAAGTCCGCCCAGGACAGTGCCGGTTTCCGGGGGTCCCACAGTTTCTGGACGAGCGCCCGGAGCGGCATCCGGATCCCGTGTGCGATCTGGTCCGGTGTCTGTGCCTTGGCCAGATCGTTCCAGATCGCGAACCGGGCGCCCGGTACCCGGTCGGGTCCGGTCTGGTCCGTGCCGACGGAGACCGGTTCGGTGCCGCGCAGTACCCGCGGGGTCCACTCCCGGTAGATGCGCTCGCCGGTCGGATAGATGAAGTTGTTCGGCTGGCCGAGCACGTAGTAGAGGTACTCGTCGTTGAGGTTCATGACGGTGCGGCCCTCGCGCAGGAACTCCGCCGGGTCGCGCGCCCCGATCTCCTTGCCGGTCCAGTAGGCGACCGTACGGTCCTTGTCGGCGGCCACCTTCCCGCCGCGGAAGAACCCGTCGTTCCACGCCTCGACGCGGTTGCGGCCCGCCGCCCGCACGGTCTGCTGCCGGTCGTTGAGCCAGCCGGTCGCCAGGTCCTTGATGGTGGCGCCCGTGCCGTACTTCTGCTGGGCGGCCTTCGCCAGACCCGGGAACGACGCCGCCGGGTCGCTGACGGTCAGCGCCTGGTACTCGTCGCCGCCCAGATGCCAGTACCCGTCGGCGCCCTTGGGGACGGTGAACAGCTCGGCGTACTCGCGCAGCAGGTCGTCGACGAGCGCCGCGGACTTGGGGTTCGCGATGTCGATCGCGCCGTGCACCGCCTTCCCCTGGGCGTTGCGCAGCTGGAGGTCGGGGTGCTTGGCGAGTACGGCGCCCAGGTGGCCGGGTGAGTCGAGTTCCGGGATGACGGTGACGTGCAGGCTCGTGGCGAGCTGCACCAGATGGCGGACCTGGTCCTTGGTGAGGTGGTCCGCGGAGACGATCTCGGGGTGCGAGGAGCTCTCGATACGGAAGCCCTGGTCGTCGGAGAAGTGCAGCTGGAACTGGTTGAGCTTGAGGTCGGCGATCTCCCGGATGCGGGCCTCGATCCACTCCGCGCTGAACGGCTTGCGGGCGTTGTCCAGCAGCAGACCGCGCTGCGGACGGTCCGGCCGGTCCTCGATGGTGCCCTCGGGCAGCCCGCCCCCGGTGCGGACGGCCTGCTTGACGGTGCGGGTGGCGTTGAAGATGCCGGCGTCGGTGGGGGCCGCGAGGGTGAGGCGGGTGTCGCGGGCGGTGAGGGTGTACGCCTCGTCGGCGGTGTCGCGGACCGGCGCGCCCTCCTTGCCGGTGAGCTTCACCTCGACGTCCCCGGGCCGTACGGTCTGGTCGCCCCAGACCACCGGGAGCCCGCCCAGATCGGCGGCGAGCAGCCGGGCCTCGTCGGCGACGCCGCTCCGTTCACCGGCCGGCACCACCACCCGGGCCCCCTTGGTGGGCCGCCAGCCGCGCCCGTCGGCCGCCCGGAACTCACGGACGGCCGGGATGGTGCGCGGCGCGCCGGTCACCGCCGCCCAGGTGGGCGTCGGGGCGGCGGACGGGCTCGCCGCGGCGCCGGTGCTGCCGGGCGGCTCGGTGTCCGCGGCGCCGGAGCAGCCGGTCAGCGCCAGCGCCGAGGCGAGCGCGGGGACCGCCAGCGCGGCCCAGGCCGCGGGGGCGCGCCGCGACGGGCGCGCGGGCCCGGACGGCCGTGGTGCCCGTGCGGAACCCGTCCGCCGCATCGGTTTCGACATCGTGCAATCCTCACTGTTCGGGGCGTGGACACTGCCGGATACCCGGACCGGCCGTCCACCGGGGACGCGGCAGCTCTCTCATCCGGGTGAAATTCGCGCATCCCTCAGACAATGGCCGACAACCGTCGTTACTTTGGCGTCTCGATCCGTCACTCCCTTCCCAGGGCTCCCGCATCGCGGGATTTCGGCCGGAATTCCGGCCGGATGCCGCGCACAGCTCCCGCTCCGGCGGCGGCCGCACCACTCCCCGCCGCTTCCGCAGGCGCCCGGCACCGTCCGCTCCCGTCCAGCTTCCGTCAGCCACCCGCCCCGCACCCGCCGAACAGACCCGTTCAGATCACTCGCATCCCCCTACACCACGCCAAACGACTCCAGAGCAGACCAGACCACTACAAGCCACCCCGTAGTCGCTCCAGGCCCACTCCCGATCCACTCCCGATCCACTCCAGGCCCCCCTCCCCTCACTCCCCGCGCCCGCCCCGCATCCGTCCCGTCCGAGGAGCCCACGCTGTCCGGTGACACCCCGGCCGCCCGGCCGACGATGCTGCATCCTCCGCTCGCGCCCCGCTACGGCATACCGCCGCGGTCCCGCGTCACGCTGCCGCCGAGCCCGTCGGCCGGCGCCGGACTGGACCGTTTCAACACCGCCGCGCCGGATGACGCCCGGGCCGCGCTGCTGACCTGCTGCGGCAGCCGCCGCTGGGCCGCCCGGATCGCCGCGTACCGCCCGTACCCCGACCTGGAGTCCCTGCTCGCCGCCTCCGACGAAGCCTGTTACGACATGGCACCGGCCGATCTGGACGAGGCGTTCGCCGAGGAATCCGTCTCACCGCACCCGCTGGTCGGCGCGCGCGGCCGGGGCACACTCGCCGCGCATATCGCGCTACGCGCCGCGCACGCCGAGTACGAGCGGCGCTTCCGTCATGTCTTCGTGATCTGCCTGGACGGCTTCCCCGAGGACGAGCTGCTGGACGCGGTACTGACCGCCATCCGCACCCGGCTCGGCAACGAACCGGACGAGGAACGCGCCCGCACCGCGGATGAGCTGCGCAGACTCACCCGCGGACGACTGGCCCGGCTCGCGGCCTCCCGCCGGTAAAGACCCACTTCGTACGCGTGTGATAGCCCGTTGGTGCCTGTTTGATCACACCTGCGGACCCCGGCGGGAGGAACCGACAACACGTCGCTACGATGTCCAGGGCCGGTGGACCGTACCCGGCCGGGCCAAACCGACAGTGAAGCCGGCTGGCTCCAATCCCCGCTCCCGGAGGGTTTTTCCGTGCCGGCTGGAACGCTGTACCGCGGCCGGGAAGGCATGTGGTCCTGGGTGGCTCATCGAGTCACTGGCGTCCTCATTTTCTTCTTCCTGTTCGTACACGTCCTCGACACCGCTCTTGTCCGAGTCTCGCCCGAGGCTTACGACAACGTCGTGGCGACATACAAGACGCCCCTCGTCAACGTGATGGAGTACGGCCTGGTGGCCGCCATCCTCTTCCACGCGCTCAATGGCCTCCGCGTCATCGCCGTGGACTTCTGGTCGAAGGGCCCCAAGTACCAAAAGCAGCTGCTCTGGACCGTGGTCGGTATCTGGGTCGTGCTGATGGCCGGTGCTTTCTACCCCGTGTTGCAGCACACCCTGCGCACGCTGTTCGGGAGCTGATGACGCGAGATGTCTGCTGAAACCCACTCCCCCGCAGGTGCCACCGAGATGGACAACGTCCCCCTCTACGATGTCGACCACCCCGCCCCGGTGATCGAGCCGCCGCGCAAGCGCACCACGAAGACGCCGAAGTCGACGCGTACCAACTTCGAGATGTACGGCTGGCTGTTCATGCGGCTGTCCGGCATCGTGCTGGTCGTCCTGGTCCTGGGCCACCTGCTGATCCAGCTGGTGCTGGACGGCGGCGTCTCCAAGATCGGCTTCGCGTTCGTGGCCGGCCGCTGGGCCTCGCCGTTCTGGCAGGTCTGGGACCTGTGCATGCTGTGGCTCGCCATGCTGCACGGCGCCAACGGTCTGCGCACCGTCATCAACGACTACGCGCAGCGGGACAACACCCGCTTCTGGCTGAAGATGCTGCTGTACACCGCCACGGTGTTCACCGTCCTTCTGGGCACGCTGGTGATCTTCACCTTCGACCCGAACATCCAATAAGGCCCCGGGGCTGAGGTATCCACCCATGAAGATCCATAAGTACGACACCGTCATCGTCGGCGCCGGCGGCGCGGGCATGCGCGCGGCCATCGAGTCGACGAAGCGCAGCCGCACCGCGGTCCTGACGAAGCTCTACCCGACCCGCTCCCACACCGGCGCGGCGCAGGGCGGTATGGCCGCCGCCCTCGCGAACGTCGAGGAGGACAACTGGGAGTGGCACACCTTCGACACGATCAAGGGCGGCGACTACCTGGTCGACCAGGACGCCGCCGAGATCCTCGCGAAGGAGGCCATCGACTCGGTCCTGGACCTGGAGAAGATGGGCCTGCCGTTCAACCGCACGCCGGACGGCACCATCGACCAGCGCCGCTTCGGCGGCCACTCGCGCAACCACGGTGAGGCCCCGGTCCGCCGGTCCTGCTACGCCTCGGACCGCACCGGCCACATGATCCTCCAGACGCTGTACCAGAACTGCGTCAAGGAGGGTGTGGAGTTCTTCAACGAGTTCTACGTCCTGGACCTGCTGATGCAGGACGTCGACGGGGTCAAGAAGTCGGCCGGCGTCGTCGCGTACGAGCTGGCGACCGGCGAGATCCACGTCTTCCAGGCGAAGGCGATCATCTTCGCCTCCGGCGGCACCGGCAAGTTCTTCAAGGTGACCTCCAACGCGCACACCCTGACCGGTGACGGCCAGGCGGCCGCGTACCGCCGGGGTCTGCCGCTGGAGGACATGGAGTTCTTCCAGTTCCACCCGACCGGCATCTGGCGGATGGGCATCCTCCTGACCGAGGGCGCGCGCGGCGAGGGCGGCATCCTTCGCAACAAGGACGGCGAGCGCTTCATGGAGAAGTACGCGCCCGTCATGAAGGACCTGGCCTCGCGTGACGTCGTCTCCCGCTCCATCTACACGGAGATCCGCGAAGGCCGCGGCTGCGGCCCGGACGGCGACCACGTCTACCTGGACCTGACCCACCTGCCGCCGGAGCAGCTGGACGCCAAGCTTCCGGACATCACCGAGTTCGCGCGCACCTACCTCGGTATCGAGCCCTACACGGACCCGATCCCGATCCAGCCGACCGCGCACTACGCCATGGGCGGCATCCCGACCAACGTCGAGGGTGAGGTGCTGGCCGACAACACCACCGTCGTGCCGGGCCTGTACGCCGCCGGCGAGGTCGCCTGTGTCTCCGTGCACGGCGCCAACCGGCTGGGCACCAACTCGCTGCTGGACATCAACGTCTTCGGGCGCCGGGCCGGTATCGCCGCCGCCGAGTACTCCGCGGACGCCGAGTACGTCGAGCTGCCCGAGGACCCGGCGCGCCTGGTCGTCGACCAGGTCGAGCGGCTGCGTACGTCCACCGGCACCGAGCGGGTCGCGACGCTGCGCACCGAGCTCCAGGAGTGCATGGACGCCAACGTCATGGTGTTCCGCACCGAGCAGACCATCAAGACGGCCGTCGAGAAGATCGCCGAGCTGCGCGAGCGCTACCGGAACGTGTCCATCCAGGACAAGGGCAAGCGGTTCAACACCGACCTGCTGGAGGCCATCGAGCTGGGCAACCTGCTCGACCTGGCCGAGGTCATGGCCGTGTCCGCGCTCGCCCGCAAGGAGTCCCGCGGTGGTCACTACCGCGAGGACTACCCCAACCGCGACGACGTCAACTTCATGCGGCACACCATGGCGTACCGCGAGGTGGGCGCAGACGGCTCCGAGTCGATCCGCCTCGACTACAAGCCGGTCGTGCAGACCCGCTACCAGCCGATGGAGCGTAAGTACTGATGAGCACCCCGACGCTTGACAAGCACTCCGCGGCGCTCGACGCCGCCGAGAACGGCGCCGCGCACCTGATCAAGGTCACCTTCCGGATCCGCCGGTTCAACCCGGAGGTCTCGGAGGACGCCAGCTGGCAGGACTTCGAGCTGGAGATCGACCCGAAGGAGCGCGTCCTGGACGCCCTCCACAAGATCAAGTGGGACCAGGACGGCACGCTGACCTTCCGGCGGTCCTGCGCCCACGGCATCTGCGGCTCCGACGCCATGCGCATCAACGGCAAGAACCGTCTGGCGTGCAAGACGCTGATCAAGGACATCAACCCGCAGAAGCCGATCACGGTCGAGGCCATCAAGGGTCTGACGGTCCTCAAGGACCTGGTCGTGGACATGGATCCGTTCTTCCAGGCTTACCGCGATGTGATGCCGTTCCTGATCACCAAGGGCAACGAGCCGACCCGCGAGCGCCGGCAGAGCGCCGAGGACCGCGAGCGGTTCGACGACACCACCAAGTGCATCCTGTGCGCCGCGTGCACGTCGTCCTGCCCGGTGTTCTGGAACGACGGCCAGTACTTCGGCCCGGCCGCGATCGTCAACGCGCACCGCTTCATCTTCGACAGCCGTGACGAGGGCGGCGAGCAGCGGCTCGAAATCCTCAACGACAAGGACGGCGTCTGGCGCTGCCGTACGACCTTCAACTGCACGGACGCCTGCCCGCGCGGTATCGAGGTCACCAAGGCGATCCAGGAGGTCAAGCGAGCGCTGATCACGCGCCGCTTCTGACCCGGTCGGACACCAGGCTCCGAGGGCCCCGCTTCCGTGTCGCGCATGCTGTGCGTCACGGGGGCGGGGCCCTTCGGCTTGGCCCGGCGGGGCGGGTGGAAGGCGGCCGGGCGGACGGAGATCAGGCGGACCGCGGGGAGCTCGCCGCCAGGGCCTCGTCCTGGGGGCGGCGGTCCCGCATGGTCTGCGCGTACGCCTCCAGCGCGGCCCGCCGCCGTGTCAACTCCGCTATCTCCGCGTCCAGTTGGGCCAGCTGCCGCGCCATGAACCCGCGGGAGAGCGCGCACGGGACCAGCCCGGGGCCGCCCTGGGCGCAGGGCAGCAGGGCACGGATGTCGTCGGTGCCGAGCCCGGTGGCGAGAAGGTCGCGGATACGGGCGACGGTCTCGGCAGACTCGGCGTCGTAGCGCCGGTAGCCGTTGGCGTCGCGCCGGACGTGGAGGAGTCCCCGTTCCTCGTAGTAACGCAACGCGCGAGCGCTGACGCCGGTGCACCGGGACAGCTCGCCGATCCGCATCCGCTCACCCGTGCCGCCGCTCACCGGCACTCCCCTCCACCGGACGTCCCTTCACCGGCACTCCCCTCCGCCGCCATCCCGCCCGACTTGACCTTCACGCCGATGTGAAGGTGCAACCTCTCCCCCATGGCACAGATTCCCGCGGCTTCCCTGCCGCCCCTTTCCACCACCGTCACCGGCCCGGCCACCGGCCCCGGCATCCTGCTGGCGCACGGCGCGACCGGCAGCATCGAGGGCAACTACGCCGAGCTCATCCCCGCTCTCGCGGCCTCCGGCCACCGCGTGGTGGCACCCGACTACCCGGGCTCGGGCCGGACCCCGCGCGCCGCGGACCCGCTGACGCTGGACGGTCTGGCCGACGCGCTGGTCGCCGAGGCGGTCCGGGGCGGGCTGGAGACCTTCACGCTGATCGGCTTCTCGCTGGGCACGGCGGTGGACGACGCAACGAGGGGCAGCGGAAAGACGGCAGGCGTGGCCGAGGGGGGCGCCCGTCCCTTTCCCTGGTTTCCCGGCCCGTGCGCCCGGCCGGGCCCCGATTAGGCTCACGGCTGTGGACGACGCAACGAGGGGTAGTGGAGAGACGGCGGGGGCGGCGGATCCTGCCGGTACGGCGAATGGCGCGGGCAGTACGGACGGCGCGGATGCGGCGGACAGCGCGGGTGGTACGGGCCGGGCGCGTACCAAGAGTGAGCAGACCCGTGCCCTGATTCTCGAAACGGCCATGCGGCTCTTCCAGGAGCGCGGTTACGAGAAGACGACCATGCGGGCCATCGCCAAAGAGGCCGGTGTCTCGGTGGGCAACGCCTACTACTACTTCGACTCGAAAGCCGCTCTGATCACCGGCTTCTACGACCGGATGGTGCGCGAGCACGCCGCGGTGACCCGTGCGCGCCTCCAAGGGATCGCGGACTTCGGGGAGCGCGTGGAAGTCGCCCTGCTGGCCTGGGTGGACTGCGCGGAGCCGTACCACGAGTTCGCGGCCCAGTTCTTCAGCACGGCAGCCGATCCGGAGAGCCCCCTGAGCCCCTTCTCCGACGCATCGCACCCGGCCAGGGCGGCGGCGGTCCAGATCTTCCGGGACGTGCTCGAAGGTTCACAGGTCGGCCCGAAACTCGACGCGGAGTTGGCCGGCCTCCTCCCCGACGTGCTGTGGCTCCACCTCATGGGGGTGGTCCTCTACTGGGTCTTCGACCGCAGTGAACACACCGAGCGCACCCGGGCCTTCGTGCGGAAGTCCGCGCCGATGGTCGCGCGTGCCGTACGGCTCTCCCGGTTCAGGGTCGTCCGGCCGCTGGTTCGCGACGCCGTGGAGTTGGTGGAAGAGTTCATCATTCCGAAAGTGCGGAACGGCGTGGGCAAGTAGCCGCGACGGTTCAGCGGGGCCGCGATGTCGAACCGCGTGAACACCCGGACGGCGGGCCTGAGTTCCTTTCGGCGGAATACGCGGATTCGGATTCCTCCCGCGCGGATAGGCAAATCCCCCGGCAGAACCGCCGTCCGCGGCGCGGAGACCGGCCGGCGGTCGATCTCCGTCGGCGGGCTTACTTGTCCCCCTCCAGCACCTTGTCCAGGAAGCCGTCCAGGTTGCGCATCATCCGGGCGACCCGCTCCTCCGGCGGCAGCGTCTCCTCGTACTGCCCGGCGAGCTGGGACTTCTTCCGGCCGCGGACGTAGAGGGAGCAGGCGAGATCGGCGCAGAGGTACGTCCCGACGGTGTTGCCCTGGCGCCCCGAGGGACCGGCGCGGCGCGCGGCGAGCAGGCTGACGCCGGAGCCCGGATGTCCGGTCACACAGACCGAGCACACCGTGGTCTTGACGAAACTCCGCCGCACACCGCTCGGCACGCGCAGCGTGACACCGATCAGACCGCCGTCGCGCGGCACGACGAGATAGCTGCGGTCCGGCGCTCCCGGGTCGCGCCATCCCATGAAGTCCAGGTGCTCCCAGGGGAGTTCGGCCATTCCCACGGGCAGGTTGATCCTGCTCGCCTCGCCCTTCGAGCAGTTGACGAACGATGCGCGAACCGCTTTCTCACCCACTGGTTCCATGGTCAGGGAACCTAACAGCGGCAGCGGAAACCGTCGCCCGATTTTTTACCGCGGGTGAGCGGGTGAGCCGAAGAGGCGTGCGGCGGGGTTGGTGGCCTGGCCGGCGCGGTGGGGGCGAGTGGCTCGCTTCACCATCCGCGTCCGTCCCGGGCTCAGCTCCACGCCCCGCTGCCGCCGCTCTTGCGGCGCCGGGCGCTGGTGACGGCGCCGGTCACAATGGCGCCGATGGCCAGCAGGCCGACGACGCCGCCGCCGAAGAGCATCAGCTTCTCCTTGCCGCCCATCGGCGGGTCGGGGTCCGGGCCCTTGTCGGCGCCGGGGACGACGGCCGTCTGCGGCGCCTTGCCCTGCGGCATCGGCAGCGGTCCTTGCGCGGGTCCCGCGGGGATGTCGCGGGTCAGCGCGGGGCCGGGCTGGATGAAGCCGTAGCCGTAGTGGACGTCCGGCAGTTTGAGGTGCTTGGCCTTCTGGGGACCGGCCAGACCGGCGGTCTTGACCAGGCGGTTGGCGATCTGGCCCGGGGTGAGGTGGGGGAACTTCTCCTTGAGAAGGGCGACGGCACCCGAGACGTAGGCGGTGGCGGCCGAGCTCCCGTCCTCGGTGCGGTAGGCCGTATCGCTGCCGCCCATCGCTACGGGGATCTTCACGCCGGGGGCCAGGAGGTCCAAATCGGAGTTGAAGTTGTTGTCGTCGGACGCCTTGCCGTACTGATCGACCGAGCCGACGCCGATCGCGCCGGGGCAGCCCACCGGGTAACTCCTCTGCGACCAGCCGTCGTTGCCCACCGCTGCCACGACCACGACACCTTTTTCGATGGCGTAGTGGATGGATTCACAGGTGTCGGCCACGAAGGTTTCCCCGTACGACATGTTGATGACATCCGCGCCGTGGTCCACCGCGTACCGCGTGGCCGCGGCGCCGTTCTTGTACTGCGGGATGGGCAGGATCTTGGCACCGGGCGCCAGCCCTTTGACCCCCTCGGAGCCGCCCGGCCCATGACCGTGACCCGCGATGATCCCGGCCATCGCCGTACCGTGATCGCGGAGGTCCTGGCCCGGTGCGAGGTCCTTGGAGCCATCACCCTGCGAGGTGTTCGTGAAGTCCGCACCGGGCAAAAACTGCCCCGTGAGGTCTTGATGAGTGGTACGGAAACCGCTGTCGAGCACCGCCACCGTCACCCCCTTACCGGTGGCCTTCTGCCACAGCGCCTGGGCTTCGAACGCCTCCAACGGCCATAGATCCTTGCGCACTTGATCTGCGGCGGCGGTACCACCCGCGGTCAGCAGCAACACTCCGGTCAGCGTCGCACCGACGGTTGCGTGCACGGTTCGGGTGGCCCTCATGCTGCGCTCCTACTCGCCGTACTGGATGTCCGGCGGCGATGCTCAGTCCGAGGCGCGGGCCCCGCACACAGTGGTGCGGGACCCGCGCCTCACTGCCCGCCGGGCGACGGTGTCGCCTGCTTGCTCGATTTACTCGATGACGCGGGGTGCCACATTGCGCTGCGGAGTCCACGTCTCCTCTTCCTCAACGAGGTAATCGGGACGCTGTTTTCCTCCACGCCCCTTCTCCCCCTTTCGGCCCCCGCCCACACCCTGAGAACCGACCGTTCCTGAGGCCCCCTGTGCGCCCCTCGCGCCACCGCCCGTCCCTGCCTGCGAACCGCCACGGCTGCGGTGCAGACCGGCGCCGCCCTGCTTGGCGCCGCCCGTCGGACCACCCGGCTTGCCTGCCGCACCACGGGGTACACCCGACTGGGCACCGCCGCCGGGGCGTATCGCGCCCACCGTCCCGACTGCGCCACCTCGCGCCCCACCGGCCCGACCGGAGCCCATGGCGCCGCCCGGCACGCCGACGACGCCTGGCGGGATCGCACCGCTGGGGAAGCCGCCCGTACCGCCGGTCCCGCTGTGGCCGCCGCTCGGCGGTGTGCCGCCGCCGGTGGTCGCGCCCCCGCCGCCCGGCGGCTGCACGGAGGTGCCACCCGGCAAGCTGTCGAGTCCGGTGTGTACGGGCACATCGGCCCGCTGGCTATCGGGACCGCTGAAGCCTTCCCGTACCGCATGGCCGCCCACGTTCTTGGGCTTCTTCGGCGACACCGCCGCCGGGCGTGGGCGCGTACCGCCCGTCACGGGCATGTTCACGGGAGGCGGCGGAGGGGTGGACGCGGGCGGCACCGGCCAGTCGTTGCCGCTCGTACCGTTACCGGTTCCATGGTTGAGGCGATCCCCGTGGAGCGTGTAATTGGCCGCCAGCTCATCCATCACGATGACCGCCTCGACCTGGCGTTCCTTAGTGAGGGACAGGCTGTCCCTATTGAGCTCCAGCGCCATACGCGCGTCCATCTTCGGGTTCGCCATATCCCGTGTGAACTGGCTGTCATCCCCGCTCTCGTCCATCACCCGGGCCCCTATACCCGGGTCCTTGATGTTCGACATGGCCTTCTTCGCCTCGCGGAGGCTGTGCGCGACCCCGGCCTCCGGCCCGGCTTCCCGGGTACCGATCAGGGAACCTTCGACAACCCGGGCATGGCCGTATGTCCGGTCGATCTTCCCGAGTACCGTGCCCGCTTCCTTGCGGAACGCCTCGGCCGCCGAGCCCTCCCAATGCGCCGTGGCATGGTCGACGGCGTCCATGAAGGACTTGCGGATTCCGCCCCGGCCGTCCTCGCCCGCGAGCCGGTCGGCGGCGGCGCGCCAGTGATTTCCGGAGGTCTCTATCGCCTCGGGACTGGCATTCTCGATCATCTTGCGTAACGCATTGATCCCATGGTGGTGGAAGTCGGAAGGCGACTTGGGAACGGGGGCGTATCCCTTGAACGACTTGAGCTGTTCATCCCGCTCACCCGCCTTCCGCTGCCGATCCATCGCCTTGGCGCTCTCGTACTCCTGCCTGGCGTCAACCACGCCGGCCCCCCTTCGTCTTCGCCCTTCGTGTCGTGCCGCCGTCGGCCTCGCGGCCGCGTTCAGCCGTTCCCGTTCATCGAGATCCTGGTGTTCTGCTCCTGGTCCTCGTACGCGCCCCGGCTGGCTTCCGTCTTCTCGCCGAATGTGCGGATCAGGTCCTGGAGCGCCTTGATGACCTCCGACATGTACCGCTGCATACCGTCATGGGCGGAGGCGAGGCTGCCCGCCTCCAGGAATCCGGCGCCGAAGGCCGACTGCGGAATCGTCGTGTTGTAGGTGACCTTCTGGCTCGGATCGTCCATGTCACCCTGCAGGCGCCTGAGCCGGCGTACGACGCCGTCCAGCTCGTCCAGATCGACTTTGAACTGCTCTCCCATGAGCGCTCTCCCCCTTCGCTCGTGCCCTGCTGGTTCCCCACGGGCAGCCCTGCGAAGCGGCGCTATAAAGACAACGTAAAGGGGAGGGAAAACCAGGAATCGGGAGCCGGAGCGGTACGCCCAATAGCCGCGAACTATTTGATTTGGGCAAAATACGGCCGCACCGGGAAGACAGTCAGTTACCAAGTGCCCGTGCCGCCCGGCAGTTATGCGCTCACCGAATGGCCAACTCTGTGTTCCGCGGGGCGAGTTGAGCGATCTTGGCGGCCGCGAGCGCCCCCGCGCGTACGGGCGAGCTCCAGGCGTACGCGCGGGCCGGTGCGCCCACGTCGACCCGCGGCAGCTCCCCCTGCCCCGCCCGCGCCGGTACGAGGCACCGGCGCGCGATACCGGTGTGAGATACAGCACCCGGCCCAGCTCCGGGCGGCCCGGCCGGGCAGGCTCCCGCCGTCGGGCCGGGGGCTCGCCCGGTGCACGCCGGGCGAGCGGTGCGCGGGGCCGATCCCCGCCCGGCGAGGGGGAATCGGAGGTGGTTCCCCGGGGCAGTGCCTCAGGAGGCGGAAGACGAAGAGGAAGAAGAGGAGGGAGAGGAGGGGGTGACGGGGGCGGTCGCGTCGGGTGTGTCGTTCGCCGGGCCGCGGCGCAGTGCGCGTACGCCGCGCAACCCGATCACGCCGATCGCCGTCCCCAAGAGAAAGGACGTCACCGCGAGCAGCAGATGAACCCAGAAGTAGGCGGTCGGGGCACCGGCGTCGTCGAAGGCGAGACCGCTGCCGTCCTTACAGAGGTTTTTGACGAAAGTGATCCAGATGAACCAGCTCCAGACCCCGAAGGCGAGCAGGAACCAGGACACGGGGCGAGAGAGCTTCATGAGTTCCAGTATGGGCAGCGGCTCCATCCGGCGGGCGGCAGGGGCACTCTTCCGTGGGGTGGTGTCTGGATGCCGCCCGGAGAGGGGTACGTTCACCGACGTGCCGACGACCTTCTCCGCTTCCACGGCCTCATCCGCTTCCACCGCCGCCACGGCCGCGCTCCCTTCCGGAGCCGGGCTCCCCGCCGGGGCGGCGTCCGCCTCGGCCACGCCCGGCGACGCCGGGAGACCGGCACGTACCGGCGGGTCCGCGCGTACCGGCAAGGCGGCGCGTGCCAGCAGGCCGGTGCGTACGGGCAGGTCGGTGCGGACCGCCACCGCGGTCGCCGCCGCCGCGCTGCTCGCGCCCCCGCTGCTGCTGGCCGGCCCCGCGTACGCCGCTCCGGCGGACGGCAAGAACCCGCCCAAGGCCCCCGTGCCGCCCGCCAAGATGTCGCAGACCGGCGGGGACCGGATGGGCGTGGCCGGCGTCCAGGTGCAGCCGAAGGCCGGGGCGCCGGAGCTGCCCGGCCCGGCGGAGCTCACGGGCCGTTCGTGGATCATCTCCGACGCCGAGTCGGGCAAGGTGCTCGCGTCGAAGAACCCACACTGGCAGCTCGCACCGGCCAGCACGCTCAAGATGCTCTTCGCCGACACGGTGATGCCGAAGTTCCCCAAGGACCAGAAGTACAAGGTCAAGCCCGCCGACCTGGCGGACATGGGGGACGGCAGCAGCCTCGTCGGGATAAAGGAGAACCTGACCTACACGGTCCACGATCTGTGGCTCGGCGTCTTCCTGCGCTCCGGCAACGACGCGGTGCACACCCTCGCGGCGATGAACGGGGGCGTCGACGCGACCGTTACCCAGATGCAGCAGCGCGCCAAGGAGCTGAACGCCACCGACACCCATGTCGTCACCCCGGACGGCTACGACGCGCCCGGTCAGGTCTCCAGCGCGTACGACCTGAGCCTGTTCGCCCGCGCCGGGCTCCAGAACGCCGACTTCCGCGAGTACTGCTCGACGGCGACCGCGCAGTTCCCCGGGGAGGAGGCCAAGGACGGCAAGCGGAAGACGTTCGGCATCCAGAACACCAACCGGCTGCTGGTCGGCGACCGGGACATCAAGCCGTACCCGGGCATCGCGGGCGTCAAGAACGGCTCCACCACCAACGCGGGATCGACCTTCACCGGGGTCGCCCAGCGCGGTGACCGCAAACTCCTCGTCACGGTCATGAACCCGGAGAAGAAGGAGCACAACGAGGCGTACCGGGAGGCCGCCAAACTCCTCGACTGGGGCTTCGCGGCGGCCGACAAGGTCGAACCGGTCGGCCGGCTCGTCGGACCCCGGAGCGAGGAGGACGCGGCCGGCGGCGACGCGAAGAACGGCCACAAGAACAGTCAGGCGGCGCTGGAAGCCGGTGACGGCTCGGGCGGCGGCGCCTGGACCGCGCTGGGGATCACCGGCGGCGCGCTGGTGGTGCTGGGCGCCGTGGCGCTCGGCGTGCACCGCCGCTGGCCGCTGCCGGACCTGGTACGCGGCCGCCGCACCCGGAAGTAGCCGGACGGGGGCGGGGCCGACGGCGGACGGAAGCGGGGACGGTTCTCACGCACCCGGGCGGGACGGTCCGGCCGCCGGCCCCGCTTCCCCCGCCGCCCCCGAATCCTCCGCCGGCCCCCCCTCCCCCGCTTCCCCCATCTCCCCCGGCACCACATCGTCCCGTCCCCGCGTGGCCGTCCACGCCGCGCAGAACACCAGCAGCTTCGCGGTGAAGTTGATCCACAGCAGCAGCGCGACCGGGGTGCCGAAGGCGCCGTACATACTCCTGGCGGCGACGCCCTTGAGATAGCCGCTGAGCAGCAGTTTCAGCAGTTCGAAGCCGACCGCGCCGAAGAGGCCCGCGAGGACGACGGCGCGCCGGGGCGGGCGGACGCCGGGCAGCTTGGTCAGGATGTAGAGGAGCAGCAGGAAGTCCGCGAGGACCGCGATACAGAATCCGGCCACCGTGAGCAGAATGCTGCCGAGGCCGCCCGGTGCCAGGCCCAGGGCCCGGACGGCGTTGCCGACGGCCGCCGACGCGAAGGCCGAGCAGGCGAGCGAGAGCACCGCCACGCCGCCCAGGCCGAGCAGCAGCCCGCCGTCCCGGAGCTTGCCGACGAAGAAGTTGGTGCCGTCGTCGTCCTTCTCCCACACCGCGCGCAGGCAGTCACGGAGCGACTCGACCCAGCCGATGCCGATGAACAGCAGCACGGCACCGGCGATCAGGCCGACGGTGCCGGCGTTCTCGATGAGGCCCGCGAGGTCGAGTTGCTCGGCGATGCCGGGGATCTGGTCGGCGAGCCTGTTCTCCAGGTCGTGCAGCTGCCGGTCGCTGAGCACCGAGGCGCCGATCGCGGCGGCGACGGTGAGCAGCGGGAAGACCGCGATGAAGCTGGTGAAGGTGATCGCGGCGGCCAGTCTGGTCCAGTGCACCCGCAGCATGCGCTCGTACGCGCGCCAGAGGTGCGTGGTCATCAGCCAGGTCACGGCCGGCCCGATCACCGGCAGTCCGCTCAGCCAGTCCATGGCGCTCCCCTCTCGGCCCCGCTCACCGCCGACGGGGCCCGTACCCGTACGGCGGGTGCCCCGGGTGATGCGGAACACTAGCGTCCGGATGCCGGGAAAGCCGGTTTCCGCCCGGGACCTCCGACGGCCGGCCGGCAGGCAGGGATGCGCCGACGCGATCCCGCCATACGGCGCGGCCCCGCCAATAGGAACGGGTCCCCGCCAACAGGAACGGCTCCCGGCTAACAGGAAGCAGCCGGCGGCCGGGAGAGGTCGGCCTGGCGCGGTACGGCGGCCGACTGCGGGCCGAAGGGGTACTCCCGCTCCAGCCGCCACACCGCGTCCGCGCCCTGTTCGTAGAGCGCGAAGGAGTCGATCGTCCAGGTCGCGGAGAAGTCCGCCAGCTCCGCGTGGGCGCGGTCCATCGCCTCTTCCGCGATGGCGTGCGCCACGGTCACATGCGGGTGGTACGGGAACTGGAGCTCCCGGGCGCACGGCCCGGAGGCGGCGCGGATGCGGGCCTGGAGCGCCACGCAGCCCGCCTCGCCCTCGGCGACCCGTACGAAGACCACCGGTGACAGCGGCCGGAAGGTGCCGGTGCCCGCCAGTTGGAGCGGGAAGGGCCGGAAGGACGCCGCGACCTCGGCGAGATGCCGCTCGACGCCGGGCAGCGCCTCGGTGTCCACCTCCGTCGGCGGGAGCAGGGTGATATGCGTGGGGATGCCGTGTGCGGCCGGATCGCCGAAGCCCGCGCGCCTCCGCTGGAGGAAACTGCCGTAAGGCTCCGGTACGGCGATCGAAACGCCCAGCGTGACGGTCCCCATTGCGTTCTCCCTCCTGATGCTTCCGTGCCGCCGCGCAACCGTGCGGGCCGCACGGCGGTGCAGCGGTGGTGCGCCACGCTCTGTTCGCGCTCTGTTCCGGGCCCGTCGCACCGCTGCAGTGTGACGGGTGCGCGCCCCTCGCGAGGCGCGCCCCGGTCCCGTTACGGGCGGGTCCGCGGCCCGTCCGTCAGTGCTTGGCCGGCAGCAGCCCGAGCCGGTCGTACGTGGTGGCCAGGGTCTCGGCCGCGACCGCGCGGGCCTTCTCGGCGCCCTTGGCCAGGATGGAGTCGAGCGTCTCGGGGTCGTCGAGATACTCCTGCGTACGGTCCCGGAACGGCGTGACGAACTCGACCATCGCCGCCGCGAGGTCGGTCTTGAGCGCTCCGTACCCCTTGCCCTCGTAGGACCGCTCCAGCTCCGGGACGTCCGTACCGGTGAGCGTGGAGAGGATCGTCAGGAGGTTGCTGACGCCCGGCTTCGCCTCGCGGTCGAAGCGGATCACGGTGTCGGTGTCGGTGACCGCGCTCTTGATCTTCTTCGCGGTGACCTTGGGGTCGTCGAGGAGGTCGACGATCCCCTTGGGCGAGGACGCCGACTTGCTCATCTTCACCGACGGGTCCTGAAGATCGAAGATCTTCGCCGTCTCCTTGACGATGTACGGGCTCGGGACCGTGAAGGTGTCGCCGAAGCGCGTGTTGAAGCGCTCCGCGAGATCGCGGGTCAGCTCCAGGTGCTGGCGCTGGTCCTCGCCGACCGGGACCTGGTTGGCCTGGTAGAGCAGGATGTCGGCGACCATCAGCACCGGGTAGGTGAACAGGCCGACCGTCGTGCGGTCCGCGCCCTGCTTCGCCGACTTGTCCTTGAACTGGGTCATCCGGGACGCCTCACCGAAGCCGGTGACGCAGTTCATCACCCAGCCGAGCTGCGCGTGCTCGGGCACATGGCTCTGTACGAAGAGGGTGCAGCGCTCCGGGTCGAGACCGGCGGCCAGCAACTGGGCGGCGGCGATCCGGGTGTTCTGCCGCAGCTCCGCGGGGTCCTGCGGAACGGTGATCGCGTGCAGGTCCACCACCATGTAGAAGGCGTCGTGGGACTCCTGCAGCGCCACCCACTGGCGCACCGCGCCGAGGTAGTTGCCGAGGTGGAAGGAGCCGGCGGTGGGCTGGATACCGGAGAGCACACGCGGACGATCGAGAGCCATGGCACCGATTGTCTCAGGTCGCCGAACGGTCCCCGGCGTGCGGTGCGCGTTGGGGCCGCAAGACCGCCTCCCCGCTGGCCGGCCCTCCGACGCCGCGTCGTACGCCGCATCCACCATCGGGAGGTTTCGCCACAAACCACCCGCGTGACAATAGAACGTGACACGAGATACGTGCCGCCGGATACGCGACACCAGATACGTGACACGGGATACGGGATACGGGCGGGCGGTACGAGAGGCAAGTGGCGGGTGAGCCCCCCGCCTCCCCCGTACCCCACCTCCCGCATCCCCCGTACGGCCTACCGAACGGAGCCACCGGTGACGTCCACGGAGCACGGCATCGCCGCCGCCGAAGCCCACAGCGCGCACAACTACCACCCGCTCCCCGTCGTCGTGGCCACCGCCGAGGGCGCCTGGATGACGGATGTGGCGGGACGGCGCTATCTGGACCTGCTCGCCGGGTACTCCGCGCTCAACTTCGGGCACGGCAACCGCCGGCTGCTGGACGCCGCCAGGGCCCAGTTGGAGCGCGTCACGCTGACTTCACGCGCCTTCCATCACGACCGGTTCGCCGACTTCTGCACGCGCCTCGCCGAGCTGTGCGGGATGGAGCTGGTACTGCCGATGAACACCGGCGCCGAGGCGGTGGAGACGGCCGTCAAGACGGCCCGCAAGTGGGGCTACCGGGTCAAGGGGGTCCCGGACGGCCGGGCGAAGATCATCGTCGCGGACAACAACTTCCACGGCCGCACCACCACCATCGTCTCCTTCTCCACGGACCCCGAGGCCCGCGCCGATTTCGGGCCCTACACCCCCGGTTTCGAGAGCGTCCCCTACGGCGATCTCGCCGCGCTGGCGGCGGCCGTGGACGAGCACACGGTGGCGGTGCTGCTGGAGCCGATCCAGGGCGAGGCCGGGGTGCTGGTGCCGCCGGCGGGCTATCTGCCGGGCGTACGGAAGCTGACCCGGGACCGGGACGTGCTGTTCATCGCCGACGAGATCCAGTCGGGCCTCGGCCGCACCGGACGGACCTTCGCCTGCGAGCACGAAGACGTGGTCCCCGATGTGTACGTCCTGGGCAAGGCGCTGGGCGGCGGGGTGGTACCGGTGTCGGCGGTGGTCTCCTCCCGCGAGGTACTGGGCGTCTTCGCACCGGGCGAACACGGTTCGACGTTCGGCGGGAACCCGCTCGCCTGCGCGGTGGCCCTGGAGGTCATCGAGATGCTCCGGACCGGTGAATTCCAGCAGCGGGCAACGGAGTTGGGCGTCCATCTGCACCACGAGCTGGGCCCGCTGGCGGGCGGCGGCGCAGTGGACGCAGTGCGCGGGCGGGGGCTGTGGGCGGGCGTGGACATCAACCCGTCACGCGGCAGCGGGCGGGCCGTCTCCGAACGGCTGCTGGCGCGCGGTGTGCTGGTCAAGGAGACGCACGGCGCCACGATCCGGATCGCCCCGCCGCTGATGATCAGCAAGGCGGACCTGGACTGGGGCCTCGACCAACTGCGGCACGTACTGGGGGTTTAGGGACGTACGGGGTGGCGTACGGGGGTGACGTACGGAGCGGGGCCTACGACGCGGGGCACACGGGCAGGCGGGCGGCGTACGGCCCGGACCACGTCCTCACCCCGGGCCACGCCCCCGTGCCACGCCATCCCCTCGCGCCCCACCACCGGACAGCGCCTACAGTCGGTCCGTGATCCTTGGGATGCTCTGCGCGCTCGGTTCGGCGCTGTGCTTCGGCACGGCCTCCGTCCTCCAGGCGGTGGCGGCACGCGCCACCGCCCCCGGCAGCGGATCCGGCGTCGACGCCCGGCTCCTGCTGCGGGTGCTCACCCAGTGGCGGTATCTGCTCGGGCTGGCGATGGACGGGTGCGGCTTCCTGCTGGAGCTGGTCGCGCTGCGGTCGCTGCCGATCTACGCGGTCGGGGCGGCGCTGGCGGCCAGCCTCGCCGTGACGGCGGTGGTCGCGGCGCGCGTCCTGCGCGTCCGGCTGAGCCGCGTCGAGTGGCTGGCGGTGGCGGTGGTGTGCGGCGGGCTGGCGATGCTGGGGCTCGCCTCCGGGGCGGAGGGGCACCGTACGGGCTCGTCCGCACTGCGCGTCGGGGTGCTGGTCTTCGCGCTCGCCGTACCGGCCGCCGGCGCACTGGCCGGCCGGCTCCCGGACCGTGCCCGCGCCGCGGCACTGGGCCTCGGGGCGGGCCTCGGCTTCGGCGTGGTGGAGGTCGCCGTCCGCCTCATCGACAACCTCTCGCTGCCCACACTGCTCACCAACCCCGCCACCTACGCCCTGCTCATCGGCGGCGGCGCGGCCTTCCTCCTGCTGACCTCCGCCCTCCAGCGCGGCTCGGTGACGGCCGCCACGGCGGGCATGGTGATCGGCGAAACCGTCGGCCCCGCGCTGATCGGCGTCGCCTGGCTCGGCGACCGCACCCGCGAGGGCCTGGCGCCACTGGCGATCACCGGCTTCGCCCTCGCGGTGGTCGGCGCGCTCGTCCTGGCCCGGTTCGGGGAGGCCCCCACCGACGGGACGGCCACCGACACGGCCACCGACACGACTACCGGCACACCCCCCGACACGACCCCCGACGGACCCGCCACCGAGCCGGAAGGCACGGGCAAACGGGAGGGGACGGGGAGGCGGGAGGGAACGGGAAAGCGATGACCGAGCGGCACGGGCCAAGAGAGCAACGGCCGGGTACGGGAACGGTCAGGGGCGGGAACGGTCAGGGCGGGAAAGAACCTGGAGTAAGGCGATATCCACCCCTACGCTGCCCCTACACCGGCCGCAATCCGGACGAGCCGCCCCCTTTCGCCCGCCTGCCCACTCCCGACTCACCCCGTACCGCCTGACCACCGCTCCCCCATCCACCGCGTCAACCAAAGGATTCAGACCATGACTGAGCGTCCGCCGGCGATCGAGACCCTGCCCGACGGCACGACGCTGCGCCACCCGGTCCCGTCGGACCATCCGCGCCTCCAACTGGCCCTCGCGGACTGGTGGGGCGGCCAGGGCGGCGAGGTGGGCGCCGCCCAACGGCGGCTGCTGGTACCGCGCTTGTTCCTCCAGCACTTCGCCGACACCAGCTATGTCGTCGAGCGCGCCGACCGGACCCTGCAGGCGTTCCTCATCGGTTTCCTGTCCCAGACCGACCCGGACACCGCCTACATCCACTTCGTCGGTGTGTGCCCGGAGGGGCAGCGGAACGGCCTGGGCAGCGCCCTCTACCGCCGCTTCTTCAACGCGGTCGGCACCCTCGGCCGGACCCGGATCCGCTGCATCACCAGTCCGGGCAACCTCGACTCCATCGCGTACCACACCCGTATGGGCTTCCGGATGGAACCGGGCGACCGCCTCGACCAGGGCGTACCGGTACACCTGGACTACGACGGACCGGGCCTGGACCGGGTCTCCTTCATCCGGGAACTGTGAACCGGCCACCGGCCACCGGTCGGGAGCCGCGCTCCGTCCGCCGTACGCCGGATGGGCGAGCAGCGGCTACGCGGAGAGTCCGCCCGCTTTGACGCTGCCGACGAACTCCGACCAGGCGGCCGGGGTGATCGTCGACGGTGCGGGTGAACAGGTCCGCGAGCGCGGCCGGCCCGTCGACGGCCATCGGTGCCTCACGTGCGGGCGGCGAGGCGCTCGCCGAGTCCGGCGGCGGCCGGGCTGCCGGGGATGCCGGGCAGGCGGGCGGCGATGTTGGTCAGGCCGTCGTTGACGCGGACGGACTGCACGCCGTCCGCGCAGGTCAGGAAGTCGTTCCAAGTGGCCAGGGCGGTCTCGGTGTTGCCGCGCTTGAGCTGGACGTGGCCGAGGTCGGCGAGCACGATCGCGCGGGTCCGTTTGCGGTCCAGGCCGTGGATGTCGAGGGCCAGGTGCAGGTGTTCTTCGGCCGCGGCGAGGTCGCCCATGACGGCGTGGATCATGCCGGACTCGTGCGCCCACCGGCCGTGGCTGTAGTGGCTCGCCCAGGACCGCCCCGGCCGCTCCGGCGCGTGCTCGACGGACAGTTACCGTGTGGCTACTGTTGGCGGGCTGATGTCTGTCGGCTCCCGAGGGCGTCCATGCGTACACAGGTACCGAATTGGGGTTCTCCCCGGGCACAGGCCCTCATCGCCGAGGGCAGCGCCGTTGCCAAGGCCGAGCGGCACACCCCGTCCGAGGAGGATCCGATGCATCGTCGGTCCCTGTTGCGGGCCGCCGGTCTCGCCGTGCCCCTCTACGTCCTGGACGGATTCGACGAAGCCCTGGCACTGCTGCCCAGCCCCGCCCGGACCCCGACCGCGGCCGGCCTTTCGGCCGAGTACCGCACGGCGCGGGCGCTGTTCGACAAGGGTGCCCACACCGAGCTCGTCACGATGCTGCCCGCGCTCCTCGCCACCGCCCAGGCCCGCGCCGACGCCGGAGACGCCGCCGACTTCGCGAGGCTCGCGGGCTGCTACGACCTGGCGACCGAAGCCCTCTCCAAGATCGGCCGGTACGCGGCGAGCCGGATCACCGCCGACCGCTCCCACACCTACGCCCGGCTGTCCGGCTCGCCCCTGGCGGCAGCCGCCTCCGCCCGCGCCTTCAGCATCGTGCTGCGCCACGAAGACCGCGCCGACACCGCCCAGCGCGTCACCCTCGACGCCGCCGCCCGGATCGAAGCGACCGGACTGACCACCCCCGCCCAGGCCGCGGCCTTCGCCCAGATGCTCTGCACCGCCGCCTACACCGCTGCCCAGGCCGGCGACCGCGACCGCGCCCTGGAGATGATCGGCGACGCCGAACGCGCCGCCGCCCTCCTGCCCGACCAGCCGGCCGGCCCGCTGCACAGCTTGAGCGTCACACCCGCCTCCGTCACCCTCTACAAGGTCGGCGTGTTGTGGTCCCTCGGCGACGCCGGCGCGGCCGTACACGCCGGTCGCAACCTCCACCCGGCCCATTTCCCCACCGCCGAACGCCGCGGCCGCCTCCACACCGACCTGGCGCGGGCATGGTGGCAGTGGGGCAAGGCCGAGCAGACTGCACACGCCCTCCTGGCCGCGCACCGCGCAGCCCCCTCCGAGGTCCGCGACCGCCCCGGCATCCGTTCCCTCGTCACCGACCTCGCCGAGCGGCACCCCCGCACCAGCGGTGTACGAGAACTCGTCGCGGCCACCCGCATCCGGCCCGCGTGACGACCGGAGCGGACTGTGCCGGTCCTGCCGGGAGCGCGGGAGTGCACCCGGCATTCGAGTCCGCGACGGCGGCCGATGCGTGACCGCTGCCGGGCACCGGTGTCGGCGAAGCCGTCGGGCCACTGGGCCCGCCCCGGCGCAGAACCGACTGGAAATCCAGTGACGATGGCGGGCCGTTCCATCCTCAATCACGCAGTCTGGAGCCACAGTTGGAGGCATGAAAGGCGGGCCATCCGATCAACCCTGAAGTGTGAGACCAGTGACGGGAGTTGACACTTGCTGGTAGCGTTTTCGCATTCCCTGGTGAATCAGCGGGACGCACTGTCCCGGACGTAATGCGCGCGGAAATATACCCATCGTCGGGTGTCCGTCCGGCGATGTCGCCGGGGAACTGACTTGTGCGGTGGTGCTGCAATCCCTGCATGGTCTGTCGGACATCGGTCCGCCGCCCGAAGAGCGGCGCGGCTTCCGCTACTTCTGAGCAGCGCATCCTGGCATATCAGGGAAAGCAGCACCCGCACAAAGCGCCTTACTACTCGACTTCACGGAGGTAGTCATGGGTCTTCGCATCAAATCCACCCTCACGGTCGCTCTCTCGGTGCCGGCACTCGCGATGACGCTCTTCGCCGCTCCCGCACTGGCCGATGGCCCCGTCACCCGGCAGCCGGGCGAACCGGTCTGCACCAACGGATCCGCGTGCTTCTACGAGACTCCCTGGGAAGGGAAGACGTCGTGGTACGCCAATCCCGGATCGGAATGCGTCACGCTGCCTTTCCCTGCCTTCGGCATATTCAACCTGACCGACAAAAGACTCGACATGTACGCCACCGCCGACTGCACAGGTGACGCGCTTTCGGAACCGGCCAACGACTTCCACACCTGGCAGTCCTGGCAACCGCGCATGAGCTTCCGCGCAGTCTGACAGCGAATACCGCTCCCCGCTCCGCGGGAGAAGGGGCTGTGACAAGAGCCGTGGAAGCCCTGAAGTCCGGCGGCTTCCACGGCTCCATGTTAGAGATCCCGCGGGTAGGGGCGCCGTCGCGAGCGCCGCGATACCGCCGCCCGGACCAGCGGAATCTCTTAGTGATCGAGCGATGCTCGGTCGTGGCGACGGACCCGCGAGGCCGGTTTGCCGTCGGGGGGCTGAGTAGTGCCCCACGCGCTCGGCCGAGAATTGACAGTTTGTTACTCGCTATCACTGGGTTCTCTGGTAATCCTGGCCGAAACGGTCGAAACCTGACAGGGCGCGCATGCCCCACGCCTCCGAATTCCAGACCGAGACGTATTGCGTTAGAGCGCACTCCAACTCCTAGGTTCCGAAGCATGCGATACATCAAACTCGGGACGACCGGACTGGAAGTCTCCGCCATCACCCTCGGCTGTATGAGCTTCGGCGAGCCGGACCGGGGCGGCGAGCCCTGGTCGCTGGGCGCGGACGCCAGCCGGGACATCATCAAGCAGGCCCTTGAGGGCGGCGTCAACTTCCTCGACACGGCCAATGGGTACAGCGCCGGAAGCAGCGAGGAGATCGTCGGCCAGGCGGTCAAGGACTTCACCCGGCGCGAGGAGGTCGTTCTCTCCACCAAGGTCTGGATGCGGATGCGCCCCGGCCCGAACGGCGCCGGACTGTCCCGCAAGGCGATCTTCGCCGAGCTCGACGCCTCTCTGAAGCGACTGGGGACCGACTACATCGACCTGTACCAGATCCACCGCTGGGACTACGACACCCCGATCGAGGAAACCCTTGAGGCGCTGCACGACGTGGTCAAGTCCGGGAAGGTCCGCTACATCGGAGCCTCTTCCATGTACGCCTGGCAGTTCGCCAAGGCCCTGTACCTGGCTGACCTGAACGGCTGGACCCGGTTCGTGTCGATGCAGGACCACTACAACCTCATCCACCGGGAGGCAGAGCGGGAGATGCTCCCGCTCTGCGCCGACCAGGGCATCGGCGTGATCCCGTGGAGCCCGCTGGCGCGGGGCAGGCTGACGCGGGCCCGGGACACCGCCACGGCGCGTGCCGAGACCGACGAGGGCGGCAAGATCCTCTACCGCGACGGGGACCAGGCGGTGGCCGAGCGCGTCCACGAGATCGCGGGCAAGCGGGGTCTGTCCGCGGCCCAGGTCGCCCTGGCCTGGGTCATACGCAACCCGGCGGTGACCTCGCCCATCGTCGGGGTCACCAAGCCGGCCCAGTTGGCCGACGCGGTCGCCGCGGTGGACGTCGAACTCGACGAAGACGAGGCCGCCTACTTGGAGGAGCCCTACCAGCCGCACGAGGCCGCCTACCTGGAGGAGTCCTTCTACAAGTCGCGGCCTGTGGCGGGCTCCCGGTAGTCCGGGCTACCGTCGGGCCTTCGACGAGTCCTTGGCCTCGGCCTTCACAGCCCTGTGGCCGGCCCGGCGGTGCTTGCGGGCGGTCGCGCGCAACTGCATGATCCGCGCGCTGCCCGCCGGCGCAGTGAGCAGGATGCCCGTTACCGCGGCCGGCAGCAGGGCCACGCGCAGCGGCAACGTGCCCGTGGGTATCGAAAGCTGACGTCCACCGACTGCTCCTGAGTTTGGTCAATTGGCAAGAGATTTCGCAGGCGCTGCGACAGGGCGGCGATCCGCCCGTCGGCACGCTTGATGTATCCGCCGTCCAGGGCGAGTTCACCGGTGAGCAGCCTCAACAAGATGGTCTTGCCGGAGCCGTTGGGCGCCACGAGGCCAGTACGGCCGGCGCCGACGGTGCAGGAAAGGCCCGCGAAGACCGGGGTGTCGGGCCAGGAGAAGAACAGCTGGGAGCAGATGACGGAAGCGTCGGACATGGCGATGACCTCGTGCGGGAAAGAAGGCAGACCGCTCCCCGGGAAACCGCTGTACGGAAACCGTCATGCGAAGGGAGCTGCCGCTGGGACAGGGAAAAGGGGACGGCGAAATGACCACAACGGCGGCACCGCCAAAGGTGCGTCTGCCGGTGGTCTCAGCTCCGGGTATCACCCGGAGATGTCGTCGTCACCCACCATGTCCGGTCTCCTCTACGAAAGATCGCTGACGGCGGTCAACGTACCAGGCTCCGCACGGCCGCCCGAAGCCCCTCCCCTACCGCCGACGCGAAGCCCCGGGGTAGCCGCTGCCCCGTTCCGGGTCCCTCGGCATGGCAGCCCTCTCACCCTTCGCCGCCCCGGACGCGGACTGCCAGTGGCCGCATATCGTCGTCCGAGGCTTCGGCCTGAAAACCCGCCGAAACGAGAATCCCGATCACTGCATCCCGCATATGCATGGCGATAGCGCCGGAATGCCGAATTGACCGAGCGTGATATTCGCCGTTCCGTACGCTTTCAACTGCCCTTGCGGAAACGGTTGGGTGAGGCTTCCAGGTGACGAACACCCCACCAGCCGCATCGTCGCCGCGGTCCACCTCAATCTCCGCTCCCGCCCGCTCCGTCGTGCCCACGAGCCGGAAGGCGGAGATGCCGGCCAGTTCCAGCTCTCGTTGAACTTGAACGGCCAGCTCGTCTCGCTCAGCGATGACATCGTCGGCGGCGTTGCTGAAGTGAGACATTTGCAAAGACTCTTCTCTGAAAGCTGGGGACGCTGCGGCGGGGCCTGGGCGCTCGCCCCTCCGCCGGGAAGCCGGAGAGGCGAGCGCAGCGGCTACGCGGACAGTTCGTCCGCCTTGACGCCGCCGACGAACTCCGACCAGGCGGCCGGGGTGATCGTGAGCACGGGGCCGTGCGGGTTCTTGGAGTCACGGACGGGGACGATGCCGCGCGAGGCGGCGAGGTTGGCGGCGACCTCGACGCAGGCGCCACCATTCTCGCTGTACGAGGACTTGAACCAACGGGGGGATTCGGTCGTCACGAGGTACCCCTTTCGGAACTGCTCGATCATGGCCACGGATGCCGCCCGGGAGAGCCCGGCGGGCACGTCGTTCCGGTGGGCGAGCGTGCTGTGCGCGGCGACGCAGCAGGGACAGCGGACTGTACGGAAGCCATTCGTGGCGCATGCGCTCCAGAGTTATGCAGGCGGAGCAGTGGGGCCCCAATTTCCGGACTGCTTAGCGTAGATGAGGCGGGTGCGAGTACACATCGCGGCAACTTCACTGGTTCTGATGAATATTGATGGCCGCATCAGTTGGATTCCCCCCTGCTCTGATCATGATGCCGATCGGCATCCGTTCGAATGAGAAGGTGGTTCCGAATGACCAGTGACCCGACTCCGTCGGTCACCGAAGCGACGCTCACCGACATCGCCACCAACGGTGTCTGGGGCCCGGACCACAGCGTCAGCCAGGCTGTCGTTGACGTGTCCCGGGCGTTACTCGCCTCTCTTCAGGGTGAGGAGGGCGTCGAACTCCCGCCGGAGCTCTCGGAGCTGGTGGCCGAGGTCCGGCGGATCGCCACGATCGCACTGCCCCGCATCACCACGCAGGACGGTATCCGGCTGTCGGCGTTCAGCATCAAGCTGACGGACGGCGCCCCGCGCCCCGTGGTGATCGTGCCCGCCGGGTGGAACCCGTACGGCTGGCTGCCGTTCCTCTACGCCTACCTCAAGCTGGCGCAGCGCGGTTACCACGTGCTGGCCTACTCCCCGCGCGGCATCGGCATCAAGGGCTGGCTGTCGACCTCCGAGGGCTTCGTCGACGTGGCCGGGCCCAACGACTGGGCCGACGGTTCATCCGTGATCGACTACGCGCAGGAGGCCCTCGAACCCAGCCGGATCGGCTTCCTCGGCGAGTCCTACGGTTCCGGGATCAGCCAGCTGGTTGCCGCGAACGACCCGGCCAACCGCGTCTCCGCCGTGGTCGCGCTGAGCACCTGGGGGAACCTCGCCACCAGCCTGTACAACAACGGCACCCGGCACCTGAAGGCCGTGCAGGCGCTGATCGACTTCACCGGCGGCCCGCTGGAGGAGAAGTTCGACGAGACGACGCAGCAGCTCCTCAAGGACTTCCTGAGCGGTCAGAACCTCGACGAGGTGGTCGCCTGGGGCACCGAGCGCTCCCCGGAGACCCACGTCGACCGGACGAACGCGCGGGGCGTCCCGACGTTCATCTCGAACACCTGGCACGAGACGCTGTTCCCGGTCAACCCGGTGGTCGACCTCTTCGAGCGGCTCACCGTCCCGAAGCGGCTGAACCTGTGGATCGGCGACCACGGCGCCCCCGAGGGCCCCGGCCTGGCCGGGCTGGTGCTCGGGGTTCCGTTCCCCGGGCTGGCGGAGCCGACGCGGGAGGCCTACGAGTGGCTGGACCACCACCTGCTCGGCGCGGACAACGACGTGCCGAGCTGGCCGGCCGTGAACAGCCAGAGCATGTTCACCTACCGGACGGTCGCCATCCCGGGCGGCACCAAGCTGATCACCGTCCCGGCGCACCGGGAGACGTACGAGTCCTGGCACGAGGCCACCACCGGCAGCGAGGTCTGGTACCTCACCGATGCCAACGGCACCGGTGACGGCACGCTCACCGACAAGCCGACCGCCGGATGGTCGCGGGAATTCGAGGCCGGCGCCCTGACTTCCTCCGTCGCGGGCGAGCTGCTCAAGACCGGGCAGCAGGAGTGGTTCGGCAACCCCAAGTCCTACGAGCCGGCGAAGTTCGAGCGCGGTCAGCTGCTGGTCTGGTCGACCGACCCGCTGACCGGATCCGACGAGGTGGCCCGCCGGATCCGGGGCGCCGCCACCGTGCGGCTCACCGTGCGCAGCAGCGTCGACGCCGCCACCGTGATCGCCTACCTGTACGACGTCGCCGCGAACGGCACCGCCCGGATCATCACCCACGAGCCGTTGACGGTCACCGACCTGACCCCGGAGGCCGACACCACCGTCAGCTGGAACCTCCAGGCCGCCTCCTACGACCTGCCGACCGGCCACCGGCTCGCCCTGGTGGTCAACAGCCGTGACCCGCTGTACTCCTACGCGGGCTCCGACCTCCCCGCCCTCACCACCACCACCATCACCTCGGTGAGCGGGAACGAGGCCAAGCTGGAGCTGCCGCTGGGCTGATGGCTCCAGGGGCCCAGGCCCGTACGGCAGCCCGCCGACCGGCGTACAGCGGGCTGCTGTACGGGGTCGCCGGGGCCGGTCGGAAACGGCAACGGCCACCTCGTGATCACCGGGGGCTGTACGGACTCCTGAAGATCATTCGGTGGCCGCGGGACACAGCATCGACGCCGTCCGTTGGCGGGCGATGTCCGACCAGGCCATGGCCCGGATCGCGGGCCGGTTCAAGCGGGTGGAACCGCGTGCCACGGCCTGGCACCGGCAGAGCGCCGGAGCAGGGGCGAGGGGGCCGCGCTATGACGACTGGGCCTTCATCCGCTGGGGCGGAGGCCCCTCGACGCCGCAGCCTGACCGACCGCGAACCGCAGCCCCGGAGTGCCGAAAGGGACAAGTTCACGAGAAGGACAGCGACGGAAGGACGGCTCAGGAGGCGGACTGATCGATCTCCCCCGCAAAGACGATGATCTGGTCGATGAGGCTCCGCCGCAGATGGACGACGTCCGTTCCCGCCAGGCGGGGGCCTCCGTCCGGCGTGGTGAAGACCCACTGGTAGCGGGCCCACTCGCCAGGCATGTCCACCGCTGAGCAGCGCACCATCGTGCCGGTCCCCGCCGGGTGGCGCCGGATGTCCAGCACGAACTGCTCGACCGCCTCGATTCCTTCGCTGCGACCCAACGGCCCCCAGAAGACCACGTCTGAGGTCAGGGCCTGGGAGAGCAGGGCAGTCACATAGCTGTCGTCCGAGGCATTGAAGGCGGAGATGAACGTGTCGATCGCGGAACGTGCCGTCTCTTCCTGCATGCCCCAGTAATACCAGCGGTTGCGCGTGCATTCGTCCCGCGAGCCGCCTCCGATCACGGTGGACCATCCCGCTCACAGCACCAGGCGGACAACGGGGGTACTACGGAAGAGGTTTTCCGGCCCCGTACGGCAGCGCCCCGCCACCCATGCGGGCAACGGGGCCTGGGCCTTACCCCCTCCGCCGGGAAGCCGGAGGGCGAACGGTGACTACGCGGACAGCTCGTCCGCCTTCACGCCGCCGACGAACTCCGACCAGGCGGCCGAGGCGAACGTGAGCACGGGACCGTGCGGGTTCTTGGAGTCACGGACGGGGACGATGCCGCGCGAGACGGTGAGGTTGGCGGCGACCTCGACGCAGGAGCCACCGTTGTTGCTGTAGGAGGACGTGAACCAGCGAGGGGATTCGTTCATGGTCATCACGGGGTGCCCTTTCGCAACTGGCTGATGGCGGCTACGGATTCCGCCCGGGAGAGCGTTTCAGCCCGCAACTGATGGTAGGCGGCCAACAGAGGTGCTACGGAAGCCCTTTCCCAGCCTTCGGCAGTGCGGCGCGGGGCCCCGTACGACAGCGCCCCGCCACCCATGCGGGCAGCGGGGCCTGGGCACTACCCCCTCCGCCGGGAAGCCGGAGGGCGAGCGGTGGCTACGCGGACAGCTCGTCCGTCTTGACGCCGCCGACGAACTCCGACCAGGCGGCCGAGGCGAACGTGAGCACGGGGCCGCTCAGGTCCTTGGAGTCACGGACGGGGACCACACCGCGCGAAGCGGCGAGGTTGGCGGCGACCTCAACGCACTGGCCGCCGTTGTCGCTGTAGGAGGACTTGAACCAACGGGGGGGAACGGTCGTGGTGGTCACGGAGTGCCCTTTCGTACCTGTTCGATCATGGCTACGGATGCGGCCTGCGAGGGCGATTCGGCCTGTAGCTGATGGTAGGCCGTCAGCATGGGAAGTACTGCTGTGCTTTCCCGTTCGAGATGCCCCCGTTGCGAAGACTCGGCGTACGACATGAGCGAGCGGTCCGGCATGGTCAGCACCGTTATAGGCAGGTTGAACGGCCTATGGCTCATGTCGAACGGGACGACTTGAAACATCGTGTTCGACTGCTCAGCAAACTCGATCAGCTGCGCCAACTGCGCGTCCATGGCTCCAGCATCACCGATGGACCGGCGGATGCAGCTCTCGTCCAGCGCCACGAACACCAGCGGCAGGGGCATCCGGACAAGTGCGGCTTGCCGCTCAGCAACGAGTGCAACCCGTTCGTCTGCCTGATCGGTCGTGATTGCCCCTCTCCGTACGGCACTGTCGGCCAACACCCGTGCGTATCCCGGTGTCTGCAACAACCCAGGGATGATCCCGATTTCGTACAGCCGGATCTCCACCGCCCGGCCCTCGTACCCCACGTACTCGGGAAAGCCCTCCAACAGGCTGCCGTGCCGAATCTCGCGCCATTCGCGTTCGAACGTGTCAGCGGTGCCACTGGTACCGAAAGCAAGATCGGCACTGCGCGAAAAGCGGAGAGTCGGCATCTTCCGACCGGTTTCCACCGCTGAGATATGCGTACTCGAATAACCCATCCGAGCCGCCAAATCCTCCTGCTTCCAGCCGTGTTCTTCTCGTGATCTGCGTAAACGTGCCCCGAACGCCGCCTCCGGGCTGCTCTCAGGGTTCAACTCCTTGCGGTTCAAGGCGCGATGACCTGCCTTTCCTTCGCAACCGACACGTTGAATGGTTCCTGACTCTAGGCCACGCTGAGCGCATCCGGTAGCGGAACCGCTACGGAGAGGAGTGGCCGTGCCCGAAGGGAACGCCCGCGCCGCGTACATCGCCTGGCGCCCGCCGGAGTGGGTGCCGACCGAATTCGCGGAGCCGACACGGCCTCTCCTCGTCCAGGCGGAGCGCGCGTTGCGCCGGATGCTCGTGGCCCCTGCGGTCGTCATCGACCCGACGGGGCGCCCGCCGCCCGGCCCGGACCTGTGCAGCATCTGCGCACGAGACGGCGTCAGCAGTGACCGGGCGGTCCCACCGCATGACGGAGGTAACCCCGTGCTGACAGAAGAGCCGCAGAGCCGAGACGACTGGCGGCGGATCACCAAGGAAGTCCGAGAGGCGCGCGACGGTCTCGCCGCCGCACTCCGGGACGCCGGCGTCATCCTGCCGTCCCTCACCACCGAC
This sequence comes from Streptomyces celluloflavus, assembly GCA_000720995.1. Classification (GTDB taxonomy): domain Bacteria; phylum Actinomycetota; class Actinomycetes; order Streptomycetales; family Streptomycetaceae; genus Streptomyces; species Streptomyces celluloflavus. The sequence continues at coordinate 45,201 of JOEL01000027.1, forward strand.
ATCGCGACCTGCGCCGGCCAGACGATCGCACTCGTGGACCTCGGCCGGTGCAACGTCGAGACGGCGCACCGCCTGGCGAGCGCCCTGCGGGAGGTGTCCCGGCGTGGCGCCCCCTAGGAATACGGCATCCGGCAGGAGCGGGGAACGCACCCCGGGGCGCGGCCCCACGACGGTTCCCCGGCAGGCGACCGACTACGCCTCCGTGTTCGGCAAAGCGGAGGACGTTCCCGTCCAATCCATCGTCTACGACCAGGACTTCGGCATACCCGCCGTCGCGGTCGCCGTGCAGGGGTCGGACGTTCTCCTTGAACGGCCCTCCGGGTGGCGGTGGAGCCGGAGGTACACGCGTCTCAGGCTGGCGACCGTCCGCGAGAAGCGGCAGTTCGCCGCCATACGGAAGCTCCACAAGCAGGCGAGCGCGCACGTGAAACCGCGCTAGCCCTTCAGTCGCCTCGCGGCCGGTCGACCGATCGGAATCCCGGCCGCGAGGCGCCTTTCCCCCGGGGAGAGGTACGGGGAAAGGGCGGGCCGTCCGGCCGGCGGTCCAAGAGCCATCCAGCCGGACGGCACCGAAAGTGACATTCCCAGGGGGCAACGGGGCAAGTCGGCAACCCACAAAGCGTGAGGCACCGCTATGCCAGAAAAAAGGGAAAAGGAAAAAGAAAAGGGAAGCACCAAAGATCTGAGCGACAAGTTGAAGGAAGAGAAGCGGAAGACCGACCACAAGATCCGTACCGGGAGCGGCACATGGGGGTAACCGGAAAGCCGCGACATGCACGACCTCGCCTCGCGCGATGGCGCATCACGAGCGACAGCCCGTTCTGGGGCGGCATTCTGCTCCTCATCTCATGGGGCAGCTTCATGCTCCTGGCGCTGACGCTCGTCACGGGCTACCTCCACCGGTAGCCCACCCCGCCGTACAGAGCCGGACAAGAGGACAAGTCAAGGAGAGCGAAATATGGCACTACTCGCCGCCCCTCAATTCGTATGGCTGGAGATCACGGGGTTCTGCAACCTCAACTGCCGCCACTGCTACGCCGACAGCTCCCCACAGGGCGACCACGGCACCATGACCCCGGAAGACTGGTTCCGGTCCATCGACGAGCTGGCCGCACTCGGCGCGCGGCACTGCCAGTTCATCGGCGGCGAGCCCACCCTGCACCCGGACTTCCCCGGACTCGTCCGCCACGCCCGCGCACGGAACATGCAGGTCGAGGTGTTCAGCAACCTCACCCACCTCACGGACGAAGCCTGGGCCGCCCTCCGCCTGACGGGCGTCTCGCTCGCGTTCAGCTACTACTCCGACGACCCCGGCGACCACGACGACGTGACCGCGAACCGGGGTGCGCACCGGCGTACCCGCGCCAACGTCGAAAAGGCCCGGGAATACGGGATTCCCCTGCGCGGCGCCGTGATCAACGTTCTGAAGGGACAACGCGGCAGGGAGGGACGGCGCGATCTTCTGGACGTCGGCATCCGGGATGTCCGGACGGACAAAATCCGCCCGTTCGGCCGGGGAGCGAATGGCGCCGCGCCGGATATCAGGAAGCTCTGCGGGCGGTGCGGCCGGAACAAGATGGCCATCTCGCCGAACGGTGATGTCTGGCCCTGTGTGTTCGCGCGCTGGATGCCGGTGGGCAACGTCCGCGAACAGAGCATCCGGGAGATCTACCACGGCGTCGCCATGCAGGGGGCCCGTGCCGAACTCGCCCATGTCTTCCCCGAGAAGGCACAGGCCGGCGGCGATCCGAGCTGCCTGCCCGACTGCGGGCCGTCCTTCGAAACCTGCGCTCCCCAACTGGCCTGCGCCCCTGATGCGGTATGCGGACCAACCGGCGAATCAGCGGGATCGGGGAAGGCAGGGGAATCGGCGCGACGGCCGACTCCCCCGATCATGTCGCCGCACAGGTCGGTGCGTTACCGGAGTCCGGGCGTCGCGGGCACCGACTGCTGACGCCCGCAAGAAGGAACTTCGAGACAAGGCGGTGATGACCGGGACGCCCCCGAGTAGCGTGGCGGCGTCCCATTCCCCGGAAGACGGAGAGCCCATATGAGCACGCCATTCCCTCTCGCGCTGTACCTCGCCCGACGCGATGCCTACGCGGCTTTCCTGAGCGCGGCAGACCAGGAATCGTCCGTGTGTTACTGGGAAGCCGAAGGCCGTTACGAGAGTCCCGAAGAAGCCACCGCCGCACGAGATGAGGCATACGCCGTCACCCGCGATGCCTGCAACCTCATCACGGTCGAACCCACCGGTCCGCACAAGGAAGCGCAAGCCCTTGTCGAACAGCTCCGGCACCTGGGCCGGGCCGGCACCGAAGAACAGGACTGGGTGTCATTCAAGAAGGCCCGGGAGGTATTCATCGAAGCCGCCCGTGGATACCTGAAAGAGACACAAGGGGACAGGTCTTAAGGTTCTCCGTGGATCTCCTACCGGTGGCTCAGCCGTCCTCGGTAGGCGGCTCTGGGGTCACTTCCTTTCCCGTCACAGCGTCGATGAATATCGTTGACTCCGGTGTTTGCTCCGCCTCTCGCATGATGGAGACCATCCACACAGGGCGCCAAGCGTGGTTGACCCGTTGAGCAAGGAGATTGGCGGGGACCGCAGTTGCGCCTTCGGCCGTGCGCCCAGCCAGCTCCTTGGCACCGGTTCGAGTAACGGTCACTTTCGGGAGTTTCGGGTCTTGTGTGGAATTCGCAGACATAGCAGTGATTTGGCCGGCGGGCGAGACAGTGAGGTCCAGCCGCATGGGCATCATCACCCCGTCTACGTAGCGACGATAGACAAGTACGTGGGGTCCGTGACTGCCGTGGACCGCCCTGTGAGTGGCTTTGGCTCCGGCCACTTCATCAGGAAACCATTTCTTGGCGAAGCGATCTCCGATGCTTTCGATTTCCGCTTCGGTTAGTGCTCCGCCTCCGCTTGTGCTGCCCTTCAGGGCGAAGCGTACAAGCCTTCGTTCGGGCCATCTCGCAACCACATCGCCCTTCGCCGTCTCCGCCTCCAAGCGCCGGTGCCCGTTTTTCAATTTCAAACTGGCGGACTGGGTAATGATTGTCCCCTTGCCGTACAGTTCACCCACCGTCTGCTGAAGCCAGGCATCTTGAGCGAGATCATCCTGCAAGGCTTGGCGCCTGTGCTGCGACTGCTCTTCTGAGTGAACCGGCTCGACGGCGAAGGCGAACGATGCAGCAAGAATTAGACTGCCCACCACGCCAGCACATACGCCCCATAGGGTGTCGGTGCGAGTGAAGGGTGAGCGACGTTTCCGCAACCACAGAAATGCGGTTCCGAAGAATACACCGAGAAAGCCGCCGAGCGTATTCGCTTTGATGTCGTCGTAGCTGCATGCACGGCCAATGTCTGCCCACGCCTGGATCAGTTCAACACCACACGTCAAGATCAAAGATCCAGAGAGGGCCAAGATTGGCCGCCGGAAGAGGAGCACTGCGAGGAAACTCGCAGGAATAAAGAGCAGCACGTTGAGGCGAGCAGACTCGGAGGACAGGAGATCCTGAAGGGGCAGGCCGACATCGCAGATGCCGACCTGCCCTGACCCTCCACCGCCTGGTAGCAGCGTTACGGTCAGCACACCGGCCAGGGCCACCGCAAACAGAGGCGAGAGAACAACAGATCCACCCTTTGCCTTCGCCATCAGCGCTGACGGAACGCCCAGTATCGCTGCGATGATGAGAAATGCTGGGATCAGCCCAGGAAGCGCGCCAACAGATGCTTCAATCACCAGGTACATCCTTCAAGAGGGAGGGAAGGGAGAGCGCCCTAGCAGAGCTGCTTGATGTAAGGCGTCTCGTACATGGTGCCGTTTGCGGTCATAACACCTACAGCGCTGCAGTCCGACGCCACACTGACGGGGACGCTCAGCGAGTAGTTAACAGTCTGCCCGGCCTTGACGGTCTTCACGGTGTCCTTGTAGAGACCACCGGCAAAATCGACCTTCATCTGCACGGAAACTGCACTTCCGCCAGTCTTCGTATATCTCTCGCCCGTGTAGACCTTGGTACTGGACTGGCCTATCTCGCGCCCATTGTGGGCCTCGAAATAAAGCACACCATTCGACAGCTGAGTGTTCGCCGCATGGCGATCAGTCCGGCGACCGACAGCCGGCCCGAGCGGGTCGACGGCGAGCGGGACGCCCTGGGCATCGGACAGCACATGCAGCTTGCTGCCCTTCTTGCCGCGATCGACCGGGTTCGGCCCGGTCAGCGATCCCCCCTTTTGGCGCGAACGGAGGCCGCGTCGACGATCGCCGAGGTCCAGTCCACCTTGCCCCGGGCCCCGAGTTCGTCCAGCACCGCCCGGTGCAGCCGACGCCACAGGCCGGCCTCGGTCCATACCGTGCAGCGGCGATGCGCGGTGGCAGGCGACGTGCCGAACGTCGGCGGCAGATGCCGCACGAACATCACGTCACGTGAGACAACCTCTAAGCCTTGATTGGTGCGGCTGACCTGGCGGCCTGCTCGATCTTCGCGCAGTGGGCTGCACGGGCTTCCTCGTCGATCTGCTTCTCGTGTTCGGGGCGCATCCCGGTCCGGCCGTCGAGGCCCTCGCGCAGGATATCGGCGTGCCCGGCATGCCGATTGGACTCGCCGAGGACATGGGCCATGACGGCGAACAGGTTTGTGTTGGTATAAGGCTCCGGCCACCACGGCACGTGGCCGGGGGCGTCGAGGGGAAGCTCGTTGATCGTCGTGTCCGAGTGTTCCCACGTGCGCCGGTAGAACCCGATGATCTGATCGCAGGTCTCGTCCTCGGTCGCCCACTGATCGCTGCCGTTGGAGTCCTGCCACCGGGGCAGCGGTTCCGGGGAAGGGCGGTCGAAGACCTCGCCGAAGTACCTGGCCTCGACGGTGGCCACGTGTTTGACCAGGCCGAGGAGGTTGGTCCCGGTCACTGTCAAAGGTCGGCGGGCGTCGTATTCGGACAAGCCGTCGAGTTTCCAGAGCAGCGCCTTGCGGTCCCGCCGCAGTCTCCCGTGCAGGTTGCCTTTCGCGAATTCATCGATCATGCGGCATGAGCCTGCCATGGGCTGCTCGTGGTCTCAAGATCCCGAACCTCTAACTGATCGTTTCAAAATGAGGTGCGCAGACGGCGGAGGCAGATAGAGGCCGCAGGCCGGCTCGGTGTCGGGGCTTACGAGCCTGCTGCCTCGCATCCCGGCGCTTCGCCGGGCTCACGATCCGGGTGTTCCCAACGTCCCCGCAGCACGCGCCGCATCTGCCCGTGGCGCGGCTGGTCGGTTCCGGTCGCGCATCCGAAGGCTGATCAGCGCGGTGACGGCGAAGACGGCGGCCTCGTAGATCATGGCGTGCCGAAACGCGGCGCCCGGGCCGGCGGCGGGTGCGAAGTAGACGAGCCCCGCCGCAGCCACCCCGATCGACCCGCCCAACTGCTGAGCCGTGGGCAACAGCCCGGACACAGAACCGGCCGCGGGGCCGTCCACCCTCGCCAGCACCGACGCGAACACCGAGGCGGTGAACGAGCCGAACGCGGCGCCGCCGAGAGCCAGGACCGGCAACGCCGCCCAGCGTCCGGCCGCCGTGCCGATGAGCGGCGCGAGAGCCAGGGCCGTCCCCGCCAATACCAGCGCCGAGACCGTGAGCACGGCCGACCCGTGTCGGCGGGCCAGCGCGGGTGCGCCACGGCTGCCCAGCACGGCCGCGGCCGCGAAGGGAGCCGACGTCAGCGCTGCCGTGAGGGCGGGATACCCGATGGCCGACTGCAGATGCAGGAACAGCAGATACGTGAAGGACGGCACCCCGGCGTTGAACACGAACACCAGCAGCACCCCCGCCCGCGCCCTCCGGTCGCGGAACAGCGACGGATGCACCAGCGGATCCGGCCGGTGCAGGAGAGTCAGGGCGAAGCAGCCGAGAGCGGCCACGGACACGGCCGGCGTGGCCCATGTCCACCAGGGCCAGCCGGCTTCCCCTCCCAGCGCGAGCGGCAGCACCAGCGCACCGAAGCCCACGGTGGTCAGCAACACGCCCACCCCGTCCACGCGCTGTCCGGCCGCGCCTCGCGTGCGAGGCAGTACCGTCGCGCCCGCGAGCGAGACGAGTGCCACCGGCACCGTGACCAGGAACACCGAGCGCCAGCCGAGACCGAAGAGGTCGGCGCCGACGAGAAGTCCGCCGATCAGCGGCCCGGCCAGCGACGCCACTCCCATCGTGGCACCGAACAGGCCGAGAGCCCGTGGGCGCCGGGCAGCGGGGACGGCGACCTGGATGATCGACAGAACCTGCGGGGCGACCAAGCCGCTGCCCGCGCCCTGGACCAGCCGGGCCACGATGAGGAACGTGGCATCGGGAGCACACGTGGCGGCTACCGAACCGGCCATGAAGACGACGGTGCCCAGCACGAACAGCCGGTGGTAGCCGTACCGGTCGCCGAGGCGCGCGGCCGTGATGAGCAAGCAGGCGTAGGTCAGGGTGTACCCGGCCAGGATCAGCTGCACGGCACCTGAGCCGGCACCCAGGTCGGCCCGGATCGCCGGGGCGGCGATCTGCGCGACGGTGACGTTGAGCAACTGCATGAATGTCGCGCTCAGCACGACCGGCAGTACGAGCCGCCCGCCGCCACCGGCTGCGAGCCGTCCCCCACTCAGGAACGGGGGACCCTTCATGGGCCGGTGCCGGCTCACGAGGCGAGGACCGCGGCGAGCTCGCCCGGCCGGGCGGCGAACGGGCTGTGGCTGCCGGGCAGGGTATGCACGGTGAACGGGTTACCGGGGAAGACCCGGTCGGCTTCCGCGATCATCAGGTCCTGCGCGGCCGGTGCCAGCGCCCGGTCCTCGGCGCAGCGCAGGAAAGTTCGTGGAATTCGTCCCCACCGTGCCGCGGTCAGGGTGACCGGAGCCGTCGGGATCGCCAGGGGCAGATCAGGGCTCAGCGCGGACCGCCACCGGTCGAAGCGGTCCAGGGGGGTGTCGTGGTAGTGGGTTTCCCGCAGTTCGTCGAGGTAGGCGGGGTCCGGTGAGAGCGGATTGATCCGTACGGCGCCCAGGGCCTCGGGGTCGCCGAGGTTCAGGTTCTGGCCCAGCGCGGTGGCGTTCTCGGGTGAGCCCAAGTAGTCGAAGAACCGCGGCCGCCCGCCCGGGACGAACGCGGACAGGTAGACGATCCGGTCCACCAGCTCGGGCGCCCGCTCCGCGGCCAGGGACGCGGGACCGCCGCCCGCGCTGTGCGCGACGAGCACGACAGTGCGATGGTGACGCACCTGGCGCAGGACGCTCAGTACTGCCTCGGCGCAGTCGTCCATCGTCAGGGTGGCGAGCTGTGACTTCTCGGTCAGCAGGCCCGGCTGGCCGGGCAGCAGGTATCCGGTGGGCAGGGGTGCGTCGAAGCCGTGCCCCGGCATGTCGACGGCCACGCTTGCAGCGCCCAGTCCGGCCAGCGCGCGCTGCGTCGCCGCCCACTGTCCGGAGCTGTGCCAGGCGCCGTGCACGAAAACGAAGACGGTGCCGGTCAGAGATGCGTTCTTCATGGCTCCATTCCAGACAGAGACGACAGCGCCATCCATTCATAGATCTGATAAGTGGCATGGCGATATCTTTGAGGTATGGCCAGCAGCCGATGGGAGGGAGGGCGGGTCATGGAAGCGCGACACCTGCGGTACGCGGTTGCTCTCGCCGAGCACGAACACTTCGGCCGGGCGGCCGGCGAGCTGGGCATCGCGCAGCCGCCGCTGTCCAAGCAGATCGCCGACCTGGAGCGCGAGGTCGGGGCCCGGCTGTTCGACCGCACACGTCAGGGGGTGTTCCCGACCGCCGCCGGCGAAGCGTTCCTCGCGCGGGCGCGCCGGGCGCTCGACGAGATCGCGGCGGCCACGGTCGACGCGGGCCGGGCCGCGCGCGGCGAGACGGGACGTCTGCGCCTCGGCTTCATCGCCTCGGCACTGCTCGACCCGCTGCCGGGCGTCCTGAGCCGGTTCGGCCGTGAACGGCCCGACGTGAGACTGGAACTGCACGAGATGGCAACCAGCCGCAGCAGCCCAGCTCTCGTCGCCGGGGAGCTGGACGTGGCCTTCACCCTCGGCCCCCCACGGGGTGCCGGAGCCGAGCATCTCGTGTCCGTCCCCGTCGGACACGACCACGTGATCGCCGTGGTGAGTACGGTGCACCCATTTGCGGGTCAACAGGCGGTAAGCGCCGATCAGTTGCGGCGACAGCCGCTGATCGTGTCGGCCGGCGAGGACGAGCCCGCTGTGGTCGCCGGACTGCGCACCCTGCTGGGCACGGACTCATCGGCTCTCGGCGGCGCGACCGCCGCGAGGGACGTGCACACGATCATCGGCCTCGCCGCCTCGGGCGTGGGCGTCGGCCTGGGGCCGTCCCGTATGAGGGCGGTCCCGCGTCCGGGAGTGCGGTTCTGTGACGTGACCCCGCGCACGCCCCTGCCCGATCTCGTCCTGTCCTTCGCGGCCCGCGATCACTCCCCGGTGCTGCGCGCCTTCCTCGACACCATCCGGAAGAACTGCCCCGACGTCGGTGCCGCGCTCAACGACCGGCTCCGGCACCACACTTGATGCGGGCCGGCGTCCGGGGTGACGGCGGCGCCGCTCGGGAGCGGGCGGCAACAACGGTGCCGCTCGCTCCCACAGGTCATCAGGAACAAGATCAGCAGGCACCCCGGACACCCTGCCGATCGAGATCGCCAAGCGTAAGACCACAGCGCAACTCATTCCGAAACGATCAGTCAGTGGTCGGCGCCGCGGTGCGAGAAGCCACTTGGGCAGGGAAAACGCAACTTCGACAGGGCCCGTGGAGGCAGCTACCTTCACCTGGTCTTCGGCGATCGCCCACGGTCGCACCGGAGTTCCTTCCGTCTGAGCCACCCGCGACGGGGTGAGGTGGTCACGCCCCACCCCTCCCCGCCCCCGTGCGTAAGCCACCGAACCGGGTCCACACCAGGCACCCCCACCAGGGAGAGACGCATGCCCCATCTCGCGCTGTACACATTCGGCATCCTGACGTCACCTGTCGCCGATCCCGCACCTCTCATAGGCGAGTTCTACGACATCGGTGCGGCCGTCTACCCGGAGATCAGTCGGCACCCCGGATACCTCGCGCATGCCGAGGCGGCAGACGCTGACCGGGGCGGGTTCTTCGAGGCGGACTGGGGCGCATGGGGAGAGTTCGCCGTACCGGCCTGGTACGACAAGGGCCGCACGGTGGAAACCACCGCCCTGGCCGCGACCCTCTCCCTCTGGACCGACCTGCGCCCCGCCGTCGACGCCATCTACACCGGTGTGCACCGTACGGCGCTGACCAGGCGCTACGACTGGTTCGAGCGGTCAGCGCACCCGAATTACGTGTGCTGGTGGGTCTCCGACGGCCTGATACCCACCTGGCGGGACGGGGTTTCCCGGCTGGAACACCTCCGCGACCACAACCCCGCGCCGCACGCCTTCACCTTCCACCACTCGTTCACCCCGGACGGAACTCCCGGCGGCGCGGTCACAGCAGGCCCTCCGCCCGGAGATCCGTCACGTACTTGGTGATCAGGTCCCGCGACAGACAAGGGATGTCGTTCTCCTCGTTGAAGGCGGCGGCCCGCACCGCCGCGCGGAACCGGTCCGCGGGCAGGGCGGAGCCGGGCAGGGGCTCCTGCGGCCTGGCGAAGGCGTGCAGCAGCGGAAGCAGCGAATGCTGCCGCCGGCCGTCGGGCAGACCGCGCAGGGCGGTCTCGAAGCGGTGGAGCCACTCGTCGTAATCGTGGATGCGCGCCAGCGGGTGTCCGGCTGCCACCAGCCAGTCGACGAAGGTGTCGAGGGAGATGCCGTCCTCGTGCGGGTTCACGACGTTGAAGGTCCGGTACCCCTCCCGTGCGTCGTCGCCCAGCGAGGCGACGGCTCGCGCGGTGAAGTCCACGGGGAGTCCGTCGTAGTGCCCGCCACCCTCGCCGGTGCCCCGGGCGTAGAAACTGCCCGGGGCGATTCCCGTCGCCAGCAGGCTCAGCACGAGGCGGGTGAACACGTCGGGGATGTTCAGCTGGCCGCGGTAGCGGGGGTGCGCGAGGATCAGGTTCGAGCGGAACACGGCGACCGGCAGGCCGAACCTGTCGTGCGCCTCGCGCAGCAGCACTTCGCCCGCCCACTTGCCGGCCGCGTAGCCGTCGGCGTAGCCGCTGTCGAGGTCGCGCGTCGCGCAGGCCGTGCGGATGTCCGCCGTCTCGTCGGCCGCGGCCTCGTACCCGAAGACGACGGCGACCGTCGACAGGAAGGTGAACTGCTTGACCCGGGAGGTGACCGCGAGCCTGATCAGTTCGGCCGTACCCAGCACGTTGGGGCCGAAGAGCTGGTCGTACGGCAGGACGTGGTTGACGAGTGCCGCCGGGTGAACGATCAGGTCCACGGTGTCGGCCAGTCGCTGCCAGGTCTCCTCGCCGAGCCCGAGGCCGGTCTCCCCTACGTCGCCGGCGACCACCTCCAGGTGCTCGGCGGCCAGGTCGTGGTAGCGCCGGAGGAGTCCGGGGTCGCCGCTGTCGAAGGCCGCGTCGAGCCGTGTCCGGGCCAGCTCGTCGGTGCCGCCACGGACCAGACACACCAGCGTGCCGCCGCGCTCCGCGACGCGCTCCAGCCATTCGAGGCAGAGGAAGCGGCCCAGGTAGCCGTTGGCGCCGGTCAGCAGGACGGTCCGGGCCTGGGGCAGTGGATCGGCGGGCCGGTCGGCCTGCGCCAAGGGCTCCGTGTCGAAGAACGCGTTGAGCGTCAGGTCGCCCGCCACGAGCCGCGTCGCACCCGGGCCGTGGACACTCTCGGCGGTCGGGCGCCGGTGTCCCGACGCGAGGGCCTTCTCGATGTGATCGGCCACCTGCTGGAGCGTGTTGACCGGGTTGATGACGACGTCGACGGGGACATCGACGTCGTAGATCTCCTTCAGCAGCTGGGAGAACGACAGCGCGGAGAGGCTGTCACCGCCGAGTTCGAGGAAGCGTGTGCCGGGCATCAGGTCGCCCTGCCGGTGTCCGAGAAGCGCTCGGGCGGCCCGGCACACGGTCTCCCCCACCGGCCGGGACGGGCCGGCCTGGCGCAGTGCCCGGAGTTCGTCGGTCTCGCGCTCGGTCAGCTCGGTGTACAGCGCTTCGAGGCGCTCGCCGTAGTGCTTCGTCAGCGCGGTGCGCAGCAGCTTGCGCACTCCGGAGAGCAACCCGTTCCGCTGGCTGAACGGCTCGGTCTCGATGAGGAAGTCCCGTGGGATCTCATAGGAGTTGAGTCCCGCCTCGGTGGCGAGGAGTTGCAGGGACTCGCGCAGGGCCGGCCCGAGGAGCCGGGTGTCCCCGCCGACGCGGTCGAGTGCGTCCTGGGTGGGCACGATGACCGCGAGCAGGTAGGCGCGGGCGCTGTTGCCGTACACGAAGATCTGCCGGACGACCGGGCTGCCGGTGAAGAGGGCCTCCAGACGGGAGACGGCCACGAACTCGCCCTGTGACAGCTTGAGGACGTGGGAACGGCGGTCGACGTACACCAGCTCGTCGGGACCGGTCCGGGCCATGATGTCGCCCGTGTGGTAGAAACCGTCCTCGTCGAAGACCTGGGCGGTGGCATCCGGTCGCCGGAAGTAGCCGGGGACGAGCCGGTCGGTCTTGATCAGCAGTTCGCCCCTGGGGTGCGGCGAGTCGGTGCGGAAGTATCCCAGTTCGGGCACGTCCGCCAGTTTGTGGTCGGTCACCGGCGGGCGCAGCAGCCGGCCGTCGAGCGAGACGACTCCGGCTTCCGTCGACCCGTACCCGTCGAGCATCCTGACCTGGAAGCAGCTCTCGACGAACGCCGACATCTCCGCGCTCAGCGGGGCCGAGGCGCTGACGGCCCACAGGAGGCGGCCGCCCAGGGTCTTCTCCCGCAGTTCTTCCTTCACGCGATCCGCCTGCTCGGCCGCATCGCCTCCCGCCGCGTTCCACCAGATCAACTCGCTCTGGTAGCGCTGGAAGAGCATGTCGCAGATGCGGGGCACCATGAGGAACTCGGTGGGGCGGACCAGGGAGAGGTCCTCGAAGAGGGTGGACAGGTCGCTCGACGCCACGAAGTAGGCGGTGCCCCCCTTGGCGAGCGTGCCGTACAGCGCGCCCCGGCCCATCACGTGGCTCAGGGGCAGATAGTTGAGCACGATGGACGGCCGGATCTCCTGGCCGGGCACGAAGTCGACCCAGAACCGCGTGACAAGGCGCTCGGTGTACATGGCGCCCTTGGGGGTGCCCGTACTCCCCGAGGTGTAGATCAGCGCGCTGAGCGCGTCGGCCGTCGACCCCTCTCGGCTGCGGGGAGCCGGTGGCAGGCTCCGTCCCCGCTCGATGCCGGCCGCCAGCGTGTCCAGGGTGACGCCTCGGCCCTGCGCCGCGAGCCGGTCGCGGGCGGAGTCCAGCTGCTCCCGGTGCGCGGTGACCTCGGGGCGGTGGCCGAAGACGACGATCCGGACCGGCGACGGGGCATCCGCCGCGATCCGGAGCGCAACCTCCAGGTGCGCCATGTCCACCGCGAGCAGGCGCGGTCCGGTCTGCGCGACGATGGGGGCCAGCTGCTGCGCCGAGGCGCCGGCCTGGAGAGGGACGCTCACCGCAGCGGAGCGGACGCACGCCAGATCCACCACGGTGTACTCGGCGCTCGGGTGACCGAGAACCGCGACGAAGTCACCCGGGCCCACGGCGTGGTCGGGGTGGTGGTGCCACTCGGCGGCCAGCGCGCCGACTCGTTCCCACAGTTCGCCGTAGGTGATCGTGTCGAACCGTGCCAGGAGGCGCAGCGTGGTGCGGCCCGTGACCGGGTCGGTGACCGGCTCCGTGGCACGCTCGCCCAGGGCGGGGCGGTCCGCGTACGCCTCCATCACCGTGTCCACGAGGTCGGCGAGCGGTAGGCCCGGCCGCCGGATCGCCTCGGTGACGGCGTCCAGGGGCGCGGCGCCGCGGAACTGCGGGTCTGTCGCGTACAGGTGAGCGCTGCGCCGAGCGGTATATGCGTCGAACTCGTCGGTCGGGGGCTGCGAACCGGTCATGGGGTGTCTCCTTCGTGGCCTGGGAGGCCCGTTCATCCGAGGGAAATGCGCTTCTCGGGCAGGGGAGGACAGGGGACGGCGGCGCGGAGATCCCGGAGGAGGCCGCGGCCGTGACGCCCATGACGGTGACGTGGAGAGTACTGATGCCCGGGACGCGGTGCGCCCGCGGGACATCGGGGATAACCGCGGACTCGGGGATAACCGCGGGCTCACTCTCCCTCCGCCGCTCGTGGCGCCTCGGCCTCGTGGTCGCGGGTGAGCTGGACGATCGCGGCCGCCGCGTCGCGGGCGCCGCTCTCGTCCCGGGCCTCTATCGCGTCGACGAGTCGGGTGTGCAGGCGGGCATGCTCCTCGGCGCCGACGGCATCCCAGGGCAGGCCCTCCGGCGAGGCGGTGAGAGCCGTACCGAGGTGGTCGTACACCTCGATCAGGAGGTCGTTCCCGCTCGCCCGGACGACGGCCCGGTGGAACAGCGCGTCGACGCTCCCGGCCGCGGCCGTGTCCGCACCGGCGCAGGCCGCGTCGGCGTCGGCCAACAGCTCTCTCAGCTGGTGCAGTTGGTCCTCGCTGCGGCGCAGGGCGGCGGCCCCCGAGGCGTACTCCTCAAGGACGGTGCGCAGTTCGAGGACGTTGTCCCGCTGCGCGGAACTCGCGCGCCGCACCATGACGGACTGGAGCTCACTGGACGCCCGGACGTAGGTGCCGTCCCCGATACGGGCTTCCAGCAGTCCCAGGTGCACGAGCGCGCCGAGTGCCTCCCGCAGCGTGCTGCGCCCCACCCCGAGCTCCTCCATGAGGGTCTGCTCCGGCGGGATCCGTGTTCCCACCGGCCACCCGCCGGCCTCGATGTGCGCGCGGAGGCTGGTCACGAGCTGCGAGGACAGGCTTGCCGACCTGCGCGGTGTGCTGATGCGCTTCATGGCCGGAGTGTACATACAAACGTCAGACATTTGAACGTCATATGAGGCGGGGTGCGAGCGTCCCCGCCTCGTGCTGCCCTACAGGAACGCCTACTCAGGCGCGGGGCCCGTAGGTCAGGCGGCGCAGGACGGTCTCGGCAGGGCCGGCCTGCTTGCGCCTGTCGAGCAGGCGGGCGAGCAGAACGGTCGCGAGCCAGACCGTCACGGCGATGATCAGGCCAGTCACCGTGGGGCTGTGGAAACGGTGGCCGAGACCGAGCGTGAAGGGCGCCAGAAGGATCAGCCAGGCCACCGACTGGAACAGGTAGCCCGACAAGGAGCGCCGCCCCAGGGCCGAGAGGGCGCCGACGACGGGGCCGGGCCGGGCGACCCGTATGGCGATCAGGGCGAAGACGGCCACATAGCCCGGTCCGGCGAACATGCCGCTGACGCCGTGGAGTTGCATGATCAGCCCGGCGGTCGACTCGTCGACGTGCAGCCAGCCTGCGCCGACCAGGGCGGCCGGCAGACCTCCGGCGATGGCGACGCCGAGTCCGATGACAGCGGTCCACCTGAGCAGGGCCTTGTGGGTGGCGGGCGCTTCGAGGATGCGGCGGCGGGCGGCCCACACGCCCAGCCAGGTGATCATGATGAAGGGCAGGACGGTCAGCGTGTGCATCGGCCATTCGCCGAGGCGATCCAGCAGGGAGGCGACGTACCCGGGCGCGCCGAGGGAGTCGATGTGGCTCACCGGCAGCGGGGCCGCCCCGCCCGGACCTGCGAGGATGCGGCGCACCACGATGCCGGAGAGGACGAGGGCCTCGACCGCCGACAGCACCCAGAGCGCCGGTGCGATGCGGTGGAACTTGTCGCCGCGGCGCAGCAGCAGAAGAGTTGTCACGATCCCGACGAGCCCGTAGGCACCGAGAAAGTCGCCGTAGTAGAGCAGGGCGGCGTGCAGGAACCCGAAGACGACAAGCCAGAGGTTGCGGTGCATCAGCACCGAGCGGACCTGCTTCGGTGTGGCCCCGAACTCATCTTGTCGGCGGGCGAGTTGGACGATTCCGTAGCCGAACATCACGGCGAAGACCGGGTAGCCACGGGCGTGGACGAGCGTTAAGAGCAGGAAGTTGAGGCCGCGGTCGGCACCTTCCGGTGCGGTGTCGAGACCGGGTTCGCCGGCGAAGACGACTCCGGCGACGTTGGCCAGCGCGATGATCAGCAGCATCGCTCCCCGGGCCAGGTCCGGTGCGAGGGCGCGTTCGGCACGACGCACCGGCCCTCTCGATGTCCGCGCTGCGGTGTCCACGTTCATGGTCGTCCTCCCCGTCGAGCTGCCAGGACTTAATTTCAGAGAGAAAGTATCACAGATATACTAATGCGGGTCTGGCATGATGGCGTAAATTTTCGGAAGCGAACGAGGCCGCTATGACCAGCGAGGACTTCATCCCGGCGCCGCTGCGCCGGCTCTGGGGAATCGCGGAGTCCTCACGTCTCGGACGGCCCGCGGCCCTCGACGTGACCCGGGTCGTCACCGCGGCGGTGCAGATCGCCGACCGCGACGGCCTCGGCGGGGTGACACTTCCCAAGGTCGCCAAGAGCCTCGGCGTCACGGGGATGTCGCTCTACCGGCACGTCGGATCCAAGGACGAACTGCTCACGCTCATGGCCGACTCCGCCCTGGGCACACCGCCGGACCTGGACGCCGACGACTGGCGCGATGGACTGCGCGACTGGGCTTTCGCGGAGCGCGCGGTGTACCTGCGCCGGCCGTGGCTGACGCGCGTGCCCGTCTCCGGACCGCCCTCCGGACCGCACCGGATCGCCTGGATGGAAGCCGCGCTGGCGGTCCTGTCCCCCACCCGCCTCGACTGGGCGCACAAGGTCGGCGTCCTGTCCCTCATCAGCGGCTATGTGGTCCAGTCGGTGCGGCTGTACGACGAACTCGCCGAGGGCAGGGCCGAAGGCCAGGGACAGGCCGACGCCGAGCGCGACTACGGCCGCGCGCTGGCGCGACTCGTCCAGCCCGAACGCTTCCCCGAGACCGCCCGGCTCTTCGCCTCGCCCCTGTTCGAGGCGCCCCCGTCGGACACACCCGACGCGACGATCGCCGACGCGGACTTCTCGCTCGGACTGGAGCTGATCCTCGATGGCGTCGCCGCGCGGATCGGGCGCTGCGGATCCTGACTCCGGTCCGGGGCAGCTGGGGGCTTCTGACGCCGCATCAGGGGCGGGTGGGTATCGAGTAGCGACAGTCCCAAACTCTCGCCCCCGATGGTCGAGCCTCTAGCGGCTTGACTATCGGGGGCTTTTCGCGTGCCCGTAACGGGCGAACTTGTTCACGCCCCCCAGGTTACTTGGCACCTTCCGGGAGCGCCTTTAGGCCTTGGTATACCTCTCGCAATTCGGAGGCTTCCGGAAGTTGTCGATTTTCCACGGCCTTTACGACTTCCAGTGCTCGCCAGTGATTCGACGGCACGATGCGACCTGAGAGTATTGCGCGCTGCGCGGCGTCGCACGCTTCATCCAGTCGGTCACTCCCAAGAAGTGCCAATGCCAGGTCGATATTCGCAGAGGCTACCCGGCGAGGCCATTTCTCTACATCGTCAGCGGGTGCGAGCTCAGCAATTACCTGACGCGCATAGCCTTCGGCCGCCGGATCTCCGACCCATGCAAGCGTTGTCGCGGTGTAAGCAAGCGCCTTGCTCGGATCGTACTGGTAATGATGCTCGGTTTCCTTTCGTGGAACCATTCCCGTCGACATAAGGTGGACCCGTTCGATAGCGGAATATGTGCCCTTACCTTCTCCGAGTCGTGCCCTTGCTCTCCCTTCTTGCGCCGTGGCTTGAATTGCAGCAGAGGTCCCGGAAGGTGCCAGGTTCTGCGCAATCAACGAAAGCTCAAGGGCGCGCTTATAGTCGCCATCCGTGAGGACTCGCCAAGCGTCCGTCTCGTAACACCAAGCCTCAATCTCTCGATGCTCCGCGTGCTGCGCCAGGGTTGCCGCTGTCTGCAATCGCGCCGTCGCCGCATCGTTCTGATGCAAGTCGATGTGAAGCGTGGCGCCGAGCAATTGAAACCAGCCGCCAACTACGTAAAGACGACGCTGATCCGCAAGAGTCATGCGTGCATCCATGAGACGCGCCACATAGGCAGAGTGCTTACGGACTCGCTGCAGTAGATCCTGCGGCGGGGATACTGGGTACTTCGCTGCCAGATCATCAAAAGCGAATTCGAGACGGTCCAGCGTTTCCCGCCCCACGTCGCTTGCGGATACGCGCCGGGCG
The DNA here is from genome assembly GCA_000720995.1 of Streptomyces celluloflavus. GTDB lineage: Bacteria > Actinomycetota > Actinomycetes > Streptomycetales > Streptomycetaceae > Streptomyces > Streptomyces celluloflavus. The sequence continues at coordinate 62,394 of JOEL01000027.1, forward strand.
AGTTCGAGCGCATCGAATTCATCGTCACTATCCGCCGAATCGACGGCGACCCAGCTATTGCGTGACGCGGGTGGGGCGTAAGCGTCGGGTACAAGCAGTGCGTCTAGTTCTGCCGCTGTGATTGCCAAGACCTTTGCGATCCTCGGACGCTGACAGGGCTGAGGGTCATTCTTTCCGCTCTCCCAGCGCTGAACGGTCGAGCGGTCAACGCCTACCGCTTCCGCGAATTCCTCCTGATTGAACCCGCACGCTTTCCGGCGCTCCGCCAACCTCCGCCGCCTGCTGGTCATCGTGGCCGGTCTCCTCTCGGGAACGCGTCTTCCCTGGTCAGCGTAGCCAGTGCGGCCACGGTGCGGCCGGGTTGCGGCTTTTCTGCTGTGGTGTGCGCCCCCTCACCACGCTTGTCTTGGCCAACACACAGCAACGGACGTGACGGAACAAGCGGGACGGTGACCATGGCGACCAGGACGCAGACCACTCAGGAGGACCCCGTAGACCTCTCGCTGAGGCTGGAGGGAGACCCGCAGCCGGTACCGGGATGCGCGCACTGCGACAACGTCGCCTTGGAGCGCGACCGGGCACGGGCGAACGGCGACGGAAGCAAGCAGAGCGACTGCAACGTCAGGATGAGTCGCCACCTCGCGGACGCTCACGGGTGACCGGGCCGTCAGTGCGCCCACAGTGGCGTGGTCTGCCTTCCGGGTCCGGCGCACCCCACGAACGCTCGTCACGGCGACTGCCCCAACTGCGCACCGCGCCAGGGAAACCGGTGAAGCGCGTACGCCGGTTCGGACGGTCCATATTCGTCTTCGCCGCTCTGGCAACGGCGATTCCGACGCTGACGGCTACCGACCTCCTCTGATACCCCGTCCCCTCGCGGTGCCGCACAGCTCCCCCGTGCTGAGTGCACAGGCCCGAGAGGCGGACGGGCGCCAACTCCCGCCCCGGTGGCGGAAACCCTGGACAGGTCGAGTGGCCGGGGCGGGATTGACAGCTTGGGTCGTCCGGCCCGAGCTGTTGAAGTGTCAGCACCACCAGGAAACGGAGGCGCAGAACAGATGACGCAGACGCCCGCCCCGTGGGGCACGCAGCGAATGGGGCCGTACGCGGCCACCACAACGGTTCCGCAGTACACGCCCGTGATCGACCCCGAAACCCAGATCGCGGTCATCGTGGACGAGCACGGCCGGACGGTCGAACTGGGCAACCACGGCACCAGCACGAGCGGCCTGACGCCTACCACGACCACCCCGGGCGACGGGTCCGGCCCTGGTGGTGCGACCGACGCGGACAGCACCGAGTCGTACGACCAGGACCAGAGTTCCGGCTGATGCGTGACAGCAGGTCGGTACTGGTGCTGACCAACGCCTACGACGTGACAGCGGACGTGGTGCTCAGGCTTCTCGCCGAGCGCCGGGTTCCCGTGGTCCGTCTCGACCCCGGCACCGACCTGCACACGGGTGCCTCGCTGACCGCTACGTATCGTACGGGCGACCAGCGGGGCACCCTGCGCACGGCAAGCCGGGAGATCGACACCAGGCGGATCCGGTCCGTCTGGGTACGCAGGCCCTCGCCCTACGAGGGACCGCCGGAGTTGAGTGGCCAAGACCGCCGGTTCGCCGCAGAACAGGCCCTCTGGGGCGCGGGGGGCATCCTCGCGTCGCTGCCTGGCGCGCACTATGTGAATCACCCGTGGAGCAACCGCGCCGCCGAGTTCAAGCCCGCGCAGCTCTCGACCGCGCTGCGCTGCGGGTTCCTGGTGCCCAGTACGGTGATCACCGACGACCCGCAGGAGGCTCGGACGTTCGCCGCCCATCAGCCCGGCGGTGTGGTCTACAAGCCCGTGTGGAACACGCCCTACCGCGTGGACGATCAGCCGCACAGTGTGTGGGTCCGGGAGGTGCGCGCGGCCGAGATCACCGACGCCGTGTCCGTCTGCCCCCACATGTTCCAAGCCAAGGTGGACAAGGCGTTCGACGCGCGGGTAACCGCCGTGGGCGGCCGACTGTTCGGGGTCCGGATCGACAGCCCCGATCTCGACTGGCGCCACCGTCAAGACCTGATGACGTGCATACCGATCGAGGTACCCGCGTCGGTCGCGCGTGCGGTCGCGACCTATCTCGCCGAACTCCGTTTGAATTACGGCGCGTTCGACTTCGCTGTAACCGCCGCAGGTGCCTGGTACTTCCTTGAGTGCAACCCGAACGGCCAATGGGCGTGGCAGCCGGCGCAGACCACCGCCGCCATCGCCCAAGCTCTTACCGACCGACTGGAGAAAGGTCCCGACACGTGAGCACATCGGCTCAGCTCCGCAATGCCCTTGCGGACAGGCTCGCCGAGGGCGGCACCCTCACCGAAACCGAGTGGCGCAGTGCGGCCACCACGGTTCCCCGCGAGCTGTTCACGGCGTCCTACTTCCTGCCGGTGGCGGGCAGCGTCCCCACCACCTACCGGCCCGTCCGGGAAGGTGATCCCGGGTGGCTGCAGGGGGTCTATTCCGACGAGACGCTGATCACCCAACTGGACGGCCGGGTCAGGCCCGACGACGTGACCGAGGACGCCGTGACCGGCTCCCCGTCGTCGTCGTCCACCCTGCCGTCCCTGGTGCTGCGCATGTGGCAGCAGCTCGGTGCTGAGGCGGGTCACCGGGTGCTGGAGATCGGCACCGGAACCGGGTACTCGACCGCCCTCGGCGCACACCGCCTCGGGGACGCCAATCTGACCAGCATCGAGTACGACCCGGTGGTCGGCGGGGCTGCCGCCACGGCGCTCAAGGCGGCCGGATTCGCACCACGGCTGATCATCGACGACGGGCTGCGCGGCGACCCGCAGGGCGGGCAGTACGACCGGCTCATCGCCACCTGTTCGGTCCGGTACGTCCCGCTGCCGTGGCTGCACCAGGTGAAGCCCGGTGGGAAGATCCTCGCCACACTCTCCGGGTGGAGCTACGCCAACGCTCTCGCGCTGCTCGTCGTGACCGGCCCCGGAGAGGCCACGGGCCGGTTCCTCCCCGGTTACACCAGTTTCATGATCGCCCGTCCGCACGACCGGCCGCCTCGCCCGACGCCGGCCCTGCTGCCCGGGGATGAGCGACTGAGCCAGATCGACCCCGCCAAGCTCGACGACTGGACCGGCGGTTGGGTCGCGCAACTCGCGGCCCCCTCGGCCGAACGAATGGGGGCAGGGGCGGAACAGATCCTCTGGGACGTGTCCACCGGTTCGCAGGCCCGGACAGCCCCGAACCCCAAGGGCGGGTGGACCGTTGTCCAGCGCGGTCCCGTCCGACTGTGGGACCGGGTGGAACGGGCGGTGCAGCGCTGGCAGGCCGCCAACGAGCCTCACCAGGAGAAGTTCGGGATCACGGTCTCGGCCGCCGGGCAGCGGGTGTGGCTCGGCACCGAGGACGGCCCCGGATGGGACCTGCCGATCTGACCGACGCGGGCCCGGTCGGACTCACTGCGCAGAACACAGAATTCGTTGCCTTCGGGATCTGCGAGGATTGCCCAACCCGAACCATCGGAATTCCGGTGATCGGCGACCAAGGTGGCGCCGAGAGCCAGCAGCCGGTCCACCTCCTGATCGCGGGAGGTCTCCGGGCGCAGACACAGATGGATCCGGTTCTTGACCGTCTTCCCCTCGGGCACCTGGTTGAAGTACAGCACCGGGCCCTCCGCCAGCAGCACCCGAGTCTCCCGGGCGCCCGGTCCGTCCTCCGGATCCAGCGGACGGCCGGTCACACCGCTCCAGAACCGGGCAAGCTCGTAAGCATCCGCACAGTCAATCGCCACATTCTGCAATACCGAAACCATGCGAGCGAGCCTTCCCGATCTCCCCGCCGAACGCCACCGGGTTGCGCTCGTCCTTCGCGTACACCGCTCAGGCTCCTGGCGGCGCTTTCGGTAGCCGGCGGCCCGGGACGCGTCGGATGGGTCGCGTGACTGCTGAGCGTCCTGGCCGTTCCCGTCGCTGTGGCCAGTTCGTCGACCGGAGCAGCCGACTTTCCGCACAGGACGTCGACCAATTCGGACGCGACGCACGACATGCGTGTACACAGTTGCCGACATACACTCCCTTCTATCGCCAGCCCAATAGGGATCACTGCAAGGGATACGCAGCCATTCTGTGCGTGAGGGCAGACCTATGACAGCGCATGACCAGCCGGGCAGGAATGACGACGGCGCGGTGGAATTGCCGCCCGGGCTCCGGCATTCCCGTCGCAAGGTTCTGGGATTCTGGGCGGCGGGAGCCGCCGCGGTCGGCGCGGTGCCCTACGTCGACCTCGGCGCGTCGAAGTCTTCCCGGGAACTCCTACCACCACCGTCCGAGAAGGATGAATTCGTAAACCAGTCGACGCCATCCCGATATTTCGTCCGTCGCGAAAATGGTTCGTATGAGATGAAGTGGGGCCCGGTCGGCGCCGCGGTCTTCGGCGGTCCCGGTCAGCCATACGGGGATACGATCCCGAATGACCGGTCCTATATCCACAATCGGGCGAAGCCACCCGCCATCGACGTCGATACGTGGCGCCTGAAACTTACCGGGGACGCGCTCACCCGTCCCCGGTCGTTCAGCTATGCCGAGCTGTTGGCGATGGAGCGGGTGACCTTGCGCCGCACGCTCGACTGCGGTGCCAACTGTGCGTCCTTCTTCCCCAAGCTCCCGCCCTCCGGGAGCGGCGGTCGGTGGCTGCCGGAAGGGTTCACCCAGTGGCACTTCGGCGCCGTGACCGCGGCCGAGTGGACGGGGGTGCGGGCCAAGGATGTGCTGGCCGCGGCCGGGGTCCACGGTGCGGTGGAAGTGAAGTTCACCGGCCTCGACAACATCTCCGGTCCCGGCTATCCGGGCGGCACGGCCCACTACTCACAGGTCGTCCGCGCCGAGGAGGCCCTCAAGGACGACACGCTGCTGGTGTATCGCATGAACGGGACCACTCTCCCCGTCGACCACGGATATCCGCTGCGCGTCCTGTTCTCCGGGTGGTCCGCCAACCACATGGTCAAATGGCTGGGCGAGATCCAGGTGTCGAAACGGAGTATTCCGGTAACGGGACCGGCGCAGAACCAGGTATTGACCGGACCCGCCTATCCCACCCCTGTCCGACCCACCGTCGGCCCCGTTCGCAGCGCCGTCGAGCACGATCCCGAACGCACCCTCACACCGGGCGACCACACGCTGCACGGTCGCGCCTGGTCCGGTTCCGGAGCCATCGATCGCGTCGATGTCACCGTGGAGAAACTCGTCAAACCCGGGGAATGGACCACGGTGATTCCGTGGCACGAGGCGAAGCTCCTCAGCACACCCGAGCCCCTCATGTGGGTACGTTTCGAACTGCCCTGGCAGAACGTACAGCCGGGTTATTACCGGATCATGACGCGCGCCAAGGACACCGCCGGCAACATCCAGCCGCGCCCCGAGGATGTCGCATGGAACCAGCACGGACTGGTTTACAACGGGCACTATCCCCTGGAATTGATCGTCGACCCGGCCAGCGAAATGCCGTGATCCGGCGCATCGGCCGGAGCCGGATCGCCTCCCGGGCTCGGACTGTTCCACGAAGCCGAGCGTGGTGTTCAGCCGGAGCCGGGGTCGCGACGACCGGTGGATTCGGGTTCAGGGCTGGATGACGACCCGGCCGCGCACCTTCCGCTGCGCTACGGCGTCGTAGGCGTCCGGGCCGTGGCCGAGGCCGTAGGTCTGCGCGATCGGCAGTGGGGTGAACTCGCCGCGCGCGAAGAGGGGGGTGATCCGTCCGAGGCGCTCGGCGGAGGCGGTGGCGTCCAGTTTGCGGCTGTCCACGCCCAGCATCCGCGCTTCGCGGTGGTAGAAGTCGGTGAGGTCGATCTCGACGGTGGAGGTGCCGACGGCGCTGATGACGACCAGCCGCCCGCGGTGGGCGAGGGACGCCACCGCGGCGGGTGTGGTGACGCCGCCGACGGCGTCGTAGACGACATCGGCGCCCCGGCCGCCGGTGATGCGCCGGATCTCGGCGGCGACATCGGTGTCTGCGTCGATGGGCACGAACTCGTCGATGATCTCGGCCGCGGCGGTGCCGTCGGCCGGGGCGTGGCGGTCGACGCCCAGTACGGGACGGGCGCCGACGGCGCGGGCGATCTGCGCGACCGCCGTGCCCACGCCGCCCGAGACGCCGAAGACGGCGACGGTCTCGCCCGCGGTGAGTGCGGCGGTCTCGATCGCGCCGAGCCAGCCGACCACGAAGTTCACGCCGACCGTCGCCGCCTCGGCGAAGTCGAGGGTTTCGGGTTTGCGGGCCAGGGCGCCGACGGGCAAGGCGAGGCGTTCCGCGTGCGAGCCGTCGAGGGTGAATCCGAGGTCGCCCCCGGTGCCCCACACCTCGGCACCGAGCCACTCGTCGGGTCCTGCCAGGACGACGCCCGCGAAGTCCCGGCCGGGAACGCGCGGGAGGACGGTGCCCTCCATGGCACCGGCGATGTTCTTCACGTCCGAGGGATTGACCGAGCCCGCCTTGACGGCGACGACCGCGAGGCCGTCGCCGGCGACCGGGTCCGCGACCTCGGTGACGGACAGCACCTCGGGGCCGCCGAACCGCTCGAAACGTAGCGCGCGCATGCTCGCCGTCCTTTCGCTCACTGCGTCAGGGGTGATGGTCAGTGGGGTTGGTCAGTGGGGTTGGTCAGTGGGGATCGTCGGTGGGCATGGAGAAGTGCGTGTCGGTGTCGATGTCCACATCGAGCGCGTTGATCATCAAGGCCAGCCCGCTCCACCGGTTGATGATCATCAGTACCTCCAGGAGTCGCTCGTCGCCGAGCGACTCGCGCACGCGGTCCAGCAGGGCGGGCGTCAGCGATGCGGTGGTGACCAGTTCGGTGGTCATCTCCAGCACGGTCAGCTCGGTCGGGGTGAACCCGCCGTCGGCGAGGCGGCCGTCGGCGGCGAGGGCGCGGAGTTGCCGGGAGCCGATGCCCACGCCTTCGGCCATGGGGGTGTGCTGCGCGATCTCGTAGGGGCACCTCATCAGGTGTCCGGTGCGCAAGATGACCAGTTCCCGCAGCCGTGCGGGGACGACCTTGCTGGTCAGCGCGGCGCGGCCGGCGAGCATCCACCCGGCGAAGGGCGGGCCGGCGTGGGCCAGCGCCCGGTAGACGTTCAGGTTCCCGCGCTCGGCGGCCAACTTGCGGACCTCGTCCGGCATGGTGGCGCAGTACCCGATCCGGGTCATGGGGAGGTCTCCAGCCGGGCCTGGTCATCGATGTCGGGCTCGGCCGCGTTCAACACCAGTGCGAGTCCGTAGTACAGGCTGATCAGCAGCAGCAGTTCGGTCAGCCGGGCCTCGTCGAGCACGGCTCGGGTCGCGGCGAAGGTCTCCTGGGTCACCGTGCCGGTCGTGCACAGCTCACCGACGAAGATCAGCACGGTGTTCTCCGGCTCGGCGAAGCCGGGCACGGGCCCCTCGGCGCTCAGCGCGCTGATCTCCGCATCGCTGATTCCCGCTGCGCGGCCCACGTCGGTGTGCTGGGCGATCTGGTAGGCGCAGCGTTGCAGATGGGCGATCCGCAAGATCACCAGTTCGCGGAGCCGAGGGCTGAAGGAGCCGCCGTCGAGCTGCGCGTCGACCATCGCACTCCAGCCGTCGAACACCTTCGGGGCGCCCGCCAGGAGACGGAAGACGTTCAGTGCACCGCGGCGGCGCAGGAAGTCGCGGGCGGTGGGAGTGAGGGACTCGACGGGGGTCAGCGGGATGCGGGACACCCTCAGTTCTCCTTGCGGGCCAGCGCGAACGTCCACTCCACCGTCTGGAACGGCTCGGCCATGCGGGTGCCGTCCGGAGCGGTCCCACCCGCCTCGTGGTGGACGAAATCCACCACGAGGGACCGTCTGAGCCCGAAGACCGCGTCGCGTTCCAGGTAGGGGTCGTCACTGCGGAACAGCATGGTGATCAGCGGTTCGAAGCCCTCGGCATGGAACCAGAAGTGCAGGTGCTCGGGGCGCATCGGCGAACGGTTCGCGGCACGCAGAATCTCTCCGCACGGCCCGTCGGTGGGGACCGGGTAGTAGCGCGGAGCCACCGAGCGGTACCAGAACCGCCCTTGGTCGTCGGTGGTCAGCAAGGCACGCATGGCCGGCCGGCCGTGCAGCTTCTCCGGCATCTGCACGTCGTAGAAGCCTTCTCCGTCGCTGTGCCAGGTGTCCACCCGGGCGCCGGCCACCGGGTTGCCGTCCGCGTCGAGCACCGTGCCGTGGAAGAAGAGCGGAACCCCCGCGACCCCACCGGAGATGTCCGATCCGTTCTGCGCCGTCGGCCGGCCCGCCACGTAGAAGGGGCCCAGCAGCGTCGATTCCGTCGTCGACGTCCCGCGCTCGCGGTTGATCAGGTCCACCAGAACGCTCAGGCCGAGAATGTCGGACAGCAAGGCGAACTCCTGCCGGGCCGGGGTGCTGATATCGCCCACCCGCTTGAGGAATTCCATGGCCGTGAACCATTCGTCGCCGGTCAGCCGGACTTCCCGCGCGAAGTCGTGCAGATGCTGGACCAGGCGGACGAACAGTTCCCTGACGCGCTCATCGTCCGCGCCGTCGAAGGTCCGCTGCACCGCTTCGGTGATCGAGGTCTCCGTCAGGTCGTTGGTCATCGCGCCTCTTCCGCTGTCAAGGCCACCCCGGCACCGGACAGTTTTGGGCTGTCCGGGATGCCGTTCAACGACCTGACGCGACAACCATCCCTATAGAGCACGGAACTAGGCCAACCGGAGTCCTCTTCACGTCAGTTGACCGAGCCCGTGCCGCCTGCGCGGCGGGTACGCGTCAGCCGACGGCACCGAGGATCGGCGCCCAGGTGGCACCGGTGAGTGCGGCCACCGCCTGCTTCTGGGAGAGCGGGGGAGCGTCACGGGTCGGCTTCGGCAGGCTTCCGCCACCGAAGTCGCCGGCGGTGTTCCACTGCACCAGCTGAAGCTGGGCGCCGGTCGACTTCAGGGTCACCGTCGTCGTCCAGCGGTGCGCGATGTCGGAGTCGGGGACGGGGTCGGAGCCGATCGGCCGCCTTTCCGCGATCTTCTCGGACATCACCAGGGCTCCGCCGGGAAGCGCGGCGCTGCTCGGCAGCTCGCTCAGCTCGCAGGTGTCGCCGACCTCGGCGCGCCCGGCCGTATTATCGCAGTTCAGCCCTTCGCCGTCCCTGAGCGGCAGCTTGAGCCGCAGGGCCGAGACCCCGACGTTGGCGGCGCCGTGCCCGTCGTTGGCGTCCACTGCGCCGTTGGCGACCCATCCGCCGGACGGATCCGAGGGGTTGTTGCTCTGCCCGGTCTCCTTGGCGAACCGGCTCCCGGGGAACGTCTTCTTCACCGCGTCGATCATCTGGGCGCCACTGATCGCGGAACGGGGCATCGCCAGCGCCACCGGCTCCATGTCGGATCCTGCGGAGCGGGTCCCGATGAGCGCGCCGGGGATCACGAGGCCGGCTGCCGCGATCACGGCGCAGGCGCCGACTCCGGCGATGGCGCCGGCGCTGCGCCGACGCCGGCGGCTCCGCCCGCGCTCGACGGCCCCGCCCAGAAGCGTGGTGAGATCGGGTTCGAGGGAGTCGGTCGTGCGGTCCAGGGCATGTGCGAGGTCTGCTTCGAACGGCATGCTGGCGTCACCTTTGCTGTCGCTGGTAGGGGCTGTGTGGCGGTGTTGACCTGCGTGCACGGTGCTCAGTGCGGAACCAGGTCGGACAGGCTGTCGCCGAGCAGCGCGCGCACCCTGCCGAGTGCCCGGGTGCCCTGGGAGCGGACCGCACTGCTGCTCAGCTTGAGCATCTTGGCGGTCTCCTCGATGCTGCGGTCCTCCCAGTAGCGCAGCAGCAGCACCGCCCGGTCGCGGGGCGGCAGTTGGGCGAGCGCGTCCAGCAGGGTGAGCCGCAGTGCGGTGTCCGGGCCGGGCGCCGCACCGTCGGGCAGGTTCCCGATGGGGCGCTCGCCGGTGCTCCGCCGACGCCGCAGGCTGAGGAAGGTGCGGACCAGAACCGTCTGGGCGTAGGCCGCCGGGCTGTCCGCACGGGCCACCCGCTTCCAGTGCACGTACACCCGGCTGAAGGTTTCCTGGACCAGGTCCTCGGCGAGATGCGTGTCGCCGGCCGCGAGGACGTACGCCGAGCGGTACAGCGGCTTCGCCCTCTCGGCCACGAACTCCAGATACTCATCCTCCTGTGCTGATTTCACTCGGTTTCCGCCTGTTCCGTTGTCCTGTGATCCCCGTGCATACCCCTCATGACTACGTAGGGCGGCAGGATGTCGCGCGGGCCAGGCATCTTCTCTTTCGCCTTCTCTTTCACCGCTGCTGCGTCGACGGCGGTCCGCGGGAGGGGAGGGAGGACGCCCGGCCGACGGCGGCACCACCCGGACCGGCGCCGCCCCGCGGGCGGGCCCGCGGGACACCGCCCCGCTCCACCGCGGCCGGCCCGTTGGAACGGAAGCCGCCGCTAGCTGGAACGGAAGCCGCCGCTGCACCGTCCGGGGGGCGCCGCGCTCACCCGCGAAGGCGCCGCGCCGCCGACGTGACGGCGAGGGGCCGACGGCGTACCGGCGGCGTCAGGCTTCGCGGGTGGCGTAGCCGAGCGCGCGTTCGCTCAGCGTCTCCTCGACGACGTCGAGGAGTTCCAGCAGGGCCTCGGCGATCGCGGCGGGCTGCTCGCCCGCCTCGATGCGTCGGCCGATCTCGCCGTAGACCAGCGAGTGGAACCAGCCGATCTGGCCGGCGATCACGCACGGCGTCCGGTCGCCGGGCGCGGCTCCGGTCTCCTCGGCCAGGACGGCGGCCAGGGCGTCGGTCATCTGCCGGCCGAGGTCCTCCAGGCGGGCGGTGAGGGTGGGGGCGGCCCGCATCATCGCGAATACGGGGCCGAAGCCCGCGGTCAGGCCCACCTTCCGTTCATGGCGCCGCAGTTCGTCCCGCAGCCGGCCGAGCACCGCCCGCGCGGCGGATTCGCCGGGCTGCCGGGCGCGCACGATATCGGCGAGCCGCTGCGGGGACGCCTCGTCCGGCGGCAGGACGAGGTCTTCCTTCGCCTCGAAGTAGTTGTAGAGGGTGTTGACCGAGACCTCCGCCGCCGCCGCGACCTCGGCGATGGTGACGCGGTCGAAGCCCCGCGCCACGAACAGGCCGAGGGCCGCCTCGGAGATACGCTGCCGCGTCTGCCGCTTCTTCCGTTCCCGCAGCCCCTCGCTCACGGCAGGTCCCCGGGGAGCCACCGGGCGGACACCCGTGCACGGGCGGCGAGGTGGGTCACATAGGCGTCGCGGACGTCGTCCGGGGTGCCGAACCCCGGCTCACCGGCCAGCCACACGTCCGGTACGGCGGCGGCGACCCGGCGCAGCAGCTCCGGGGTCACCCGGTGCGCCAGCTGGGCGTCGGCCGCCGCCATGTCGAGGCCGGGCGAGCCGAGCGCGTGCGACCGGAAGTCGTACGCCTTGCCGACCACGTCCGCCGCGCTCTCCCACCGGTGGTGGAACACCAGCGACGCGCCGTGGTCGATGAGCCACAGGCGCGGCTCCTGGTGGCCGGAGGTCGGCCAGGTCATGAGGTTCGAGCTGTGCACCGTACGGTCCACATTCGCGGTGAACGCGTCCAGCCAGAGGATCCTGGCGGACTCCACCGGGTCGGTGTCCGCCGCACCCGGCGTGAAGTCGGCGGCTCCCGGCAGGTAGTCCATGCCGAGGTTGAGTCCCGCACTGGCGTGCAGCAGGTCCTGCACCTCCTCGTGCGGCTCTCCGGCGGCGACCGCGGGATCGAAGTTCACCAGCACCAACTCCGGTATCCGCAGCCCGAGATGGCGCGCCAGCTCGCCCACGATGACCTCGGCGACGAGCGCCTTGCGCCCCTGTGCCGAGCCGGTGAACTTGACCACGTACGTCCCCAGGTCGTCGGCCTCGACGACGCCGGGGACGGAGCCGCCGCTCCGCAGCGGGGTCACATACCGGACGGCCGTCACCGTGCGGAGCCCGTCCGAGGATGTCTCCATGCGCTCCCGCCTCTGTCCTGGTCGCTCGTGTGTCCTGGTTGCTCGCGTGCCCTGGTCGCTCGTGCTCGCCTCAGCAAAAAATGGCATGCGCTGCAAACATACAGCGCACTATAGTTTTTTTGGGCTTCCATGAAAGGGGACGACGCCGGTGACGACGGACGAGCACGAGGCCGCGGTGAAACGAGCCAACGCGGCCCTGGAGACCTACACGCTCTCGGGCGACGGCTGGCGCCGCAGCCCCGGCGAGACCCTGCAGCACGTCCTCGCCGACCTGCTGCACTGGTGTGACGACACCCAGCGCGACTTCGACGCCGCCCTGGAGCGGGCGCGCGCCCGGTATGCCGGAGAGGGCCCGCCCTCCAGATAGGCGCGGACCGTCTCGCGGTCGGCCACGTCGCGCGCCGGGCCCGGTGAGCGCGGGCCGCACGGCCGGCCCGGTCCGGGCCGGGGCGCCCGCGGCCCTCTCGTCCCCGGACTCACGGAAGCACTCGCATGACTCACGAAAGCACTCGCAGCAGCGCCTCCAGCGCTCCCGTGAACGCGTGGTCCGGCGGTCTCCCGTAGGCGACGATCAGCCCGTCGAACTCCGGTGCCTGCTGCACCGCTTCGGCGTACCGGAACTGGCTCAGCCCCTCCAGCCCCAGCCCCTCCCGCTCCGCCGCCCGGAGGATGTCCCGCTCGGTGCCCGGCGGCAGGCGGAGCACCACATGGAGCCCGGCGGCGATACCGGTCACCCCGATGTGCGGCGCGTGTTCGGCCAGCGCCGCCACCAGCTGATCGCGCCGCCGCCGGTAGCGCAGCCGCATCCCGCGCAGATGCCGGTCGTACGCGCCCGAGGACAGGAACTCGGCGAGGGTGAGCTGATCCAGCCAGCCGACCGGCCATTCACCGGAGTCCTTGAGCGCCAGCACCGGATCCACCAGGCGGTCCGGCAGCACCATCCAGGACAGCCGCAGCGCGGGCGACAGGCTCTTGCTGGCGGTGCCCAGGTAGACGACGTGGTCGGGATCGAGCCCCTGGAGGGCGCCGACCGGTTGTCTGTCGTAGCGGAATTCGCCGTCGTAGTCGTCCTCCAGGATCAGTCCCCCGGTGGCGCGCGCCCAGTTCACGGCGGCAGCGCGCCGGTCGGGGTGGAGTGACACGCCGGTCGGGAACTGGTGAGCCGGTGTGAGCAGTGCCGCCCGGACATCGTCCAGCGCCGCCAACTCCCCCGTCCTGGCGCCCTGTTCGTCCATCGGGAGGGGGACAGTGCGCAGACCGGCGCGGGTGATGACATCGCGGTGGAGGTGGAGGCCGTACGACTCCACGGCCAGCTGGCCGTCGCCCGGCCGCCAGCCCTCGCCCGCGGTGCCGGGGTGCCGCGCGGCGCCCCGCCGCCCCGTACCCGTGCGCCGCGCCGGGCCGTGGCCGCTGCCGGTCTCCGCGCGCAGCACCCGGCCGATCAGTCCGAGCCCCTGCATGAATCCGGCACAGATGACGATGCGGTCCGGGTCGGCGCGGACGCCGCGGGCGCGGGCGAGGTAGTCGGCGAGGACGGTGCGCAGCTCCGGGCGGCCCGGCCCCGAGCCGTAGCCGAACGCCTCGTTGGGGGCGGCGGTCAGGGCGCGGCGGGCGGCGCCCAGCCAGGCGGTGCGCGGGAAGGAGGAGACATCGGGGGTGCCGGCGGTGAGATCGCAGCGCGGCCGGCCGGGGCGCCGGTCCGGGCCGGGGGCGGGGCGCCGGGCCGGGGGCGCGCTCCGCGACACGGTGCGCTCGGCGACACGGGTGCCGGAGCCCTGCCGGGCGCTGAGCCAGCCCTCGGCGGCCAGCTCGGCGTATGCGTCGGCGACGGTGTTACGGGCGATGCCGAGGTCGGCGGCGAGCGAGCGGGAGGACGGCAGGCGGGTGCCGGGGGCGAGCCGCCCGGTGCGGACGGCGTCGCGCAGGGCACGCATCAGGGCGGCCCGGGGCCCACCGGCGCCGGTGAGGTCCAGATGCAGGTCACGGCCGAAAGTGGCCCATGAATTGTCCATGTAAGTGGACCATACCGCTGTGCCACTGGCACCGTAGCGTGGTGACCATGACGACACTCTCTACGCAGGAAGGGCAGGCGGCGCCGGCGACGCCGATGGCACCGGCAGCATCAGCGACACCAGCGCACGCACCTGCACCTACACCTGTATCCGCACACACACCCGCATCGACGGCAACGGCATCGGCGGCAATCGCCGCGCATGGCGCGCACGGCCCCCGGATGCAGTGGGCGAAGCTCGCGCCCGAGGTCTTCAAGGCCATGAACGCGCTGGACAGGGCGGCGCGGAAGGGGCTCGACCCGGCACTGGTCGAGCTGGTCAGGATCCGCGCCTCGCAGCTCAACCGCTGCGGGTACTGCCTCAACCTGCACGCCCAGGACGCCCTCAAGGCCGGTGAGACCGTTGAGCGCGTCTACCTGCTCAGCGCCTGGGAGGAGGCCGGCGCCTACTACACCCCCAAGGAACAGGCCGCCCTCGCCCTCACCGAAGCCGTCACCGTCCTCACCGACGGTTTCGTCCCGGACGCCGTGTACCAGCGCGCCGCCGAGCACTTCGAGGACGCCGAGCTGGCCCACCTCATCGCCGTCATCAACACCATCAACGCCTGGAACCGCTTCGGCGTGACCACCCGGCGGGCCCCGGGACAGGAGTGAGGTGCTGTCCGACCTGATCCCGTTATCGGCCCGCCCCACGGTCCGCGCGTCGTCGCCGGCAACGATGCCGGCCGTGGCTGCCGGGAGGGCCCCGGCCCGTCCCCGGACGCCCTCCCCCACTCCCCCACACACCCCCACCCACACCCCCACCCACGCCTGGCACCGCGGGAGCACCGCGGTCCGGACGACCCCAGGAGGTCCTTCATGACGGCTGCGGCACTCCGCGCACTGCACCACGGCTCATCCCTGCCCCTGATCCTCCCGGGCCCGTGGGACGCGGCCAGCGCCAAGGTCTTCGCCGACGCCGGATTCCCGGCGCTCGCCACGCCCAGTGCGGGCATCGCGGCCACCCTCGGCCACGAGGACGGGCAGACGCCGCCGGACGAGATGTTCGCCGCGATCACCCGCATCGTGCGGGCCGTGGACATCCCCGTCACGGCGGACGTGGAGGCCGGATACGGGCTCTCCGCGAAGGAGCTGGTGGGCCGCCTCGCGGACGCCGGCGCGGTGGGCTGCAACCTGGAGGACAGCGATCACGCGTCCCACGTCCTGACGGACCCGGAGCGGCAGGCGGAGTGGCTGGCGCAGGTACGGGCCGAGGCGGGCGACTCCCTGGTGATCAACGCCCGGATCGACACGTTCCTGTGCGGGGTCGAGGGCACCGAGGAGGCGGTACGGCGCGGCCGGCTCTATGCCGAGGCGGGCGCCGACTGCGTCTATCCGATCCTCGCCCCGCCGCCGCTGCTGGCCGAACTGGCCGCCGGAATCGGCCTTCCCGTCAACGCCCTGGCGCGACCGGGCGGCCCCGCCCCCGGTGAACTCGGCGCCCTGGGCGCCTCCCGGGTCACCTTCGGCCCCCACCTGTACCGCCAGGCGATGGCGGCCGTGACGGGCCAGGCGGAGCGGCTGCGGGACGAGATCCGGCAGCCGGACGCGGACTGACGGAAGCGAAACGGCGGGGCCGATGGCGGCGGGGCGAGGGGTGTCGGGCCCCTCGCCCCGCCGCCGTCGCGCGCGGTACGGCTACTTCGTCTCCGCCTTCGGATTGACGTTCTTCGCGAGGAGTTCGTTCATCTCCCCGTAGGCCATGGCCGCCTTGCCGTTCTTCTCGTCGTGGAAACGCAGCAGATAGTGGTACATCACGCTCACGCATTTATCGCGGCTGCTGTAGGCGGCATCGTCGGTCAGCCGCAGGTCCTGGGAGATTTCCTTTATCGCGCCGTCGGGTGTGGTGTAGAGCGGATGCCAGCGGAGGGTGACCGCGGGATTGAGCCGCTGGATGATCCGCAACTGCGGAATCTCCTGCGCGATGAGGACGCTGTCCGGGTTGTAGGCCCGCAGATACACATGGACGGGACCGGTCGCGCGCTCGACGAAAGCGCGGGAGAGGACGTTCCACAGCGGCGCCTGGAGCTTCCAGTCGGCGTGCAGTTCGAGTTGGTCCACGACCTTCCCGAGCCGGGTGAACTCCAGCGAGGTGTGCCCCTTCGCGTGTGCGTAGACACTCACGTCGAAGCCGCCCGACCAGAGCGCCATCGTGGGCGTGCCGATCCGCAGATGGTCGCCCACGAGATTGACGAGCTCCCGGTACCAGCTGTTCGAGGCCCGGTGCGCCCGCCGCTCGTCGGGGCCGAGGGCCGGGTCGGCGGACTCCTGGTTCAGCCGGTCCTGCTCCCCGACGCCCCCGAGCAGGAGTTGCCAGGCGCTGTCGATCACGTCCGCCGGGAAGCCGCCCGCCTTCATCAGGTTCTGGAACACCGGCCATTCGGGGTGGTCCTGCGCCTTGTCGGCGTAGTGCTCCGTGGGCGCGTTCGCGGACGGTTTACGGCGTTGCACCGCACGGGCCGGTCCCGCACCAGCGGCGGGCCGCCGCACTGCCAGCCGGCGGGCGACCGCGGCGTTGCCCGCGGAGCGTTGCAGCGCCATGACCTCCGTCGAGGACAGGGCTTCCGGCAGGTGCGCCGCGACCCCCGCCGCGGCCCCGTGCTCCGGCGACGCGGGTCTGCGCCGCTCCCCGCTCTGCCGCTGCCCGGTGCTCACGTCCTGCTTCCGGTCCTGCACGCACCCACTCCTCGGCACTTCGCGTCGTTGCCCCCTGTCTAGGAGAGACCGGCGCGCCGGACAAGGGCGGGAAGGGCACAACGGATGTCCGCGGGGGCACGACTGCCGGTGTGTTGGCACTCCCTACGCCAAGTCAGTTGGAGTGCTCCGGCTTTCGCCCGACGAGAGGACTCAGGAATGACCGGGTATCCCGTTCATGTGGACAGTGAATTCGCGGGCCTCAGGACCGTGGTCCTGGCCCGGAGCGAGTTCCGCGCCCCGGATGTGATCCGCCCGGATGATCCGATCCTGCGGCCCCTGGGCGCCCAGGACCGTCGGGCCGTGCTCACCATGCAGGGCAAAGAGCACGCCGAGGCGTTTCCCGAGCGGCAGCGCGCCTGGGAGACGGAGCGGGAGAACTTCAAGACCGTGCTGGAGCGCCACGGGGTGGAGGTCCTGCGGCCGCGTCTGATGACGGAAGCGGAGAAGGCCGCTGCCGGCCCCGCGGGGTACGGCAACTTCTTCGTCCGGGACCCGTGGTTCACGGTGGGAGCCAACGTCATCGAAGGGAATCCGCGATTTCGTCACCGTCGACTGGAAGTGCTGCCCAGCAGGCCCGTTCTGCGCGAGCGCGCCCTGCCCGGCACGGCTGCTTATGTCGCCGCGCCCATTCCCGAACTCGCCGACGGTGACGGCTCGGACGGGCCGGGCCCCTTCATCGAAGGCGGCGATGTGCTGGTGCTCGGCACGCATGTCTTCGTGGGCTTTTCCGGGCTGGCGTCCGACCCCGCCGGTTTCCGATGGCTCAGGCAGTTCCTGGAGCCGCAGGGTTTCACGGTCGAGCAGGTGCCGCTGCGACCGCATGTCCTCCACCTCGACTGCGCGCTCGGTCTCATCCGCGAGGGGCTGCTGCTCGTCTGCGAGGAACGGCTGACCGCGGGCCTGCCCGCGGTGTTGCGTGACTGGGACCGTATCGCCGTATCCGAGGAAGAGGCGGTAGCGCTCGGGACGAACGGCCTGCCGCTGAGCTCCGAGGTCTACGTGACCGACCCGATTTTCTCACGGATCGCCGATCAGCTCGAACACCGCGGTGTGCACGTCGAGTACGTCGACTTCGCCATCACGCGGAGCTTTGGCGGCTCGTTCCGGTGCTCCACTCAGCCGCTGACCCGCGTCGACTGAGACGCCTGCGTCCCCACTCCCCTGTCGCCCGGTGCGGCGCCGCCCCGCTCCGCTCCGCCGTACCGGTCGCCGGCGGAGTAGCCGCCCGGCCCCCGGCCCTCTCAAGACCCGTCCCAGATCCCCAGACGCCTGAGCCGACGCTGCCGGAGCCGCTCGGAGACGGCCGTGAGGGCGAAGACGAGGCCCATGGCCGGCCCGAAGAACACGGCGAACAGGGGATCGTCGGGTTCGTCCGCACGTGACAGCAGCAAGCAGAAGAGGGTGAAGGGAACGGCCACGCAGAGACCGGCGCCGATGGGGTGACGGGCCACCCACTTCTGGACCCGGGTCGGACGCCGCTGCCCGCCCAGGGTCCGGTCCAGATGCCGGAACGCGTCACCCAGAGACCGCCGCCAGTTCGCCACGGTAGGAGGATATGGCAGCCGATCAGCCGCCTT
Source organism: Streptomyces celluloflavus (assembly GCA_000720995.1). Lineage (GTDB taxonomy): Bacteria > Actinomycetota > Actinomycetes > Streptomycetales > Streptomycetaceae > Streptomyces > Streptomyces celluloflavus. The sequence continues at coordinate 80,695 of JOEL01000027.1, forward strand.
CCGGCCGAGGGTCAGGAACTGCTCTCACGTAAGTGTCCATGAGTGTCCTTTAGGAGTCATGAGTGTTGTACGATCTCGTGTATGAACCTGACGGAATGGGCACGCGC
>JOEL01000028.1 GCA_000720995.1 Streptomyces celluloflavus
CCAGCGGCCGTACAGGCCCGTCAGAGGGGCAGGATGACCCGCATCACGAGTCCGCCGCCCTCGCGCGGCTCCGCCATGATGCTGCCGTCGTGCGCCCGCACCACGGAACGCACGATGGACAGCCCCAGCCCGACGCCCTTGTCACTGCCGGTGCGCTCGGTGCGCAGCCGCCGGAAGGGCTCGAAGAGGTTCTCCACCTCATAGGCGGGGACCACCGGGCCGGTATTGGCGACCACCAGCACCGCACAGCCGGGCTGCGGCTCGGTGGTGACCTCGACCCAGCCCTCCTCGGGAACGTTGTAGCGCACCGCGTTCTGGACCAGATTGAGCGCGATCCGCTCCAGCAGCACACCATTGCCCTGCACGAAGACCTGCTGGCGCACCCCACGCAGCTCCACGCCCTTGGTCTGCGCCTCCGTACGGGCCTGGTCGACGGCCTGCGAGGCGACCTCGGCCAGATCCACCGGCTTCTTGTCCACAACCTTGTTCTCACTGCGGGCCAGCAGCAGCAGCCCCTCCACCAACTGCTCACTGCGCTCGTTGGTCGCCAGCAGCGTCTTCCCCAGCTGCGTCAGCTCCGGCGACGCCTCCGGGTCGGCGAGCTGGACCTCCAGCAGCGTGCGGTTGATCGCCAGCGGCGTCCGGAGCTCGTGCGAGGCGTTGGCCACGAAGCGCCGCTGCGACTCGAACGCCCGGTCCAGCCGGTCCAGCATCTCGTCGAAGGTGTCGGCCAGCTCCTTGAGCTCGTCGTCCGGACCGCCCAGCTCGATCCGGCGGTGCAGATCGGAACCGGCCACCCGCTGCGCGGTCCGCGTGATCCGCCCCAACGGCGACAGCACCCGCCCCGCCATCGCATAACCGAAGGCGAAAGCCACGATGGTCAGGCCGAGCAGGGCCAGCAGGGAGCGGTTGAGGAGGGTGTTGAGGGCGACCGCACGCTGATGCTGGAGGCAGCGGTCGACCGCTTCCTGGAGGATCTGCCCGGAGGTCTCGGTGGGCAGCGAACAGATGTCACTGGTGGCCTGGAACTTGCCGCCCAGGATCTTCAGCGGCAGCGTGCTGCCGTCGTGCAGCGCGGCCGCGGCCAGCATGTAGATGATCGTCAGCAGCACGATGCCGGCCATCAGGAACATGCCGCCGTACAGCAGCGTCAGCCGTATCCGGATGGTGGGGCGCAGCCAGGGGAAGGGCCGGGGGCTGACCGGTTTGGGATCCCAGGTGGGCTTGGGCGGGGTACCGGGAGGCGGGGTGGGCGCCGCCTTGGAGAACGAGGGCAACGAGGGCATCGCCGGTCAGATCCGGTAACCCGAGCCCGGGACCGTGACGATCACCGCGGGTTCGCCGAGTTTGCGGCGCAGCGTCATGACCGTGACCCGGACGACGTTGGTGAACGGGTCGGTGTTCTCGTCCCATGCCTTCTCCAGGAGCTGCTCGGCCGAGACGACCGTGCCCTCGCTGCGCATCAGGACCTCCAGCACCGCGAACTCCTTCGGCGCGAGCTGGACCTCCTTGCCGTCGCGGAAGACCTCGCGGCGGTTGGGGTCGAGCTTGATGCCGGCCCGCTCCAGGACGGGCGGCAGGGCGACGGTCGTACGGCGTCCCAGGGCGCGTACCCGGGCCGTCAGCTCGGTGAAGGCGAACGGCTTGGGAAGATAGTCGTCCGCGCCGATCTCCAGACCCTCCACCCGGTCGCTGACGTCGCCGGAGGCGGTGAGCATCAGGACGCGGGTCGGCAGTCCCAGCTCGATGAGTTTGCGGCAGACGTCGTCGCCGTGCACGAGCGGCAGGTCGCGGTCCAGGACGACCACGTCGTAGTCGTTGACCTCGATCCGCTCCAGGGCGGCAGCGCCGTCGTAGACCACGTCGACGGCCATGGCCTCCCGGCGCAGTCCGGTGGCCACCGCATCGGCGAGCAGCTGCTCGTCCTCGACGACGAGAACACGCACGTCGCTAGTCCTTCCTCAGGGCCCTCAGGGCAGGGCACAACAATGTCTCAAAGCCCCTCCATCCTGCCCCGAAGAGCCATAAACCGGCGGTAAGAGGGGGTGGCGAGGGGTCCGGGCGGGGGTGCGGGGCCCGGCCGGCGGGATTCCCGGGCGGGTTGAGGTTTCCCTGAGGTTTTCCGCGGGGAGGACGACTGCACACCCGCGATCACGCCCTGTACGGAGTATTGCCACGATCCGATCCATGGCAGGGACCACGCCGTGATCGATCCACCCTTCGGCACACCCCCGTGCCACCGACCCACGACGAGGGGGCGCACCATGGACGCGTTCACCACAGGCATTTTGCAGCGCATACAGAACACCGAAGCCGATCTGGACCAGGCCCGCGCGTCGGGCGACGACTTCCTCGCGGAGGTCGAGCAGGCGGAGCTCGAGGATCTGCGGCGGCTGGCCACCGAGCACGGCGTGCACATCGGCGCCGGCAGCACCGCCTGATCCCCCGGCCAGGTACGACGACAGCGCCCCGGCACCCGATGGACGGTGCCGGGGCGCTGTGCTGCCCGCCGGCGGGCGGCGCTAGTCGTGCCAGGCGCCCAGCTCGTCCAGGAGCGGCTGGAGCTGCTCGAAGAGGGCCGGGGACGCGGCGAGGGTCAGCTCGCCGGAGGCCGCCTCGCCGGGGCGTCCCCCGGTGAGCGCGCCGGCCTCGCGGGCGATCAGCTCGCCGGCCGCCAGGTCCCACGGGTTCAGGCCGCGCTCGTAGTAGGCGTCGAGGCGGCCGCAGGCCACATCGCACAGGTCGATCGCGGCCGAGCCGCCGCGCCGGATGTCCCGCACCCGCGGCAGCAGGGTGCGCACCACCTCGGCCTGCCCGGCCCGGCGCTCGGCGAGATAGCCGAAGCCGGTGGCGACCAGCGCCTGGGAGAGCGGCGGCGCGGGCCGGTGGTGCAGGCGCTCGCCGTCGCGGTACGCGCCGCCGCCGAGGACGGCCCGGTAGGTCTCGCCGCGCATCGGGGCGGCGACCACCCCGGCGACCGTCTCGCCGTCCTTCTCGGCCGCGATGGACACGGCCCAGGAGGGCAGCCCGTAAAGGTAGTTGACGGTGCCGTCGACGGGGTCGATCACCCAGCGCACCCCGCTGGTGCCCGCCACACTGGCGCCCTCCTCCCCCAGGAAGCCGTCGTCGGGGCGGTGCTCCGCGAGGAAGCCGGTGATCAGCTTCTCGGAGGCGATGTCCATCTCGGTGACGACATCGATGGGGCTGGTCTTGGTCGCGGCGACACCGAGGTCGGCGGGCCGGCCCTCGCGCAGCAGCGTCCCGGCGCGGCGGGCCGCTTCCAGGGCCAGTTCGAGGAGTTCGTCGTACAGCGGGTCGGACACGGGGCTCCTTGCTCGGGCGGGTGGTCGTGGGACGTTCCGGGGGTGCGGCGCGGGGGCGGCTACGCCGGGGCGGCGGCCGGGCCCGTCCAGTCCGCGCCGGCGGCGGCCGGGCGCGGACTGCGCGCGGGGCAGCAGCCGACCGGGCAGAGGTCGTGGCCGGCGCCGAGGGCGCCCAGCGCGCAGCGCCGCGGGGCGCCGCCGCGTTCCGCCTCCGCGCGCTCCAGGACGAGGTCGCGGACGGCCGCGGCGAACCGCGGATCGGCGCCGACGGTGGCCGACCGGGCGACCGGCAGCCCCAGTTCGGCGGCCTTGGCCGTGGCCTCCGTGTCGAGGTCGTAGCGGACCTCCATGTGGTCGGAGACGAATCCGATGGGGGCCATGACGACGGCGGGGACGCCCGCGGCGTGCCGCTCCTCCAGGTGGTCGCAGATGTCCGGTTCCAGCCAGGGGATGTGCGGGGCGCCGCTGCGGGACTGGTACACGAGCCGCCAGGGGTGGTCCACACCGGTCTCGGCGCGTACCGCGTCCGCGATCACCCGGGCCACGTCCAGGTGCTGGGCGACGTACGCACCGCCCGCGCCGTCGCGGGTGTGGTCCGCGGGGGTGCCGGAGGTGTCGGCGGCCGCGGTGGGGATCGAGTGCGTGGTGAAGGCGATATGGGCGCCGGCCCGGGTCTCGGGGGGCAGGGCGGCGAGCGAGGCCAGCACCCCGTCGATCATCGGGCGGACGAAGCCGGGGTGGTTGAAGTAGTGCCGGAGCTTGTCGACCCGCGGTACGGGCAGTCCCTCGGCCTGGAGGGTGCCGAGCGCACCGGCGAGGTTCTCGCGGTACTGCCTGCAGCCCGAGTACGAGGCGTACGCGCTGGTGGCCAGGACGGCGATGCGGCGGTGGCCGTCGGTGACCATCGTGCGCAGGGTGTCGGTCAGATACGGCGCCCAGTTGCGGTTGCCCCAGTAGACCGGCAGGTCGAGGCCGTGTTCGGCGAAGTCCTTGCGCAGCGCGTCCAGCAGCGCCCGGTTCTGGGCGTTGATGGGGCTGACGCCGTCGAACAGGAAGTAGTGCCGCCCCACTTCCTTGAGGCGCTCGCGGGGGATGCCGCGGCCGCGGGTGACGTTCTCCAGGAACGGGACGACGTCGTCGGGGCCTTCGGGGCCGCCGAAGGAGAGCAGCAGCAGGGCGTCGTAAGGACGGGGGTCGCCCCCACCGGAGCGAGAGGCGCAATCGCACTGTTCGGGCATGCCGTCGATCCTGCCACCCTTCCCGCGGAGGCGGCGGGCGGACCCCTGCCCGGCGGCTCCCGTGCCGGGGCCGGTCCCGGCACGGCCCCGTAGCCGCGGGCGCGGGCCCCGTGCGGGCTACCGGGGCGGTCGCCGGAAAACCCGGAGGCGGGCCGGGCCCCGGCACCCGTAATCTGTACCCGCCTCAGTCATTCCTTACCGAACCGGTTCTTCGGTCCTCACCCGGCGGAGCATCCCCGTTGCCCAGTCCCTACCGCGCCCTCTTCGGCCATCCCGGCACCAAATCCTTCTCCGCCGCCGGGCTGCTGGGCAGGATGCCGCTGTCGATGATGGGCATCGGCATCGTCACGATGGTCTCCCAGCTGACCGGCCGCTACGGCCTGGCCGGGGCGCTGTCCGCGACGATCGCGCTGTCCGCCGCCGCGCTGGGCCCGCAGATCTCCCGGCTGGTGGACCGGCACGGGCAGCGCCGGGTGCTGCGCCCGGCCACCCTCGTCTCGCTCGCCGCGGTCGCCGGGCTGCTGCTGAGCGCGCAGCAGCGCTGGGCGGACTGGACGCTCTTCGTCTTCGCGGCCTGCGTGGGCTGTGTGCCGAGCGTCGGCTCGATGATCCGGGCGCGCTGGGCGGACATCCACCGGGGCTCCCCGCGCGAGCTGCACACCGCGTACGCGTGGGAGTCGATCGTCGACGAGACGTGTTTCATCTTCGGTCCGATCCTCTCCATCGGGCTGTCGACGGCGTGGTTCCCGGAGGCGGGGCCGCTGCTGGCCGCCGGCTTCCTGGCCGTCGGCGTCTTCTGGCTGACCGCGCAGCGCGCGACGGAGCCGGTGCCGCAGTCGCGGGAGCAGCACGCCAAGGGGTCGGCGCTGCGCTCGCGGGGGCTGCAGGTGCTGGTCGTGACGTTCGTCGCGACCGGCGCGATCTTCGGTGCGGTCGATGTGGTGACCGTCGCGTTCGCCGAGGAGGAGGGCCACAAGGCAGCCGCCAGTCTGGTGCTGGCGGTCTACGCGCTCGGCTCGTGCGTGGCCGGTGCCGTCTTCGGGCTGCTGCATCTGAAGGGGCACGCGTCCCGCCGCTGGGTGGTGGGGGTCTGCGCGATGGCCGTGAGCATGGTGCCGCTCCAGTTGGCGGGGTCGCTGCCGGTGCTGGCGGTGGCGCTGTTCATCGCGGGGCTGTCGATAGCTCCGACGATGGTGACCACCATGGCGCTGGTCGAGGAGCATGTGCCGCGCACGCAGCTGACCGAGGGCATGACCTGGACGAGCACCGGGCTCGCGGTGGGCGTCGCGCTCGGTTCGTCGGCGGCCGGCTGGGTCGTGGACGCCTTCGGGGCGGGCCGCGGCTATCTGGTGCCGGGGGTGGCGGGCGCGCTCGCCGCGGTGGTGGCGTTCGCCGGCTACCGCAGGCTCCGGCCGCGGCCCCTGGCACCGGGCGCGCCGCCGGTCGCCGGGCACCACGGGCACGGCGGGCGGGACGCGCCGGCCGAGAAGCAGGACGAGGGGTCGGCCGCGTAGGCGGGGCACCCGCGGGCTCCGTGCGTTACCGGCGGTACGAGATGTCCGGGAGCCGGGCGATTCCGGCCGATTCCCCGCCCGTGTGATTCGCGTCACCCCTCCTGGATACCGCGTCGGTGACTGGCATCATGCGCTCACACCAACGGCGGCCGGACCCGGCCGGCCCGCGCGGAGCGGAGGGACGTCACCATGGCAGTCAGCGCCGTCGGCGGCTCGAACGGACGGTCCAAACGGGCCGGCCCCCGCCCGGCGGGACCGTGGCGCAACTGGGCGGGCAATGTCACCGCCCGCCCCGCCCGGACCGTCGCCCCCGCCACCACCGAGGAACTGGCCGCCGCCGTCCGCGCGGCCGCCGCGGACGGCCTGACCGTCAAGGCCGTCGGCACCGGCCACTCCTTCACCCCCGCGGCGGTCACCGACGGCCTGCTGATCCGCCCCGAGCGGCTGACCGGCGTCCGGAAGGTGGACCGCGCGGCCGGGACGGTGACCGTGGCTGCCGGGACGCCCCTCAAGCTGCTCAACGAGACGCTGGCCGCGCACGGGCTGTCGCTGACCAACATGGGCGACATCATGGAGCAGACCGTCTCCGGCGCCATCAGCACCGGTACCCACGGCACCGGCCGCGACTCCGCCTCGATCGCCGCCCAGATCACCGGCCTCGAACTGGTCACCGCCGACGGCTCGGTGCTCACCTGCGCCGCGGACCGGCACCCGGACGTCTTCGCGGCGGCCCGGCTGGGCCTGGGCGCGCTCGGCGTACTCACCGAGCTGACCTTCGCCGTCGAGCCGGAGTTCCTGCTGACCGCCCGCGAGGAGCCGATGGCCTTCGACGAAGTGACGGACCGGTTCGACGAGCTGGTCGCCGGGAACGAGCACTTCGAGTTCTACTGGTTTCCGCACACCGGCAATTGCAACACCAAGCGCAACAACCGCAGCCAGGGCCCGGCGGCGCCGCCCGGCCGGGTCAGCGGCTGGGTAGAGGACGAGCTGCTGTCCAACGGCGTCTTCGGGGCCGTCTGCGCCGTCGGCCGGGCCGTGCCCGCGGCGATACCGGGCATCGCCAAGATCTCCAGCCGCGCGCTGTCGGCCCGTACGTACACCGACATCCCGCACAAGGTCTTCACCTCGCCGCGCCGGGTGCGGTTCGTGGAGATGGAGTACGCGGTGGAGCGCGCGGCCGCCGTCGAGGCGCTGCGGGAGCTGAAGGCGATGGTGGAGCGCTCGGGGCTGCGGGTCAGCTTCCCGGTGGAGGTGCGCACCGCGCCGGCCGACGACATCCCGCTGTCCACCGCATCGGGGCGGGACACCGCCTATATCGCCGTGCACATGTACCGCGGAACGCCGCACGAGGCGTATTTCGCGGCCACCGAGCGGATCATGACGGCGCACGGCGGCCGCCCGCACTGGGGAAAGCTGCACACCCGCGACGCCGGTTACCTCGCCGCCGCCTACCCGCGCTTCGCCGATTTCACCGCGGTGCGCGACCGGCTGGACCCGGAGCGCCGGTTCGCCAACGGCTATCTGCGGCGGGTCCTGGGCGACTGACGCGCGACGGCCGCGCCTTCTTACGGGGCGTTCGGGTCCGGGGCCTGCTGCTGCCCGCCGGTGTTCTTCTGCTCGTCCTGGCCCTGGCCACCGGTGGATCCGGTGCCGCCGCCGTTCCCACCGCCGGTGCCGCTCTCGCCGCCGGTGCCGCTGGAGTGGCTCGGGGACGGGGCGGGGGACGGGGACGTGTCGGGGCCCGGCGAGGTCTTACCGCCGTCGCTCGGGGTGGGGGCCGGGGACTGCTTTCCGCTGTCCTTGCCCGTGCCGGTGGAGCCGGTGGTCCCGGGGTCGGACGACGCACCGCCGGTGCCGTGGCCACCGGTGCCGGGGTCCGTCGAGTGGCCGGGGTCGGGCGACCGGGGCGCGCTGGGCTGGTGCCGGCCGTTGCCACCGGTGTTGGTGATGTTGCTCAGCGTCGTGCCCGGTGCGCCGCTCGGCGTCTCGCCGGAGATCATCTCGATGCCGGTGACCACCCCCATGGCGAGAACGAAGACCGCGAGCGCACCGAGCGCCGGCCGTTTCCAGCCACGCATCCGGGTGCCGTACGTCGCGGTGCTGACCTCTTCCATCCCGTGCGGCGCGGTGGCCGCGGCCGCACGGGGCGCCGGCTGCCCCAACGCCATGGTCCGGTCGTCGAGGCGCGGCACCAGCTGCGTCTTGTCGGTGGGCCGCCCCTGGCCGGCGGCGTCCACCGGCAGCGCGCGGGTCGCGTCGGGGTCGGCGGGGCGCAGCAGCCGCGTCGCGTCGTCGGCCCCCGGACCGGGGTGCGCACCGGCCGGGTCGCGCGGGTGCGCGTGGCCGGCCTGCGGCATCAGCTGCGTACGGTCCGTGTCGGGGCCGGTGGTCCGGGCGGTGGTGCCGTCCGTGGCGTGCGGAGTGCCGACGGCGGGCTGCACGCCCGTGGGTTCGGTGTGCGGCGCAGGCGCCGCGGCGGAGCGGTTGCGGATGACGGAGGAGCGGCGCGGTTTCGGCCGGGTGGTGACCGTCGCTTCCTTGAGCTGCTCACCGGTCCGCCGGAACAGATGCTGGAATACCGAGCCGCCGGTGGTGGCCACGACACTGACCACGCCCGCGCCGATGATGGTTCCGTACACGCCGAGCTGGCCCGCAAGATAGGCGGCGACGGCCGCCGCGAGAGCACTGCCCGCGACCTGAGCGACGCTCAGGTCGATCCGTTTCTCCTTCTTCTCGGTGTCGGTTTCGGTTTTTTCGTCCATCTCCAGCCTCTGATCGACCCTTCGATCCATCTTGCACTGAGAAGGGACCATTCGGCGGAGTCAATAGTTCCGAATCTGGGCAATGTGTGAACCTCACCACCTGTAACCCCGGTAGAGAGATCGACAAGGCGACTCGCCGTCACCGAGCCCCGGAAGTTCGGCGGCGCGGCGGTCCACCTCAGTGGCCCGAATGGAGTACTGTGGCGAGCCCTGGCCCCGGTTCCCGTCCGGCTGCCCGGACCCGCGGGGAAGGGCCCTGAAGGCGGCACTCTCCCTGGGGCGCCGCCGCTCGGCACGGGTGACCGGAGACAGGACAGGCGGCATGGTCACTGAGCGTTGCGAACTGGTAACCGTGTCATAACGGCGTTTCTGGGCCAAGCCCCGACACGCCGGGCAACTCGGCAATGTTGTGGCAGGCTGCACCCGGGCAGGCCACACTCGACTAGCGGAAGCAGCGACGCACGTGACGTCGGCAGGCACCACCCGGGAGGTCCCCATGCCCGAACTGCGTGTCGTGGCCGTCTCCAACGACGGCACACGGCTGGTGCTCAAAGCTGCGGACAGCACCGAGTACACGCTTCCGATCGATGAGCGGCTGCGCGCCGCCGTCCGCAACGACCGTGCGCGGCTCGGCCAGATCGAGATCGAGGTCGAGAGCCATCTGCGCCCGCGGGACATCCAGGCGCGGATAAGAGCAGGTTCGTCCGCGGAAGAGGTGGCCCAGCTCGCCGGCATCCCCGTCGACCGTGTCCGCCGTTTCGAGGGCCCGGTGCTCGCGGAGCGCGCGTTCATGGCCGAGCGGGCCCGCAAGACCCCCGTGCGGCGGCCCGGCGAGAACACCGGTCCGCAGCTCGGCGAGGCGGTCGCGGAGCGGCTGCTGCTGCGCGGCGCCGACAAGGAGAGCGCCCAGTGGGACTCCTGGCGCCGGGACGACGGCACCTGGGAAGTCCTGCTGGTCTACCGCATCGCGGCCGAACCGCGCTCGGCGACCTGGACGTACGACCCGCCCCGGCGGCTCGTCCAGGCCGTGGACGACGAGGCGCGGGCGCTGATCGGTGAGGCCGATGACACCCCCGAGCCGAGTTTCCCGTTCGTGCCCCGGATCGCGCGGCTGCCGCGCGACCGACCGCTGGACCGCGCCCTGGACCGGCAGATGCCGGACCGCGGTGAGCGCTCGGCGCTGGGCTCGGGCGACGAGGCCGAGCCCGAGGAGGCCATCAGTGAGCGCGAGCGGGATTCGCTGACCAGTCTGCTGGAGGCGGTGCCGAGTTTCCGCGGCGACATGATCGTGCCGGAGAGCGCGAAGACGCCGCACGGCGACGAGGCGATGGAGGACGAGGTCGAGGAGCCGCCCGCCCCGGCGGCGAGCGCCGGCGCGGGTTCCGCGTACGCCGACGTCCTGATGCCCCGGGCGGTGGCCGGCCACCGCGACCGGCTGACCGGGACGACCGACCGGCAGGCCGAGGCGGACGGCGTACGGCCCGGACGCCGGGCCGCCGTACCGAGCTGGGACGAGATCGTCTTCGGCACCCGCCGCAAGAAGCCGGAGTAGCCGGCGCACCGGCCGTCCGCGCCGGATGACCGCCGTCATGACGTCACTGAGCCCGCCCCCTGGTGACAGGGGGCGGGCTCAGCGCGTTGCACGGGTCCTACGGGTCAGCCCGGCTCGGGGCCGGTGGCGACCGGGCGGGACGGGTCGGCCGACCATTCGCTCCAGGAGCCGACGTACAGCGCGGCGGGGACGCCCGCGACCGCGAGCGCGAGCACCTCGTGGGCGGCGGAGACACCGGAGCCGCAGTAGACGCCGACCTCCACGTCGGCCGTGGCGCCCAGCGAGGTGAACCGCCGGGCCAGCTCGGCGGCGGTACGGAAGGTGGTGCCGTCCTCGGTGACGTTCTCGCCGGTCGGCGCGGACACGGCGCCCGGGATGTGGCCGCCGACGCGGTCGATGGGCTCCACCTCGCCGCGGTAGCGCTCGGCGGCCCGCGCGTCCAGGAGGACACCGCGGCGGGCCAGTGCGGCGGCGTCGTCCGCGGTCAGCAGCGGCAGGTTCCCTGGGACGGGGGTGAAGTCGCCGGGCTCCGGGGCGGGCGGCGCGTCCGTCAGGGTGCCGCCGGCCGCCCGCCAGGCGGCCAGGCCGCCGTCCAGGACCCGGACATCGGGGTGGCCCGTCCAGCGCAGCAGCCACCAGGCGCGGGCGGCGGCCCAGCCCTGGCCGCCGTCGTGGACGACCACGGGGCGGTCCGCGCGGACGCCGGCCGCCCGCATGGCCGCCCCGAAGACGGTGAGATCCGGGAGCGGGTGCCGGCCGGCCGGGCCGGCGGCTCCGGCCAGTTCGCCGTCGAGGTCCGTATAGACGGCGCCGGGCAGATGCCCGGCCTCGTACTCCTGGCGGCCGGGCGGGCCGCCGAGCTGCCAGCGGACGTCCAGAAGTACCGGTGCGGCGGGCCCCGCCAACTCGCTCGCGAGTTCGGTAGCGGTGATGATGACATTCATGGGACTCATCCTTGCGTAGCGATGGCTACGTACAGAAGGTGTGTACCCACCCTCCGTATGGCGGAGTTGCGTCCCCAGGCAACGCCGCCGAAACGGACGCGAAACGCCAAAATGGACATTCTCTCCCGGGAACGTGACGCCGACGGCGCGGCCGGGGCACACAGCAGGTCAGAGGGTGCGAGCATCTGCTCGGAACCGGCACCCACCCCCACACCGCCACCACTTCGATGGTCCGAGGAGAGAGTGACAATGACGACCGAGGCAGCGACCCGGCGGATGCCCGGCGCGCCCTGCTGGGTGAGCCTCCTGGCGCACGGCCTGACCGCGACCCAGGAGTTCTACGGCGCGCTCTTCGGCTGGGAGTACCGCCCGGGGCCACAGCACTTCGGTCCGTACGCCCGCGCGTACCTCGACGGCCGGGAGGTGGCCGGGCTCGGCGGGCTGCCGCCCGACCGCCGGCTGCCGGTCGCCTGGACCACCTATCTGGCCAGCGACGACGCGGACACGACCGCCGAGCAGATCCGTTCCTGCGGCGGGACGGTGGGCGTCGGCCCGCTGGACGCCGACGACGCGGGGCGGATGGCGATCGGCTCCGATCCGCAGGGCGCGATCTTCGGCATCTGGCAGGGCAGGTCGATGACCGGCACCGCGGTCACCGGGGTGCCGGGCACCCCGGTGTGGAACGAGCTGGTCACCCGGGAGACGAGCACCGTCGGGGCGTTCTACGAGCATGTCTTCGGCTACGAGTCGGAGGCGGTGGTCTCGGCCGACTTCGACTATCTGACGCTGTACCTCAAGGGGCGGCCGGTGGCGGGCATCCACGGCGTGGGCAACGCCCTGCCGCGCGACCGGGGGCCGCACTGGCTGACGTACTTCGCCGTCTCGGACACCGACGCCGCGGCGCGCCGGGTCGCCGAACTGGGCGGGCATGTCCTGCGGCCGCCGCGGGACTCCGCGCACGGGCGGCTGGCGACGGTCGCCGACAGCGAGGGCGCCGCCTTCCGGATCATCCAGCAGAGCTGACCGCCGACGGCTCGGGCGGCGGCGGTCCGCCGGTCCCCCGGCCGCGCTACCGCGGGGTGTCGACGGGCAGGACATCCGGGGAGAGCGCGGCCGCGTGGGCGGTGGCGGAGGTCTGCCGGCGGCGGTGATGGCGGCGGCACAGCACCTCGTAACCGACCTCCGCGGGCCCGCCGTCCACGTCACCGACGACATCGCCGACGACGACCTGGGCGCCCTCGACGACCATCCGGCCGTCGACGGTGCGGGCGTTGTGCGTGGCCTTGGCGCCGCACCAGCACAGCGCTTCGACCTGGAGGACCTCTATCCGGTCGGCGAGTTCGACCAAGCGCTGGGAGCCGGGGAAGAGCTTGCTGCGGAAGTCGGTGGTGATACCGAACGCAAAGACGTCCAGGCCGAGGTCGTCGACGATGCGGGCGAGCTGGTCGACCTGTTCGGGGGCGAGGAACTGCGCCTCGTCGGCGATGACGTAGTCGACCCGGCCGCCGGCGGTGAGCCGGCCGACGACATGGGTGTAGAAGTCCATGTCGTCGGCCGCCTCGACGGCCTCGGTGACCAGACCGAGGCGGGAGGAGAGCTTGCCGCGGCCGGCCCGGTCGTCGCGGCTGCAGATCATGCCTTGCAGACCGCGGGCCGACCGGTTGTGCTCGATCTGCAGCGCGAGGGTCGACTTCCCGCAGTCCATCGTTCCGGAGAAGAACACCAGCTCGGGCATGGGGTGTCGCGGGCCTTTCGGGCTCGTACGGAGGGGGTGGGGACGGCGCGCGGGGCGGGTCAGGTACGGACTTCCAGGAGGGGCACCAGCTGCTCCACCGGGGTCATCGAACCGTGCATGCCGACCATCTCCGATTCGCGGGGCTCGCGTTCGGTCGCGATGATCACCATGTCGGCGTGCGCGGCCGCCACCACATCACCGATGCGGCCGCGGACCCGGTCGTCGACGTGCGGGCCGAACCATCCGGCGGCGATGGCCTCTTCGCGGCTCGCCACCCACATCTGGTCACCGACCACCTCGCGCCAGACGGCGAGCACATCGGCGGCGGCCCCCTGGTGGGCGTAGACATGCCGGGCCCGGCCCTCGCCGCCCAACAGGCGCACGCCGGCGCGCAGTTCCCAGTCCTCGTCGAAGTCGATCCGGGAGTCGGGGCCGAAGGGGATGTCGATCATGCCGTGGTCGGCGGTGATGTAGAGGGCGGAGCGCGGCGGGAGCTGCTCGGCCAGCCGCTGCGCGAGGCGGTCGACGTACATGAGCTGGCCGCGCCAGGCATCGGAATCGACGCCGTAGCGGTGCCCGTTGCCGTCGACCTCGGCGTAGTACGTGTAGACCAGCGCGCGGTCGCCGGCGGCGAGCTGCTCGGCGGCGAGGTCCATCCGGTCCTCGCCGGAGAGCCGGCCGTGGAAGGTACCGCCGCTGAGCGCGATCTTGGTGAGCGGGGTCTGCTGGAAGTGCGGCGCGGAGACCTGGCAGGTGTGGATGCCGGCGGCGTCCGCCAGCTGGAAGACCGTCGGATAGGGCTGCCAGGCATGCGGATCGGTCCACGGCTGCCAGCGCAGCTGGTTCATCAGTGCGCCGGTGTCCGGGTTCTCGCAGGTGTATCCGGGCAGGCCGTGGGCGCCCGGCGGCAGGCCGGTGCCGACCGAGGCGAGCGAGGTGGCGGTGGTGGCGGGGAAGCCCGCGGTGAGCGGGCGGCCGCTGCCGTTGCACGAGGTGCCCAGGAGGGAGGTGAGGAACGGTGCCTCGTCGGGGTGGGCACGCAGCAGTTCCCAGCCGAGTCCGTCGATCAGGAAGACGCAGGCGCGGTCGGCGGGGGCCAGCTCCATCGGTGCGCTCAGGTCCGTGAGCCCCTGGCCCGCGACGATGGCGGGCAGCAGGTCGGCGAGTGAGCCGCTGCGGTAGCGCGGCACCGGTGCGGTGAGCGGGTCGAGCGGTTCGGGTTCCGGCCAGGCGGGGGCGGCGGTGTGCGCCATCAGCGGGCGCTGGTGGTGGCCGCGGTGGCCTCGGAGAGTGCCTGGGCGAAGGTCAGCGTCTCGCGGACCGAGTCCGGTCCGTCGCCCGCCTCGCTGACCCGCAGCGAGAGGTCGTCCGCGGTGGAGGAGCCCGTGTAACCGTGGTCCGCCTCGCAGTTGGGGTCGCCGCAGCTGGCGGGCTCCAGGTCGAGGCGGGCGACGGCGCCCCAGCCGATGGTGAGGACGACCTCGCGGGGCAGCTGCCCGGGGGTGTACGACTCGGGGTTGGCGACCACCCGGCTGAGCACCACGGAGGAGATCCGGCCGAGCTTGACGGACTCGGTGGAGGTCGTGGCGTACGGCGACGGGGAGGTGGCGTCGGCGGCCTGCTCGTCGGTGTGGCTGACGATGAAGCGGGTGCCGGTCAGGACGAGGACGGTGACATGGCGGCGGACCTCGTTGGCGTCGAAGGTCGTCTCCTGATGCACCAGGTACGACACGACCGGCTCGCCGCCGACCGCGGCCTGCACCGCCTCGGCCACGAGGGCCGGGTAATAGCCGCTGCGCTCGATCGCCGCGCGCAGCCCCTGGGTCGTCGTACCGGTCTTAGCCATGACATCCATCTTACGGGGCGTACCGCGCCGGGCGAGCCTCAGTAGACAGGTAGCCGACGGGGGCCCAGGTCGGTGGTGGCGGGGGCCCGCGCCAGGCGGACGGCGGCCCCCAGGACGGAGACGCCGTGCGGGGCGACGACGGCCGGTTCGAGGTCGATGCCGACCACCTCGGGGTGGTCGTCGACGAGCCGGGAGACGCGCAGCAGCACCTCCGCGAGGGCGCCGGTGTCCACGGGCTGCGAACCGCGCCAGCCGAAGAGGAGCGGGGCGGCGCGGATCGACCGGATCTGGTCGGCGACATCGCGGTCGGTGGCGGGGATGAGGCGGTGGGCGATATCGCCGAGCAGCTGGGAGGGGGCGCCGGCCAGGCCGAAGGAGAGGACGGCGCCGACGGCCGGGTCGATGGCGGCGCGGATGACGGTGTCGACGCCGCGCGGCGCCATCGCCTGGACGACCGGGCGTAGCTCTTCGGGCGAGCCGAGGGAGTCGGTCAGTTCGGCGTAGGTGCGCCGGAGTTCGGTCTCGTTCGCCACGTCGAGGCGGACGCCGCCGAGGTCGGCGCGGTGGCGCAGGTGGGGGGCGGTGGTCTTGAGGGCGACGGGGTAGCCGAGGCGGGCGGCGGCGCGGACCGCGGTATCCGGGTCGGGGGCGGGGAGGGTGGGGAGGGTGGGGATGCCGTAGCGGGCGAGGAGGGATGCGGCGTCGTCCGGCGGCAGCGGGACGGACCGGCCGGTGTCCGCGCCGGGGGTGAGCCGGTCGAGCAGCCGCGCGATGTCGGCGCCGGCCGCCGCCTCCTGGATGTCGTCGTACTCGGGTACCCGGCCCGGTTCGGCGGCCGCCCGGCGCCAGGCCGCGTAGTGCACCGCCTCGGCGAGCGAGCGCACGGCCCGCTCGGCGGCGGGGTAGGCGGGGATGTGGGCAGGGGTGGTGGGGGCTTCCGTGGCCTGCGCGGGGGCCGGGGCGCGGGGCGTGGTCGGGGCGGGGGTCGCGGGCCGGGAGTGCGGGGGCGCTGCCGCCTCGTGAGCCGTGTGCGCCTCGTCCGCCGTACGCGGCTGGTGCGCTGTGCGGGTCTCGTGCGTCGTGTGTGCTTCGTACGCGGTGTGGGGTCCGTGTGCCGTGGGTGCCGCGCGGTCCGGTGATGGTTCCGGGGGCGGCCCCGCCGGTGCCGCGAGCGCCTCGGCCAGGGAGTCCATCGCGAGGTGGACGACGGCCACCGGCTTCGCCGGGTCGCCGGCGGCCCCGGCGCGCAGCGCGGCGGCGAGCGCGGCGCCCTCCCGTTCGCTCGCGGAGACCGCGCTCCCCTCCCCCACCCAGGGCACGGCCGTGACCACGGCGGCGTCGCAGTCGTCGCGCGCCAGCGCCTCGGCGAGCGCCGTGCGGAAGTCGGCCGGTGTCGCCGACGAGGCCAGCACCCGGGGGCGCAGCGGGCGCAGCCCCTCGGTCAGGCAGGCGTCGTAGGCGAGCAGGGCGAGCGATTCGGCGTTGCCGAGGATGGCGATCCGCGGGCCGGCCGGCAGCGGCTGGGAGGCCAGCAGCAGCCCGGCGTCGATGAGTTCGGTGACGGTGTCGACCCGGATCACGCCGGCCTGGCGCATCAGGGCGGCGACGGTGCTGTCCGCGATGCGGACGGTGGGGACGGTGTGACCGGGGGGTGCGGCGCCGCTGTGCCGGGCGCCCTTGGCGACCACGACCGGTTTGACGGCGGCGGTGCGGCGGGCGAGCCGGGTGAACTTGCGCGGGTTGCCGATGGACTCCAGATAGAGGATCGCGACATCCGTCTGCGGGTCGTCGTACCAGTACTGGAGGAGGTCGTTGCCGGAGACGTCGGCGCGGTTGCCGGCGGAGACGAAGGTGGAGATGCCGGCGATACCGCCGTCGCCGGGGCCGCGTGCGTGCAGCCCGCTGAGCAGGGCGATGCCGATCGCGCCGGACTGGGTGAACAGGCCGATCCGGCCGGCACCGGGCATCCGTGGGGCGAACGAGGCGTTCAGCCGGACGGCGGGGGCGGTGTTGATCAGGCCGAAGGCGTTGGGCCCGATGAGCCGCATGCCGTAGGAGCGGGCCTGGCGGAGCACCGCGCGCTGCCGTTCGCGGCCTTCCGGGCCGGACTCGGCGTAACCGGAGGACAGGATCAGGACGCCCTGGACACCGTGTTCGCCGCAGTCGCGGACCACGTCGGGGACCCGGTCGGCGGGGACGGCGATGACGGCGAGGTCGACCGGGCCGGGGATCTCGCGCAGCGCGCGGACGGCCGGCACCCCCTCGGGATCCAGCCGGTCCAGCTCCGGGGGGAAGGCATGGTTGACGGCGTGGATGCGGCCGGTGAAGCCGGAGTCGAGGAGGTTGCGCAGGGCGGCGCGGCCGACGCCGCCGGGGGCGCGGCCCGTGCCGATGACGGCGACCGAGCCGGGGGCGAGCAGCCGCTGGACGGAGCGGGCCTCGGCGCGCTGTTCCCGGGCGCGCATCACGGCGAGGGACTGCTCGGTGGGTTCGAGGTCGAATTCCAGGCGGACGACGCCGTCTTCGAAGGTGCGCTGCTGGGTGTAGCCGGCGTCCGTGAACACCTTGATCATCTTGGTGTTCGCGGGGAGCACCTCGGCGGCGAACCGGCGGATGCCCCGCTCGCGGGCGACGGCGGCGATGTGCTCCAGGAGGGCGGAGGCGACACCGCGGCCCTGGTGGGCGTCCTGGACGAGGAAGGCGACCTCGGCCTGGTCGTCGCCGGGGTCCCTGGCGGGCAGGCCCTGGTCGTTGATGCGGTCGTAGCGGACGGTGGCGATGAACTCACCGCCCACGGTGGCGGCCAGACCGACGCGGTCGACGTAGTCGTGGTGGGTGAAGCGGTGCACATCGCGGTCGGACAGCCGGGGGTAGGGCGCGAAGAAGCGGTAGTACTTCGACTCGTCCGAGACCTGTTCGTAGAAGGAGACCAGCCGCTGGGCGTCGTCGGGGGCGATGGGGCGGATGCGTGCGGTGCCGCCGTCGCGCAGCACCACGTCGGCTTCCCAGTGGGTCGGGTACGCGGGGTCCGGCGGCGTCTGCATGCGGCCAGGGTACGACCGGGCACCGACAACCGGCCCGGTATGTACGCTCGGGGGCGGAGCGGTCCGCGGGCGGTGTGCGGACGGGCGGGCCGGACCCGCGGGGACCCGTCCGGGACGAATGGCGGGAAGGTCGGGCCGAAGGGCCTCCCGAGCACTCCGAACAGCGTGAGAGACTGGTCTAGACAACAGTCACGACTTGAAGGGCAACACCATGGCTGAGCGCCGCGTCAATGTCGGGTGGGCCGAGGGCCTGCACGCCCGCCCCGCCTCGATCTTCGTCCGTGCGGCCACGGCGGCCGGCGTCCCGATGACGATCGCCAAGGCCGACGGCAACCCGGTCAACGCGGCCTCCATGCTCGCGGTCCTGGGCCTCGGCGCGCAGGGCGGCGAGGAGATCGTGCTGGCCTCCGACGCCGAGGGCGCCGACGCCGCGCTCGACCGCCTGGCGAAGCTCGTCTCCGAGGGCCTCGACGAGCTCCCCGAGACCGTCTGAGTCCGTCGGGACCTCCGCATCCGCGGCCCCGTCGCGGCGACCGGTACACGGCCGCCGCGACGGGGCCGTTGCGCGCTGTCCGCCCGACGGGCCACCGGGCGGCCCCGCACCGGATTCCGGGCGGGCTTTCATCCGTTTCTTCTGCGGGCGCGCCCGCTCCGTCACGGGCACGGATTCTCCGCTTTCCGCTCTCCATTTTCCGTACGGACATGAATTGTCCGCGCGAGCACGGACCAGCCGCACGGGCGAGAATCCCCGGTACGGGAATTCGGCCGGCACCGGACACATCCGGAAATCGGCGGCCCCGAATATACGGAGCGCCGAACAGCCGGTAGCCCATTCCCGTATCGCCATGAACAGCTGTACCACCGCATCGCCGCATACGAGCACGCCGCGTACCTGGTGCCCTCGCCGCCGCTCCCGCACCCTTCCCCCACTGTCTACGGGGTGATTGTTAAGGGCGGGCACGCGCCGTGTTGACGGGCTGTTTCACTTCCCTCACCGGCGCCGCGGCGGGGCGCCGCAGCCGGTGTACGGGGCGGCCGCGTTCGATATGAGCGGCCATCAGGGCGCGAGCGCGTTCGGCGTCGCCCCGGGCCACCGCGTCCAGCACCGCGCCGTGTTCGTCCCACGACTCGGCGGCCCGCAGCGGGAGTTCCACCGCGTACATCCACTCGATCTTCCGCCGCAACTGGGTCAGCAGCGCCGCCAGACCGGGGCTGTCGGCCGCCCGGCCGAGCGTCTCGTGGAACCAGCCGTCCAGTTGGCGCAGCTCCGCGGCGTGACCGTGCCGGGCCCGCTCACGACCCAGCCGTACCAGGCCGCGCAGCACCTTGAGGTGGGCCGGACCACGGCGGGCGGCCGCGCGGGCCGCGCCCAGCGGCTCCAGCAGGGCCTGCACGTCCAGGAGGTCGGCGGCCTCCTGGTCGGTCGGTTCGGCGACGCAGGAACCCGCGTGGCGGCGGGTGGTGACGAAACCCTCGGACTGGAGGGTGCGCAGCGCTTCCCGCACCGGAACCCGGGAGACGCCGTAACGGGCCGCCAGGAATTCCTCGACCAGCCGGCTCCCCGGCGCCAGCGCACCGGAGACGATGTCCTCGCGAATCGCCGTGCACACCGCATGCGCGGAAATCTGGCCTCGCATCGTCCGTGCCTCCGCCGTCATCACCTGGAAATTCCGCCGAGCGGCTTTTCCGTGACTCTATTCGACCGGGACGGCTTTCCGGCAGGGCCCGGTAATTCATGGATATTTTTTGGCCACGGGTGCGGACCGGGCGGGCCGCCGGGGGCCGGATACGCCGCGAGCCCCGGCCGTCGGGGCCGGGGCTCGGGGCTGGGACGAGGACGGGTCAGACGTTGACGCCGTGCGCGCGGAGGTAGGCGATCGGGTCGATGTCCGAGCCGTAATTGGGCGACGTGCGGGCCTCGAAGTGGAGGTGCGCCCCGGTGACGTTGCCGGTGGCGCCGGAGAGGCCGATCTGCTGGCCCTTGGTGACGGTCTGGCCGACCGAGACCGCGAAGGACGACAGGTGGCCGTACTGGGTGTACGTACCGTCGGCCATCTTGATCACGATGTTGTTGCCGTACGCGCCGCCCGAGCCGGCCTCGACGATGGTGCCCGCGCCGACGGCGTGGACGGGCGTGCCGGTGCCGGCGTGGAAGTCGATACCGGTGTGACTGCCGGAGGACCACAGACCGCTGGACGCCTTGTACGCGGTGGAGACGTAGGAGCCGTCCACGGGGGCGACGAAGGTGTTGAGGAGCTTGCGCTCCTCCTCGCGGGCGGCGCGCTCCTTGGCCTCGCGCTCCTCCTTGGCCTTCGCCTCGGCCTTCTTCTTGGCCTCTTCGGCCCGCTGCTTGGCCTGTGCGGCCAGCTTCGCCGCCTCGGCCTCGGCCTTCGCCTGCGCGGCGGCGGCCTCGGCGACCGCCTCCTGGGCGTCGGCCTGCGCCTCGACGTGGTCGGCGATTTCGTCACCCATCACGACGGCCTGCCGCAGGGCACCGTCGTGGGCACGTGCCCCGTCCGTGGCGGCCATCGCGGGCGAGGCCACGGAGGCGACGACGCCGCCCGCCGCGAGGGTGGCTATACCGGCGAGGTTGCGGGTCGTACGGGCGCTGCGGCTCGCACGGCGGTGCTTCCCGGTGGCACGGGTGAACGCCATCTGCTGGCTCGTCCTTTCCTTCCTTCTCGCCTACCGGGTTAGCTGACGGGTTCGGAGCAGGAAGGTCTCCTACGGACTCCTCCGGAGAGGGGCCCGATTCACCCCAGGGACATATGGGTCCCCGGCTCCCCTGGCTCGCGCCGTACGGGGACTCGGCGATCGCTGTCCGGTGCTGCGGTTGCGGCGTACATCTGGCGGACAGCGGGACCGACGCTAGAGGGGGCAACTTTCAATCGGCAAACAGAACCGGCGGTTTGTGCGGTACGCCACACCCGCGCCGTACAACCAGCCACAATAATCTGGACATAAAGGGGATCCCGCGGCGACGAACGCCACGGGATCCCCTTGTGCGATACGGCCTTCGCCTGCGCGGCGGTGGCCCGGCCGGTCAGCCGGTGACGACCGTCACCTCGCCGATACCCAGCGCCTTGACCGGTTCGACGATCTCCGCCGCGTCACCGACCAGAATCGTCACCAGCCGGTCCACGGGGAAGGCGTTGACGGCCGCGGCGGTCGCCTCGACCGTGCCGGTCTCCACGAGCCGGGCGTACAACTGCGCCTGGAAGTCGTCCGGGAGGTGCTGCTCCACCTGGTCGGCGAGGGTGCCCGCGACGGCCGCCGCGGTCTCGTACTTCAGCGGTGCGACGCCGACGAGGTTCTGCACGGCGACATCGCGCTCGGCGTCCGTGAGCCCCTCGGCCGCCAGGGTGCGCAGCACCCGCCACAGGTCGTCCAGCGCCGGACCGGTGGAGGCGGTGTCCACCGAGCCGCTGATGGCGAGCATCGCGGCACCGGTGTTGTCCGCGTCGGAGCGCAGCACCTGGCCGAAGGCGCGCACCCCGTAGGTGTAGCCCTTCTCCTCGCGCAGCACGCGGTCCAGCCGGGAGGTGAGGGTGCCGCCCAGGCAGTACGTGCCGAGGACCTGCGCGGGCCAGACGCGGTCGTGCCGGTCGGCGCCGATACGGCCGATGAGCAGCTGCGTCTGGACGGCGCCGGGGCGGTCCACGATCAGCACGCGGCCGGTGTCGTCGGCGGTGATCGGCGTGGCGGACACCGGTTCGCCGGCGGTGCCGGTCCAGACGCCGAGGGTGCCGGCGAGCGCCGCGTCCAGGTCGATACCGGTGAAGTCGCCGACGATGACGGCGGTGGCCGTGGCGGGCCGCACATGGGCGTCGTAGAAGGCCCGGACGGCCGCCGCGTCGATCCGCCCGACGGTCTCCTCGGTGCCCTGGCGGGGCCGGGACATCCGGGACGTGGCCGGGAAGAGCTCCTTCGACAGCGCCATCGCGGCGCGCCGGGCGGGGTTGGCGAGCTCGTGCGGGATCTCGTCGAGGCGGTTGCGGACCAGCCGCTCGATCTCGCCGTCCGGGAAGGCGGGGGCGCGCAGCGCGTCGGCGAGCAGGCCGAGCGCGCGGTTCAGCCGGGAAGCCGGCACCTCCAGGGAGACCCGCAGGCCGGGGTGGTCGGCGTGCGCGTCCAGGGTGGCGCCGCAGCGCTCCAGCTCGGCGGCGAACTCCTCCGCGTCGTGCTTGTCGGTGCCCTCGGACAGGCCGCGCGCCATGATCGTGGCGACGCCGTCCAGCCCCTCGGGCTCGGCCGCCAGGGGCGCGACGAGGTTCATCTCGACGGCGACGACCTGCTGGCCGGGGCGGTGGCTGCGCAGCACGGTGAGGCCATTGGCCAGCCGGCCGCGCTCGGGGGCCGGGAAGGCCCACGGCTTGGGTGCGCCGCTCTGCGGCTGCGGGTGGAAGTCCATGGTGCTCTCGGTGGAATCTGCGCTGGTAACGGCGTCGCTCACCGGGCCGCCTCCTCTTCGTCGTTGTCGGCGGCGTCGTCGGCAGCCTCGTCGGCGGTCTCGGCGGGCTCGGTGGGCTCGTACACGAGCACCGCGCGGTTGTCGGGGCGCAGCCGGGCCTGGGCGACCGCCTGCACCTCCTGCGGGGTGATCTCCAGGACCCGCTGCACGGCCGTCAGGGCGAGCTGCGGGTCCCCGAACAGGACGGCGAACCGGCAGAGTTCGTCGGCCCGGCCGCTGACCGTCGCGAGCCGGTCCAGCCACTCGCGCTCCAACTGGGCCTGCGCGCGCTCCATCTCCTCCGGGGTGGGTCCCTCGGCGGCGAAGCGGGCCAGTTCCTCGTCGATGGCGCTCTCGATGGCCGGGACCTCCACGCCGCCGGACGTCTTGACGTCCAGCCAGCCGAGGGACGGCGCGCCGGCCAGCCGCAGCAGGCCGAAGCCGGCCGCGACGGCGCTGCGGTCGCGGCGCACCAGCCGGTTGTAGAGGCGGGAGGACTCGCCGCCGCCCAGGACGGTCAGCGCGAGGTCCGCGGCGTCCGCCTCGCGGGTGCCGTCGTGCGGCAGGCGGTAGGCCGCCATCAGGGCGCGGGAGGGGACCTCCTCCTGGACGACCTCGCGCAGCTCGCCGCCGATGATCTCGGGCAGCGTGCCGTCGCGCGGCGGCCGCTTGCCGTCGTGCGAGGGGATCGAGCCGAAGTACTTCTCCACCCAGGCGAGCGTCTGCCCGGGGTCGATGTCGCCGACGATCGACAGGACGGCGTTGTTGGGCGCGTAGTACGTACGGAAGAACGCCCGCGCGTCCTCCAGGGAGGCCGCGTCCAGGTCGGCCATCGACCCGATGGGAGTGTGGTGGTACGGGTGGCCCTCCGGGTAGGCCATGGCCGTCAGCCGCTCGAAGGCCGTGCCGTAGGGGACGTTGTCGTAGCGCTGGCGGCGCTCGTTCTTGACGACGTCGCGCTGGTTCTCCATGGACTCGTCGTCGAGCGCGGTCAGCAGCGAGCCCATCCGGTCCGCCTCCAGCCAGAGCGCGAGCTCCAGCTCGTGGGCGGGCATGGTCTCGAAGTAGTTGGTGCGCTCGAAGCTCGTGGTGCCGTTCAGCGAACCGCCGGCGCCCTGGACGAGCTCGAAGTGGCCGTTGCCCTTCACCTGGGCGGAGCCCTGGAACATGAGGTGCTCGAAGAGGTGAGCCAGGCCCGTACGGCCCTTGACCTCGTGGCGGGAGCCGACGTCGTACCAGAGGCAGACCGCGGCGACCGGGGTCAGGGGGTCCTCGGAGAGCACCACGCGCAGGCCGTTGGCCAGCCGGTGCTCGGTTGCTGTCAGGCCGCCGGAGCCGGCTTGTTCTGTGGCCGTGTGACCCATGGGCATGTACGTCCCTTCGATCCGCTTGCGAGAAAGTTCTGTCACTGTATGCAAGCGCGTCGGCATCTGGCGAAGTTCCCGTACGAGCGGCCCCGTACGAGGGGTTGCGGACCGTGCGCGGTGACCGAAGGGGGAGTCGCGGTCAGCGTTGTCAGTGGGGCGGTCCACAATGGTCCGGATCAGACTCGGGCAGACCGCCGGCTGATCCCCGGCCGGTCCCCCGGCCGGACGGTCCAGCACCGTTGACCCGACATCGGCAGTAGACGCAGCAGAAGGAGCCGCAGCCGCGATGGCCCGCCGCAGCACGAAGACCCCGCCGCCGGACGACTTCGAGGAGAGGATCCTCGACATCGACGTCGTCGACGAGATGCAGGGTTCCTTCCTCGAGTACGCGTATTCGGTCATCTACTCCCGCGCCCTGCCGGACGCCCGCGACGGCCTCAAGCCCGTGCACCGCCGCATCCTCTACCAGATGAACGAGATGGGCCTGCGGCCCGAGCGCGGGTACGTCAAGTGCGCCCGGGTCGTC
This sequence comes from Streptomyces celluloflavus, assembly GCA_000720995.1. Taxonomy (GTDB): domain Bacteria; phylum Actinomycetota; class Actinomycetes; order Streptomycetales; family Streptomycetaceae; genus Streptomyces; species Streptomyces celluloflavus. The sequence continues at coordinate 24,302 of JOEL01000028.1, forward strand.
GGCGAGGTGATGGGCAAGCTCCACCCGCACGGCGACGCGTCGATCTACGACGCCCTGGTGCGCATGGCGCAGCCGTTCTCGATGCGGCTGCCGCTGGTGGACGGCCACGGCAACTTCGGCTCGCTGGGCAATGACGACCCGCCCGCCGCGATGCGGTACACCGAATGCCGGATGGCGTCCGCGACGTCCCTGATGACGGAGTCCATCGACGAGGACACCGTCGACTTCACACCGAACTACGACGGCCAGGAGCAGGAGCCGGTCGCCCTCCCCGCCGCGTATCCCAACCTCCTCGTCAACGGCGCGTCCGGTATCGCGGTCGGTATGGCGACGAACATGCCGCCGCACAACCTGGGCGAGGTCATCGCCGCGGCCCGCCATCTGATCAAGCACCCGAACGCCGATCTCGACACCCTGATGCGTTTCGTACCGGGTCCGGATCTGCCGACGGGCGGCCGGATCGTGGGCCTGGGCGGCGTGCGGGACGCGTACGAGAAGGGCCGCGGCACGTTCAAGATCCGTGCGACGGTCACGGTCGAGAACGTCACGGCCCGCCGCAAGGGCCTGGTCGTCACCGAACTCCCCTTCTCCGTCGGCCCCGAGAAGGTCATCTCCAAGATCAAGGACCTGGTCGGCGCGAAGCGGCTCCAGGGCATCGCCGACGTCAAGGACCTCACCGACCGCGAACACGGCCTGCGGCTGGTGATCGAGGTCAAGAACGGCTTCCACCCCGAGGCCGTCCTGGAGCAGCTCTACAAGCTCACGCCGATGGAGGAGTCCTTCGGCATCAACAACGTCGCGCTGGTGGACGGCCAGCCGCTGACACTGGGCCTCAAGGAACTGCTGGAGGTCTATGTCGACCACCGCTTCGAGGTGGTGCGCCGGCGCAGCGAGTTCCGGCGCAGCAAGCGGCGCGACCGCCTCCACCTGGTGGAGGGGCTGCTGACCGCGCTCGTCGACATCGACGAGGTCATCCGGCTCATCCGCTCCAGCGAAAACAGCGCGCAGGCCAAGGAGCGGCTGATCGAGCGCTTCTCGCTGAGCGACATCCAGACGCAGTACATCCTCGACACCCCGCTGCGCCGACTGACCAAGTTCGACCGCATCGAGCTGGAGTCGGAGCGCGACCGGCTGCGGGCCGAGATCGAGGAGCTGACCCGGATCCTGGATTCGGACACCGAGCTGCGCAAACTGGTCTCCGGCGAACTGGCCGCGGTGGCGAAGAAGTACGGCACGGAGCGGCGGACGGTGCTGCTGGAGTCGGCGGGCGCCCCGGTCGCGTCGGTGCCGCTGGAGGTCTCCGACGATCCGTGCCGGGTGCTGCTGTCCTCGACGGGGCTGCTGGCGCGTACGGCCACCGGCGAGGTGCCGTTCGACGCCGACGCCAAGCGCGTCAAGCACGACGTGATCGTCTCCGCGGTGCCGGCGACGACCCGTGGCGAGGTGGGCGCGGTGACGTCCGCGGGGCGGCTGCTGCGGATCTCGGTGATCGATCTGCCGCAGCTCCCGGACACCGCCGCGGCGCCCAGCCTCTCCGGGGGCGCGCCGCTGTCGGAGTTCCTGTCGCTGCAGGACGGCGAGCTGCTGGTGTGTCTGATGACGCTGGACGAGTCGTCGCCGGGCCTGGCGCTCGGTACGGAACAGGGTGTCGTCAAGCGGGTGGTGCCCGACTATCCGTCCAACAAGGACGAGTTGGAGGTCATCACCCTCAAGGAGGGTGACCGGATCGTCGGCGCGGCCGAGCTGCGCACGGGCGAGGAGGACCTCGTCTTCATCACCGACGAGGCGCAGCTGCTGCGCTACCAGGCGTCGCAGGTGCGGCCGCAGGGCCGGCCGGCGGGCGGTATGGCGGGCATCAAGCTGGGCGACGGCGCGAAGGTGATCGCCTTCGCCGCGGTCGATCCGGCGGCCGACGCGGTGGTGTTCACGGTCGCCGGCTCGCACGGCACGCTGGACGACTCGGCGGCGACGGCCAAGCTCACACCGTTCGACCAGTATCCGCGCAAGGGCCGGGCGACCGGCGGGGTGCGCTGCCAGCGGTTCCTGAAGGGCGAGGACTGCCTGACGCTGGCCTGGGCCGGCGCCGCGCCGGCGCGGGCGGCGGACGCCAAGGGCGCTCCCGTCGAGCTGCCGGAGGCCGACCCTCGGCGGGACGGTTCGGGGATGCCACTGCTCAAGCCGGTGACCACGCTGGCGGGACCGGTGTAGGCGAGGAGCAGGGGATCGCGTTCCGGCCCGGGAGGGGATCTCTCGGGCCGGATCCGTTTCTTCCCTTTTCTACTCTTTCTTCTCTCACTCCGTGCGGTCGGCGACGTAGCGCAGGACGCCCCACATGCTGTGCTCGGAAGCCTCCCGTGGCGGGGTGTCGCGGCAGTTCGTCAGTTCCTTGTGCAGTGCCTGCGCGTCGATGCCGCTGCCGATCAGGACGAGTTGGGTGAGGCGTTCCGCACCGCGTTCCCAAGGTGAGACGTAGAAACGCAGGAAGTCGCCGACCGCGTGCAGGGTGAACTTCTGACGGCTGCCGGGGACGTCGAAGTGGACGAAGCCCTTGATGCGGTAGAGGCCGGTGGGACGGCTGTCGAGGAATTCCATCAGCCGGCGCGGGTTCATCGGCTCATGGGAGGTGAACTCGACGCTCCGGTAGGCGGCGTGGAGGTGGGTGCAGGACTCGCCGGGGCCGTGGTCGTGCCCCTCATGCCCGTCGTGGCTGCCGCAGTCGCTGTCGTCGGCGCGGCCTGTGGTGCGGTCGCCGGTGTCGTCGTCGGCACGGTTGCCGGTCCGGGTGTCCTGGGTGCTGTGGGCGTGGCGGCCGGGGGCACCCGTACGGTCCGCGGCGGTCTCGCGCAGCAAGTCCTCGAAGGACAGCTGGCGGACGGCCGCGTCGCGGTCCTCACCCGGTCCGCGGTCGAAGAACAGCTCCGGGTCGATCCGCCCGTAGGCCGTGCAGAGCACCGGCCTGCCGGGAGCGAGGTCCGCGAGGGTGTCCATGAGCTCCTGGCGCGCCGCGTCCGGGATGCGGTCGGCCTTGTTGAGCACGACGAGATCGGCGATGGCCACGTGCCGGTCCAGTTCGGGGTGCCGGGCGCGGGTGGCGGCGAACTCGGCGGCGTCGATGACCTCGGTCAGCCCCCCGTAGACGATGCGGTCGTTCTCGCTGGCGAGGATCATCCGGATGAGCTCCTGGGGCTCGGCCAGGCCGCTGGCCTCGATGACGATCACGTCGATGCGGGCGGCGGGGCGGGAGAGCCGCTCCAGGTAAGTGTCGAGCTCGCTGGTGTCGACGGCACAGCACAGGCAGCCGTTGCCGAGCGAGACCATCGAGTCCACCTGTCCGGCGACGGTCATCGCGTCGATCTCGATGCTGCCGAAATCGTTGACGATCGCACCGATACGGGTGCCGTCGCCGGTGCCTAGCAGGTGGTTGAGGAGGGTGGTCTTGCCCGATCCGAGGAAACCCGCGAGGACGACAACGGGGATCTGTTGCGGGGCCAAGGGAGCGCCTCCATGGTGCGGGTGGCGGGCCGCGCGGACCGGCCGCGGACGGGTTGCCGATCGTAACGGACCACCGCCGACGCGGGCCGGGCCCGGCCGCTCTGTGTCCCGCCCGCCGGTCACGGACCGCCCCGTCCGGCGCCTGCCGTTCACGCCACCCCTCCGCACGCCGTCGGGCGCTCGTGGCCCGGGACCGGTCCCGGGGGCCGGGGGCCGGCGTACGTGCGGTCCGTCAGTGCGCGGTGGCGGGCAGCGGCTGCGGTGCGGGCGGGCCGACATACCGGGCCGCCGGGCGGATGATCTTCGAGTCCTCGGCCTGCTCCAGGATGTTGGCGCTCCAGCCGACGACGCGGGCCGCGCAGAAGGTGGGGGTGAACATCTCGCGCGGCAGGCCGCACAGCTCCATGACGACGCCCGCGTAGAACTCCACATTGGTGTGCAGCTCGCGGCCGGGTTTGAGCTCGGCCAGCAGCGCCTCGACCCGCGCCTCCACCTGGACGGCGAATTCCACCAGCGAACCGCCGAACTCCTCGGCGATACCGCGCAGCATCCGGGAGCGCGGGTCCTCGGTGCGGTAGACGGGGTGCCCGAAGCCCATGATCCGCTCGCCCCGCAGTACCCGCTCGCGGATCCAGGGGTCGATGCGCTCCGGCGTACCGATGGCATCGAGGGTGTCCAGGGCACGGCTGGGCGCACCACCGTGCAGTGGCCCGGAGAGCGCGCCGACGGCGCCGACGAGGCAGGCCGCGAGGTCGGCGCCGGTGGAGGTGATGACGCGGGCGGTGAAGGTCGAGGCGTTGAAACCGTGGTCGATGGTGGAGATCAGATACGTCTCGATCGCCCGGACCCGGTGCGGCTCCGGCTCACGGCCGGTGAGCATGTACAGGTAGTTGGCGGCGTAGGACAGATCCGTGCGCGGTTCGATCGGCTGCTGCCCCTGGCCGAGCCGGTGGAGGGCGGTCAGCAGCGTCGGTACGGCGGCGCAGGCGGTGAGCGCGTCCGCGCGGCGGCGGTCGGGGCCGATGTCGTACAGCGGCCGGAAGCCGGCCGTCGCGCCGAGCAGTGAGAGCGCGGTGCGCAGCCCGGCGAGCGGGCCGGAGAGTGCGCTCGCGCGGGCGATGGCGGGCAGTACGTCGCGTACGGCGGCGGGCAGAGAGCGCAGTGCGGCGGTGTCGGCCGTGAAGGCCGCCAACTGCGCCGCGTCCGGCAGCTCACCGTGGAACATCAGGTACCAGACGTCCTCGAAGGTGCGGGCCGTGGCCAGCTCGACGGCGGAGTACTGGCGGTAGTGGTAGAAGCCCTCAAGACCCCGGACATCGCCCAGTTCGGTCTCGGTGACGATGACGCCCGCGAGCCCGCGGGGCGCGTCCATCGGTGCGTTCGCCTCAGCGATCGGCATAGCGGATCTCCTTGCTCTCCGTCCCCAGATATTGATCCGACTGTCTATGCTTGACGCAATGAGTGTCAATGTTGATTGAATCAATATCAATGTAGGTGGATACGGTGGCCCCATGGCGGATCAAGACACGGATCGCGGCGCGTCCCACGACACGGCCGGGCAGCGGCTGAGCACCCGGGAGGCGGCCGATCGGCTGGGCGTGAAGCCCGAGACGGTGTACGCGTACGTCAGCCGCGGCCAGCTGACCAGCCGCCGCGAGCCGGGCGGCCGCGGCAGCACCTTCGACGTGAAGGAGGTCGACGCACTCGCACGGCGTGGCGGACGCCGCGAGCCCGCGGCCTCCGGAGGCGAGTTGGCGGTCCGTACGAGCATCACCCTCATCGACCGCGACCACTGCTACTTCCGCGGCGTCGACACCTCCGAACTCGCCGCTCGGTACGGCTACGAGGAAGTCACCGAGTGGCTGTGGACCGGTGAGCTGCACCACGGCATCCGTTTCACCGCACCGCCGGACGCCCTGGCCGCGGCTCGCCGCGCAGTACAGGCACTGCCTGCACACAGCGGGCCGATGGACCGGCTGCGGGTCGCTCTGATCGCCGCGGCGGCCGCCGACCCGCTGCGCTTCGATCTGTCCGAGACCGCCGTGCTCGACACTGCCCGCAGCCTCATCCCGACCCTGGTCGACGCCCTGCCACTGCAGGCCCCCGGCCAGTGCGACGCACAGTCGCTCGCCCCGCGGCTGTGGTCACGGCTGACCTCAGCACCGGCCGACGTGGCGTCGCTACGCGTCCTGGACGCGGCGCTGGTGCTGCTCATCGACCACGACCTCGCCGCATCGACACTGGCCGTCCGGGTCGCCGCCTCGGCGCGCGCCCATCCGTACGCAATCGTCTCCGCCGGGTTCGGGGCACTGGACGGCGCCGTGCACGGCGCGGCGAGCGGGCTCGCGCACCGGATGCTGCTGGAGGTGCTGGAGCGGGGCAGCGCGGCCGCGGTCGTCGCCGATCACCTACGGGCCGGGCGTCGGGTACCGGGCCTGGGGCACCGCCTCTACCCCGGTGAGGATCCCCGGGCTCGCGCCCTCTTCAGGCTGTTGGAGGACGTGCCGCAAGCGCGGTCTGCATTGCGGGCGGGGCGCGAGGTGATCACCACCACGGCCCGCCACACCGAACTGCACGCCAACATCGACCTCGCGCTCGCCGTACTCACGGTGTCAGCGGGGATGCCTGCCGAAGCAGGTGAAACGATCTTCGCCATCGCCCGTACGGCCGGCTGGATCGCGCACGCACTGGAGGAGTATGCCGAGCGCCCCCTGAGGATGCGCCCCAGCGGGCAGTACACCGGCCCCCGCCCGCCGTGCCCGCTGCCCTCCTGAAGCCGCCGCTCCACGGTCACGGTCTGCCTGTAGGTGACGCCGTCACCATCGCCCGCCTCTTGGCCGATCTCCTCAACGGCTCACACCACCCACGGAGAATTGCCGCGCTCAAGGGAGTCGGAGGCCCACACCAAGGTGGCAATAGTCCGTTCACCCGAGCCAGGCGCTGCGTGGTGATCGCTGCGATCCATGCCGAAGAAACGCGGGCGGGTGGGTCCCGTAGTCGATGAGGACACTGGCCTGCCTCAAAAGACGCCGCAGGGCAGGTCCATCATCCCCGCACCACCATGGAATTCGAACCGTCCGAGGCGACCGCGCGGAGCTCACGGCCGTTGTCGGCGCCTGCGGTCAGTCTTTGACCGCCTGCCCGGATTCCGCTTCCGTCGCGGCAGGTTAGGCTCACCTTTGTGAGCACCTGCGCTACTACCTCCCGCGAATTGGCCGAGCCCGTGGCCGGCACCGCGGCCACCGCCCGGACCTGGCTGCTTGTCGAGCAGACCGGCCCGTGGGGCGCCCAGGCGCTGACCGACAGCCATCTCGATCCACGCACCGGACGCGCCCTGGAGGCGGCCGCGGATGGCACAGGCGTACGCGTCGCGCTCATCCGCCGCCCCGGCCGACACCCCGACTGCCACGCTCTCCCCCACCGCCGCATCTTCCTCGCCCATACCGCCCCCGGCCGCACCTGGGTCCGTACGACGACCGTCACCGACCCGAACGCGCTCCTCCGCCTCGACTTCGCAGCACTGGGCGCCGGTGAGCACGGCGGGATCTGGGATCCGTACGACGGCGAGCCGCTGGTCCTCATCTGCACCAACGGCAAGCGAGACCGGTGCTGCGCCCTTCTCGGCCGCCCGCTGGCCGCCGAACTCGCCGCCGACGGAGCCGAGGCGTGGGAGGTCACCCACATCGGCGGACACCGCTTCTCCCCCACACTCTTCGTCCTGCCCTACGGCTACGCCTACGGACGGGCCACCGCGCACCTGGTCAAGGACGCCGTCGAGGCCGCCCACGACGGCCGGATCACCCTGGACCACTGCCGCGGCCGCTCCACCTGGGACCGCCCCGCCCAGGCCGCCGACCTCGCGGTCCGCGAGCTGATCCGGGAGGAGCGGGCGGACGCACTCGATGTCATACGGACCGACGCGGTGCGGCCCGAACCGGTGCGGGCCGACGGCCCGGCGCCTGGTAGCCGGACGCTCGCGGGAAGCTGTCTTGGCTGGACTGTTTCGGTCGCGCATTCCGACGGCCGCACTTGGCGGGTCACGGTGGAGCAGCGGGCCGACGGTGCTCCGGCGCCCGCCAGCTGTGGTGCGCCGCTCGGTCCACCGGCGCGTATGGCGGTCACCTCCATCACTGCCGTCACGGGCGCCATCCTGCCGACGTGGCCCTCCCCGCCCGTCCATGCGCTCGTCTGAAGCCGACGACCGGCGCCGCCCGCCTGTTTTTCCCCGGCATCCTTTCCGGCACGCCTGACCTTGCTGCGCCTCGCACATTCGCCGGCACCGCACCAGCACCACACCCATCGTCAGCCCCAGCGTCACAACAAGCCCCAGGCCAAGCGCAGTCCCCAGTGCCTGCCGCGCCGAAATCGGGCTCCCGCCGCGCCGCGCTGCCACGCCCCATCCTCTGTCCGCTCGGACCTCCATCGAGCTCATGACCGCCCCCTCCTGCCGTTCCTTGCGCACCACGCTCCGCGCTCAGCCACACTTCGGCCTGCGCCCAATCCCTGACACCGCTTCGGCGCCGAGCCCGCCACGGACTCGGCACCAGGCAGAAGACCGCAGCGCGTTCACGGCGCAGCGGCCAGCCTTCACTCTGCGAGAGTAAGCGCACACAATCTGCGGCCGAAATGCCTGTGGATAACTCCGCAGGGCTTCCCCTGACCGCTGACCTCCACGGCCCCGCCGGGAGGCGTGCCCCATCGCCCTCCGGAACCGGCGCAATACAAACTCCGCCCCGGCCCTCGCCCATCCACTGCTCGTACATACGGACGAAAAGGAAGAACTGGCTTCACGGCCGAGCGCCGTAGAGCCCTCGGATTCCACACCATTTCTTGATGAAACACCACATTTCGGCGCCCCTACGGATAGGCCAGTCGGTACCCGTACGCCCAGCCCCATCCGGTCAGTCGGCTACAGCCCGTCCTCGGCCGACGGCCGGCTGGTGCTTCCCAAGCTGCTCCTATCCCGACTCCGTCTGGCTGGCCATGCCGGGCCTTCGCACAGGCACTGATGGTGCAACTGGCTACCGTCACCCGTGTCACCACACTCGTGACCGGCTTGTTCCTCGCCCCGCTCAGCGCCGAACCCGATGGTTTTCCTGAGCCACACGAAGCACCGGCCAGCCATGCAGCACCCACAGACGCCAGCGCCACCGTGAGCCCCCATGACCCTGGGAGTCCCGATGACAGCGAAGGCACTCGTCGATCCGGAGATGCCACGGGAGCCAGCCGTTGATCGACGTACTGGTCGTGGACGACGACGTAAGGGTCGCGCAGATCAACGCGGTGCATGTCGCGGAGATCACGGGGTTCCGCATCACGTGTCTCGCCCACACGGCCGCCGAGGCTCACACGGCCTACCTTCGAAAGTGTCGGCCAGGCGGAGCAGTCCGAAGTCGACTGGATCTTCGGGGTGTTGGGGGCTGCCACGGTCGTCCCTGCCGAGCTCCCCCAAGAGGCGTTCCCCTGCCACCGCCAATCGCGTCCGCTCCGTACTGCGGTCTGCCGACGCTCCGTTGTCCGCCCAGAACGTCACCCTCCAGGCGAGCTTGAGCCGACAGACCACTCAGCTCTACCTCAACCTCCTCGAACGTGCCGGCCCGTTCCGCCTCACCCTCAGCTACGGCGAGACCGGCCGCCCCAAGCAACGTTACGAATGGGAACCGTCCCTACCACCCACTGTTCCCACCGGTGAATCCGAGCGCTATGGCGACGAAAGCCTTGAACAGGACCGACGCCAAAGTCCGGTGGTCGCCGAACACCGATCACCGTTCTGGGAGGCGGCACTTCGCCGCACTGCACGGTTCACGGCTCACCCGCCACACAGCCCTGTCTCACCCGTCCCGCCCATTCACAGAACGCTCCCTGTTGCACAGTCCCGTTGACCCGGCGCGTCAAAAATGAACGGAAGAGAGGAAGATCTCGGACGACCATTGCATTCGGATCCCTCCGAATCCATATGTGGAATCGTCCGAATCCTTCCGTATCCTCCACTCCCTCAGTTGAGGGGCCGTCCCGGCGGCTCTGCGAGGCCGTGGCGGTACGCGTAATGGATCGCCTGGGCCCGGTCCCGCAGCCCCGCTTTGGCGAAGAGATTGTTGATGTGGGTCTTCACCGTCGCGGTGGAGACGTGCAAGGTGCGTGCGATCTCCGGATTCGACTGCCCCTCGGCGACGAGTCGCAGCACCTCCACCTCGCGGGCGGTCAGTCCGTCCGGGGGCTCGTCCGACGGCTCGGGCAGGGTCCGTGCGGGCTCCGCGAGGCGCTCCAGCAGCCTGCGCTGGATTTTCGGTGACAGTCCGGCGTCTCCCGACAGCACATCGTCGATGGCGCGGACGATTTCGTCGCCGTCCGCGTCCTTGGTGAGGTAGCCGCGGGCGCCGGCCCGGAGCGCGGGGAAAAGCGATTCGTCGTCGGCGTAGGTCGTGAGCACCACGACCTGGGTTCCCGGGTGCTCCGCGCGGATGCGGCGGGTCGCCTCGACGCCGTCGCAGCGCGGCATCCGCAGGTCCATCAGGACGACGTCGGGAGTCAATTCGGCGACGATACGGACCGCCTCCTCGCCGTCCGCGGCCGATCCGACGACCTCGATGCCTGGCAGCAACCCCAGAAGCATCACGATTCCCTCACGCACCACTGTCTGGTCGTCGGCGACCACGACGCGTGCCACCGTGCGCGCCGTCATGCCGGCACCCGCAATCGCACCACGAAACCCTCCTCATCGGGGCCGGACTCCAACGTTCCGCCGAGGAGTTCCGCCCGCTCCCGCATGCCCAGCAGACCGTACCCGGAACCGCTTCGGGCGAGTGCACCCGGCTTCCCACGCCCGCCCGAGTCACGTACCACAAGCCCCACATACCCCTCGGTGTACTCCAGCCGCACGCTCACCCGGGCGCCCGGCGCGTGCTTGCGCACGTTCGTCAGGGCTTCCTGGGCCACGCGGCGGACCGCGAGGGCGGCCTCCGGCGCGAGCGCACGGTGCTCCCCGGCCACATCCAGCCGCGCGCCCTCAGCGGCGGTCAGTTCGCGGAGGAAGTCCTCGACCGGGGCAATCTCACCCCGGAGCGCCGAAAGCGCCTCCCGGGTGCCGTCCAGCCCTTCCCTGGCCATGCTCCGGCACGCCACCACCCGTTCCAGGAGTTTCGCACGGTCGGTCTCCAGGTCGGTGCTGTGCTGGATCAGCAGTCGGGCCGCCTCCAGGTGCACGAGCTGAGCGCTCAGGCTGTGTGCGAGGACGTCGTGGATCTCACGGGCGATCCGCCCCCGTTCGGCGAGCGCCGCGGTTTCAGCCTCGGCCTTACGCGCGGCCCGTTCCTGTGCCAGCAGCCGATGGGCGTTGCCGCGCGCTTCCGAGTCCAGCCGCAGTACGTAGCCCGCCAGTGCCAGTCCCACGGTGGTCGCGGTGGTCACCAGCCAGTTGTCGGTGTTCAGCGCGGCGTACACGCCCAGGGAGGCCACGGCGCACGGCAGGGCGGCGCTCAGCGGCAGTCGTTCCATCGCAGTGATCGCGCAGACACACCACAGGACGATCGCGGGCAGCCGTGCTCCGTACGCGTGACAGGCAAACGCGATGGCCTCCAGTACCAGGAGCAGTGCGACGGACGGCCACAGGCGGCATCGGAGGGTCATCCGGAAGAAGCCGACGAAGGCGAGCACGCTCAGCGCGAGCCCGGCGATCCCCGCGACCAGGCCCCAGCCGCGGAAGACCCGGTCCGCGAAGGTGCTCCACAGCAGACCCGCCAGTACGAGGATGCGCAGGCCCCGGCCGATCCACCGCCGGACCCCGTTGCGGTCCTCGCGGGAGAGAGCTTCCCGCAAGGGCCAGCTCGTCCAGGCGTTCAGCGGCACAAGCGGTCCTTCCTGCGGGCGGTGACGGTGCTCAGCCCGCGACAGGGACACGGTACGCCGGACGCAGGGACTGGGCCCTCCAGGCGGTGACGCCGGTACGGGTCAGCAGCATGGCGGCGATGGAGAGCATCGTGGCCGGGCCGCCCTGGTGGATGCCGAGGGGTGCACCGACCGCGAAGAGGCCGATACGCAGTGCCATGCTGACGATCCAGACGCCGGCGGTCGCCCAGCCGCCCTTCGTCCAGACGGCGCCCTCGCCATCCGTCCACATGCGTGTGGTCCAGGCCCAGGCGGCACCGCCGGCCAGTCCGATCACGAGTTGCGCGGCGAGCAGCACGGCGGCCGCCGTGTGGTGCGAGGGGTCCAGGAGCCCGGGTTCCCGGAGCGCCACGACAGCGAGTACGACGGGCAGTAGCCACCACCTCTTGTTGTCCGTGGTGATGCGCCGCTCCTTGAACTGCCGGGCGAAGATGATCGCGACAACCGCGACGATCACGAGGATGTTCATCAGGCCGCTCATGTCCTGAGCCTCCGGGGACTGGTCTCTTCGATGTCATCCACGACGCTACGGAGCAGCGCCGCCGGCCGGATCGGAGCCAGGGTGGGGCGGAGGTGGACATCGCTACGGGCGCCTCTCCACCCGTGGGTGGACAGACGCCCGTAGGGACCTGCGGCCGGTTCCCGTGAGACCTGCGGCTGGCTCAGGTGTCGATGCGCGAACGGTCCAGAGTGGATGCGGAGTTGGTGATGAACTCCTTGCGGGGCGCGACCTCGTTGCCCATCAGGAGGTCGAACGCCTTCTCCGCCGCCTCGAGATCGCTGATGTTGATGCGGCGCAGCGTGCGGTGGCGCGGGTCCATGGTGGTCTCGGCGAGCTGGTCGGCATCCATTTCGCCCAGGCCCTTGTAGCGCTGGATGCTGTCTTTGTAACGGACGTTCTTGCGCTGGAGTTCCAGCAGGGTCTGGCGCAGCTCGTTGTCCGAGTAGGTGTAGAGGTACTTCTCCTGGCCCTTTTTGGGGTTGATCAGTTCGACGCGGTGCAGCGGCGGAACGGCGGAGAAGACCCGGCCCTGTTCGACCATCGGACGCATGTAGCGCTGGAAGAGGGTCAGCAGCAGACAGCGGATGTGCGCGCCGTCGACATCCGCGTCGGCCAGGAAGATGACCTTGCCGTAGCGGGCGGTGTCGATGTCGAAGGTGCGGCCGGACCCGGCTCCTATGACCTGGATGATGGATCCGCATTCGGCGTTCTTGAGCATGTCCGAAACCGATGACTTCTGGACGTTGAGGATCTTGCCGCGGATCGGCAGCAGCGCCTGGAACTCCGAATTGCGCGCCAGTTTCGCGGTGCCCAGAGCCGAGTCGCCCTCGACGATGAACAGTTCGCTGCGGTCGACGTCGTCGCTGCGGCAGTCGGCGAGCTTGGCCGGCAGTGAGGAGGACTCCAGCGCCGTCTTCCGCCGCTGGGCCTCCTTGTGCTGACGGGCGGCGATGCGCGTACGGGCCGCGGCCACCACCTTCTCCAGGACGGACCGGGCCTGCTGCTTGGCGTCCCGTTTCGTGGAGGTCAGGAACGCCTTGAGTTCCTTGCTCACCACCTGGGCGACGATCCGGGAGGCGGCGGAGGTGCCGAGCACCTCCTTGGTCTGGCCTTCGAACTGCGGCTCCGCCAGCCGTACGGTCACGACGGCGGTGAGACCTTCCATGGCGTCGTCCTTGACGACGTCGTCCTCGGCGACGCGCAGCAGCTTGCTCGCCCGCAGCGCCTCGTTGACGGTCTTGGCGACCGACCGCTCGAACCCGGAGACGTGGGTGCCGCCCTTGGGCGTCGCGATGATGTTGACGAACGACCGGACGGTCGAGTCGTAGCCGGTCCCCCAGCGCAGCGCGATGTCGACGCCCAGTTCGCGGGTGACCTCGGTCGGTGTCATGTGGCCGCGGTCGTCCAGGACCGGCACGGTCTCCTTGAAGGTGCCCTGTCCGGTCAGCCGCAGGACGTCGCAGACGGCCCTGTCCTGCGCGAGGTACTCGCAGAACTCGCTGATGCCGCCGTCATAGCGGAAGGTCTCTTCGGACTTACCGGCGCCGTCGATGCCGCGCTCGTCGCGGACGACGAGGGTCAGTCCCGGCACCAGGAAAGCCGTCTGGCGGGCTCGGGCGTAGAGGGTCTCGAGGGAGAGCTTGGCGTCCTTGAGGAAGATCTGCCGGTCCGCCCAGTAGCGCACCCTGGTGCCGGTCCTCGCCTTGGTGACCCGCTTGCCCTTCAGCAGGCCGTTGCCCGGGTCGAACGGGGCGTCCGGGCCGGATTCGGTGAAGATGCCGGGGACGCCGCGGCGGAAGCTGATCGAGTGCGTTCTGCTGTTGCGGTCCACCTCGACGTCGAGCCGCGCGGAGAGCGCGTTGACGACCGAGGCGCCGACGCCGTGCAGACCGCCGGAGGCGGCGTACGAGCCGCCGCCGAACTTTCCGCCGGCGTGCAGCTTGGTCATCACGACCTCGACGCCGCTGAGCCCGGTCTTGGGCTCGACGTCGACGGGGATGCCGCGGCCGTTGTCGCGGACCTCCACCGAGGAGTCGTCGTGGAGGATCACCTCGATATGGTCGCAGTAGCCGCCCAGCGCCTCGTCGACGGAGTTGTCGATGATCTCCCAGAGGCAGTGCATCAGGCCGCGGCTGTCCGTCGAGCCGATGTACATGCCAGGACGCTTGCGGACTGCTTCCAGACCCTCCAGGACGAGCAGGTGCCGCGCGGTGTAGTTGGAACCGTCCCGGTCTGCCCCGGTCAGCACTGCGGTGGACGGCACGGACATCTCGGCGGTCACGCGGTTCGCTCCTCGCTGAATTTCTGGCAGTCCGCATTCCGCGGACTCGGTTGTGGCGGTGTCGCCGGTGAGAGGGTACCGAGGCCCAGTAGAGCCGATGTGACGCCACCCGTACGCATGCTCATGGTAGTAGAATTTCGCTCGTACGTTCGATCCCTCGATGGGGTGACGCCCGAGTGACGTGCACATCACGTTCCCTTCGAGGCATGAACCATTTAGGCTCCGGGCACGTCCTCATCAACAACCGGCAAGCCGGCCGGGAGGACACACCCCAGCAACCAACGTGAATCAGACCACCACGCAATACGGCTCATTCGCCGCCACCCGGCAGCACCCGGCCCGCTCGGAGAAAATTTTCGAGGAAAAGGCGCAAGCGGGAACGTTTTCGGCCTGGTTGGATGTTGACCCTGGTACGACAGCTCGTCGAGCTAGAGAAGAGGCGACGTGACTACTGTTCTGACACCCGCGAGCCCGTTGACGGCCGCTGACCGCTGCGACCGCTGCGGCGCCCAGGCATACCTGCGCGTCGTCCTGATGTCCGGCGGAGAATTGCTCTTCTGCGCCCACCACGGTCGCAAGTTCGAGCCAGAACTCAAGAAGATCGCCGCGGAAATACAGGACGAGACGGAGCGGCTGACCGCCTCTCCGGCGTCGGCGACCGAAGAGGATCGCTGACACATCGCATCCACGACGAGCGAGTAGCGGCCCAGGCCGTGCGACGGGCGGTTTCCCCGGCACCATCGGGGAGGCCGCCCGCACTCGTGCGCTCCGGCACACTGCACCGCCCCGCGCTCCTCAGTCCGCGCCGTGGTCGGCCACCGCCGGGAGCAGCGCCGACGCGCGTGTATAGACCCCGGGACTGCCCGCCTTGCCGCAACCCGTCCCCCATGACACCAGCCCCACCAGCCGCCCATGCGCCACCAGCGGTCCGCCGCTGTCGCCCTGGCAGGCGTCCTGCCCGCCTCTGGGCACCCCCGCGCACAGCATCGACGTGGCCCGGTAGGTGCGGTCCGGGCTCTTCCCCGGGTAGGCCCGCCCACAGACCGGATCCGCCAGCACCTTCACCCGGGCCGAACGCAGCCGCGATGCGTAGCTTCCCTCGCCGGTGGTGTCCCCCCAGCCGTAGACCGTGGCGACCGTGCCCGGCAGATAGGCGTCGTCATCGCGCTCGGCTATCGGGATCGGACGGTCGGTGACCGGTCTCTCCAGTGTGAGGACGGCCATATCGCCCTCGTTCGTCCAGCTGCTGTAGCGGGGGTTCACCCATACTTTCGTGGCCTTGAGCTCCTGGCCGCCGCTGCTTGCGAGGTTGTCGCGTCCGACGATGATCCGTAGGTCGTTCACCTGCTGCCAGGGCACGCCGAGCACCTCTTTGGTCAGGCAGTGCGCGGCCGTGACCACCGTGGAGCGGCCCACCAGCACGCCCCCGCAGAACTGTCCGGAGCGTTCGCCTCCGAAGCGCTGGCGGGAGGCGAGGGCCACCGCCCAGGGGCTCTGTGACAGCCGTACGGCTCTGCCGCCCACCACCGATTCGTCCGCGGCGGCCGGTATCGGTATGGCGAGGACCAGCGCGAGGGCTCCCAGGACGGCGCGGACGGACGGACGCATCGGAACTCCTGACTCCTGGACAGTGATCGCCTACCCAGGGTGAGTCAACCGGCCGCGCCTCGCACCCGGACGGCAGCGGGCCCGGCCCCTCCGTGCAGGGAGGGGCCGGGCCCGCGGCGCTGTCCGTACCGGTTCGGCTAGTCGAGGTAGTCGCGCAGTACCTGCGAGCGCGACGGGTGACGCAGCTTCGACATGGTCTTGGACTCGATCTGACGGATCCGCTCACGCGTGACGCCGTAGACCTTGCCGATCTCGTCCAGCGTCTTGGGCTGACCGTCGGTGAGGCCGAAGCGCATGGACACCACGCCGGCCTCGCGCTCGGAGAGGGTGTCCAGCACCGAGTGCAGCTGCTCCTGGAGGAGGGTGAAGCTGACCGCGTCGGCCGGGACGACCGCCTCGGAGTCCTCGATGAGGTCACCGAACTCGCTGTCGCCGTCCTCGCCCAGCGGAGTGTGCAGCGAGATCGGCTCGCGGCCGTACTTCTGGACCTCGATGACCTTCTCGGGGGTCATGTCGAGTTCCTTGGCCAGCTCCTCCGGGGTGGGCTCACGGCCCAGATCCTGGAGCATCTGGCGCTGGACGCGCGCGAGCTTGTTGATCACCTCGACCATGTGGACGGGGATACGGATCGTACGGGCCTGGTCGGCCATGGCGCGGGTGATGGCCTGGCGGATCCACCACGTCGCATAGGTCGAGAACTTGTAGCCCTTAGTGTAGTCGAACTTCTCGACCGCGCGGATCAGACCGAGGTTGCCCTCCTGGATCAGGTCCAGGAAGAGCATGCCGCGGCCGGTGTAGCGCTTGGCCAGGGAGACGACCAGCCGGAGGTTGGCCTCCAGGAGGTGGTTCTTGGCCCGGCGGCCGTCCTCGGCGATGATCTCCAGCTCACGCTTGAGCTTCGGCGCGAGCTTGTCGGAGTTCGCCAGCTTGTCCTCGGCGAACAGGCCCGCTTCGATGCGCTTGGCGAGCTCGACCTCCTGCTCCGCGTTGAGGAGCGGGACCTTGCCGATCTGCTTGAGGTAGTCCTTGACCGGGTCGGCGGTGGCGCCGGCCGCGGCGACCTGCTGCGCGGGGGCGTCGTCCTCGTCGTCGTCCGACAGGACGAAGCCGGCGCTCTCGGCGCCCTCTGCGGCCTCTGCCGCCTCACCCTTGCCGGGGGCCTGGGTCTCGTCGGTCGCGTCGTCGTCGAGCAGCTCGTCGACGTCCTTCTTGGACCCGGTCTTCTTGGCGGTGGCCTTCTTGGCCGTGGCCTTCTTCGCCACCGTCTTCTTGGCTGCGGTCTTCTTCGCCGCCGCCTTCTTGGCAGGCGCGGCCTCGGACTCACCGGCCGATGCGTCCGCCATGGAGGCAGAGGCCGCGGTGGTGGTCTTCTTCACCGTGGCGGTCTTCGCCGCGACGGTCTTCGTGGCGGTGCGCTTTGCCGGGCTCTTCGCTGCGACGCTCTTGCGGGTGCGCTTGGGCGCCTCTGCGGCACTGACCATCAGCGTCACACCCTCCTCGTCGAGGATCTGGTTGAGGCTGCGCAGAACGTTCTTCCACTGGGTTGGCGGAATCTGGTCAGCCTCGAAGGCCCGACGCACGTCATCGCCGGCGATCTGCCCATCAGCCTTTCCCCGCTCGATGAGCGCCATCACAGACTCGGACTCGGCGATCTCCGGCGGGAGCGTACGGGATGTGCTGGCCGACACGAACAACCTCTCGGAACGATGGAAACGGCTTCCGGCCCCGGTCACTGCGGACCGGAACCGACGACCGCCGGTGGGGATGGACCGACGGCGCGGGCGCAACCGGGGAGTTGAACAGCGTCACGAACGCCGTCCGTATTCCCTCCTCGGCTATCACCTCTTAAGTCATCGCGCTTCCCCGAAGAGCGTTACGCCCAATCTGCGTGGCCCGAGTCACACCCCATTACGACCCATTCCCTGTCATATGACATGCAATCCTCCCAAGACCATCGCCGGATCCGGGCGACGCCCCGGATCCGGCGGTCTTGTACGTCCTCGACGTGTACGGAGCACCCCGTCCGCAGGGGTGTGCGGGGCACCCGGCCCCGCGGCGCCTACGGTCCGTACGCGCTCGGATGCGGACCTTCAGTGCTCGCGGGGCGCGGGGACGACGTGGTCCACGGGCGTCCCGGGGCCCTGGCCGCCGGCCTCGCCGTGCGCGGCGAGGAGCTGGCGCATCGCCGATTCGGCCGCCGTGGCGTCGCCGGCGCCGATGGCGTCGACGATCCGCATGTGCTGGCCCACGGACGTCTCGATCGGGCGCTCGCAGCCGCCGGCCGGGCCGCCGGAGACGTGCAGGGCCGCGGAGACGATGCCCGAGAGGTGCTCCAGCATGCGGTTGCCGGCGAGTTGCAGCAGCAGGGAGTGGAACTCGGCGTCGGCGCGGGCGAAGGTCAGGGTGTCGCCCTGGGCGGCGGAGTGCCCCATGATCTCCACCATGTCGGCGAGCCGCTGCTGGACCTCCTCGCGGCCGTGGCCGGCGGCGAGCCGGGCGGCGAGCGGTTCGATCGTCCAGCGCAGCTCGCACAGCTCCCGGCGCTGGTCGTCGCGCTGGGGTCCGTAAGCCCGCCACTCGATGATGTCGGGGTCGAGGAGGTTCCAGTCACTGACCGGGCGCACCCGGGTGCCGACGTTCGGGCGGGCGCTGACCAGGCCCTTGGCCTCCAGGACACGCAGCGACTCGCGGACGACGGTGCGGGAGACCTCGAATCGCTGGCCGATCTCCTCGGGGACGAGCGGGCGGTCGGCGCCGAGATCGCCGGAGACGATCATCTGGCCGAGTTGCTGGACGAGTTGGCCGTGCAGGCCGCGGCCGCGGCTACCGGCCGCGCGGCGGCCGGCCCGGCCCATGTCTGCTTCGGTGCCGTCCCACACCGGCGGGACGCGCTCGGCACGGTCCGCGCCGGTGGCGCCGGCTCCGTTGCCGGCGCTGCCTGTGCTGGCGGCGTTGCCATAGGGGTAGCGGTCGAGCTCGCCCGGACCTGCGAGGCCGGTGTCGGCGGGGCGAGCCGCGGTCATCATGGTGTGCGCAAGGGTACTCACGCATCCTTTGTCGGCGACACCCTGAACGGCCTTGAGGTCTTTGGTGAAAAGCACACGAAAGGGTGATCGCCCGTCATCTCGCAATTGACGCTTTATCAGAAAGAAATGGGCTTTTTGCGGCGAGTTGTGGACAGCGAGCGCACCATCACGTTCGCAAATCGGGCACCGGGCGAGGTCACCGCATCCGGCTGCGTCGCATCGTGAGGGTGTATGCGCAGACCAGGGCGACGAGTGACAACGTCAGTGCGCTGCCGACAGGTTGGGGCGCCAGTCGCATCACGACCAGTACTCCCTGGTCGATTCCGGACGGCCACTGAACCAGAGCCGACGACCTCAGTCGCGCGGGCAGCCCCGCCAGTGAACGGGCCGCCGGCTCGGCCACCACGTGCCGCACGAGCGGGACGACGAGGACCGGCACGGCGAGCACCGCCGCCAACCCCATTGCGGTGGACCGGAATACGCCGGCGGCCAGCACACCCGCCCAGGCACAGCCGACCAGCAGTCCCAGCCAACCAGCGGTGAGAACCGGCCGTTCGGCGATACCGGTGACGGCGCCCGGCCCGAACACGGTGCGGGCCGTCGCTTCCTCGGCGGCCAGTACGCACCCGCCGAGTGCCAGCGCGGCGGCGCCACTGACGAGGAGTTTGGCGAGGAGCAGCCCGAGCCTGCGGGGGACGGAGCCGCGTTCGGGGGCCAGCGCCGGATGGCGGAACTCCTGACCGAAGGCGAGCGCTCCGATGAGTCCGGCGCCGAGCGCGGCCGGAGGGAAGGGCAGTTGACGGGGCCAGCCGGTGAGTACGCGGGACATCGGGGCGCCTCCGCGACGGGCCAGCAACAGCGCCAGGACCACGGAGACGAGGACGGATGCCGCCGCGACGAACAGTCCGGCACGGTCGCCGGCGGCGCGGCGCAGTTCGTAGCGCAGCGGCCGGGCCGGGCCGGGCGCGGGCAGCCGTGGGATGGCGAGGCGCCCGCGAAGGGGGCCGGAGCGGGCCGCACCGGACGGGGAGCGGGTGTGGTGGCTTCGACGGCCGGGAGGGCGAGGGTGTCGGACACCGTGTCGTCGGCGGGGCCCGCAGTACGGCCGTCGGCACGGTGGAGCGGGACGACCGGGCCGCTGTCGCCGGCCTCGTCGTCGAGCCGGTGCACGGGGATGCCGTGCCGGAACGCGGCTTCTCCCACTGCGGCGCAGTTGCTCCCGTACACGGAGATGCGGGTGCCGCTCTCCCGGACGACTTCGACGGCCCGGCCGACGGCGGGGTCCGAGGTGCGGTCGGCGCACTGCGACTCGTCGATGAGCAGCGCCGCGAGGCGGTCGGCGTGCGGGGAGCGGACGGCGACCCGGGGGCGCAGGCGGGTACGCCGGAAGTCGGCGGCTTCCTGGTCGGCGATGAGGCGGCCATCCTCAAGGGTGACGACACGGTCCGCGATGCGTGCCGCTTCCTTGACGTTGCGGGAGGTGGTGAGGACGGCGCCGCCCTGCGCGGCGTAGCCGCGCAGCAGGCCGTGCAGCCAGGCCGCCTCGCGCGGTGAGACCCCTTCGGCGGGTTCGTCGAGGACGAGGGTGTGCGGGTCGCCGAGCAGCGCCGCGGCCAGGCCGAGCCTGCGGTCCATACCGCGGGAGAATCCGCCCAGCCGTTGGTCGGCCAGGCCGCTGAGGCCGACGAGGTCGAGCATGTCGTCGGCGCGGTCCGCCGGGACGCCGGCCGCGGCGCCGAGTATGCGCAGATGCCCGCGGGCCGTGCGGGCGGGGTGTGCGGGGACGTCGCCGAGGACGACGCCGAGCTCACGGGCGGGGTGGGGGACACGGTGCATCGGGCGGCCGCGGAAGAGGGCGACGCCGCGGCCGTACTCGAGTTGCAGCATCAGCCGCAGGGCAGTGGTCTTGCCCGCGGCGGCCGGGCCGAGCAGGACGGTGATCCGGCCCGGCCGCACTTCGAAGGTGAGGTCGTCGACGGCGGGCGGCAGTTCACCGCGGGGTTCGCTGGTCAGTCCGATGGCCTGGATCATCGCGTCCCTCGGCGGGTGTGCGTCCGCCCGGAAGCAGCGGGGGGGAACGAGAGGGCTCACCCGGCCAAGGTAACGCGATATGCCCCATTTACTCGTAATTAACGATTTTAGGCAGTCACCGTGTCCCCGCGGAGGCACGCCGGTTCCGGCATCGTCCCGGTGTGTGGCAGTTCCTCAGATCTCCGGGCGCAGCATCGGCGGGTTGAGCAGTGTCGCTCCGCCGGCCCTGAAGAGCTGGGCGGGGCGGCCGCCCTGACGGGTCGTCGTACCGCCGGTCGGCACCAGGAAGCCGGGGGTGCCGGTCACTTTGCGGTGGAAGTTGCGGGGGTCGAGGGCGACGCCCCAGACCGCCTCGTACACCCTCCGCAGCTCGCCGACGGTGAATTCCTGGGGGCAGAAGGCAGTGGCGAGCGAGGAGTATTCGATCTTCGAGCGGGCGCGCTCCACGCCGTCCGCGAGGATCCGCGCGTGGTCGAAGGCGAGCGGGGCCGCGAGGTCACCGTCGCGGCCGTGCGCGGCCTCCTGGTCAAGGAGTGTCTCCACCGGGGCCCAGCGCGCGCTGTGGGCGTCACCGCCGGCCCGGGGGGCGGGCAGATCGGGGGCGAGCACGAGGTGCGCGACACTGACGACCCGCATCCGGGGGTCGCGCCCGGGGTCGCCGTAGGTGGCCAGTTGTTCGAGGTGCGCGCCGTAGGCCGGCGGCGGGCCCGCCGGGAGGTGGGCGTGCAGGCCGGTCTCCTCCGCGAGTTCGCGGGCGGCCGCCTCCTCCAGGTCCTCGTCGGCCCGGACGAATCCGCCGGGCAGCGCCCAGCGGCCCTGGAACGGCGGCTCGCCGCGGCGCACTGCCAGCGCGCACAGGGCGTGGCGGCGCACGGTGAGCACGACCAGGTCGACGGTGACGGCGAAGGGCGGGAAGGCCGACGGGTCGTAGGGAGGCATGGCGCGATCATAGTCGTCCGCCTGACGATAAACAGGCGGCGGAGCGCCTCAGGAGCTCAGTTGCAGACCGTCCGCCGCCGCCTCCACCATCCCCATGCCGAGCCTGGTGATCCGTACCGCGAACGGCTGCTCGGCGACGCTCAGTCCGGTGAACTGCATCGCGCCGAGCGGGGCGCTGCCCGGTGGGCGCACGGCAACCGTCCCGCCGGGAACGTCCGGGCGCAGCCCGGTGAAAGCGAGCAGTATCTGCACCGCGCCGGCCGCCGCCGGTGCCGCGGGCCGGCAGGCCGCCGGGTGCGGGACCGGGGCACTGCCGGTGGTGCGCTGCTCCCCCGCGTACATCTCCGGGAGGCGGTGGCCGAACGTCTCCGCCGCGTCGAGGACGCCCCGGGCCAGGGCGCCGGCCTCCTTCTCGTGGCCGGCCGCGGCCAGGCCGGCCACGGCGACCGCCGTCTCGTGGACGCGGACCGCGCCGCTGCGGTGGCCGAACGGGTTGTATCCGCTCTCCTTGGCGCCCAGCCCGCGCAGGCCCCAGCCGGAGTCCAGGGCGGGGCCGCCCAGCAGCCGGGCCAGTCGGCCGGTCCGCGCCGCGTCCAGCAGGCCCGGTGCGAGGTCGCCGCCCCCGAGCAGGCCGGTGTCGAGGAGATGGGCGGCGGTGGAGCCGAGATGCGGCAGCGGTCGGCCGTCGCGGGTGCGCAGGGCGGCGGGGCGGCCTCCGGCGCCGTCCTCCAGCCAGAAGTCCGTCCGGAACCGGGCACGCAGATCCGCGGCCCACTCGCGCAGCGCCGCCGCGCCGGGGGCCCCGAAGGCGTCGAGGAGGTCGGCGCCCAGGAGTGCGGCGCGGTGGGCGTGGGCCTGTGTCTCGCAGCGGTACGGTCCGCCGGGCGCGGGGTCGGGGACGTATCCGCCGTGGTGGCCGGCGCCGGGCTGCTCGGTCGTGTCGCGCAGCCATCGCAGACAGCGCTGCGCGGCGGGCAGCAGTCGTTCGGTCTCCTGCTCCGGCAGGCCCCAGCGGTGTGCCTCGGCGAGGACGGTGGGGAAGAGCAGGGTGGCCTCGACGCCCGTGCAGCTGGGTGGTGCGTGCGGCCCGGCGTCCCGGAGGGCGCCGGGAATTCGGCCGAAATCCGCCCCTGGTGCGGCTTGTTGCGTACGGGCGAGTGCGCGCAGCGTGCCGGCGGCGAGTCGGGTGCCCAGTGGCAGCAGCATCCTGGCGGTCCACAGTGCCTCGGCCGGTGCCAGGCCGCAGCGCCAAGGGAACCCGCCCGCGACGTACACGTCCGTGGGTGTGCCGGCGTCGCGCATCAGCAGGCCGTACAGGTCGTCGAGGCTGCTCGCCAGGAGGGCGTCGGCCCGGTGGTCGTCGCAGTCCAGTCGTGCGGCCGGCCAGGGGCGCGGTGGCCGGTCGGCGCGGGGCCTGGGGAGGGCCGGCCGAGGGGCGGGGATCCGCGGCTCCCCCGGGCGGCTTCCGCTCCCCGGCCGCCGGTGGCCGGCCGGGGAACCGTCGGCGGTGAGTTCGAGTCCGGCGCGCAGTTCGATGGTGCGCCGGCCGCCGGGCGGCAGGTCCAGTTCCCAGCGCAGCAGGCCCGCCGAGGCCAGGGCCTCGGCGGGCACCGGGGACGCGGACACCACCGCCTGCGCTCCGGGCCCCGGCCAGCGCAGTCCGCAGCCGTGGACCACGGCCCGCAGTTCCGGACCCGGCAGGCCGACGGCGACGGCGCCCAGCTCCGCGAGGTCGGTGCCGAGCCGGATCTCCACGGGGAGCCGGACCGGCCGTACGGAGCTGCTGCTGAAGGTGATCCGTTCGCTGCCGTCGGCGGACCGCAGTCGCTCCATCCTGATCTCCGGGTCCGGTCCTCGCTCCCCCGCTCTGCGGACCGTCCCGACGAACCGGGCGCGGTCCGCGGCGACCAGCCGTCCCTGGACGACGACTGGTTCACCGCCCGCCGCGCGCAGTTCGCAGCGGGAGAGGATCCGCCTGCCATCGCGGTAGTAGCCGTCCAGTCCCTGCCCGGTGAGTTGCCCGGAGGCGGGTGAGACCGCGAGGGCCGGCAGGGCCACGCAGATCAGCGCGGCGTGGACGGGCTGCGGCTGCGGCGCCCGGGGCGGCGCGGGGCGCCGTTCACCGGGCGGTCGGGAGGCCGGCTGAGTGGTGGGGACGATGCCTGGCACGCTCTGTGCTCCCTGGTGAGGTCGGGGCTCCGTACGGCCTGCGCCACTCACCTGAACGGCGCAACCGGCGCCCAGGTCACGCCGGCCCCGCCCGACGGTGCGGTCACCCCCTGCTCCGGTCGGTGTCCCGGCCGGCCCGGCGCCTGCTCCGGTCTTCGGTCGTACAGGAGCCGGGGCCCCTACCGCCGCGCGGTCGGCGGGGGCGGTCGGCAGTGCGTGGCCGGCCCTGCCGTCCAGCGATCCGCGGTGCCTCATCCGCAGGTGTCGCGGGCGCGGTGCCGGGACCGTCCGGCTCGTCGTCGTGTTCGGCGCGCTCGTCGCGCAGGCAGCGGCGCAGCGGCTCCGGATCGAGGCCGTCGTTGATGGCGCGGTGCAGCAGCTGGGCGAAGAGATAGTCGGGGTCGATGCTCAGGGCGCGGCCGAGGGCGACCCGGGCCGAGGGGCCGTCCTCGGTGGCCCAGGAGACCCATCCGGTGAGGGTGAGCGGTGCCACCGCGTGCTCGGCGAA
Organism: Streptomyces celluloflavus; assembly: GCA_000720995.1. Taxonomy (GTDB): domain Bacteria; phylum Actinomycetota; class Actinomycetes; order Streptomycetales; family Streptomycetaceae; genus Streptomyces; species Streptomyces celluloflavus. The sequence continues at coordinate 48,742 of JOEL01000028.1, forward strand.
GCCGCCGGGGCAGCGGCGGGCGAGGGCTCGCCAGAGCCGGAGGGCCGGTGCGGCGACGGGCCCTTCCATCCACTGCGCCGCCCGGTCCCGGGTGGTGCGGTCCTGGAGCCCGAGGATGAGTTCGGCGGCCTCGGCGTCGGTGATCAGTGCGTCGTCGCAGGCGTCCCTGGCCCGGTTGCTGCCGGCGGGTGTGTCCTGCCGGAACCGGTGGATCATGGCGCCGGCCAGGTCGAGGGTGTTGCGGCGGACGACGTCCGCGCCGTCCCGCCGGAGCATCCGCGGGACGAGCGCGGCGGCCGCGGTGTCGAGGGCCTTTTCCTGCTCGGCGGCGCGCGGCCCGGTGCGGGGAGTCAGCCGTGCCTCCATCTCCTTGAGGGAGCCGCGTACCTGCATTCCCGCGTACGCGGCGGCCGCGGCCATCACGGACGTGCCGGGCATGACCAGGGGGGTGCCCTCGACGGGGCAGCAGCGGAAGTCCGGGCAGCAGTAGGACCAGTAACGGCCATTGGAGAGGCAGAGGGCTTCGAGTACGGGGACGTCCAGTGCGCCGCAGGCGGTGCGCAGCCGCTGGGCGAGGGGCCGGAGGCGGTCCTTCACGTCCTTTCCGCTCTCACCCTGTGCGGGTTCCTGGCAGAGGAAGACGAGGATGCCCGCGGGCCGGGTGCCACGGTCCTGGCAGGCCGTGACCAGGCAGTCGGCCAGTTGGTCGGAGACGTCGGGCCACTGCGTCGTGTCCGTCGGAATCCCGAGCCTGACCCGGCCGCCGAAGCGCCCGCGTTCGCCGTGCAGGGCCACCAGGACGATGCTGTCGTCCGGGTAGAAGCCCATGAGGTAGGGCAGCGCGTCGGCGAGTTCGGCCGGGCCGCGCAGGGTGACCTGGGGGTCGGTGGTCCGGCTCCCGTCGGTGCGGGCGGGGTCGGAGGAACTGTTGAGGTCTGGCGGGTTCGGAGGCTTCGACGAGTCGGCGGCGGACGGGCGGGCAGCAGACGGGTGGACAGCGGCGGACGGCTCAGGCGGCCCGGCCGGGCCCGCGGTGGTCTCTGCGGCGGTCTTGGCGGTGGTCTCGGCGGTGGTCTCGGCTGAGGTCGAGGAGGGCTTGGACGAGTGCTCGGGCGGTTCGCTCTGCGGATTCATGGCTCGAAGATCCCGCGGCCGGCCGCTCCACCGCGACCCCTGTGGACAACTCCCGGGTGACGCCGGTTGTCCACAGGTTCGGGCGGGAGTTCGCGCGTTGTCAGTGGCATCGGGTTGCATGGGGGCATGAGCAACGAAGACCTGCGTGCCTCGGCCGATGCCGTCCTGACCCGACTCGTCGGGGATCCCGGCGGCACGGCCCGGCTGCGCGAGGATCAGTGGCGGGCGATCGAGGCGCTGGTCGCCGACCACCGCCGCGCCCTGGTCGTGCAGCGCACGGGCTGGGGCAAGTCCGCGGTCTATTTCGTCGCGACGGCGCTGCTGCGCGAGCGCGGCAGCGGGCCGACCGTGATCGTCTCGCCGCTGCTCGCGCTGATGCGCAACCAGGTCGAGGCGGCCGCGCGGGCCGGGATCCGCGCGCGCACGATCAACTCCGCCAACACCGAGGAGTGGGACACCGTCCAGGCCGAAGTGGCGGCCGGTGAGGTGGATGTCCTCCTGGTGTCGCCGGAGCGACTGAACAACCCCGATTTCCGCGATCAGGTGCTGCCCAAGCTCGCAGCGGCCACCGGCCTGCTGGTGGTCGACGAGGCGCACTGCATTTCGGACTGGGGCCATGATTTCCGGCCGGACTACCGGCGGCTGCGCACGATGCTCGCCGACCTCCCGCCCGGTGTGCCGGTGCTCGCCACGACGGCCACCGCCAACGCCCGGGTGACGGCCGATGTCGCCGAGCAGCTGGGGACGGGCGAGGGCGCGGCCGAGGCGCTGGTGCTGCGCGGCCCGCTGGACCGGGAGAGCCTGAGCCTGGGGGTGCTGCCGCTGCCGGACGCAGCGCACCGGCTCGCCTGGCTGGCGGATCATCTGTCCGAACTGCCGGGCTCGGGCATCATCTACACCCTCACCGTCGCCGCCGCGGAGGAGGTCACCGCGTTCCTGCGGCACCGGGGGCACACCGTGTCCTCGTACACCGGCAAGACGGAAAACGCCGACCGTCAGCAGGCGGAGGACGATCTGCTGGCCAACCGTGTCAAGGCGCTGGTGGCGACCTCCGCGCTGGGCATGGGATTCGACAAGCCCGACCTGGGTTTCGTGGTGCATCTGGGCTCGCCGTCCTCCCCCATCGCGTACTACCAGCAGGTGGGGCGCGCGGGCCGTGGGGTGCAGCATGCCGAGGTGCTGCTGCTGCCCGGCCGGGAGGACGAGGCGATCTGGAAGTACTTCGCGTCGCTGGCGTTCCCCCCTGAGGAGCAGGTGCGCCGGACGCTGGACGTCCTGGCGGCCGCCGGCCGTCCGGTGTCGCTGCCCGCCCTGGAACCGCAGGTCGAACTGCGCCGTTCGCGCCTGGAGACCATGCTCAAGGTGCTCGATGTCGACGGCGCGGTGCACCGCGTCAAGGGCGGCTGGACGGCCACCGGCCGGCCGTGGTCGTACGACGCCGAGCGCTATGCGTGGGTGGCCCGCCAGCGCGAGACGGAACAGCAGGCGATGCGGGACTACGCCACGACGACGGGCTGCCGGATGGAGTTCCTGCGGCGCCAGTTGGACGATGACGCGGCGGTGGCGTGCGGCCGCTGCGACACCTGTGCCGGGGCGCGGTTCACCACCGAGGTGTCCGCCGCGTCGCTGGACGCGGCCCGCGGCGAGCTGGGGCGCCCGGGGGTCGAGGTGGAGCCGCGACGGATGTGGCCGACGGGGCTGCCGGCCATCGGCGTCGACCTCAAGGGACGTATTCCGGCCGGTGAGCTGGCCGCGACCGGCCGTGCTCTGGGCCGGCTGTCCGACATCGGCTGGGGCAACCGGCTGCGGCCGATGCTCGCGCCGGGGGCCGCGGACGGTCCGGTCCCCGATGACGTGTCGGCCGCGGTGGTCACGGTCCTCGCCGACTGGGCGAAGGGGCCCGGGGGCTGGGCCTCCGGGGCGGCGGACGCGCCGGCCCGCCCGGTGGGCGTCGTCTGCCTCTCCTCGCGCACCCGCCCACAGCTGATTCGCTCGCTCGCCGAGCGGATCTCCTCGGTCGGCAGGATGCCGTTCCTGGGGGCGGTGACCGCCACGGACGACGGAGACGGCGGCCGCATCCCGCGCAGCAACAGCGCTCAGCGGCTGCGGGCCCTGCACGGCGCCCTGAGCGTGCCGCCCGAGCTGGCCCAGGCCCTGGCGTCGGCCGGCGGTCCGGTGCTCCTGGTGGACGACTACGCCGACACCGGCTGGACGCTGGCCGTGGCCGCCAGGCTGCTGCGCAGAGCGGGTGCGGACGGGGTGTTTCCCCTGGTCCTCGCCGTGCAGGGCTAGGACCGGCCGGGGCGGAGGGGGAGAGTGGGATGGCCGGGGTGGCGGGCCGGAGTCGACGGCGCATGGGGCGATTTCGGGTCGTGGGCGCGAATTGCTCGTTGCCGCATACGTGTGCGACCGCAAGAATTGGAGCCGCTTCCCCGTACCAGCCCCTCCGCGGTCGGGCAGGGCCTGTCGTGGTGCGCTCTCGCGCGCCCGGCCGCCGCCCGGCGCGTGGACGCGTAGACGAAGGGAGGACCGTGGCCCTCGGTTTCGCCTCGCCCGCGAACATGTCGCGGCTCGCGGGCGGGGGTTCCGCCGCCCGGCTGGGCCGGATGCTGGAGCCCGCCGAGTGGGCCTCGGCAGGTATCCCGCTACTGCGCAATCCCCGTGGGGTCGTCGTCGGCCTGCACGATCGCCACCGTCCCGGGTTGTCGACCGCCGTCGTGGCGGTGCTGGATCCTCGGGAGCGGGTGACCGCCAGCGCGTCGTTCACCGGGCCCGCGACCGCGCCCGACGGCTGGGAGTTCCGCAACGCACTGCTGTCTCAGCTGCGCCGGATCATCCCGCACGACCTGCGGCGGCGCGTCCCGGTCCGGACGGCCGTACTGCTCTACTGCCGTGCGGGCGAGACCCGTTGGACGGAGACGGACGGGGCGTGGCTGTGGGGGCTGCGTGACGCCTGCACCCTGCACGGGCTGCGGTGCGGGGCGTACATCATGCTGACCGCCGACCGCTGGCAGGTGCTCGGCGAGGGCCGGGGCGGGCGTCGGCCCCGGCTGCCGTCCCGTACGGACGCGCCGCGCACGGCCGAGCCGCTTACGGAGGCATCGCCCACGGGAACATCGGGCGACGCGCCATACGGAACAGCGGCAGAGCGAACGAGGGTTCCGGCCGACATACCCGGGTCTGGGTCTGGGCCTGAGGTCCCGTCCCCCGCCGCGGCGTGGTGTCCCCCTCCGGGGCGACATGGTGTCCCGGGGACGACCGGGCCCTCGGGGGCGGGCGGAACGTCGGTGTGCGGCTTCCCCGTTCGGGCCGGTGGTGCGGCGCGGCAGGTTCCGCGGGATGCGGGGCAGCCGTCCGAGCCACCGTGGGACGGCAACCGGGTGGCGCCCCGGCTCGCGGCCGCGGCCCGGCGGTACTCGGCGGCCCGCTGAGGGGCACGCGGCTGCCGCCACGCACGGCCGAGGCCGTGGGCACGCGGTTGGCGCCGACGCGCGAGCGAACCCGACCGGCCGGTGTGGCCGGCGGGCTGCTCCCTGCGGTACCGCTAGGCGTGCGCGCCCAGCACGGCGTTGATCGTCTGCGGGTCGCCGCAGACGATCAGCAGCGCTCCGGCACGGGCCATCGCCGCGGGCAGTGCCTGCGCGGTGGCCTCGTCCGTGCCACCGTTGACGGCGACGACCACGACGGGCCGCCCGGCGGCGCGCCCCGCGGTGGCATCCGCGTAGAACACATCGTCCGCGGCGTCGTGTTGGGCCCAGTAGGACGTCTCACCGAAGGACAGCTCGTGCGCTGCCCACGGATGGGCGTCGCCGGTGGTCAGCACCAGGATCTCGCCCGGCGCGCGTCCGGTGTCCAGCAGCAGATCGACGGCTTCGTCGGCGGCGTCGACGGCGCCACCGGCGGGTGCCGGGATCAGCTGGAGCTGCGCTCCGGCGGCGGTGCCGGGGGTACCGGCGGCAGGCTGCTCGGAGCCGGTGCGCTGCGCCGGCGGAGCGGCGACAGGTACACGCGGCGGGGCAGCGGGTCCGGGCTTGCCCGGACGGGCACTGGCCGCGGGAGCACCGCGCGGAGGCGCGGGGCGGGGACCGGGACCAGGAACAGGACGGGGGCTCGGCGCGGTGCGGCCAGCGGCCGGAGTGGCGCGAGGACCCGGGACACTCTCGTGAATCTGAGGCTCCTCGGGGATGAGAGGCATAAAGGGATGTCTATCAAACGTAAGTGCGGAACACGTCATCGGGTACCGAATTGATGCCCGCACCGCTCAGAAGGCGAAGCCGAGTTGGCCTCCGGCCTCCAGAGCGGCTGCTTCGGGAGTGACGCGCACCTTCTTCAGGTGCCGCCACCGGGGCAGCGCGTCCATGTAGGACCACGACACTCGGTGGTGCGGCGTGGGACCGTGCTCCTCCAGGGCGATGCGGTGGGTCGGGGAGGGGTAGCCGGCGTTGCCCGCGAAGTCGAAGTCGGCGTATTCCAGGCCCAGTTCGGCCATCATCGCGTCGCGCCGCACTTTGGCGATCACGGACGCGGCGGCGACCGCGATGCAGGACTGGTCGCCCTTGATGACCGTACGGACCCGCCACGGCGCGCCCAGGTAGTCGTGCTTACCATCCAGGATGACCGCGTCCGGACGGACCGGCAGCGCCTCCAAGGCACGTACGGCCGCGAGCCGGAGTGCCGCGGTCATGCCGAGGGCGTCGATCTCCTGCGGCGAGGAATGACCGAGGCCGTAGGCCGTGACCCACTCGTCGAGCACACCGGCGAGTTCGGTGCGGCGTTTGGGGCTCAGCAGCTTGGAATCGGTGAGTCCGGCAGGCGGCCGACGCAGGCCGGTGACGGCTGCGCAGACGCTGACCGGACCGGCCCAGGCTCCGCGTCCGACCTCGTCGACACCTGCGACGATCTTGGCGCCCGTCGTGGCGCGCAACGATCGCTCGACGGTGTGGGTGGGAGGCTCGTACGGCATGGCGCCAGCCAGGTTACGCCTATTCGGCGCAGGCGTCCGCACCGGATCCCCACTGATTCCTGACGGGACGGGCACGGGGCCCGGCGAGAGTACGGCAGGCCGTACGGCGCGGTCGCTGTGGGGGGCTCGGATCGGCGCGGGGTCCGGCCGGAGTGGTGCTCACGCTGTCGCCGTCGCGCGCCGGCCTGCGACGCCGGGGCCGGACACCTGCCGGTCCCCCGTCGCCGGAAGGTCAGGCGCCCGCCCCGGTCACCTCCGGCGCTGCCTCGCGGGAGACGGCCGCTCGCGCCGAGAGCCCCGCCGGAGAGCACGACGACGTCGCCGGGCGGCGGGCAGCGGGCAGCGGGCAGCGGGCAGCGGGCAAGAAACGCACGCGAGGGAGATCCGTTGCGCCGCAGAAGGTCGCGGGTGAGGGCCGAAGGTCGCGCACCGCGATCGAGTGGGCGACGAAGGCTGGCAGCACGTCGGTCCGCTCTCCTGCCGTCCCGCCATGTCCCCGTGTCGCGACGTCGCGACACCGCCGAGAGTGACATCGGTGCCGTGCGGCGGGGGCTTCGGACGGGGAACGGTCGATGCGGAGTGGTCCACGGGCGGCGGTGACTCCGTGGCGGCGGGCAACGCCCCGGGCCTCGCGCAAGGCGGTACGTGGTGCGAAGTCGCCATCGGACGCTGCCCATTGGACGGCGGACGCGTAGGGAGCGGAGACGCACAGGAAGCAGAGGAACGGCGTACGACCGGGGAACGCACAGCCCGGGATCAGAGGGCGTGGCGCAGCGCGGCAGGGTCAGGTCGTGGCTGACAGAACGGCCGACCCTGCCGTAGTGGGACGGCGGCAGGGCTCGTCAGCCGGTGGGCGTGGGGGTCCAGGGCGGGAGGGGCTCCGCGCCGTCCAGCCAGGACCGGGGCGGGGTGCCGCCGCTGCCCGCGGCGACGATGCCGCCGACGATGGCGCAGGTGGTGTCCACATCCCCGCCCACCTGGGCAGTGGTCCAGAACGCCTGCTCGTAGTCGCCGAGATGGCGGGCCGCGGCCCAGAGGGTGAAGGGAACGGTGTCGTGGGCGCTGGTCCGCCGTCCGCAGCCGAGGACGGCGGCGACGGTGCCGGAGTCGGCGTAGTCGAGCATGTCCCGGGCGCGGCGCAGACCGGCCTGTACGGCGCTGCGCGGGATCAGCTCCAGTACGCCGTCGAGGAGCTCCTCGGGGCCGGCGTCCCGCCCCGGGCTCGCCACCAGGGCGGCTGCGGCGGCGACGGCCATCGCGCCGACGACGGCCTCGCGGTGCTGGTGGGTGACGTACGCGGAGATCTCCGCCTGGTGTGTGGCCTGCTCCGGGTCGTCGGCGTACCAGGCACCCAGGGGGGCGATGCGCATGGCGGCGCCGTTGCCCCAGGAGCCCCGGCCGTTGAAGAGGCCGGACGCCAGCTCGTGCCAGTCGCCGCCCTCGCGGATCAGCCGGAGCATGCGGTTCACGGCCGGGCCGTAGCCGCGGTCGACGTCGTGGTGTTCGGCGAAGGAGCGGGCCAGGGAGTCCTGGTCGATCCGGCCGTGGGTGGTGAGCACGGCGAGGACGGAGCAGGCCATCTCGGTGTCGTCGGTCCACTGCCAGGGGGCGGGCGGCAGCTCGCGGCGCTTGAGGGCGGGGACGTGGGCGGGGACGAAGAACCGGGAGCCGAGGGCGTCGCCCACGGAAAGTCCGCGCAGGCTCGCCAGAGCCCGCTCACAGCGGTCTGCGTCACGGTGGTCGGCGGTCATCGGTGTGCACTCTAACCGGTGACGCCGTAAGGCTCGGGTACGCACCAGCGCTCGAACGGCCGGTCAAGGGAGTAGCGGCCGTCCACACCGAGGAGCAGGGTGCGCCGCTCCGCGTTGCCCGGGTTGGACAGCGATTCGAAGTCGGCGACCGTCCAGTGGAACCACCTCATGCAGAACAGGCGCATGGTGAGGCCGTGCGTGACGATCAGGACGTTCGGCGGGTGGCCGGGGTCCTCGAAGCTGCGCCACAGGCTCTCCAGGAACGCCCCGACCCGGTCGTAGACGTCCGCGCCGGACTCGCCCTGCGCGAACCGGTAGAAGAAGTGACCGTAGGCGTCGCGATATGCCTTCTGGAGCCGTACGTCGTCCCGGTCCTGCCAGTTCCCCCAGTCCTGCTCGCGCAGCCGCGGCTCCTCCCTGACCCTGACCCGCTCCCGGTCCAGAGCGAGCGCCCGGAAGGTCTGGTGGGTGCGGCGGTAGGGCGAGACGTAGGCGGAGACCTGTTCGTCCCCGAAGATCGCCCGCAGCGGGGGGCCCGCTTCCTCGGCCTGCCGGAACCCGGTCTCCGTGAGGCTGAGGGCGTGGTCGGGCTCCCGTTCGTAGACGGTGTCGTCGACGTTCCCCACCGACTCTCCGTGGCGGATGAGGACTATGCGTCGGGGCCGGGCCATACCGCCACCCTAAGACGCCTGCCCTGTACATGCCGCGTGCGGTGGCGGCCACAGCCATGCCCCCTCCTCCGCGCATCCCATGCCGCGGTGCCCCCACGTCGCCTCGCTCTCCCTCAGGTCGGTCGCTCAGATCGGCCACCGTTCCTCACGTCGTCCTTTCTCGTGTCGCCGTCATCCGGCTCCGTCGGTCCGCGCCGAACCCCGGCAGGCGTGCAGGCAGACGACGGACGGGAGCCGGCCCGAAAGCCGAGGAGCGCTCGCCCTGAGCGGGCGCCCGCGAAGAGCAGCGCATACCCGCGGAGAGCGTCCACGGCGACGAGCACGCGTGGCGGTGGGCACGCACAGCGACGGGCGTGCGCTCGCGGGCCGTGCCTCAGTGCGCGTCGGGGACCGGGCGACCGTCGCGTATCCCGTAGCTGCGGCCGCCGAAGCGCCGGCGCAGCAGGCGGTCGTGGGAGACGACGACCAGCGCGCCGGGCCATACCGCGAGGGCCTCTTCCAGCTCTTCGACCAGGCCGAGGGCCAGGTGGTTGGTCGGTTCGTCCAGCAGCAGAAGATCCGCCGGCCGGGCCAGCAGCCGGGCCAGCGCCAGCCGGCGCCGCTGGCCTGCCGAGAGCGCCCCCACCGGCACCCGCAGATCGCGCTCCCGGAAGAGCCCGAAGGACAGCAGAAGGCCGGCCAGCTCGTCCGCATCGCCGGTCAGGCCCCGCCCGAACGCCGCCAGCAGCGGTTCAGCGGGGCGGGTGACCGGTATTTCCTGGGCGAGGAAGCCGATCCGCCCCCGGCGCCGCACCGTTCCGCTGTCCGGCTCGGTGATTCCCGCGATGACCCGCAGCAGCGTGGTCTTGCCCGCGCCGTTGGCACCGTGGATCAGCAGTCGTTCACCGGCGGCGACCGAGAGGGAGTCCACCGCCAGCCGGTCCGCGACGCGCACCCCGTCGAGGTGGACGAGGGTGCCCTCGGCGTCGCCGGTACCCGGTACGGCGCGGAAGCGGAGCGGATCCGGTGGTCTGGGGACCGGCTCGTCCCGCAGCCTGCGCAGTCGCTCCTGGGCGTTGCGCACTCTGCTGGACACGGATGCCTGGACGCGGCCCTTGTCCCGGTCGTACGCCATCTTGTTGCCGTCTTTCATCGCCCGGCCCCGGGCGACGTGGTGTGCGGTCCCCGCCGCGAACTCGGTGAGCTGCGCGATCTGCTCGCACCACCGGGCGTACTCCTGCTCCCAGCGGCGGCGGGCGGCCGTCTTGGCGGCGACGAAGGTGCCGTAGCCGTCGCCGTAGCGCACGATGCCGCGGCGGTCGGCGTCCACCTCGACGATCGCGGTGGCGATCCGTTGCAGAAAGAGCCGGTCGTGGGAGACGGCGAGGACCGTGCCGCGATGGGCGAGCAGAGCGTCCTCCAGCCAGTCGAGAGCGGCCGCGTCGAGATGGTTGGTCGGCTCGTCGAGGAGCATGACCTCGGGCGAGGCTGCGATCAGGCAGGCGAGTCCGAGCCGGGCCTGCTCGCCTCCGGAGAGGCTGCCCAGCAGCCGGTCGTGCGCGATCCGCTCCAGCCCGAGGGCGTGCATCGCCTTGTCGACACGGGCATCGGCTTCGTAGCCGCCGCGCACTTCGAAGAGGGTGAGCAGCTCGCCGTACTCGTCCAGTTGACCGGCCGTGGCGCGGCCCAGCCCGCGCTCCAGCGACCGGAGCCGGCGTTCGATGTCTCTGAGATCTGCCAGGGCGGCGTCGATCGCGTCCTGGACCGTGCGGTCCGGGCGGAGGCCGGGGGTCTGCCCGAGGTGGCCGATACCGCCGTCGGCGCGGCGGACGACTCGGCCGTCGTCGGGCTGCTCGGCGCCCGCGATGATGCGCAGCAGTGTCGACTTCCCGGCGCCGTTCTCCCCCACGATCCCGATCCGTTCACCGGGCCGTACGGAGAGGGAGACGCCGTCGAGCAGCAGTCGGTCGGCGTAGGAGTGGGAAACGTCGTGCAAGGAGATCTGGGTGGGCAATCAGTCCTCCGGCCAGGTCGTGTGGACACATCGGGGGCATGAGCGGGCAGACGGCTTCGGATACGGGTACTGGTCCAGTTGCAGGTACGGACAGGGCATCGAGTGAATGGTCCACCGACACCCAAATGCAACTTCCATTGCATTACGATGATGGTGACACACCCCACCCCACTAATGCAATAGGAGTTGCAGTTGTCCGGTGAGACCGAGCCCGCGGACGAGAGCAAGGCCGGTACGTCCACGCCGCCCACCCCCGGCACCCGGCGCCCCGGCGGACGCACCGCGCGCACCCGGGCCGCCGTCCGTGACGCCGTCCTGACCGGCCTCACCGAGCACGGCTATCCCGGCCTGACCATCGAGTACGTCGCCGAGCACTCGGGCGTGCACAAGACGACGCTCTACCGGCGCTGGGGAGGCGTCGAGGGGCTGGTGGCCGACGCGCTGGACCTGGCGGGCGAGGACACCTGGCTGCCGCCCGACACCGGCTCCCTCGCGGGAGATCTGCGCGCCCTCGCCCACGAGGTCGTCGATTCCTTCGCCGATCCGGGCGCGGCCGCGTCCGGTTCCGCGATGATCGCGGCCGCCTTCCAGTCGGAGCGGGCCGCCGGGGCGCTGCGCGCCTACTACGCCGAGCGGTTCGCGCGCTGCGAGGTGATCGTGGCACGCGCCGTCGGACGCGGCGAACTGCCGGTCACCGAGGGCGCCGTGATCGACGCCGGCGCGCTCGTCCGGTCGGTGTCCGCACCGGTCTTCTTCCGCCTGTTCATCACCCGGGAACCGATCGACGGCGCGCTCGCCGACCAGTCCGCGGCGGCAGCCCTGGCCGCCGCCCGTGCGGGAGCGTTCACCACCGGCTGAGCCGGGCCCCCGGGGCCACGTGCCCGGCGCCGCTCACCGGCACCCCGCCGCGACCGCCGCCCCCGGCCGGCACCCGCCCCTCACACCGTCCACGACGGTTCGAGCTGCACGACATCCCCGGCGACCGCCCGCACATCCGCCGTCATCTGGGCCCGCAGGGCCAGCCGCTCCACCCGCTCCGGCCGGTACTTCCCGCGCTCGGCCTCCGACTGCCACATCGACAGCACCAGGAACTCCTCCCCCGGAGCCCGCCCCAGCATCCCCCGCAGCATTCCCGGCGACCCCGCCATCGCCGGATTCCAGACTTTCTCCTGCATCAGCATGAAGTGATCCACCCGGTCCTGGTGCACCTGGCAGTGCGCCAGGCGGAGCACGTCCGCATCACCGAACGAGGGCTGGAAACCCACCTTCACGTCAAACTCGTGCTCGAACAGCCGCACTTGGATGTCCTTGAACGTGCCTACCTGGGCGGCCGCCAACCGGTCGTGTGAGCGCGCCATGAAGGAGTCGTAGAGTGCCCGGCTCTCCCAGAAGGCCACCAGATGCGCGACCCCCGGGCGGCCCCGGCTCCACCCCCCGCCCTGCCCTCGAAACCCCGGCTCACCCAGCAGCCCCGCCCATTTCCGCTGCCCCCGGTCGAACCCTCGACGGTCCACGACGGTGAGGCGAATCCACTTGACCAGCACCGCGCCATCGTACGGCCCCGCGGCAACCGGCATCACTGCGCGTCACATCGTCACCACCACGAACTCTCCTACGGACGTGGATCGATGGGCGTCAGCACCCCGAGCCGCCGCTCGACCTCCTCGGCCGCCGCCAGGCACAGGTCCTCCCGATAGGCGCGCCCGATCAACTGCACACCACAGGGGAGCCCGTCCGCCTCCCCGGTGGGCACCGCCACCGCCGGTACGCCGACGAAGCTCGTCGCGGTGCACAGCCGCATGGCCGTCTGCACGCGCTGATGACTCTCCGGGTCGCGCACCTCGGCCCCCGGCGCGAACGGCGGATCGGTGAACACCGGCCCCAGGACCAGCGGATATTCGTCCAGGAAGGCCGCCCAGTCACGGCGGATCCCCAGGCGCACGCCGGTCAGCCGCAGGTATTCCGTCAGCTCCACCGGGCCGCTCTTCGCCATGCCCAGCTCGATATAGCGGTGCCCACCCTCCCCCAGGAGCGTCTTGACGACCGGCCAGGAGGGGGCGAACTCCGTGAGCGTCATCCGAGCGTAGACGTCGAGGGCGTCGTCCAGCCGCGGCACGTCCGCCACCTCGCACACCTCGTATCCGGCGTCCCGCAGCGCGTCCGCGGCGCTCTCCACCGCCTTGCGCACCACCGGACGCACACCGTGTCCACCGGGGTCCGTCACCATCGCCACCTTGAGGGGACGCACCAACGGCTCGCCGTAGAGGGGCACCGGCACCGCCCTCGGGTCGCGCGGATCGGTCCCGGCCAGCACCTCGTACGCGAGCCGCAGATCGCCGACCGTACGCGCCAGGGGCCCGTCGACCACCAGCACCTGGGCGGCGAGGGAGGGGTCGTCCGGCCCGAGGCGGTGATCCGCGGCGAACCGCCCGTAGGTGGGCTTCAGTCCCGCGACGCCACAGAAGGACGCGGGGATGCGCACCGAGCCCCCGGAGTCGTTGCCGAGCCCAAGGGCGGCCATTCCGGTGGCCACGGCCGCACCGTCGCCGCCGCTGGAACCGCCGGGCGTGACAGCCCGGCTCCAGGGATTCGCGGTGTCGCCGAACAGCTCGCTGCGGGTATGGACGCCGGCGAGGATGAGGGTCGGCATATTGCTGTGCCCGACCGGGATGCCCCCGGCGGCGCGCAGTCGTGCCACCGGGGGCGCGTCGGAGCTCGCCACGGCATCGCGGAAGCGCTTCGCGCCGTACGTCGTCGGCACACCCGCGATGGCGGTGCTCTCCTTGACGGTGAACGGCACACCGACCAGCGGCCCCGGCTCCACGCCCGCGGCACGCCGCCGGTCTGCCACCGCGGCCTCGGCGCGCGCCCGCTCGGCAAGCAGCTGCGTCACGGCATTGACGGCCGGGTTGACCTCGGCGATCCGCTCCAGGTGGGCGTCGACCAGCTCGACCGCCGTCACCGCACCGTCACGAACCGCGGCCGCCTGGGCGCGGGCCGTCATCTTCCACAGCGCGTCGCGCATGTTCTCACCCTCTCGTACCGGCCTTCCGGCACTTCGACGTTCCGGTGCGCTTCGTCGTCCGGGCGCTCCGAAGCCCCTGCGGAACCAGGCGGTTCGATGCCCCCGACGTTTCGATGCGCTTGCATCACTTCAGCATCGTAACCTTGTTCCCGATACGTACGCATCGAATAAAACGACATCGGAACCGGAGTGCGCGACATGCCCAAGCAGGTGGATCACGAGGGCCGGCGCCGGCAGATCGCCGACGCCGTCTGCCAACTGGCCGACGAGAGCGGTCTGGAAGGTGTCACGCTGCGCGATGTGGCGGCCCGTGCGGAGGTCTCCATGGGCGCCGTCCAGCGCTGCTTCGGCACCAAGGAGGAGATGCTGGTCTTCGCCCTCGGCCATATCGGCGCGCGGATCGCGGCGCGGGTGACGGCACGGCTCGTGGCCTCACCGGCCCAGTCGGCCCGTACGGCGCTCGGGCACGCCACCGCCGAGATCTCACTGCTCCAGGAGGAGCAGCGCGCCGAGGCCCGTGTCTGGCTGGCCTTTGTCGCACAGGCCGCGGTCAGCCCGCCACTGGCCGAAATACTGCGTACCAACTACGCCGATTTGCAGGCGGTGTTCACCCGGCTCATCGCCGAAGCCACCGGTTCCGCCGACCCGGCCCGCGAGGCCCGCACCCTCCTCGCCCTCACCGACGGCCTCACCACCCACGTCCTGATCGGCCACCTCTCCCCCGCCGCCGCACTGGACGTCCTCGACGGCCATCTGGGCCGCCTGTGGCGCGAACCGGCGGCCTGACCGGCCGACTTCCGGGACCGACACCCGCCCTCCGGCGCGATCAGCCCGACCCGCCGGACGGCCGGCGATCCGGCAGCCGCCGCTCCGGACTTCCGGACCGGCCCGGCGATACACCCCGAGAGCCGACTGCCCGCCTCCGTCCACCTGGCCCGACGGCGCCTTCCAGCCACCGACGGGCTTCAACTCCGCTTACCACGACGACCACTTGGCCCAACCCAGCGGACGCCCGACGTGTCACCATGTCAACGAATGGGAATTCTTGGGTAGTTGCCGACGTGACGACCCAGCCGGCCTCGCTCCCCGGGTTCGACTCGGCCACAGGCCCGACCGACTGCTTCCGTTCGTCCCGGTGTCCAGCAGCGGTCCGGAACGACAACCGACCGCGAGCGATGAGCAGTTGTACGCCGACCGATGACGGCCTGACGGTCTTCGGCACCTACGACGCGAGAGAGACAGCCAGCGAAGCGTAAGAGAAGGCTCAGACGAGAAGAAAGCAAGAAGAAAGGGGAACCCGGTGAGCACTCTCAACAAAGGGATCGAGAAGGTCGAGGTGACGCTCAAGTGGGACCCCAGCCCCCTCGGCACACCCGATAACGACCTCGACATCATCGCCGCGACGTACGCGGCGGGCGCACCGCACGGCGAGCCGTCCTACCTGGTGCACTTCGGCAGCCGGTCACCCGACGGCACCATCACCCTCAACCGGGACAGCCGGACCGGTCAGGGCTTCGGTTCCGACGAGGTCATGACGCTGGAACTGGACCGGCTGAGCGAGACCTACACACGCGTCATCGTGGGCGTGGCCATCCAGCAGGGCGAGGGCCGCAAGGTCTTCGGTGACGTAGCGAATACCGAGGTCCTCGTCCGCGAGGGCCGCACCAATCTGGCGGCGAGCGATTTCTCCGGCGTCGCGGACGCGACCGCCGCGACCGTCGCCGAATTCTCCCGGGACGACACGGGCGCATGGCGATTCCACACGTCCCTCCGCGGATTCGACGCCGATCCGAATACGTTCACCTCACTGATGGGCAACTGAGGGGCAGTTGACGGCCATCTGACGGACTGCACGGGAAAGCGACGAAGGGGAGGCGGCTGATATCCGCCTCCCCTTTCCCGCGCTTTCCCCATTCCCGGGAGTCCCCGATTCCCACGCGATCCCACCTCTCACGCATTCCCGCTTCCCGTGCGGTCCCGGCGAGAACGACTACTCCGCGCCCGCCCGCCGGCGACGGCGATGAGCCGCGACCCGTTCACGCGAGGCGCAGGCGGCGGAGCAATAGCGGTGGGCACTTCCGGGGCCGGTGCCCAGGTAAAGAGTGGCGCAGCGCGGGGCGGCGCATTCGCCCCAGGTGACACGGCCGTATTCGGTGAGAATCTGCGCCAGCGCCACGGCACTTGAGGCCAGAAACCAGTCGGCCCAGCCCGCGTCTTCACCCCGGTCGACATGCAGATGCCAGGCATGACCGCCATGCCGGGACAGATGCGGGCGCGCACCGCATTCGGCCGGCAAAGCGTTGATGGCGTGGGCGGCCCGGTCAGTCCCGGCGTCGTCCGCCCCGCCCGATTCGGCGACGGCATCCGTACCGGCACCCGCAGCGAAGCCGTACCCGTTGGCACCCTCCCCCTCGACACCATCCCCGATCGCACCGCCCCCGGTGGCACCGTTCCCGACAAGGACGCCGGTGATCCGGATGACGGCACTCCGCAATTCCTCCGCATCGGCCTCCGAGAACGCCCGCTCGGTCAGCTCACCCGGGCTCTCGCCATGGCCCGCGAGCAGGTCCGCCAGCGCGGCCCGCGGCAGGCTGGCCACCGCACTGCCCGCCCGCCCCGTGGTCCCGGCGCCCCGAGGGCCGCGGCACGGGGGTCGGAAACGGCCGCGCCCTGAGCACGGCGGACCGCGGACCGGTGGACGCGCCGAAGGGGACCGGCCCCCGGCCGGTCCCCTTCGTACGCTCTTTCTCACCCCGGGCCATGTCTCAGCCCGGTGCGCGGGCCGCGCGGGACGGTGTGTCCCGCGCGGGTCCGCTCATGCTCAGCTGCAGCCGCTGGTCGAGCCGCAGCCCTCGCACAGGTAGCAGCTGCCGGCCCGCTGCATCTTCGTGCCGCAGGAGAAGCAGAGCGGCGCGTCGGCGTTGATGCCGAGCTGCATCTCGACCAGTTCGGCGTTGGTGTGCGCCTGCTTCGGGGCGGCCGGGGCGGCCTCCTCGACGGCCTTGACGACCGGGGCGGACTTCGGCGACTCGGCCTGGAGCGGCGCGGACTGGGCCAGCCCCTCCACGTCCATGTCGTCGGCCGGCTCGTACGAACCGGTGTCCAGGTGGCGCTGGCGCTCCTCGACGGAGTGGATGCCCAGCGCCGAGCGGGTCTCGAAGGGCAGGAAGTCCAGCGCCAGGCGGCGGAAGATGTAGTCGACGATCGACTGCGCCATCCGCACGTCCGGGTCGTCGGTCATACCGGCCGGCTCGAAGCGCATGTTGGTGAACTTCGAGACGTAGGTCTCCAGCGGCACGCCGTACTGGAGGCCCACCGACACCGCGATGGAGAAGGCATCCATCATGCCCGCGAGGGTCGAGCCCTGCTTGGACATCTTCAGGAAGACCTCGCCGAGACCGTCGTCCGGGTAGGAATTGGCGGTCATGTAGCCCTCGGCGCCGCCCACCGTGAAGGAGGTGGTGATGCCGGGACGGCCCTTGGGGAGGCGCTTGCGCACCGGGCGGTACTCGACGACCTTCTTCTCGGCCGCGGTCTGCGCCGGCGCCGCGGCCTTGGCCGTGTCCGGGGAGTCCTTCGTCTTCGCGGAGAGCGGCTGGCCGACCTTACAGTTGTCGCGGTAGATCGCGAGCGCCTTCAGGCCGAGCTTCCAGCCCTCGTAGTAGACCTCTTCGATCTCCTCGACGGTGGCCGTCTCCGGAACGTTGACGGTCTTGGAGATCGCGCCGGAGAGGAAGGGCTGCGCGGCGGCCATCATGCGCACGTGGCCCATGGCGGAGATCGAGCGGACGCCCATGGCGCAGTCGAAGACCTCGTAGTGCTCGGTCTTCAGGCCCGGCGCGTCGATGACGTTGCCGTGCTCACCGATGTGGGCGACGATCGCCTCGACCTGCTCGGGCTGGTAGCCGAGCCGCTTGAGCGCCTTGGGGACCGTGTTGTTCACGATCTGCATGGAGCCGCCGCCGACGAGCTTCTTGAACTTGACCAGGGCGAGGTCGGGCTCGACGCCCGTGGTGTCGCAGTCCATCATCAGGCCGATGGTGCCGGTCGGCGCGAGCACCGACGCCTGCGCGTTGCGGAAGCCGTTCTTCTCGCCGAGGCGCAGCACGTCCTGCCATGCCTCGGTGGCCGCCGCCCAGACCGTGGTGTCCAGGTCGTCGGCGCGCGCCGCGGCGGTGTTGGCGTCGGCGTGCTGCTTCATCACGCGCTTGTGGGCGTCCGCGTTGCGGGCGTAGCCGTCGTACGGGCCGACGACCGCGGCCAGCTCGGCGGAGCGCCGGTAGGAGGTGCCGGTCATCAGGGAGGTGATGGCACCGGCCAGCGCGCGGCCGCCGTCGGAGTCGTAGGCGTGGCCGGTGGCCATCAGCAGGGCGCCGAGGTTGGCGTAGCCGATGCCCAGCTGGCGGAAGGCGCGGGTGGTCTCGCCGATCTTCTCGGTGGGGAAGTCCGCGAAGCAGATGGAGATGTCCATCGCGGTGATGACCAGCTCGACGACCTTGGCGAAGCGCTCGGCGTCGAACGACTGGTGTCCCTTGTCGTCGTCGCGCAGGAACTTCATGAGGTTGAGCGAGGCGAGGTTGCACGAGGAGTTGTCCAGGTGCATGTACTCGCTGCACGGGTTGGACGCGGTGATCCGGCCCGACTCCGGCGAGGTGTGCCAGTGGTTGATGGTGTCGTCGTACTGGATGCCGGGGTCGGCGCACGCCCACGCGGCCTCCGCCATCTTGCGGAAGAGGCTCTTGGCGTCGACCTCCTCGATGACCTCACCGGTCATCCGGCCGCGCAGCCCGAACTTCGAGCCGGTCTCGACGGCCTTCATGAACTCGTCGTTGACCCGGACCGAGTTGTTGGCGTTCTGGTACTGGACGGACGTGATGTCGTCGCCGCCCAGGTCCATGTCGAAGCCGGCGTCGCGCAGCGCGCGGACCTTCTCCTCTTCCTTCACCTTGGTCTCGATGAAGGCTTCGACGTCGGGGTGGTCGACGTCCAGGACGACCATCTTGGCCGCGCGGCGGGTGGCGCCGCCCGACTTGATCGTGCCGGCGGAGGCGTCGGCGCCGCGCATGAAGGAGACCGGGCCGGAAGCGTTGCCGCCGGAGGAGAGCAGCTCCTTGGAGGAGCGGATACGGGAGAGGTTCAGGCCGGCGCCGGAGCCGCCCTTGAAGATCATCCCCTCTTCCTTGTACCAGTCCAGGATCGACTCCATGGAGTCGTCCACGGAGAGGATGAAGCAGGCGCTGACCTGCTGCGGCTGCTGGGTGCCGACGTTGAACCACACCGGCGAGTTGAAGCTGAAGACCTGGTGCAGCAGCGCGTACGCGAGCTCGTGCTCGAAGATCTCGGCGTCCGCCGGTGAGGCGAAGTAACTGTTGTCCTCGCCGCTCTTGCGGTAAGTCTTGACCACCCGGTCGATGAGCTGCCGCAGGCTCGCCTCACGCGCCGGCGATCCCACCGCGCCGCGGAAGTACTTGCTGGTGACGATGTTGACCGCGTTCACCGACCAGAAGTCGGGGAACTCGACGCCACGCTGCTCGAAATTGACCGAGCCGTCGCGCCAGTTGGTCATGACGACGTCACGGCGCGCCCACTCCACCTCGTCGTACGGATGCACGCCGGGGGTGGTGTGGATGCGCTCGATGCGCAGACCCTTGCTCGCCTTGCTGCCCTTGGCGCGGGAGCCTCGTGCCGGGCCGCTCGTCGTCTCTGTCATTCCGCCTCCCTATACGGGCAAACGCCCATATGTGCACACTTCTTCCGTGGCACGGTATATGTCTTTTGGCGACCGGGGCCGCTCACAGACCCCGGTCAGGTCCTGGTTATGTGCGCCGAACTCAGTCGGCGGTGGCGGGCACGGGAACGGCCGGGCCGCCGGCCGTCTTGCCGGTCCCGCAGTCCCCCGCGGGCGGCCGCTGCTCGCGCTGCTCGCGCAGCTCGGCGATGGCCGCCTCGAAGTCTTCGAGCGAGTCGAAGGCTTGGTACACGGATGCGAAGCGCAGGTACGCGACGAGGTCGAGTTCCCGCAGCGGGCCCAGTATGGCGAGCCCGACGTCATGGGTGGACAGCTCGGCGCTGCCGGTGGCGCGCACCGCCTCCTCGACCCGCTGGCCGAGCTTGGCGAGGGCGTCCTCGGTGACCGGACGGCCCTGGCACGCCTTGCGCACCCCCGCGATGACCTTGTTGCGGCTGAAGGGCTCGGTGACCCCGCTCCGCTTGATCACCATCAGTGATGCCGTCTCGATGGTCGTGAAACGGCGGGAGCAGTCGGGGCACTGGCGGCGCCTGCGGATCGAGGTGCCGTCGTCGGTGGTCCGACTGTCCACCACTCGGCTGTCCGAGTGCCTGCAGAAGGGGCAGTGCACGGCTCCACCCTCCTCACCTCGGATACGGGCGTACGCCATCGAACCCGGCGTACGGCTGAACTGCCTCCGGCCGGTCCGTACGGACCCTTCGGAGGAGTCACCAGCATAGGCGATCCCCGGAGCCTCGCAGGACCAGCACCACAACTTGTAGGCGACCAAACGCACCTAAGCACTAGATGTGGTGTCGGGGTGCGTATATCCGCCTACCGCGTGTCGCGACGGAGGCGGGCCGGGAGGTCGCCCATGAGGGTACGGGAAGCCACCCGGGCGGCGGGGCACAGGGGCGGGGATGACAGAATCGGCCACGATGTGGAGGCCCGCGCGGCCCGTGACGACGGCAATTGCGCGCCGGCGGTCCGGCCGGTAAACCCGGGCGGAAACGCATCCCAAAGGCCCGAAATGCCTTTTCGCTATACACCCGGCCACTTGATCGGGTCAGCCAATCAGCGAATTTTCACTCGAACGTGTGTTTGGCGCAACCTTTCGAAAGCAACTACCGTTGGCTAACTAGGGAGAACATTTCGAGAGGGGCCGACGTGACCACCACCGCAGACAGCGCGACCATCACCGCACAGAGCCACTCCCAGAGCCGATTCGAGCAGCCGCGGAAACCGCCGATGGACGACGCCACGTTGGACCCCGAAGAGCAGAAGCCCGCACGTTCGCTGCCGGGCCGGCCGCCAGGGATTCGGGCCGACAGTTCCGGACTCACCGACCGCCAGCGCAGGGTGATCGAAGTAATCCGGGATTCGGTCCAGCGGCGCGGCTATCCGCCATCGATGCGCGAGATCGGCCAGGCCGTGGGGCTGTCCAGCACCTCGTCCGTCGCCCATCAGCTCATGGCTCTGGAGCGCAAGGGCTTTCTGCGCCGCGATCCGCACCGCCCCCGGGCGTACGAGGTCCGCGGCTCCGACCAGACCACCAGCGCGGCCACGGAGACCGCCGGCAAGCCCGCGGCGTCCTACGTCCCGCTGGTCGGCCGGATCGCGGCCGGCGGCCCGATCCTCGCCGAGGAGTCGGTCGAGGATGTGTTCCCGCTCCCCCGCCAGCTGGTCGGCGACGGTGAGCTCTTCGTGCTGAAGGTCATCGGCGACTCCATGATCGAAGCCGCGATCTGCGACGGCGACTGGGTCACCGTCCGCCGCCAGCCGGTCGCCGAGAACGGCGACATCGTGGCCGCGATGCTGGACGGCGAGGCCACCGTCAAGCGCTTCAAGCGCGAGGACGGCCATGTGTGGCTGCTGCCGCACAACTCCGCGTACCAGCCGATCCCCGGCGATGAGGCGACCATCCTCGGCAAGGTGGTGGCAGTGCTGCGGCGGGTCTGACCCGCCCCTCACGACCGAGCCCCGGAACCACTGCGCCGGTTCCGGGGCTCTGTGCTGCGCTCCGCGGCCCGGCGCGGACACCCGCGCCCCCTACGACTCGGCCGCCTTCGCCGCCGCGTCGATCGCCGCGAGGGAGCGGCGGACCTGATTGCGGTCGGTGGTGTACCAGAAGTCCGGCATCGACTTGCGCAGGAACGCACCGTAGCGGGCCCGCTCCACCCGGGGGTCGAGGACGGCGACGACACCGCGGTCCCCGGTGGCGCGCACCAGACGGCCGGCGCCCTGGGCCATCAGCAGGGCCGCATGCGTCGCGGCGACCGCCATGAAACCGTTGCCGCCCGCCTGCTCCACGGCCTTCTGCCGGGCGCTCATCAGCGGATCGTCCGGGCGCGGGAACGGCACCCGGTCCATGACCACCAGCTGGCAGTTCGGCCCCGGCACATCGACGCCCTGCCAGAGCGACAGGGTGCCGAACAGGCACGTACGGGCGTCGGAGGCGAAGGTGCGGATCAGCTCACCGAGCGTCTCCTCCCCCTGGAGCAGAACCGGCATATCGAGCCGGCCGCGCATCGCCTCGGCCGCGGCCTGGGCACCGCGCATCGACGAGAACAGCCCGAGCGTGCGGCCGCCGGCCGCCTCGATCAGCTCCGCGAGCTCATCGAGCATGTCCGTGCGGCTGCCCTCGCGGCCCGGCTGCGCCAGGTGCTTGGCGACGTAGAGGATGCCCTGCTTGGCGTAGTCGAAGGGCGAGCCGACGTCCAGGCCCTTCCAGACCGGGATGTCGTCGCCCTGGGTGCCCTCCGGGGCGAGGCCGAGGGAGGCGCCCACGCCGTTGAAATCGCCGCCGAGCTTGAGGGTGGCGGAGGTCAGGACGACCGAGCGGTCCGCGAACAGCTTCTCCCGCAGCAGCCCGGAGACCGACAGCGGCGCGACCCGCAGGGAGGCGCCGAAGCGGTCGTGCCGCTCGTACCAGACCACGTCGTACTCGGAGCCGTTCGCGATGCGCTCGGCGACCGCGTGGACGTTCTCCACCGAGGCGAGGGCCTGCTTGCGGACGGCGTCCTCGTCCTGGACGGACTTGTCGCGGGTCGTGCCGAGCGCGCTGATCACCGTACGGGCCGCGTCGCGCAGCGCCATCAGGCAGTAGCCGAGGTCCTCGGGGAGCTCTTCCAGGCGGCCGGGCAGGGCCAGCTCCATCAGGCGCTCGAAGGACTCGGCGGCCGTCTGGAGCTGGTCGGCGGCCTTTTCGTTGACGAGCTTGGCGGCCCGCCGGACGGCGCGGTTGACCTGGCCCGGGGTGAGCTCGCCGGTGGCGGCGCCGGTGACCCGGGAGACCAGCTCATGGGCCTCGTCGATGATCAGCACTTCGTGCTGCGGGAGGACCGGGGCGCCCTCGATCGCGTCGATCGCGAGCAGCGCGTGGTTGGTGACGACGACATCGGCGAGCTTGGCCCGCTCCCGGGCGGCTTCGGCGAAGCACTCCGCGCCGTACGCGCATTTCGAGGCGCCCAGGCACTCCCGGGAGGCGACCGAGACCTGTCCCCAGGCCCGGTCGGAGACGCCGGGGGTCAGCGCGTCACGGTCGCCGGTCTCGGTCTCGTCCGCCCAGTCGCGCAGCCGCAGCAGGTCCTTGCCGAGCTTGCTGGTGGGCGTCGCCTGCTCGAACGGGTCGAAGAGGCCGTCCTCCTCTTCCTGCGGAACGCCTTCGTGCAGGCGGTGCAGGCAGAGGTAATTGGAGCGGCCCTTGAGCATGGCGAACTCGGGGCGGCGGCGCAGCTGCGGATGGAGCGCGTCGACCGTGCGCGGCAGATCGCGCTCGACGAGCTGACGCTGCAGCGCGAGCGTGGCCGTGGCGACGACTACACGCTCGCCATGGGCCAGCGCGGGCACCAGATAGCCGAGGGACTTTCCGGTGCCGGTGCCGGCCTGTACCAGCAGGTGGGACTGGTCGTCCACGGCCTCGGCGACGGCCTCGGCCATCGCCACCTGGCCGGGGCGCTCGGTGCCGCCTACGGCGGTGACGGCGGCATGGAGCAGATCGGGGAGGGAGGACTTTGTCATAGCACTGCAAGCCTACGCGGGACCACTGACAGCCGTCTCGCTCACAGGGCGTGCAGGGGGTTGGGGACGGTGCCGTGGACGGCGGCGTGCGGGCGGTCGTGCCGGTCGCGGTAGCCGTCGACGTGCAGCCGGTTGCGGTTCAGGCACAGCCGCTCGATGCGGGGGGTGAGCAGGTCGAAGGTCTCGTGCCGTTCCTTCAGGCGCGGGAAGCGCTCGTGGTGGCGCAGCACCTCCGCCCGTACGAGGGACCAGAACTCGGCCTCGGGGACGTCCAGTTGCTCCTCACAGAGCGGCGCCAGATAGCGGAAGACGCCGATGAACAGGCCGGCGTGGATGAACTGGGTGAGGAAGGCGGGCGGTTCGGTGAGCAGCACCGCCCGGACGTCGTCCGCCATCGAGTCGTGCTCGGGCAGCGGTACCGAGCTGGTGTTGACGTCGTCGACGAAGTCCTTGACCGCGAGCCGGGTGGGGATGTCGTGCTCGTCGAAGACGACGATGGCGTTCTCGCCGTGCGGGGAGAAGACCGTGCCGTACTGGTAGAGGAAGTGCAGCAGGGGCGGCAGCAGCGCGGCGAACAGCCGGCGGAGCCAGTGCCGCGGGGCCAGCCCGGAGCGGCGCACCAGCTCCGCGGTCAGGGCGCGGCCGCGCGGGTCGGTCTGGAGCAGCGCGGCGAGGGTGCGGGCGCGTTCGCCGGGGTCGAGGTAGCGGGTGATCGGCTCCCGCCAGATGCAGCCGAGCAGCTCCTTGAACTGGTACGGGACGCCGGGCAGCCGGTCGTAGAGGGGGTGCTCGACGGTGACGGAGGCGGTCTCGCCGAGCAGGATCACCCGGGTCTCGTCGCGCAGATACGGGTCGGCGTCGCGCAGGCCGTGCACCCAGCGGGTGACGGCGGGGGCGGCGAGGGTCCGCTCGGTGGGCAGACCGCGCCAGACGAGGGTGTTGAGGATGGACAGCGGCAGTTTGACCGAGCGGGCCTGCGGGCGGCTGATGTTGAGGAAGGTGCGGATCGACTGCTGGGCCAGTCTGAGGTCGTTGTCGGTGGGCAGCGCGATGAGGGAGCGGTCGGCGAGCTGCGGGGCGAAGAGCGGGGCGATGGTCTCGTCCCACTGCCAGGGGTGGACGGGAAGGTAGAGGTAGTCGCCGGGGTCGCGGCCCTCGGCGGCGACGGTGCGGGCGAAGGCGTCCTGGGTGGCGGGGCTGAGTTCCTCGCCGTAGAGGCGGTCGGGGGTGGCGAGGGCGGGGACGCCCCGGTAGTGGGCGAGGCCGTGGTGGGCGGCGAGCCAGGGCAGTCGCTGCGGGATGCGGGCTTCGGGGGCCCAGAGTGCCGCGTCGGCGGCGGAGAAGCCGAGCCGGCCCTTGTTCGCGACGAGCCAGGGGTGGCCGGTCTGGTGGCCTTCGAGGTCGGCGTAGTCCAGGTCGGCGAGGTCGGCGGCGCTGAGGGCGGTGGCGTCGAGGCGGGTGTCGGCGGCGAGGGTGGCGGTCAGCTCGCGGATGAGGTGGCCGGTGGTGTCGCCGGACAGGCCAAGGACGGTGTCGTGGGCGTGCGTGAGGAAGTGGAGGGGATCGCTGTGGGGGGTGATCGAGGCGGGGTCGACGCGCCAGTGTCCGTAGGCGCCGCGGCGGGCGCGGAAGCGGTAGGTCAGGTCGTCGGTGACCGGCAGCCGGTAGCGGGGGGTGCCGTCGGGGGCGGTGCCGTCGGGCTCGGGGGTGAGGACTTCCTCGTACGCGAGCTCCGCGAGGGTTTTGGCGAACAGGCGGCGCGCGGCGTGCTGCCAGGCGCGGTGCGAGGGCTGGGGCGCACAGGACAAGGTGGGACTCCTCGGAACGGGGCCGCCCCGGCAGGTGCGGGGGACAACGGGGGCGGCGGGACGGACGGGGAAGGGGTGGCGGGGCGGACAGCGGGGCGGGTGTCCAGGGGCGGTGTGGGTGCGGGGTCCGGTACGGAAGCGGGGCCGTCGATGGACGGCCCCGGGGTCACAGGAGGTGGCGGTGGGCGCGGTCGCGCACCATCAGGGCCGCGTGTTTGCCGGGCAGCTCGATCTCGTCGGCGTAGCGGAATCCCGCGCCCAGGAACGCCGCGACGGAGGCGGTGTTGCGCAGATCGGGCTCGGCGACGACGCGTCCGCAGCGCGGGCGGCGGTCCAGTACGAGATCCGCGGTGGCGCGCAGCAGCGTCGTGCCGAGGCCGCGGCCCCGGTCGCCGACGCCGCCGATCAGGAGGTGCACACCGGTGTCCTGCGGCCGGGCCGGGTAGTAGCGGGCCACCGGGTCCAGATCGGCGCGGTAGATCTCCCAGTAGCTCATGGGGATGTCAGCGAGCACCCCCAGGCAGGGCACGCTGCGCCCGTCGCCGGCGAGCTGGCGGCGCAGATGGGCGGCGGTGGTCTCCTGGGGGCCGGCCAGTTCCCAGAAGGCCGCGACGGCCGGGTCGTTCATCCAGCCGGAGATCCGGGCGAGGTCGCGGTCCAGGTGGACGGGGACGAGTTCGAACGGCCCGGCCGGGGTGTCGGCCGGGCCCCAGCCCGCCAGGTTGTCGAGGAGCGGTCCGGCGGCCGGGGCGTCGGGGGCCACCGGGGGCCGGTCCTTGGCGGCGGGCAGCAGGCCCCATTCGGGCGGGAGTTGCAGGTCGATGGTGTCGTCTGAGCTGGAAGTGAAGCCGGCGTCGGTGGCTGGCACGACGGCGCTCTCCTCTCGTGGCCCCGGGTGCCGCGGGGCCTGGTGGGTCGCGGGGCGGGGCCGGCGGGCTGGGGTGGGTCGGCCGGGCGCCGGGTGTCGCGCGGGCCCTGAGACGTGTGTCGTCACGGTGGCGTCGTTCGCCCCGAGGGCGGGTCGCGGTGTCCGGCATGGTGGCGGGCCGCCCCCGGCACCGGGTGTACCGGGGTGGTCCCGGCAACGCCGCGTGGGGGCACCTCCCGGCGGTAACCGGGAGAGGGCGCGGGCGCCACTGTGCCGGCACGCCCTAGGACGCCAGCGGGTTGGACAGGGTGACGTAGACGGACTGGGTGTCGACCGGGCCGACGAGTTCGTCCAGGCCGTGCAGCCGGGTGGCGAGGTTGGCCTTGCAGCGCAGGGTGCGGGCGGTGAGCAGGTGTTCCGGCAGCGGTGAGCGGTGGGCCCGGGGGGCGGTGGCCGCGTCGGCGAGGAAGCGGCGGAAGGCGGCGAGCAGGATCTCCTCGCGGGCCAGGCGCTGCGCGCCGAACGCCCCGATGAGGCCGAGGACGTTGTTGATGCCGAGGTAGTAGGCGAACCGCTCGTCGGTGACGTCGTCGGCGACGAAGGTGTCGCTGGTGGCGCCGATACCGGGCAGCCGCCGTTCCAGGTCCGTGCGCCGGGAGGCGCGGAAGTAGTAGCCCTGGTTGTCGCGGTAGCGGCCGCCGGCCGGCCAGCCGTCGGGGTCCAGCAGGACGAGGGTGTTCTGCTGGTGGGCCTCCAGGGCGACGCCGGCCGTGCCGTCGAGCCACAGCACGGGCCGGACGACCGCTTCGAGATAGCGCAGGAACCACTCGGTGGCGACGGCGCCCGCGGTGCGGCCGGTCCTGGCGCCGAGCGTGGTGACGAGAGCGGCGAGCCGCGAGCGCGTCCGGCCCCGGCCGGGCCTGGGCGAGGTGAGTCCGGCGATGCAGACGGCGTCGTCCGTGGTGGTGAAGGGGTTGTGGCGGATGACGACGTCCAGTCCCTGGACGGGCTCGCCGGCGGCGCCGTCGACGGCGAGATACGCCGGGTCGCGGATGATGTCGAAACCGGGATGGGCGGACTGCCAGCGTTCGGCGAGGCCGGTGCGGAGCAGCCGGTGGACCTCGACGCCGCGCTCCAGTTCCTTGCGGAGGTTCTCCCGGCGGGAGTTGGTGATGCGCACGCCCAGGGAGAGCTTGAGCATGGCGTCCGCGCCGGGGCGGTAGACGGTGCGGACGGAGGAGGTGGGGTGCCAGCGGGGTCCGTACGGACCCAGGTCGTGCAGCAGTCCGGCGTCGAGGAGGGCTGCGACGTCCGGGCGGGCGGCGAGTTCCCCGGCCTGCCAGGGGTGCAGCGGCAGCGGGACGGTTCCCACGGGGCACCGGAGGCCGTCCCCCGCGAGGCCGGCGGCGAGCCGTTCGGCCGGGACGGTCTTACCGCGTTCGGTCCAGGCGGAGTCGGCGGCGAGGACGGAGCGGTGCACGGCCATCCAGTGCAGCGGGAAGGCGCCGCGCAGTTCGGGCGAGTAGGCGCGCCGCTCGGCGTCCGAGAGGCCCTCGCGGCTCTTCGGTGTGGGGTGCAGCGGATGGCCGAGGAGGAGGGACTGCTCGGCTTCGAGGAAGAGCGCGCTGCGGTCGTCGTCGGGGCGGGCGCGCCGGTCGGCGAGGAAGACGGCGGTGTTCTGTACGGAGTTGGCGACCCTGCCGACGAGTTCGGCGCCGTCCCCGGCCGGGCCGGGGTGTGCGCGGCCGGGCGCCGCGCGGCGCCCGCCGCCGTACGCGGCCTCCCGGTGCAGCAGTGCGGCGAGGGTGACGGCGTCCAGCGGAGCCGCGTCGGCGGGGGCGCCTTCCAGGACGGGGGCGCCGAGGCGGTGCCAGCCGGTGGGTGACCAGTAGCGGACGGGGATGTGCAGGACGGTCGCGCTGGCGGGCAGCGGGAGGCGCAGCCGGCCGTCCGGCGGGCGGTGAGCGCCGCTCTCGCGGACCCAGCAGCGCAGCAGGTTCTCGGTGCCCGCGGCGTCGGCGGCGACGGCCGGGTCCGGGTGGTCCAGGGGGTCGGCGCCGCCGTCGCCGAGGAGGGCGCGGTCGTAGGGGCGCGGGGTGCCGGCCGTGCCCGCGGAGGGTGCGTGGCGCAGGTCGTCGGCGGTGTGCCGTTGCTGGCGCGGAACCGATTCGATCGTCCCCGCGCCCGGATGGTGGGCGAGGAGCCGCTCGGCGGCCTGGGTCCCGTCTGGGCCGGTGCGTTCGTTCATGGGGAGGTGCCTCGCATGGTCGTGGGGGGCGGGCCCGTCGGCGCGGGGGTGGTACGGACCGCCGCCGCGATGGCGTCGGTGAGGCGGTCGAGGATCGCGTCCGCCTGTTCGTCGGTGAGGGTCAGGGGTGGCAGCAGCCGGATGACGGCGCCGTGCCGGCCGCCCAGTCCGACGATGAGGCCGCGGTCCAGGCAGGCATCCCGGACGGCGGCGGCCAGCGCCGGGGCGGCGGGCCGGGCTCCGGTGGCGTCCGCCTCGGCCTCGGCATCGACCAGTTCGACGCCGAGCAGCAGCCCGCGGCCGCGGACGTCGCCGATGCAGGCGCAGGAGTCGGCGAGCCGGCCGAGGCGGGCGAGCATCCGGGCGCCGGTCTCCCCGGCGCGCCGGGCGAGCCCGTTCTCGCGGACGTGGGCGAGGGTGGCGGCGCCGGCCGCCATGGCGAGCTGGTTGCCGCGGAAGGCGCCGGCGGGGGCGCCGGGCCGCCGGACGTCGAGTTCCTCGCGGTGGACGATCACCGCGAGCGGCAGGCTGCCGCCGATCGCCTGCGACAGGACGAGCACATCGGGCACGATCCCGCTGTGCTCTACCGCCCAGAAGGTGCCGGTGCGCCCGACGCCGGTCTGGACCTCGTCCACGATCAGCGGGATGTGCCGGGCGGCGGTGATGTCCCGCATCCGCCGCAGCCAGCTGTCCGGCGCGGGGAGCACGCCGCCCTCGCCCTGGACGGGTTCGAGGATCATCCCGGCCGGCTGCGGCACCCCGTTCCCGGGGTCGTCCAGCAGATGCTCCGTCCAGCGCGCGGCGAGTTCGGCGCCGCGCTCACCGCCGGTCCCGAACGGGCAGCGGTAGTCGTACGGATAGGGCAGCCGGGTCGCTCCGGTGTGGCGCGCGCCCCCGGCGGCCGTCGCCGCGCCCTGCGGCATGCCGTGGTGCGCGCCGGAGAAGGCCAGCAGGCCGTCGTTGCCGGTCGCGGTGCGGACGAGGGTGAGGGCGGCCTCGACGGCGTCGGTGCCGGCCGGTCCGCAGAACTGGATGCGCCCCTTCTCCGCGAGTTCGCCCGGCAGGGTGGCGAAGAGTTCGGTGGTGAAGGCGTCCCTGACCGGCGTCGCCAGATCAAGGGCGTGCAGCGGCGCGCCGGAGTCCAGGACCCCGCGGATCGCTTCGAGCACCACCGGGTGGTTGTGCCCGAGGGCCAGGGAGCCGGCGCCGGAGAGGCAGTCGAGATAGCGCCGGCCGTCGGCGCCTTCGATGGTCAGGCCGCGGGCGCGCACGGGGACGATGGGCAGCGAGCGCGCGTAGGTACGGGCGGCGGACTCACGCAGGGACTGCCGGCGCAGGATCCCCTCGTGGGCCGGCGGGGCGGCCGCCGGCACGGATTCGGTCAACGCCACGGCAGTTGTGTCCTCCTGCTGGTGAGCTGCTGATGCCGCGCGGGCCGCTGCGGGCGGCCCGGCGCCCCCGTAGGTACCAACGACGGTGCCGACGGAGGATCACGGCCGGTGTCAAGATCCTTGCCGCGGCCGGAACCGGGGGCCCGCCTGGCACCGTCCCTCACGGCACCGGCATAGTGGGGGCCGCGCCGGGATCTTGACGTGCATGACAAAGATCGCGACGGCGCCGTTCCGCACAGGCTCAGATCGAATTTCTCAGGGGGAGCTCATCCATGCGATCCATACGTCGGCCGGTCCTGGCCGCTGCCGCCCTCACCGCCGTCGTGGCGATGACCGCGACCGCCTGCGGGCCGGAGGGCGGTGGCGCGGACGCCAAGCCGGGCCAGTCCGCGGCTCAGGACACCGGGGGTGAGTTCAAGATTCCGCAGGACATCCAGGACAAGCTCAAGGAACACGGCATCGACCTGGACAAGTGGAAGAACGGCGACTGGAAGAACTGGGACAAGGACAAGTGGCTCCGGGAGGCCGGGGAGTTCATCAACCCGATCATCAAGAACTTCTGGAACCCGGACAAGATCGAGAAGGTCAAGCCTCCGCAGGATCCCAGCAAGACCGAGGACGTCTCGCAGGACCAGGGCAAGACCGATCCCGAGCCGGCGGCGGTGGCGGCGAAGCCCGTCCGGACTCCGTACACCTCGACCGCGCCCGGTGTCGGGCTGCTGCTGTTCAGCACTCCCCAGGGCGAGTCGCGCTGTTCGGCCACCGTCGTCAAGGACCCGGCGCACCCCGGTAAGTCCAACCTCGTGTGGACCGCGGCGCACTGTGTGCACGCCGGCAAGAGCGGCGGCTGGTACCGCAACATGGTGTTCGTGCCGAACTTCAACCGGAACGGCGCGTCGGCCGCCAAGATGAAGACCACGCCGTTCGAGGACCGCGTGCCGTCGGGCAAGTGGTGGGCGGACGACATGGCGACGTCCAACCAGTGGATCAAGGCCGGCGGCGCGGTGCCGGGGGTGCCGATGGCTCCGTACGACTTCGCGCTGATGCATGTGAAGCCCGAGGAGAACACCGGCGGCAAGTCGCTGGAGGAGGTGGCCGGCGGCGCGTACGAGGTCAGCTTCAACGCGCCGGCGATCGGCAAGATCCCGAGCCTGACCGCGCAGGGCTATCCGGCCGAGGCCCCGTTCGACGGTGCGGTGCAGGAGCAGTGCACCGACAAGCCGACCCGGCTGTCGCGCGACGCGCAGCTGCCGACCATGTACCGGATCGGCTGCACGATGACGGGTGGCTCCTCCGGTGGCCCCTGGTTCGTCAAGGGCGCGGACGGCGAGCCGGTCCTGGTCTCCAACATGTCGATGGGGCCGCGCCCGGCCCGCTGGTCGGCGGGTCCGCACCTGGGCCCCGAGGCCAAGTCGATGTTCTCCGCGATGAGCAACAAGTGGGCCGCCAAGCAGTAGGACGGTGACGGGGCGGTGCCGCCCGCGGCACGCCGGAGCACCGCGCGAAGGCCCGCCGTACGACGGAGGCCCGCCCCCGGAGGAACTCGGCGGTTTCTAGGGGTCGTCGCAACACGTGGTTGTGTTGATCAGGTCGCGAGCAGTTTATGCAGGCGCTCGGCTGGGGTTTGCCAGCCGAGCGTTTTGC
>JOEL01000029.1 GCA_000720995.1 Streptomyces celluloflavus
GGCCCGTCGCACCCAAAGTCACGAACCCACGCCAGCTGATGGACCATCAGCCGAGCACACTCCAAAACAGAGCTCTGACCAGCAGCGATAGCGAACTGCGGCTGGAGTACTAAGCCCTACCGTGCTGGCTCGGAACTGCGAGGTGTAGCTGCTGGAGGCCGTACAGAGCAGCGTGGAACGCAGCAGCGAGCTCCCGCGCCTTCTCCTCGCTCTCGATCTTCCACAGGGAGATGTAGTCATCCTCAACGTTTGCCTGCGTCACCGTGCCAGCAATCACCAACGCTTCAGCCGCAGACCGCAGGGCCGTCATCGCCTGCTCTGGGACAAAGGGCTTGCTGCTGGCCATGGCGTCGAGTTCCACCTTCCAATGCCGCCCCTGACGAGCGATGCACACAAAGATCGCGTCGTTGGTCTGGGCACTTCTATAGGCCGCATGGTGGGCTTCCGGCTTGGTGCAGTCGGGGATGAGGGCGGCTTGGAGAGGCATTCCAGGTGTCGGCATGCCCCCATGGTTGCAGGCGCTCACTCCGTTATTCAGGCGAACGCCCGTCTCGTCACTGCCAACCCCGCATCGCCTGCCAGAGCAGGTCCCCGAAATGAGGCTCGAGCAGGATCGGGGCCGACGTGAATGGTGCCCACACAGGTCAAGGTGGTCGGGGTGGGGCTGTGTTGGTCTGGTTGAGCGAGGTCATGGGGCCGCGCTGTCGCGTTTCGCGGGCTCCGCCGCGGCGAGGCGTGCGGGCAGAAGTGGACCGACACCAATCTGGACGCCGGTCTCCTCACCGTCGCCAAGCAACTCGTCGTGGATGGCTGGGAGGTCTACGAGGACGACCCCAAAACCGACGCCGGCGCGCGCACCATCGCGCTCGACGCCGACACGGTCCAGGCCCTCAAGCGGCACCGTGCCCAGCAGGACAAGGGCCGTGAGGAGTGGGGGAGCGCCTGGGTGGAGACCGGCCGCGTCTTCACCCGCGAGAGCGGCGAGATGCTCCACCCGGCCAACGCCGGTTCATCGAGCTGTACGAGGAGATCGGCCTGCCGCCTGTCCGGCTCCACGACCTCCGCCATGACGCCGCCACACTGGCCCACGCCGCCGGTGCCGACCTGAAGGACATCCAGGAGATGCTCGGCCACTCATCGATCACCATCACGGCCGACACGTACACGAGCCTGCTCCCCGAGGCGGATCTGGCGATCGCCGAGGCCGCCGCTCGGCTCGTGCCACGGGCCCGTGCCGTCTCCGAAGTCGCGGCTTCCGCAGCGGCGCCCGAGCCCGACAAGGCGCGGGATGCCGTGCCGGTTGATGCTGATCCGTCGGGCGATGTTCGGGAGGCCAGCTCCCCGTCCGCTCACGCATCGCTCACGCAAGCGGCCCCGGACGAGAAGTCCGAGGCCGAGTAGGGCCCCTTCCTGGGGGAGAAGCCCCAGGTCAGGGCGGTAATGCCTGGTGCCCCCGGCAGGATTCGAACCTGCGACACCCGCTTTAGGAGAGCGGTGCTCTATCCCCTGAGCTACGGAGGCGGGGGCCTGTAGGAATACTTGAAGAAAACCCGGAGAGTGGATCTTCCGCTAGGAGTACAAGCCCGCTGGTCGGACGAGGTGTGGCACCTTCCGTGTTCTTGCCTGGACGGGTGGTGCGGCGTACCAGTGGCCAACCAGGGACAGCCTAGCGGATACGGGTTGAGGGGGAGGTCCTGTATCGGGTTGGTTGGGCGGGGCGCTCCCGGCAGGCTTCTGACCTGCTGATTCTTTGGTGTGCGGGTGGCCGGAGGGGAAAGGATGCGTGATCGGCGCCGGCGATTTATCCGTTCCGGGTGTTCTGTCGGTTGCCGGCGAGGGGCGGTGAGTGCGGTGCGCGACCGTGTCCCGCCATGAGTCGAACGGGAGTATGGGCGCGAACGGGATGCCGCGACGGCTCGCTTGCTGCTTCCTGGGGCCCATGGGCCAGGTTTCGCCAAGGGGCGCCCGGATTGCCCGGGTGTCCCTCAGGTGCGGAGGCACGGAGCATTTGTCAGTAGGAGTTGCCGGTGGAGACCGCCTTCGCCATTACTCCTTCTTGTCCTCGGCCCCGGCCTCTTCGTCAGGTTCGGTCGGGGGCGAGGGCACTTCGGGTTCGTCAGCCGGTGTGCTGCCATCGGGCGTGACGCGGTTGGCGAGGGTGATGGTCATTGGCCGGCCTGCCGCGGACAGTCCGGTCAGGCTTTCCTTGACGTGGTCGTGGAGAACGGTGGCCAGGTGTCCTGGTCGCCGTCTCCCTCGGATGCGGTTTCCTTGACCGGTGCAGGGTGATCAGGAGCGCGATCGAGGAACGTCCGGACAGCGCAGCGCGGACCCGCTTTTCGCCCTGGCCGAGGACCTGGGCCGGTACCCGGAAGTGCGGCTGCCGCCCGGCGTGGGCCGTGCTGAACTCCCAGGCGTCCCGGTGGCACAGCACCGTCGAGGATGAGGCCCAGGCCGCTTCCCGCAGCATCGCGCCGTGCCCCTCGCTCACCTCCACCGCGGTCTTCGCGGCGGCGGCCTGTTCCGTCCCGGCCCGCAAGGAGGCGGTCTCCTTGCGCAGGGCGGTCAGCTTGGCGTGCAGTTCCTCCCTTGCGTTGTCCGCCTGCTCGCGTAATCCGCCGAGCACCTAGGCCATGCGCGCCAGCCGGCATCGCGGGCGCTTCTTGCCCAGCCACCCATGGTCGGCCCTGAAGCCGACGAGAACATGCAGGGGTTCAACGAACACCCTGTCCTCGTCCTGGGGAGATACCCAGACGCCGTCGTCGCGGCGGCCGGCGATGTCGAACTTGCTGTCGTCGGTGGTGTTGGCGAAGAAACGCGGATGGTTGTCGGCAGGCCATTTGCCGGCCTGCTTTCCGTGTCTGAACGCTTGGAGCAGCCGTTGTCGTTCCGATCTTGAGGGGCGTGTCTCGAAGGGGAGTCTCGATGGGGTGGTTGTCGCCGGCTGCGGGCATGAAGGCAGGGTCTCTTGGCGGCTCGGAGGTGCGAAGCCGACCGAGATCCAGGAGGCCCTGTTGCCGCGGTTGTCCGTGCTCGTGCCGGTGGAGTTCAACTCGGCTGCTCCGGCGTGTGATTGTGTCGCTCACCGGTTCGGGAATGCGGTCGATCGCCCGGAGCGTGTCCGGCGGTATCCCCAGGACATGACGGGCGCGGAGTGAGCCGTGGTCCGGTCGCTGCTGCCGGGGCCTGGGATCCGGGCGCGGACAGAGCGGCGCGGCTCGGTCGCCCGGGGCTCCCGGCCAGGTCCGAGGGAGGCGTACATCTGGCGTGCCGGTGTCCGCCCTGCGTGCTGGTCAGCACCTGAACATTTCCACGGGACGGGGCCGGGGCCGCCGGTACGCGTCGGCGACCCCGCGGGCCGTCTTCCCGCCTGTCTCTGCCTGGATCAGCGGCACAGCGCCGTGTCGACGGCGGCCTCCACCCGCCGGGAGGCCGCACCCGTCGGGGTGGTGGTTACCGTGATGGCGGCGGCGCGCCCGTCCTCCGTGACGCCTCCTCGTGTCCGGTATCCCAGGGCGGTTCCGCCGTGGCCCCAGTAGACGCCGCCGCATGACAGTGGCGTGCTGGTCAGGCCCAGTCCGTAGCGGACGCCGGGGCCGCGCTCCTCCGCGGGGACGGTGGTGCGCATCTGGGCGAGCTGGGCCGGGGGCAGGAGCCTGCCGCCGAGGAGGGCGGCGTAGAAGCGGTTGAGGTCGCCGTTGGTGGAAACCACCTCACCCGCGGCCCACGCCATGGACATGTCCATGGTGGTGTAGTCGATCAGAGGTCCGTCGTCCGTTTCCCGTTCGTAGCCCTTGGGGTGGGGCTCGTGGAGCGTCGTCTCTCCGGGGGTGGGGAAGTAGGTGTGGCGCAGTCCGATGCGGTCGATGATGCGCCGGTTGATCTCCTCGCCCAGCGGGCGGCCGGTGACCTTCTGGATGATCAGGCCGGCGACCAGGTAGTTCGTGTTGCTGTACTCCCACTTCGCGCCCGGGGCGAAATGGGCCTTCTGCGCGAGTGCGCCGTCGAGGAGCTCGCGCGGCTCGTAGTACCGCTGCGGATCCTTGAGGATCGCGCGCTTGTCCAGGTAATCGGGCAGGCCGCTGGTGTGCTGGAGGAGTTGGCGGACGGTGATGTGGTGTCCGTCGATTCCCTCACCGCGCAGCAGGCCGGGCAGGTAGGTGTCGACGGGGGAGTCCAGGGCGAGTTTCTTCTCGGCGACCAGTTGCAGTGCGACCACGGCTGTGAATGCCTTGGTGTTGCTGCCCGCGCGCACCTGTCCGTCCTTGGGTACCTTCGCCCCGGTCTTGAGGTCGCCGACACCCGCGGTGTAGTTGTGCGTCCGGCCCTGACGGTCCGTGACGCTTGCCAGTGCTGCGGGCATCCGGTCGTCGGTCACCAAGGCGTTCAGGCTGCTTTGAACGGTGTCCGGCCTAGCGGCGGAGGCCGTGGACGGGAACAGCGCACCGGTGGTCATGACGGCCCCGGTGAGCACGGTCACGGCCAGCAATGCCTTACGCCGGCCACCTCGCGAAAGAGCGGGACGAAACCTCGGCGATACACGTGCGTGCATGGAACAACTCCTGTCGGTAGGGAAACAACATCAGTGGGTCAGGGAGAGGTGGTCGTGGTGCGACGGGCCTGCCGGTGGCTCGGCCTGTGATGGTCGCGGCGCATGAAGGAACGGCCCTCCCCTCGTGCCCCCGCCCGAGGACGGGGAGTTGGGTGAGGCGGGACCTGGTTCCGCTACGTGATGCGAGGAGACCTGCGGCGGCGCAGCAGCCGGCGGGCGGGCAGCATGACGGCCGCCGTGCCCGACAGGAACACCGTGCCGAGTACGGCCGCGCAGACCGAGGGCGACACCGACAGCGCGGACAGACCGGTCACCGCGCCGCCGAAGGTCAGCAGCGTCACCGCCGCGACCAGGGAGCCGACGGCGGCCCCCGTGCCGAGTACGAGGCAGGTCTCCAGCCGCAGCATCGCCAGAACCTGGCCGCGGGTCGCGCCGATGAGCCGGAGCAGCGCCAGTTCACGACGGCGGGACGCGGTGGCGACGGCCAGCGTGGTCACCACGCCGATCAGGGTGAACAGGGAGATCGCCGCGACTGCGAGCAGTCCGGGCAGGCCCTCCTGGCGTGCCTTCTCGGTGAGGGCGGCGCTGTACTGTCCGGCGGACGTGGCACGGGTCCCGGGGAAACGGTCGAGCACCGGCCGCAGGTCGGCCGCTCCCTTCACCAGGAGGTAGTCGTCGTGGCCCGCGTCGGTGACGTGGGCGGCGACCACGTCGTGAGGCAGCAGGACATCCCCGAAGCCCTGTCCCCGGTCGTAGACGGCCACCACCTCGGGGCGGATCACGGTGCCGTCCCCGAGCCAGAGAGACGCGGTCGAACCGACCTCGGCCGCGCTGGCCACGTTCGAACTGAGCGCGACCGTGTTCTTGCCGCGCAGACCCTTCAGCGAGCCTGCCCTCACGCCCGGGTCCAGATTGGACAGTGCGCCCTTCACACCTTGGGTGGGCAGGGACTGGAGCTGGGCCGCGACCGACATCACCACGGTGGTGCGTTTCACCGCGGTCACGGTCCCCGGCCCGGCCGTCCTTTCCGCCGTCCGGTACATGGCCCGGGGCACGCCCGGCCCGTTCGAGACGAGGACCTGGTCCGCGTGCAGCCCCGCGGCTGCCTGCGTCCGGGTGGCGTTGACCGCGGTGGTCTGCACGAACAGCTGGCTGGCGCCGAAGGAGAGCGCGAGCGCGATCGGCGTGATCACCGATGCGAGTCGCACGGCCGCGGCGGTGGCCGTGTCGGTGGCGAGCCGGCCCGGGACCGGGAACAGGAGGCGTATGACGGGGCTGAGGACGACGATTCCCCCTCGGGCGATCGAGGGACCCAGGAGGGCCGCCGCCCAGATGAGGGAGAGCACGAGTCCGCCCATGGCCGCGGTCGCCACCTGCCCGCCGAACGCGAACGCGGTGGCGGCCGAAGCGAGACCGACGACCAGGAGCACCAGGCCGGTGATCACGCGCCAGCGCGGTAGCCGAGTCGGTTCGGCGGAGGTCTCGCTCACGGCCTGGGCCGGCCGGATCCGGGATACGCGTCGTGCCGCGAGCCAGGCGGAACCGACCGTGGTGAGCACCGTGAGCGCCAGGGCACCGACGACGGGAAACGGTCCCAGAGCGAGCCCCAGCCCCTGTGGCAGGACCCCCTGCTCGGCCATGAAGCGGTGCAGCAGGGTGCCGAGCCCGAGCGACAGCAGACCGCCCAGGAGCGACGCCGGGACCGCGACCTTGAGCGTCTCGCGGACGATCACCCTGCGGACCTGCCGGGGGGTGGCACCGATGGCGCGCAGGACGGCGAGCTCGCGGGTCCGGTCCCGCACGGACGTGTCCAGGAGACCGGTCACGATCAGCAGCACCACCAGGAGGGCGACACCGCCGATCGACGCACAGACGCCGATCAGGTCGAGTCGTGCCGCCGCCACCTCCGGGTTCTCGACGTCGCCACGGCCCGCGCCGGTCGCGACGACGAGACCGGGGGCGGCTGCCCGCAGCGACTGGGCGGACGTCTCCTTCGTGCCGAGCACGACCAGCGCGTCCGCGCGCTCGGGACGGCCGCTGAGGACCTGTGCCGTGTGCTGGCCGAACCAGACATCGCGGCCTGCGCCGGACCCGTCGGCCACCAGACCGGTGACGCGGTAGGTTTCCGGCGCCTTGCCGCCGACCTGGAGACGGACGGTGTCCCCGACGGCCCGGCCGCTGCCGGAGTCCACCGCGACTTCGTGTTCCGCCTGCGGGGCCCGGCCGGCACGCAGTTCGACCTCGGTGAGCGCGGTCGCGTCCCAGCCGCGGCCGGTCCGCACGGCCCCGTCCGCGGTGACCACCGGCAGGGAGACGTCCGCGACCACCTCGGTGACCCCCGGTGCCGTGCGTACCCGGTCCGCCACCGATACCGGTACCCGGGCCCGTTCCACCAGCGGCCGGACATCGGTCTGGTCGTCCTTGACGACCTCGACGCGCTGGCTCGCGGCGACGACGGCCACGGCGTGCTCATAGCGGTCGGCCGATCCGTGCGCCCGTAGTGCGGACTCCAGCAGGACCCCGAACGCGCCCGTCAACATGGCCGCGCACACCAGTGCCACCGCCACTCCGGCGGCGATACCGCGCCTCACAGCGTCCCCCAGTGGGCCAGGACGGTTGCGGCGGAGGGAGCCGTCAGCTCGTCGACGATCCTGCCCTCGCTCAGGAAGACGACACTGTCGGCCCAGGCCGCGGCCACCGGGTCGTGGGTGACCAGCACGACCGTCTGCCCCATCTCGTCGACCGCGTCACGCAGCAGCTTCAGGACGTGCTCGGCCGACCTCGGATCCAGCGCGGCCGTCGGCTCGTCGGCGAAGACGATCTCCGGGCGGGTGACGAGCGCTCGGGCGACCGCCACACGCTGCTGCTGGCCGCCGGACAGACGTGCCGGGAGCCGGTCCAGGTGGCCGGCCATCCCCACGCGGTGGACGACTTCGTCCAGCCAGCGCCTGTCCGCCCGGCGGCCGCCGAGGGACAGCGGGAGGGTGATGTTGCGCTCGACGTCCATCGAGGGCATGAGGTTGTAGCCCTGGAAGACGAACCCGATCCGTTCGCGGCGCAGCCGGGTCAGCTCCGTCTCGCTGAGCCCTCCCATGTCCAGATCACCGAGCCGTACCGTTCCGCCGCTGGGCCGGTCGAGACCGGAGGCGCAGTGCAGGAAGGTGCTCTTGCCCGATCCGGACGGACCCATGATCGCGGTGAGACTGCCCTTGCGGAACTCCCGGCTGACCCCGTCCAACGCGGTCACCTCGCCATAGGACTGGGAGACCTCCTCCAGGGACACGGCGAACGGCGTGGCCCGGGTCGTCATCGGTTGCATGATGGGTCCTTCGGTTCCTCGATCGGTCAGAACGGGTACCGAACGTAATCGCGCAAGCCGAGCGGACGGCAGCGGTCCCTCTCCCGAACCGGGGGTGTAGCGGGCTCCACCTGCCAGGTGTAGCGCGCACTTATGACAGAGGAACACCCGTGACGTACCGTCCTTATCCATGGACCTGAAGGCAAGGGCACTCCACAGCCTGCGATCCGCGAGGTATCTGCTGGGTGGGCTCACCACCGCTCTGC
The DNA here is from genome assembly GCA_000720995.1 of Streptomyces celluloflavus. GTDB lineage: Bacteria > Actinomycetota > Actinomycetes > Streptomycetales > Streptomycetaceae > Streptomyces > Streptomyces celluloflavus. The sequence goes on from JOEL01000029.1 coordinate 8,117, forward strand.
CTTCGCTGGCCGGTTACGTTCTGTTGCCGCTTGTCTGCTTCTCGTTGATCTTCGCCCCGGTCCTGCCGTGGGCGGTGCGGCCGTTGCGCGCCTTGACCGATGCCGAACGCCGCCGCGCCGAACGCGTTCTCGGCCGCCCCGTGCGCCGGCCCTACCCGACGCCCGAAGGCAACGCCTACCAGCGGACGCTGCAACTGCTGCGGTTTCCGGGTACCCGCAAGGACGTGGCATGGATGCTGGTTCACGGCACCGTGGGGCTCGTCCTTCCCGTCCTCGTCCTGGGAGTGCTGCTCAGTCTGCTGCTGACACTCTCCATCCCGCTGTGGTGGTGGACCGTTCCCGGCGGAACCCTCACCCTCCTCGCGGCCCCCCTCACCACCTGGATGCAGGCGATCGTCCTGTCCGCGGTGTGTGTCTGGCTCTTCGCCGCCCTCTTCTTGTGGCTGGCCCCCGCCGCGGTGAAGCTGGAGACGCGGATCGCCGAGATCATGCTCGGCACGTGGACCGGCGCCGGCCGGCGGATCGAGGAACTGACCGCCTCGCGCGCGGGAGCCCTCCAGGCCCACGAGGCGGAACTCCGACGGATCGAACGCGACCTCCACGACGGCACCCAGGCGCAACTGGTGGCGGTGGCCATGCGCCTGGCCCTGGCCGAGCGCCGGTTCGACAAGGACCCGCAGAGTTCCAGGAGAATGGTGCTCGACGCCAGGACCACCGTGGACGAAGCACTTGTCCAGCTGCGCACCGTCATCCGAGGTATCCACCCGCCGATCCTTTCCGACCGGGGACTGAACGGAGCCATCCGCTCCCTGGCCGCAGGCCGGCCGATCCCCACCACCCTGGATCTGCCCGAGACCGACCACCGCCCCCCGGCCGCCGTCGAGGCAGCCGCCTACTTCGTGGTCGCCGAGGCGCTGACCAACATCGCCCGGCACAGCGACGCGAGCCGTGCCCAGGTGTCGCTCCGGTACGACGGGCCCACGCTGCGCGTCGTCGTGCGGGACGACGGGTGCGGCGGGGCCGCACCCGGCTCCGCCTCCGGCAGCGGACTCGCCGGGGTACGCCGACGGGTCGCCGCCCTGGACGGTACGACGAGGATCGACAGCCCCGTCGGTTCCGGAACGACGATTGAGGTGGTGCTGCCGTGCGGATCGTGATCGCGGAGGACAACGTCCTTCTCCGCGAGGGCCTGATTCTGCTCCTGGAGGATGTCGGGCACGAGATCGTGGCCGTCGTGGGAAGCGGGCCCGAGATTGTCCCCACCCTGCTCGAACACCGGCCGGACGTGGCCGTCCTGGACGTCCGGCTGCCACCCGGCTTCCGCGACGAGGGGCTGCGAGCCGCCATCGAGGCCCGGAAAATCATTCCTGGCCAGCCGCTCCTGGTGCTCTCCCAGTACGTCGAGGAGAGCTACGCCGCCGAACTGCTCGGACAGGGCGCCTCGGGGATCGGCTACCTGCTCAAGGACCGTGTGGGGCACATCGAGGAATTCCAGGACGCGCTGGAACGCGTCGCTGCGGGCGGAACGGCACTGGACCCCGAGGTCGTCTCCCAGCTGATGAGCCGCCGGGACCCGCTCGACGCACTGTCCCCCCGGGAACGTGAGGTTCTCGGGCTGATGGCGCAGGGCCTGGACAATCCCACGATCGCCACGACCCTGTTCATCACCGAACGTTCCGTCAGCAAGCACATCGGCAGCATCCTCGCCAAGCTGAACCTGCCGCCGAGCGACAGCGGCCACCGCCGGGTCCTCGCGGTGCTCGCCTACCTGAACGCCTGACCTGCGTACCGCACGGGTGTAGCGGGCTACACCTCCGGTTCGGGGGAACGGTCCGATGTGCCGACCGGGGGCACGGGGAGAAGGTGGACGATGTAAGAGATCCCGCCCCTGCCGCCCACCGGGCCGCCGGGGGCGCACAACAGGAGGAACCCCTGATGAAGCCCGTGCTCTGGCTGCTGCTCTTCGTCTCCACGGTGGCGGCGGTCTACGTCAGCACCTTCGCCCACTACACCGGCACCATGAGGGTCCTGGCCGGAGTCGGCACCGGCGTCGTCTTCGTCGGATCGGCGCTGGGACTGTGGCTGACCAGCGGCAAGAAGTGACCCTTAGCGGCGAGAGCACCTGAGGAGGGGGTGTCCGGCAGCGAGCCGGACACCCCCTCTTCCTGCGTGCTGCGGAAACCGGACACCACCTCAGGAGGTGTGGTCCGCACCCCTCCCGAACGGGGAGCCATCCCTGTCGTTCGGAAAAGACGCCGTTCATCGGCTCTTTTGTGCGGACGCGGGGGCTTCCTTCCCGCGCCGCTATGGAGTGCCACTGGCGGCCAGATCCGTAACCCTTACGTACTCGACCGGAGCCCCTGCGGATCGTCCAGCGGCTGCGCAGTCGCCGCCGCAGCCGTCCTGGCCGCTGCGACCATCGGCTCCGAGACCGACGGCTCGTCGCAGATGAGGGTGAGGGAGCCGGTGAAGCCCTCCTCCCGCAGCGTCCCGGCGGCCCGCGGGCCGGCCAGGGACGCGCCCACCGCCTCGTCCGCTCCCGTACAGGACAGGCCCCCGCTCCCGCCTCAGGACAGGAGTTTGTCCTTGGCCTTCTGGTACTCCTCCTCGCTGATCGCGCCGCCGGCCTTGAGGTCGGCGAGTTTGGCCAGTTCGTCGGCGTGGGAGACCGGGCCGCCCGCGGACGGTGCGACGGCCTCGCGGATGTACTGCTTGACGGCCGCGTCGGCTTGCCGTGCCTGTTCCCGCTCGCGTGCGGCCATCGACTTCCCGCGGAAGATCACGTAGAGCAGGACGCCCACGAGGGGCAGCACGATGACCAGGATGATCCACCCGGCTTTGGCCCACCCGTTCATGTCGTGGCTGCGGAAGAGATCGCTGAGGACCTTGAAGAGGAGGAAGAACCAGAGGATCAGCAGGAAGAACTCCAGCAGGGTCCAGGTCAGGCTGAGCAAGGGGTAGTCGTGCACCGTCGCCTCCCGTGCGGGGAATCACTCGACAGAAGCGGACAAGCCAGACCTATCAGGTGTGCGGTGCGTCGGCGAGCGCTTGCCGATGGTATGTCCGCCATTGGAGGCGGGGGCGGTATGTCCGCTATCGGAGTCGGGTCGGCGTGCGGGCCGCGGGTGCCGGGGGCACGATGGAGGTATGGCAGGCAAGAGTGGTCGGTCGGCCAGGAGTGACCGGTCGGCGAGTCCGTGGGTCAGTGTGAAGGGCGTGGCGATCACCAGCAGGGCCGTGGGGCTGGTGGTGCTGGCGGTGGCCGGGGTGTGGTTCATCGCGGGCAATACCCAGTCGGTGCGGATCCGGCTGTGGGTGCCGACGGTGTGGGCGCCGCTGTGGCTGGTGCTCGCGATCACCGCGGTGGTGGCGCTGGCGTTCGGCTGGTTCCTGCACCGACGCCGCTCCAGGTAGCGGCCTCGCGCCGAGGGGAACCGGGCGGCCCGGCGCTTCAGCGTCTCGCCGCTCACCGGCACGCCGCTAGCCGGAATGCCGCCCGCGCCTTCGCCTCCGCCGTACGGGCAACTCCCGCTCCGCCGTACGGTCAACTACCGCTGCCACACCGTCCGTTCGGCGATGAAGGCCCGGAAGTTGCGGACGGCGGGGGTGGTGGGGCGGGTGCGGTGCCAGGCGGTGCCGATGGTGCGGTGGGCGTCGGCGTCCGTCAGGGGGACGAGGGTGAGGCCCTCGGGTTCGGCGGTGCCGGGGTCGCGGGGGAGGACGGACACGCCCAGGCCGGAGGCGACCAGGCCCCTGATGGTGGCGATCTCGGTGGCCTCCATGGTGATGGCGGGGGTGTGGCCGGCCCGGGAGAACAGCAGGTCGGTGGTCTGGCGGAGGCCGAACTCCGGCCTGAGCGTGATGAATTGCTCGGCCGCGGCGTCGGCTATGGACACCTCCTCGCGTCCGGCCAGGGGGTGCGCCGCCGGGACCGCGAGCCAGAGGCGCTCCTCGCACAGCGGGTGCCAGGCGAGGTCCGGATCGGCCGGCTCCGGGCTGGTGATGATCAGGTCCGATCCGCCGTCGCGCAGGCTTTGGACCACCGCGTCGGCCGCGTCGGAGTGCAGCAGGAACTGCGCGGTCGGCGCCTGCTGCCGGTAGGCGCTGATGAGTTCGGGGATCAGCCAGCGGCCGAAGGAGTGCGGGAAGGCCAGCGAGATGGTGCCCTGCTGGGGATCGAGCATGGTCGCGATCCGGTCCTCGGCGGTGGAGATCTCCTGGAGGGCGCGCCGGACGTGCTGCTGGAAGACCTCGCCGCGCGGGTTGAGGTGGAGCCGGTGGCGGTCGCGGTCGAAGAGCGGCGTACCCAGTTCCTTTTCCAGGCGGTGCAGAGCGCGGGAGAGCGTGGGCTGTGTGATGTGCAGCATCGCGGCCGCGTCGGTGACGTGCTCCGTATCGGCCAGGACGAGAAACCAGCGCAGCTCAGCGACGTTCATCGGCCAATTATGCGTCATGTGAATGAACTCGGTACGCGGGAGTCATTTTTCAAACGGGCAGGTGCGTAAGAGTCTTTATGGCACAGGCGCCGGGAGCCACCCGGGGCCGGTTCAGGAGGCTGACCACAGTGTCCGACCAGCAAGAACGTGAAGTTTGTGAGAGTGCAGTCAGTGACGTGCAGGAGGGGGGAGTTGACGAAAGGGGAGTTCCCGGCGGTGCTCAGCGGGGGCGTACCGGGACGCCTGCCGAACCGGCGGGCGCCGAGCCGGTGCTCTCCTGGCAGGGGCGTTATTTCGAGGATTTCACCGTCGGTGATGTCTATCGGCATCCGCTCGGCCGTACGGTCACCACGACCGACAACATTTGGCTGACGCTGCTCACCCAGAACACCGCGCCGCTGCATTTCGACGCGTATTACGCGGCGCAGACCGAATTCGGGAAACCGCTCGTCGACTCCACCTTCACCCTCGCGCTGGTGACGGGCCAGAGCGTCACCGATATCTCCCAGCATGTGATGGCCAACCTCGGCTGGGACAAGGTGCGGCTGCCGCATCCGGTCTTCGAGGGCGACACCCTCTATTCGCAGTCCGAGGTGCTGCTGGCGCGCCGCTCGACGTCCCGCCCCGAGGTGGGTGTCGTGACGGTGCGGACCGTGGGGTTCAACCAGCGCGGTGAGATTGTGATCGTCTTCGAGCGCACCCTGCTCGTCTACCGGCGCGGCCACGGCCCCCGCTTCGCCGACGTCCGCCCGGTGTGGGACGAGCGCTCCCGTAAGGCGCTGTCATGAGCGCCGCGGGGCGGGAGCGTTCCTGGCTCTTCGTGCCCGGCGACCGGCCCGAACGGTTCGCCAAGGCGGCCGCCTGCGGTGCCGACGAGGTGATCTGCGACCTGGAGGACGCGGTGGCCCCGGAACACAAGGACGCCGCCCGCCGCGAGGTCGCCCGCCGGCTCGCCCCGGGGCCGCGGCAAGGGCAGCCGCAAGGGCAAGGACCGGGCCGGGGAGGCGGTTTCGCCTACGTACGGATCAACGGGGCGGACACCGCGCAGTACGCCGCCGATGTGGCGGCGGTCGCCGAGGCACCCGGACTGCGCGGGGTGGTGCTGCCCAAGAGCGAGCAGGTCGACCAGCTCCACGCGCTGATCGCGGCGCTGCCCCGGCACGCCCGGGTGATCGCCCTGGTCGAGACGGCGCTCGGGGTGCACCAGGCCACCGCCTTGGCCAGGGTGCCCGGTGTGCACCGGCTGGCGTTCGGTTCGGTGGACTTCGCGCTGGACGTGGGCGCGCGGGACGAACCGGAGCCCCTGCGGTACGCGCGTTCCCGGCTGGTGCTGGCCTCGCGGGTGGCCGGTATCGCGGCGCCCCTGGACGGTGTGACCACCCGGCTGGACGCCCCCGACGTGCTCGCCGCCGACGCGCGGGCCGCGCGCGGGATGGGCTTCGGCGGCAAGCTCGCCATCCATCCGGCGCAGATCGACGGCATCAACGCGGCGTTCGGGCCCACAGCACAGGAACGGGACTGGGCCGAGCGCGTGCTGACCGCGGTGCGCGAAGCGGGCGGCTCCGCGATCCGCGTGGACGGCCAGATGATCGACCGGCCGCGCGTCGAACTCGCCCGGCGGCTGCTGGGGAGCGGGGCATGAGCGGACCGGCGGGCGCGGGCACCCCTACGGTGGGCACCCCCACGGTGGGCAATTCCATGGCCGACGCCTCCATGGCGGGCACCTCCACGGCGGACCTCGGCACGGCGGACCTCGGCGAACGGACGGCAGGCATGACCACCACGGACGGACCGGGCCGCCCGGAAGACCTCCTCGCCCACCTGCGGCCCGGGGCCGACCTGATCGTCCCCATCCAGCTCGGTGAGCCGGTGACCCTCCTGGACACCCTGGAGGCCCATGCCGGCGAACTCTCCGGCGTACGGGTGCACCGGATGGACCCGGTGGCCGAACGCGCCTACATACGCGGCGAGTACGGCGACCGCCTGCGGCATGTGGACTACTTCCTCGGCCCCGGCTCCCGCGCGGCGTACTGGCGGGGCACCTGTGAGCTGGTGCCCAATCACTTCAGCGAGATGCCGCGGGTGCTGCGGCTGACCACCGAGCGGCCCATCGTCCTGGCGGGCGCGAGCCTGCCCGACGAACACGGCTACTTCAGCCTCGGTACGAACGCCGACTACACCGCGGCGTTCATCGGCGAGGCCCCGTTCTTCCTGGAGGCCAACGCGCACATGCCGCGTACCTTCGGGCAGAACCAGGTGCACATCAGCCAGGTGCTGGGCTGGTGCCGTGCCGACCGAGAACTGCCCGAGACCGCGCCGCCGGAGCCGGACGCGCGCGACCGCACCATCGCGGGCCTGATCGCCGAGCGCATCGGCGACGGTTCCTGCCTCCAGGTCGGGGTCGGCCGCATCCCCGACGCGCTGCTGGCGTCCCTGACCGGACACCGCGATCTGGGGGTGCACACCGAGGCGCTCTCCGACGGGATCATGAACCTGGTCGACCGGGGCGTGATCACCGGGGCGCGCAAGGTGCACCACCGCAATCAGCATGTGGCCACGTTCTGCGTCGGCTCCCGGCGGCTGCTGCGCTGGCTGGACGACAACAGCGCGGTCTGCCTGCTGCCGGTGGACCGGGTCAACGACCCGCGCCGGGTGGCCCGCGAGCCCCGCTTCGTGTCGATCAACGCGACGAGCGAGGTCGATCTCCTGGGGCAGGCCGCCAGCGAGACCATCGCCGGACGGTACTGGTCCTCCTCCGGCGGCCAGGCCGACTTCGCCAGGGGTGCGATGTACTCGGCCGGCGGCCAGGGCTTCCTGGTGCTGCACGCGGCCACCGGCAAGGGGGTGAGCCGGATCAATGCCTCGCTCACCCCGGGCAGCGTGGTCACCACCCTCAAGAACACCGTCGACAACATCGTCACCGAGTACGGCGTCGCCGCACTGCGCGGCAAGAGCCTCGGCGAGCGCGCACGGGCGCTGATCGCCATCGCCCACCCGGACCACCGCGACCGGCTGCGCCACGACGCGCGCAAGGCCGGCCTGCTGCACTGAGCGCCGTCGCACGCGGCCCCGCTCGCACCCAGCCCCGTTCCACCCAGCGCCGCTCCACCGAGCCCCGCTGCGCCGGACCGGCTCCACCGAGCCGGTCCGGGCCACCGCGGAAGGACAGGAAGACATGAACCGGACCGTCGCCGAACACCTGGTGACCACCCTGCGCGAGGCGGGCGTCCGCCACATCTACGGACTCGTCGGGGACAGCCTCAACCCCGTCGTCGACGCCGTACGCCGCACCGAGGGCATCGAGTGGGTGCACGTCCACAACGAGGAGGCCGCGGCCTTCGCGGCGGGCGCCGAATCCCAGCTGACCGGGCGGCTGGCGGTCTGCGCCGCCAGCTGCGGCCCCGGCAACACCCACCTCGTCCAGGGCCTGTACGACGCTCACCGCAACGGTGCGAAGGTGCTGGCCATCGCCTCGCACATCCCCTCGCGCCAGATAGGCACCGGCTACTTCCAGGAGACCCACCCGGAGCAGCTGTTCGCGGAGTGCAGCCACTACTGCGAGCTGGCCAACAGCCCGGAGCACGCCGGGCGGCTGCTGCACATCGCGATGCAGCACGCGATCGGCCGGTCCGGCGTCGCCGTGCTGATCCTGCCCGGTGACATCGCGGGCGCCGCCGCGGCCGGCCCGCGCTCGTACGGTCGGCCCGTTTACGAGCGGGCGGCGTCGGTGCCCCCGCAGGCGCAGCTCACCGCGCTCGCCGAGGCCGTCAACCAGGCCCGTACCGTCACGCTCTTCGCGGGCAGCGGGCAGCGGGCAGCGGGGCGCGCACGACGAGGTGATGCGGCTCGCCGGGCAGCTCCAGGCCCCGGTCGGCCATGCGCTGGGCGGCAAGGAGTGGATCCAGTACGACAACCCGTACGACGTGGGCATGAGCGGACTGCTCGGCTACGGCGCGTGCTACGAGGCGACGCACGAGGCGGATCTGCTGATCCTGCTGGGGACCGACTTCCCGTACGACGACTTCCTGCCCGGCGGGAAGACCGCGCAGATCGACCACGACCCGATGAAGTTCGGGCACCGCACGCCCGTCGATCTCGCCGTGCACGGTGACGTACGCGAGACGATCCGCGCGCTGCTGCTCCTCCTGGAGCGCCGGACGGACCGCCGGTTCCTCGACAGGATGCTGCACCGCCACACCAGGGCCCTGGAGCACGCGGTCGCCGCCTACACCCACGACATCGAGCGCCACACCCCCGTCCACCCCGAGTACGCCGCCTCGCTGCTCGACGAACTCGCCGCCGACGACGCGGTGTTCACCGTGGACACCGGGATGTGCAACGTCTGGGCGGCGCGCTATCTCACCCCCAACGGGCGGCGCCGGGTGCTCGGTTCGTGGCGCCACGGCACCATGGCCAACGCGCTGCCGCAGGCGATCGGGGCGGCCCGCTCGCAGCCCGGACGGCAGGTGGTCTCGATGTCGGGCGACGGCGGCCTCGCCATGCTGATGGGCGAGCTGCTGACCGTGCGGCTGCATCAACTCCCGGTGAAGATCGTGCTGTTCAACAACGCCTCGCTGGGCATGGTGAAGCTGGAGATGCTGGTCGACGGCATCCCCGACTTCGAGACCGATCACCTGCCGGTGGACTTCTCGGCGGTCGCCGCGGCGCTGGGGATCGCCTCGGTACGCGTCACCGATCCGGCGGAGCTGCGGGGCGCGCTGACGCGGAGCCTGGGCGCGCCGGGCCCGGCCCTGGTCGAGGTGGTCACCGATCCGAACGCGCTCTCCGTGCCCCCGAAGATCACCGCCGCGCAGCTCAAGGGCTTCGCCCTGGCCACCGGCAAGATCGCCCTGGGCGGCGGGGTGGGCCGGATGCTCGATCTCGCGCGCAGCAACCTGCGGAACATCCCGCGCCCGTAGTCCGTAGCCCGTTGGTACGCAGCTGCACCCCGGCCCGCCTCAGCCGCGCGCCGGGGTCACCCGTATTCGGTAGGTGCCGTCGCGGTTCTCGGCGAGGACGGTGACGGCGGCGCCGCTGCGGCGGTCGGCGTAGGTGGCGCCGGGCCGGAAGGTGGCGTCGGTCAGCTCGCGGTCGACGTATTTGTCCCCGGTGAAGCAGCCGCCGCTGTGCGGGGTGGCGTCCACGATGCGGAGCGGGCCGTGGCCCGAGGGGACGTCGGTGGCGACGCGGTAGAGCAGGATGCCGGGGCGGCAGACCGTTGGGTCGAGCGGGCCGCGGACCCGGGCCTCCGCGACGAGGGCGGTGTGGGCGCCGGTCGGGATCACGACGATCTTGGTGCCGCCGGGGGTGGAGATCGGGGTGAGGGTGTGCTCCGCGGGTGTCCCGCGCGGCGGCGCGCAGTGCACCTGGCCGGCGGCCAGCCAGCCGAGCTTCCACTTGTGCCAGCCGAGGAAGTCGTTGCTCGGCCCCCAGTCCTCGTCCATCGGGTCCCAGTGGCCGACCAGGGGCGCGGCGTTGCGGCCGTCCGTGTGGTAGAGGTCGGGGAGGCCGAAGGAGTGGGCGTTCTCGTGGTTGAGGACCCGGAAGGCGTTCTTCCCGGCCTGCCGGCTCCAGATGAACGTCGCGTTCCGGAAGGGCGCGCCGGCGGCCGTCCGCAGGCCCATGTCGCCGCCGCTGAAGGTGACCGACAGGACCGTACGGTCCGCGGGCGGGCCCGCGTTGGGCGTGGCCAGGATGTTGACGACGTCGTACGCGCGCAGGTCGACCGAGCCCTCCACGGCGCGCACGATCTCCCGGGAGAGGGCGTGGTAGCCGGTGTCCGACGCCGGGTCGAAGTCGGCGCCGCGCCCTATGCCGTACGCCGCGAACGGCCGGGACATGCGGATCCACTTCAGGAGGGGCGTGGCGCGGTAGACGAGCCGGTGGTACGAGCTGGCGTGGAAGAAGTCCGCCGCGGCCGGGAAGAACTCGGCGAAGCGGGCGCTCGGGGTGAGCGTGGCGGGGGCGTCCGGGAAGTCTATGAAGAGGGTGAGCGCCCGTACCGTGCCGTGCGAGGGGGCGTAGCCGGCGGGGGTGGCCGCGGACTCGGCGACGTTGTCCTGGATGCCGCGCAGGGCGCACGGTCCGCTCGGCGGGGCGGTGTCCGCCGGGGGTATCGCCTCGGCGCTGGGCGGTGCGCCCAGCGCCAGGGCGGCGGCCGCGGCGGACGCCGCACCGGCGGCCAGCGCCGCGGATATCTTGTGCTTCATATCGATCACCCTGTGTCGGCGGATGATCGCCCGCGCGCGGAATTAGGTCATCTGGAGGCATGCCCCCCCTGGCGGGCGCCCCGGCCGTCAGGCGTGCCGGACCGGTGGCCGGGTGTGCAGCGGGGCTATCGGGCTCCACTCGTCCGGGCGGTCGTGGACGAACGGGTAGCAGGCGAGCCCGATCAGTACGGAGGCGAAGTGGCCGACGTCGGTGAAGGTGCGGCCGCTGAGCAGCGGGGCGGCGTAGAAGGCCAGGACGCCCAGCAGGTAGAGATAGCGCCAGGGGCTGGCGATGCGGTAGGTGAGGACGGCGACGATCCCGGCGAGGGCGTAACTGACGCCCACGTCAAGGGTGTTGACCGCGGAGCGGGATGCGGCGCCGGTGTGGATGGCGAGCGCCAGGACGCCTTCGCTGAGGTAGGTCGCGCCGATGTGCGCGGTGAGCAGGACGGCCAGCCAGCGCCTGGTGCCCAGCCAGCGTTCCGCGGGGACGTGGAAGACGTTGTAGAGCAGGGCGTAGTAGGGCCAGCCGCCGCCGTCGAGCCACAGGGCGCTGGTCAGCAGCACCCGGCCGGGGGAGCGCACCAGGTTGTGGATGTTGGTCGAGCGGCGTTGCAGGAAGCGGTCGACGACATCGGGCGGCAGATGGCGCACGACCATCGACGTCAGGAGCAGCAGCGCCAGCCAGATGTAGGTGCCGGGAGCGCGGCGGACGTAGGCCCGGATGCGGGTCCAGGTGGCGGCCCCGGCGGTGCGGAGGGCGGCGGGCCAGGACCTTCGGGGCATGTGCGACAAAGTACCAAGGTGGTGGTGGGGCGGGGTGGGGCGGTGGGCGTGCCGGAGGGGGTGGCGCGTGGTGTGGGAGTGGTGCAGGTCACGTCCTGGTGTGAAATATCCGGGGACCGCCTCCCCGTTTAACCAGACGTTCGCGTGAAACGGGGAAGGTCTCCCCCTTTGGCGCGGACCCGGGACCGACAGGTGTCCCCGAAGCGATGAGAGGAGAGTGTGCCGCCGTGACCGCCACCGAGCGCCGTGCGAAGACCGAGCAGCCCAGGCTGCGGGCCGATGCCCTGCGCAACCGGGAACGGATCATCGCGGCCGCCCGCGAGACGATGGTCGAGTTCGGGGCCGAGGTCCCGCTCGACGAGATCGCCCGACGCGCGGGTGTCGGCAACGCGACGCTCTACCGTCACTTCGCGGATCGCCTGGAGTTGATCCACCACGTCACGCTCTCCGTCATGTCCCGTACCGCGGTCTGCGCGGAGAGTGCCCTCGCCGAGGAGCCCGATGCCTTCCGAGCGCTGACGCGCTTCGTCCACGCCGCCGTGGAAGAGCGGATCGGTGCCCTGTGCCCGCTGCTCTCGGAGAGCATCGACCCGGCCCATCCCGATCTGCTCGCGGCGCGCGAACGGCTGGAGGCGGCCGTCGAGGCCGTCATGGCCGCCGCGCGCGACAGCGGCCAACTGCGCACCGACATCGCCGTCGGTGACCTGATGGTCGCGCTCACCCAGCTCACCCGGCCGCTGCCGGGCGGGGGCTGTCTGGACTTCGACAAGTTCGTGCACCGGCACCTTCAGCTGTTCCTGGACGGACTGCTGGCGCCCGCGCGCTCCGAGCTCCCCGGCACCGCCGCCACCCTGGGCGACCTGAGGCGCCGCCGGTAACCCGGGAACCCGTTCCCGCGCGCGGCCGGCGACGCCCGGCCGCCCGTCTCCTGTCACCCGTCCCGTACCGCCCGTCCTGCCTCCCGCACGTATCGCACACCTCCACACGCACGCACCTCACCCGTCCCGTACTCCGCTCATCGCTCCTCATACGCACCACTAGGTGGATCCCGCCATGCCTGAAACAGCCACGACTGTCGATCCCCGGCGCTGGAAAGCGCTGATATTCATCGCCCTCGCGCAGCTGATGGTCGTCCTCGACGCGACGATCGTGAACATCGCGCTGCCCTCCGCCCAGGCCGATCTCGGCATCACCGACGCCAACCGCCAGTGGGTCATCACCGCCTACGCGCTGGCCTTCGGCGGGCTGCTGCTCTTCGGCGGCCGGCTCGCCGACCTGTGGGGCCGCAAGCGCACCTTCACCATCGGCCTCGTCGGCTTCGCGATCGCCTCCGCGCTGGGCGGGGCCGCGGCCAACCAGGGGATGCTGCTCGGCGCGCGGGCGCTGCAGGGCGTCTTCGGCGCGCTGCTGGCCCCGGCCGCGCTGTCGCTGCTGGCGGTGACCTTCACCGAGGCCAGGGAGCGGGCCAAGGCGTTCGGCATCTTCGGCGCGATCGCCGGTGGCGGCGGCGCCGTGGGGCTGATCCTCGGCGGGGTGCTGACCGAGTACCTGAACTGGCGCTGGACGTTCTTCGTCAACATCCCGTTCGCCGTGGTCGCCGCGACCGGCGCCGTCCTGGTCATCCGCGAGCCCGCGGGCAGCCGCAACCCCGCCAAGCTGGACGTCCCCGGTGTCATCCTGGCCACGCTCGGCCTGGTCTCGCTCGTCTACGGGTTCACCCGCGCCGAGTCCGACGGCTGGGTGGCGGGCCCCACGCTCGGCCTGTTCGCCGCGGCGGCCGTGCTGCTGCTGGCGTTCGTGCTGGTCGAGTCCAAGGTGAAGGCCCCGCTGCTGCCGCTGCGGGTGGTCGCCGAGCGCAACCGCGCGGGTGTCTACGCCTCGCTGGGGCTGGCCGTGATCGGCATGTTCGGTCTCTTCCTGTTCCTGACCTACTACCTCCAGATCGTGAAGGGCTACACCCCGGTCGTGACCGGGCTCGCCTTCCTCCCGATGATCGTGGGCATGATCACCGGCTCCACGCAGATCGGCGCCCGGCTGATGACCCGCGTCCGGCCGCGGCTGCTGATGGCGCCCGGCTTCCTGGTCGCCGCGCTCGGCATGCTGCTGCTCACCGGGATCGACCTGGACACGTCCTACCCGGCGCTGATCCTGCCCGGCTTCCTGCTGCTGGGGCTCGGTATGGGTACCGCGTTCATGCCGGCCATGTCGCTGGCCACGCACGGTGTCCAGCCGCGTGACGCGGGAGTCGCCTCCGCGATGGTCAACACCTCGCAGCAGGTGGGCGGCGCGATCGGTACGGCCCTGCTGAACACCATCGCGGCCAGCGCCACCACCGCGTACGCCGCCTCGCACGCGGCCGGCGCCCGCTCGGCCGACCTGCTCAAGCTCCAGTCGATGGTGCACGGCTACGCCAGCGCCATCTGGTGGGCGGTCGGCATCCTCGTCCTCGCGGCGGTGATCGCCTTCACCCTCATCAACACCGGTCACCAGGGCGGCGGTTCACCGGCGGCCTCGTCCGGCGACGGCAAGGACGCGGGCGCGGACGGGAACGCCGACGCGCAGATCCCGGTCATGGTGCACTGACCGGTACGGGCGGAGCGCCCGTACCGCACGAGGCGCCGGCCTCCCCGTCCCTCCGCCCGATCAGCGGAGCCAGGGGAGGTCGGCGCCTTTCGGCTGGAGTCCCTCGGCCATCACCTGGCAGATCTCGGCGAGCTGGCCGACCTGCTCGGGGGTGAGCCGGTCGAATATGGCGGCCCGGACGGCGGCGACATGGCCGGGGGCGGACTTCTCCAGCATGCGCATCCCGTCGTCCGTGAGGACGGCGTTCTGGCCCCGCTTGTCGGAGGGGCAGTTCTCGCGGCGCACCCAGCCGTTCTTCTCCAGGCGGGCGACGGCGTGCGAGAGCCGGGAGCGGGTGATCTTGGCGTTCTGGGCCAGGTCCGTCATTCGCATCCGGCGCCGGGGGGCGCGGGAGAGCTCGACGAGGAGGCCGTAGTAGACGTGCGGCATCCCGGCGTCGCGCTGGAGCTGGCGGTCGAGGTGGTCCTCCAGGAGCGTGGTGGCGTGCAGATAGGACTGCCAGGCGTTCTGCTCCTCGTCGCTGAGCCAGCGCGGCTCGGCTGCGGCTTCGTTGCTCATACCATCCAGTCTCTCACCGTTCCAGTGTTTCTTGAAGTTTTAACAATGCAGGGTTATTGTGAAATGGCAAGAGCTTGAACTTTAAAGTTCATCGACCATGTCACGCAAGAGGCTGTGGAGTTGTGATGTCCGTGATGCCGGCCCTCTATCTCAGCCACGGCGCGCCGCCGCTCGCCGACGACCCGGTATGGCCCGGCCAACTGGCCGACTGGTCCGCCGGGCTGCCGCGCCCCCGGGCCGTGCTGATCGTCTCCGCCCACTGGGAGGAGGCCCCGCTCGCCCTCGGTGCCACCGAGACGGTGCCGCTCGTTCACGACTTCTGGGGCTTCCCCGAGCGCTACTCCCAGGTGCGCTACGCGGCCCCGGGCGCGCCGTTGCTCGCCGAGCGGATCCGCAAGACGCTGCGTACGGCCGGCACGCCCGTCCAGGACATCCCGGACCGCGGGCTCGACCACGGTGCGTACGTACCGCTCGTCGAGATGTTCCCGGCCGCCGACATCCCCGTACTCCAGGTCTCGCTGCCGACCCTCGACCCGCGCCGGCTCTTCGAGATCGGCCGCAAGCTCGCCCCGCTGCGCGAGGAGGGCGTACTGATCGTCGGCAGCGGCTTCTTCACGCACAACCTGGCGGCGCTGCGGCAGCTCGCGGACGGTCCGCCGTCCTGGTCGGCGGAGTTCGACGACTGGGGGCGGCGGGCGCTGGAGGCGCAGGACCTCGACGCCCTCTTCGACTTCGCACACCGCGCCCCGGCCGGCCTGCTGGCGCATCCGCGCACCGAGCACTTCGCGCCGCTGTTCGTGACCCTGGGGGCCGCGGACGCCCAGGGGCAACTGGACAGCGGGCGCAGCGTGATCGACGGATTCTGGATGGGGCTGGCCAAGCGGTCGGTGCAGTTCGGCTGAGGGGCCCGCGCGGCCGAGGGGCGGGGGCCGCGTACGGCTGGAGACCGGGTACGGCCGGGGGCGATCGGCCCCCGGCCTTCGCCGTTCCTGGTGACCGCGACCGCGAGTGACCACCGCCGTGCCTGCCGCGGGGCGCGGCATCGGCGAACCGGGCTCCGTACCGAACGTCGCCGCCGTCAGCCTGGCCCGGAAATGCGGGGAGCGGGTGAGCGGTATCGCCCCGTTCCGGTCGCACGGGTCCTGCCCGTCTCGCGGGTCCTTCCGGTCGTACGGGTCCTTCCGGCGACGGCCCTCCGGCGCATCCGCCGGGGCCCCGGAGCCGACGACCGTACGCCGGCCCCTGGAGGAATGCGGGCACCTGGCCGTACAACTGCTGTTGACCGGACTCGCCCACGCTCCGACGGCGCGGGAGACCGTACTCCGCGCCGAACCGGTCGGGCGCCGGACGACCTGACCGCTGCCGCCGCCGTCCGCCGATCGCCTCCGCTCCGGAAGGACCCCGCCATGGATCCCGCACTCGAAGCCCTCGCCGAACAGGTCGCCCGGCTCGTGCCCCGCGCCGATCTCGGATGGCCGGAGCCGTGGCTGGAGCCCGCCGCCGACCGGACCGGCTGGGCGGCCCGGGTCGCGGAGCTGCGCGCGGTGCACAACCGGCGCGTCCTGGACGGCGCCGACGCCCTGGCGAAGGCCGCGCCGCCCGTCGCCGACCCGGCGGACGGCGCGGAGGCCGCGGCCGCGGACGTCAGGGAGGTCACCATCGAGGTGGCCGGCGGCACCATCTCCGCGCAGCTCCACCTCCCGCGCGGGAATGGCCCGTTCCCGGCGGTGGTGCACTTCCACGGCGGTGGCTTCTGGACGGGCGACGGCGCGGTGCTCCGGCGGCTCGACGGTGCGCTGTGCGCCCGGCTCTCGGCGCGGCTCACCGCCGTCGTCGTCAACGTGGACTACCGGCTCGCGCCCGAGCACAAGTTCCCGCAGCCGGTGGAGGACGGTTACGCCGCCGTGCGCTGGCTGGCCGGGCACGCGGCCGAGTTCGGCGTCGACCCCGGCCGGATCGCGGTGTCCGGTGTCAGCGCCGGCGGCACCATCGCGGCGGCGGTCTGCCTGCTGGCCCGCGACCGGGCCGCCCCGTCGATCCGCTTCCAGGCGCTGCTGGCACCCGCCCTCGACCTCAGCGTGCACCTGCAGTCCGAACCCGGCGGGTTCCGGGACGAGTTCCGCCGCTGCATCGACCTGTACCTCGCGCTCTGGCAGGACCGCCGCGATCCGCTGGTCTCGCCGGTCCACGCCGAGGATCTGTCGGGCCTGCCCGATGCCTTCATCGGCACCGGAAGCCACGATCCGCTCCGCGACCCCGCCGAGCTGTACGGGCTGCGCCTGGCGCGGGCCGGGGTGGCCGCGACCGTGCGGCGCTACCCGGCGACGCACACGGTGGCGCTCCCGGAGACCCGGGCGGCGCGCACCGCCGACCTCTTCGCGGCCCTGGACGCGGCCTTGCGCACCACCGGCTGACCGCCCGTCCCGCCGCCGATACCGCGTCTCGTCGGAATCACCGTTACCACCGATATCTCTGACAACACTGCCCCGCAGCCTCGCCGATGCCCCCGCCCCGCCGACCCAAGGAGACCCGGATGCCGCTGCTCCCCGCCCTGGAGTGCTACCTCAGCCAGCTGCCGCCCCACGACCCGGATCTGACGGTCGAACAGTTGCGCGCGTGGGGCGCCGCCATGGGCTTCGACGGTGTCGTCGAGCCAGGTCCGGAGCTGTCCTCGGTGACCGACCGGGAGATTCCCGTCGCGGGCGGCACGGTCACCGTCCGCGTCTACACACCCGAGGGCGAGGGGCCCAAGCCGCTGCATCTGTATCTGCACGGCGGCGGGTTCTGCCTGGGCACGCTGGCCATGGTGGACGACGAACTGCGGTTCCGGGCGCGGGACTCCGGCTGCGTGATCGTGTCGGTGGCCTACCGGCTGGCGCCGGAGTGCCCTTACCCCACGGCGGTCGAGGACAGTTACGCCGCGTTGCTCTGGTGCCGGGACCACGCCGCCGAACTCGGCGCCGACGCCGGCCGGCTGACGGTCGGCGGGGCGAGCGCCGGCGGCAACCTCGCCGCCGTCCTCTGCCTGGTCAGCCGGGACCGCGGCGGTCCGGCCATCCGGTTCCAGCTCCTGGAGATCCCGCTGACCGACGCGCGCGGCACCCTGCCCTCCCGGACCGAACTGGGCCAGGGGTACGGCATGGGCAAGGCCGACCTGGACCGGATGGGCGACTGGTACCTGGGCACGGACCCGCGACGCAGGGTCGACCCGTACGCCTCGCCGCTGCTCGCCGAGGACCTGACCGGACTGCCGCCCGCCTTCATCGTGACCTCCGAGTACGACCCGCTCCGCGACGAGGGTGAGGCGTACGCGCGCCGCCTCGTCGAGGCCGGTGTGCGGACCACACTCAAGCGGTGGCCCGGCATGCTGCACGGCACGCACTCCCTGACCGCCATGCTGCCCGAGGCCGCACAGTGGCGCGACACCTGCAGCCGGGCGCTCGCCGAAGCGGTACGGCGCCTCCGCGCCGGCTGATCCGTGGGGAGTCCGGGTGCG
This sequence comes from Streptomyces celluloflavus, assembly GCA_000720995.1. GTDB lineage: Bacteria > Actinomycetota > Actinomycetes > Streptomycetales > Streptomycetaceae > Streptomyces > Streptomyces celluloflavus. The sequence continues at coordinate 26,185 of JOEL01000029.1, forward strand.
GAACCGGTGTAGGGAACCGGTGTAGGGAACCGGTGTACGGAACCCGGGTGCGGAGCCCGCAGCTGCGACGGGCGGCGAGGGCTCGCCGCGTTGGCCGGCGGTGCCGCGCAGCCGGCTGGCGGGCTCGGTATCCCGGCCGGTGGCTCCGTACCCCGGCAGGCGGGCTCGGTATTCCGGCCGGCGGCCCCGTACCCCGGCAGGCGGGCTTCGTATCCCGGCCTGCGGCCCCGTACCCCGGCCGACCCACCTCCGGATCCCGTTCGCGGGCCTCATTCACGGGCCTCATCCGCGGGCCTCAGTGGAAGGGCGGGATCAGCTCCAGGGAACGCAGGGCGGCGGACAGGGCGCGGTCGTCGCCCGCGGGCGCCCAGGAGGCCACGTCCAGCGCCGTATCGGTCAGCTTGATCGCATGCTCGTCACCGTGCGCGGCGGCCCGTTCGAAGACCTCGTCCGGGGTGAGCGTGCCGGCCCGCAGCCGCGGCAGCGCCGCCTCGGGGGAGTAGACGGAGGTGATCGCGGCGCTGGCCGCCCAGGCCGCGCCGAGCGAGGGCGCCCACAGCTCGCGGGGGAGCACGGGCAGGGTGCGCAGGACGGCGTTCGGGGCGGTCGCGGCGTGGACGAGCATCACCCCTTCGCCGTGGCCGTAGTCGAGATAGCGGTGGACGGCGGCCTGGACGAGGGCGGTCAGCTGGGCGCGGGCGGCGTCCGGGTCCTGCGGGGTGGCCACGGACTCGGCCGCCGCCAGCCAGCCCTCGGTGCCCGGGAGTTGGGCCAGGCCATGGAGCAAGCCGCCCTGCTGGTCGGCGATGGCCGGGAGGGCGGCGAGCGCATCGGCGGGGGAGGCCGCGCCGGTGGGTCGCACGGTCAGCGGCAGCGCGGTGTGGCGGGCCGCCCAGTAGCCGAGGGCGTGCGCGAACTCCGCTATGCGCGGCGCCTCTTCACCGTCGTCCAGAAGGATGCGGACGGCGTGCCCGACACGGATGACGGGATGCGTCGCGGCACCCGCGATACCGGGCAGCAGCCGCGGCCACCACTCGGCCAGCACCGCCCGCCACGGACGCTCGGCGACCTGCCGTCCCATGTACGTGGTCCAGTCGGTGACCCGGCGGGGATCGCCCAGCGCCTCCTGCCAGTTGGCGTCCGTGATGCGGGTTTGGGCGTCCGGCAGGTCCTCCAGCTTGGTGGCGTAGTGGTCCACCCAGCGGTGGACGGTGCGCGCCTGACCGTGCCGGACCAGTGCCTCGACGGCCATCGGACCGTGATTGGAGAGATAGCCGTTGATCTCGGGGCCGGTGGTGTGCAGGCGCTCCAGAGCTTCGTCGAGGGTGCCGCTCGTCGTATCCATGCCCCGAGGCTAGGTCGGCGCCCGGCCGGGCGTAACGGGCTGTGGCCCTACACCGCGGGTCGTACGGCCGGGGGCGGGGGTGGGGGGTCCGCCTCGGGGCGTAGGCCCGGTCCGACGGGGCGCGTGACTCACGCGCGGGCGGCGCGTCCCGGCCGGTGCGGGGCGGGGTGGTCTTCCGGACGACGAGTGAGCGCGGCCGGAGCCACCCCCGCCGGAGGTGGCTCCACCGCGCAACTGGACGGGTATTCACTCGTGGGCGCTGATGATGCCGCCGTTGCTGAGCACGATGTATACGCCGTTGGCGTCGACCCCGACGTCGTGCTGGTTCGTCTCCAGCGTGGCGTACACCGCGCCCTCGTGGCCGAGGATCTGCGCGCGGTACCGCAGCTCGCCGAGCTTCGTGACCTTGGCCGTCCAGCCGCCGGCGAGCTTGAAGGTGCCCGGTCCGGTCTGTCCGCCACCCATCCAGGAGTGGACCTCGCCGCCCAGCGTGAGCACCACGAACATGTCGTTGGCGTCGAGCCCGTCGTCGTGCTGGTTCGTCTCCAGCGTGGCCAGAACCGAACCGCGGCTGACGATCTTGGCGCGGTAGTGCTGCTCACCGAGCTTGTAGATCTCGGCCTTGCTGCCGTCCACCAGGGGCTGGGTGCGGACCGGGGACGCCGCCCTGCCTCCGCCGGCGGTGTGCCCGGTACCCGACTGCTTGCCCGCGCTGCCCGCAGTGCCCGCCTTGGCGTCGACCTTGCTGTCGGCCTTGCTGTCGGCCTTGGCGCCGGGGCCCGCCTGGGCGTCGGAGCCCTGCGCTCCGGCGGGGGAGCCCGTACCGCTGGACTCGGCGGCGACCGTGCTCATGTCCGCGTTGCCCGCGGCCTTCGTGCCGGCGGCGTCCGAGCCGGAGCAGGCGGTCAGGGTGAGACCGGCGGCCGCGGTCAGGGCCGCGACGGCGAGACGCAGGGTGCGGCGACGAGCGGTGCGGGCAGTGGTGTTGGAGCTCATTTCGGGTTCCCCCTGGGGCGGTCGGTGTCGTGCTCTCCTCGGTACGACAACCACTCTGCCCGGGGCCACTATCGCGGGGCTGCCACTCCGCTAACACCCGGCTAACACGGGTGCGAGGGGCGGAAGGATGCCGGGGAACCCGAAGGGCCAGGGCGCGGCCGGGTGGCGCGCCGTCGTGAACTGCCCGATGCGGAAAGGGAGTTCGTCCGCGCTGGGCGGCACCTTCCGGCGGTTGCTCCGGGCGACCCGAGTCGGCGATTTATCTTGATGTCGAGATAACTTGATGTCGAGATGCTTTGGTGTCGGGACATCTTGCGAAGGAGGTTCCGATGCCCATCGACTTCCACAGTGCGGCCAACCGTCTCACCTACGCGGGCGCACGGCGGGCGGCGCGATCTCCTTGCGCGTACCGGCGGGCCGATCCCGCACGAACTGGACGACGGCCAACTCGCGGACCTGGCCCGCCATATCGAGGCCCGGCTCCCGGACGGCGCCCCCATTCGGGAGAGCGGCCACTGGACGCTGCGGACCGGTTGCCGCTGAGCGGAGGACGTCGGTCTCCGCCGGGCCGATCGCTCATCGCTCCACGGTTCCGGCACCGGAAAGGTGGCCATGCCGGGCGGGCTGGACGTTTCTCGGCCTGTTCGGCAATCGCCCCCTCGCCTGCCTGCCGGAGGCAATGGGCGCCGGAAATCCGTACCGGCCGGAGATAACCGGACAGCAGGTGTCGGGTATTGCGGTGAAGGTGGCGTCATGACGAGTGACAGCACGGGTGCAGGCGGGCACGGGTACGGCGGGGAGCGTGGGGGCGACGGAGACAGCGGGGACGTGAGTGCCGGACGGGCGGGCAGTGGTGCCGTGGGCCGGTCGGTCGGCTGGGCGGGGGTCCTGGCGGCGGAGCCGGACTTCGCGCGGCGGGTGGCGGACCGCTTCGGCACGTTCAAGCACCACATCCTGGGCACCCTCCGCAAGGACGGTTCGCCGCGGCTGTCCGGCCTGGAGGCGGACTTCCGGTACGGGGAACTGTGGCTGGGCATGATGTCGGGCTCGCGCAAGGCGCTGGACCTGCGGCGCGACCCTCGCTTCTCGCTGCACGCCAATCCCGGCGCCGGTACGGATCTGGCCGGCGGCGATGTCCGGGTGTCCGGGCGGGCGGTCGAGGTGACCGACCTCGGGGTGATCGCGCGCTATGCGGCGGAGGTACGGCCGCCGGAGCCGTTCCATCTGTTCCGGGCGGAGCTGACGGAGGTGGTGCGGACGTCGGTCGAGGACCCGTATCTGGTGCTGGAGAGCTGGCGGCCGGGCCGGCCGCTGCGCACGGTCCGACGCGGGTCGGAGGATGCGACGCTGCGGGTGGACTGAGAGGGGCGGGGTGGGGTGGAGCGGGCGGGGGCCGGGCCGGGCTCGGGGGTGCCGGGCCTCGGCCTCGGTTCCGGTCCAGGTGCCATCCGGTGAGCCCGGCTGACGGGGCTCGGTGGTCGGTCCTCGGTCGCCGGCCTTCGGTGTGCGCCGGCCGTCGATACGAGCCGACTGTCAGCGCGAGAAGGCGCAAGAAGGCGCGAGTGGGCACGAGAAAATGCGTGAAATTGCGTGAAGTTGGGTGAAAGGCGGGTGAACACCGATGCAGGCGCAGGGAGTTCAGTGAGCAGCCTGGTGGGGTCCGTGCGGATGGCGCGGCTGGTGCGGTCGGCGTGGCCGGTGCAGGCCGTGCGGTTCGCGGATGCGGTGGGAGCGGAAGAGGTACAGCGAGACGAGGAACATCGCGGCGCCCATGATCAGGCCCCAGGTACTCGACTTGAGCACCGTCTGCCCGCCGAGGCTGTAGAGCCAGCCCATCGCGGAGCCGAAGAGCGCGCCGTACGCCAGCGCCCGCACCTCGGTGATCAGGGTTGACTGCTGACGTACCAGGAAGACTCCCAGCGTTCCGGAGACCACGGCCGCGATCAGCCCGAGCAGTGCGGCCTGGCCGCCCGTGGCGCCGCTCGCATGGTCGATGAAGATCGTGTAGCAGCCAAAGGCGACCGCCGCGATGACCGGCAGTGCCACGGAGAGCGGGACGCGATGCCCGGCCCTCGCCTCGGTTCCCGTCCCGGGCCCGGCCCGGTGGTGCGGCTGCCCGGCCTTCCCGTCCGCCGTGCGCGACTGCGGCTCGACGGCCGTCGCACCGTGTTCCACCTCGACGGCGCCGTGTGAACGCGCGGCCCGCGCACCACGCCGGTGAGCATGCAGATCCATGACGGGCTCCTCTCGCCTGCCCCTCCTGTCCAGGCGACACCCGGGCGCGGCCCCCGTCAACTGGATCAGCCCATCGCACCGGCCGGGACGGGCGGGCCGACGGGCGGCCGCAAGCCCGGATCCGGGCCCGGCGCCGCTCCTGCCGTCACCCCAGGCGCTTCTCGTACCAGGCGACGTCCCAGTAGCGGCCGAACTTGTGGCCCACCTCCCCGTAGGTACCGAGGTGCCGGAAGCCGAAGCGGGCGTGCAGCCGGGCGGACGCCTCGTTCGGCTGGGTGATCCCCGCGTACGCGCGGTGCACGGCCTCGTCGGCGAGTGCGTCGAACAGCGCCTGGTAGAGCAGTGTGCCGATACCGCGGCCGACGGCGCGCGGGGCGCAGTAGACGCTCACCTCGACGGAGGTCGCGTAGGCCGCCTTCGGGCGGAGCGGGCCGCTGGTCGCGTATCCGAGCAGCGCCGTCCCCGCCGTCCCCGCTGTCCCGGCTGTCTCCGCGGTGGCCGTCCGGGCGTGGGCGGCGTGGGAGGCAATGGCCCCTTCTTGGGAGGTAATGACCCCTTCTGTCGTCTCCTGGGCAACCAGAAGGCGGTGCGGGCCGTCTTGGGGGTGGGAGAGCAACCACGGACGGCGCCGTTCGGGGGAGAAGGGCTCCGTGTCGAATGTGACGGGCGTCTCGCGGACGTAGTGGTTGTACAGCTCCGTGAGGGCCGGGAGATCCGCCTCCGTGCCCGCCCTGACCTGCACTTCCCTGCATCTGGGCAGCATGTGGCCTCCCGGGGTGGGCCCGCAGGGTACTGCATGATCAGAAAAATAGGGACGCGGGATGGGAATTCTGTCCGGATTCCAGCCGTTGTTTCCTTCGGACGGGTACTTGGTCACCCACCGGGTTTCCCGCTCCAATGTCCCGCGACCGACTCATCGCAAAGGGAGCACACGCATGGCAACCCGTGCCGTCGCCCGTCGTCAGACCAGCAGCCGCGGTTCTGGCGGGGCCCACAGTGTTCGCGCCGTAGGCGGGGAGATCGCCGACCGCGACCTGGTCGGCATGTACCTCGACGAGATCGCGCGTACGCCCCTGCTCGACGCCGCCAAGGAGGTCGAGCTGTCCCAGACCATCGAGGCGGGTGTGTACGCCCAGCAGATCCTGGACGGCGTGGTCACCGACGGCAATGCCGCGGGGGCCGACCGTGCGGAGCTTGAGGCACTCGCCGCGGAGAGCGCCAAGGCCAAGGACGTCTTCATCCGGTCCAACCTGCGCCTGGTCGTGGCGGTCGCCCGCCGCTACCCGCGCGCGGGCCTGCCGCTGCTCGACCTGATCCAGGAGGGCAACGCCGGCCTGGTGCGTGCCGTGGAGAAGTTCGACTACGCCAAGGGCTTCAAGTTCTCGACGTACGCGACGTGGTGGATACGCCAGGCCATCACCCGGTCCATCGCCGACCAGTCGCGCACCATCCGGCTGCCCGTGCACCTCGTCGAGGAGCTGGGCCGGATCCGCCGGGTGCAGCGGGAGTTCAACCGCGAGAACGGCCGCGACCCGGAGCCGGCGGAGGTCGCCGACGAGCTGGGCTCCACGCCCGCCCGCGTCACCGACGTCCTGGACTGGGCGCGCGACCCGGTCAGCCTCAACATGTCGGTGGACGACGACGGCGACACCCAGTTCGGCGACCTGCTGGAGGACACTTCCGCGGCCTCGCCCGAGCAGTCCGTGCTCACGCTGCTGCGCAGCGAGGAGCTGGAGGATCTCATCGACCGCCTCGACCACCGCACGGCCTCGATCATCAAGGCCCGTTACGGCATCGAGGACGGCCGCGAGCGCACGCTGACCGAGGTCGGCAAGCAGCACGGCCTCACCCGTGAGCGGATCCGGCAGATTGAGAAGCACGCCCTGCTGGAGCTGAAGCGGATGGCGCGCGATACGGGCTTCGACGCGGCGGCGTAACCGCCCCGCGCATGCGCCGGACCGGCCGTCCGTGAGGCACGCGCCGTACCGGCTGTCTGTGACGCGCGCCGTACGGGCTGTGTGACGCATGTGCCGCACCGGCGGTCCGTGAAGCGCGCGCCGCACCCGCCATCCGTGACGCATGTGCCGCACCGGCGGTCCGTGAAGCGCGCGCCGCACTAGCCCCGTACTTCGCGGGTCGTCGATTCGGCTGGGGTCGGGGCTCGGGTGGTGTCCGATGTGGGCCCGGCGGCGTTGGTCTGGGTGTGTCGATGACTTCCCGTTCACCGCGACCGCGGACCGAGCGGCCTCGTATGGAGGTCGTGATCGAGTCCGTGGTGACCAAGCGTCTGGCGCTCTGCCTGTCGCTGCCGAGTTTCTGCGCCGGCTGGATGTCGCGGGGATCGTCGATGGCCTGTGCCCGCCTGATCCGCGGGCACAGCTGACGCATGGGCAGGTGGTCGAGGTGCTGGTGGCCAACCGGCTGACCTGCCCCGCGCCGCTGTTCCGCGTCGGGGACTGGGCGGCCGGGTGGGCGGTGGAGGAGGTCTTCGGCGTCGAGGCGGGCCTGCTCAACGACGATCGTCTGGCCCGTGCGCTGGACGCGATCGCCCCGCACCTGGACAAGCTCGCGGGCGGCGTCGCAGCAGGTGCGATCAGTGCCTTCGGCCTGGACGTGGCCCGGATCCGCTGGGACATAACCAGCATGTCCGTGCACGGGTCTTACCCCGAGGCCGGGCAGGACGGGGACTACCCGCAGATCCGTTACGGGCATCCCAAGGACCGGCGGGTGGACTTGAAGCAGGTCCAGGCCGGTCTTGGGGTGTGTGCCGACGGCGCCGTCCCCGTCCACGCCAAGGTCTTCGACGGCGGTGCCGGGGAGGTCGCCCAGGTCGTCGCTGCCATACAGACGCTGAAGGAACTCGCGGGCGAGAAGCGCCTGCTGATGGTCGCGGACTCCAAGCTGTACTGCTATACCAACATCGGCGCGCTGCTGGATGCCGGGGTGGACTTCATCGCCCCGGTGCCGGCCTCGGAGATCAGCGACGAGTTCTGGGCGGGCCTGGATGTCTCGCAGGCCGCCGAAGTGGACTGCACCGCCGAGCGGGAGGAGCGCCTGCCGCCCGAGCAGCGCGGACGCTACCGCGTGCTGGAGGATGTGCAGCCGGTTCCCGGGCCGCGCAAGCGCGATCCGGTCCTTCAGGTACGCCGGATCCTGGTGCACTCCTCCGGCAACGCCGCAGGCCAGCGCCAGGCGCGGGACAAACGTCTGGCCAAGGCCGCGGCCGAGCTGGAGAAGGTGCGGCGCGGGGCGGGCGGCCGCTATTACGGTACGGCCGAGAAGATCGCCGAACGCGTCGGGGTGATCGCCAAAACCCGCCGGGTCGCGTCCTGCCTGCGCACCGAGATCAGCACCGACGACAGTGGCCGGCCGATACTGGCCTGGCACTTCGACGAGCAGGTCCTGGCGGCGGAGGCGGCGGCCGACGGCTGGTACGCGCTCATCACCAGCTGCCCTGCCAAGCGGTGCGATGCGGCCCGCGTCCTGCTGGAGTACAAGGGGCAGGGCGACGTCGAGCGCCGCTACGGCGACTTCAAGGGGCCGCTCGCGGTAACCCCTGTCTTCGTCCAGCACAACCGGCGCGTCGCCGCGCTCATCCAGGTGATCTGCCTGGCCCTGCTACTGCTCTGCCTGATCGAGCGTCAGGTGCGACGGGCCCTGGAACGCGACGGCGACGGCAGGATGCACGGCCTGTATCCCAACGGCCAGCGGGTGCGGCCGACCGGCCGGATGATCCTGTATCACCTAGTACTCCAGCTCCGCCTCGGCGGTGCCACCGACCCGCCCACCGTGCTCATGGCCTGAGGAGTCCACCTCCACCTGCTGGACCTCCTCGGGCTTGAGGCGACACGGCCGCGCTGGCTGTAAACCTGATCCAGCGACCCGCGAAGTACGGGTCTAGCCACCGGCTCACACCTGCCCGATCGCCCCAGGCACACCACAACGTCAGCCGACACCACGCTTATCGGCCCGACGTGGAATAGCCCTGCCCCAACCTGGCTCAATTCAGCGAGCATTGGCAGAGAATCGCCTTGAGGAATGCGGATTCCTGGAAAGTCGTCATCGGCCTGCCCGCCGCGCACGTCCAAGACGCGCCCCTGGTCGCGCGGCTGTGCGGTCGGCCACCGGTATGCGCAGCGCGGCGAGAGCGTCGGGAGCGCAGGAGCGGACGGACCCGGTGGCCGCCCGCACAAGTCCCTGAGCGGCGGACTCACCGCCGCCGGCCGACCGGAGATCTTCTTACGGATCCGTGACATGCGGCCCGTCCGGCGCCTCGCCGGGGTCAGGGCGGCATAGCTTCGGGGGCATGCGCGTACTTGTGACTGGAGGAGCGGGCTTCATCGGCTCGCACATCGTCGCCGAGCTGGTCGAGGGCGGGCACGACCCGGTGGTCTTCGACCTGGCCGGCGACGGCCGGGACGTACGGGACCCGGCGGCGGTGCGGGAGGCCCTGGCCGGGGTCGGCGCGGTCTGCCACCAGGCGGCCAAGGTGGGCCTGGGCAAGGACTTCGAAGACGCACCCGGCTATGTGGCGGCCAATGATCTCGGTACGGCGGTCCTGCTGGCCGAGATGGCGAAGGCGGGGGTGTCGCGGCTGCTGCTCGCCGGGTCGATGGTCGTCTACGGCGAGGGGCGCTACGAGTGCGCCGCACACGGCGTGATCCGGCCCGGCCCGCGCGCCGAGACCGATCTGGAGGCCGGCCGGTTCGAACCGCACTGCCCGGCCTGCGGCGCCGACCTGGCACCCGGTCTGGTCGCGGAGGACGCTCCGATGGACCCCCGGAACGTCTACGCCACCACCAAGCTCGCTCAAGAGCACCTGGCGGCCTCATGGGCCCGCGCGACCGGCGGACGCGCGGTCTCGCTGCGCTACCACAACGTCTACGGGCCGGGGATGCCGCGCGACACGCCGTACGCGGGCGTGGCCGCCCTGTTCCGGTCCGCGCTCGCCCGGGGCGACGCGCCGCGCGTCTTCGAGGACGGGGGTCAGCGGCGGGACTTCGTCCACGTACGGGACGTGGCGTCGGCCAACGCGGTGGCGCTGGACGCCTTGGCGGACGGGCCGGGCTTCGCGGCGTACAACGTCGGCAGCGGCGATCCGCGGACCGTCGGTGACATGGCCGAGGCGCTCGCCGCCGCGTGCGCGGGCCCGGCCCCGGTCGTCACCGGCGAATACCGGCTGGGCGACGTCCGGCACATCACCGCCGACTCGGCGCGGCTCCGCCGCGAGCTGGGCTGGCGTCCGACGGTGCCGTTCGCCACCGGGATGGCCGAACTCGCGGCCGGTGCCGCAGGCCCGGCTTCGCGGGCGGCCGGGCTCGTCCCGCATCCGTAGAACTCCGCCTGGCGGGGGACCTGTCCCCGGGCCTCTCGTCCGGATCACGCCGAACTCGCGGGGCCCGGCACCGCGCCCCGATCCGGCCCGGCCCGGACGACAGGCCCTGGGGCCCTAGCCCGCCGGTGCCGGCAGGGTCAGTTCGAAGCGACAGCCGCCGGAGACATTGCGGACGTCGGCTCGGCCCGCGTGGGCCTCGACGATGCCCCGGACGATCGCCAGGCCGAGGCCGGCCCCCGAAGGCGGAGTGCGGGCCGCGGTGCCACGCCAGCCGGTGTCGAAGACGCGCGGGAGGTCTTCCTCGGGGATGCCCCCGCAGGCGTCGGTGACCGAGAGCACCACCGAGTCCGCGCGGCGTTCGGCGGCGATCGCGACCGTACCGTCGGCAGGGGTGTGCCGGATGGCGTTCACGAGGAGGTTGGAGAGCACGCGGGTCATCTCCTTGCCGTCCACCTCCACCGGGAGCGGTACGACGTCCTCGCCCGCCAGGCGCACACCGTGCTCCCGGGCGAGGGCGTCGGCGCCGGCCAGGGCGTCTCCCACCAGGTCGTGGAGGGACATCCGGGCGGGGCTGAGGGACAGCGCGCCCGCGTGGATGCGGGAGAGCTCGAAGAGGTCGCCGACCATGGAGTTGAGGCGGTCGACCTCGGTGCACATCTGGCGGTGGTAGCGGGCGGGGTCGGCCACCACGCCGTCCTCCAACGCCTCCGCCATGGCACGCAGCCCGGCCAGGGGGGTACGCAGATCGTGCGAGATCCAGGCCACGAGCTCGCGCCGGGAGGTCTCCAGGGCCCGCTCGCGTCCGCGGGAGGCGGCCAGCCGTTCGCTGGTGCGGGACAGCTCATCGCTCAGGGCCGCGAGTTCGGCGGGAGCGGGCACGAGCGGCGCCGTGAAGGTGCCCCGCTCTCCGAAGCTGCGGGCCGCACCCAGGAGTTCCCGGCACCGCCGTACGACCTGGCGGCCCAGGAGCAGCGCGGTGGCAAGCGACACGGCGGCCGCCATCGCGACGACCATGGTCACGACAGCCAGGTCGTGGGAGGACAGGAACATCGCCCATGCCACCGCGAGCGTCCCGGCGAGCATCGCGGACACGGCGACGGCAGCGACGACGGCGAGGGACACCGCGACGCTCCGGCGCCGCAGGATCCGCAGCGCCAGGGCTCCCAGCAGGCCGACGGCGCCCGCGCCGAGGAAGGCGTACAGGGCGATCAGCAGCAGGTCACGCACGGCCGGCCGCCGTCCCGGCGGCCGGTGGGGCCGCCGTGGCCGGGCCCGCCTCGAAGCGGTAGCCGGCACCCCAGACGGTCCGGACCAGCCGCGGGCTCGCCGGATCGTCCTCGACCTTGCTGCGGAGCCGGCGGACGTGGACGGTCACGGTGGACAGGTCTCCGAAGTCCCAGCCCCAGACCTCGCGCATCAGCCGCTCCCGGTCGCAGACCTGCCCCGGGTGCCGCAGGAAGTAGGCGAGCAGATCGAACTCCCGCAGGGTGAGGGCGAGCTCCCTGCCGTTCTTGCTGGCCCGGCGGGCCGCCGGGTCCAACGACAGACCCGCCGCGGCGAGGCGCTGCCCGCCGGCCGGCGCGGCGGCCGTCGCGCGGCGCAGGACCGACCGCACACGCAGGACGAGCTCCCGCGGGCTGAAGGGCTTGGTCACGTAGTCGTCCGCGCCCACCTCAAGGCCCAGGATCCGGTCGTCCTCGTCACCGCGCGCGGTGAGCATGATGACCGGGACCGGCCGGGTGCCGCTCTCCCGTTCGCGCACCCGGCGGCAGACCTCCAGCCCGTCCATGCCCGGCAGCATCAGGTCGAGCACCATGAGGTCGGGCGGGAGCTCCTCGGCGGCGCGCAGCGCGGCGGGGCCGTCGGCCGCCAGGCGCACCGTGAATCCGGCCCGCTCCAGGTACCCGGCCACGACCTCCGAGACGGTCGGATCGTCGTCCACGACCAGAACGCTGCCCAGGACACCGGCCTCATCGGTGCCGCCGGCGCGGTGCCCCTCGTACGCACTCTCCGCATAGCTCACTGCCATGGCCCCAGGTTGCCACCCGTCCGGCCCCGGCCGCGGCGGACGTACCCCTCGTCCAGGACGGTGTCCGCGTTTCGTAAGGTCTGGAAGCGCCCTTTCCTGGTTCATGATTCCTACGGTGTGGAGGGTGACTTCATCTGCTTGCGCACCGCCCCGCGCGGACCTCGTACTGCCCTGCCTCGACGAGGCCGAAGCGCTCCCCTGGGTGCTGGCGCGGGTGCCCTCCGGGTGGCGGGCCGTCGTCGTCGACAACGGGTCGACCGACGGCTCCGCCGACATCGCCCGCGGCCTCGGCGCGACCGTCGTGCACGAGAGCCGGCGTGGCTTCGGTGCGGCCTGCCACGCCGGGCTGCTCGCGGCACGCGCCGACCTGGTCTGCTTCTGTGACTGCGACGCCTCCATGGACCCCGGGCTGCTCGCCCCCATGGCCGCGCGGGTGGCATCGGGCGAGGCCGATCTGCTGCTGGGGCGGCGGCGCCCGCAGGGACGGGGTGCCTGGCCCGCGCACGCCCGCGCCGGAAACCTCGCCCTCGCCCGGATGCTGCGCCACCGCACCGGGCTGCGGCTGCACGACCTCGGACCGATGCGGGTGGCGCGCCGAGAGGCCCTGCTCGGCCTGGGACTGACCGACCGGCGCAGCGGCTACCCGCTCCAGATGGTCGTCAGAGCGGCCGACGCGGGCTGGCACATCGCCGAGACGGACGTCCCGTACCTGCCCCGCTCGGGGAAGTCCAAGGTCACCGGGACCTGGCGGGGCACCTGGCACGCCGTACGCGATATGCGCCGGGTACTGGCGGAGCCGCCGGGCACCCGGTCCGTCGCGGAGGGGGAGGTCTCCGGCCCGGAGCACTCGCCCCCGGCCCGCGCGGCACGGGCCGCCGCGGACGGGGAGGGCTCGGTATGAGCACCCTCCTCGTCATCGCCAAGGCGCCCGTCGCGGGCCGGGTCAAGACGCGTCTCACCCCGTACTTCACCCCGGAGCAGGCCGCCGATCTGGCCCGCGCCGCGCTTGCGGACACGCTCACGGCCGTGCTCGCCGCCCCGGCCGGGCGTCGTGTACTGGTCCTCGACGGGCGGCCGGGGCCCTGGGTGCCCGAGGGCATCGAGGTCGTGGCGCAGTGCGCGGGCGGGCTCGACGCCCGGCTGTCCGCGGCCTTCTCCCTCGCCGACGGACCGGCCCTGCTCATCGGCATGGACACTCCGCAGGTCACCCCCGGTCTCCTCGCCCAGGGCCTCGACTTCGACGGGACCGACGCCTGGTTCGGCCCGGCCGACGACGGCGGGTTCTGGGCGCTCGGCCTGGCCGAGCCCGATCCGGCGCTGCTCCTCGGCGTCCCCATGTCCGTTCCGCACACGGGGCGGGAGCAGCGCCGGCGGCTGACCGAATCCGGGCGCGCGGTACGGGACCTGCCCGAACTGTGCGACGTGGACACCCCTGCCGATGCGGCACGGGTCGCGGCCGCTGTCCCCGGCACTCGCTTCTCCGCCCTCCACGGCGGACTGCGCGCGGTGACGCGATGACCACCCAGCTGACCGAGCCCGCCGTCGCCTGGCGGGCCGACCCGTACGCCGAGGCGCTCCGCGCCGGCCGGGGCCCGCTCTACCTGCGCCGCGGCGACGGCTGGCTGCTGCCCTTGGAGGTCGAGCGGTGGTGCGCCGAAGCCGACGCGGCCGACGCCACCGTCCTCGACCGCTGTACGGGTCCGGTCCTGGACGTCGGCTGCGGACCGGGCCGCCTCGTCGCGGCCCTCGCCGCACGCGGGCACCGGGCCCTGGGGGTGGACGTCACGCCCGAGGCGGTGGCCCGCACGGTCCGTGCCGGCGGCAGCGCGCTGTGCCGGTCGGTCTTCGATCCGTTGCCCCGTGAGGGCCGCTGGGGCACCGTGCTGCTCATCGACGGCAACATCGGTATCGGTGGCGACCCGGCCGCCCTGCTGCGCCGCGCCGCCCGGCTGGCCTCACCGGTCGGCTCCCTGCTGGTCGAGGTGGCCACCGCGGACGTCGACGAACGCGTCGAGGTCCGCGTCGACGACGGCCGCGGTGGCCGTGGAGCGCCCTTCCGGTGGGCCCGGCTCGGCACCCGGGCGCTGTGCGCCGAGGCCGCGGCGGCCGGCTGGACCCCCTCCCTCACCTGGCAGGCCGCGGGTCGCGGCTTCGTGGACCTGCGACGCTGACCGGACCACGCGGACCGCACGGCGAGGGCTGATGCCGGACAGGCGTCAGCCCCCTCGTGCGTCACCTCCGGTCCGGCCGCCTCCGGGCCGCCCGCCGCACGCACGCGCGCACTCCGGCGTACCCGGCCCAGATCACGGTGACGGCCGCCATCGCCACCAGCCAGTTCCGCGGGTAGTCCAGCGGCAGCACCGTCGCGTTGGCCACGCCCCCGGGGCGCAGCAGCGGCGGCAGAGCGATCACCGTCAGCGAGCCCGCGACGATCAGCGCGGCGCGCGCAACGCCGCGCAGGCGCACACCCGCCGCCGCGGCGAGTGCGGCGATCGCGATCACGAGCGGTGCGAGCAGCCCGTCGTGTACGAGGACCCCACTCGCGAGCCACAGGACGACCCGCCACGGCTCGGGTTGCGCCACCAGCAGGGAGCCCCCGAAGGCCATCAGGGCGATCCCGCAGCCGCCCACCACGTACCGGTGTGTCATCACGAGACCTCCAGTCGGCCGACCCATTTGGTCTGGAGCACTCCGGGCCGGTTCGGGGCGATGATCCGCGCCGGGTAGCCGTGGTCCAGGGACAGCACCTCGCCGTTCAGGCCCAACGCCAGGAGGGTGAGCGGGTCCTGGGCGTAGAGGCGGCCCATGTCCATCACCCGGTACGCGCCCGCCGCCTCCAGTGACACCACCCGGCACCGTGCGTCCGGGCCGCCGCCCGCCCGGTCGAGCAGGTCGCGCACCCGCACCCCCGTCCACCGGGCGGACTTGCTCCAGCCCTCCACACACGCGAGCGGCAGGGTCACCTCGTACTGCGGCATCGCGCGCAGTTCGTCCAGCGTGAGGCTGTAGGGGCGGGGCCCGGCGACGGTCAGGCGCCAGCCGGTCAGCGACGCCTCGGTGACGCGTGCCGCGGCGGCCGTGCGGTTGACCGGCAGCCCCTGCGGTCCGTGGTCCGGGCTGCGCGGACCGAACAGGTCCAGCGGACCGAGTGCGGTAACGGACTGGCCGACGGTCGTCAGCGTGGCGGCGCCCGCCCCCGCCACGACGGCCGCCAGCAGTCGGCGGCGGTCCGGCCCGTCGGCTGCGGGAAGGGCGAGGGTGCCGGGTGAGCGGCGGGTGAAGTGGTCGCGGATCCGGGGCCATTGAACGGCGATGTGGAGCAGCAGCGCTCCCAGCAGGAGCCAGGCGACGGCGTAGTGCACGGGCACGAACGAGAACGGCCAGGGGTACCACTGGAAGGTGTTCAGCAGCCCGGTGAACAGCTCGAAGATCCCGGCGGCGACGAGTACCGCCACCGAGAGGCGTTCCAGGGCGTGCCGCACCGACCGGACCGGCGGCCACGTGAAGAGCCGTGGGTAGACCGCCCACAGCTTGGCCGGCAGCAGCGGGATCGCGGCGATGCCCGAGGCCACGTGCAGTCCCTGGGTGAGCCGGTAGCCCCAGTACGGGCGGCTCGGCAGCCGGTCGGCGAGCCAGGCGGGCGGGTGCTGGAGGCAGTGGCTGAGTACGCCGGTCGCGAAGCAGACGGCGATGGCGAGCCCGAGCAGGCGGCCGAGCACGGTCGCGGTACGGGCATCGTGCAGACGCCCCGTGAAGGTGATCGGCGGTCCGGAAGGCGGAGTGATGCGCATGAAGCCCATGACACCCCCGGCGAGGCCCGCACGGGTGGCCGGAACACCTTACGAAACAGGGACGTGCCGGGGCGGCCGGCCTCACTTCCACCACCGTTCCTGGAACGCTGCACACGTGAACCCGCGCACCGCCCTCACCGCCACGGTCCTCGCCGCCCTCACCGCCGTCCTCGTGCTCACCGTCCGGTACGACGGCTACTTCACCGATCCCGCCGGGCTGTTCTGCTGGTACGCGGTGTGCTGGGTGCTGTTCGCCTGCGCTCTGCTCGCGCTGCGCCGGGTCCCGGCCGCCCATGTCGTGCCCCTGCTCGTGGCGGGGGCCGTCGCCGTGACGGTGACCGGGCTGGTCGCGCCGCCCCGGACCAGCACGGACTCGTACCGGTACGCCTGGGACGGCCGCGTGCAGTCGGCCGGCGTCTCCCCGTACGACCATGCTCCGCAGGACCCGGAACTGGTCCGGCTGCGCGACCCGTGGCTCTTTCCGACGGGCGCGGCCTGCACCGGTCCGGACCGTGCCCGCGTTCCCCATGCCGGGCCGGCACCGCACTGCACGCGCCTCAACCGGCCTTCCGTGCACACCATCTACCCGCCCGTCGCCGAGGCGTACTTCCTCACCGTCGACAAGCTCTCCCCGGAGGGAGCGCGGCACAAGCCGCTCCAGGTCGGCGCCGCCCTGATCTCTCTGGGTGCGACCGGTGCGGTGCTGCTGATCCTGCGCCGCCGGGGCACGGACCTGCGCCGGGCCGCGTACTGGGCGTGGTGCCCCGCCGTACCGATCGAGGCGGTGAACAACGCGCATGTGGACGTCCTCGGTGCGCTGCTGACCGTGGTCGGCCTCGGACTCGTCGCCGCCCTTCCGGACCGCCGGACGGCCGGCGGACTGGTCCTCGGCGCCGCCATCGCCACCAAACTCATGCCCGCCGTCGTCATGCCGGGTGCGCTGTCCGGAGTCCGCCGCGTCCGCGACGGGGCCGCCGTGCTGCTGCCCGCCGCCGCGTTCACCGCGTTCGCCTACCTGCCGTACGTCCTCCTCTCGCACGGCTCCGTCTTCGGCTACCTCGGTGGATACGTGGAGGAGGAAGGCTATGAGGACCCCTCCGCCGGACCCCGGTACGCGCTGCTCCGGCTGGTCCTCCCCGACAGCTGGGCACCACCGGTGCTCCTCGTCGTCATGGCGGGCGTGTCTCTGTACGTGATGCGGCGCGGCAGCCCGCACCGCCCGTGGAGCGGCGCCCTCCTGGTCACCGGCTGGGCGTTCGCCCTCCTCACGCCCGGCTACTCCTGGTACGCCCTTCTCCTGGTGGCCCTCGTGGCACTGGACGGACGCTGGGAATGGCTGGGCTTCGCCCTCGCGGGCCCGGCCGTCTACGTCCTCGGCCGGGCGTTCGACAACCGGGGGGTGACGGCCGCGATCGCGTACGGTCTCGCGGCTCTCCTCGTCCTCGCGGCCGCCGCGGAGCGCCGGCGTCGCGGAACCGGTACGCGTCGGCCCGAGGACTTCTCGGTCGGGGCATCAGGGCCCGGGACGCCCCCCTCGGCCCCGGTTGCGGGCCGCCCGGCGTAGTGCCGTGTGGGAGAGGACACCGGCCGGCGCTCACCCGATCGCCGTGGTGCGGGCGTCTTCGGCACCGTGGGCCAGGGCGCCGTCGAGTTCGCCGCTGCGGCGTGCGGCGAGTTGGGGCCCGCCGTGCGGGAGCGCGGGTAACGGCCCTCTCCTCGCAGGGGCACCGGCATCGTCGGCGCCCTTTCCACGGAGGGCGGACCATCGGCGAGCGCCGTCATTTCGTGGCGCCACGTGCCCGCCGCCGGCCTCGTGCCGCACGCCGTCGAGGCCCCGATTCATGCCATCTGCGGGCGAGCAGGATCGCTGCCGACGCGACGAAGAGGGCCGCCGTGATCAGCAGCCAGTGCCCCAGGAAGCGGTCGGCCGGGAGCCCCGTGGCCGCGGTGTAGTGGCCCACCTGGCGCAGGACCAGCGGCCACCAGACCAGCAGCAGAAGCCCCGAGACGAACAGCGGAACACGGACGTGGTTGACGCCCGGCCTCGGCGGCGCCTGCCCCACACCGCCTTCTCGCCGCCCGAACAGGCGCTGTGCGGCCCTGTCGGTCACCGCGTACAAGGGGAGCAGCACGAGGTCGTGGAGGAGTGCCGCGCCGACGAACCACAGGGCCACGCCCAGGGTGTCTCCGTCGAGCAGTCGCACGCCGGCGTAGGCGGCGAGGGCGAAGGAGGCGAGTACCAGGAGCAGGTGGAGCGGGGAGGCTCCGTAGCGGCGGCGGAAGCCGGTCGTCTTGCTCATACCGGCTCTCCGAAGGTGACGCGGGTGACCCATTTGGTGTTGTGGACGCCGGGAGCTCCGGGGACGATCACGCGGGCGGGGTAGCCGTGGTCGTACGAGAGGACCGCCCCGTTGACGCGCAGGGCCAGGAGTGAGCGATGGTCGCGTACCTGGTTGTCCCTCAGGACGGCGGAGCTGAACGCCCCTCCCCGCTGTACCGATTCCACCAGGGCGTGCGGGATGTCCGCGCCCAGTCCGACCAGTGCGGCCAAGTCGGTGAGCCGTACGCCGCTCCACAGCTGGTCGGGGGTCGACCAGCCTTCCACGCACGCGATGGGCAGGGCCGCCTCGCGCTGCCGCATGGCGAGCAGCTGATCCCTGGTGAGGACTACGCGGCGGCCCGCGCCCCGTACGGTCAGCCGCCAGGCGGGGCCGATGTCGCCGGGCCGGATCCCGACGGATGCCGCGGTCTTGTTGATCTGGAAGCCGTTGGGTCCTGAGCCGGGTTCCCGGCCGTGCGGGGCGAGCAGCGCGGTCCGGCGCCACCAGCCGCCCACGCTCTGTCCGGCCGTCACCGCGAAGAGCGCGAAGGCCCCCAGTCCGACCATGCCCAGGGCGCCCCGGCGTGAGATGGTCGGGGGCGCCGGCCGCGGCGAGACCAGTCCGGCCGCCTCCTCCGTACCGGCCTCCGGCTGCGCGCTTCCGTACCTCACCGCACGGAGGGCCCGCGGCAGCCGGAAAACCACGTGCACGACGAAGGCGCCGATGAACACCCATGCCCCGTAGAAGTGCAGGACGTAGAAGGAGCCGGGGAAGATGTAGTGCAATTGCACGTTGAGGATGCCGGTGGCGAACTCGAACCCGGCGCCGCCCACCAGCAGGAGCAGGGACAGGCGCTCGATGCCGTGGCCGGCCGACCGCACGGGCGGCCACGCGAACAGCTTGGGGATGACCGACCACAGCTTCGCCAACAGCACCGGCACGAGGACGACTCCCAGGACCACATGCACGCCCTGGTTCACCCGGTAGAGCCAGTACGGCGAGGTCGGCCAGGAGAACAGATAGAAGCCGAGCCACCCCTTGTCGGGCGTCTGGTCGTTGACCGGCGCCAGGTTTGGGTTGTACGCCGCGTACGACAGCAGACCCGTCACGAACAACAGCGTGACCCCGGCCAGCAGCACGAACCCGAGCACGGCCGTCAGCCACGGCCCCCGCAGCGGGCTGCGCCAGAACTCCGGACGCGCCGGTCCCCGCGGGGGCCCCGACGCCACGGCGGAATCCATGGCAGCCACCAAGCGCGTCAGAAAACCTGGCCGCTTCAAAGGCTCCGAGGGCGGCCGGGATGTGCGCCCGGACTGCTCCCGCTCGCCGTCGCCCGCCTCCATCGGGACACCTCCGCCCACTCGCCGACCGTCGGGGAAAACATCCCGCACCGGAGACCGGCCCGGGTCCGTGACACGCCCACCCGAGACCATCCGGCGGCCGGCACGCACGGCGCCGGACCACCGGACCCGCCATCACCGTTGCTCGGCTCACCGCCCCGGCGAGGCCGCGGAGAGCGAAACGCCCACCTGCACCGGGGATGCTTCGCCGCCGGGCTCTCCGGGGTGGTTCGGGTACCCAGTCGACAGCCTGGGCCCGCTGGGGATCCAGGGCCGTGTAGACCTCGTCCTTGATCTGTGCGGCCGGGACGGGCGCGATGAACTCCACTCCGGCCTGAAGTAGGGCGCTGATGTTGGAGTAGGACACCAGCTTGGATTCGGCGACCAGCAGAAGCGTGTTGGTGCCGGCCGTTGCGCCCCCCATGGCCGGTACGACCGCCGCCATGCCCGCCACGCCCGCTCGGCCCGGCGCGCTTGCCCCCGTGCCGTACGCCTCGCGGCTCCCCCCGCACATACCCGTCGCAGCACCCCACTGTGGCCCCCACCCATGGCCTTCGATGTCCGTTTGAGTCCGCCCATCGCCCATTTGTGTTTACTTTCCGGAAATCTGGGCGTAGCTTGGTCGTGAAACCACAGGTTCGGGCATGGAACGGACACAAACGCTGATGTACGCACCGGAGCGCCAACAGGAGATCCTGCGGCTCGCCCGTGAAAGCGGGCGGGTGGACGTGCTGTCCCTCGCGGAGGAGTTCCAGGTCACCGCCGAGACCGTACGGCGCGATCTGAAGGCCCTGGACCGCGCCGGTCTGGTGCGCCGGGTGCACGGCGGCGCCATCCCGGCCGGCCGCCTCGACTTCGAGCCGGACCTCGCCGAGCGGGACGCCGTCGCCGCCGACGAGAAGCAGCGCATCGCGCGCGCCGCGCTCGCCGAGCTGCCCGGCGGCGGCAGCGGCCCCGGCAGCGTGATCCTGGACGCCGGTACGACCGCCGCCCGGCTCGCCGCCGAGCTCCCGCTGGAGGCCGAGCTGACCGTCGTCACGCACGCTCTGCCGGTCGCCGCGCGGCTGGCCGACCACCCCGGGCTCACCCTGCACCTCGTCGGCGGCCGGATCCGGCACCGTACCCGCGCCGCCGTCGACGACTGGGCGCTGCGCGCCTACCGCGAGATCAACGCCGATGTGCTGTTCCTCGCCACCAACGGCTTCTCCCTCGAAGGCGGCCTGACCACCCCCGACCTCGCGGAGGCCGCGGTCAAGCGGGCGCTGATCGCCGCCGCCCGCCGGGTCGTCCTCCTCGCCGACTCCGCCAAGTTCGGGCAGCAGCACTTCGCCCGCTTCGGCGGACTGCCGGACGTGGACCTGCTCATCACCGACACCGGGCTGAGCCCCGACGACGCCCTCGCCATCGAGCGCGCGGGCACGGAAGTAGTGCGCGCATGATCCTCACCGTCACCCCCAACCCCAGCCTGGACCGTACGTACGAGATCCCGGCGCTGGACCGCGGGGCCGTACTCCGGGCCACCGCCGACCGGATCGACCCGGGCGGCAAGGGCGTCAACGTCTCGCGGGCCCTCGCCGCGGCCGGTCACCGCACCCTCGCGGTGCTGCCGCTGGGCGGCCCCGCGGGCGCCGCGCTGGCCGAGCTGCTGGGCGCCGCGGACATCGAGGTGGCGGGCGTGCCGGTGGCCGGCCAGACCCGCTCCAACATCGCGGTCGCCGAACCCGACGGCACCCTCACGAAGATCAACGCGACCGGGCCCGAACTGACCCCCGCCGAGTCGGAGGCGCTGCTGACGGCGGTCGGCGAGCGCTCGGTCGGTGCCGACTGGGTCGCCTGCTGCGGCAGCCTGCCGCGCGGACTGCCGCCCGAGTGGTACGCCGAGCTGGTCGCGCGGGCCCACCGGGCAGGCGCCCGGATCGCTCTGGACACCTCCGGCCCGTCGCTGACCGCGGCGCTGCGCGAACGCCCCGACGTCGTCAAGCCGAACGCCGAGGAGCTGGCGCAGGCCGTCGGCCGCCCGCTCGCCACCCTCGGCGACGCGGTCAAGGCCGCCGAGGAACTGCGCGCGGCGGGCGCCCGCGCCGTACTGGCCTCACTGGGCGCCGACGGGCAGCTGCTGGTCGACGACGACGGCGCGCACTTCGGCGGCGCCCCCGTCGCCGTCGTCCGCAGCAACGTCGGTGCGGGCGACGCCTCGCTGGCCGGTTTCCTCGCGGCCGGCGGCACGGGCGTACGGGCGCTGGCCGCCGCGGTCGCCCATGGCGCGGCCGCCGTCCAGCTGCCGGGCAGCCTGATGCCGACGCCGTCGGACCTGGTCCCGGCGGCGGTCACCACGACGGACAACGTCCCCCTCGGCCGTCCGCTGACGGAGCCGGTCCCATGATGCGGCCGGGCGGCGACGGTACGGGGATCGTCCCCTTCACTTCTGCCGTACGGCAGTTGGTCACCCACGTCATCCCCGCCACCCCGGCCCGACCGACGGCCACCCCGTCCGCGGCCGGGCACACCGTCCCGCACCCCTGGACCGACCCGCACCACCGGATCCACCGGGTCCACCCGACCCACCGGATCCACCCGAACCCCTGCCACCCCCTGTCCCATCCTCACCGCCCCCACGGCGGTACCGCGCGCAAGGGAGCCCGCGATGAGTGAGCTGATCACCGCGGAACTGGTCGACCTCGGCCTGTCCGCAGAAACCAAGGAAGCCGCCGCCCGGTCGTTGGCCGAGCGGATGGTGGCGGCCGGTCGCGTCACCGACCTGGAGGGCTTCCTCGCGGATGTGGCCGCGCGCGAGGCCCAGATGCCGACCGGCCTGGACGGGGGCATCGGCATCCCGCACTGCCGCAGCGCGCATGTCACGGAGCCGACGCTGGCCTTCGGGCGCAGCGCGTCCGGTATCGACTTCGGCGCGCCGGACGGCCCGGCCGACCTGATCTTCCTGATCGCGGCCCCCACGGGCGGCGACGCCGACCATCTGACGATCCTCGCGTCGCTCGCCCGCCACCTGATGGACGAGACGTTCACCGGCGCACTGCGCTCGGCGACCGAACCGGCGCGGGCCGCGGCCCTGATCCGCGGCGACGAGCCGGCGGCGGAGGCGGCAGCGGACGAGGGCGCGAAGCCGGAAGCGGACGGGACGCCGGAGGCCGAGGCCGAGGCGAAGCCCGAGACCCCGGCTCCTACTCCGTCCCCGGAGTCGTCCGCCCCGTCCACCGAGCCGACGACCGCCGAACGCCCCTTCCGTATCGTCGCCGTCACCTCCTGCCCCACCGGCATCGCGCACACCTACATGGCCGCCGAGTCGCTGGAGAAGGCGGGCAAGGCCGCGGGCATCGAGCTGCACGTCGAGACGCAGGGCTCGGCCGGGTTCAAGCGGCTGGACCCGCAGCTCGTCGCGGACGCGGACGGCGTGATCTTCGCGCATGACGTCGAGGTGCGGGACAAGGACCGGTTCGCCGGCAAGCCGACCGTCGACGTCGGGGTGAAGGCGGGTATCAACCGCGCCGCCGAACTGATCACCGAGGTACGGGCGAAGGCCGCACGCGGTGACGCGAGCGCCCCGGCGCGCACCGCTGCGCCGATGGACAAGGGCAGCGACGAGGCCGACGGATTCGGCACCCGGCTGCGCAAGTGGCTGATGACCGGCGTCAGTTACATGGTGCCGTTCGTCGCGGCCGGCGGTCTGCTCATCGCCCTGGCCTTCGCGATCGGCGGCTACACGATCGACAAGGCGCCGTCCGTCGCCGAACACTTCGTCTGGACCGACTCGACGAGCTGGGCGGCCCTGCTCTTCCAGGTCGGCGGTGTCGCCTTCGGCTTCCTCGTCCCGATCCTGGCCGGCTTCATCGCGTACGGCATGGCCGACCGGCCCGGTCTGGTCCCGGGCTTCGTCGGCGGCGCCATCGCGCTCACCATCAACGCGGGCTTCCTCGGCGGCCTGATCGCCGGTCTGCTGGCGGGCGCGGTGGTGATGGCGATCCAACGGGTCACCATCCCGCCGGTGCTGCGCGGCATCATGCCGGTGGTGGTGATCCCGCTGATCTCCTCGGCGATCGTCGGCTTCCTGATGTTCCTGGTGATCGGCAAGCCGGTCGCCGCGCTCCAGAAGGCCCTGACCGACTGGCTCTCCGGCCTCTCCGGCGCCAACGCGATCATCCTCGGCGTGATCCTCGGCCTGATGATGTGCTTCGACCTCGGCGGCCCGCTCAACAAGGTCGCGTACGCCTTCGCGGTCGGCGGCCTCGCCAACCCCAACGAGGGCAGCCTGAAGGTGATGGCCGCGGTGATGGCGGCCGGTATGGTCCCGCCGCTGGCGATGGCGCTGGCCACGACCGTGCGCGGCAAGCTGTTCACCAAGACCGAGCGGGAGAACGGCAAGGCGGCCTGGGTCCTCGGCGCCTCCTTCATCACCGAGGGCGCGATCCCCTTCGCGGCCGCCGATCCGCTGCGGGTCATCCCGTCCGCGATGGCGGGCGGCGCGGTCACCGGCGCCCTCTCGATGGCCTTCGGCTGCACCCTGCGGGCCCCGCACGGCGGCATCTTCGTGGTCCCGCTGATCGGCCAGCCGCTGCTCTACCTGGTGGCCATCGCCGCCGGTACGTGCGTCACGACGGCCCTGGTGATCCTCCTCAAGGGCCTCCGCAAGTCTCCCGGCGCCCCGTCCACGGGCCCGGCCGAGACCCCGCCCGGCGAAACGAAGGTGACCGTCGCCGCCTGACGGCCGCCGGGACACCGGGCCGGCGACGGCAGACGGGGCGGGGCCGCCATCCGATACGGGTGGCGGCCCCGCCGCCGTGCGGACGCCGGAAGCGGCAGAAGCCCGGGTCCTCCCCAGGCCGCGCCCTCGCCGTCAGCCCGTGCCCGCGCCATCAGCCCGCGCCCTCGCCGCCAGTCCGCGCTCCCGCCGTCAGCCCATGGTCTCGGTACGCAGCCACGACAGATACGCGTCGCTGCCGGCCGTGATCGGCGTGGCGATGATCTCGGGGGTGTCGTAGGGGTGGACCGCCTCGATATGGCGGGCGAGTTCGGGGTACCGGGCGGCGGTGGTCTTGTAGAGGACGCGCCACTCGGCGTCGTTCTCGATCTTCCCCTGCCATCGGTACACGCTCCGGACCGGCCCATCGATCTGCGCGCAGGCCGCGAGCCGCTGCGCGACGGCGGTCGTGGCGAGGTGCTGAGCCGCTTCTTCGCTGCCGGCGGTGGTGAGTACGGTGAGGAATTCGGCGTCGGCCACGGTGCCCCTCTGGTCGGCTCGGTCGTGCGGCCGACCGTACCGCAGGGCGAAGGGCGCGCCCCCTGGCGTCCGGCAGGGCGAAGGGCGTGCCCCTGGCGTCCCGAGCGTGGCAGGGACGGGACAGGGGGAGGCCGTCGCGGCTCCCGCTACGCCCCCGGGGGCGCCGCCGCCTGCCGGCACATGGGGCACCGGTCCGTACCGTCCCATCCGTCCCACCCGAAGGCCGCGGGTGACAGGGACCGTCCCTCAAGCTCTTCGCGTACGGCGACCCGGTACGCCCAGACCGCGCCGATGTAGGGGTGGTAGGCGTCATGGAAGGCCGGGGACCTCAGGGAGGCGCCGGCCGCGACGGCGCGTTGCAGGGCGCGGAGCTGCTCGAACATCGCCTGCCCGGCGCCGGCGACATCGGCGGCCGCGTCGATGAACAGCCTTTCGCGCGCCTCGTATATCCCGGCGTCGCTCAGTGCCGCGCGGGTGACCGTCTCCAGGTCGGGTTCGGCGGCCGGGTCCTGGGCGATATGGCGTAACCGCGCGTGGCACGTTCCGGCGGCGGTGATGAACTCGATGTACGCCGCGCGTCTGCGGGTTCCGACACTGAGGTCGTCATCGTGGCGACGGCGCAGGAAGTCGGCCAGCATCGTGCCGGCGATGGCGATGGAACCACCGCTGACCGTCGCGACGAGTGTGCCCCAGTCCACGGTCTGCCCCCAGCGATCCCGACGTCGGAGCCTGGAATCTACGCGCAGCCGGTCGCGGAGAACAAGAGCTGGTCAGGGAGGTGCCCGAGGCATACGGCCGGGATCGGGAGGAGCGGCGGTGAGCTCCGCGGCGCGCCCGTGGCCGACCCACTCACCTTGAGGTAAGTACGCACAAAATAGTGGGTACTTGTCCGCATTCGCTCGCCCGTCAAGACTGGTGAGGCGACCGCGGCACAAGGGCCGTGAACCGAGAGCCGTGAACTGTGCTCCGAGGGCTGCGCGCTGGAGCGGTGGTCGCTTTCCCCTCACCCCTCCCTCTCTCTATGGAGTTTCTGTTCATGAAGAACGATGTGGCGGTCCTCGGGCTCGGCAGCATGGGCGCAGCGCTCGCGGACGCGCTGCTCGCGGCGGGGCACCGGGTGACGGTGTGGAACCGTACGGCCGCCAGGGCCGACGGGCTCGTCGAGCGGGGTGCGCACCGGGCGGACTCCGTGTCCGAGGCGGTGGCCGCCGCCGAACTGGTCATCGTCTGCATCCTGGACTACGCCGATGTCGGCACGCTGCTGGAGCAGCAGGCGGGCGAGGCGCTGGCGGGGCGCGTCGTCGTCAACGTCACCAATGGTTCGCCCGAGGACGGCCGTGCCATGGCGGCGCGGGTGGCGGCGCTCGGGGCCGAATACCTCGACGGCGGCATCATGGCGGTCCCGGCGCTCATCGGGCGGCCCGAGGCTTTCGTCCTCTACAGCGGCTCGACCAAGGCGTTCGAGGCGCACCGCGGCACGCTGGACTCCTTCGCCCGCAGCCACTACCTGGGGGAGGACCCCGGTCTGGCGCCGCTGAACGACCTCGCCCTGCTCAGCGGCATGTACGGCATGTTCGGCGGCTTCCTGCACGCGGCGGCGCTGGTGCGGTCGGCGGGCGGTTCCGTCGCGGAGTTCACCACGACGCTGCTGGTGCCGTGGCTGCACGCGATGTCCGGCGCCCTGCCCGCGATGGCGGCGCAGACCGACTCCGGCGAGTACGCCACCACCGGGTCCAACCTCGCCATGCAGGTCTCGCACGACGCCCTCGGCGAGGTGAGCCGGGACCAGGGCGTCAGCCCGGAACTGTGGGAGCCGATCCACTCCCTGATGACGCGCCGGGTGGCCGACGGCCACGGGGACGAGGACGTGGCGAGCGTGGTGGAACTGCTGCACCGACGCTGAGGCCGGTGCGGTGCGGTGCCGCGTCGCTGAGGCCGGTGCGCACCGTCGGTCGGGCGGGGGCCTTCAGATGCCCATGCGGGCGGCGATACCGTCCAGCACGCTGTCCAGACCGGTCTCGAAGCGCCACAGCGGGTCGTCCTTGTGGATTCCGTCGTGGAGGTAGCGGTGGTAGGTCGGGTAGCGGCCGGTGTCCATCAGGTAGCGCATCTGCGGGGCGAAGGCGGTCCGCAGGTCGTCGTTGGTGGTCCAGCCTTCTTCCTGCATCAGCAGGTAATGGGCGCACTCGGCCGAAACCGCCCCGTGTACATAGCAGTTGACGGTGCCCACGACGGCCATCATCGCGTCGATGTCCAGGCCGAGGCCGTCCAGGGACGACAGCGCACGCTCGGCCGCGGCGATCCGGTTGGGGGTCAGCGCGCGCAGCACCTGGGGTGAGGAGATCTGGATGAGCCAGGGGTGGCGCAGCACGATCTCGCGGTTTCGGAGGGCGCCGGTGCGCAGGACGTCGCGCCAGTTGTCGATGTCGTCGGCGGGCTTCAGGTCTGCGTAGACCGCGTCGGTCATCAGGTCCAGGAGGTCGCTCTTGCCGGAGACGTAGCGGTAGGCGGCCATCGGTGCGACGCCCAGCTCGGTGGCGAGCCGCCGCATGGTCACGGCGTCGATGCCCTCGGTGTCGGCGATCCGGATGCCGGCCGCGGCGATCTTCTGCGGGGTCAGCGTCGTACGCGGGGCCGGTGCGGGGCGCTCCAGCCGCTCCCAGAGGGAGACCGGTGCCGGGTCCGGGCCGGGGGCGGATGGCTGCGCTTTCTGCCTGGCCATGGGTCTCGATTCCTTCCCGCAGGGTGTGCGTACAACGTATCAGTGGTAGACGACGTACACGGCGGTGTGTACGTTGTATCCATTCGATACGGCGTACACACGGGCGGTGGGCGCACGCGGCCTCGCGGCATCCGATGACGTCCGACGACGCGCAATGGCGTGCGGTGACGTCGGACGACGCGCGATGACACGAGATGACGCGACGCCCGGACCGGGGAGAGGGAGGGCGCGGTGACGGCGCGGGACGGTACGGCGGCGAAGGCGACGGCCGACGGGGCGGGGGGGAGCGGGGCCGACGGGAGGGGTCCGGCCGGGGCGACCGGGGGAGCCCCGGCCGGGGCGGGGGCGCGGTACCTCGGGGTGTTCGGGCTGCTGCTCGGCATGTTCCTGGCGATGCTGGACGGCACGGTCGTGGGCACGGCACTGCCCACGATCGTGGGGGATCTCGGCGGGCTCGACCAGTTGTCGTGGGTGGTGACGGCCTATCTGCTCACCACCGCCGCGGCGACCCCGGTCTGGGGGAAGCTGGGAGATCTGTACGGCCGCAAGGGCGTCTTCATGACGTCGATCGCGATCTTCCTGGCCGGGTCGATGCTGTGCGGACTCGCGCAGGACATGGGGCAGTTGATCGGCTTCCGCGCCCTCCAGGGGCTGGGTGCGGGAGGGCTGATGGTCGGCGCGCTGTCGATCATCGGGGTGCTGGTGCCGCCGCGCGAGAGCGGCCGGATGCAGTCGATGATCGGGGCTCTGATGCCGGTCGCGTTCGTCGGCGGGCCGCTGCTGGGCGGTTTCCTGACGGACCAGCTGAGCTGGCGCTGGACCTTCTATGTGAACGTGCCCGTCGGCGTGGTCGCGCTGCTGATCGTCGCGATGGCGATCCGGCTGGACCGCACCGAGCGGAGCCCGGCACGGATCGACTACCTCGGCGCGCTGCTGCTCACCGCCGCCATCCTGGCGCTGACCCTGCTGGCCAGTTGGGGCGGCGGCCGGTACGGCTGGACCTCGCCGCAGATCCTCGGCCTGGCGGCGGTGAGCGCCGTCGCGCTGGCCTGGTTCGTACGGGTCGAACGGCGGGCCGCCGAACCGGTCATCCCGCCCCGGCTGTTCCGCAGCCGCAACTTCACCGTCGCGCAGATCCTGAGCTTCCTGGTCGGTGCGGTGATGGTGGGGGCGACCAGCTACCTGCCGCAGTACCTCCAGTTCGTGCGCGGCCGGTCGTCGACGGAGAGCGGAATGCTGCTGTTGCCGCTGATGTTCGGGATGCTCGTGGTGCAGCTCGCCACCGGCCGGCTGATCAGCCGCAACGGCCGCTACCGCGTCTATCCGATCCTCGGCGGCGCGGTGCTGACCGTCGGGGCGCTCCTCCTGCTGCCGCTCGGGACGGACACCGGTACGGCCGTCGCCTCCGCGCTCACCGTGGTGGCCGGGGCGGGCATCGGCCTCGTCCTCCAGAGCACCATGATCATCACGATGAACGGCGCCGAGCCGCGCGATATGGGCGCCGCCAGCGGCACCGTCACTCTGCTGCGGACCCTCGGCGGCTCGCTCGGCGTCGCCCTGCTGGGCGCCGTCTTCACCGGCCGGCTGCACGGCGAACTGACCGACCGCCTCGGCGCGGAGGCCGCCCGACGGCTGGCGTCGGGCGGTGCGCAACTGACGCCGCAAGCGCTGCACGCACTGGCCGCGCCGCTGCGGGACGCCTACCGGGCGGCGGTCACCAGCGGCCTGCACGGCGTCCTGGCCGGCGCCGCCGCGTTGGCCGCCGTGGGCTTCGTGGTCGCCTGGTTCATCCGGGAGGACCCGCTGCGCGGCGGTCCGGACAGCGGCTGACGCCGACTGGCTGCCGTCCGTCCGTACGCCGTCCGCCCGTACGTCGTCCCGGCGGCGTCAGCCGGTACGCGGCCCGTTGGTCAGGCCGATTCGTAGGTGCGGGCGGGCGACGGCGCCCGGCCGTCTTCCGCCGCGGGGGGCGCGCTGGGCGGGGGTGGTGCGGCGGGCCGGGCGTGCCTGCGGCGTGGTGCGACGTGGCGGCGGACGTCGTCGATGCCTCGCCGCATGGTGTCGCGGAGCCACTTGCCGAGGGGCCGTTCGACGATCCGGTGGATGAGCCAGGCGGTGAGCAGCATGAGCGCGGTCACCGAGGCCACCAGGACCGGGGCGGGGAGCCTGTTCCGGAAGTGGTGGATGAGGGTCATGCCGATGTTCAGGTGGATGAGGTAGAGCGGGTAGGTGAGCGCTCCCGCGGTGGTGAGCCACTTCCACCGGATCCGGTCGCAGGCGCCGAGCGCGATGGCGCCGACGAGGGCGAAGGCGGTGATGATGACGGTGCGGGCGGGCCAGGTGGGCAGGGCCTCCGCAGCGGCCTTGCCGACGCTGGTGGCCAGGCGGTAGGGGATGTAGCGCTGGGCGAGCAGCAGTTGCAGGATCACGATCGCCCACAGGACCGCGTTCGGCCGGTGGCGGCGCATCAGGTAGAAGGCGATGCCCGCGATGAAGAACGGCGCGTACTGCGGCATCGCGAACGCGGTGAGCAGCGGGGTCTTCAGGACCGGCGCGAGGGCGGCGGCCGCGGTCCACACCCCGCACAGGATCAGGCAGTTGCGGTAGGTGACGCCGAACAGCACGACCACCGCCACGATCAGGTAGAACTTCAGCTCCACGAAGAGCGTCCAGTGCACCGGATCGACATTGGGAGTGTTGTTGCCGCCCTGCAGCATGGTCAGGTTGGTGATCACCGCGTTCCAGCCGCGGATGGACGTGACCTCCGGCCACGTCTTCACCACCGCCACGGTGAGCAGGATGCCGGCCCAGTAGGCGGGGAACAGGCGGGAGACGCGGGAGACGGCGAACTCGCCTAACGTGCGGCCCCACACGCTCATACAGATGACGAAGCCGCTGATCAGGAAGAAAACCTCCACCCCGAGCCACCCGTACTGGGCCGCTCTGTGGGCGGTGGGGAAAATCGTGTCCGTCGCATGGCCCCATGGCCGGGCGAGGGCGACGTAGTGGTAGAAGACCACCATCAGTGCGGCCAGCAGCCGCAGTCCGTCGAGTGCGGCAAGCCTGTTCCCCGAGCGGCGCTCGGCCATAACGCATCCCCCCAGGCGCCCTGGTCAGGAGCGCTCCACGTCGGAAGAGCCTCACAAGGCGTCAAAACCCGTGAGTAAGTAGTGTGTTATTCATACTTTCTTGGGCAAGTGAGTGACTTGCCACGGGTGTGTGGTGATGCTCACAGCCGGCAGCGTGAGCGGAATCCGGCGTTTCGGTCCGCACCGCCCCGGGTGAACTGCGTTCGGTCTGCCAGGTGTGGCAAATAAAAGGTGGCCGACCCCCTCGGGACCGGCCACCACATCCGTGCTCAGGGCGCGTCGGTCAGGACGCGCTGCCCGCCTTCCACTCCGCCCAGGACAGGTTCCAGCCGTTCAGGCCGTTGTCCGGCTTGACCGTCTTGTCGGGCGAGTTCTTCACGATGACGACGTCGCCGACCAGCGAGTTGTCGAAGAACCACTTGCCGGGGGTGTCACCGCCGCCGCCCTTGGCGTCCCGCAGGCCGACGCAGCCGTGGCTGGTGCCGGCGCGGCCGAAGATCGACGAGTCGCCCCAGTAGTTGCCGTGGATGAACGTGCCGGAGGACGACAGGCGCATGGCGTGCGGGACGTCCTTGATGTCGTACTCGCCGCCGAAACCGACCGTTGAGCCGTCCATCCGGGTCTGGGTGAACTTCTCCGAGATCACCATCTGGCCGTTGTAGGTGGGGTGATCGGCGCTGCCGCCGGAGATCGGGATGGACTTGAGGGTCTTGCCGTCCCGCTGGATCGTCATGGTCTGGGTGTTCATGTCGACCGTGGAGACCTGGGAGCGCCCGATGGTGAAGGAGACCGTCTTGGACTGCACACCGGTGATGCCGCTGCCGCCCTTCACACCGTCCAGGTCGATCTTCATGGTGACCTTGGAGCCGGCCTTCCAGTAGTTCTCCGGACGGAAGTCCAGGCGCTGGTCGCCGAACCAGTGGCCGACGACCTCCTGGCCGCCGCTGGACGACACCGTGATGTGGGACTGGACGTCCTTCTTGTTCGTGATCCGCTTGTCGAAGTTGAAGGACACCGGCATGCCGACGCCGACGGTCTTGCCGCCGTCGGGGGTGTAGCTGCCGATGAAGCTGTTGGCGTTGGAGACCGTGGTGAACGTGGAGTTCTCGGTCGCCGAACGGCCCTTGTCGTCCTTGGCGTTCGCCACCAGCTTGTACTTGGTGCCGCGCTCCAGCTGGGCCTTGGGCTTCCAGGAGGAGCCGTCGGGCGATATGGCACCGGCCACGTCGGCGCCCGAGTCGGCCACGGTGAGCTTCACATCCGTCAGCTTGCCGCCGGTGACCTGCACCCCGGTGTCGTTGATGCTGGCGTCGGTGCCGCCGTTCTTGGCCGAGACCTTGATCTTGGCGTCGGAGGCGTCCTTGGCGGCCGCCGCGTCCGCACCCGCCTGGCCGTTCTTCCCGTCGTCGTGGCCGCCCGCCTCGGCGCTGCCGCCGCACGCCGACAGGGTCAGCGCGCCCGCCGCGAGCAGCGCCGTCGCGGCCATGGTGCGACGCAGCCGGCGGGAGCGGCGGGGGGCGCCCGGCTCCTGCTGCCCGTGCGGCTGGAGGAGCTGGTGCGGGGTGCGGGACCGAGCGGGCGCGGAGGTGTCCGGCGATGTCACGAGCTGCTCCATATACAAGGGTGTGGTGATTCCGTGCTGGTAAACAGCACCTACTGGCTGGTTTGGTTGCGAATGGCACTACCTTGTGGCCAAGGTCACATTAGCGGGGGCAGTGGTTGGTCGGACGGTCCGGACAGCCAGGTTCGCAGCGGCGTGCCGTGCTCGTCCAGGCGGGGTGGGGCGAAAGGTTGCGTGACCGGTGTCCCGGACAGTCGCAGCGGACTGCGGACTTGGGGAATCCGGCCGTCTCCGATGGTAGCGACCGGGTCGAGCCCGAGTCGCGCCGCCAACTCCAGTGCCTCGGAGAGGGTGTTGACCGGCCCGCACGGCACGGACACGGCGCCGAGGCGAGCTGTCCATCCTTGCGGTGTATCGGCCGCCAAGCACTCTTCGAGCGCTTTGACAAGATCTGTTCGATTTTGTACGCGGTCCTGATTGCGGCGGAACCGGGTGTCCTCGGCGAGTCCGGGCGCACCCAGCACCTCGGTGAGCGCCCGGAACTGACGGTCATTCCCGACCGCCACCGCGAGCAGCCCGCCCCGGCAGGCCAGCGTCTCGTACGGGGCGATGCTCGGGTGCCGGTTGCCCATCGGCCCCGGATCGCGCCCGGTGGCCAGGTGGCCGGACGCCTGGTTGACGAGCGAGCCGAGGAGGGACGAGAGCAGGTTGACCTCGACCGACTGGCCCACACCGGTCCGGTCGCGGTGGCGCAGGGCCGCGAGGATGCCGGTGACGGCGTCCTTGGCGGTCAGTACGTCCACCAGGGCGACGCCCGCCTTCAGGGGCGTACCGCCGGGCTCGCCGGTGATGCTCATCAGCCCGCCGACGGCCTGCACCACGAAGTCGTAGCCCGGCAGCCGGGCGCCCTCGCCGGAGCCGAAGCCGGTGATCGTGCAGTGGATCAGACCGGGGTGGGCGGCGCGGGTGGCGGCGGGGTCCAGACCGTACTTGGCGAGCGCCCCGGGGCGGAAGTTCTCGATCAGGATGTCCGCCCGGCGGGCCAGTTCGCGGGCGGCCGCCGCATCGTCCGGATCGCCGAGATCCAGGGCCAGGCCGCGTTTGGAGCGGTTGGCGGCGTCGAAGTAGGCGGCGGTGCCGTCCGCCGCGAACGGCGGGCCCCAGGCGCGGGTGTCGTCGCCGGTCCCGGGCCGCTCCACCTTGATCACCTCGGCACCGAGGTCGGCGAGCGTCGCGGCGGCCAGCGGCCCGGCCAGCACCCGGCTGAAGTCGGCGACGAGGACGCCGTCCAGCGCGCGGGCGGGGGCCGGGGTCCG
Source organism: Streptomyces celluloflavus (assembly GCA_000720995.1). Classification (GTDB taxonomy): domain Bacteria; phylum Actinomycetota; class Actinomycetes; order Streptomycetales; family Streptomycetaceae; genus Streptomyces; species Streptomyces celluloflavus. The sequence goes on from JOEL01000029.1 coordinate 59,498, forward strand.
CTCCGGGCCGGCGGACGGCTCCGGCGGGAGCGGCTGAGGCTGCGGCACGTGCGTACTCCTCACGTCGCGTACGGTGTGCCGTCATCGTCGGGGGGCGCCCCCGCCGCCGGAAGCCTCCGGGGTGTCCAAGGGGGCGGGCCGGAATCTGCCGCGGCGGAGGGGTGCGCGGGGCGGGCGGGGGAAGGCGGCGAGGGGCCGCGGGCCGCGGTGCCGGGGCATGGCGGGAAAGTGGCGAAATGTCTTAGGAATTAGGTAACTTGGGGACTTAGGTCCCAAGATCCCCTGTCGGAAGTCCCGCACCGTGGTGTCTACTGGGACGCACCCCACGCCTCGCCCGTCCTGGAGGACCGCATGCCCACCGCCGTCTCGATTCTCCAGCAGATCGGCCTCGCCGTGCTGTTCGCCGCGACGGTCGTCTGGGTCATCGGACTGCTCAAGCTGACCCGGCACGAAGGGTTCGAGGCGGCGCCCCGGCAGGGGCAGCGGCAGCTGCTCGACGGAGTGCCGCGGCAGACGGGGCCGCTCGGCCCGCCGGCCGAGAGCGTGGAGCTGAGCGCCGCCGAGCGCGAGGCGTTCGAGGGCCTCGTACGGCAGCTGACGAGCAGGTACTGAGACCGCCGGGCCACGGGCGAGGGGCCGTACGCGAGGGTCGTACGCGATGCGCCGCCGGTCCGCCGGACGGGGACGGTCGTGCGGAGCCCGGTTCACCGTGGGACCGGCTTCCCGTCCCCCTGAAAGCAGCCTCTGAACGTCGCCCCCGGACCGTGCTTTCCGTATCGCGTACGGCCCTTGAGGGCCCCCGGCGGGAGTGGTTCACTTCCCCGGTGAACGACGAGGCAGGCGCATCCGAGGAACTCGGCCCGGTGGTCAGCAGGCATCCGGTGGCCAACCAGAAACGCTGGGCGAACGCCGGCTGGGCGCTGGTGATCGGCGTCCTCACCGGCTGGGTGGGCCTGTGGGGCCTGGTCAGCACCGGCGGGGACGGGTTGGCCGGCAGCCGTAAGGCGGTCGGTGTGCTGCTCGGCCTCGGCCTGTCCGGCCTGTTCATCGCGGTGACGCAGACCGTCCGGGCGGTGCGCGGCGGGCCGGCGGAGTACTTCGAGGTGCGTGAGCGCGGAGTGGTGTACGGCTCCCGGCGGGGGACCGCGGGCTGGTCCTGGGACCAGGTCGCCACGATCACCATGGGCGGCACCGACACGGAGAACGGCGTCACCCGGCGGCTGGGTACGGGGTACCGCTGCCTGCTCCGGTTCGCCGACGGCCGGCGGGCGCGGGTGGACGGGCTCGCCGAGCAGCACGTGGCGCTGGGTATCGCGGTGCTGAGCAACTGCCCCGACGCGCCCCGGCTCACCGGCGGCGAGTGGCAGCGCCGGTGGGGCGGTTGGCTGCTGGCGGCCGCCGCGGCATGCCTGGCCGCGATCGCCGCCATGATCCTTTACCTCGTGGGCCACCCGGACCGCGAGCAAGTGACCGTCGACTCCCGGGGGCTGACCACGGAGCACTTCGTGCCGGGCGTCAGCGAAACCGGGGTGGCCGTGCTGATGCTCGGCATGCTGGCGTGCCTGGTCGCCGCCATCACCTTCGTCGTGCTGTTCGTGCGGGGCCGGCGGGGTTACTGAGCGCGCCGCCGCGGGTTCGCGCGGCCACGGCGGCATCCGCCCGCGGCGAAACCGTCCGACGCACCGTCACCGCGGACAGGCGTGCCGGTCCGCCTGCCCCGGTTCCCCTCGCCCCACCCCGCCCCGGACGGCGCGCCGTCCGCCCCCTGCCGACGCGCACCGCGGCCCTTCCGACGCCACCGTCGCGCGTACCGGACGGCACCCTCGCGGTCCTAACGGACGGTCCCCAGCTTCAGCAGTGCCAGCGCCGCCAGCAGCTGCACCGATACCGCGGTCGCGGCCTTGCGGGTCGGGAGATGGTGGTGGCCGCGGACCAGCAGCACCGCGAGGACGTAGCCGAAGCCCCAGGTCGCCCAGGTCGCTGCCTGCACGAAGGTGGAACCGGGCGGCAGCCAGGAGGCCATCGCCAGCCGGGGCAGATCGGTCACCCAGAACACCACGATGAACAGGCTCGCGGTCGGCGCGAAGCGGCCGCTGCCGCCGAGGGTGCGGGCGATGGCATGGGTCACCGCGCCCAGGACGAGGCTGGCGATCAGCACCCCGGCCTCGGCCAGCCCGGCCAGTTGCAGCGCATGCGTGCGGTTCACCGCCCACTGCTGCCGGAACGCGTCCATCGACAGCACCCCGAGCGCGCCGCTGACCAGACAGAGCAGCAGCGCCGCGCCCCACACGCTGCGGTCCCGCGCCTCGTCCAGGATCTCCACCGGCCGGTACCACAGCCCGATGAGGAGCCGGTGCCACCACAGACGGCGGCGCCGCGCGGGCTCGGGGGGCGCCGGCTGGACCAGCGTGGGCGGCGGAGGCGGCGGAGGTGCGGACATACGGCCGTTTCTACCACCGGCGAATTCGGCATGGCGTGGGGGCGTCGGCCGGAGCGCGGCCGGTACGGATGAGACGCTCGGCCGGTGAGCGTTCCGAGCCCCGGCCATGACGAGGCCCACAGCGGCGTACTGGGCGGCCGCCTCAACTGGCTGCGCGCCGCGGTCCTCGGCGCCAACGACGGTGTGGTCTCCACGGCCGGACTCGTCGTCGGCGTCGCCGGGGCCACCGGTGACAGCGGTGTCCTGCTGACCGCCGGGCTGGCCGGGCTGCTGGCCGGGTCGATGTCGATGGCCGCGGGCGAGTACGTCTCGGTCTCCACCCAGCGCGACTCCGAGAAGGCCGCGCTGGCCCTGGAGAAGCGCGAGCTGGCGAGCGAACCGCAGGCCGAACTCGTCGAGCTGACGGAACTGCTGGAGGGCAAGGGGCTGAGCACCGAACTGGCCCGCGATGTCGCCGCGCAGCTCACCGCGCACGACGCGCTGCGCGCCCACGCCGAGGTCGAGCTGGGCATCAACCCCGACGAGCTCACCAATCCCTGGCACGCGGCCGGTGCCAGTTTCCTCGCCTTCACGGTCGGCGCGCTGCTGCCGCTGCTGGCGATCGTGCTGCCGCCGTCCGCCGTGCGGCTGCCGGTCACCGTGGTCGCGGTGCTCGCGGCGCTCGCCCTGTGCGGCTGGTCCGGCGCCCGGCTGGGCGCCGCCCCGCCCGGCCGCGCGGTGCTGCGCAACGTCGTGGGCGGCGCGCTGGCGATGGCGGTGACGTACGTGGCGGGGACGCTGCTGGGCGCGGCGGGGACCTGACGCGGGGCCTCGCGCCTGTACGCGGCCGGGATCTGACGCGGGCTTCGCGCCCGTGCGCGGCGGATGCGGGGGGTCAGGACCGCCGGGCCCCGGACCGCCGGGCCCCGAACCCGTGCCCGTCCGGCCCGGAACCCGCGTCCGTTCGGCCCCGAACCCGCGCCTGTCCGGCCCTGAACCCATGCCCGTCCGGCCCCGAACCTGCGCCCGTCCGTGCCCGCCCCGGCCCTGAACGCGTGCCCGTCCCGGTCCGGAACCCGCGCTCGTCCGGCCCTGAACCCGCGCCCGCCCGGCCCCGAACCCGCGCCCGTCCGCGCCCGCCCGGCCCCGAACCCGCGCCCGTCCGCGCCCGCCCGGCCCCGAACCCGCGCCCGTCCGCGCCCGTCCGCGCCGGTACGAGCCGGTCTCCGTACGCCGGCCGCCGGCGCCCGACGGGTGTACGCCGCCGCCGTCCCGCCCCTCAGCCGCCGTACCCCTCAGCCGCCGTACAAGTCGCGGTAGGAGGGGAAGACGCCGCCCGGACCGTCCACCGTCTCGGCGGCGAGGGCGGCCTTGACCACGGCGCGGGTCAGGACGTCCGCACCGGCGGTCAGGATCTCGTTCAGCGCGCCGGCCTGCGCGTGCACCCCGAACGCCGGGTCGGCGAGCGCCTCGGCGGGGGCGAGCGGGCGGGCGGCGGTGGACAGGGCGAAGACCGTGTCGCCGTCGGAGAGCAGATGGACCGGGCGGATGGCGCGGGCCAGACCGTCGTGTGCGGTGCCCGCGAGCTTGTGGGCCTGGGCGCGGGTGAGGACGGCGTCGGTGGCGACGACGGCGAGCGTGGTGTTGAGCGGCGGTCGCACCGAGGCGGCCGAGCGGGCCCGGGACGTCTCCTGGGCGGCGGCCAGCCGGCGCCGGGCGGCGGCGTGCACGGCGGCGGCCGGGAAGACCTCCGGGCCCTCGTGCAGCCGGCCGTACAGCGCGCCGGTTCGCGGATCGACGAACGAGCCCGCCGCGTTCACCGCCGCCAGCACCGCCACCGTGATGCCCGACGGCAGCACCGCGCTCGCGGTGCCGATACCGCCCTTGAACCCGCCTGCCACCGCACCCGTACCGGCACCCGTGGTGCCCTGCGCGGGCGGTGTGCCGGCCGCCGAACGCGCCGCCGCCTCGGCCGCCGCCCGGCCCAGCGCCGCGTCCGGGCGGGCCCGCCAGTCGCCGCCGCGCCCCAGGTCGAAGAGGGCCGCGGCCGGTACGACCGGTACCACCTGCGCGGGGTCGGGGCCGACGCGGAAGCCGCGGCCCTGCTCCTCCAGCCAGTGCACTACCCCGGACGCGGCCTCCAGCCCGAAGGCGCTGCCGCCGGTCAGCACGATCGCCTCGATCCGCTGGACGAGATTGCGCGGGTCCAGCGCGTCGGTCTCCCGGGTGCCGGGGCCGCCGCCGCGGACGTCGACGGCCGCGATCGCACCGCCCTCGGGGGCGAGGACGACGGTGGTGCCGGTGAGGTGGCCGCCGCCGATGCGCTGGGCGTGTCCGACGCGGAGGCCGGCGATATCGGTCAACGCGTCCTGCGGGCCCGGCGGGTGGGGTGCCCCGGGCGCCTCGTCCGGCCCGTCCGGCCGGTCCTGTGCTTCCTGTCCCCGACCCGTGTCAGCCATGCGTCATGGGTACCACGGGCGGGCCGGGCGGTGGCATACGGCGGTACGGCCGGGCGGCGGCGCGGTGTGACCGGTGCGCGGCCGGTAGCGCGTGCGGCGGGCCGTCAGTGTCCGGGCGGGCCCATCACGATGACGGGGTGCTGGGCCGGGTCCAGCGTCCGCAGCAGTTCCTTCATCACCGCGGGCTTGAGGCTGACGCAGCCCTGGGTGGGGCCGTCGTGGTCGACGTGCAGCCAGACGCCGCCGCCCTTGGACGCGCCCAGCGGGCGCCGGGCGTCCAGCGGCGAAGAGCCCGCCACCCGGTTGTAGTTGATGGCGATGACGTAGTCGAAGGCGCCGGCCAGCGGCTCGCCCTCGACGCCGGTGCCATGGGCGACGAAGCTGTTGTTGTGGTCGTAGGGGAGTCGGGTGCCCCGGGGCGCGGCCAGCCGGCCGCCCGCGTCGGTGAGCGCGTAGACCCCCTCCGGGGAGCGCAGGTCGCCGTAGCGGTGGTCCTTGGTCCAGCCGTGGGCGGCGTTGTGCGCGGCCCAGGTGGGGCCCGGCCGCCAGTTCTGGGAGCCCTTGGCACGGGTGTAGAGGATGACGGCCGAGCTGGTGGAGTTCACGCCCTGGCCCGTGACGACCAGCACTTGGCGGGTGCCGGCCGGGATCTGCTTCCTGGCGGCGTCGCTCAGGCCCGGGATCGGCCGGAAGGCCATGGCGGCCTCGGGGTCGGCGGCCTCGGCGGCGTCCGGGCGGGAAGTCGTCGTGGGGGTGCCGTGCTTGGCGTCCGGGTGGCTGTTGTGGTCGTCGCCCGAGGCGGGCCAGGCCCACAGGGCGGTACCCACCAAGGTGGTGAGGGCGAGACCGCTCACGGCTTTGCCGCGCCGGGTCAGACTCTTGCGCGCGGGGGACTGGGCGTGGCGGGGGGCCATGGCTTGCGTCTCCTCAGATGCGGACGGGTGAGCGGCCCCCTGCGGACCCGCGCGAGCTCTCTGCGGGCATAAAAAGGGCAATCTGCACCCTACCGCGTCTCTGCGGGGCCGCCGCCACGACGCCCGGCGACCGGCGGGGAACGCGCGGGCGGCGGCCCCGGAAGTGGGGCTCATTGGCGGCGAATTGATGGGGTTTACGGGCGGGGTGGTGTTGGTACGGGCGGTCCGCCGGGGCGGTGGGAAGTTGGCCGGTTTTCTCACAACTCGTGGGATGGGGAATGGAGTTGCCGGAGGTGCGTGACGTCGCTGGGTGAGGTGTGGTGCACGGAGGGTGTGGGGCGGGCGGATGGGGGCGGGGGACCGGTGCGCGGGCTGCGGACGGCCGTTCGGCACGCTTATGGGCGACGTGGCGTGCTTGCGCCGAGGCTACTCCTGCGGGGTCCCGCTCTGGCGGGCCGAGAGCATGGTGCCGACGGCGACGGCGACGGCGACGGTCGGCGAGGCGGGCGGCCCGGTCGGCGGGACCGCGGTGTGCCCCCCCGAACGCCTGGCGGCTGGTGCGCAGACGCAGATGGAGGGGAATCAAGAGAGGGGCGGGCTCCGTCCGGTGTGAACCAGGACAGCTACGCCGAACGGATAGCGGATTCAATCAGGTGGAGAGGACTAGGCTCATGAGTGAAGACCCGGTAGGGATGCAGGTCTGTTCTTCCTGCAGCGGACAAGGGGTGATCGTGCAGTACAAGAGCGACGGGAACGGCAACGAGGTCCCCACACCCGAGACGTGCGGCGCGTGCTCGGGTAACGGCATGGTGCAGGGGCAATCCCGGTGACCGAGCGCGAGTACACCCCCGAATCCGAGCCGACGGGCGCGACGTGCCGGTGGTGCCACGGAACCGGGGCCGTACAGAACACGTACGCGTACGTCCCCGGCGTCAACCCCTTCGGAAACGACGCGCAGACAGTTGCGCGTATGGGCGCCTGCAAGCACTGCCGGGGGACCGGGACGTACCACTCGGCCCTGGATCCCACCTTGGAAAACTGGCGGCGCGACGCTTCCTGAGCCGCTCCGTACCGGCCCCGCCCGGAACCCCGTCCAGGTGGGGCTTTCGCGTCGGCTCGCAGTGGATGAGACATGCCGTGTCCGAGGCGTCCCTCGGCCAGGGCGTGCACCAACTGCCGGCCGGCCTGCGCGATGGCCACGACGAAGCGCAGGCCGAAGAAGAGCTCCAGGGGGCCGTGAGGTGTGGCTCGGCACGGCGGCGCGCCCGCGTCGGGACCGGTATGTCGGCGTGCCCGCCGGGTCGGGTGGGTCAGGCGGCGAGGTCGGGGGTGAGGGCGAGTCGGCCGGCGGTGTAGCGGCGCAGGACCAGGTGGGCCAGGCGCGGATGGTCGGCGAGCGGTGCGGAGACCGCCCAGGCGCCGTCCGTACCGGCGAGGGCCCGGGTGAAGCGGCCGGGGGCGAGGAGGTGGGTGGCGAGGGCGATACGGCGGTGACCGGAGACGCGCAGCCGCTCGATCATCTCGGGGACGGCCGGGGCGTCCGGTCCGGTCGACGAGCAGTAGGCGGCCCGGACCGGGACCGGGCCGCGCTCGCCGCCCAGCAACTGCCGCAGCTGCCGCGCGGCCCGCACCGCGCCGTCGGTGCCGCCGGGGCGGCCGGAGCCGGCCGAGGCCAGCACGATCGCGTCGGCCTTCCCGCCGGCCCGCCGCTCCGCCGCGCGCAGCCGCTCGTACAGCGAGAAGGCCACCGCCACCTCGCCGCTCAGCCCGGCGGTCAGTGCGCACTCCAGCCCGTCGGCGCGGGCGGCCGCGACGGTGGCAGGGAGGTCGATATGGCGGTGGTAGCCGTCGCCCAGCAGCAGCGGTACGACGACCGCGCCGCGGCCGGCCCGCTCCGGGCCGGCGTAAGGGGCCGCGTACGGGTCCGGGGACGGGTTCGCGTACGGGGCCTCGAACGGACCCAGGTCCAGGCCCTGCTCCAGGCCCCGGCCCCGGCCGTCCCCGGACAGGCGTGCCAGGACGTCTGCCAGGCTCGGCCGCTGCACATCGAGATGGCCGATCAGGGGCTGGATTCCGCCAAGGCCGGTGATCAGTGCGGCGAGCCGGGCGATGGTGTCCGCGGCCTCGGGATCGGCGCTGCCGTGCACGGCCAGGACGAGTTGCGGCATGGCGGCCTCCCGAAGGGCGTCGCGGTCGGCCCGGGGCGGGGCCGGTGGAGTGCCGGGCCGTCGCCGCTGGTCGGGGAGGCGCGGCCCGTAGGTGCCACGCTACTGCCCGCGGTGGCCGAAAACAGGCGGCCAAAGCCCTGTGGTGGCAGGCCATAGGGCCATCGGCGGCGGGACTCAAGTCCCTTGGAAGCAGGTCTTTTTCGGGCCGGTCCGGGCGGTGCGCGCCACTACGGTCGAGGTGTCGAAGAGCCGCGGCGGTCCGGCTGCGATGTCGCCGCCGCCGGTGCCACGCCGTATGCGAGGAGAGTTCCCATGACTGCGAACCGGTCCCGGTCCCAGACCCTGGTGCTCGTCGGACACGGCATGGTGGGACAGCGCCTGCTGGAGGCGCTGGCCGAACGCGGCGCGCTCGCCGACATCGGGAACCCGGGCCTCCCCGGCTGGCATGTGGTGGTGCTGGCCGAGGAGGACCGGCCCGCGTACGACCGGGTGCACCTGACCACCACCTTCACGGGCACCCCGCACGACGAACTCACCCTCGCCGACAGTGACTTCTTCGCCCGGCACGGTATCGAACTGGCCCTCGGCGATCCGGCCACGGCCATCGACACCACCGCCCGCACCGTCACCTCCGCGTCGGGCCTGACCCTCTCCTACGACGCGCTGGTACTGGCCACCGGCTCCTACCCGTTCGTACCGCCCATCGAGGGCGCCGACGCCCCCGGCTGCTTCACCTACCGCACCCTCGACGACGTCGACGCGCTCACCGACTACGCCCGCCACGCGGCGACCGGCGTCGTCGTCGGCGGCGGACTGCTCGGCCTGGAAGCGGCCGGTGCGCTGCGCACCCTCGGACTGACCACCCATGTCGTCGAGTTCGCGCCGCGGCTGATGCCGATGCAGGTGGACGACGGCGGGTCCGCCGCGCTGCGCACCACCATCGAGGCGATGGGCGTGGCCGTGCACACCGGTGTCGGCGCGCACGAGGTCGATGTGGACGCCGACGGTATGACGCGCGGCCTCGTCCTCTCCGACGGCACCCGGATCAGCGCCGACCTGGTCGTCTTCTCCGCCGGCGTCCGACCGCGCGACAAGCTCGCCCGGATGAGCGGACTGGCCGTCGGCGACCGCGGCGGCGTCCTGGTCGACGAGCACTGCCGCACCGCCGACCCGTATGTGTACGCCATCGGCGAGTGCGCGCAGACCGCGGACGGCCGGGTCTACGGACTGGTTGCGCCGGGCTACCAGATGGCCGAGGTGGTCGCCGACCGCCTCGCGGGCGAGGGCCGTTCGGTCTTCACCGGCGCCGACACCTCCACCAAACTCAAGCTGCTCGGCGCCGATGTCGCCTCCTTCGGCGACCCGTTCGCCGCCGAGGGCAAGGGCGGCGCGGTGTCCGTCGTCTTCTCCGACAACCGCGACGGCGTCTACAAGAAGCTGCTGCTGGGCCCCGAGGGGCAGTTGCTCGGCGGCATCCTCGTCGGCGACGCGGACGCCTACGGCTCACTGCGGCCGCACGCCGGCGCCGACCGGCCGCTGCCCGCACCCGCCGAGGCGTTCCTGCTCCCGGCCGACGGCGCCGGGGCGCTGCCGGGCGCCGATACGCTCCCCGACGACGCGGTCGTCTGCAGCTGCCACAACGTCACCAAGGGCGCCGTCCGCGCGGCCGTCGCCGAGCACGGGCTGACCGACCTCGGCGGCGTCAAGCGCTGCACCAAGGCGGGCACCGGCTGCGGGGGCTGCGCCGGCACCCTCCAGCACATCCTGGACGCCGAACTCGACGCGCTGGGCGTGGTGAAGGCCCGCGGCCTCTGCCCGCACTTCGACCTCACCCGCGCCGAGCTGTACGAGACCGTCCGCACCGAGCGCATCCGCTCGTTCACCGAACTGCTGGAGAAGCACGGGACGGGCGGTGCGGGCTGCGCGGTCTGCAAACCGGTGGTCGGCAACGTCCTCGGTTCGCTCGCCCCCGAACTGGGCCTGTCCCACATCCTCGACGGCGAACAGGCCGCCCTCCAGGACAGCAACGACCTCTATCTGGGCAACCTCCAGAAGGACGGCACCTACTCCGTCGTACCGCGCATCCCCGGCGGCGAGATCAGCCCCGAGAAGCTCATCGTCATCGGCGAGATCGCCCGCGACCACGGCCTCTACACGAAGATCACCGGCGGTCAGCGGATCGACCTCTTCGGCGCCCGCAAGGAACAGCTGCCCGCCATCTGGCGGCGGCTGGTCGACGCCGGCTTCGAGTCCGGGCACGCCTACGGAAAGTCGCTGCGGACCGTCAAGTCCTGTGTCGGCAGCAAGTTCTGCCGCTTCGGGCAGGGCGACGCCGTCCAGCTCGCCATCGACCTGGAACTGCGCTACCGCGGGCTGCGCGCCCCGCACAAGTTCAAGGGCGGCGTCTCCGGCTGCCTGCGCGAATGCGCCGAGGCGCGCGGCAAGGACATCGGCGTCATCGCCACCGCGAACGGCTGGAACCTCTACGTCGGCGGCAACGGCGGGACGAACCCGCGCCACGCCGAGCTGCTCGCCGCCGATCTGTCCGCCGCCGAGCTCTTCCGGATCACCGACCGGTACCTCATGTACTACCTGCGCACCGGCGACCGGCTGGAGCGCACCTCGGCCTGGCTGGAGCGGCTGGAGGGCGGCATCGAGCGGCTGCGCGAGATCGTGGTCGAGGACGCGCTCGGCATCTGCGCCGAACTGGAGGAGCAGATGGAGCGGCATATCGCGGCGTACCGCGACGAGTGGGCGGCGGTGCTGGACGACCCCGAGAAGCTGCGGCGGTTCGCGGAGTTCGTGAACGAGCCGGCGCATGCCGGGTAGGCGGGGCGGCGTACGATCCGCGGCCCCGGTTCCCCGGCCGTACGAGCACGCGCCGCATCTGCGGCCCCATCCGTCTCGTCAGACAAAGGAGTTACGAGCCATGGACGCCACCGCACCTGTCCAGCTGAAGACCGACACCGGTGAGTGGATCACCATCTGTGCCTACGGGGACCTGGAGCCGGCGCGGGGCGTCGCGGCCAAGCTGCCGGACGGCTCGCAGGCGGCGCTCTTCCGGGACCGGGACGGTGCGGTGTACGCGGTCGGCAACCTCGATCCGTTCTCCCGGGCGCAGGTCATCGCCAACGGCATCACGGGCAGCGTGGACGGTGCGCCGACGGTCGCCTCGCCGATGTACAAGCACCTCTTCGATCTGCGGACGGGGCGGTGCCTGGACGAGCCGGACAACCCGGAGCGGGCGCTGCCGGTGCACGCGGTACGGGTGTCGCCGGTGGCGGCGGTGAGCTGATCCTCCGCGCGCGGGGACGGTTGCGCCGTACCCGCCGCGCAGCCGTCCGCGGTCCGGAGCGGTCCGGAGCGGACCCGAGCGGGCCGGAGGGGTACCCGCCCCCTCCCCTCCGGCCTCCGTCCGACACCGTCCCCGGCGGGTGCGCGGGTTCCCCCGGGGCGGCCGGGCACTACTCCGGCACCGCCTCCACGATCGACGGGAAGGCGCTGGTCGGCAGGGTGCGGGTCAGGCGGAAGCCGCCCGCGGAGAGCAGGGTGGCGAACTCGTCGGCGGTGCGCTCCTGCCCGTCCACGATGGCCATCATGGCGACGTCCATCGTCTTCCCGAAGTGCGGGGCATTGCCCTGCGGCAGTACGCAGTCGACGACCAGCAGCCGGCTGCCCGTCCCCATCGCCGCGCGGCAGGCGCGCAGGATGCGCCGGCAGGCGTCGTCCGGCCAGTCGTGCAGGACGTGCTTGAGGACGTAGAGGTCACCGCCCTCCGGTACCGCGGCGAAGAAGTCGCCCTCCTCGGTGCGCCAGCGGCCCTTCAGCTCGTCGCCGTCCAGCAGATGCTGGGCCAGCGGCGGGGCCTGGTCGAAGAGGACACCGTCCAGCCGCGGCCGGCGGCGCAGTACGGCACGGAGCAGACCGCCGCGGCCGCCGCCGACGTCGACGACGGTGCCGGTCTCGGGGAACGGGTACGCGGCGGCCACCGCGTCGTCCACAGGGCCGGACAGTGAGGACATCCCGCGGTCGAAGAGATCGCGCTTGGCCGGATCCGACAGCAGATGGTCGAAGAACGGCGCTCCGAAGAACCGCTCGAACGCCGCTCCGCCGTGCTGCACCGCCTCCTGCATACCGGCCGAGGTCCGCAGGAACATCTCGTCGGTGATCATCAATATCGCGGTGTGCAGTGAGTCGGGTGCGTCGGTGCACAGCTGTCTCGCGGCCGGTGTCAGCTGGTACGCGCCGGCGGCGTCCTCCCGGAAGATGCCGCGGGTGGCGAGATAGCGCAGTACGCGCCGCAGGTGCGGGGGGTGCGTACCGGTGGCGTCGGCCAGTTGTTCGGCGGTGCGCGGTCCCTCGGCGAGCCGGTCGGCGATGCGGTGGTGGGCCGCGGTGCGCAGCGCGGCGGAGAAGAAGTGACCCATGGCCTGGTCCAGCAGATGGGTCGCGATGTCGACGGGCACACCGCTCGGCTGGGTGGATGAAGTGGCCAACGTCCGCCTCCGGTCATCGTCTTGGGCAGGTTGATCCACGGTGGCAGCCGTGGCCCCGGGTGTCACGGAAAGCCCGCCGCCCACCCGCGAAGTCCGGCCAGCGCCGCCCGGGGCGCCCCGGTGGCGGCGGTGGCGCGGCGGTGCCGGAGGGGCGGGTTCTCCCGTGGTCGAATGCTTGTATGAGCGACAGTGACATTTCCCTTCCCGCGTCTCCGTACGCCGCCGTCCTGGCCCCGCTCGACGCCCGCCTGGCGGACCTCGTGGCGCTGTACGAAGACCTGCACCGGCATCCCGAGCTCGGCTTCCAGGAGACCCGTACGGCCGCCGAGGCCGCCCGCCGGCTGACCGCCCTCGGCTACGACGTCACCACCGGTATCGGCGGTACCGGTGTCACCGGTGTGCTGCGCAACGGGCCGGGGCCGGTGGTCCTGCTGCGCGCCGATATGGACGCGCTGCCCGTCACCGAACGCTCCGGCCTGGCGTACGCCTCCACCGTGCCCGGCCGGATGCACGCCTGCGGGCACGATGTGCACGTCACCTGCCTGCTGGGCGCGGCGGACCTGCTGGCCACCGGCCGGGACCGCTGGTCCGGCACCCTGGTCGTGCTCTTCCAGCCCGCCGAGGAGACCGGCCACGGCGCCCGCGCCATGCTGGACGACGGCCTCTACCGCAAGGGCCTGGTGCCCACCCCCGATGTCGTACTCGGCCAGCACGTCGCCCCGTTCGGCGCCGGGCTCATCGCGTACTGCCCCGGCCCCTGCATGGCCGCCTCCGACAGCCTGGAGATCACCTTCCACGGCACCGGCGGACACGGCTCGCGCCCCGAGACCACCGTCGACCCGATCCTGATGGCGGCGGCGTTCGTGCAGCGGGTGCAGTCGGTGGTGTCCCGCGAGGTCGCGCCCAAGGACCAGGCGGTCGTCACCGTCGGCGCCTTCCACGCGGGGGAGACCTCCAACGTCATCCCGGACCGGGCCGTCGTACGCCTCAGCGTCCGCAGCTTCGACGAGACGGTTCGGACCGCGGTGCTGGCCGCCATCGACCGCATCGCCCGCGCCGAGGCCGCCGCGTCGGGGGCGCCGCGCGAACCGGAGATCGAGGCGCAGGAGTCCTTCCCGGTCACCGTCAACGAGCCCGGGACGCTGCGGGAGGTCAACGAGGCGTTCGCCCAACTCCTCGGCCCGCAGCAGCTGTTCGCCTACGAACCGGTCGCGGGCAGTGAGGACGTGGGACTGCTGGCCACCGCCGCCGACGCACCGCTGTACTACTGGTGGCTGGGCGGCTGGGACCCCGAGGAGTTCCACACCGCGTTCGCGGCCGGGCGGCTGGCGGACCTCCCCTCCAACCACTCGCCCCGCTTCGTCCCCGTCGTCCGGCCGACGCTGACCACGGGGGTCAAGGCACTGACGGTCGCGGCACTGGACCGGCTGGCGGCGGGCGGCCGGGCGGACGGTTGACCTTGCCCCTGGGGGAAGCCACAGCATCGGCGGTGCCGGGCGACCCGCCCGGTACGAGGAAGGCCGGGCAGGCGGCCGGGAAGGCCGGGCGACAGGTGGACGGAGAGCGGCGCACGGACGCCGGACTGCTGACGATCGGGGCGTTCGCACGGGCGTCCCGACTCTCGCCGAAGGCGCTGCGGCTCTACGACGAGCTCGGGCTGCTGACGCCCGCCCGCGTCGACCCGGTCAGCGGCTACCGGCACTACGCCCCGGCCCAGTTGGCGCGGGCCCGGCTGGTCGCCTGGCTGCGCCGGCTCGGCATGCCGCTGGCCCGCATCCGCGAGGTGTGCGAACTGCCGCCCGCGGCCGCGGCCGGGGCGGTCGCCGCCTACTGGGAGCGGGTCGAGGCCGACACCGCGGCCCGCCGCGACCTGGCCGCCTTCCTCGTCGATCAGCTGTCGAGGACGAGGGAGCACCCAGAGATGACCGAACCGCACACCGCGCTGACGATGCGCTGCGCCGCCCTGACCGACCGGGGACTGGTCCGCACCGCCCACCAGGACGCGGCCTACGCGGGACCGCGGCTGCTCGCGGTCGCCGACGGCTACGGCGCGGGCGGCGGCCCGGCCGCCACCGCGGCGATCGAGCAGCTCAAGACGGTAGAGGAGACGGACCTGACCGCCACGGACCCGCTCACCGCCCTGGAGGAGGCGGCCCACCGCGCCAACCGCGCCGCCGCCCCGTCCGGGGACGCGGCCACCGGCAGCACCCTCACCGCGCTGCTCCGCGCCGGTTCGCAGCTCGCGCTGGTGCACGTCGGCGACTCGCGCGCCTACGTCCTGCGGGACTCCGGGCTCTTCCGGATCACCCACGACCACAGCCTGGTCCAGTCGCTGGTCGACGAGGGCCGGCTCACCCCCGAGGAGGCCCCGGGCCACCCGCAGCGCGCCCTGCTGCTGCGGACACTGGACGGCGGCCCGGCCTTCGCCCCCGATCTGCAACTGCTCCAGGCACGGCCGGGGGAGCGCTATCTGCTGTGCACCGACGGCCTCTCCGCGGTGGCACCGCCCGAGGCCGTCCAGGACGTGCTGACCACGGCCGCCGATCCCGCCCAGGCAGTACGGGACCTGGTCGCGCTCGCCCACGCGGCGGGGGCGCCGGACAACATCGCCTGTGTGGTGGCGGACATGGCGGCCGTGGGGGAGACGGCCCAGGGCTGAGAGGGGAGCGGCGGCCCCGTGCTCACGGGGCCGCCGGGCCGAGGGCGACGAGCCCCCCACACACACAGCGAACGGGAGAGGTTCGGCCCCGGACGGTTCGCCGTAGGGCTCCGGGTCCGCGACCGCCGTCACACCGCTGCCGGCCGGCGCGACGGGGCACGGTCGCTCCTCGCCATGGGATCGCACCTCGTCACGGGATATCGAGCAGGACCTTCCCGATCACGCCCTGTTCGAGCGCGGCGTGGGCGTCGGCGGCGCGCTCCAGCGCGAAGCGGTGCAACGGCAGTCCGGCCTCCTCGCCCACGCGCAGCGCGCCCGCGTCCACGGCCGCCGTGACGTCGGTGAGCGCCTGCTGCTTCGCCGCGGACGGCACGGTGTAGACGAAGACGCTCTGCCAGCGCAGGTTCGCCGGCAGGGAGGTGAGTACCGGGACGGACAACTGCTCGCCCTCGCCGCCCGAGTAGTAGGCCACCACGGCTCCCTGGGCGGCTACCGCGATGTCGAGAGCGGTGTTGGCGCCCGGTGCGACCTCCACCACGATGTCGACGCCCTCGGGGGCGAAGGCCAGGATCTCCGTGGCGGCGTCCTGCGTACGGTAGTCGACCACCTGGTGGGCACCGGCCGCGCGCGCCAGCGCGGCCTTGGCGGGGCTGCTGACCGTGGTGATGACACGCGCTCCGGCCCAGCGGGCGAGCTGGACGGCCGCGTTGCCGACCGCGCCGGCGCCGCCCGCCACCAGCACGGTCATGCCCCGCAGGGTGCCGGGCCCGATACGACCCGGTCCGCCGTCATGAACGGTCAGCGCGCGGTGGGCGGTCAGGGCCGGGACGCCCAGGGCGGCGCCGAGTTCGAACGGAGCGTGGTCCGGCAGGGCGACGGCGTGCCCGTCGGGGACGAGCGTGTACTGCTGTGCCGTTCCCCAGGGCCGCTGCCACGCGGCCTCCCAGATCCACACCCGCTGTCCGACCCGTGCCGGGTCGACCTGCGGACCGACGGCGTCGATCACCCCGGCGCCGTCCTGGTGGGGCACCTGCTCGGGCATGCCCGGCGGCAGCGCGCGTCTGCGGCTGCGCCAGTCCGTCGGGTTGACTCCCGAGACGTGCACCCGGACCCGTACCTCGCCGGGGCCGGGCTCCGGCACCGGACGCTCGACGTATTGGAGGACCTCGGGTCCGCCGGCAGCCGTCCGGATGACGGACTTCATCTCTCACCCATCCTTCGCTCGCCCCTGGGAAAGCCGGCACTCGGAGAGAACGCCGCCGCGCAGGGGATACCCCCCTGAACTCCCGCACGGAGCGGGGTATTCCGGGAGCCCCGGCGAGCTCTGCCGGGGTCTCGCACCGCCGGGCCGTCGCGGCGACGACCATTTCGTCCGGAGTGCTAAGCCAGCCCCTTGAGCATCCCCTTGAAGTAGAGCTGCGGCAGCCCGTAGCGCTTGAGGTACCACATGTCGGTGCGCTCGCGGGTGGTGTCGATGAAGGGGAACGAGGGCGTCGGCTTCAGGTCGTAGTCGAACTCGGCGAGCAGCATCTTGTGCCGGGCGGTGACCAGGGGGCAGGAGGTGTAGCCGTCGTAGCGGGCGGCGGCGGGGCGGCCGCGGAGCCCGGCCAGCAGGTTGGCGACGACGACCGGTGCCTGCTTGCGGATGGCGGCGCCCGTCTTGGACGTGGGCAGGTTCGCGACATCGCCCAGGACGAACACGTCCGGGAAGTCGGGGTGTTGCAGGGTCTCCCGGTCGGCCTTGACGTACCCGTAGGGGGAGCCGGGGTCGGCGAGCGGGCCCTCGGCCAGCCACTCGGGGGCGGCCTGCGGCGGTACGGCGTGCAGCAGGTCGTAGCGGACGGTCTCCTTCGTACCGGCCGCGTGATCGGTGATCTCGGCCTCGCGCGCCGTGCCGTCGAGACCGGTCAGCTCCGAGCGCAGCCGTACCTCGATGCCGTAGCGCCGGGCCGTCTCCGTCAGGGCCCGGTCGAAGACCGGCACCTTGAACAGGGCGGGCTCCGGGATGACCAGGATGATCCGGATCGCGCCCAGTACACCGCGCTTGCGCCAGTAATCGGCCGCCAGGTACGCGATCTTCTGCGGGGCGCCGCCGCACTTCACCGGCCCGGACGGCATGGTGAAGACGGCCGTACCGCGCCGCATCCGCCGGATCAGGTCCCAGGTGAGCGGGGCGAGATCGGGCCGGTAGTTGCTGGTCACGCCGGAGTGGCCGAGGGCCGTGGCCAGGCCCGGTACGCCGTCCCAGTCGAGCCGCAGACCGGGCGCGAGCACCAGCCGCCCGTAGGACAGCACCCGGCCGGACCCGGTGGTGACCGTGCGGGCGGCCGGATCGACGGCGGTGGCGCGCTCGCGCAGCCAGCGCACACCGGGCGGGATGACCTCCGCCTCGGTACGCAGCGAGGCGCGCAGCGGGGCCTGACCGCCGCCGACCAGCGTCCAGAGCGGCTGGTACCAGTGCGTTTCGGACGGTTCCAGCAGTGCGATGCCCCGGACGCCGGCGCGGCGCAGCCGGGCGGCGACGGTGATACCCGCGGTCCCGCCCCCGACGATCAGAACGGGGTGGTGGGACGGTGCGGCGGCGGGCGTCATGCGGATCCTCCTGATGGACAAGAGCGGTGTACGGGGGACGAGTTGGGGCTGTGGTGCGGGTGGGGCCGTTACAGATGAGGGAGGGCGGCGGCCGCCATGGTGACGGCGAGGAGGGTGACGAGGGAGGCGAAGGCGGTGGTCAGGAGCTGCGGGGGCAGCCGGGTGGTGAGCCGGTTGCCGAGGTAGCTGCCCAGCGCCGCGCAGGCGGCGAAGCCGGCCAGCAGCGGCCAGTCCAGCGCGCCGGTACCGGCCCGGGTGGCCAGCGCGGTACCGGAGTTGATGAGGATGACCAGGAGCGAGGTGCCGATGGCGACCGGCATCTCCAGGCCCAGTACGAGCGTGAGCGCCGGGACGACGACGAAGCCGCCGCCGACGCCGAAGAATCCGGTGAGCAGCCCGACGGCGGTCGCGGTGGCGGCGATACGGACGGGGCGGGGGCGGGGCGGGAGCGCGGG
>JOEL01000030.1 GCA_000720995.1 Streptomyces celluloflavus
GAACGCGGGAGACCAGCGCATCCAACACCGTTCGGGACGCGCGCAGTTCCGGGAGCTGGCAGCAAATGCCACTCCTGAACACTGTTTAGGAACGGTTCGTGGCCGGGCAGCGGCCTGTCAGGGGTGCGGAGCCCGCGTTACCCCATCAGCCCCGCCTGGTGGGCGAGGAGGGCGGCCTGTACCCGGCTGCCGGTGCCGGTCTTCTCCAGGATGCGGCCCACATGGGTCTTGACGGTGCCGAGGCCGATGTCGAGGCGGCGGCCGATCTCCAGGTTCGGCAGTCCGGCGCCGAGCATCGTCAGCACCTCGCGTTCGCGGTCGGTGAGGGCGGCCAGCCGCTGGTCGGGGGTGCCGGTGGTGGCCGCGCCGATCCGGCCGCCGCCCTGGAGCATCCGCTTGACGACGTGGCCGGTGACGCCGGGTGAGAGCACCGCGTCGCCGGCCGCCGCGGCCCGTACGGCGTTGATCAGTTCCTGCGGCCCCTCGTCCTTGAGCAGGAAGCCGCCGGCGCCGGCGTGCAGGGCGCGGATGACGTTCTCCTCGTCGCCGAAGGTGGTGAGCATGACGACCTGCGGTGCGGGGTCGAGCAGCACCAGTTGCCCGATGGCCGCGAGCCCGTCCAGTACCGGCATCCGGATATCGACCAGCGCGACGTCCACCGGCTGCCGCCCGGCCATCTCGACCGCCTCCGCACCGTTGGCGGCCTCGGCGACCACCTCGATGTCCTCGGCGTGCCGGAGGATCAGCCGGACGCCGTGCCGGATCATCTCCTCGTCGTCGGCGAGGAGGACGCGGATCCTGGGCTTGTCGTGGGGGGCCGGGGTGTGCGCGGGCGGCGTCGTGTTCATCGGGCTCTCCGTTGGCGGTGGGGCGGTGGGGGCGGGCGATGCGGGTGGTGGCGGGGCGGCGGAGGGCGGGCGCGGGAGGGGGCCGCGACAGGTGTCGTCAGGTCCGTCCGTCGCCGCCGTGGCGGGTGTCGGGTGCCGGGGTGGGGCGTCCGGTGGCAGGGGGGCCTTCCGGGGCCAGCGGGACGGTGAATTCGGTGATTTCGACCAGAATGCCGTCGCGGAAGCAGTATCGGGTGATCGGGAGCCGGCCGTCCTTCCCCACGTCCGTCCGGTACGGGAACAGGCAGCTCGTCCCGGGCGAACGGGCCGGTTCGCGGCCCGCCGCGGCCGCGCGGACCAGGTCGCTGTCCGCGCCGGTCACCGCCCGGACCTCGGGCACGGTCATACCCGTACGCACCGTACGGTCGGGCAGGCTCTCCTGGACCGGCCGGGAGCTCTGCACCAGCGTCAGGCCGAAGAACAGCATCGCCCCCACCCCGGCGAGCCCCAGTGCCGCGGCCGCCAGGCCCGGCAGATGGCGCACAACACCGGGCAACCTGCGCAGTGCGCCCGGCAGTTGGCGCGGCATACCGGGCGGTTGGCGCGCCGCGTCCGGCAGTGCGCCCGAGCGCCGGGACACCTCGGCGGCCGGGACACCGCCGGGCGGCGGGCCGTCGCCGTCGGCCGGGGCGGCGGCGTCCGGGCGGGTGGGCAGCACCGCCTCGACGAGGAAGCCGCCGGACGGGGTCGGCCCGGTGTGCAGTTCGCCGCCGAGGAGCCGGACCCGCTCGCGCAGACCGGTCAGGCCGCGGCCGGTGCCCAGGCCGGTGGCGGCCTCGGGCGGGGTGGGCGGGGCGCCGTTGCGGATCCGTACGCCGACGCGGTCGTCGGTGCGGGTGACGGCCAGTTCGACGACGGCGCCGGTCGCGTAGCGGTGGACGTTGGTGAGCGACTCGCGGACCACGCGGTGCACGGCGCGCCGGACCCGCGGCTCCAGGGTGTCCAGGTCGGCACCGTGCCAGGTGAAGTCGACGGGGATACCGGCGGCCCGGGACTCCTCGGCGAGCGCGTCGATGTCGGTGCGGGTGCCGGTGGCGTCCGTCAACGCCTCGGTTCCGGTGTCACGCCCCAACGGGCCCAGCACGCCCAGCACTTCCCGCAGTTCGCGCATCGCGTCCCGGGTCGCCAGCCGGATCTGCGCGGCGTCCTCCGTGAGTTCGGGGGCCCTGGCCGCGAGCGTCAGCTCCAGACCGCCGGTGTGCAGCGAGATCAGGCTGAGCCGGTGGCCGACCAGATCGTGCATCTCGGCGGCGATCCGGGAGCGCTCCTCGACCCGGGAGGCGCTGTCGGCGATCCTGCGGGCCTCCTCGGCGGCCGCGGCGCGGTCGTGCAGCGCCAGCAGCAGGCGTTCCTGCTGGCCGACGGAGCTGCCGACCAGGCCGGGGATGAGCACGCCCACCCCGCCGACCACCGCGCCGAGCGCGAAACCGGCCAGCCAGCCGCCGTGGCCGAGGACGAGGGTGCCGACCGTGCTGATGACCACCGGGAGGCCGGCCGCGGCGAGCAGGACGCCGCCGCGGTAGCGCGGATCGTCGGTGCGCCGCGCCGCGGTGAAGGCGGCCACGGCCGTCAGCAGTCCGACGGTCGGCAGCACCCCGGCCAGGAAGCCGAGGCCGAGCAGCGCCATGAGGGGCAGCTTGCGGCGGAGCAGCAGCAGGGCGACCGCGGCGCAGCCCAGGAACGTCCGCAGCAGCGCGGGCAGCGCACCGAAGAAACCGAAGTCGCCGCTGGAGACGGCCACGAGGTAGCACACCGCCGTGCCCGCTTCCGCGGTGAGCGGCAGCCAGCTCCGGCGCCACGTGGTGTTTTCCCGGGATGCGCGGTGCGGACCGGGCGGCGGCAGAAAGGACATGCTCTCGATTATCGGCACGTGCACGGCGCGCACCGTGCACCCTGAGAAGGAGCCGGGGCGCGGGCCGTATGACCAAAGGAATACGGCCCGCGCCCGGGGTGCCCGGCGGTACGCCGCACGCCGGGCGGCCGCGCACTCCGCGTACGGCTGATTCCGCGGCTACTTCCCGGGCAGCCACCGCTTCCAGACGTCCGGGTTCTTCTCGACCCAGCGTTTGGCCGCCTCGTCCGCGGAGAGGCCGTCCGAGGCGATCATCTCGGAGACGTCGTTCTGGTTCTCCTTGGTCCAGGTGAAGGACTTCAGGAAGGCCGCGGCCGCACCGCCGCTTTGGGCGAAGTCGGTGTTGAAGTACTTCTGGAGCGGGGTGGTCGGATAGGCGCAGTCGACGGTCGTGGGGTCCTTCGCGCCCTTTTCCGCGCAGGCGTCGGTGTACGCGGGGAGTTTCACCTCCACCATCGGCACCTGGTTGAAGAGCCACTGCGGCTGGTACCAGTACGTCAGGAAGGGCTTCTTCTCCTTGGCGAACTGCTGGATCTGGGTGATCTGCGCCGCCTCGGAGCCAGCGAAGACGACCTCGTAGTCGAGGTGGAGGTTCTTCACCAGCGCCTTGTCATTGGTGACGTAGGACGGTGAACCGTCCATCAGCTGGCCCTTGTCGCCGCTCTCCGGTGTGCGCAGCTGCGCGGCGAACTTGTTGAGGTTCTTCCAGTCGGTGACCTCGGGGTGGGCGTCGGCCCAGTACTTGGGGACGAACCAGCCGATGTGGCCGGTGACGCCGTTGCCGCCGCCCGCGGTGATCGTCTTCTTGTCCTGGACGTAGCGCCGCTCCTGGTCGGGGTGGCCCCAGTCCTCCAGGATCGCGTCGACCCGGCCCTGGCTGAGCGCGTCCCAGGCGGGGATCTCGTCCACCTGGACGGTGTCCACGTGGTAGTCCAGCTCGTGTTCCAGGAGGTACTTCGCCACCGCGACATTGGCCTGGGCGCCGATCCAGGTCTGTACGGAGAGGGTGACGGACTTGGCGCCCTGGGCCGCCGCGAACGGCGACGCCTGTTTGGTCATATCGGCCTTGCCGCAGCCGGTGAGCGAGAGCAGCACCGCCCCGGCCAGCAGTGCGCTGCCGGCGGCGGTGCGGCGGCGGACGCGCCGGGCGGCGGCCGTGGCAGGTGTCGCGGAGGGGGTCGAGGACATGGTCAGGCTCCCTTCGCCGTGCGGCGGGCCGTCGGCTGGGTGACCCGGTCGAGCATCAGCCCCAGGCAGACGATGGCGACGCCCGCGACCAGGCCGAGGGCCAGATCGCCGGTGGCCAGGCCGGTGACGACGTCGTAGCCGAGCGCGCCGCCGCCCACCAGGCCGCCGATGATGACGACGGCGAGGACGAGGACCACGCCCTGGTTGACGGCCAGCAGCAGCGCGGGCCGGGCCAGCGGGAGCTGGACCTGGCGCAGCAGCTGCCGGCGGGTGGCGCCGAGCGAGCGGGCCGACTCCACGGCCCCGGGGTCGACCTGGCGCAGGCCCTGGGTGGTGATGCGGATGACGGCGGGCAGCGCGTAGACGACGGCCGCGGCGGCGGCCGGGGCGCGGCCCACGGCGAACAGCGCGACGACCGGGATCAGGTACACGAACTGCGGCATCGTCTGCATGACGTCCAGGACGGGCCGCAGCACCGCCTCCAGGCGTCGGCTGCCGGCGGCCGCGATGCCCACGGCGAAGCCGATCACCAGGGTCACCGCGAGGGCGGCGAGCACCTGGGAGAGGGTGTTCATGGCGGGCTTCCAGACGCCGAGCACGCCGATGGCGGCCATCGCGAGGACGGCGGTCAGGGCGGTGCGCCAGGTGCCGATGAGCCAGGCCAGTGCGGCGACGATGAGCAGTGCGCCGTACCAGGGCAGCGCGGTCAGGCCGTCGCGGAGCGGGTTGAGCACCCAGTCGGTGAAGTGCGCGGCCCAGTCCGCGGTGCCGCCGACGACGGGGACGCCGGAGTAGAGGTGGTCGACCATCCACTCCTTGACGTCGTTGACGGGGCGGGCGATGGCCACCGTCCAGCCGGCCGGCCAGACCGGTGAGCCGGCGAGCCGCCCGGCGACGGCGAGGACGGCGGTGAGTACGGCGATACCGGCCCAGGCGAGCGGGCCGCGCAGCGCCTTCGGCCCGGTGGTGTCCGCCGGGGAGCCGAGCCGGGCGCCGGCCGCCGCGGTGGTGCGGTCCATGACGATGGCGAGCAGCACGATGGGGATCGCGGCGGCGAGCGCGGCGCCGACGTCCACCGAGGCCAGTGCCTGGTAGACGCGGTCGCCGAGGCCGGCCGCGCCGATCATCGAGGCGATCACGACCATGGAGAGCGCCATCATGATCGTCTGGTTGACGCCGAGCAGCAGTTCCTTGCGGGCCAGCGGGAGCCGGGCGGTCAGCAGCCGCTGCCGGCCGGTGGCGCCGAGCGAGGAGACGGCCTCCAGGACACCGGGGTCCGCGCCGCGCAGGCCGAGCGCGGTCAGCCGCGCCATCGGCGGGGCCGCGTAGACGACGGTGGCCAGCAGTGCGGCCGGTACGCCGATGCCGAAGACCAGCACGACGGGCAGCAGATACGCGAAGGCGGGCAGCACCTGCATGGTGTCCAGGACGGGCCGCAGCAGGCGGAACACCCGGTCCGAGAGCCCGGCGGCCAGGCCGAGCAGCGCGCCGACGACGACCGAGGCGAGCACCGCGACGACCATCAGGGCGAGCGTCTGCATGGTCGGCACCCACATGCCCAGCAGACCGCTGACCGCGAAGGAGACCAGTGCGGTCGCGGCGATGCGCAGGCCCGCGACGCGCCAGGCGAGCAGCGTGACGCCGGCCGTCACACCGGTCCAGCCGAGCGCGAGCAGCAGCAGGTAGACGGCGCGTACGGAGAGCACGACGGCGTTGCTGAGGTGGCCGAGGACGTAGACGAACAGCGGGTGGCTGTCGCGGTTGTCGATGATCCAGTCGCTGGTCCGGCCGAGCGGGCCGGACAGGTCGACGGTCAGGCCGGTGGGCCAGGTGGCGCCGGGCCAGGTGGCGCGGACGAGCGGGACCAGGACCGCCGCGGCGACGGCGAGCAGCAGGAGCTTGCCGAGGCCGCGGTGGCGCAGTGCCGTCCGGAGGGGGCCGCCGTCGGCGGCGGTCAGCGGGCCGGGTGTGGTGGGGGGCGCGGCGGTGCTCATGCGCGGCCCCGTTTCACGGTGCCGGCCGGTACGTTCCGCGCGGCGGCGCGCTGGGCCTCGCGCCAGTGGCGCAGCAGCGCGGTGCGCAGCCGGGCGGTGACGCCTGCCGCGGGGCGGGGCGGGGCGGCGGGCGCGGCGGCGCGGACGGCGCCGCGGCGGGGGGCGGCGGCGTACATCAGGCGGCCACCTCGCCGCGGTGCGGGCGGTCGATGCGGGCGACCACGTTCAGCAGGCAGGCGTGGTCGACGATGCCCAGGCAGCGGGCGCCGTCCATGACGCGGGCCGCGCCGCCGGAGCGGGCGACCGCCTCGATGGCGTCGCAGATGAGGGTGTCCGGGCTCAGCGCCGGTCCCTCGCCCGCCTCGCCGTCGGTGGCCGGGCGCATCGCGCGGCGCACGGTCAGCACCTGTTCGCGCGGGACGTCCCGGACGAAGTCGCGGACGTAGTCGTCGGCCGGTGAGCCGACGATCTCCTCGGGGGTGCCGAGCTGGACGATCTTGCCGTCGCGCATCAGGGCGATCCGGTCACCGACCCGCAGCGCCTCGGCGAGGTCGTGCGTGATGAAGACCATGGTCCGCCCCTCCTCGCGGTGCAGGCGGACGACCTCCTCCTGCATATCGCGCCGGATGAGCGGGTCGAGGGCGCTGAACGGCTCGTCGAACAGCAGGACTTCGGGGTCCACGGCGAGCGCGCGGGCCAGCCCGACGCGCTGTTGCTGACCGCCGGAGAGCTGTCCGGGGCGGCGCCGTTCCAGTCCGGCCAGGCCGACCTTCGCCACCATCTCGGTGGCGCGCTCCCGGCGTTCGGCCCGGCCCATGCCCTGGATCTCCAGGCCGTAGCCGACGTTGTCCAGGACGGTGCGGTGCGGCAGCAGGCCGAAGTGCTGGAAGACCATCGAGGCGCGGCGGCGGCGCAGTTCGCGCAGTGTGCCGCGGTCCATGGCGCGGACGTCCTCGCCGTCCATCTCCAGGCCGCCGCTGGTCGGCTCGATGAGCCTGGTCAGACAGCGCACCAGGGTGGACTTGCCGGAGCCGGAGAGCCCCATGACGACGAAGACCTCGCCCTTGTGGACGTCGAAGGAGACATCGCGGACGGCGGCCGTGCAGCCGGTCCGCTCGCGCAGCTCCTGGGCGGAGAGGCCGGCGACGGAGGTGTCGTCGGGGATGCGGTCGGCGCCGGGGCCGAAGACCTTCCACAGGTGGCGGACGGAGAAGACGACGTCGCGGTCGCCCTGCCCGGCCGGGTCCGCGGCATCCGGCCGCCCGGAACTGCCCTGCTCCGTACGGGACTTGGGTACGTCGGAGGCGTCGGCGGTGAGGTTCGCCATCACGCATCACCGCCCTTCTCCGGTGCCCGGTGGAGCAGTTCGGCGCACTTCTCCCCCACCATCAGCACCCCGATCATCGGGTTGACGGCGGGCATGGTCGGGAAGACGGAGGCGTCGGCGATGCGGATGCCCGTCAGTCCGCGGATCCTCAACTCCGGGTCGACGACGGCCAGTTCGTCATCGGCGGCGCCCATCTTGCAGGTGCCGGCCGGGTGGTAGACGGTGTGCGCGACCTTGCGGGCGTACTCGCTGATGTCCTCGTCGGAGGTGACCTCGGGGCCGGGGCAGACCTCGCGCTTGAGCCAGCCGGCCAGCGGCTCGGTCTTGGCGATCTCCCGGGCGATCTTGATGCCGTCGACCAGGGTCCGGCCGTCGTCATCCGCCTCGTCCGTGAAGTAGCGGAAGTCCAGCGCCGGCTTGACCTCGGGGTCGGCGCTGGTGAGGTAGATCCGGCCGCGGCTCTTGGGCTTGGGGATGTTCGGCGTCATCGACACACCGTGCGGGGGCTTTTCGTAGCCGAGCCGCTCCGGGTTGTCGGTGAACGGGATCTGGTAGAAGTGGAACATCAGGTCCGGGCCGCGCGATTCGGGGTCGCGGCGCACGAACAGCCCGGCGTCCGAGTCCATCGCGGAGTTGTCGGGGATCGGCCCGTCGGTCTCCCAGACGATGACCGACTCGGGGTGGTCGAGGAGGTTCTCGCCGACGCCCGGCAGGTCGCGTACGACGGGGATGCCGAGCGCTTCCAGGTCCTCGCGGGGGCCGATACCGGAGTGCAGCAGCAGCCGCGGGGTGTCCACCGCGCCCGCGCAGACCAGCACCTCGCGCCCGGCCTCGACCAGGATCTCCGCGCCGTCCTTGGTGCGCACCCGCACCCCGGTCGCCCGGTCGCCGGTCAGCTCCAGCTTGTACGCCCAGGTCTCCAGCATCAGGCGGAGGTTGGGGCGGTCCCCGGCCTCGATGTGCGGGTGGAGGTAGGCCACCGACGCGGAGGAGCGCTTGTTGTTCTCCGGGTGGTAGGCGAGGTCGAAGAAGCCGACGCCCTCGTGGAACGGCTGCTTGTTGAAGCCCTCCACGCGCGGTACGTCCAGGGCGTGCTGCGCGGCCTCGACGAAGTCGCGGGCGATGGCGTTCCGGTCCTTCTCGTCCACCGCGACGATGTGGTTGCGCAGCTTGCCGAAGTACGGGTCCATGGCCTTGGCGTCCCAGCCGGCGGCGCCCGCCTCGGCCCATTCGTCCCAGTCGCCGGGGAGCGGCTTGAAGGAGATCAGGGTGTTGTGCGAGGAACAGCCGCCGAGCACCTTCGCGCGGCTGTGCAGGATGTGGGAGTTGCCGCGCGGCTGCTCGGTGGTGGTGTAGCCGTAGTCGAGGTCGCCGCCGAGCAGACCGAGCCAGCGGCGCAGCGTCAGCACGTCGTCGCGGTCGATGTCGGTGGGGCCGCCCTCGATGACGACGACGCTGACGGCGGGGTCCTCGGTGAGCCGGGAGGCGATGACGGAACCGGCGGTGCCGCCGCCGACGACGACGTAGTCGGCCCGGACCGTCCGGGACGGGCGGGGCGCGGGCGCGGGTGCGGACGAAGAGGGGGACATGAGGGGTGCTCCTTCTGCACGGTGCGTGGGCTGCGTGAGCTGCCGCGAGCCGCCGCGGTACGGCGGTGGTGGCGCGGCGCCGGGGGTGGCGGTCGCCGCGCGCGGGCGGGGCGGAGGGGGTCCGGCGGGGTGGCGGCGGGCGGTGCGGCCCGCCGCCACCGGGTGGGTCAGCCGGCGAACCACCGCACGGGTGCGGGCCGGAGGTTCTCGTAAATGTGCTTGCTCTCGCGGTACTCGTCCAGACCCGTGGGGCCCAGTTCCCGGCCGATGCCGGACTTGCCGAAGCCGCCCCACTCCGCCTGCGGGAGGTAGGGGTGGTAGTCGTTGATCCAGACGGTGCCGTGCCGCAGCCGGGCGGCGACCCGCCGGGCGCGGGCGGTGTCGGCCGAGAAGACGGCGCCGGCCAGGCCGTATTCGGTGTCGTT
This sequence comes from Streptomyces celluloflavus, assembly GCA_000720995.1. GTDB lineage: Bacteria > Actinomycetota > Actinomycetes > Streptomycetales > Streptomycetaceae > Streptomyces > Streptomyces celluloflavus. The sequence goes on from JOEL01000030.1 coordinate 9,263, forward strand.
GGCGAGCGCGACCGCCTCGTCCTCGGTGGTGAAGGTCTCCACCGTCAGGATCGGCCCGAAGGTCTCCTCCCGGACGACGGTCATCTCGCGGTGGCAGCCGTCCAGCACGGTCGGCGGGTAGAAGTAGCCGGTGGCGGGCCGCACTTCGGAGGGTTCGGGGCGGGCGCCGCCGCAGCGCAGCCGGGCGCCCTCGGCGAGCGCCGAGGCGACGTACGCCTCGACCTTGTCGAGCTGCTGCTGCGAGACGAGCGGGCCGCACTCGACGCCGTCCTCGGTGCCGCGGCCGAGCTTGATCCGCTCGGCGCGGCGGGCGAGTTCGGTGACGAAACGGTCGCGCACCGATTCCTCGATGATCAGCCGGGCGCCGGCCGAGCAGACCTGCCCGCTGTGGATGAACGCCGCGTTCAGCGCCTGGTCGACGGCGGTGTCGAAGCCCTCCTCGGTCGCGCAGGCGTCGGCGAACACCACATTGGGGTTCTTGCCGCCGAGCTCCAGCGCGATCTTCTTGGCGCCGGCCACCGCGGCCTGCCCGGCCTTGGTGCCGCTGACCAGGCCGCCGGTGAAGGAGAACAGGTCGACGTCGGGGTGTTCGGCGAGCCGCGCGCCGACCGGTACGCCCGCGCCGGTGACGAGGTTCGCGACCCCGGCCGGCAGTCCGGCCGCCACCAGCAGCCTGATGAGGTGCACGGTCGACAGCGGGGTGACCTCGCTGGGCTTGATCACGAAGGTGTTGCCCGCCGCGAGGGCCGGGGCGATCTTCCAACTGGCCTGCAGCAGCGGGTAGTTCCAGGGCGTGATGAGCGCGCAGACACCGACCGGCTCGTGCACGACGACGCTGTGCACATCCGCCGATCCGGCGTCGACGACCCGCCCGCCGCTCTCGTTCGTCACCACGTCGGCGAAGTACCGGAAGGCGTTGGTGACGTCGTCGACGTCGACCCGGCCCTCCTCCAGGGTCTTGCCGGTGTCCCGGCTCTCGATGAGGGCGATCTCCTCGCGGTCGCGCTGGAGCAGGTCGGCGACCCGGCGCAGCAGGGCGGCGCGCTCGGCGACGGGGGTACGGGGCCAGACGCCGGCGCCGCCGTCGAAGGCACGGGCGGCGGCCGCGACCGCCGCGTCGGCGTCCTGCGCACCGCCCTCGGCCACCAGCTGGATGATCGTCGCGTCGGCGGGGTCGAGGACCTCCCGCGTGTCGCCGGATGCGGCGGGCAGCCACACCCCGTCTACGTGAATGGTCTCGCTTGCCGACACTTGTGTTCTGCCTTCCGCTTACCTGTGTGCGCATGCCGGTTCCCACCAGCACCGGGGCCCCTCCCCGAAAGCCCCCTACCTATGTCCACCCACTCATGGAAAGTGATCTGACTCACACAAAACACACCCAATATGCGCGTAAAACCGCTGGACCGTACCGTGGAGAGCTGTACGTCCCCTCGGGGCCGGAGGTGCCGAGATGACCAACAGACACCGTTCCGCAACCGCGATCACCGCCCTGACCTGCGGCGCAGCCCTTCTCGGGGTGGTCGCCTGCACGGGCCTGGCCGCGGCGTCCGGCTCCGGCGGCGAGGGGGACCTCGCGGGCGAGTCGGCCCAGCAGATCTCCGACAACGCGCTCCACGAGCTGGTGACCGCCCAGTCCCTGCGGCTGCGCACCGAGAACACCGCCGACCCCACCAAGCTCGACCTCACCCTCGACCGGGCCGGCAACTGCGCGGGCACCATCAGCCGGGGGACGCTCGGCCGGATCGACCTCGTCAAGCGCGGCGACCAGGTGTGGATGAAGCCGGACGCCGCCTTCTGGAAGAGCCAGCTGCCCGGCAGCCGGGGCACCGCGGCCGCCGACACGTTCAAGGACCGTTATCTGCACGGCACCACCGACGACCCGTTCCTCCAGCAGCTCTCCCGCGCCTGCGATCTCGCCGGGTTCCAGCGGCAGGCCGCGGTCCCCGAGCACCCGCCCGCCCCGGGCGCCACACCCGCCCCCGCCCTCACCAAGGGCGCGCCGACCGTCCAGGACGGCACCCGGGTCCTGCCCCTGACCAGGAAGAACGACGGCGCCACGCAGACCCTCTACGTCGCCATCGACGGCCCGCACTACCCCCGCAAACTCACCGCCGCCTCCGACCACGAGACCGGCACCATCCTGCTGAGCGACTTCGGCCGGCCGGTCCCGGTCAAGATCCCGGCCCCCGGCGTCACCCTCGACATCTCGGCGCTGAACGAGCAGATGCAGGGCACCTGAGCGCGCGGCGGGGCGGCGGGCCGCGGCCCGCCGCTCTTCCGTCCCCCTGTCAGGGCAGGTCGGAGAACCGCCGCACGCTGTCGTCCGGCCGGAAACGGGTGATCTCGAACCTGGCGATCCGGCCGTCCGCGATCGCGAAACGGAGGCAGGCCAGGGGGTGGCCGCCCGGCGCGATCACCGCCCCGGGACCGCCGTTGACGAGCATCGGGACGCTCGCGTGGATCCGGTCGGCGAAGTACCTGGTCTCCTCGGCCACCTGCCGGGCGCCCAGCACCTCGGTGGCCGCACCTTCGCGCACGAGGCGGGGGTCGACCGTCCGCACCACCCCCGGCGCCATCAGCGCGACGAGGCGGTCGATGTCACCGCCCCGGGCCGCCGCGAGGAAGGCGTCCACGATCCTCGCGTGGCCGGCGGTCTCGCGGGGCTCGGCGCCGGGCGCCCCGAGCCGGAGCCGGGCGCGGCTGGCCAGTTTCTTCGCGTTCGCCGGTGCGGTGTCCAGCACGGTGGCGATCTGGTCGAACGGCACGGCGAACAGGTCGTGCAGCACATAGGCCACGCGCTGGGCCGGGGTGAGCCGGCCCAGCAGCACCAGGAGCGCGCGCGAGACATCCTCGCGGCGCAGGAACTCCTCGTCGGCGGCGAGCTCTGCGTCCGGGATGCTCTCGGCGAGCAGCGGGAGCTCACCGCGGCGGTCCCGGGCGCGCAGCTGGTCCAGGCAGAGCCGCGCGGTCACGGTGGTGAACCACCCCTCGGGGTTGTCGACCGCCGCCCAGTCGGCCGTCCGGGCGCGGATCCAGGTCGTCTGCACCGCGTCCTCCGCGTCGTGCAGGGAGCCCAGGATGCGGTGGGCGAGGGAGAGCAGCCGCGGTCGCGCGGCCTGAAAATCTTCGATCAGTTCCACGTGGGTGGTCACCTTTCGGGAGCGCGGGGCGTCAGGAGGGGCGGTCAACCACAGAACGACGCACTCGTGCACGTAGGAGCATCCGCCATGAGCGTACAGATCGTCCGATTCCGCACCGAACCGGAACGTGTTCCCGAAGTCGAGGAGGCGGTGCGCCAACTCTTCGCGGCGGTCCACGACGCGGCGCCCGAGGGCATCGAGTACGGCGCCGCCCGGGTCGGGGACGGCGCCGAGTTCCTGCTCACCCTCCGGATTCCCGAGGGCGCCCCGAACCCGCTCCTGGCCGTCCCGGAGGCCGGCGCCTTCCGCGCCCGCATCGCCGAATGGGCCGGTGCGCCCGTCCCGCCCGCGACGCTGCACATGATCGGGCGGTACACCGGATGACCGGCGTGATCCAGGGGACCATGGCCGTCATCGCCGTGCTGTGCGTCGTGGCCAACGTGTTCATCGTGGCCGCCGACCTGTCACGGGCGGAGTTCGTCCTGGCGAACTCCGCCGAAGTCGGCCTGCGGCCCGCCGCGCTGCCCTACCTCGCGACCCTCAAGGGCGCCGGTGCGGTGGGGCTGGTGGCCGGGTTCGCCGGACTGCCCCTCCTCGGGCTGGCGGCGGCCGTGGGACTGGTCGCGTTCTACATCGGCGCGGTCGTGGCGCACATACGGACCCGGGTCTTCCACAACATCTCCTTCCCGCTGGTCTTCCTGGTCCTGGCCGCGGGCGCCGTCAGCCACTTCGCGCTGGTCCTGAGCTGACCTCTGCCCTGACGGCGGGGACACCCGGGCGGGCCGCCGCCGTCGACGGCCCGGCCTGGTGTCCCCGCCGCCGTCCGCCTCACCCCGTCGGGGCGAAGGAGGTCAGGGCGATCCGCTGGGTCTCCACCTGCTGCGGCCAGTCGGTGGCCGGGCCGAGGACGAGCAGGGCGAACTGGCGGCCGTCGGCAGCCGTGAAGGCGCAGTCGGCCACCTGGACGCGCCGGCCCAGCCGATCGCTGTCGTACGCGTACACCAACTGGTAGGCGTCCGGGGCCGGATAGCCGAGCGGTCCGAGGCTGACCTGTGCGTAGCCGGGGCTGCCGGAGAGCGATGCCGACGCCTGTGCCAGGGCCTGCCGCGGGGTGATGGCCGGTTCGGTGACCTCGAAGATCTGCACCAGGCCGTGGTCGTCCGGCGCGGTGTAGAAGACGCCGTCCTTGCGGACGCTGCGCCGCCAGCCCGTCGGCACCGCCGTGGTGAACCCCTTGTCGTCGTGGACGAGTTGATAGCCGTCCGGCACCCCGGTGGCGGACGGATCCGCGGAGCCGCCGGGGGACGAGGGGGCGGCGGACCCGGTGCGGCCACCGACGGCCGGAGTCGTGCCGTCGCCGCTCGGGGTGACCGGTGCGACGGCGACCGGCGGGCGGGCGGTGACGGGCGCGTCACCGCCGTGCCCCCAGAGCAGCCAGCCGCCGAACCCCGCCGCGAGCACGGCCACCACCCCGCCCGCGGCCAGCGCCGCCGTCCGCCGGGGTGTCGTCGGCCGGGGTGTCGTTCGCGGGGCCGCGGGCGGCGGCCCGGCGGACCCGGACGGAGAGCCGGTATCCGCCGGTGGCGGGCCGTCGGTCCACCCGCCATCCGCCGGGCCGGGCGCGAACGGAGGGCGGGGCGGCGGCGCGGCGGGCCGCGGCGGGCCCGCCTGCCAGCTCTGCGTCTCGTCGTTCCAGTGCGCCCCGCCGCCCGTCATCGTCAGCCTCCCACCAGCGCGGCGACCGCCTGGCCGACCGCCGCGCCGGACGCCAGCAGGCCCGCGACGGAACCGGCGTCGGCCAGCGCCGTGCGCAGCCGGGCCAGCCGGCCGGGGCCGGCCGCGCCGGTGTCCGCGATCTCCGTCTCGGTGCCGGCCAGTTCGGTGCTCAACGCGGCGACCTGCGGACTCTGCACCACCCGGGCCAGATCGTCGCGCAGTTCGCGTACCGCGCGGAGCAGTTCCTCCTGTGCCGGGTCCGGTACGGGCGCGCCGCCGCCCTCGTGGTGCGTCACGGTGTTGTGGTCGCCGATGGCGAAGGCACCGTGCACACTGCCGATGTGGATGCCGTCGCCCCGTCCGTCAGCTGTCGCCACGCCTGGTCCTCCCCTTCGGCCCCGGCGATCCGGTGCCGCGCCGGTCGTTGTGGGTGATGGTGTTGTGGTCGCCGATGCCGACGGCCCCCTGTGCGGATTCGACGTAGACCCCGCCGTCGGCGACGTTGACGATCCGCTGCTCGAACTCCTCGGTGCGATAGCCCGCCTCCTGGAGGGCCGTCATCACCCCCGCCGCCACGCGGTGCTGGACGGTCCGCAGATAGCGCGCGACGTCCATTTCCTGGAAGAGCGATCCCTCACCGGCGGAGCCCAGTTCGCGTACGGAGCAGCCGGGGCCGTCGGGCAGCGCCGCCGCGTACCCGCCGTCGGCCAGCCGCCACACCGACCGCAGGCCCCGTACCAGCGTGGCCACCGCGCGCCCCAGGGCGCCGGGCGCACGGACCAGCGCCCAGACGGTCTTGCCGAACACATGGTGGTGCCGGTGCTCGTGGGCGAGCCGGTCGGCGTCCTGGAAGAGCTGCCGCAGCGGCCACAGCACATGCGGGGCGACCTCCAGCATGAGCATCCCGCCCTGGGTGTGCACCCGGACGAAGACCGTGGTCACGATCCCCTCCTGCCAGCCGCCGACCCGGATCCGCAGGAAGTGCCGCCGGGTCTCACCGCCCTCCTCCACCGCGGCGGCCCGGTGCGCCTCGAAGTCGGCCGGCGCGTACGGGGCGGCCTCGCGGGACGGCAGCCCGTCGGCAGGGAGGAAGACGCATTCGTCGATCTCCAGACCGCGCAGCCGGTCCCGTACCGCGGCCGCGGCCCGTGGTGAGCCGTGCGGTGCCGGTTCGCGCAGCGCGGCCACCAGCGGGACGATGCGCCGGAGGATGGCGGCGTTGTCCAGCGGTTCGGCCTCCCGGCCGTCCCCGGGCACCAGCTCCACCGGCAGGGACCAGGTCTTGTACGGGGTACCGGCACCGCAGAACGGGTCGGCGGCCCGGTACATCACCAGCGGCCCGTGCTGCTCGGTCCGCACCCGGTCCCGCAGCCGCCGGAAGCGGAGCCCCTCGGCCCGCTCCGCGGGGTCGGCCGCCACATCGGGGAACCGCTCCCTGGCCAGTTCGCCCGCCAACACCCGGGCGAACTGGCCCCGTTGCAGGCCGACCAGCACCGCCAGCGCCGGCAACAGCAGCAGGGTGATCCAGACGGCCGCCAGGGCGGAACCCTGGCCGGAACCGCCCGGGTACCCGAAGTCCGCACCGCCGCCCAGGCCGCCCGCCGACGGAACGCCCGGCACCAGCGTGACCAGCCCCAGCCCGGCGCCGACGCCGCCCACCAGCGCGACCAGCAGAAACACCAGATACGCGAGCAGCGTCAGCCGCCCGTACCAGCGCAGGAGGAAGGCGAGGGTGCCGGCGATCCACAGCGGGATCGGCGCCCGGCGGACGATGCGGGCGAGTCCGATCAGCACGACGGGGAGCACATAGGAGAGCGTGAGGCCCGAGGACAGCGGGACGGTCACAACGCAGAGCGCCAACATGGCGGCGGCCCAGCCCAGTTGGAGCCGCCGGGCGCGCAGGGCGTGCGCCAGCACCCGGGCCGCGTCGATGCCCAGGGACGGCGCGGCGAACCGTTCGGCGTGCACATACAGCTCGTCGATGACCGCGTCGCGGAACCCGTCGTCCAGGTAGGTGCCGGCGCACAGCAGCCGGGTGGTCTCACTGGCCCAAGGTGGTGTCGTGGCCGGCTGCCCGGGAGCCGGGGGCGGGGCGGGCGGCGGCGGGGGCGCCCGGTGGCTGGAGCCGGGCGGAGACCGGGTCAGGGATCCGGCAGCCGGCTCAGGTGGTTCGGACGGCTCAGAGGAGGCCGAGAGCGCGGACGGCCTCGCGCTCCTCGGAGAGCTCGCGCACCGACGCGTCGATGCGCTCGCGCGAGAAGTCGTTGATCTCCAGGCCCTGGACGATCTCGTACTTGCCGTCCTTGGTGGTGACGGGGAAGGAGGAGATCAGGCCCTCCGGGACGCCGTAGGAGCCGTCCGAGGGGATACCCATCGAGGTCCAGTCGCCGGCGGCGGTGCCGTTGACCCAGGTGTGGACGTGGTCGATGGCGGCGTTGGCGGCCGAGGCGGCCGAGGACGCGCCGCGGGCCTCGATGATCGCCGCGCCGCGCTTGGCGACGGTCGGAATGAAGGTGTCGGCCAGCCACGCCTGGTCGCCCACGGCCTCGGCGGCGTTCTTGCCGGCGACCTCGGCGTGGAAGATGTCGGGGTACTGCGTCGCCGAGTGGTTGCCCCAGATCGTCAGCTTGCGGATCTCGGAGACCGGGGTGCCGGTCTTCTGCGCGAGCTGCGAGACGGCGCGGTTGTGGTCCAGGCGGGTCATCGCGGTGAAGCGCTCGGCCGGTACGTCCGGCGCGGCGGCCTGCGCGATCAGCGCGTTGGTGTTGGCGGGGTTGCCGACGACCAGGACCTTGATGTCGTCCGCGGCGTGCGCGTTGATGGCGGCGCCCTGCGGCTTGAAGATGCCGCCGTTGGCCTCCAGCAGGTCGCCGCGCTCCATGCCCTTCGTACGGGGGCGGGCGCCGACGAGCAGGGCGACGTTCGCACCGTCGAAGGCCACGTTCGGGTCGTCCGAGATGTCGATGCCGCGGAGCAGCGGGAAGGCGCAGTCGTCGAGCTCCATGGCGGTGCCCTCGGCGGCCTTCAGGCCCTGCGGGATCTCCAGGAGGCGCAGCTTGACCGGCACGTCCGCGCCGAGCAGATGACCGGAGGCGATGCGGAAGAGGAGTGCGTAACCGATCTGGCCGGCGGCGCCGGTGACGGTGACATTGACGGGAGTGCGGGTCATGGCGATCTCCTGCGCGACGTTTTCTGGGGGCAAGCCCCCGGACCACCATGGGTGGCGGTGGGTGTCCCTGCCCATTTATCGAGGTCTCTTGGTATCGAGAGACCCGGCCGTCAGGCTATCGGACCCCTGCCCGGCGCCGACGACGGGCCGGTGTGGCACGCCTCACCGGTGGTCCGGCGGCGGTCCGGCGGAGGCCCGCCGGTGCTCCCGCGCACGCCCCGGACAAATCCGTACGAACGCGTGCGGCGGCCGCCCGCGCATGGAGGGGGGAGCGCGGACGACCGCCGACTTGTGTCGCACCCGTGGGGGGTCAACGTGCGCATGCCCGGGATCCGCACGGGCAATCCCCCCGGGTTGTGCGGGCCCGCGCCGTACGGCGAATCCCGGCCATGGCGCGGCCGGTTCGCGGGCGGCGGACGGCCGGATCGCGTCGTCGCGGGACCGCCGTGGCCCGCGCGGGCGGGGCGCCGCCGGCGCACCGGCCGTCCCGGAGCGGCGCCGGGCCGCTCTCAGGGGGTCGCCGGGCTCTTCGCCGCTGCGGGCTGCGCACAGTGCCGCAGGCCCGCGGCCGTCGTGCGGCAGGCCGTCACCTTGGCCGGGTCGCCCGACACCGTGACCATCGGGGTGTAGCCGTCGCCGCCCTGCCCGGTGCGGGCCGTGGCGCTGTGGCCGTCCGCGCCGACGGTGATCTGCTCACCCGGGGCCGCACCGGTGACCCGCGCCCAGGCCGCGGCGCAGACCTTGCTGTAGCGGACCTCGATCCGCATGGCGCCCGCCGCGCCCCGGGACGGGCTGACGGCGTTCTGCCCGCTGCACCCCATCCGGTTCGGGTCCTTGCCCGCGCAGTCGGCGCCGGTGCACCGCACTCCGGCGGGCAGCGCCGGCGGCGCGCTCGGCGGCGGCGACTGGGGGGCCGACGCCGCCGGCGCGGTCGCGGCCGCCGCCTTCTTGCCCCCGCCGCCGCTCGGGTTCAGCGCCAGCAGCAGCAGACCGACGGCGACCAGCAGCACCCCGGCCGCACCGGCGACCCACACGGTCATCCGCTCCCGGCGCAGCTGCCGACGGAGCTGCCGGGCCCCCGGGTCCGCGGTCCGCCCGGCGGGCGGGGGCGACGAGGCTGGCGGAGGGGACGAAGGGGACACAGTCGAAGGCGGCGACGGAGGCTCGGACGGGGAGGCTGCGGGCACCCGGTCCGGATCGGGGGCGTACTCCCCCAGCGCGAACCGCGCCTGCGCCACCTGTATCGACTCCATGGTGGCGTCGCGCCGCATCTCCGACCGGCTCCAGGCGCGCTCGGCCAGCTCCCACAGGGTCAGCAGATGCCCGGCGTCCGCGCCGGTCACCTCGGCCAGCGCGAGCACGGCACCCTGCGGTGCCAGCAGGCGGCCGTGGAGATAGCGCTCCCACGAGGTCTTGCTGTAGCCCGTACGGTCCGCCACGGCGGCCGGGCTCAGGCCACTGTGCTCCACGAGTCTGCGCAGCTGACCGGTGAACTCCCGCACCTGCGGGTCGAGTTCCTCCGGTAGCTCCTTCCAGCGAGGCATTGCCTCCCCCAATCCCCCCGTATCCCTGCATCCGCGCCCCTGCGCCGACGTACCCGATTCCGCTGCCCGAAACAGCCCTGCCCTCGCCGCTACACCAGTCACCCGCCCACCGTTGTCACTCCCGCACTCCGGTGCCCGCGCACCTCTGTTCCCAGCAGTCTGGCACCCCCGCCGACGCGCGACGACCGCCGTACGCCCCGGACCGGCGTCCGCTCGCGAAGCGGCCCCCCACCCGTGCGCCGCGCACGGACGGAGGGCGGACCGCGGCGGCGGCCGGCGGATCAGGCGGCCATCGCCTTCTTCAGGTTGGCGTCCAGCACGTCCAGGAACTGCTCCGTGGTCAGCCACGGGGCGTGCTTGGAGATCAGCAGCGCCAGGTCCTTCGTCATCCGGCCGCTCTCGACGGTCTCGACGCAGACCCGCTCCAGGGTCTGTGCGAACCGAGTGACCTCGGGGGTGCCGTCCAGCTTGCCGCGGTGCGCGAGGGCGCGGGTCCAGGCGAAGATCGAGGCGAGCGGGTTGGTGGAGGTCTGCTCGCCCCGCTGGTGCCGGCGGTAGTGGCGGGTGACCGTGCCGTGCGCGGCCTCGGCCTCGACGGTCCGGCCGTCGGGCGACATGAGGACCGAGGTCATCAGGCCGAGCGAGCCGAAGCCCTGCGCGACGATGTCCGACTGGACGTCACCGTCGTAGTTCTTGCAGGCCCAGACGTAGCCGCCGTCCCACTTGAGCGCCGAGGCGACCATGTCGTCGATCAGGCGGTGCTCGTAGGTCAGGCCCCTGGCGTCGAAGTCGTCCTTGAACTCGGCGTCGAAGACCTCCTGGAAGAGGTCCTTGAAGCGGCCGTCGTACTTCTTGAGGATCGTGTTCTTCGTGGACAGGTAGACCGGGTATCCGCGGGCCAGGCCGTACCGGAACGAGGCGCGCGCGAAGTCGCGGATCGACTCGTCGTGGTTGTACATGGCCAGCGCGACACCGGAGCCGGGGAACTCGTGGACCTCCAGCTCGATCGGCTCGGTGCCGTCCTTCGGCGTGAAGGTCAGGGTGAGGGTGCCCGCGCCGGGGACCGTCAGGTCGGTGGCGCGGTACTGGTCGCCGAAGGCGTGCCGGCCGACGACGATCGGCTTGGTCCAGCCCGGGATCAGGCGCGGCACGTTCTCCATGAGGATCGGCTCGCGGAAGATCACGCCGCCGAGGATGTTGCGGATGGTGCCGTTCGGCGAGCGGTACATCGCCTTGAGGTTGAACTCCTCGACCCGCGCCTCGTCCGGTGTGATGGTGGCGCACTTCACGCCGACGCCGTGCTCCTTGATGGCGTGGGCGGCGTCGACCGTCACCTGGTCGCGGGTCTCGTCACGGTGCTCGATCCCGAGGTCGAAGTACCTCAGGTCGATGTCGAGGTACGGGAGGATCAGCTTGTTCTTGATGGCGGACCAGATGATGCGGGTCATCTCGTCGCCGTCGAGCTCGACGACGGGGTTGGCTACCTTGATCTTGGCCATGAGGTGGCACGTCCCTCTCGCGTGTGGGGACACCCCCCGGACGGCGTCGGCGGGAGATCGGCGGCATCCGGTGCGGTGTTCTTCAGCCTCGATTTATCTCGTCATCAAGATACTCGACGTCGTGATTCCTGGACAGTCCCCACACGGCGCGGCTACCGGACGGTGAAATGCACCAGATCGTCCAGGAACGGGATGTGCACCCACGGCTTCGGCTGCGCCATCAGCGCCAGCATGACGATGGCGAAGCCGAGCCCTCCGTACGTCGCCAGATCCGTGAAGCGGGAGCGGACGGCCAGCATCCCGACCGACGGCAGGGCCCACCGCAGCGCCGCCCCGGCCAGCAGGGACAGCCCGATCAGGATCGTCCCGACGCGGAACGCGTCGAACGCCACGATCAGCAGTCCGACCGCGACCCCGCCCATGACGGTCAGCAGCGGCCACTGCCGGGCGGGCGCGGGGTGGTCGCCGGAGGCGGCCCGCCCACCGCCCTCCGGCCGCGCGGTGTCCCTCGTCAGCTGAAAGCGGCGCGAGGAGCGTTGCGGCTCGGACGCTCCGTCCGAATGCGCTTCGGCACCCATGGCTGGCAGTCCCTCTCCGTGTCCTGGTCCGGCTCCGGTTTCGTCGTCCGGCTCAGCCGGCGGCGCGCTCGGCGGCCTCGACGACGTTGACCAGCAGTTGCGCGCGGGTCATCGGGCCGACACCGCCCGGGTTCGGCGCGACCCAGCCGGCCACCTCGGCGACGCCCGGGTGCACATCGCCGACGATCTTGCCCTGCTCGTCGCGGCTGACGCCGACGTCGAGGACGGCCGCGCCCGGCTTGACGTCCTCCGGGTTGATGATGTGCGGCACCCCGGCCGCGGCCACGATGATGTCGGCCTGCCGGAGGTACTGGTAGAGATCGCGGGTGCCGGTGTGGCACTGGGTCACCGTGGCGTTCTCGGACTTGCGGGTGAGCACCAGCGGCATCGGCCGGCCGATGGTGATCCCGCGGCCGACGACGACCACATGCGCGCCGTTGATCTCGACGCCGTGCCGCCGCAGCAGCTGGACGATGCCGTACGGGGTGCAGGGCAGCGGGCCCGGCGTGCCCAGCACCAGCCGGCCCAGGTTCGTCGGGTGCAGACCGTCGGCGTCCTTGGCCGGGTCCATCAGCTCCAGGATGCGGTGGGCGTCGATGCCCTTGGGGAGCGGCAGCTGGACGATGTAACCGGTGCACTCCGGGTTCTCGTTGAGTTCCCGGACGACCGCCTCGATCTCCTCCTGGGTGGCCGTCGCCGGCAGTTCGCGCTGGAGGGAGGCGATGCCGACCTGGGCGCAGTCGCGGTGCTTGCCGTTGACGTACCAGCGGCTGCCGGGGTCGTCGCCGACCAGGACCGTGCCGAGACCGGGGTGCACACCCTTGGCCTTCAGCGCCTCCACACGGGCGACGAGTTCGGACTTGATCGCTGCGGCGGTGGCTTTGCCATCGAGAATCTGGGCGCTCATCCCCCCATCCTCCCGGATGAGGGTGGTCCCGTTCCAATCAGGGCAGGTAAGCGGAATTGATCATTGCGCTTACACAACAGCTGACCTTCTTGTGACCCTCTTGACTGGACAACATCAATCCGCGGCTAGAAGGATTGCCGATCAGTGCCGCAGGCATCAATCGGGGGCGGGCCAGCGAAATCTGCTTTTCCTCCGAGACGCGCCGCGCCGTCCCCCACTGACCAACGGAGGAAAACACCACATGAGTTTCGGCGACCCCAACAATCCGTACGGCCAGCAGCCCCCGCAGGTGCCGCCGGGCCCGTACGGCCAGCAGCCCCCGCAGCAGCAGCCGCAGCCGGGCTACGGCTATCCGCAGCAGGCGCCGCAGCAGCAGCCGTACGGCGCTCCGCAGCAGCAGCCCGGCCAGCCTTACGGCTACCCGCAGCAGCAGCCCGCACAGCCCTACGGCTACCCGCAGCAGGGCTATCCGCAGCAGGGCATGCCGGGCATGGGGATGGGCATGCCGCAGGGGTACGCGAGCTGGGGCGCCCGGGTCGGCGCCTCGCTCCTCGACTACCTGATCGTGGGTCTGCTGCCGACGATCCTCTATATCGTCGGGCTCTTCATGACGGGCGCCTCGGCCGTGGCCTCGCTCCCGGACACCTCGCACTGCCAGGACACGCAGTGCGTCACGGACGCCTACAACTCGGCCTCGGCGGCCAGTACGGGCGCCCCGGTCGGCGCGCTCGTGCTGATGTCCCTCGGCGGGCTGCTCCTGCTGGCCGGCGGGATATTCCTGATCGCCAAGGAGGGCTCCACCGGCCAGACGCCGGGCAAGAAGGCCCTGAACATCCGGGTGGTGCGCGAGGCGACCGGTCAGCCGCTCGGCTTCGGTATGGCCTTCGTCCGCAAGCTGTGCCACTTCCTGGACGCCCCGCTCTGCGGTCTCGGCTACTGGTGGCCGCTCTGGGACGAGAAGTCGCAGACCTTCGCGGACAAGATCATCGGCTCGGTGGTCGTCAGCTCCAAGTGAGCCGGCCCCGCCCGCTCACCGAGGCCCCCGCTCGTCCGTCCACCGGCGAGCGGGGGCCTTCGCCGTATGAACCCGGTCACGAACGCGGGTCCGCCAGGGATCTCGGGTGGACAGCCGGGAGGCGCCCCGCCGATCATGGCGAGACTTGTTCTTACCGTCCCCTTACTTCGCTGATATCGGCGCAAGCCACTCCGCGCCGGCCGCTCGACATGCCCGAAGGACACCGCTCGTGAGCTACCCGAACCAGAACCCCTACGGTCCGCCGCAGGGCCAGCAGCCGCAGGGCCAGCAGCCCGGATACGGATATCCGCAGCAGCAGCCCGCGCCGTACGGCCCCTACCCGGGCGGCGGGATGCCCCAGATGCCGTACCCCACCGAGATGCCGGGCGGGGTGAAGGCCGCCCGCGTGATGCTGTTCGTCCTCACCGGCCTGAACCTGATCGGCCTCGTCATCGCCGTCATCGGGCTGAGCGGCATCAGCAAGGCGTCGCGCAACCTCTCGTCGTACGGCGCCGACACCACCGACACCTCGGATGCGCTGAGCCTCGGCAAGGGCATGCTGATCGCGGCCATCGTGCTCATCGTGATCTTCTCGGTGGCCGCGATCACGCTCGGCCTCCAGTTCGCCAACGGGAGCAGCGGCGTCCGCATCGCCACCATCGTCTTCGGCGTCGCCAACACCCTGGCGAGCTTCCTCTTGTTCCCCATCGGCCTGATCCACACCGCGCTCGGCATTCTGGTCATCGTCTTCGTGTCCAAGGACGACGGCAACGCCTGGTTCAGCCGGCCGCGTTACTGACCACCCCCGCACCACGGCAGCCGGCCCGTCCGGCGGAAGGCCCCCACCGCCGCCCGGCGGACCGGGGGCCTTCGCCGTACCGGCGGAAGGTGACGGGGGAGGACATGCGGGCGGGGGAGGGACGGCCGGTGCCGTCCCTCCCCCGCCCGGCATTGCTCAGTGGAAGAAGTGCCGCGTCCCCGTGAAGTACATCGTCACGCCCGCCTTCCGCGCGGCCTCGACGACGAGTTCGTCGCGGACCGAACCGCCGGGCTGGGCCACGGCCTTGACGCCGGCTTCGGCGAGGACCTCGAAGCCGTCGGGGAAGGGGAAGAACGCGTCGGAGGAGGCGTACGCGCCGCGCGCGCGGTCCGCACCGGCGCGCTGGACGGCCAGCTTCGCCGAGTCGACGCGGTTGACCTGGCCCATACCGACGCCGACCGTGGCGCCGTCCTTGGCCAGCAGGATCGCGTTGGACTTCACCGCGCGGCCCGCCCGCCAGGCGAAGGACAGCTCGGCCAGCTCCTCGGCGGAGAGCGCCTCACCGGCGGCCAGCGTCCAGGTCGACGGGTCGTCACCGGGCGCCTGGAGCCGGTCGGCGACCTGGAGGAGCGCCCCGCCGTCGATGGCCTTGACCTCGACGGCGGCCGACGGTGCGGCCGGGCAGCGCAGCACCCGGATGTTCTTCTTGCGGGCGAGCACCTCGACCGCGCCGTCCTCGTAGCCGGGCGCGACGATGACCTCGGTGAAGATCTCCGCGACCTGCTCGGCCATGGCCAGCGAGACCGGGCGGTTGACGGCGATCACGCCGCCGAACGCGGACAGCGGGTCGCAGGCGTGCGCCTTGCGGTGCGCCTCGGCGACGTCCGCGGCGACCGCGATACCGCAGGGGTTGGCGTGCTTGATGATCGCGACGCAGGGTTCGGCGTGGTCGAAGGCGGCGCGGCGGGCGGCGTCGGTGTCCGTGTAGTTGTTGTAGGACATCTCCTTGCCGTGCAGCTGCTCGGCGTCGGCGAGCCCGCCGGTGCCGTCGACGTACAGCGCGGCGCCCTGGTGCGGGTTCTCGCCGTAGCGCAGGACGTTCTTGCGCTCGTAGGCGGCGCCGAGGAACTCGGGGAAGCCCGAGTCGTCGGAGCCGGCGTAGCCGTCCGCGAACCAGGAGGCGACCGCGACGTCGTACGCGGCGGTGTGCGCGAACGCCTCGGCGGCCAGCCGCTTGCGGGCGGCGAGGTCGAAGCCGCCGTCGGCGAGCGCCTTGAGCACGTCGTCGTAGCGGGCGGGGTTGACGACGACGGAGACCGACGGGTGGTTCTTGGCGGCGGCGCGGACCATCGAGGGGCCGCCGATGTCGATCTGCTCCACGCACTCGTCGGGGGTGGCGCCGGAGGCGACGGTCTCCCGGAACGGGTAGAGGTTGACGATCACCAGGTCGAACGGCTCGACGCCGAGGTCGGCCAGCTGGCGCTGGTGGTCGGGCAGCCGCAGATCGGCGAGGATGCCGGCGTGGACCTTGGGGTGCAGGGTCTTGACCCGGCCGTCGAGGCACTCCGGGAAGCCGGTGACCTCCTCGACCCTGGTGACCGGCACCCCGGCGGCGGCGATCTTCGCGGCCGTCGAGCCCGTCGAGACGAGCTGGACGCCCGCCGCGTGCAGCCCCCGTGCCAGCTCCTCCAGACCGGACTTGTCATAGACGCTGACCAGCGCGCGGCGGATGGGCCGCTTCGTACCTTCGGTGGCGGTCACGAGATACGTACCTTTCGTCCCTCAATGCGGTAGCCGTG
The DNA here is from genome assembly GCA_000720995.1 of Streptomyces celluloflavus. GTDB lineage: Bacteria > Actinomycetota > Actinomycetes > Streptomycetales > Streptomycetaceae > Streptomyces > Streptomyces celluloflavus. The sequence goes on from JOEL01000030.1 coordinate 25,390, forward strand.
CCGGGCCAGACGCCCCACGACCTCGACGAGCAGCGTTCGCTCGACTTCCTTGATGCGCTCATGCAGCGCGGATTCGTCGTCCTCGTCCCGGATCTCGACCACCCCCTGGGCGATGATCGGGCCGGTGTCGACGCCGTCGTCGACGAAGTGGACGGTGCACCCGGTGACCTTCGCGCCGTACGCGAGCGCGTCGCGCACGCCGTGGGCACCGGGAAAACTCGGCAGCAGCGCCGGGTGGGTGTTGACGGTGCGACCGCCGAAGCGGGCGAGGAACTCCGCGCCCACGATCTTCATGAAACCGGCCGAGATCACCAGGTCGGGCGCGTACCGGGCGGTCGCCTCGGCGAGCGCCCGGTCCCAGGCGGCACGGTCGGCGTAGTCCTTGACCCGGCAGACGAACGTCGGCAGCCCGGCCCGTTCGGCGCGCTCCAGCCCCGCGATACCGGCGCGGTCGGCGCCCACGGCCACGATCTCGGCCCCGTAGCCCGCCGCCCCTTCGTCGGCGATGGCGTCGAGCAGCGCCTGAAGGTTCGTCCCGGAACCGGAGACGAGCACGACGAGCCGGGCCGGGGAGGCGGGAGAGTCCGGGTGGGGCGGGGGGGAAGCGGGAGCCACGATGGGGGTCTTTCTCGCGCGGTGCTGCTGCCTTGCGGATGACTGCGGTTGCGGATGGAGCTCTTGCGGACGGTCACTGCCGGATGCTGCCCTGCGGATGACCTGCGCCCGCCCGGGAGATTTGTACGGTCGTACGAAGCCATGGGTCGCGTGAATACGGGGAACCCTACGAAGGCGCCGACCGTCAGCAACGATACCGGCACTCCGGACGGCCCCCACGGGACGGGGGCGGGCGCGGGAGGTAGCGTCGGGCGTGAGAACGCATGCAGTTCGTGGTAATCGTCCGCCCGGCCCACCCGCCGGACGGTCGGCCAAGACAAGGGGAAGACACACTCCAGATGCCGGACCGACGCCGCCGCGCGGCCCTCCTCCTCCCTCCCCCGGCTACCGCTGGGAGGTACCCCCAGCCCGCCATCGCGCCCGGGGTGGTTCTGCTGCCACGTGAGCGCAAGTCGTCGTCCTCCCCGGACTCACCCGCCCCGGACACCACCGGCGCCCCGGATGCCTCCACGCGCCCCGCCCCCTCCGCTCCCGACCAGGACAACCCCTTCGCCGCACCGCCGGCCGGCACCCCCGACCAGGAATGGCGGCCGCGCCGCGCCGCCTCGCACGGCAAGGACGGCGACGGCGACGGCGACCAGGAGAAGCCGCCGTCGGACGAACCGACCCCGACCTGGGGCAGCCAGTGGAGCAGCCGGCAGCCGGGCCGGCAGGGCGGCGGATTCGGGTCCCGGCCCGGTTCCCGCAACGGACCGCAGGGCGGCGGTCAGGGCGGCCCCGGACAGGGCGGGCCCGGCGGCGGTCTGCGCTGGGATCCCACCGACCCGTCCCAGCGCCGCGCGCGCTACGCCCTGCTCGCCGGTATGTGGGCGTTCTTCTTCGTGCTCTTCAGCCTGCCGGAGGTGTCCCTGCTGCTCGGCGCGCTGGCGATCTACTGGGGCATCAGCTCCCTGCGTGCCAAGCCGAACCCCGAGAAGTCGGCCGCGGCGGCGACCACCGCCGCGATGGAGGGCCACCCCGCGCCCACGGCCGCCCCGGGGCAGCCCGGCGGCGCGCCGTCCGCACCGGCCTCCTCCCGGCCGCAGCGGACCGCGGCCATCGCCGGTCTGGTGGTCGCCTCGGTGGCGCTGGTGATGGTGGCCGCGACCTTCACCGTCCAGCTGGTCTACCGCGACTACTTCACCTGCGTGCACGACTCCCTGACCCAGTCGGCGAGCAAGTCCTGCGAGAACCTCCTCCCCAAGGAGCTGCGCCCGCTGCTGACCCCACAGCAGTAGACCGGGGGCCGGTCGGCTTCGGCCTCGGTTTCAGCTTCGGCCTCGGCTTCAGGGAGCGTCGGCCGGGGGTTCACCGGTCGCGCCCGAGGGCCGGACCTGGGGCGGGGGCTTGGGTACGGATTCGGGCGGGGCCGCGGGGGGCGTCGTGCCGGACGGTGGGGCGGTGGCCGGTGATGCGGTGGCCGGTGGGGCGGTGGCGGCTGCGCGGCGACGGAATGCGGGGCGGACCGGTCGCCAGGTACGAGGGTCGCGGAGGCGGCCGGGCCGGTGGTCGGTGCCGGTCGCGGCCGGGGGCTCGTTCGTTTTGCGTTTCGCCCCCTCGGGCTCGGCCTTCTTGCGCTTCGCCCCCTCGGGCGTGGTCTTCTTGCGCTTCTTATCCGCGGGCTCGGCCTTCTTGGTTACGAGATTCTTGGCCGTGCCCTTCTTGGCCGCGGCGGCCGTCTTCACTGCGGCCGTCTTCGCTGCGGCCTTCTTGATCACTCCCTTCTTGATCACTCCCTTCTTGACCGCACTCTTCTTGACCGCGCCCTTCTTGGTCTCGGCTTCCGTGGCCTTGGCCTTCGGGTCCTTGGCTTCCGAGGCCGCGCCCTTCTTGGGGCCGGTGGACGGGGCGGGGATCAGCGGGACGGACGGTACGGCCGGTACGGCCCGCGCGGTCGCGGCGACGGGTACCGGCGGAACGGCCACGGCGGCGGGTACGGCACGCGCGGTCGCGGCGGCAGGTACGGGCTGAACGGTCGCGGCGGCAGGTACGGCCCGCGCGATCACAGCGGCAGGTACGGGCTGAACGGTCGCCGCGCCGGACACCGCCTCGGCGGCCGGCTTCCGGTGGCGCCGCCGGAACGGGACCAGGGACCGGGAGAGGCGCCGGAACCGGCCCGCCGCCTTCCGGACTCCGGCGGCCCGCACCGCACCCCCAGCCTTCCCAACTGCCTTGGCCCGCACCGCACCCCCGGCCTTCCCGACCGCCTTGGCCCGCTCAACCACCTTGGCCCGCTTGGCCCGCACGCCCTCCTTGGCCCCCGCACTCCCCTTGGCCTTCCCAGCCCTCCCGGCCTTCCGGTTCTTCCCGCTCCCCCCAGCCTCCCCGGCCTCTTTGGCCTCCCCGGCCCGCCCGCCTTTCCCAGCCCGCCCGGCCTTCCCGTCCCCATGCCCGTCCACGTCCCCATCCCCGCCCCCATCGGCCACCCCGTCCGCCGAGCGCAGGCCGGACGCGCGGAGCACCAGGGCGCCCGGGATGCCGATCAGCGCCGTCCAGGCTGCCGCCGCGAGGCCCGTGAACCACCAGTCCGGGCCGAAGCCGGCGAGCGCCCGGGTACCCAGCGCCCCGCCGGACACCGCCGCGAGCACCGCCATCGCCACTCCGCAGCCGGCGGCCCCGGCCGCCGCCGCGGCCGCGGTCGTCCACCACCCCCATGGCCGGTACGCGCCGCCCGGCCCGGCACCGGCACCGCCCGCCGCACCGGACCCGTCCCCCGCGGCAGGCCCGGTCCGGGCGTCCGGTCCGGGCGCGGTGCCGACCCCCGATGCGGAATGTGCCACCCGCCGGGCGAGCAGCACCCCCGCGGCCATCGGCACCACGGCGACCGCCCAGGTCAGCGGGCGGCCCGCGCCCGCGTCCGGCAGCGCGCCGAGCAGCGGGAAGTACGGCAGCCGCGGATGGCCGGCCGTGCCCAGCGGCCCGACCAGGCTGCCCGCGCCGACCGTGAAGCCCGGCCCCAGCCCGTAGGCGGCGCCCCAGACGGCCGCGTTCGGGAACAGCGCGAGGCAGAGCAGCAGCACCGTGCAGCGTCCCGCCCAGTCCGTCGCCAGCCGCAGCAGGCCGTGGCGGACCTCGCCCGCGTGCAGGCCGAGGGAGAGGAGGGTGAGCAGCGCACCGGCGATCAGCAGGGCGGCGGTGGCGGCGGTGGCGGCCCGGCACGCGGTGGCGAGCCAGGGGGCCGCGACGACGGCCCGTACACCGTTGCGCAGGCCGGCCGGGATACGCCGTACCGCGAGGATCCGCAGGCCGACCCCGGTACCCCCCAGGACGTGCCAGGCGGTGCCGGCGAAGGTGACGAGCGCGGTGCCCGGTACGCACAGCAGGGCGCTGAGCGGTACGACGCGCAGCGGGCCGGTCGAGGCGTAGAGCACCGCACCGGCCGCGACCAGCAGATAGCCGGCCAGCAGCCCGCCGAGCCGGGCGAGCGCACCGGTCCGCCCGGCCGCCGCGTCGGTGCGGTCCTCGTCCGCCGTCGCCAGGGTGTGGCGGGCCGCCCGGTGCAGCAGCCAGACCGGCAGCACGGTCAGCAGCAGCGGGGTCAGCGCGACCGGGACGGCCGGGCCGGCGTGCGTTCCGGGCCGTACGAGGTCGCCGCCGTGGGCGAGCAGCCACAGGTCGGCGGCGATGTGCAGCGCGGCGGAGGGGTCGCCGTCGGGGTAGGGCGCCACGATCCAGACCAGCAGTACGGCGACGGCGAGCGCGCCCAGCCCGAGGCCGGCCGCCAGCACGCCGCCGATGAGGGCGGCGCCGATGGCGGAGGAGCGCTGCGCGGCGGTTCGGCCCTGCGAGGAAAGCGTCGGGCCACGATCGGTCAACGGACTCACATCGCTCACGGCGCCATGCTGCCAACAACACCCGTTTCCACCATGCAGTGAGCGATTGACCGACGTGTCGCGCAATATATGTTTATGCGCATTTTGTCGGACGTCTGAGTGGAGCGGGAGGCATGACTCAGCGCAAGCAGCGGACCCAGCAGCGGTCGCGACAGGCCCAACAGGCCCGCCAGTCGCCACCGCACACCGCTGCACGCCCGACCCCGGAACGGCACCCGGCCGACAACAGCGAGCGGTGGGAGCGGAAAGAGAAGAAAGAAAAGAAGGAGAAGAGGGGGAAGGAGCCAGGGCGCAGGACCGCCGCGGCCGCCGGGACCCGTGCGAAGCGGCGGCGGCGACCGGAGCCGGCGGCGGCACCGTCGCCCGCCGCCGCTCCCCCCGTCCCCGACCCGGCCGGCGCCGCGTTCGACGCCCTCTACACCCGGCACGCCGTCACGCTGATACGGCAGGTGTATCTGCTCACCGGGCGGCCCCGGTTCGCGCGGGAGGCGGTCGAGTGGGCGTTCCGGCTGGCGTGGCAGCGGTGGCCGGAGGTGGCGGTGGACCCGGACCCGGCGGGGTGGGTGCGGGTGGCGGCGTACGACTACGCGCTGTCGCCGTGGCACCGGCTGCGCCCCGGGCACCGGGTCCCCGAGAAGCCGGTGCGCGAGGCGCCCGAACCGCCGCCCGCCCGGCCCGAGGACCGCGCGCTGCTGAACGCGCTGCTGCGGCTGCCCGCCCCGTACCGCCGCGCGCTGGTGCTGCACGACGGCGTGGGGCTCGGGCTGTACGAGATGGCGGCCGAGGTCGAGGCGAGTACGCCCGCGGCGGCCGGGCGGCTGACCCATGCGCGCACCTGGGTCGCGCTGCGGCGGCCGGAACTGGAGCTCTACGAGCTGCCGCCGGTGCGGCAGGGCGAGATCCTGCACACCCGGTTCACCCAGCTGGCCGTCGCACAGCAGGTGACGCCGGCGGCCCCGCGGACGGTACGGGCCGACAGCGAGCGCGGCACCCGGCGCGTCACCCGTGGCGCGTTCGGGGTGACCGGGCTGCTCGCGGCCGTGACCGGGCTGGTGCTGATCATCGCGCCGGACGGTTACACCCCGCCGCCCGAGGTGCCCGTCGCGACCCTGCCCTCCGCCGTGCCGGACGCGGACGCCACCCCCGGCGAATGGACCGGCGACGACGGCGAGCCGCGGCCGGGCGGACCGGGTTCCCCGGAGGAGGCGGTGGTCCAGAACCTGCCGCCGGGCGCCCGCCTCATCCCGGAGTTCCGGTAGGCAAAACGGCCGCGGGCCCGTACCCCTGGGGGGTACGGGCCCGCGGCCGTGAGCGCCGGACGGATCCGGCGGCGCCGGGAGGGCACGTCAGCCGACGAGGATCTCGCGCGCCAGGCGGGCGGTCTCCGACGGGGTCTTGCCGACCTTGACGCCGGCGGCCTCCAGGGCCTCCTTCTTCGCCTGGGCGGTGCCGGAGGAGCCGGAGACGATGGCGCCGGCGTGGCCCATGGTCTTGCCCTCGGGCGCGGTGAAGCCCGCGACGTAGCCGACGACCGGCTTGGTGACGTTGGCCTTGATGAAGTCGGCCGCGCGCTCCTCGGCGTCGCCGCCGATCTCGCCGATCATCACGATCAGGTCGGTGTCGGGGTCGGCCTCGAACGCCTTGAGGGCGTCGATGTGCGTGGTGCCGATGACCGGGTCGCCACCGATACCGACGGCGGACGAGAAGCCGATGTCACGCAGCTCGTACATCATCTGGTAGGTCAGCGTGCCGGACTTGGACACGAGACCGATGCGGCCGGGCTTGGTGATGTCGCCCGGGATGATGCCGGCGTTGGACTGGCCGGGGGTGATCAGACCGGGGCAGTTCGGGCCGATGATCCGGGTCTTGTTGCCCTTGGCGCCGGCGTACGCCCAGAAGGCGGCGGAGTCGTGCACCGCGATGCCCTCGGTGATGACGACGGCCAGCGGGATCTCGGCGTCGATGGCCTCGACGACGGCGGCCTTGGCGAAGGCCGGCGGCACGAAGAGGACGGACACATCGGCGCCCGTCTTCTCCATCGCTTCCTTGACGCTGCCGAAGACGGGTACCTCGGTGCCGTCGAAGTCGACGGAGGTGCCGGCCTTGCGCGGGTTCACGCCGCCGACGATGTTGGTGCCGTCACCGAGCATCAGCTTGGTGTGCTTCATGCCGGTGGCACCGGTCATCCCCTGGACGATGACCTTGCTGTCCTTGGTGAGGAAGATAGCCATGGTGTGGAGTCCTGGTCCCTTACTTCGCAGCCGCGAGCTCGGCGGCCTTGTCGGCCGCGCCGTCCATGGTGTCCACGCGCTGCACGAGCGGGTGGTTGGCGTCGGACAGGATCTTGCGACCCAGCTCCGCGTTGTTGCCGTCGAGGCGCACGACCAGCGGCTTGCTGACGTCCTCGCCCTTGGACTTGAGCAGCTCCAGGGCCTGGACGATGCCGTTGGCGACCTCGTCACAGGCGGTGATGCCACCGAAGACGTTGACGAAGACGGACTTGACGTCCGGGTCGCCGAGGATGATCTCCAGGCCGTTCGCCATGACCTCGGCGGAGGCGCCGCCACCGATGTCGAGGAAGTTGGCGGGCTTGACGTTGCCGTGGTTCTCACCGGCGTACGCGACGACGTCCAGGGTGCTCATGACGAGCCCGGCGCCGTTGCCGATGATGCCGACCTCGCCGTCGAGCTTGACGTAGTTGAGGCCCTTGGCCTTGGCCGCGGCTTCGAGCGGGTTGGCCGCCGCCTTGTCCTCCAGCGCGTCGTGCTCGGGCTGGCGGAAGTCGGCGTTCTCGTCGAGGGAGACCTTGCCGTCCAGCGCGATGATCTTGCCGTCGCCGGACTTGATCAGCGGGTTGACCTCGACGAGGAGGGCGTCCTCCTTGATGAAGACGGTCCACAGCTTCTGGAGGACATCGGCGACCTGGTCGGCGATCTCGGCCGGGAACTTCGCGGCGGCGACGATCTCGGCGGCCTTCTCCGGGGTGCAGCCCTCGTTGGCATCGACCGGGATCTTGGCCAGCGCTTCGGGGTTCTCCTCCGCGACGACCTCGATCTCCACGCCGCCCTCGACGGACGCCATGGCGAGGAAGGTGCGGTTGGTGCGGTCCAGCAGGAAGGAGACGTAGTACTCCTCCGCGATGTCCGCGGTCTGGGCCAGCATCACCTTGTGGACCGTGTGGCCCTTGATGTCCATGCCCAGGATCTGGTCCGCCTTGGCGACCGCGTCGGCCGCGTCGGTGGCCAGCTTCACACCGCCGGCCTTGCCGCGGCCGCCGACCTTGACCTGCGCCTTGACGACGGCCTTGCCGCCCAGCCGCTCGGTCACCTCGCGCGCCGCCTCAGGCGTGTCGATGACTTCACCGGCCAGCACCGGTACACCGTGCTTGGCGAAGAGGTCCCTCGCCTGGTACTCGAACAGGTCCACGCGCGTCCGTCCCTTGTCTACTCTGAATCGCCGTAGTGATCGCGGTTCGTTGTCTGCATGGGCGTGCCGCGAAGGGCAACGTGACGGCGCTGTCACAGGGGAGGCGTACACGGTGACCGGATACGCGGCATGTCCGTCTTGCAGGTTATCGCCGCAGGACCTAGGTCCCTAAATCACAGATCACACTCCAGCGGTGATAACAGTCACAGATCCTTTGGCCGGGCCCCTCCCGGACCTGCCATGGGCCGGTCGCGGACGGGTCCCCGGCCGGCTTTCGATGGCGGCCCGGCCGTACCCGCACCCCCGCCCGCGCCACCCGCGCCGGTGAGCGCCGTACGCCGTCCGCCGTATCCGGTGCGGCAGATCCCGTACGGCTCCCGCGCGGGCTCCCCTATCGCACACCCCCGGTTCCGCTTCGGGTGGCGCGGCGAACCCTTGGAGAAGAACGTGCAACGCACCCTCACAACACCTCCGCACGGGGTGTCCGAATGACTCCTTGACCGCCCAACTCCCCACGGCACAGACTGCGTTGAGAAATTGCGCATCACTTACGCATCAAGAGTCACAAGCTTCGGGCTTGGTCCCGTGCAGACCGGTCGGCAGATCGATCCGCGCCGGATACAGACGGGGGAACTTGATGGGTGCCGGGGGGCGGCGCGGTCGGCAGGGGGTGACCGCGGACTCGTCCGCTCCCACCGCCCTCCCCTTTTCTCGGCCTTTCCCGATTTCTTGGTGTCCGCACACTCGGTGCCTGAAGGGATTGGAGGGGGAATGCCGACACAAACGACCTATCCCGGCGTCTATGTCGAAGAGCTTCCCAGCAGCGTCCACAGCATCACCACCGTCACGACTTCCGTGACCGCCTTCATCGGCCACACCCGGCGCGGCCCGCTCAACCGGCCGGTGCGGGTCACCAGCTTCGCCGAATTCGAGCGCCGCTTCGGCGGGCTGACCGCACGGAGCCCGGTCGGCTACGCCGTCCACCAGTTCTTCGGCAACGGCGGCACCGTCGCGGTGATCGTCCGGGTCACCAAGGCCGGCACCGGCAAGGAAGCCTGCGCCACCCTGGAGTCCACCGAGGGCCACAGCCGGTGCCCGGTGCTGGAGGTGCACGCCAAGGAGCCGGGCAGCTGGGGCTCGGGCCTCCGGCTGGCCGTGGACCACGACACCCCGCACCCCCACGAGACCTTCGACCTCCGGATCCTGGACGCGCACGGCACCGTCCACGAGACGTTCTCCGGCCTGTCCATGGACCCCGGCCACGGCCGGTACGCCGAGACCGTGATCAACGCGGACTCGGCGCTGATCCGCGTCGAGGCCGTCGGCGAGGACCGGCCCGACCCCTCCGGCACGGTCTCGAAGGCGTTCCACCACGAACTCCCGGATCTGAACGTCGAGTTGACCGTGAAGATCGGAGAGGTGGAGCGCGAGTTCACGCTCTACGACCCGGACTGCGACGGCGCGCCGCCCTGCGATGTCGCCGAGCTGGCGCTGCTGCTCGAACACAAGCTGCGCGCGCTGCCCGACGCCCCCGGCAAGCACGCCTTCGCGGGCGCCGAGGTCATCGCCTTCGGGCGCCGTATCCAGGTGGTCGCCGGGTCCACCGACCCCCGCGACGTGGTGCGCTTCCTCGGCGAATGCGCCAACGACCTCGGTCTGGAGGCGTCCGTCAGCCCGCCGGTCTTCCCGCTCCACGGCGGTGCGGACGGCGAACCTCCGGGGCCGCGCGACCTCATCGGCAGCGAGGCCCGCAAGAGCGGCCTCCAGGCGCTGCGCGAGGAGCCCGACGTCAACCTGCTCGCGCTGCCGGAGCTGGCGTCGTACGAGTCCACCGAGGACATGCTCACGGTGCTCTCGGCGGCCGAACGGCTCTGCCGGGAGCGGCGGATCTTCCTGCTCGTCGACGCGCCCGCCGCCTGGGGCGGGGTGGACGCCGCCCGTGCCGGGATCGCCGCGTTCGCGCCGGTCCGCAGCGACCACGCCGGTCTGTACTTCCCGCACCTCCAGCTCACCGACCCGCTCACCGGGCGGCTGCGCTCCTTCCCGCCGTCCGGCGCCGTCGCAGGGGTCATCGCCCGTACGGACGGCGAGCGCGGGGTGTGGAAGGCGCCGGCCGGTACCGCGGCGCGGCTGGCCGGGGTGCACTCGCTCACCGTCAAGCTCACCGACCGGGACAACGGGCTGCTCAACCCGCTCGGCGTGAACTGCCTGCGCACCTTCCCGGTGGCCGGCCCGCTGATCTGGGGCGCGCGCACCCTGGACGGCGCGGACGCGCTGGAGAGCGAGTGGAAGTACCTGCCGGTGCGACGGCTCGCGCTGCATATCGAGGAGAGCCTGCTGCGCGGTCTGCGGTGGGTGGTCTTCGAGCCCAACGACGAGCAGCTGTGGCAGCAGATCCGGCTGAACGTCTCGGGCTATCTGCACTCGCTCTTCGAAAAGGGCGCGTTCCAGGGCGGCACCCCGCGCCAGGCGTACTTCGTCAAATGCGACAAGGACACCACAACCGCCGCGGACATCGAGCGGGGTGTCGTCAATGTCGTGGTCGGCATCGCGCCGGTCCGGCCCGCGGAGTTCGTGATCGTCACGATCCAGCAGCTGGCCGGGCAGTTCGACGGCTAGGGCGGCGGGGCGGCCGGGGCAGCGGCCGGCCGTGCGGACAGAGGACGTGCAGACAGCGAACATGCAGGCAGAGGACGTGAAGGAATCCGATGGCTGAGTTTCAGATCAACGCCCATCGCTTCGACCCGTACAAGAACTTCAAGTTCCTGGTCCTGTGGGACGGTCGTACGGTCGCGGGTATCAGCAAGGTCAGCCCGCTGAAGCGCACCACCGAGGTCGTCAAGCACCGCAACGGCGGCGACCCCAGCTCGCCACGTAAATCACCGGGCCGTTCGGAGTTCGAGGGCATCACCCTGGAGCGCGGGGTCACCCACGACCCGGAGTTCGACCGCTGGGCCAACAAGGTCTGGCAGGTCGGCGCCGGGCTCGGCTCCGAGGTGTCGCTGGCCGACTTCCGCAAGGACCTCGTCATCCAGGTCCTCAACGAGGCCGGGCAGGTCGCCGTCTCGCACAAGATCTACCGGGCCTGGCCGAGCGAGTACCAGGTCCTGGGCGAGCTGGACGCCAACGCCAACGCGGTCGCCATCCAGAGCCTGAAGCTGGAGTGCGAGGGCTGGGAGCGGGACTACGAGGTGCCGGAACCGCAGGAACCGTCGTTCACGAATCCGGCCTGAGCCGGTCCGTACGGCAGGTGAAGTCACGGCACCAGAGGTGAGGAATGACGGTCACCGGGCCCACGGAACTGCTGGCCACCTGGGAGGCCGGGCTGGCCCGGCAGGGCAGCGGCCGGGCCCTGCTGCTGCACCGGGCGGCCCGCCCCGGGGCGGACACCGACGCGCTGCTGTCGGTACCGCTCGGGGAGCGGGCGGCCGATCTCTTCGCGCTGCGCCGGGCGCTGTTCGGCGACCGGATGCAGGTCACGCTCGACTGCGCGGACGCGGAGTGCGGGGCGGCGATGGAGTTCGACCTGGACGCCGGGGAGCTGGGCGCCGTGCGTCCGGTGGTGCCCGAGGGCGGGCTACGGGTGACGGAAGGGGACTGGGTGGTGGAGTTCCGGCTGCCCGGCGCCGCGGATCTCGCGGCCGTCGCCACGGAAGCCACGGCCGTCACGGACGCCACGGACGCCACGGACGCCCGGCGGCTGTTGGCGGCGCGGTGCGTGGTCTCGGCGGTACGGGGCGGCCGGGTGGCGACGGCGGCCGAGGTCCGGCGGCTCCCGGGCCGGGTGCTGAAGCGGTTCGCCGAGGCGGCCGAAGCGGCCGACCCCGGCGCCGAGTTGACGCTGGCCATCGCCTGCCCGGAGTGCGGCGCGGCCACCTCGGCGGAGCTGGACATCGCCGCGTACCTGTGGACCGAACTGGACGCGTGGGCACGCGAGGTGCTCCTGGACGTCCATCTGCTCGCCTCTGCCTACGGCTGGAGCGAGCCCGAGATCCTGGCCCTGAGCCCGCAGCGGCGCCGCTACTACCTGGAGCTGTGCGCGGATGCCTGACGAACCCGACGACTACTTCGGCCGCCTGCTGGCGCGGCACGCCCCGGCGCCCCCGGACGGACTTCCGGGGGCCGCGGGGGGCCGGCGCGCGCTCGTACGGCCACGGCTGCCGGGCCCGTTCGAGCGGGTGACGGCGCTGCCGGGCCCGGCGGTACCACCGGACGGACCGGAGCCGCCGTACCCGGGCGCGGCGGCGCGGACCTCACCGCCCGCCGGTCCACAGGTGCGGTACGAGCGGGAGGTCAGGACGAGCGAGCGGGAGACCGTGCTGCGCGGCGAGGCACCGGCGCGCGACGAACCCGATGTCGTATCGCCTCAACCACCGTACGCAGAAGTGCTGTTGACGCCTGCCGTATTACCGGCGGCCGGGACTCGGCCCGCCGCGCGTGGTGCCGTCCGTCCACCGCTGCGGACGCGGCCCGCCGACGGGGACGGGCCCGCGCCCACGGCGGCGTCCGCGCCTGTCCGGCCCGGCCCGGACGCGGGGCCGCGCGCCGTCACCCCGGCGCTCCGGCCGCGTACGGACGAGGCGCCGGCGGCCCGCGGCGCCGCGCGGGCCACGGCTGCCGGGCGGCGGGGGCAGCGTCCGGCCGAGCGGGTGGTGCACATCCAGATCGGGCGGCTGGAGGTCAGCGCGGCGGGCCCGGAACGGCCCGCGGCGGGCGGGCGGCCGACGCGTACGGAACGCCGGGGGCCGTCGCTGAGCCTCGCGGAGTACCTCTCCCGCGACGAGAAGAGGAACTGACGTCATGAGCAACGCACTCGCCGTCGCGACGGTCACCCAGGCCCTTGCGCTGCTGATCGAGCACAACCTCCACCCCGAGATCGACATGGCCGTCTCGGTGGAGACCCGTAAACCGCCGTCCGATCCGCCGACCGACCCGACGATCACGGTCTTCCTCTACCAGGTCACGCACAACTCCTCGATGGGCAACAGCGATCTGGTCACCCGGGCCTCGGACGGCACCCTGCTGAAGCGGTCCGCGGCGGCGGTCGACCTGAACTTCCTGATCAGCGCGTACGGCGAGGAGACGGAGCTGGTCGGGCAGCGGCTGATCGGCAGCGTGGTCCGCACACTGCACGAGATACCGGTGCTGCCGCAGGACCTGATCGAGGAGGCGGCCCGGCGGCCCTATCTGGCGGGCAGCGATCTCGCCGAGTCGCCCCAGAAGGTGCGCTTCACCCCGACGCAGATGGACGTCGACGAGACCTCGAAGCTCTGGGGGATGCTCAACAACACGCCGTATGCGCTGTCGGTGGTGTACCAGGCGTCGCTGGTGCTGCTCGACGGACACCAGAAGCCGGTGCCGGCCAGGCCGGTACGGCGGCCGGAGGTGACGGTGGTGCCGGAGGTGGCGCCCGTGATTCCTCTGGTGGGGGGTGCGGAGGGCGCGGTGGGCGCGGAGGCGGCGGCGTCGGCGGACGGTTCGGCGGGTGCGGGGGCTTCGGCGGGTACGGACGGGTCGGCGTCGGCGGAGGCTTCGGCAGGTACGGACGCTTCGGCAGGTACGGACGCTTCGGCAGGCGCCGTGAGGAGGGGCGCGAAGCGGACGGTGAAGAAGGTGGCCGCGGGCGGTGAACCGGCCGCGTCCGGCGCCGCGAGCGAAGGTTCCGGCGCCCGCTCCCGCCCGCGTCCCCGTACGCGTACCCGTAAGGCGGTCGGTACCGACGAGGCGGGCGGTTCGCGCGGGTCGGGCGGATCCGACGGTTCGCGGGGGTCGGGCGGTTCGGGCAGTTCGGCCGGTTCGCGGGGATCCGACAGTTCGCGGGGGTCTGGCAGTTCGGGCGGTTCGGCCGGTTCGAGCCGTACCGACGACGGCAAGGAGCGCTGAGGCCCGGTGCGGGGAACGGGGGCGGCGAAGGACATGGGCAGCGGCGACGGCAGGCCGCCGGGCGGGGCGGCCGGCGACGCGGACGGCGCGGCACTGGCGGCGGCCGTACGGTCCGTACTGGCGCGCCTGGACGCCCATGCCGCGCGCGCCCGCAGGAAGGCGCCGGCCGGCGCGGGCGAGCCGACGGGGAGCGCGGACGAGGCGACCGGTGCGTACGAGCCGACAGGCACCGGCGAGTCCACGGAGGCGGATGAGCCGACGGGCGCGAACAAGCTGCACCGCACCCCGGCCGCCCCCACACCCCCCACCCTCGACACCCTCACCACCTGTTTCGGTCTGACCCCCTTCGAGCGCGACATCGTCCTGCTGACCGCCGCCGCCGAGCTGGACCCGACCGCCGACGCCCGCTGCGCCACCGCCGCCGGCGACCCCGCCCGCGCGTACCCCACCTTCTCCCTCGCCCTGGCCGCCCTCGGCGAACCGCACTGGACCGCCCTCACCCCCGTCGCCCCGCTGCGCCGCTGGCGGCTGATCGAGCTGGCGGACGAGACCCGGCTCACCACCACCCGGTTACGCCTCGACGAGCGGATCCTGCACTTCCTCGTCGGCTCGCCGTACCTGGATGCCAGGCTGCACGGCCTGCTGCGCCGCACCACCGCCCCCGAGACCCTCCCGCCGTCGTACGAGGTGGCCGCGCACCGCGTCGCGGCGGGCTGGGCGGGCGCCGGCCCGGACGCCCCGTTACGCGTCGAGCTGGTCGGCGGCGATCTCCGCACCCGCGCCGATATCGCCGCGGCCGCGGCCCGCCGTTCGGGGCTCGGCCTGTACTCCATGGCCGCCGAGGACATACCGGCCGACGCCGCGGACCGCGACCGGCTCGCCCGCCTCTGGCAGCGCGAGGCGATCCTGCTCCCCGCCGCCCTGCTGATCGAGGCCGGCGAGCTGGACCGCGAGCAGCACGCCGCCGCGGACGCCTTCATCGCGGGCGCGGCCGTCCCCCTGGTCGTCTCCGCCCCGGAACCCCGCCGGACCGGCCGGCCGCGCGGTGAACGCGTCACCGTGCCGAAACTCTCCGACGAGGAACAGCTGGGCCTGTGGACGACCGCCTTCGCCGGCGTCCCCGGCCTGTCCACCCGCCAACTCGCGTCCTTGGTGGCCCAGTTCCAGCTCCCACCGCATGTCGTACGGTCCGCCGCCGCCACCGTGCGCCGCGATCTGCCGTCCGCCGGGACCCCGGACGCCGCCGGACTCGCCTGGCAGGCGGGGCTCACCGAGGCGCGGATGGGCCTGGACGAGCTGGGCCGCCGAATCGAGCCGCGGGCCGGCTGGGACGACCTCGTACTCGCCGACCGCCAGCTGCGCATCCTCCAGGAGGTCGTCGCGCACGTACGGCAGCGCAGCACCGTCTACCGGGACTGGGGCTTCGCCGAGACGCTCCGCAGCGGCCTCGGTGTCACCGCGCTCTTCGCCGGCGGTTCCGGCACCGGCAAGACGCTGGCCGCCGAGGTCATGGCCAAGGAACTGGGCCTGGACCTCTTCATCATCGATCTCTCCCAGGTCGTCAGCAAATACATCGGCGAGACCGAGAAGAACCTCAGCAAGGTCTTCGACGCGGCCGAACGGGGCGGCGCACTGCTCCTCTTCGACGAGGCGGACGCCCTCTTCGGCAAGCGCAGCGAGGTCAAGGACAGCCACGACCGCTACGCCAACCTGGAGGTCAGCTACCTCCTGATGCGCATGGAGGCGTACCGCGGCCTGGCCGTCCTCACCACCAACATGAAGAAGGCCCTGGACTCCGCCTTCATGCGCCGGATCCGCTTCGTCGTCGACTTCCCCTTCCCGGGCGAGCGGGAACGGTCGGAGATCTGGCGCCGGGTGCTGCCCGCGCGGGCCCCCATGAAGGGCATCGATCCGGCGCTGCTCGCCCAACTCACCGTCGCCGGCGGCTCGATCCGCAATATCGCCCTCTCCGGGGCCTTCCTCGCCGCCGAAGAGGGCGACCACCTCCAGATGCGCCACATGCTGGCCGCCGCCCGCACCGAATACCTGAAGCTGGAACGCTCCTTGACGCCGTCGGAGGTCCACGGATGGGTCTGAACGAGGCCGGAAACCAGGCTGGGAGCGGAGCCGGGAGCGCTGCCGGGAAAGCGGCGCGCGAGGCTGCGGCGAACGGGCGCGGGCGGACGCAGGGCCCGACGCCCGCCTCGCAGACCTTCCGTATCGACATCGGCGAACTGGTCCTCGACGGCTTCGATTCCCGTATCGATCCGGAGCGCGTATCGGCCGCGTTCCAGGGCGAGTTGACCCGGCTCGTACGGGAGCGCGGTGCGCCGCTGGGGGCCGACGGGGCGGGCGTCACGCTGGACGGGCTGGCCGGGCTGCCGCCGCTGCCCGCCACCACCTCTCCCGTACGGATCGGCGAGGCGCTGGCCCGCGCCGTCCACGCGGGGCTCGCGGGGCGGGGTGAGGTCCGATGAGTACGACGCAGTCCTCGGCCCGGGACGACCGGGCGGCCCGCGGCGAGAAGCGCCGCAAGCGCAAGGAGCGCGCCGGGTCACGGGCGCCCGAGCCGAAGAACATCGTCAGCGGCGCCGGACAGCCGCTGGACCTGAGCGTCCGCCGGGAGCTGGAGGAGCAGCTCGGCCACGACTTCAGCCAGGTCCGCCTGCACACCGACCGGGACTCCGGGCAACTGGCCGAACTGATGGGCGCGGACGCCTTCGCCGTCGGCCGGGACATCTTCTTCCGCGAGGGCACCTACCGGCCGGGGACGGCGGACGGCCAGCGGCTGCTGGCGCACGAACTGCTGCACACCGTCCAGAACCCGCACGGCCTGGGCGCCCTGCGCGCGGGCCGCGACCTGGGCGCGGTCAGCCTGCCGCAGGAGTCCGTCGAACGGGAGGCGGAGACGGCGGCGCAGGAGTCCGTACGGGCCGCAATGCTCGGGGCCGTACGCGAGGAGGACCCGGCGGCAGAGGTCGCACCGGGGCAGTCGACACCGGGGTGGCTGCGGTACGCCACGGTGGACGCGGACCGGCGCCGGGCGGAGCTGGTGGATCCGGCCACGCTGGTGGACCGGCTGGCAAACGGGGTGGTGCGGTCGCTTCGGGGGGATCCGGAGGACCGGTCGAAGCGCACCCGTATGCAACTCGCCCGTCTACCCGAGGAGTTGCAGGACACGGTCCTCGATCGCCTGGAGAGCAGGCTGCTCAGTTCGGAGCACGAGCGGGTGCTCGACCTCGTCGCGGAGATCGAGGCCGATGACGACGTGGAGCAGAACTCGCTCGACGCGCCGGCCGTCGAGGCGGATCCGGCCGAGGAGTTGCGGTTCACGCGCGAGAGCGAGCGGCGGGCGGCCGAGGAGCGCCGGGAGGAGGAGCAGCGGCCGCCGGTGGCGCCGGGGCCGGAGAGGGACCGGCCGGAGGCGGAGGGTGCCGTCGGGAGTACGCCGCGGAACGGGGGGACCCGGGAGGACGGGAGCACTCCGCAGGGTGGGGGCGGGCCGGAGGGCACGGGGACGCAGGCCGGGGCGCCGGGCGGCGGGGCGCGGCAGCAGTCTTCGGGGCCGTCGTCGGGGCCGTCGTCGGGTCCTTCCTCGGGTCCTTCCTCGGCTTCGTCATCGGCTTCGTCATCGGCTTCGGGAGGTCAGGCCGCGGATCAGGGCGCGGCCGGGGGTGCGAAGTCCTCGGACGGGCAGTCCCCGGGCAGCCAGTCCTCGGACGGGAAGTCGGCGGCCGGGCCGTCCGCGGGCGGACAGCAGGGTGGTGAGAAGAAGGACGCCGGCGCCCAAGAGGGCAAGGAAGGCGCCGACGAGCAGAGCACCCCGGTCGCGGGGAAGGAGGAGTCCGCCGCCAAGAACCGCCCGGGGGCGGTCGATCCGCTGGTGGCGGGGCAGCAGTTGCGCCCCGAGGACAGGCGTGGGCAGGACAAGCCCGTGGGCTCGCCGATGGCGGCGGGCCCCGGTACGCAGCCGCCCGGGGCGGTCAGCACGCTGGACGGCGTACGCAGCCAGGATCTCGACGGTCCGGAGGAGGCGCCCGACGAGGATCCGTTCGGGGCCGGCAGCACATCGGAGGTGGAGGTCGGGGGTGGGGAGCCGAGCGCCTGGGACGTCACGCTCCAGCCGGACGACTATCTGCCCGCACAGGACCTCGATGTGTCCGCCGTACCGACCGCGGACACGCTGGATCCCGCCTCGTCCGCCGCTGCGGCGCTCCCGTCGTTCCCCGCTCCCCCGCCGACCCGGGCGGACAAGGTGCAGGCCGAGCGGGACGCGGAGGATGCCGAGGACGCGGCGGAGGCCGGGCCCGAGGAGGACACGGCCGACGCCGACGGGCCCGCCGATACGGGGCCGTCGGACGACGTGTACGAAGCGGACGGCCCCGGAGGCGGGCCGGACGACGCACTGGCGCCGGATCGGACCGCCGCGGCGCGGATGGGGCCGGGCGCGGCACCGAAGGACCCGAAGAGCGGCGCCGACCCGGCGGCCGGACCCGTCGCCGCGCAGGTCCAGGTGGCGGAGGCACCGGGCGCCGCGGGGAGCGGCGGCGGGCCCGGGGAGCAGGCGGCCAAGGAGGAACAGGGCACTCCGGCCGGTGGCGAGGCATCGGGGGGCGGGCAGGAGAAGGGCTCTCAGCAGGCCGCCGGCGGTACGTCCGCGGCGGGTGGTGCGACTGGTAGTGCGACCGCTACAGGCGGGAAGTCGGCCGAGGCCGCTCCGGCGGGCAACGGTGCGGTGCCGGCGAGCGCCCAAGCGTCCTCGTCGGCGGCAGGCACACAGGCGTCCTCACCGGCCCGGGACAGCCATGTCTCCGGCGGATCCAACGCGGACACCTCCAGCGGGGCGAGCGGTGACGCGGCGGCGGGGGCGCGGCGAGCGCCGTCGGGCGGGAGTACGGCGAAGGGCGGGGCGGAGCCCCGTACGGAGGGGGCGGCGGACAAGGCGTCGGCGCCTGCCCCTGCGCAGCAGGGTGGTACGGCTCCTGACGCCGCCGCGCCCGGGGCGCCCGCCGCGCAGACCGCACCGGAGCACCGGGCCGCGGCAGCCCCGCCGGCTCCCGCCCCCCGGGGAGCGGGAGGTGGCGGTGGCGGCGGCAGTGCGGCTGTCCCGGTCAAGAAGAGCCAGAAGGACTCCGGGCCGGCCCCGAACCTCTCGAACGTATCGCCGGAGGCCGGACTGTCCACGGCCGCAAAGCTCAAGCCGCACAAGGCACTTGAGGCCATGGCCGGGGTGGGCGGCGCGGTGGACCGTACGGTCGGCGACGACCACAAGGCGCTCGCCGCGGCGCCGCCCTCGATGCAGCGTCCGGCAGGTGCGCCGCAGACCCTCCAGGGGAAGCCGAAGGCCGGCGACCCTGCGCAGTACGACCAGGACCCGGCGCAGCGGTCGGAGGCTCCCGAGGAGAAGAAGGCCGAGGTCACGGGCGCCAAGGAGCCCGAGGGCCCGATCGAGGCGGAGAAGGCCGAGGAGCCGGGCGGCTGGCAGACCTTCAAGATGGCCCTAGGGTTCGGCCTCGCCACGGTCGCGAACTGGATCGGCATCAAGGTCGACAAGCAGAAGCTGGCCGCCAAGTTCGCGGGGCTGCCGACACAGGACGAGGCGCTCAAGAAGGCCCAGGCGGGCCAGGCGCCGGGCGTGCAGATGCAGGGCGCCGCCGGCGAAAAGGCCGACGAACAGGGCGCGGCCGTCGACACCAAGGGCCAGGAGACCGTCGCGACGGGCCGGGACGACGCCGGCCGCCCGATGGGTGAGGACCAGGTCTATCCGGACGCGCCCAAGGAGCGGATGGCCGCGAAGGTGCCGGGGCAGCAGGGCGGCCAGGGCGGTGCGCCGCAGGCGCAGGCGGCGACCGGGGCCGTACCGCCGGAGGCCGCGTCCGAGGTGGCGGAGCACGAGCGCGAGCCGCAGTTCCAGGCCGCGTTCGGCGACGGCCGAAAGAGCATGTCCGAGGGCCGCCAGAAGAAGGACCGGGACTTCCGCGACGCGCAGGAGAAGCACAAGAAACAGGTGGACACCGAGGTCTCGGCCAACACCAAGAGCCAGGCGGGCGAGCGTGAGAAGGCGATGGCCGATGTCACCGGCCAGCGCTCCGACTGGCGCAAGGAGCAGGACGAGGAACTCCAGAAGCTCGGCACCAAGAAGACCGAGCGGCACGAGAAGGTCCGGAAGGACGTCAAGGACAAGGAGGAGAACACCGACAAGGACGTCACGACGGAGAAGGAGAGCGGCGACAAGAAGATCCAGGACGAGAACACCAAGGCCGAGGACGACGCCAACAAGAAGCGCGACGACAGTGTCAACGAGTCGGGCAACTGGATCAGCAAGGCTTTCGACTGGATCAAACAGAAGGTCATCGAGATCAAGAATGCGATCGTCGGCGTCATCAAGAGGGCGCGGCAGGCGGTCGTCGGCTTCATCAAGCACTTCAAGGAGACGGTCGAGCGCTGGATCCGCGAGGCACGCAAAGCCGTCATCGACGCGATCAAGAGCCTCATCAACGACCTGATCGAATTCGCCAAGTCGATGGTGCGGGCGGTCCTCGAACTGGCCCGCCGGATCAGAAAGCTGATCACGGACCTCATCTCCGCCGCGATCGCCCTCGTCAACAAACTCGCCGCCATGCTGAAGCAGGCCATCACCGATCTGCTGACCGCCATCGGCAAGCTGCTGAGCGGCATTCTGGACATCCTCAAGCAGCTGCTTCAGGCCGCGGTCAAGGCGGTCATGGACGCGGTGAAGGCGGTCCTGGACTTCGCCTCCAAGCTGCTGAGCGCGCTCGGCGACTGGATGCTCATCGCGGTCGACTTCCTCTCCGACCCGGGCGGCTGGCTGAGCGGCGCCAAGAACTCGGCGGTGGACGGCGCGAAGAACCATCTGTTCGCGGAGGTCTCCTCGGCCGTCAAGCAGTGGTTCAAGGACAAGATCCAGGAGATCATCGGCGTCCCCAAGGCCGTCATCGAAAAGCTCCTCAACGGCGGCTTCAAACTCGACGACATCGTCAAGGAAGCCTGGGACGCGGTACTCCCCCAACTTCCCGTCATCATCGGCGATCTGGTGATGACCAAGGTCGTCGCCAAGCTGATCCCGGGCGCGGGGTGGGTGATGGCGGTCATCGACGCCATCCGTACGGCGTGGGGCGCCCTGAGCGCGATCCTGCGCGCGCTGACCATGGTCCTGGACTGGCTGAAGTCCGTCCGCGCCGGCGGCGCCGGCATCCTCTTCGCCAAGGCCGTCGCGTCCGGTGTGGTCGCGCTTCTCGAAGTCCTCTACCAGTGGCTGCTCAGCGGCATCGGCAAGTACGTCGCCAAGGTGGGCCAACGGCTCAAGGGTGTCGCCGCCCGGCTCGGGAAGAGCTTCGGCAAGGAGGACCGGGGCGGCGGCAGGAAGGGCGCGGCCGGCGAGGACTCAGGAGGCCGGGGCGGCGACAGGAAGCCCCGTCACCAGGAACCGTCCAAGGAACCCGCCCCGAAGGCCCCCGGCGCCCCGGCCACCCGCCCGGCGACCACCAAGCCCCGCCCCGGCGAAAACCCCGACCTCACCAAGCCCGCCTCGCACGGCCACCCCGACAAGGAACCGGGCCCCGCCAAGCCCAGCCCCGAGCACGCCCCCGCCAAACACCCCACCGGCAACGACAAAAACGGCAAACCCAAGCCCAACACCGACGACAAGCCGGACACCCGCCCGACCCCGTCCCCCCGCCCCAAGCCGGAACCCAAGCCCCGCCCCAAGCCCGAACCGGAACCAAAGCCCAAGCCGAAGGAAGACTCCCCGAACAAGCCCAAGGACGGGGAGAACCCCACCACCAAACCCAAGGACGACGAGAAGGGTCCGAACAAGCCCAAGGACGAGGACAAGGGCCCCGGCAAACCCACCCACAAGGACGACAAGGGCACCCCGGCCAAACCCAAGCCCGGCAAGGAAGGCGACCAGCCCCACAAGCCCAAGGACAAACACCCGGGCGAAGACCCCAAGAACCCCAAGCACAAGCCGAACGAGGAGCACGACCCCAAGAAACCCAAGCACAACGACGAGGGCAAAGGCCCGAAGAAGCCGGGACACGAAAAGCCCAAGGAAGGGCACCCGAAGGGCAAGGACCCGGCCAAGGAGAAGCAGGACAAGAAGGACAGGAAAAAGAAGGACGAGGACAAGAAGGACTCGAAGGACGCCCGGCTGAACGAAATCGTCGCCCGACTCCAGCCCATCCTGAAGGGGCGGCTGGAACCCGGGATCAACGATCAGGAGCTCCGGGGGCTTCTTTCCGAGCTGCGGGCATGGTACCGGCTGACCCGCCTGGACAAGGAAGGTGGGAGTGAGTTCGGCATCCGCGCAACACTCAACCCCAGTCGTCCCGTCATCAGAGGATTCTCACAGAACCTCATCGACTACCTGCGGAAGCAACAACTTCCACGCCCAGAAATTTCCCCAGGCCCACAGAACGGAATCCGACCGGCAGCGACAATTAATGCCAAGTACATCAATCCAGAATATGCACGGGAATACGGGCAGGAGCCTAGCGGGCAATACACCGAGGGCTGGTACTACCTAACGAGGTACAAGTTGACTCCGGGCATCCCGCAGTGGGACCGGATGCACCTCATACCGAGAGAGGTGGGAGGTGCTGCAGCAACGTCAAATTTCGTGCCTGCCAGAAACTCCGACAATGCCCCCTTCTACCACACCATCGAGAAGCATGCCGCGAATGCATTCGGACAGAACGCCACGAACAATCCACCAATTCCAGGTTGGTACACGGCGTCACTGAAGCGCTACAAAGGCCCGAGTAGCATCGCGTACCCGCATGGAAACACGTATCCAGAGGGCTTCCCTGAGCAGCTGACAGTCACTTGGGGCATGTACAAAAGGAGAGGTCGCGGCACGGGGCAGAATCGCTCTGACTGGATGAAGGAACCTGCACAGATGCGTGCGGTAAAGGACTTCAACCCTCCACCGGCGCCGTCCTTCGTCGGCCCCCTCACGCCCCCGGTCAACATCAACACCGCCCCCAGAGGTGAAGTGAGGAAGGCTCTCGACAGGGCGGGAGCCATGTACGTGAACGCAGTCCTGAAGGAGAGGACATTCAAGGACTTCGCGGAAATGAGAACGAAGCTGGCGGGATACAGGTCGAAGGGAGGGAAGTCGCTAAATAATTTCGAGGCGACCATGAGAAGGCTGAAGCAGCGCGCAATCCACGGATACTTCACCTTCTAGCGGCAGCAGGATTTCTGGTACACCGACGAAAGCTGATAGCCATGCGAAACCTCGCTCCAAATGAGCAGCGACACGCTGAATCACTGGAAGAGATCCGGTCGAGCCCGCTCCTCCGGGCCACTTGCGGGAGTTCTGAGCATTTGGGGCAAACGCTCGAATCGCTACCCCCGGTGCAACGCTATAGCGACAACTGGGCGGATGTCGAAATCGACCCGGAGCTCTTGAGCTGCGCTCTACGGTTCACCGACCTCGGGGCGCAGTGGGAAACATCCTCGAAGGGAGGCCGGTCAAAATTCTACGGCGAGTTCAACCTCCTCCACTTTCATGACGTACTGAGTCAGGTGGAAGGCGGCCCCGCAACGGTCCCAGACCCCACAGAGTTCCAGCTTCAGTTCTTGTCGGAACTACGGGTCATTGATCACACGCCGCGTTCCGGATCTGGCAAGTTGACATATATCAGGATTCATCCCGGCGTCACGACACTAGAGATCTGGTACAGCGCAATCGCGGACATTGGAAACAATCCGCACCCACCTGGATACATCAAGATGGACATCACCTACTGCCAGTATCTCGATGCCCTGCTTCTCACAAAGGGCACATACGGCTGGCAGTATCTGTACACGGACATCTCCCTGCGCCGTGGCGACTTCGACGAGACGGTCAGATATTTGCGCGGGATGTTGGAAGTCTTTCCCGAGATCTTCCCACAGCACGACTACAGGGAACTGCGCGAACGGCTGGAGGCCCGCCTATGACCCGCTACGCCGACATCCCCAAACCCATCCGCTCCGGATTAGTGGTCGTCGACCCCAACCTCGGTATCCCCCAGCGCGTCATCGTGCTGCAGTTCAATCCGGATGCGCTGGAGCGGTCCGTGGCGCCGCAGGCGGCTGGGGGTGAGGGGGACAGTGGTGGTGGGGGGAGCGGGAATGGGGACCGGAATGAGGCGTTGCGGCTCAAGGGGCCCGCGCAGGAGACGTGGAAGTTCACCGCGGAGATCGATGCCACCGATCAGCTCGACGTAGCGGCGCCGGACGGGATTCATCCGGAGTTGGCGGTGCTGGAGATGCTGGTGCAGCCGACCACCGCCCAGTTGCGGGCGGCGACGAGGCTGAGCAAGAAAGGGACCATCGAGATCAGTCCCATCGAGACGCCGCTCACGCTCTTCACCTGGGGCAGTAAGCGGGTCATACCGGTTCGGCTGACGGAGTTGTCCGTCAACGAGTCGGCGTTCGACGTCAATCTCAATCCGATACGGGCCTCGTTGAGTATCGGGATGAAGGTGCTGACGGTGAGTGATCTGCCGGTGGGGCATCCGGGGGCCGAGCTCTATCTCGCGCATCTCGCGCAGAAGGAGCAGTTGGCGCGGAAGGCGCGGGGCGGGACTTTCGCGCAGCTGGGGCTGGGGAGGGGGATCTGAGACGTGATCGAGCCGTATGAGCGGGCGTTGGACGAGGTACCCGGGGCGCATCCGTATCCGCGGAGCAGTCGGTACGCGGGGATCGGGATCGGGGTGTACCGGGCGGCGGACGGTACCGAAGTGCGTTATGCGAAGCGGCGGTTGCTGCCGCCGCTGGGGGACGCCGGCGAGGAGAGCGTGCCGCATGTGGTGAGCGGTGGTGAGCGGCCGGATCAGCTCGGGCAGCGGTACTTCGGGGATCCGGGGCAGTGGTGGCGGATCGCGGACGCCAATCCGGTGCTGGATCCACGGGAGTTGACGGACGAGCCGGGCGCGGAGATAACCGTTCCCTTGGCGGGTGGATTCCCTGGCGGACCGGGTGGACCGGGGGTGCGGAATGGGTGACGACCAGCCGGTCGGGCGGGGGCCGATTCATCTCTCGCTGTATCTGGGGCCGAAGCTCGCGCGGCTGGTCCCGCAGGACGTGGTGGAGGCGTTGCTCTCGGCGCAGATCACGAGTACGGCGGGTGAACGGAGCGGATTTCAGCTCGCGTTCGACCTGACGAAGAAGGGCGCCATCGTGCAGCGGTTGCTGCCCGAGGGGTATTTCGATCCCAAGACGCGGGTGATCCTCACGGTGGCGGTCCAGGGGACGCCGGTGGTGCTGCTGGACGGGGTGATCGTGCGCCATGAGGTGGGGACCAGCAATCAGCCGGGGCAGACGACGCTGACGGTGACCGGGGAGGATCTGACGCTGCTGATGGATCTGGAGGAGCGGACGGACCGGTATCCCAATCTGGCGCCCTCGCAGCGGGTGGAGCGGATTCTCGGGAAGTACGCCGACTACGGGATCGATGCCCGGATCATCCGGGAGCAGATCCCGCAGCCGCCACGGGAGCAGGTACGGGTCGATTACCAGACCGGGACCGATCTCCAGTATGTGAATGACCTGGCGCGGGCGAACGGTTACACGTTCTATCTCGATCCGGGTCCGGTACCGGGCAGGTCGACGGCTTTCTGGGGACCGGAGCAGCGGCTCGGGCAGCGGCAGCACGCCCTGAACGTGAATATGGACGCGAACTCGACCGTGGATCAGCTGACGTTCGCCTATGACGGGACGGCACGGGAGGAACCACAGGCCCGGGTGCAGGATCCGGTGACGCGGCAGGCTCCGTTGCTGGCGCCGCCCGATATCAGTCCGCTGCGGCCGCCGCTCGGATTGCGGGGTTCGCCGGCGCTCAAGCGGCGGACGCTGAGCGGGACGGCGAAGAAGGATGCGGGGCTGGCGAAGGCGGAGGCCCTGGGGCGGGCCGCCACGAGCGCCGATGCCATTTCGGGCTCCGGGTCGCTGGATGTCACCCGGCACGGATATGTGCTGCGGCCACGGGAGTTGGTGGGGGTTCGGGGCGCCGGGGTCACGTATGACGGTGACTATTACGTGAAGACGGTGACGCATAATCTGCGGCCCGGTTCGTACCAGCAGAATTTCACGCTGTCGAGGGAGGGCCTGATCGCCCGCAGCGGCACCGTGCGGCCGTAATCCCCCACCGCGGAGCCATAACCCCACACCGCTCGTACGCGGAGGGCCGTCACACAAGCGCGACGCAACACACGCGAGCAGAGGTCCACAGGACCATAGGGACCACGAGTTCCATAAGGAGAGAAGCCGCGCATGGCTGCTGCATCGAACAACCGCTTTCTCGGCAAGTTCCGCGGCCGGGTGGCGGCCAATGACGACCCGATGGGCGTCGGGCGGCTGAGAGTTCAGGTTCCGGATGTGCTGGGGGATGAGACCTCCACCTGGGCGCTGCCCTGTTTTCCGTTCACCGGAGAGCAGGCGGGACAGGTGGTGGTGCCGTCCGTCGGGGCGGGTGTCTGGGTGGAATTCGAGCAGGGGGATCCCAGTTTCCCGGTATGGACCGGGTGTTGGTACGGACAGCGCGAGGAACTGCCGGAGGATGCCCGGACCGATCCCGCGACGGCGCATCCCGTCGTGATACAGACGCCCGGGAAACACAAGATCGTGATGTCGGATGTGCCCAGCAACGGAATTCTGCTGGAGGCGCCGGGCGGCGCGTACGTGAAGATCGATGCGACGGGTGTCCACATCAACAATGGGCTCGGTGCGTCGATTTCGCTGAGAGGCGATCAAGTCGACGTGAATGATGGCCGGTTGACCGTGCCCAAGAAGCGATAACCGGAGCGGGGAGTGAGTGCTACGTGGCGACCGGAAATCTCGTCCATGGAGGTGCGGTGATCAGCTGCCCGCACGGAGGGCGCGCGTTATCCACCGCGGCCGGCGGATCGGACGGTGTACGGATCGACGGCGCGCCGGTGGCCACCACCGCGGACCTCTTCACGATCAGCGGGTGCCCGCAGGTCGTCGATGGCCGGCCGCAGCCGTGCACCAGCCTGCGCTGGCTGCCGGACCGGGCGGCCGACGCCGTACGGATCGACGGGGTGCCGGTACTGCTGGACACCACCGCGGCGATGTGTTTCAACGCCGGGCTGGTGCCACAGGGCCCGCCGGTCGTGGCCTCCGTCCACCGGAGCCATCAGGTGCACCAGGGCGATCGCAGCGACCACAGCCATCACCACCACGACGGCCACCAGGCCCACCAGAGCCACCACGGCCACCAGGGGGTGTCCCACCGATGAGGGCCACACGGCATCACGTCCGTACCGATATGGCGTTTCCCTATCGGATCGACCGGCGCGGGCGGACCGCGCAGGCCGGTACCGACGCGCATGTCCGGGATCTGATCGAGCAGTTGCTGTTCACGAGTCCCGGCGAGCGGGTGATGCGGCCGGACTTCGGCTGCGGGCTGCTGGATCTCGTCTTCACGCCGAACAGCCCGGAACTGGCCTCGGCCGTCGAGCTGTCCGTCCAAGCCTCGTTGCAGCGGTGGCTGGGCGATCTGATGGAGGTCGAATCGCTGGACGTGGTGAGCGAGGAGAACGTCGTACGGGTGTATCTGCGCTATGTGGTGCGTGCCACCGCGAGCCGGCGTGACGAAGTGTTCGAGGGGCGGGGCGAGGCATGACGCAACGGGAGGGCACGACAGGCGAGTTGGCGTGCCGGACGGATGACGGCCGCCGGGGACGTATCCGGGCGGCGCGGCTCAACGGCGTGGACGAGGTCGAGGTCGCGGACGACGGGGTGACCTTGACGGTCACCTTTCTCGGGAAGGCGCCGCACGGGCTGCGTCCGGAGAACGTCCGGATCGACGGCGGGCGGCGGGTATCGGGGCTGACGGCGCTGGAGATATCCGTCGAGCGGGAGGAGGATCCGGAACTCGACGACCGGCTGTTCGTCCGGCTGGACCGGACCGGTGACACCTCCCGCTACCGGCTCTCCCTCGTCGGAACCGACCCGTACGGGCGCCCCGGCAGCGAGCCGTACGAGGGCTTCGACCAGCGGTACTTCGGCCAGGAGTTCTTCTTCCCGGCGGACTGTCCGAGTCCGTTCGACTGTGTGGACGGCGCCCCGGCCGACGACTGCCCGGACGCCGTCGATCCGGCGCCGGTCATCGACTACACCGCGCGCGACTACGACACCCTGCGCCAGCTCGTACTGGACCGGCTCCGGCTGGCCACCCCCGACTGGACCGAGCGCAACCCCGCCGACCTGGGCGTGACGCTGGTCGAGCTGCTCGCGTACACCGCCGACCAGATCAGCTATCAGCAGGACGCGGTGGCGACCGAGGCATATCTCGACACGGCCCGGCGGCGGGTGTCCGTACGGCGGCATGTGCGGCTCATCGACTACCCGATGCACGACGGCTGCAACGCGCGGGCGTTCGTGTCCGTGAACGTCGTCGAGGAGTTGCCGCTGCTCCCCGGTGACTTCCGTTTCGCCGCCGTCGACACCGGGACGTACGGACCGCGCGACCGCCCCGGGATCGGAACCGTCATCGACGACCGGGATCTGGCGGTGCTGGACGAGCGCGGTGCGGTGGAGGTCTTCGAACCGGTCGCCGACGGGCCCCTCGTCCTGCGGCCCGAGCACAATGCCATCCGGCTGTGGACCTGGGGCGGCGAGGTCTGCGTCCTGCCCAGGGGCGCCACCGGTGCGACGCTGCGCGACGAGTGGACGGACGAGGGCCGCGGAACACGTGCGCTCCGGCTCGCCCCCGGCGATCTGCTGCTCTTCGAGGAGGTCAAGGGGGCGCGGACGGGTACGCCCGGGGATCAGGACCCGGCGCACCGGCAGCCGGTCCGGCTGCTGTCCGTCACCCCATCCGTCGACCGGCTCGACGACCAGCCGCTGCTGGAGGTGACCTGGGCGCCGGCGGACGCGCTGACGTTCCCGCTGGTGCTGTCCACCCTGGGCGGTCCGGACTGTGCGCCCGTCGAGGACGTGAGCGTGGCGCGCGGCAATGTCGTGCTGGTGGATCACGGGCGCTCGCTGACGTTCGGGGACCCGGACGGGGAGGGTGCGGAGGGGGAGACCGTCACCGTCCCGCCCGTCCCCGCCGTCCTGGGCTCCTGCGGCCCGCCCGCCTTCGGCTGCGGCGATGTGAAGGACGGCGGCAACGCCACCGCGCGGGCCGTCGTCGGCCTCATCGAGAAGACCGGCGCCCATCAGGCGCTCACCCCCGACGACATCCGCGAGCTGTTCACCGTCGTCGGCGAGGAGGCCACCGTACGGGCCGGTCTCGGCCTGGAGTCGGCCGGGCGGCGGACCGAGAAGGTGGTGCCGGGTACGGCGTATGCCCAGGCGGCGGCGTTGCGCACGCTGCTCGCGCAGTCCGTCTATCCGGGCATCGTGCCGCGCTTCCGCCCCGTACTGCACCGCTCCCCCGTCGTCCAGAGCGTGCCGTTCCCGGAGCCGCGGTTCCTCGCGGCCGGGCAGGCGGAGCGGCTGGCGGCGATCCCGGAGCGGGTGCGGGGGCGGCTGGTGGAGCTGTGGCGCGACGCCCGGGAGCACGACGGGCTCGGGGAGGCCGAGATCGACGAGCTGACCGTCCTGTTCGGGCTGAAGGTGCTGGAGCGGCTGGAGCTGCGCCGCCATCCGGTGCGCGCGCTGCGGGAGTTGCTGCACCGCAGCCCCCGGCTGCTGGCGGCGAAGCTGCGGCGGCTGGCGGTGCTGGGCGCGCGGGCACGGGCGGGCACGGTGCTGGACGGGCGTACGGCGTGGGAGATCGCGCATACGTGGGGGCCCGCGTACGCGACCGGTCTGGACCCGGCGGAGCCGGTGCTGCACGGCCCGGCCGCCGCCGTCCGCCAGGACCCGCGCCAGGCCCTCCCGGCCGTACGCCTGACGGAGGCGAGTACGGAAGTGGCGGCGGAGGCAGCACCAAAGGCGGATGCGGACGCGGACACGGCTGCCGACACCGCCGCTACCCCGGCCGTACGCCCCCACCACCACCGCACACCCGTCACCTGGACCCCCCGCCGCGACCTCCTCGCCAGCGGCGGCCGCGACCGGCACTTCGTCGGGGAGCTGACGGACGACGGCCGGCTCGCGCTGCGTTTCGGTGACGGGCGGTACGGGGCCCGTCCCGCGCCCGGTGCCCGGCTCCGGCCGCGCTACCGGCTCGGCGGCGGCAGTGCGGGCAATGTGGGCGCCGAGGCCATCAACCACCTCGTCCTGCGCCGCGCCCCCGAGGAGTCGGACGCCGACGGCCCGATGCCGGTGGCGGGCGTACGCAATCCGCTGCCCGCCGTGGGCGGCACCGAACCCGAACCGGTCGAGCAGGTACGGCAGTTGGCGCCGCTCGCGCTCCGGCGGACCCGGCTGCGGGCCGTCACGGCGGACGACTACGCGGCACTGGCGGCCGGGCTCCCCGGCGTCCAGCGGGCGGCGGCGGACATCCGGTGGACCGGCAGCGCGCAGGAGGCGCAGGTCGCCATCGACGCGTACGGGACCGAGGAGCCCTCCCCCGCGCTGCTGGACTCGGTGGCGTACGCGCTGGAGGGGTACCGCAGGATCGGGCACGACCTGGTCGTGGGGCCGGCCCGGCTGGTGCCGCTGGACATCGCGCTGGAGGTCTGCGCGGTGCCCGGCCATCAACACGGGCAGATCCTGGCCGAGTTGACCCGGTTGCTCGGCAGCCGGGCGCTCCCCGGCGGGCGGCTCGGCTTCTTCCATCCGGACGCGCTGACCTTCGGGGAGCCGGTCCGGCTGAGCCGCCTCGTCGCGGTGGCCGCGGCGGTGCCGGGCGTACGGAGCGTGGCGGTGACCCGGCTGCGCAGGCTGTTCCATGAGGACCAAGGGGAACTGGAGGCGGGTGTGCTGCGGCTCGGACCGCTGGAGATCGCCCGGTGCGACAACGATCCGGACCGGCCCGAGAACGGCCGGCTGGTCATCGGACTCGGGGGTGGGCGATGACGGAGCACGACACGGTGAACGGCGGTCGGGGCCGCGGGTGCGACGGGGGGCAGGACGAGCGCCGCGCCCCCGCCCCGCCCCACAACCCGCCCGGCCGCACCGCCCTCGACTACCGCGTCGGCACGTACGGCACCTTCCTGGCCGCGATGCTCGACCGGCTCGCCTCGCCCGCCTACCCGGCGCTGCGCGGGCTGACCGTCCGCACCCCGGACGATCCGTCGATCGGGCTGCTGGACTCCTGGGCCGTGCTGGGCGATCTGCTGACGTTCCACAGCGAGCGGATCGCCGAGGAGGGGTATCTGCGGACGGCGAACGAACACCGGTCGCTGGCGCTGCTGGGGCGGCTGGTGGGGCACCGGCCGCGGCCGGGCGTCGCCGCCGACACCTCGCTCGCGTACACCCTGGACCGCGATCCGCGCGCCGCCGATCTGCCGGTGGTGATCCCGCGCGGGGCGCGCAGCCACAGCGTGCCGGCGGGTCCGGACGAGGAGTCGCAGACCTTCGAGACCACCGAGGACCTGACGGCCCGGTGGGCGTGGAACGAACTGGCGGTCCGGCGCCGGCGGCCCGCGCTGCTCACCGCGGACGACCTCGGCAGCCGCCCGGAGCTGCTGGTCGAGGGCGCGCAGACGGGGCTCACGGTCGGCGACCGGCTGCTGTTCGACTTCGGGGCGCAGCGGGTGCTGCTCCCGGTGGCCTCGGTGCGGCCGGACCGTACGGCGGAGGTGACGGGGCTCGGGCTGCCGGCGTCGGCTCCGGCGTCGTTGACGGAGCTGGTGGCGGAGTTGCGGGTGTGGATCACCGAACCGGCCGACGCCGGTGATCCGGACGATCCGGGCTATCCGCCGCCGCCCTCCCCGCGGAACCCGAACCCGCGCCCGATCAGCGGGTTCATCGCCGATTTCGAGGTCCAGGTGCTGGCGCCGCTGCGGGCGGACCTGGCCGGCATCACGACCCCGGAGCAGTTCGTCGGGCGGCTGGCCGGGCCGCATGAGCGGCTGGTGGAGGCGCAGGCGCTGGCCGCCGGGTACGCGCGGGTCGCCGCCTGGTTCGAGGAGCTGGCGGCGGTGGTCGGCGAGCTGGCGGCGCGGGCGGGGAAGCTGTCGGGGGAACCGGCCGCGGAGCCGCCGGGCGCCCCGTCGGCTCCGGCCCCAACACAAGCGGCGCCCGCCGTCGGTGACACCTTCCGGCCCGCGCCCCGTACCGACCGGACCCCCGCCGCCGTCCGGGCGCTGGCCGCCCTGCTCCCCGCCCTGCGCACCCGCGCCGTACGCCCGCCGGCCGGTTCGCGGGCGCTCTCCCGCGATCCGGCGCGGCTCTTCGGGGCGGGTTCCGATCTCGGTGCGCAGTTGCTGGCCGCGCTGGATCCGCGGGTGGCCGACGGGCTGTACCCGGCGTGGCGGCGGGCCGCACCGGCCCCGTCCGCCGGGTCCGCCGGCGGGCAGGCCCCGGCTCCCGCCGTGCTGCGCGAGGTCCTGGCCATGCGGGTGACGGCCGCGCCGTTCGGGGCGACGGCGCCGCTCAAGCCCGTCCAGGACGACCGCGGCCGGGTGATCCGGACGGCGGACTGGCCGCTCACCGGGGCGGCGCTGACCACGGTGCGGGTGGTGTACGACACGGCGGGCAAGGTGCCGGTGCGGGCGGAGCTCCAGTACGTCGAGACCGGGAGTTCGGTGCAGCGCAGCGAGAACCTGCCCGCCGATCTCACCTTCCCCCTGGGGCCCGGCCGGGTCGAACTGTCCACCCGTACGGGTCCCGACCACGATCTGAGCTGGCTGGGCCGCCGGCCGGCCGACTCGCAGGAGCCGGGGGTCACCGCGCGGCTGCTGGCGGGGCTGCCCGAGCGCACGCTGTTCGTGTCGCGGCCCGCCGAGGACGGCCGGATCCATATCGCGCTGGACAACGGCACACCGGTGCAGTGGCATCTGGCGCCCGGCGAGCACAAGCAGGTCACGCACGGGGAGTACGAGGTGACGGTGTCGGTGGCGTCCGGCGGTGAGCCGCCGGGGGTGGAGATCGGCATCGCGACGGTGCCGCGCCCCGCCGACCGGCTGGCGCTGCCGCTGGACGCGGTGTACGACGGGATCACGGTCGGCGGCTGGGTCACCGTGGAGCGCCCCCGTAAGGGTGCGGACGGCCCGGACGGTATCCCGGGCGACAAGCGGCTCGCGTCCGTGACGACCAGGGTGACGGCGGTGCGGACCGCGGTCCACACCCAGTACGGGGTCACCGGCCGGGGCACCCTGCTCACCCTCGCCGACCCGTGGCTGGACGAGCACGATGTGGTGCTCTCCGCGATCCGGGACACGACGGTGCACGCGGCGGGCGAGACGCTGCGGCAGGCCGACGACCCGGTCGGTGAGGACGTGCACGGCGACGAGCTCGAACTCGCCGAGCTGTACGACGGGTTGCGGCCCGGCCGGTATCTCGTCGTGTCCGGTGAGCGGACCGATATCCCGGGGGTGGCGGGGGTGCGCGGCACCGAACTCGTGGTGATCGCGGACGTCCGCCAGACGCTGGATCCCCAGCTGCCCGGCGACCGCGTCCACACCACGCTCACCCTCACCACGGATCTGGTCCACCGCTACCGTCGCGACACGGTCCGCGTCCAGGGCAATGTGGTGCCCGCCACGCACGGCGAGAGCCGCGACGAGCCGATCGGCAGCGGCGACGCCGCCCGCACCCACCAGACGTTCGCGCTCTGGCAGTCGCCGCTGACCTGGCTGCCGGCCGACAACCCGCTGGGCGCCACCCCGGAGCTGGAGGTGCGGGTGGACGGTCTGCGGTGGCACGCGGTGGACAGTCTGGCCGGGCGCGGTCCGCGCGCGCGGGTGTATGTGACCGGCACGGCGGGCGACGGGCGGACGACGGTGACGTTCGGCGACGGGGTGCACGGCGCCCGGCTGCCGACCGGCCACGACAACGTACGGGCCCGCTACCGCTTCGGCACCGGCCGGGCCGCGAACGTCGCGGCGGACCGGATCACCCAGGCGGTCACCCGGCCGCTGGGCGTCACCGGGGTCACCAACCCGCAGCCCGCGACCGGCGGTACGGACGCCGACGGCCCGGGGCTGACCCGCCGCACCGTTCCGCTGGCCGTCTCGGCGCTGGACCGCCTGGTCTCCGTCGCGGACTACGCGGACTTCGCACGGTCGCGGGCGGGCATCGGCCGGGCCTCGGCCCGCGAACTGTTCGACGGGCGGCGCACGGTGCTGCACCTCACCGTCGCGGGCGTGGACGACATCCCGATCGCGCCGGACGCGGAGGTGCTGCGGGCGCTGCGGGCCGCCCTCGCCGAGTACGGGGACGCCCGGCTCCCGGTGCGGGTGGACGTCCGCGAGACGGTCCTGCTGCTGCTCGCGGCGCGGGTGAAGGTGGCGCCGGACCACTCCTGGGCTCTGGTCGAGCCCCG
This sequence comes from Streptomyces celluloflavus, assembly GCA_000720995.1. Classification (GTDB taxonomy): domain Bacteria; phylum Actinomycetota; class Actinomycetes; order Streptomycetales; family Streptomycetaceae; genus Streptomyces; species Streptomyces celluloflavus. The sequence goes on from JOEL01000030.1 coordinate 59,542, forward strand.
CGTCCGGGCGGCCCTGCTGGCGGAACTCGGGTACGACGGGCGGGAGTTGGGCCAGCCGGCCCGGCTGTCGGAGGTACTGGCCACCGCCCAGGCGGTGCCCGGCGTCGACTACGTGGACGTGGACGCCTTCACCGGCGTCCCGGCGTCCGTCACCCCGGAGGGGCTCGCCCTGCTGGCCGACCGGTTCACCGGCCCGCCCGCCACCTCGGTACCGTCCCGCCTCGCCGCCTACGACGAGCAGGTGTACGAGGTCGCCGCGGACGGCCCGGGGGCACCGCCGTCCGCGGCGGGCGGGGAGACCCTGACCGCCATCGCCGCCCACCACGGCATCTCACTGGCCGAACTGCTGTGCCTGAACCCCGATGTCACCGACACCCGGCCGCCGGCGCCGGGCCGCGCGGTCCGCGTCTTCCGCGGGATCCGGCCGGCCCAGCTCGCCCTGTTCTCGCCACGGGTCGCCGACACGCTGATCCTCACGGAGGTTGCCCGATGAACGGAGGCCGCCCGATGCACGGAGGCTGCCCGATGAGCCCGAGCCGGGGCCCGGACCGGAGCCGGCCGCCCGTCCGCCGCCCGGTGTGCGCGCTCGCGCGTGAGCGGTGCGGGGGCACGGTATGACCAGGGAACCGGACGGGCTCGCGGAGCTGCTCCCGCAGTGGCACCGGCTGCGCGACGCGGCGGAGGGCGAGCCGCTGCGCGCCCTGCTGGCCGTCATCGCCGAGCAGGCGGACCGGATACGCGACGGGGTCGAGCAGCAGTACGACGACTGGTTCGTGGAGACCGCCGCCGAGTGGGTGCTGCCCTACCTCGGGGATCTGGTGGGCTACCGCCCGCTGCCCGGCTACGAACGGGTCCTGGCGACGGGTCTGCGGGGCGGCGGACCGGACGGCGACGGGCCCGGCGACGACGGACTGCCGGACGCGTCCCGGCGGCGGCTGGCCGAGGCGCTGGCACCGCGCCGCGATGTGGCGGCCACCGTCGGCAACCGGCGCCGCAAGGGCACCCTCGCACTGCTGGAGGAGCTGTCGCAGGACGTGGCCAACTGGCCCGCGCGGGCGGTGGAGTTCTCCCGCCTCCTCGCCCAGCAGCAGCCGGTGAAGCTGTACGGCTCGGGCACCGCGGCGGCCGACGCGCGGAGCGCCGGGCGCGGCCGGCTGGTGGACGTACGGGACGGCGCGGCGCTGGATCTGGCGGGCGGCCCGTTCGGCACCGTGGCCCGCTCGGTGGACGTACGCCGCGCCACCTCCCGCCGTACTCAGGGCGGTTACACCCCGGCCGGCGTCGGGCTGTTCGTCTGGCGGCTCAAGCCGTACTCCGTCACCCGCGCGCCCGCGTACTGCATCGACCGGGCCCGCAACCTCTACACCTTCTCGATCCTGGGCAACGACAGTCCGCTGGTGACCCGTCCGGAGCCGGAGCCGTCCGCGGCGCATATCGCCACCCTCGACAATGTGCCGGCCGCCATCCGCCGCCGGCAGCTGCACGACCGGCTCGCGGACTACTACGGGCCGGGCAAGAGCTTCACCATCCGGCGGGACGGCCACGAGACCCCCGTCCCGCTCTCCGACATCGTCGTGGCCGATCTCTCCGACTGGCGCTACCGGCCCAAGCGCGGGCAGGTCGCCGTCGACCCGGAGCTGGGCCGGCTCGCCTTCGGCACGCGCTCGGCCCCCCGGCAGGGCGTATGGGTGGACTACCACTACGCGTTCGGGGACGACCTGGGCGGCGGCGAGTACCCGCGCGCGGACCGCCACACACCGCCGGACGCGACCATCTACCGGGTCGGGCCGGGCCGGGACTTCCGGCGGATCATGGACGCGTACGGCGCATGGCGGCACGACCGGCGCGCCGGCCGCTGCGGCCCGGAGGCGATCATCGAGATCACCCACAGCGGCGCCTACCAGGAGCAGCTGGACTTCGACCTCGATCCCGGCGACCGGCTCCAGCTGCGCGCCGCCGAGGGCACCCGGCCGGTGATCCGGCTGCTCGACTGGTACAGCAACCGGCCCGATGCGCTCAACATCCGTGCCAGGGAGGCGAGTTGTGCGCCCGGCGACCGGCCGCGGATGGTGCTGGACGGCCTGCTGGTCACCGGCCGCGGCCTCAATGTCACCGGGCCGATGGGCGCGGTGGTGCTGCGGCACTGCACCCTGGTGCCGGGCTGGTCGCTGGAGCCGGAGTGCGCGCCGCACTCCCCCGAGGAGCCGAGCCTGGTCCTGGACCGCACCACGGCCTGCGTCGAGATCGACCGCAGCATCCTGGGCACCATCGAGGTGATCGGCGACGAAGTGGGCACCGATCCGCTCACCATCCAGCTGCGCGACAGCATCCTGGACGCCACCGGGCACGACCGCGAGGCACTGTCCGCGCCGGACTGCCGCTATGCGCACGCGGTCCTGTACGCGCACCGCAGCACGGTGCTCGGCGAGGTGCACACGCATGCCGTGCAGCTCGCCGAGGACAGCATCTTCACCGGGCGGCTGGCGGTCGCCCGGCGCGGCGTCGGCTGCCTGCGGTTCAGCTATGTGCCGCCCGGCTCGCGCACCCCGCGCCGCTACCGCTGCCAGCCGGATCTGGCGGGCCCCGGCGACGCCGCCCGGGTCCGTCCGCTGCTGCGCGCCGAGCGCTACGGGTCCGCCACGTACGGGCAATTGGCGGCGGGGGGCGCCGAGGAGATCCGGCGCGGCGCGGCGGACGGCGCCGAGCTGGGCGCGTACCACGACCTCTACCAGCCGCAGCGCGAGGACAGCCTGCGGGCCCGGCTCGCCGAGTACACCCCGGCGGGCACCGACGCCGGGATCGTGTTCGTGACGTGAGCCCGGCCGATCGTTCCGCCGGGTGCCGGTGCGGGTCGCTGTCCGGGGGCGAGGGGGGCCGGTGGCGCTCGCCGTTCCGTGGCGTCGGGTCACCGTCCCTCGGCGCCGGGCGGCCGTGGCGCTCGCCGTCCGTGCCGTCCGTGCCGTGCGGACCACGCGGGCACCACGGACCGCGCGGGACCGGGCCGAGCCCCGGTCCACCGTCCGCGGCCCGCCGGTACCCGTCCCCCGCCGTTCACCGTCTCCGCGGCCTGCCGGCTTCCGGCCCGCACCACCCGCGGCCTTCCGACTCCGACCGTCCGAGCTTCCCGTACGAGGGGGAACCCTTCCATGCACGCTGATCTCTCCCGCATCACCTACCGGCCGGAGCGGCACTACTCCGCGGTCGTCGCCCAGCAGGGCCGGGTCCAGCTGGACGCCGACGCCAATGAGCAGACCGCGATACAGCTCTTCCAGGCCCGTACGCTCGCCGCCGACCTGATCGGGCAGCACGGCGGCCCGCAGGACGCCACCGGCTTCCGGATCGAACTGCGCGGCGGCAGCCACGAACTGGACGATCTGCTCATCGGCGGCGGCCGCTATTACGTGGACGGCATCCAGTGCGACGCGACCCGCCCGCAGCCCGGTGTACCGGTGCCCGCGGAGGGCGCCGAGGGGCAGGGCGGTGCGGATGATCCGGGTGTGCCGGCCGGGGCGCCCGCCACCTGGACGTACTGGGACCAGCCTGACGGTTTCCGCGACCCGGAGCGGCCCGGCGACCGGCTGCCCACCACCTTCCCGTATCTGGCCTGTCTGAAGGTGTGGGAGCGGAGCGTCACCGCGGCCGAGGACCCGGCGCTGCGCGAGGTCGCGCTCGGTGCGGCGCTGCCGGACACCGCGGCGCGCGCCAAGGTGGTGTGGCAGGTGCTGCCGCTGCCCGGCGCGGAGTTGGGGCTGGGCGGCGACAATCCGCCGGCCGACGACATCCGCGCGGCGTTCACGCGCTGGGCGCAGCGGGCCGCCGCCCCGGCGTCCCGCCTCGCGGCGCGCAGCGAGCGTCCCGGCCATGCCGACGACGACCCGTGCCTGGTCGCGCCCGACGCCCGCTACCGGGGCCCGGAGAACCAGCTCTACCGGGTCGAGGTGCACGAGGGCGGCACCGCGCAGGAGGCCACCTTCAAATGGTCCCGCGAGAACGGTTCGGTCACCTTCCCGGTCGATGAACTCGACGGCACCTGGGTGGACCTGGCGACCCTCGGCAGCGACGACAAGCTCGATCTGAACGTCGGCGACCGGGTCGAGTTCGTGGACACCGCATATACGAGCCGGGGCGCGGCGGAGCCGCTGCTGCGGGTGGCGGAGGTGGACCTGCCGGGGCGGCGGGTGCGGCTCTCGGACGAACCGGCACCGGGCGTCGGACGGCGGCCCGAGCTCCATCCGTTCCTGCGCCGCTGGGACCAGCAGGAGGGCGGCTGGCAGGGCCGGCGCGGTGCGCGGACCGACCGGCTGCGACATGGCGCGGTGCGCGTCGAGGAGGGTGGCTGGCTGCCGCTGGAGGACGGTATCGAGGTGTACTTCGGGACCGGCGGCACCTACCGGACCGGCGACTTCTGGCTGATCCCGGCCCGGACGGCCACCGGTGACGTCGAGTGGCCGACGGACGCGGCGCGCCGCCCGCTGCTCCAGGCCCCGGCCGGGATCGCGGTGCACTACGCGCCGCTGGCGTGGGTGCGGGGCGACCGGCAGATCACCGATCTGCGGCTGGCGTTCCGGCCGCTGTCGGCCGGTATCCCGGCAACGTCCGACGCGCCACCGGCCGCCGGGCCGGGGGCCGGTACGGCGGACCCGGCGACCGATGCCGCAGCGACCAGGCCCAACAGGTCCCAGACCACCGCCGCGGCCGAGGCCGCCGTCGACGAGGAGGGCGCTGGCTGAGGGCGCGTCGGTGGGTGGCGGTGCCGCTGGGGGCGGTGCCGCCGGCCGCCGACCGTACTCGTGGGGTGGGGCCGGGGATCGGGGCCCCTCAGCCCCCCCGTCCCGTGATGCCCCGGTCCCCGCCGTCCGTTCGCCGTCCCCTTCACCTCCGCTCCGTTCTGTGTCTCCGCTCATCTCCGCTCTGCCGTATCCGGTACGGGCAGCGGCCGTTTCTCGATCGCGGCCGCCATCACCTCCGGGAAGAGATCCGGCGTACACGCGAACGCCGGTGCGCCCAGAGCCGCGAGGGCCGCCGCGTGGTCGCGGTCGTATGCGGGCGCCCCCTCGTCGGAGAGCGCCAGCAGCGTCACGAACTGCACCCCGGACGCCTTCATCGCGGCGACCCGCTTGAGCATCTCGTCGCGGATACCCCCCTCGTACAGATCGCTGATGAGGACGACGACGGTCTCGGCGGGGCGGCTGATCCGGGACTGGCAGTAGGCGAGTGCGCGGTTGATGTCCGTACCGCCGCCGAGCTGGGTGCCGAAGAGGACATCCACCGGGTCGTCCAGCTGGTCCGTCAGATCGACCACCGCGGTGTCGAAGACGACCAGCCGGGTGTCGATGGCCCGCATGGACGCGAGTACCGCGCCGAACACCGAGGCGTAGACGACCGACGCGGCCATCGAACCGGACTGGTCGATGCAGAGCACCACGTCCTTCTTCACCGACTGCGCGGCCCGGCCGTAGCCGATGAGCCGCTCGGGGACGACCGTGCGGTACTCCGGGAGGTAGTTCTTGAGATTCGCCCGGATCGTACGGTCCCAGTCGATATCGCGATGGCGCGGGCGGCTGATCCGCGCCGAACGGTCCAGCGCGCCCGTGAGGGTGGCACGGGTGCGCGCCGTCAGCCGTTTCTCCAGTTGCTCGACGACCTTGCGGACGACGGCCCGCGCGGTCTCCTTGGTCGTCTCCGGCATGACCTTGTTGAGCGAGAGCAGGGTGCCCACCAGGTGGACGTCCGCCTCGACGGCCGTCAGCATCTCCGGCTCCAGCAGCATCGCGGACAGGCCCAGCCGGTCGATGGCGTCGCGCTGCATCACCTGCACCACGGACGACGGGAAGTACGTACGGATGTCGCCCAGCCAGCGGGCCACCCCGGGCGCCGAGGCCCCCAGCCCCGCCGACCTCTTCCCGCCGCCGCTGCCCGCGCCCCCCTTGCCCCGGCCGCCCTCGCCCTGCCCGTAGAGCGCGGCGAGCGCACCGTCCATCGCGGCGTCCTGACCGCGCAGCTCACACCCGGTCCCGTCCGCCCCGCCACCCCCGAGCACCATCCGCCACCGCCGCAGCCGCTCGGCGTCGGTGACGGGGGCGGTGACAGGGGCGACGTCAACTACGGGGTCGGGTGCGGGCGCATCCGCCCCGGGGGCGGCCAGCCCGTCGGTCTTCGTGTCGGTCACCGTGTCGGTCGTCGTGCCGGTCTTCGTGCCGGTCTTCATGTCGATCACCGCCTCGGTCGGCGTATCAGTCGTCGTATCGGTCGTCGTGTCGGTCATCCCGCCGCCCCCAAGGTCGGTCACCCCGTCTCCCCCAAGGCCGGTCATCACGCCGCCCTCGAAAATTCGGTCATCACGCCGCCCCCGTAAGGTCGTTGGCCGTTCCGCCAGCCGGGTTCGCGTCCTCGAAACCGGCCTGGGCGATGCCCAGCAAGAGGCGCAGGGTGGGGAGTACGGCCGCGGCGCGGTCGCGGTCCAGGCCGGGGCCGAAGCCGGGTGCCGCCGCGTCCGTGCGGCCGTCCGCCGGGTGGCGGGAGACGGCCGTGGGCCCGCGGCGGATCAGCTCGCCGAGCGTGCGCCGCACCCCGGTGTCGTACTCCGCGAAGGTCCTGCGCAGCAGCGGCAGCACATCCGTGAACGCCGCCGCCGGCACCCGCGTCAGCCAGCCGTCCACCAGCCCGAGCAGCCGTTCGTCGTGGACCAGCAGCAGCCCGCCGCCGTCCCCGCCCCCGGCGAACCCCTCGATCCACCCGGCCGCATCGGCGGGCGGGGTGCCGGGCGAGAGGGCGAACCCCATCAGCCGCTCCGCTCCTGCGTCGCCCAACTCCCCGTCATCCAGCAGGAGTCGGGCGGCCCGCCCCCGCATCAGCCCGGGAATCGTGTCCCGCTCGGATATCGCCCGCAGCACCCCGGCCCACCGGACCCGCAGCCCCGCCACGGCACCGGCCCCGCCGCCCGGTTCACCCCCGGGTTCATCCCCGGATTCGTTCCCGGGTTGCGCATCGGTCGCCGACTGGTCCAGCAGGGCGACGGCCTGGTGGGTGGCGTCGAGATGGCCGCGCAGCTCCGCGGCGCCGTCCGCGTCCAGGCCCACGCAGGCCGGCGGCAGACCGACGAAGACCCGCTCGGCCAGGCCGGTCGCGACCTCGTGGAGCGCCGCGCCGTCCGTGCCGCGCACATCGCCGTACCGCACGGACCGGACGAGGGCGGGCAGCGCCTGGGCGAGATGTCCCACGTCGGCGTCGAGTGCCGCGCGGTCCGACAGCGCCCGCATCACCACCGGCAGGGCGTCCGGGAGCCCGGCGAGCAGACAGCGCTCGGCGAGCGCCGTGACCTCGGCGAGCGCCGTCGCGCCCACCGCGTCGGACGCGGCCTTGGCCGTGGCGGCGGAGAGCACGGTCGTACCCCAGATACCGGCCTCCGCGACCCGTACGGACAGCTCCGGTTCCCAGTGGAGCAGCCAGGTCTCCCGGAAGGTGCCGGTACTGCCGCGGGAGCGCACCGGCTCGCCCCAGGGGATGCCGAGCAGCCGCAGCCGGTGCAGCAGCCGGCTGCGCCCGGCGTCCGTCTCCTTGCGCAGGTCCAGCTCCACCTCCCGCTCCAGTGCCGCCGGTTTGAGCCGCAGCGACCGCTGACTTCGGTCGATGTCCCGCTGCAACGGCACCGCGGGGGTGTCCGGCGGGACCTCGCCCAGCACCTCCCCGACGACGAGCCGCTCGTGGATGAGCGACAGCGGCGCCTCGGAACCGTCCCCCATGACGGCCCGGATCGCGTCGGTGGTCTCGGCGAGCCCGGCCAGCGGCCGGCCGCGCACCGTGGCCAGTCCCTCGGCGAGCCGTACCGCCTCGATGACGTGTGCCGACGAGACCGCGTAGTCCTCCGCTCTGAGCAGCCCGGCGACCTTGGTCATCCAGCGCTCTATCGGGCGGTCGGGGGCGTCGAAGAGATGGCCGTACCAGCCGGGCGAGGCGACACCGGCGCCGTAACCACTGCGGCGGGCGAGCCGCCGGTGCGTCCACGGCACCCAGGTCACCGCCGTCTTCACCTTGGGCAGGCCCTTGAGCAGTTGCCGGTCGGCGGTCGCGGTGCTGCGGCGGGCCAGCGCCGGTACATGCCACGCCCCGCACACCACGGCGACACCGTCCCCGAACTCCCGCCGCGCGGCCCGCAGCCGAAGCCGCATATGGGCCTCCCGCACCGGGTCGCGGTCGTGTCCGCCGTCGCCGTACGTCTCGCGCAGCACGCCCATCGCCTCGGCCAGCGCCGCGAACGGCGCCAACGCGTCCGCCCCCGGTCCGCCCCCGCGCCCGGATCCGCTCCGGTGCGAGGTCCCCCCGCCCCCGCGGTGCTCGACCACGTCCTCCCACCAGCGCTCGGCGTCGTCGTAACCGGCGGCCTCCGCCAGCGCCCCGATCGGATCGATCCGTACATCCGGCCCGTCCCCGGGCTCCCCGGGCTCCCCGGCAGCCCCGGACGCCTCAGATGCCCCGGACGCCCCCGCGCCGCGCTCCCCGTCCTCTCCCTCTCCCCTGCTTTCTCCGCCCTCCCCGTTCGCGCTCTCCCCTCTCTCCCCGCTCTCCGCTCGCCACGCCAGGGAATGCGCCGCGGGCAGATCGATGAAGCGGACCGGGACGCCGCGCTCCACCGCCCAGCGCAGCGCGACCCACTCCGGGGAGAACTCGGCCAGCGGCCAGAACGCCGCGCGGCCCGGATCGTCCAGCACATGGGCGAGCAGTGCGACGGGTGGCCGCATGCCCTCCTGCCCGGCCAGCGGCACCAGTTCGTCCGCCTCCGGTGGACCCTCGATCAGCACCGCGCCGGGTGCGCACTGCTCCAGGGCGGCCAGTACCGCCCGCGCCGACCCGGGACCGTGGTGCCGCACCCCGAGCAGCACGGGCCCGGCCGTACGCTCCGCCGCCGCTACGGGCGTCGCCGTCCCCGCTGGCACCGCCGCCGTCCCGGTCGCCGCCGCCCCCGTGGCCGGGCCCGCCCCTCCCCCGGTCATGCGCTCACCTCTCGGCAGGCCCGGTAGAAGTCCTGCCAGCCGTCGCGCTCGCGCACCACTGCCTCCAGGTACTCCTGCCATACGACGCGGTCCGCGGCCGGATCGCGGACGACCGCGCCCAGGATGCCCGCGGCCACGTCACCGGAGCGCAGCACACCGTCGCCGAAGTGCGCGGCCAGCGCCAGACCGTTCGTCACCACCGAGATGGCCTCGGCCGTGGAGAGCGTCCCGGACGGCGATTTGAGCTTTGTGCGGCCGTCCGCGGTGATACCGCCCCGCAGCTCACGGAAGACCGTGACGACCCGGCGGATCTCGTCCATCCCCTCCGGGGCGGCCGGCAGTTCCAGCGAACGGCCTATCTGCGCGACCCGGCGGGAGACGATGTCCACCTCTTCGTCCGGTGTCGCGGGCAGCGGCAGTACGACGGTGTTGAAGCGCCGGCGCAGCGCGCTGGAGAGTTCGTTGACCCCGCGGTCGCGGTCGTTGGCCGTCGCGATCAGGTTGAAACCGCGGACGGCCTGCACCTCCTGCCCCAACTCCGGGATGGGCAGGGTCTTCTCCGACAGGACGGTGATCAGCGTGTCCTGTACGTCGGCCGGGATACGTGTCAGCTCCTCGACCCGTGCGGTCATGCCCTGCGCCATCGCGCGCATCACCGGACTGGGCACCAGCGCCTCCCGGCTGGGGCCGTTCGCGAGCAGCTGGGCGTAGTTCCAGCCGTAGCGGATCGCCTCTTCCGGCGTGCCGGCCGTGCCCTGCACGAGGAGGGTGGAGTCGCCGCTGACCGCCGCCGCCAGATGCTCGGACACCCATGTCTTGGCGGTGCCGGGCACGCCGAGCAGCAGCAGCGCGCGGTCCGTCGCGAGGGTCGTCACGGCGACCTCGACGGTCCTGCGCGGGCCGACGTATTTGGGTGTGATGACCGTGCCGTCCGCGAGCGTGCCGCCGAGGAGGTAGGTCGCCACCGCCCAGGGCGAGAGCCGCCAGCGCTCCGGCCGCGGCCGGTCGTCGGCGGCGGCGAGGGCCGCCAGCTCCGCCGCGAAGGTGACCTCCGCATGCGGCCGCAGCGCCTCGCCGGTCCCCGCCTCGCGCACTCCGTCAGGCGTCGTCTTGATGCTGTTCTCGGACATGGCTCCCCCAAGTCGCAAGGTGTGCGGCCGACTCCCCGCATCCCGTCGGCCGCTTGCGAAATCAAGCCTGCACCACACCACTGACAATCACCGGAAAACCGCCGCTGACCTGCTGTTTCAGCAATCCTCCAGGGCTGCTTCCACGCTGTTCCGGGGCTAGGGCAACGCCGCCGACAGCGCCGTCGGCGACGCCGGCTCCCGCGCCGTCGACGGCGGTTGTCAGTGGTCGGTCGTAGCGTCGTGAACATGAATCCGCAGGGGGAACGCTGGACGACGGATCAGGTGCTCGCGCTGGCGCCTGACGCAGCATCACGCAAGGCGGGCGGCAAGCTCGCGGCGCCGGGGCCGTGGTCGGAGACGGGCACGGGCGACGGCGCGCTATGGGGCCAGTGCAAGGGCAGCGGCAGCAAGCCGTACCGCACGGTCGTCGACCTCAACGGTCCGGCCTTCCGGTGCAGTTGCCCGAGCCGCAAGTTCCCGTGCAAACACGCGCTGGGGCTGCTGCTGCTCTGGGCCGGTGACGACCGGGCGGTGGCGGACGGCGAGCCACCGCCGTGGGCGGGGGAATGGCTGGCCGGCCGCCGCGAGCGGGCCGGGCGGTCCGCGGACGCCCCGTCCGGCGGCGCCCCGTCGCGCGCGCCCGCCGACCCGGCGGCCGCCCAACGGCGGTCCGAGCGGCGGATGCAGCGGATCGGCGCCGGGGCCGTGGAGCTGGAGCAGCGTCTGGAGGATCTGCTGCACTCCGGCCTGGCCACGGCGGACCGCGACGGTTACGGATCCTGGGACGAGACGGCCGCGCGCATGGTGGACGCCCAGGCCCCCGGACTCGCTTCGTATGTCCGTGAGTTGGGTTCCGTGGCGGCCGCCGGGGCGGACTGGCCGGCCCGGCTCCTGGAGGAGTGCGCCCTGCTCCACCTCCTCGATCAGGGCTTCCTCGGGATCGCGCGGCTGCCGGCCCCGCTCGCGGCGACGGTCCGCTCCCGCGTCGGGCTGACCACGGAGGCCGCGGAACTGCTGACCGGCCCCGAGGCCGCACCGGTCCGCGACCGCTGGCTGGTGCTCGCCCAACAGGACCGCGAGGACGGCCGACTGACCACCCGCAGGATCTATCTGCGGGGCGAGCGGACCGGGCGGATGGCGCTGCATCTCTCCTTCGGCGGCGCCAACCGCCCCTTGGACCTGGCCCTGCCGCCCGGTCTGGTCCTCGATGCGGACCTCGCCTACTACCCGGGCGCCCGCCCGCTGCGTGCCGCCCTGGGCGAGCGGCACACCCCGGCGGTGCCCGGCCCGGTGCCCTCGGGCTGCGGTATCGACGCGGCCCTGGCCGCCTACGGCGACGCACTGCGCGACGACCCCTGGCTGGAGTCCTGGCCGGTGGTGCTCGCCGAGGTCACGGCGGTACCGGGCCGCACCGGCCAGGGATGGCAACTGGCCGACGCGGACGGCGAGTCGGCGCTCCCCCTCGACCCGCGCTGCCTGGGTCGTGCGGGGCTGTGGCAGCTCGCCGCCATATCGGGCGGTGCCCCGGTCACGGTCTTCGGCGAATGCGGCCACCGCGGCTTCCTGCCGCTGACGGTCTGGGACCCCACACCGGTGTCCCTGTGACCCGCACCGCCGCACCACGCCCGCCCGCGCCCGCGCCCGCCCCGCTCCCGGCTCCGCTCGAACGGGAGGTGCCCCGTCCCCGCCACGTACGCGACCGCCCGAGCCCGCCCATCCCACCGGCCCGGCCTGCGCCCCACCCGATGCCTGGAGGAACACCATGACGAGCCCCACACCCACACCCACACCCGCACCCGCACCCGCACCCGGGACGCCGCCCGCCTGGGCCGAGTTGGTCGGCGCCGCGCTGCTCGGGACGGAGCGGCGGTCGCCGCCGGTGGCGGTGCGGGCCGGGCAGAGCGCCGCGGCCGCCCTGCTGGACGCGGCCGCGGTGAGCACGGTGCGCCGCCGCGCCGCGCTGCGTCCCGCGCCGGCCGGTGAGCGGCCCGCCCCGGCCCCGGCCGACCCGCGGCCTCCCCTGCCGCCCGCCGCACGGCGCCGGCTCGCGCTGCTGCTCGCCGACCGCGGCGGCACCGGCGGCGGCAGCCGTCGCGGCACGTCCCCGGACCTCACCGAGCTGCTGCCCCAGTGGCTCACCGCCGCGGACGCGCACGGCTACCGCGCCCCCGACGCACTGCTGCCCGCGCTGCTCGACGCCGCCCGTGCCCGTACGGACCTGCGGCCCACGGCGCTCGCCCTGGCGGGCCCGCGCGCCCGGTGGCTCGCGCGGTTCAACGACGACTGGAAGTTCGCGCTCCGCGACACCGGCGGTCCGGCATCGCTCCCGGGCGCCCCCGAGGACGTACCGCGGATCTGGACGGAGGGGCTGTTCGCGGAACGGTCCGCACTGCTCACCGCGGTGCGCCGCCGCGACCCGCACGCCGGTCTCGCACTCCTTTGCACCACCTGGGCCACCGAACGGGCGGAGGACCGCCTGGTGTTCCTCGACGCGCTGCGCGACGGTCTCACGGCGGCCGACGAACCGTTCCTGGAACAGGCGCTCGCCGACCGCAGCCGCACCGTCCGTGCCGCGGCCGCCGAACTGCTCGCCGGACTGCCCGGTTCCGCGCTCGCGGCCCGGATGGCCCGGCGCGCCCACGCCTGCGTCGGCCTCGACCGCCTGGCCGAGGCGGACCCAGCCGCATCACCCGGGGCGGCAGACCTGGAGATCTCCGTCGAGGCGCCGCACGAGTGCGATGCGCAGATGCAGCGGGACGGCGTGGTGCCCAGAGCGCCTTCCGGGCGCGGCGAACGGTCCTGGTGGCTGGGCCAGTTGGTGGCGGCGGCCCCGCTGGACGGCTGGCGGGAGCGGTTCGGGGGCCGCGCCCCGGCGGCGATCGTCGCCCTGCCGGTGGCCGGTGACTGGCGTACGGAACTGCACGACGCTTGGTGCCGCGCCGCCGTGCACCAGCGGGACGCCGACTGGGCGCGGGCGCTGCTCGGTGCGCCCACCGCGCCACCGCAGGGCACCGAAGCCGCACCGGCCGGCCCGGCGCGGGACCTGGCGAAGCTGCTCACCGTCCTGCCGGCGGACGAACGGGCCCGGTGGGTAGCGGAGTTCATCGCCGCACACGGCCTCTCGGACGCGTTCCGGATGCTCGGTGTCTGCGCGGTCCCCTGGGCGGAGCCGCTGGGCCGGGCGGTCATCGACGCGCTGGACATCGCCCGGGACGCGGGCAGCTATCCCTGGAGCTTCAGCGGGGTGATGGGCCTGGCCGAACGCTGCCTCGACCCGGCCGCCGCGGACCGCCTCGACATGCTCACCGCGCTCACCGACGACCCGGAGGGCGCCGCACCGGGCTCCGTCGGCTACTGGTCCGAGACGTTCCAGCGCCTCGTCGCCACCCTGCGCCTGCGCGCCACCATGCTCACCGAACTCGCCCCCGCGCGACCCGACCGGCCCGGCCACCCCGCCATACCCGGCCGGCCGATCGCCGCCGAACCGGAGGGCGGTTGACCGCCTGGGCGGCGGCTCCCGTGTCCACGCCGGCACGGGGGCCGGCCGCTCGCCCCGGCCCGGCCTCAGACCGACAGCGGCCGTACGTTCGCGGTCACCCACGCCACGATGGAGGTGGTCGTCGCGCCCGGTGTGAAGATTTCCGCGACGCCCTGGGCCTTGAGCGGGGCGATGTCCGCTTCGGGGATGATGCCGCCGCCGAAGACCTTGATGTCCGCCGCGTCGCGCTCCGCCAGCAGGGCGATCACCTTTGCGAAAAGGGTGTTGTGGGCACCGGAGAGGATGGAGAGCCCGATCGCGTCGGCGTCCTCCTGGATCGCCGTGTCGACGATCTGCTCCGGGGTCTGGTGCAGCCCGGTGTAGATGACCTCCATGCCCGCGTCCCGCAGCGCCCGTGCGATCACCTTGGCGCCCCGGTCGTGGCCGTCCAGCCCCGGCTTGGCCACCACCACCCGGATCGGCCCGGACCTGCCCACCGCGCCCTGGCTTCCCGCTTGCGCTCCGTCATGCCGAGCCACACTCATCACTGCCTCCAAGCCATGCACGGCACGCGCAGAGCGGTGCCGCCGAGCCGACAATCGATCGCGCGACCGCGATCCGGCGGCCACGAGCGTGAACGAACGTTATCGCCAGCATCGCGCACCCGGCCGTTTCGTGACATGCAGGGAGGGGGAAATCACACACCGGGACACGTTCGCTACGCGCCGCGTTCCGCGTGTGGTGCCGCCGGAGCCGGGCGGCGGAGTTCGCGGGGCGGGCGTCAGGGGAGCCGCAGCCGGACCGCCGCGCCGTGCGCCGCGCAGCTGGGCGCGTACGCACCACGGGCACCACATCTCGACATCGCCGCGCACGGCTTCCCATGAGGGCATACGGGGGCCGGAGCCGCCTCCCGCATGCCGTTCGGGAGGTCGGCCCATGCAGGCCATGCCCTTTTTCCGTACCCGTTTCGGCAGCACGGCCGTGGAGTTGGCGGTCCTCGCCGGACATCTGCTGCTCTATCCGACCGGTATCACCCAGGAGCGGCACCTCCCGCACCCCGCACCCGCCCTCCCCGACGAGGGCCGTACGCAGCCGCCGGTCCTCCTGCTCCACGGCTTCATCGACAACCGTTCCGTCTTCGTGCTGCTGCGCCGCACCCTGCTCCGGCACGGCCGGCGGCATGTCGTGGCGCTCAACTTCTCCCCGCTGACCTGCGATCTCCGCGCGGCCGCCGAGCTGTTGAGCCGGTATGTGGCGGAGGTCTGCGCGCGGACCGGGCACCGCCGGGTGGACATCGTCGGGCACAGCCTCGGCGGGCTCATCGCCCGTTATTACGTACAGCGGCTCGGCGGCGACGCCCGCGTCCGCACCGTCATCACGCTCGGCACCCCGCACTCCGGCACTCGCGTGGCCCCCCTGATGTCGGCACACCCGCTCGTCCGGCAGTTGCGCCCGGATTCCGCGCTGATCGCGGAGTTGGCGGGTCCGGCCCCGCACTGCCGGACGCGTTTCGTCGCGTTCTGGAGCGAGGCGGACCAGGTGATGGTGCCGATTGGGACGGCGCGCATCGATCACCCGGACCTCCTCGCGTCCAATGTGCATATCGCCGGTGTCGGACATCTCGCGCTGCCGGTCAACGGCGCTGTCGCGGCGGGTATACGCGAGGCGCTGGCCTCGGCGGAGACGGCAGAGGCGAATGAGGCGGCAGAGGGGACTGAGCACGTCATTTCGGTGGCCTGACTCCCACCTCGCCCCACCCACCCCGACAGCCGCGCATTTCCGAGGTGCCGACAAGGAGATGGCAGGGAACGCACAAGGAGCCCGCAAGACTCTCCCGAGAGGCCGCCGACATATTTATGAGGTTTTTTCCGACGTACTCGTGGCGTACTCCCGGCGCACTTCCGGAACCCCTACCGAGGCCCTTCCGGCGCTCTCCCGAGCCCCTCCCCCACACGCCCGGAATACCGTCGAACAGGTTTCGAACGAGGCGCCAAGAACTCGCATCGCACTGCCGAAAGGCGGCCAAATGCCCGGTCTCACCGAGCCCGAAACCTGCCGGAGATTGTCGGCGTCGTGTACCGCCGGGTACAGTCGCCGCTAATTCTCCTGATGCCGAGGCGAAAGAGAAGTTGGTGAACGACCGTCCCCCACCGGGAGCTCCGCTTCCGACCGGCTCCACTTCCGACGCCTCGTATGCGCAGTACCCGGCCTACGACCCCTACGGGCAGCAGCCGGCCGCGCACGGCCATGCCGAGTACGGCAGCGGCGACCCCCTCTTCGGTTCGTTCCCCGCCACCGACACCGACCGGCACGGCACGGGCGCGTACGACACGCCCTACTACGGCATGGGCGGCGCGGATACCCCCGGCGCCTACCCCGGAACCGCGTACGACACCGGCGCGTACAACACGGGCCCGTACGCCACGAACGGCTATGCCGCGGACGGTTACGCCACCACCACGTACGACATCGGCGGACAGCCGGCCGCCGCGGGCCACGGCTCGTACGACCCGTACGCCCACACCGCGTACGGGACACCCGCCTACGACAGCGCGCCGTACGACACGGGCGGCTGGCAGACCACCGGCCACCCCGCCACCGGCCACTCCGCCGACGGCTACTCCGGCGCCGCGTACGGCTCCGGGAGCTACCCCACCGGCCCGTACGACACCGCGGGCCACGGGACCACCGGGGCCTACGGGACCGGGGGCTACGCCGCCCCGGACCACCACACCCCGGACCACCACACCCCCGGCCATGACCACGGCAACGGCGGCTATCCGGCCGCCGCGGCCGAGGACTCCGGGAGTGCGGCCGGGAGTTACGAGGCCACCGCGGTGTGGGCCGTCGTGGACCGGGATCTGATCCCCGGCATCCCGGCGCAGCCCGGCCCGTCGCCGGACGACACCGTCCTGTGGGACACCACCACCTGGGACGATCCGGGCCCGTACGGATCCGGCCGGTACGAGGCCAGCCAGTTCGAGACCGTCACCCACGAGACCATCTCCCCCCGGAGCACCGGCCGGCCGGCCGCCTCCCCCCAGCCCGCCGGGCAGCCGCACGAGGGACACGAGCCCGGCGCCGGCGACGAGTTCCGCTCGCCCGCCGCCCCGGACCTTCCCGGCGCCGCCGCCGTCGCCGATGCGATGACGCAGGCCATGCCGATCGCCCTCGCCGTCCCCGGCCCCGATGCCGGCTCCGACAGCACGCCGGGGACCGCGCCGGACACCGACAAGGCGGCCCGGGGCCGCGGGCGTCGGCGTACGGTCAAGCGCTCGGCGCTGCTGACCGTCGCCGTACCGTCGGTCGCCGCGCTGGGGGTGTGCGCCGTGGCCGCCGCCTCCGTCTCCGGCCTCGGCGGGGACGACAAGGGCGGCAAGGACGACAAGACCATGCAGGCCGCGGCGGACCTCGGGTCCGTCAAGGCCGCCGCGGCCAACAGCAAGCTCGACACCCAGCTCGCCGGACTCAGCAGCGGTGCCGACGACTTCGCCGACCGGGCCAGCCGCACCCAGGAGCGGATCGACCTCAAGGCGCGGCAGGCCGCGGAGAAGAAGCGCAAGAAGGACGAGGCGGCCCGCAAGGAGGCCGCCCGCCCCAAGTTCGCGCTGCCGGTCGCGCAGCACGGGCTGAGCGCGCTCTTCGGCCAGGCCGGTGTCAACTGGATGTCCGTGCACACCGGGATCGACTTCCCGGTCGGCCTGGGCACTCCCGTCATGGCCGCCACCGACGGCACCGTACGGACCCAGGTGAACACCGCGTACGGCAACATGGCGATCGTGACGGCGCCCGACGGGACCGAGACCTGGTACTGCCACCTGAGCAGCACCAAGATCCGCTCCGGTTCGGTCAAGGCCGGTGAGACGATCGCCTATTCGGGCAAGTCCGGGAACTCCACCGGGCCGCATATGCACTTCGAGGTGCGTCCCGGCGGCGACTCGCCGATCGACCCGCTGCCGTGGCTGCGCAGCCACGGTCTCAATCCCAACTGACCGCCGGACGCGCCCGGCTGCCGGCTGACCGCCGGACGCACGGGCGCGCGGCGAGTGGCCGTCCAGGGCCGGGACGATGTCCCGGCCCTTCGCCGTTGGCCGGACGGCCGGGCGGGCGGCGCTACAGCTTCTCCACCGGTGCGTACCGCAGGAGCAGCCGCTTCGGCTTCTCGCCGCCGAAGTCGATGGTCGCCTCGGCGTTGTCCCCGCTGCCCTTGACCGCGACGACGGTGCCGAGGCCGAAGCTGTCGTGTGTGACGCGGTCCCCGGCGGCCAGCGAGACGACGGGGCGGTCCTTGGCGCGCCGGGTCGCGAAGCCGCTGGGCCCCTTCGCGCGGGCCGACGACAGGGTGGACCCGATACCGCCGCCGCTCCCGCCGCCCGACGAGAGTCCGCCCATCGTGGCGGACGGCGTCGCGGGCCCGGTGCGCTTCCACTCCACGTACTGGTCCGGGATCTCCTCCAGGAACCGGGAGGGCGGGTTGTACGAGGGCTGGCCCCAGGCGCTGCGCATCGTCGCGCGGGTGAGGTAGAGCCGTTCGCGGGCGCGGGTGATGCCCACATACGCCAGCCGGCGCTCCTCCTCCAGCTCCTTGGTCTGGCCCAGCGAGCGCATGTGCGGGAAGACGCCGTCCTCCAGGCCGGTGAGGAAGACGACCGGGAATTCCAGGCCCTTGGCGGTGTGCAGCGTCATGAGGGTGATCACGCCGCTGCCGTCCTCGTCCTCGTCCGGGATCTGGTCGGAGTCGGTGACCAGCGCGACCTGCTCCAGGAAGTCGGCGAGGGTGGCGGTGGGGGCGGTTCCCGGCTCGTCGGCCTCGGCGGGGGTCCCCTCGCCGCGGTCCTGTTCGAACTCCAGGGCCACGGCGGCCAGTTCCTGGAGGTTCTCGATCCGGGTCTCGTCCTGCGGGTCGGTGGAGGACTGGAGCTCGGCGAGGTAGCCGGTGCGCTCCAGTACCGCTTCCAGGACGGTCGCGGGACCGGCGCCGGACTCGACGATGGTGCGCAGCTCCTCCATCAGGACGTTGAACCGCTTGACGGCGTTGGCGGAGCGGGCGGCCATGCCGTACGCCTCGTCGACCCGGCGCAGCGCCTGCGGGAAGGTGATCTTCTCGCGCGCCGACAGGGCGTCGATCATCGCCTCGGCACGGTCGCCGATACCGCGCTTGGGGACGTTCAGGATGCGGCGCAGCGGGACGGTGTCCTCGGGGTTGGCGAGCACCCGCAGGTACGCGAGGATGTCGCGGACCTCCTTGCGCTCGTAGAAGCGCACGCCGCCGACGACCTTGTAGGGCAGCCCGACCCGGATGAAGATCTCTTCGAAGACACGGGACTGGGCGTTGGTGCGGTAGAAGACCGCGACGTCGCCGGCCTTGGCGTCGCCGGCGTCCGTCAGCCGGTCGATCTCGTCGGCGGCGAACTGCGCCTCGTCGTGCTCGGTGTCGGCGACGTAGCCGGTGATGCGGGGGCCCGCGCCGGCGTCCGTCCAGAGGTTCTTGGGGCGGCGGTTCTCGTTGCGCTCGATGACCGCGTTGGCGGCGCTGAGGATCGTCTGGCTGGAGCGGTAGTTCTGCTCCAGCAGGATGGTCGTGGCGTCCGGGTAGTCCTCCTCGAACTGGAGGATGTTGCGGATCGTGGCGCCGCGGAAGGCGTAGATCGACTGGTCGGCGTCGCCGACGACGCACAGTTCGGCGGCGGACTCGGCCGGACCGACGAGTTCGCGTACGAGGGTGTACTGCGCGTGGTTGGTGTCCTGGTACTCGTCGACGAGGACGTGCCGGAAGCGGCGGCGGTAGTGGTCGGCGACGTCCGGGAACGCCTGGAGCAGGTGGACCGTCGTCATGATGATGTCGTCGAAGTCCAGGGCGTTGGCCTCGCGCAGCCGCGACTGGTACATCGCGTACGCCTGGGCCAGGGTCTTCTCGAAGCCGTCGGCGGCGGTGCCGGCGAACTCCTCCTCGTCGATGAGCTCGTTCTTGAGGTTGGAGATCTTCGCGCTGAAGGACTTGGGCGGGAAGCGCTTGGGGTCCAGGTCGAGATCGCGGCAGACGAGGGCCATCAGGCGCTTGGAGTCGGCGGCGTCGTAGATCGAGAAGGAGGACGTGAAGCCGAGCTTCTTGGACTCGCGGCGCAGGATGCGGACGCACGCGCTGTGGAAGGTGGAGACCCACATGGCGTTGGCGCGCGGGCCGACCAGCTCCTCGACGCGCTCCTTCATCTCGCCCGCGGCCTTGTTGGTGAAGGTGATCGCGAGGATCTGGCCGGGGTGGACGCCGCGCGCGCCGAGCAGATGCGCGATGCGGTGGGTCAGCACCCGGGTCTTGCCGGAGCCTGCGCCGGCGACGATCAGCAGCGGGCCGCCGGTGTGCACCACGGCCGCTTTCTGTTCGTCGTTGAGACCCTCCAGCAGCGCCGCCGGATCGACGGCGGGGCGGGCGGCGCCGTCGCGGTAGTACGCGTCCCTGGGCACGGGCGCGTCGAAGGCGCCGCCGAAGAGGTCGGCGGGGATCTCCTCCGGGGCCGGGCCGTGCTCGTCCTCGGGCGGCGGCGGGGGCTCCTCACCCGAGGGGCCGAGGTCCGCCAGGAAGCTGTCGTCAAAGAGGCTGCTCATCGCCCACCGAGTCTAGGCCGCCCCACCGACAGTCCGCCCGCGAGTGGTCGAAGTCGGCCCCGGAGCGGCCGGCGGTCCGGGCCCGGCGCCCCGCGGCCGTCCGGTACGTGGCGGTCCGTCCCGCCGCGGGGTGCGACGTTCCGTCCCCCGCGGCCCGCGGCTCAGGTCCAGAGCACCGCGATGAAGATGTTGGTGACGGTGAGCAGGCCGACGGTGCCGAAGAGCGGCTTGGCGATCTTCTCCTCGTCCCGCTTGACGTAGACCAGCGCCAGGATCACCACCAGCAGGGCCAGCTTGATGCCGATCTTGACGTTGTTGACGGTGTGGTCCTGGGACTGGTTGAGGCCGACCAGCACGATGCCGGTGACCAGCATCGTCAGCGCGCCGTGCAGCATGGCCGGCACGAAGCGGGCGCCGGCGCCGTTCATCGCCTTCATCTGGGTGAGGAAGCCGCCCAGGAGCGAGGCGATGCCGATGATGTGCAGCCCGACGAAGATATTGATTACTACGTCCATAGTGCTGGATCGTATCCGCCGTGTAGCACGCGCCATTGGGCAGGGCGCCCGCAATCGCCACTTCGGTCAGGACAGGGCGAATCCGGCGTCGGCGACGGCAGCACCACGGTCATCCACGCACCGGCGGCGGTCGGATGCGGACAGTGCCGGGCAAGTGGGTCCTCCGCCGTGACGCGCAGGCTTAGCTTCCTCCTCCAGGCGGTCGACTCCCCGCCGGGCCGCCGGCCTCCGCCCCGGTGGCCCGGCGGGGACGGAGACCGGCGACAGGAACGGCGGCGGCCCGCCCTCCCCGGTAACGGGCCGCCGCCGGACCACCCCGGATCACCGGGCCGCGGCGGCTCCTCCCCCGAGCCGCCGCGGCCCGGCCGCACCACCCGCACAGGCCGGATCACCCGGACCGCAAGGCCCGTAGGGAAGGAAGTGACGGCCCCCGTGGCGTCGCACCGCAAGCCCAAGCAGTACCCCCGCACGCTCTCGTTCCTGCTCGCCGACGGCGCCCCGCGCACCGCCCGGAAGCCCGGCATCGCCCGTACGGCCGCGACCCTGGCGCTCGCGGGCGTCGCCTCCGCCACCGCCTTCGACGCCCCGGCCGAGGCCGCGCCCCGCCCGACCCCCGCCCAGGTCAAGGAACGGGTCGACGCGCTGTACCAGGAGGCCGAGGTGGCGACGGAGAAGTACGACGGCGCGAAGGAGCGGGCCGCGGCCGCGCACCAGGAGCTGAGCAGGCTGCAGGACGAGGCCGCCCGCCGGACCGAGCAGCTGAACGCCGCACGGAGCGAGCTGGGCACCCTGGCCGCCGGCCAGTACCGGTCCGGCGGTGTGCACCCCACCGTCCGGCTGCTGCTCTCCTCGGATCCGCAGCGCTATCTGGACGGCGCCGCCGTCCTGGAGCGCGCGGGCAGCCACCAGGCGAACGCCATCGCCGGTTACGCACGCCGGCTCGGCAGCGTCCAGCAGGTCCGCGCGCGGGCCGAGGACACCGCGGAACAGCTGCGGAGCACCGAGGCCACGCTGGCCCGCAACCGCGCCACGATCACCCGGAAGCTGGCCTCCGCCGAGCAGTTGCTGAACGAGCTGACCGCCGAGCAGCGGCAGCAGGTGCGGGACGAGGACGGCTCCGACGGGCCCGGGTCCGCGGACCGGACCGGCCGGTCGTCGTCCGCGCACACCTCCCACTCCGCGGCGGCCGCGCCCAACCCCCGTGCCGCACAGGCCGTTTCCTTCGCGTACGCCGCGCTCGGCAAACCGTACGTATGGGGCGCGACGGGCCCCGCCGCGTACGACTGCTCGGGGCTGACCCAGGCCGCCTGGAGGGCCGGCGGGGTCTCGCTGCCCCGGACGACCTACACCCAGATCAGCTCCGGGCCGCGGATCGACAAGTCCCGGCTCGCCCCCGGCGACCTGGTGTTCTTCTTCTCCGGCATCAGCCATGTCGGGCTCTACATCGGCGACGGCAAGATGATCCACGCCCCGCATCCGGGCGCACCGGTACGGATCGCGCCGATCAACCAGATGCCGTTCGCGGGGGCCACCCGGCCCGCGTAGCGGCCGGACGCGGCGCTCCGGAGGCCCGGCTCCGTCGCGTCGTGGCGGCCTGCGGGCCGGGCCGCCACGGGGCGTCTCCCCCGCCTCGTCCGGCGGCATCCGCGCCTCGGGGAACGGCGCCCGCACCGCACGTCGGCGCGCCGCGCCCCGGCGCCGGCCACCAACTGCCCCATCGCCAACTGCCCCGGCAATTCGGTCGCTTGCCCGTTCGGGGTGCCCTACGCTCGGCGGCGTGACTGATCCTCTCGTCGCCGCGGGCGGCTCCCTCGGAGAACTGCCGGCCGTCGTACGTACCTGGGTCGACGGCTGGGCACGCTCGCGGGGTACGGACGCGCCGCGGGACGTTCCGGGCGGGTTCCGGATCGAGGTCGGATCGCCGAACCACCGCGCGCGGTACGTCCTGCCGGCCGCGGACCCGGCCGTGCTGCGCGACCTCGTCGGCGCCATCGACACCCCGGGCCTCTGGATCAAGGTCTGCGCCCCGCGCGAGGCGCTCGAACCGGCCCTGACCCCCGCCTGGAAGATCAGCGAACCGCAGTATCTGATGGTGTCCGCCCTGGCACCGATGCCGCCGGCCACCCCGCCGCCCGGCTACACCCTCGACCTCACCGACCACGACGGCATCATCGACGCCCGCGTCCTGTGCTCCGGCTCTGGTACTGGTACTGGTTCCGGTTCCGGTGGCGCCGTCCCCGCCGCGAGCGGGCGCGCCGCCCTCACCACCGGAGCGCCGGGCGGCGCCGCGCACTCCGCCCCGGCCCCGCCGTGCGCCGCTGCCGCCGTCTTCGACATGATCGGCACCGAAGCCGCGCACCGGCGCCGTGGCCTGGGCCGCTTCCTGATGGCGTCCCTGGCCCGCCGCGCGGCCGAACTCGGTGCCGGGCAGGGCGTGCTGGTCGCCAGCCCCGACGGCCGGGCGCTCTACGAAGCCCTGGGCTGGCGGCTCCGCGCCCCGGTCACGGCCGCCGTCTTCACGGCGTGAGCTGCTGCCCCAGCCACCGGGAGATCTCCGGTACCTGGTTCCGCCACACCGATGTGGCGTGGCCGCCGGCGCCCGACGAGATCTTCGTGACGGTCACCGTCGTCGGCTTCTTCGCGAGCTGCTTGAGCCCGATACCGGCCTCGTATCCGTCGCCCACCGCACCCGACACGTACAGCGCCAGCCGCGGCGGCTTTCCGTTCGCGTTGGCGGTCTTCAGGATGTGCATCGGGTTCGACTCGGTGCGCAGCTTCGGGTCCTTGCCCGCGAGCGAGTCCTTCTCTATCGCCGGGTCGTTGTAGCCGGACATGGCGACGGCGGCGCGGTAGCGGTCGGGGTGGGACAGTGCGAGCTTGGCGGCGCAGTGGGCGCCCGCCGAATAGCCCGCGAGGGCCCAGGAGTCCGGCTGGTCGCCGGCCCGGAAGTTGTCGATGACCATCTGGCGCACGTCGACGGTCAGCCAGCTGTCGGCGTTGACCTTCCCCGGGATGTTGACGCACCCGGTGTCGGCGTTGGTGAGCACGTTGGTGCGCGGCGCGACGATGATGAACGGCTTGATCTCGCCGCTCTGCATCAGCGGCTGGAGCTGCTTGCCCGCGTCCAGCGATCCCAGCCAGGACTTCGACGAACCGGGGTAGCCGGGCAGCACCTCGACCACCGGGAACTTCTTGTCCTTGTACGCGGGCTCGTTGTACTGCGGCGGCAGCCACACGTACACCTCGCCGCTGACCCCCGAGATCTTGCCGCTGAGGTCGGTCATCTGGACGCCCGGCCCCACCACCGGGTCGTCCGCCGGCCGGAACTTCTGGAGCTCCTTGGGCTCGTCCTTGACCTGCCGGCCGCCCATACCGTCCGGGCCGAGGTCCCTGGCCGCCTCGATATGGCTGCCGGTGCCGAGCAGATCGTCCCAGGTGTCGTAGAGGTTGTTCGCGTTGTTGACCGCGACGAAGACCACCGTGATGGCCGTGAACTGTGCGAACACCAGCATCGCCAGCCTGCCGAGACCGCGGAGCACGGGCGGTCCCGCTATCCGGCTCCAGAGCGCGAAGGGCAGCACGAAGGCGACTATCAGCAGCGCGATCGAGGTGAGGAAGAAGGGCGTGCCCGTCAGGCTCATCGGGATCTCGCTTCCAGGACATGTACGCGAAGGACGTGGGATGGTTCGGTCCGCGCCTTCGGCGACTGGCCTCTCCGCGCCCTTAGATGGCGATCGGCGTCGTCCTGGTTGCCCGTGGTTGCCCCTTCTTTACCTGCGACTTCCGACCGGCCTCCACCTGCGGCTCCGGTCCGGGGCGTGGTCCGCGTACCCGGCACCCGCCGCCCGTACGCCGCCGGGGGCGACCGGCTGCGGACGGGCCGGGCGGGCGGGTGTCAGACCAGCCGACGGGCCGTCGCCCACCGCGTCAGTTCATGGCGGTTGGAGAGCTGGAGCTTGCGCAGCACCGCCGAGACATGCGATTCGACCGTCTTGACGGAGATGAACAGCTGCTTGGCGATCTCCTTGTAGGCGTACCCGCGCGCGATCAGCCGCAGGACCTCGCGCTCGCGCTGGGTGAGGCGGTCCATGTCCTCGTCGACCGGCGGGGCGTCCGTGGAGGCGAAGGCGTCCAGGACGAAACCGGCCAGCCGCGGCGAGAAGACCGCGTCGCCGTCGGAGACCCGGAAGATGGCGTCGACCAGGTCGGTGCCGGTGATGGTCTTGGTGACATAGCCGCGGGCGCCGCCGCGGATGACGCCGATGACGTCCTCGGCGGCGTCGGAGACGGAGAGCGCCAGGAAGCGGACGGGGCGGTCCGCGTCGGCCATCATCGAGGCGCTGCGGCGCAGCACCTCGACACCGCCGCCCCCGGGGAGGTGGACGTCCAGGAGGACGACCTCGGGGCGGGTGGCCGCGATGACCGTGAGCGCCTGGTCGACGTCGGCGGCCTCGCCGACCACCTCGACGCCGGTGCGCCCGGTCTCGCCGATCTCGGCCTGGACACCGGTACGGAACATCCGGTGGTCGTCGACCAGCACGACCCGTACGGTCCGCCCCCCGTCCGTACCGCTTCCGGCACCGTCCTGCTGTGCGCCGTGCTGTGCGCCGTCGCTGCTCATCTCGTCCGTCCGTCCCTCGGTGTCTGCCCCGACATCATCCCGTGCCCCGCTCCGCCGTGTCTGCACCGGCCCGTGCCGCGGCGCCCGCCGCGGTCCGTCCGGCGCCGTCGGTGGCCACCCGTCGGCCCGCCTTGCGGCGCGGTCTTCGCCGGATGCACCGGGCAGGGCGGCGGCCGGGCCGGCCGGTCATTCCGTGCGCTCCATCTCCAGCTCGACGACGGTGCCGCCGTCGGGGGCGGAGCGCAGCCGGGCGGTGCCGCCGTTGCGCTCCATCCGGCCGATGATGGATTCCCGTACGCCCATCCGGTCCTCGGGTACCGCGTCCAGGTCGAATCCGGGGCCGTGGTCGCGCACCGAGACGAAGACCGTACGGCCCTCCACCTCGGCGAACACCTGCACGGCGCCGCCCTCGCCGCCGTACTTGGCGGCATTGACCATCGCCTCGCGGGCGGCCTGCATCTGCGCGCCGAGCGCCTCGTCCAGCGGGCAGTCGCCGACGACCACGACCTCGATGGGGACGCCGTGGTGGTCCTCGACCTCGGCGGCCGCCGCGCGGACCGCCTCCGCCAGGGTGTCCGGCTGCTCGTCCTCGTCCTTGCCGCGGCCCTCGGGTTTGTAGAGCCAGGCGCGCAGCTCGCGCTCCTGGGCGCGGGCGAGCCGGGCGACCTCCCGGGGGTCGTCGGCGTTGCGCTGGATCAGGGTGAGGGTGTGCAGGACGGAGTCGTGGACATGGGCGGCGACCTCGGCGCGCTCCTGGGCGCGGATGCGCATCAGCCGTTCCTCGGAGAGGTCCTGGGTGATCCGCACCAGATAGGGGCCGGCCAGCAGCGCGATGCCGACGATGACGGCGAGCGACGCCTGCAGCACCGAGCCGAGATGCCGCACCGAGCCCTGGAGCACGACGATGCCGGTGACCCCGGCGCCGACCAGCACCACACCGGCCCCGCCGCGCAGCACCGTCAGCAGATCCTTGCGGCGGCCGAGCTCCAGCCACTGGGCGCGGCGGGCGTTGTCGGCCTGCCGCCACACCACGGCAACACCGGCGGCGATCAGCAGCAGCGGCCAGAGATAGCCGTTGGCCTGGCCGAGCTGGAATCTGGAGGCGACGACCGCGGCGCCGATCAGCAGCGCGATCAGCGCGAAGAGCTGGCCCTTCTCGGGCTTGCGGCCCAGCAGCCGCCGCTTGTCGTCGGGCGATGCGGCGCGCTTGTCCTCGACGCCGCCGACGCCGAGCGGAACGAAGAACCAGAAGGCGGCGTAGAGCAGCGCGCCCATGCCCTCGGCCATGAAGAGGGCCACGAACACGACCCGGACCCAGGAGACCGGCAACCCGAGGTGCCCGGCGAGGCCGCGCGCGACGCCACCGAGCATCCGGCCGTCGGCGCTGCGATAGAGCCTGCGCACGGGCGGATCGTCGGGGGCTGGTGCCGCGTCGTAGATCGTCTCGGCGCGGGGCGGCGCGGTGGTCATGTCCCCGATCGTCACATGCGACCGGGGTCCGGGGCATCAGGGGCGACCCTGAGGACGCCCCTGACCTTGCGTCGGGGGCTTCCGGGGCGCGGCCGGTCCGCCGGCGGCACCCCGGAAACCCGCCACGGGCGCCGACGGGCTCCGACGGCACGCCTCAGCTCGTCGGCTCCGTCTTACGGAACCCGTCCTTCACCTGCGAGAAGACCTCTTCGGACCTCTTCCATGTCGCGCTCGGCGCGGACACGTAAATCGCGTACTCCTTGCCGCCCTCGCGGCCGAACCCGAGGTCGATGGCCCGGTACTCGCGGGACCTGCCCTGGAAGGTGAACTCCCAGATCGCGGCGGCGTCGCCCTGGAAGACGGTGTCCTGGAGCCGCAGCCGCTTGTAGGCCGGGTAGTTCTCCTTGAAGTCCGCCTCGACCTCCTTGAAGTGCTGCACCTGGTCCGCCGTGGCGAAGTCCAGGACGTTGATCCTCAGCTCCGCGACCTCCGCGTCGGAGCTGTAGGTGACCTGCCGGCCGCTGTCCTTGACCTCCCGCCGCCAGCCGTCGGGCACCGGGAAGGAGATGCCGAGCTCCGGCTCCTTGGCGAGGCGGTAGCCGCTGGGGAGGGGCGGCGGCGGTCCGACGCTGTTCCGCGGGCCGCCGGACGGCGACGGGGTGGCCTTGCCGCTGCCGTTGTCGCCGGTGCCTTTGCCGTTCGCCGCTCCGTTGGACACGTCGGAGCCGTCGCGATGCATCGTGTACCAGACCGCGCCCGCACCGCTTCCGGCGGCCAGCACCCCGACGACACCCCAGATCGCGACCCTGCGGCCACGGCGCTTACCGGGCGGCGGGGCCGCGGGCGGCAGGTCCGTACGGTCAGCGGTGGCGACCCCCGCGGCGTTCCCCGCCGTGACCGCCGTCGGAGCGGCCACGGCCCCGGTGGCCGCGCCCGTGCCCGTACCGGTGGCCGCCTCCCGGCCCGCGCCCGCCCCGGTGCCGGCCGCCATTCCCGTATGCGTAACGGCGTCCGGTGCGGTCCGCTGCGTGTCCGGGTGCGGTACCGGGCGGGTGGCCGTCTCGGGTGCCGTGGGCTGCTCCGGCCGCCCGCGGGCCACCGTCCCCAGGGCCAGCGTCGGCCAGCCCAGCAGCGCGGTGTCCGCCTCCGCCTCGGCCGCCCGCAGCGCCTGCTCGACGACCTCGGCCGTCGGCCGGTCCGCCGGCTCCTTGGCGAGCAGCGCCTCGATGAGCGGGGCCAGCGACCCGGCCTTGAGCGGCGGCTCCAGCGGGTCCATGGCGATCGCGTACGCCGTCTCGACCGCCGTGTTCTTCCGGAACGGGGGCCGCCCCTCGACCGCCTGATAGAGCGTCGCGCCCAGCGCCCACAGGTCCGAGGCGGGTCCCGGGGTACCGCCCTTGACCCGTTCCGGCGCCAAGTAGTCGATGGAGCCCACCAGCTCGCCGGTCTTGGTGAGCGTGGAGGTACCACTGGCGACCGCGATCCCGAAGTCGGTCAGCACCACCCGGCCGTCGTCACCGAGCAGCACATTGCCCGGTTTGACGTCGCGGTGCAGCACACCCGCGGAGTGCGCGGCCCGCAGCGCCGCGATCATGCCGCGCCCGATCCGGGCGGCCTCCCGCGGCAGCACCGAACGGTCGGCCCGCGCCGCTGCCTTGATGGCGTCGCCGAGCGTCGCGGACGGGACGTACTCCATGACGATGCACGGCAGCCCCTCGTCGTCGACGACATCGTGCACGCCCACCACATTGGGATGGTTGATGCGTGCCGCGGCCTGCGCTTCCCGGGTGGTGCGCTCATAGCGCATGGCGAGCTCGTCCGGCTGCAACTGGGGTGACACATGCAGTCGTTTGACCGCGACCTGACGGCCGAGCACCTCGTCACGGGCCCGCCAGACGGTGCCCATACCGCCCTGGCCGATCCGTGCCATCAGGCGATACCGCCCGGCGACCAGTCGCCCTTCGTCCACCGACGCCGCCTCCGCCACCGCACGCCCCTCCGGAAACCCGTACGTATTCAGGGTGTAACGATAGTCGCCGAACCCGCCGGATCGGCTCCCCACCACCGTCCGCCGTCACACCACTCCCCGGTCGGCGGCCCGGTTCGGGGCGGGCCGCCAGCAGGGCGCGGGGCGTTATGTGAACCTGCGGGGGATATGGGGGCACAGCGGGGGCGGCGGCGGCCGTGCGGAGAGGTTCGCGGAGCCCGGCGGGCGATGTGGTCCGAGGACGGGCGGGGGCGGACGGCCGGGCGTTTCGGGGGTGGATGGGTGGGCGTATCGGTGAGTTCGGTGGTTTCGGTGGGCTCGGTGGGCTCGGAGGCGAGCCTGGGGTCAGGGTCCGGCCTGGGGCGTCGGGGCCACGATGTCGTGGCCGCGGCCGGGCTGGGGCCAGGCGTCAGGGGCCCGGAGTCCGGGCGGGCCCCGGAGTCCGGGCGGGCCCCGGAGTCGGTGCGGGTCCGAGGCATCGGGACGGGCCCAGGAGTCCGGGGCGGACCCGAGCGGACCTGAGGGGACCCGAGCGGTCCCGAGGGGTCCGGGGTCGATGGCGGCGCCGCCCGCCCCTCGGCCCTTGTCCCCCACCCCTTATCCCCCGCCCCCTACCCCTCAGCCCGGATCTCAGGGATCTGCCAGGGTTTCCACGGATTCCAGGATTCCGCCGCGCTTGTCACCATGGGTCCATGAACGATGCAGCCCGCGCCGAGGACCCGGCGCCCGCCGACGCCGCCGGCCCCACCCCGCCGCAGTCACCGCTGCCGCCGCTGCGCCGCAGCCGGCGGCAGAAGGTGGTCGCGGGGGTGTGCGGCGGGCTCGGCCGGCAGTGGGACCTCGATCCGGTGATCTTCCGGATCGTGCTGGCCGTCCTCGCCGTGGGCGGCCTCGGCTTCATCGCCTACGGCTTCGCCTGGCTGATCATCCCCATGGACGGCGAGGAGGAGAACGAGGGCCGCAGGCTGCTCTCCGGCCGCGTCGAGGGCTCCGCGCTGACGGCCCTGCTCCTCGCGCTCATCGGCTGCGGCCTGTTCCTGACGACGGTCGGCAAGGGCAGCGTCATGTCCTTCGCGATCATGCTGTCGCTGACCGTGGGCGGTTCCGCCTACTGGTCGCGCCGACGCCGCCAGGCGGAGGCCGAGGGCCTGGAGACGATGGACGCCGCCACGGCCCAGGCCGTCGCCGACGCCCCACCCGAGACCAAGGCGCCCCCCGCACCGAACAGCCCCTCCTGGTGGCGCGACCCCCGCTCCAAGGAGGCGGCCGCCAACGCCTATCTGTGGGGGCCCGAGAACACCCCCCTCGACATCACCTACACGTTCGAGCACGGCGCCGGACAGCCCGACCGCCCCGGTGAGCGCGGCGCACCGCCCGGCACGGTCCGGCCTCCGCACCCCGCCGCCGCGCCGCGCAAGGTGGTGCGGGCCGGCCGCCCGATCGGCGGCCGGACGTTCCTGCTGGCCCTGCTCACCGGTACCGCCACCGCCCTCACCGTCGCCCGGTACGCCGGCCTCACGGCGTCCGTGCAGGCCGGGCTGGCCGGTGCGCTGGTCGTCCTCGGCCTGGGCCTGGTGCTCAGCGCCTGGTTCGGCCGGACGGGCGGCGGCACGGTCTTCATGGTCGCCCTGACGTCCCTGCTGCTCGCGGGCGCGACGGTGCTCCCCGACAACCTGACCACCCACTGGCAGTACCGCTCCTGGACCCCGACCAGCCTCGCCGCCGTCCAGCAGCGGTACGACATCGGCTCCGGGGAAGGCACTCTCGATCTCAGCTCGCTGGCCATCAAGGACGGCCGGACGGTCCATACCCGGGCGGAAGTGGGCGTCGGCCGTATGGCGGTGACGCTGCCGCAGGGGGTCACCGTCAAGCTGCGGACCTCCCTCGGCCTCGGCGACATCCGGATGCCCAACGAGGCGTACGACAGCGTGGAGTTCACCGTGGGCAAACAGGAGCGGACGGTCACCCTGCCGCCCGACGGCCTCGCCAAGGGCGAGAAACCGCGCGGCACCCTGGACCTCACCGTCCAGGTCGGCGTCGGCCAGATCGAGATCCAGCGCGCCACTCCGGGCTCCCCGGCCACCTCGTCCGCCCCGGCCTCACCGTCCGCCACGCCCAGCGCTCCGCCCGGTACCCCCTCGACGGCCCCGACCCCCCAGGGAGCCCCTTCATGAAGCGCCACCCCTTCGAACCGGCCCGGCTGATCGCCGGCCTCACGGCCATCGTCGTCGGCACCGGTTACGTCCTCGACGCCCTCGGCATCTGGCGCGCGCCCGGCCACTGGCTCCTGCTCGCCGTCCCCGTCGGCCTGCTGCTCTCCGGTGTCACCGCCGCCGTCTGGGCGACCATCCGCCACAACCGCCCGCAGGGCTCCTGACGTGCCCTGAGTTCCCTGACGCGTCCTGCACACGTCTCGTTACGGCGGCCCCGCCACGGCGCCCACGCCGCAACGGGGGCACGGCGGCAGCACAGGGCGATGCGAAAGCCCGTAGGGCAGACCCCGTAGCCCCTCAGGCAGGCCCCTGCCCTCGGACGGCGCCCGCGCCCAGGCGGGTCCCGGTCCCGGCCCGTTCCCCGCCCTCCCGCCTGGTGCCCGCCGTCGACGACGTCCTCACCGGCCTCACTCCTGGACGTCGATCGGGTAGGCGGCCGTCTCCACCCCCGCGGCCGTGACCACCCGCACCTCGACCCGCCCCGGCTCCACATCCACCGGTACGGGCACGGTCAGGACCCCGTCCGTCGGATTGGCGAAGCCGCCCGCCACGGGGACCAAGGGCACCGGGACATGCACCGCGCCGATGCGTACGACGGTCCTGGCGAGCCGGTCCGGTGTGCCGGCGCCCGGCGGGAGAAAGCCGGTGCCGCGGATCTCGATGTCGTCGCCGGTACGGATCGGTGCGGCGAGATCGCCCAGTTCCCGGGCGCGGACCACCGACAGGATGACCGGACGGCCGCCCTCCGCCACCTTCCCGGCCAGATAAACCGCCCCGGAGAGAGCCACCAGCACCACCAGCCCCCATGACACGGCGGGCAATTGAGTGGGCCGGACGGCCAGCCGCACCAGCGCGAAGACCACCACGACCGCGTTCACCAGCACGTACTGCGCGTCCGTGAGGCTGGCGCGCCCCGCATCGTCCGCCAGCAGGTCCACCGCCCGGGGACGTTCCGCGGGCACCTTCTGCAACCGTCCCGCCCGGATCCGGACAGCCACCACCCGGCGCGCCACCACCGCCACCCCGCTCACGGTGAACAGCACCGCCAACAACGTCTGGGCCTGGGGAAGTTCGAGGCCGACGAGCAGATGGTTGCGCGTACGCCCGCCGGACGCGGCGGCCAGTTGGACGGCCGCCATCAGCACCGCGTACAGCGCCACGGCCACCCAGAGCGCCGCGACCGCGCGCGAGGTGGACAGCCGCCGGTCCTCACCGGTCAGCGGCGCCAGCACCCCGCCGTGTTCGCGGTGCCACCAGGCCACCGCCGTCAGACCGAGCGCCGCCACGACGGCCGCGGCAAGACCCGCCGTACGCGCCACCGTCCAGCCCGCCCCGATGGCGGTCAGCGCCTGCCCCAGCAGCAGCACCGCGACCCCGGCCCACACCGCCGGCAGGGTGCGCCGCCGTACGGTCACCAGCCAGGCGGTCCGCTCGGCGGCACCCCGCTCGGCCAATGTCCGTGCGGAGAGCGTCAGTTCATCGGACACCCACTGCCGGGCGGCCCCGGCGGAGTGCGCGAGCCCGGCCGGCACCCCGCGCCCCGCGGCGAACTCCTCGCGCAGCGCGACGAACGCGGCGACCGCCCGCCGGTGCCCCTCGCGGGTGCCGTGCGGGCACCGTCCGCACAGACACGCGCCGCCCTCGCCGCCCGCCGCGCCGCCCCCCGGCTCGCCCGCCCCGGCCACCCTGCCTGCCGCATCAACCGACACGTCCGCTACCGCCCCGCCGCCACTCGTCGTCAACTTATCTTCTTTGCGGGCGAATTGTGCCTCACTCAGCGGCCTCACCCCCTAAACGGCCTGCTGGCAGGGGGTGCGGACGGCCGCGATCGGTTGACCTGGCGACCCCGCGCCGCGTGCCCGAACACGTACACCGCAACGGCAACCGCCCACCGGACCGAACCACTTCCCACATTCGGGGGAACCGTCCGCACGGCGCGGCTGACCGGCACCCCCGCGGCACAGGATCCCGGCGTGAGTGGAATACACGCATCGACACCCCCATCGACACACGCGACGACGCCCGCATCGACATCCGCATCAGCGTCCGCATCGACCCGCGCACCAATGCACGCGTCCCGTCGCGCATCACTCCGCGCACCCCTCCGGATATCCCTGCGCCCGCCACCCCGGCTGGGGTCGGCGCTCGCGGTCGCCGCGTGCCTCGCGTTCATCGCGCTGGCCGAGGTCGCCGCGCCGGGCGGAGCGGCGTCAGCGGTGGCGTACGCGGGACGGACCGGAGGCGACAACTGCGCCTTCGCCGGGCGAGGTTCACCGCCCGCACCGCCGACCGGCTTCCCCTTTCCGCACGGCTGGCACTTCCCCTGTACGAAACCGGACCCCACTCCCACCTGGCAGCCCCCACCGCCGCCGCCCGCTCCCCCGCCGCGCCCGGCCCCCACCCATGCGCCCCGGCCGACGACGCACGCCCCACCGCCACCACCCGTCCGCCCCCGCCACCCCGCACCCGCGCCCCCGCGGCCGAGCC
>JOEL01000031.1 GCA_000720995.1 Streptomyces celluloflavus
CGCCTCGTCGGCTACCTCGTCC
The DNA here is from genome assembly GCA_000720995.1 of Streptomyces celluloflavus. Taxonomy (GTDB): domain Bacteria; phylum Actinomycetota; class Actinomycetes; order Streptomycetales; family Streptomycetaceae; genus Streptomyces; species Streptomyces celluloflavus. The sequence continues at coordinate 23 of JOEL01000031.1, forward strand.
CCGCCGAATTGGATGCGGAGGAGGGGGTGAGTGGTGAGTCTGCGGTGGAGCAGGTGCGTGAATGGCAGGCGATTTTCGATGCGGAGTATGAGGGGTCCAAGGCGCCGTTCGGTGAGGATTTTGTGGGGTGGAATTCGAGTTATTCGGGTTCGCCGATTCCGGTTGCGGATATGCGGGTGTGGCGTGATGTGACGTTGGATGGTGTTCGGGGGCTGGGTCCGCGTCGGGTGTTGGAGATCGGCGTGGGTGCGGGTCTTCTCATGGCGCATTTGGCGTCGGGCGTGGAGGAGTACTGGGGCACAGATCTGTCGGCGCAGGTGATTGACGCACTGCGGGGCCAGGTGGCGGAGCGGCCTGAGCTGTCGGATCGTGTGACGCTGCGGGCACAGGCCGCTGATGTGACGGAGGGCCTGCCGGAGGGTTTCTTCGACGTCGTCATCGTGAACTCGGTCGTCCAGTATTTCCCGCACGGCGATTACCTGGCGGAGGTCTTGCGAAAGGCGCTCTCCCTGGTGGCGCCGGGGGGTGCGGTCTTCGTCGGTGATGTCCGTGACCGGCGTCTGCTGCGTACTTTCCGTTCGGCGGTTCAGCTGCATGGCGCCGACCCTGATTCCGATCCTGCGCGGCTTCGGCGTGCGATTGAGCAGGATGTGGTGCTGGAGAAGGAGCTGGTCGTCGACCCGGGCTTCTTCACGGCGTTCGCGGCGCGTCTCGGCTACCGGGTGACCGTCACCTGGTCCGCCACCGCGGACGACCGGATCGACGCCCTCTTCGTCACCGGGGCCCAAGACCTCATCGGCACCTACGCCGCCCCCACCGGCACCGCCCCCCTCGCCCACTACACCAACAACCCCACCGCCACCCGCCACACCACCGACCTCATCAAGCAGGTGCGCGCCTGGGCCGATGAGCGGCTGCCCTCGTACATGGTGCCCACCGCCCTGGTCCGCCTGGAGCGGCTGCCGCTGACCGCCAACGGGAAGCTGGACCGCCGCGCCCTGCCCGCACCGCAATTCGAGGCCGGCTCCGGGCGGACGCCGCGCACCCCGCAGGAAGAGGTGCTCTGTGACCTGTTCGCGCAGGTACTGGGGCTGGGCCGGGTCGGCATCGACGACGACTTCTTCGACCTGGGCGGCCACTCTCTCCTCGCGACCCGCCTGGTCAGCCGGATCCGCAGCACCCTGGGCATCGAGATACCGATCCGCGCGCTCTTCGAGGCGCCGACCATCGCCGAGCTCGCCACCTGGTCGGACGGCGACGGCCCCGTAAGGACACCGCTGAAGCCGCAGGAGCGCCCCGACCGGGTACCGCTCTCCTTCGCCCAGCGCCGCCTGTGGTTCATCCACCGCTTCGAGGGGCCGAGCGCGACCTACAACATGCCGTGGGTCGTCCGGCTCCGCGGCCGCCTCGACATCGAGGCGATGCGGGCCGCGTTCGCCGATGTCGTGGCGCGCCACGAGGCCCTGCGTACCGTCTTCCCGGAACGCGACGGCGCGCCCTGCCAGCACGTCCTGGCCCCCGAGGAGGCGGTGCCCGCCCTCGATGTGACACCGCTCGACGAGCCCTCGTTGCAGCCCGCGCTCGACGCGGCCGCCCAGTACGGCTTCGATCTGGCCGCCCAGGCCCCCATTCGGGCCCAGCTGTTCGCGCTCGGGGCCGAGGACCATGTGCTGTGCATCGTCATCCACCACATCGCCGGTGACGGCTGGTCCTTCGCCCCGCTCTCGCGGGACCTGATGACCTCGTACGAGGCGCGCCGGCAGGGCCGGACGCCCGAGCTGCCCGACCTGCCGGTGCAGTACGCCGACTACACGCTCTGGCAGCACGAACTGCTCGGCGACGACCGGGACCCGGAAAGCCTGCTCAGCCGTCAGCTGGCCTACTGGAAGGAGCAGCTCGGCGGGCTCCCGGACCGGATCGCGCTGCCCGCCGACCGGCCCCGGCGGGATGTTCCCTCCCAGGGCGGGGACGTGCTCGTCTTCGAACTGGACGCCGCGCTGCACCAGCGGCTCACCGACTTCGCGCGGGCCGAGGGCGCGAGCCTGTTCATGGTCCTTCAGGCGGGGCTGGCGGCGCTGCTGTCCCGGCTGGGCGCGGGCGACGACATCCCGATCGGCAGCGGTGTCGCGGGCCGTACCGACGAGGCGCTCGACGATCTGGTCGGGTTCTTCGTCAACACGCTGGTGATGCGGACCGACGTCTCCGGGAACCCGTCGTTCCGCGAGCTGGTGCGGCAGACGCGGGAGACCGCGCTGGGCGCGTACGCGAACCAGGACGTGCCCTTCGAGCACCTCGTCGAGGTCCTCAATCCGGAGCGCTCCACCGCGCACAACCCGCTCTTCCAGGTCTCCCTGGTGCTCCAGAACACCCCCGAGGTGCGGCTGGCGCTGCCGGAGCTGGAGGTCAGTTACGCGGGGGCGCGGCTGGGGACCTCGCGGGTGGACGCGTTCTTCAGCCTGAGCGAGCGGCGGGCCGACGACGGCGGCGCGCGCGGCATCACCGGGTTCGTCGAATACAACACGGACATGTTCGACGCGGGGACGGTACGGCTGCTGACCGACCGGTTCCGCCGGCTGCTGGCGGCCGCGGTGGAGCGCCCCGGGCAGCCGATCGGACTGGTCGGCATCCTGGACGCCGACGAGCGCCGGGAGCTGACCGGCGGTATCGGCGCCGGCCGGGCCGTGGCGCGGCCGGCGGAGGGGCTGGCCGGGCTGTTCGCGGCGCAGGCGGCCCGTACCCCGCAGGCGCCGGCGCTGCTCGACGGCGACCGGGCCTTCTCATACGCCGAACTCGACGCCCAGGCCAACCGCATGGCCCATCTGCTGATCGCGCGGGGGGTCGCGCCGGGGCAGGTGGTGGCGCTCGCGGTGCCGCGCTCGGCGGACTTCGTCGTCGGCGCGCTGGCGGTGCTCAAGGCCGGTGGGGTCTGTCTGCCGCTGGACTCCGGGTTCCCGGCGGACCGGGTGGCCCATATCCTCGCCGAGGCCGAGGTGGCGCTGGTGCTACGGCACGTCCAGCTGGGGGCGGATCTGCCCGCCGACTCGGGGGTGCCGGAGCTGCTGGTCGACGACCCGTTCCTGCCGGGGAAGCTGGCGGAGCGGCCGGACACCGCCCCGCGGACCGCGGACCCGGGCGGCGCGCTGCCCGCGTACGTGATCTACACGTCCGGATCGACCGGCCGCCCCAAGGGGGTCGTCGCCTCGCACGGCGCGATCGCCAACGTCGCCCTGGACCAGATCGCCCGCTTCGGCGTGGGCCCCGGCAGCCGGGTGCTGCAAACCGTCTCCAGCAGCTTCGACATGGCCGTCGGCGACCTCGTCATGAGCCTGCTCGGCGGCGCCACGCTGGTGCTGCCCGCCGCGCGCGGCCAGGTGATCGGCGAGGAGCTGGGCCGGCTGCTCACGGCGGCGGAGATCACGCACATGGTGGCCCCGCCCGCCGTACTCGGCACCATCCCCGACGGGGAGTTCCCCGCGCTGCGCTGCGTCGTGGCCGCGGGCGAGGCGGTTTCGCCCGAGCTGACCGCGCGCTGGTCGGCCGGCCGGACCATGTTCAACGCCTACGGTCCGACCGAGACCACCATCTGCGCCACGACCAGCCGCCCGCTGGACGGCGCGGCGCCGCCGCCCATCGGCGGGCCCATCGACAACGTACGGGTACAGGTCCTGGACGGCGGTCTGCAACCGGTGCCCCGTGGTGTGCCCGGGGAGCTGTACGTGGCCGGGGCCGGTGTGGCCCGCGGCTATGTCGGCCGCCCCGGGCAGACCGCGGAGCGGTTCGTGGCCGACCCGTACGGTGCGCCGGGCAGCCGGATGTACCGGACCGGCGATGTGGCCCGCTGGGGTGCCGGGGGCGCGCTGGAGTATCTGGGCCGCGCCGATGAGCAGCTCAAACTGCGCGGTTTCCGGATCGAGCCGGGGGAGATCGAGGCGCAGCTCACCGAGCACGACGAGGTCGCCCGCGCCGCCGTGGTGCTCCGCGAGGACCGTGCGGGGGACCCGCGGCTGGTGGCGTACGTCGTCCCCGCGGTCCCGTCCGCCGTGCCCGCCGCGGCCACGGCCGCGCTGGAGGACGAGCACGTCGGCGAGTGGCGGCAGATCTTCGACGACGGATACGCGGCCCCCGCGCCCACCGGCTTCGGGGAGAACTTCGCGGGCTGGAACAGCACCTACGACGAGGGCGCGGCCCTGCCCCTCGACGCGATGCGGGAGTGGCGCGACGCGGCGGTGCGGCGCGTGCTGGAGCTGCGGCCGCGCCGGGTCCTGGAGCTCGGCGTCGGCTCCGGGCTGCTGCTGGCCAAGATCGCGCCGCACTGCGAGACGTACTGGGGCACCGACTTCTCCGCCGAGGCCATCGACGCGCTGCGGGCACAGGTGGCCGGGCAGCCGGAGCTGGCCGGCCGGGTGGTGCTGCGGGCCCAGCCCGCCGACGAGCTGGCGGGGCTGCCCGAGGAGGGCTTCGATGTCGTCCTGCTGAACTCGGTCGCGCAGTACTTCCCCAGCGAGACCTACCTCAGCCAGGTGCTGCACGGCGCCCTGCGGCTGGTCGCCCCCGGCGGGGCGGTGGTCGTCGGCGACGTACGGGAACAGCGGTCGCTGCGCCCGCTCGCCGCCGCCGTGCAGAGCGCGCGGACCGAGACGCGGGGGGACGCCGACCGGGTACGCCGCGCGGTCGAGCACGCCGTGCTGATGGAGAAGGAACTCACCGTCGCGCCGGACTACTTCTGGGCGCTGGCGGCGGAGGAGGCCGCCGTCGGCGCCGTCGACATCCGGCTCAAGCGCGGCACCCGGCACAACGAGCTCACCCGGCACCGCTACGAGGTCGTCCTGCACAAGCGGCCCGCCGCCGTGGTCGAGGTGTCCGACGCCCCCCGCCGCGCCTACGGGCCGGACGTCGCGGACCTCGACGCCCTCGCGCAGCTGCTCGGCGCGCGGCCCGCGGGCGCGCTGCGGGTGACCGGCATCCCCAACGCCCGTACGGCGCCCGAGGTCGCGGCGCTGGCGGCCCTGGACGCGGGCGCGGAGCCGGACGAGGTGCTGCGCCGCCTCCGTACGCCGTCGGGCGTCGACCCGGAGGAGCTGCACGCGCTCGGCGAACGGCTCGGCCACGAGGTGGCCGTCACCTGGTCGCGGGCGGGCTACGACCGGATGGAGGCCGTGTTCGTACCGCGCGCGGCGTGGCCCGCCGGCGCGGTGCTCTCGGGCGCCCTGCCCCGGGACGAGACCGGTGCGCCGGCCGCCCGGCACACCAGCGCGCCACTGGGCGCGCGGCGCAGCGGCGCCCTGGTCGCCTCGCTGCGCGGCTACCTCAAGCGCCGGCTGCCGGAGTACATGGTCCCCTCCGCCGTGGTGGCCCTGGAGGAGCTGCCGCTGACCCCGCGCGGCAAGCTCGACCGCCGGGCGCTGCCCGCTCCGGAGACGGAGAGCGGCGCGGGCCGCACCCCGCGCACCCCGAACGAGGAGCTGCTGTGCGAGCTGTTCGCCGAGGTGCTCGGCGCCGGCCGGGTCGGTATCGACGCGGACTTCTTCGACCTGGGCGGCCACTCGCTGCTGGCCACCCGCCTGGTGAGCCGGATCCGCGACACGCTGAACGTGGAACTCCCCATCCGTGCGCTCTTCGAGGCGCCCACCGTCGCCGAACTGGCCACCCGGCTGGGCGTGGACGACGTCGACGGATCGCTGGACGTCCTGCTGCCGCTGCGGCCGCACGGCGAGCGCCCGCCGCTGTTCTGTGTGCACGCGGGGTGGGGCATCAGCTGGTCCTACGCCGGTCTCATCCGGCATCTGGGTCCCGGCCGGCCGGTGTACGGCCTCCAGGCCCGCAGCCTGGGCCGCCCCGAGCCGCGCCCGGGGTCGGTCCCGGAGATGGCCGCCGACTACGTCCGGCAGATCAGAACCGTCCAGCCGGCCGGGCCGTACCACATCCTCGGCTGGTCCTCCGGCGGGATGATCGCGCACGAGATGGCGGTCCAGCTCCAGGAAGCGGGCGAGGAAGTGGCCCTCGTCGCGCTGCTGGACGGCTATCCGCCCACGTCCCTGCCGCGTGAGGCGGCGGGGCTCAGCAGCGAGGTGGGCGATCTGCTGCGCCGGGCGTTCAGCGAGGAGGGCCTGCTCAGCGCCCTGCTCGAACAGCTCGGCCTGGCCGGCCCGGCGCTCGCCGAGGGCGAGCTGGACTACGCCCGGGTGGTGGAGATCTTCCGCGCCGAGGGCAGTGCGCTGGCGAGCCTCACCGAGGACAACATCGCGGCCATGGTGGCGATCTACGCCAACAACCGGACCATCGCGGAGAAGTTCACCCCCCGCCGGTTCCGCGGCGCTCTCCAGTTCTTCCTGGCCACCGTGGACCGGGCCGACGGCGTGCCCGGCCCCGAATCCTGGCAGCCCTACGTGGACGGCGAGATCGCGGTCCACGAAGTGGCCTGCCCGCACCACCGGATGACCTGGCCGGACCATATCGCCGGCATCGGCGCGGTCCTGGCCCGCGAGCTCAACCGGACACCGTGACCGGCGCCTTCCGGCACCGGTCCACCACCACCCGACACATCGAGATCTGGGAGAAGAACCATGTCGAACCCCTTCGAGGACACCAACGCGACCTTCCTGGTGCTCGTCAACGACGAGGGCCAGCACTCCCTGTGGCCGACCTTCGCCGACGTCCCGGCCGGCTGGACCTCGGTCTTCGGGCCGGGGGAGCGCGAGGCCGCGCTGGCGTACGTCAACGAGAACTGGACGGACATGCGCCCCAAGAGCCTGGTGGCCGCCATGGACGGTGCCGCATCGGCCTGACCCGGCCGGCGAACGAGGAGCGAGGCAGCGCATGAGCACGGCAGCGGATGAGATGACAGAGGAAGGCCACGGGGTGCAGCAGGGGAAGGAGCGGGCGCTGACGGACAGTTCGGACCCGTCCGCGTGGTTCGCGCTGATGCGCCGGGAGCACCCGGTCGTCCGCGAGGAGCAGTTCGGGATGTGGCAGGTCTTCCGCTACGAGGACGTGGCGAAGGGGCTGTCCGACCCGGCGACGTTCTCGTCCGACGCCCGCGGCCAGATGGCGGCCCTGCCGGACTTCCATCCGTTCACCCAGGGCAACTTCATGATGATGGACCCGCCGGCCCACCGCCGGGTCCGGTCCCTGGTCAGCAGCGCGTTCACGCCGCGGGCCGTGGCGCAGCTCGCGCCGCGGATCACCGCGGTCGCCAAGGAACTGCTGGACGCGCTGGACGGTGCCGAGGAGTTCGACTTCATCGCGGCCTTCGCCCACCCCATCCCCGTCATCGTCCTGGCCGACCTGCTCGGGCTGCCCCGCGAGGACAGCCGTCACCTGCTGACCTGGGCGAAGGTGCTGACCGGTGTGGACGTCGAGGCGGCGCCCCCGGGCGCGGCCGGGGCGCAGGCCCCGCCGGACCCGATGGCGTCGCTGCGCGAGATGAACGGCTATCTGCGCGAGCACATCGCGCGGCGCCGGGCGGCGCCCACCGACGATCTGCTCGGCCGGCTGGCCGCCGCGGAGCAGGACGGCGAGCGGCTGACCGACGACGAGATCGTGGGCGTCGCCAGCCTGCTGCTGATCGCCGGGCACCTCATGGTCACCATGCTGCTGGCCAACCTGATGCTCTGCCTGGACGAGCACCCCCGCTCACTGGCCGGGCTGCGGGCCGACGACATGGCGGTCTCCAGCACCATCGAGGAGGTGCTGCGCTACCGCAACCCGGCCGACCGCCAGCTGCGGTACACCACCCGCGAGGTGGAGATCGCCGGGCAGACCATCCCGGCCGGCGAGCGGGTCCTGTTCTGGACCGGCTCGGCCAACCGGGACGAGGCCCGTTTCGAGCAGCCGGAGAAATTCGATATCCATCGCCGCCCCAATCCGCATATGGGATTCGGTCATGGTGTGCATTTCTGCCTCGGTGCGCCGCTCGGCCGGCTGGAGGCGACCATCGCGCTGCGGCTGGTACTGGACCGCTTCGCCGATTTCAAGGTGGCGGACGGTGTCGAGTACTTCGGCTCGTACTCGCTGATCAAGAAGCTCCCCATGAAGGTGCGCTGGTGCTGACCGGGCGGCCGGATCTCCGGATGTCCGGCGATGTGGAAAGGAAAGACCGTTGAGCAAATGGGTGCGCCGCCCGGCCAGGGCCGCGGCCGGCCGGGCGCAATTGTGGTGTTTCCACTACGCGGGCGGCGGCGCCTCGGCGTTCCGTCAATGGACGGAACACCTGCCGGACTGGGTGGACGTCCGGTACGTGCAGCTGCCCGGCCGGGAGAACCGGTACCGGGAGCCCGCGTACGAGGCCATGGCGCCGCTGGTCAAGGACCTCGCCGACGAACTGGCGCCGCAGCTGCGCCCGCCGTTCACCTTCTTCGGGCACAGCATGGGCGCCCGGGTCTCCTTCGCGCTGGCGCACGAACTGGCGGCGCGCGGACTGCCCGGCCCGGCCGGGCTGGTGCTGTCCGGGACGCCTGCGCCGAGCGTCACCGACTGGCGCCACGCCCACCACCTCGGCGACGAGGACCTGATCGAGCACCTGCGTGAGCTGGGCGGAGTACCGGCCGAGATCCTCCGGTCGGCCGAGATCCTGCATCTGATGCTGCCGGTGATCCGGTCCGATCTGAAGCTCTCGGAGACCAGCGATCTGACCTCCTACCCCCGGCGGCTGGACTGCCCGGTCCTCGCCCTGGCCGGGGCGGCGGACGCCATCGCGCCGCCGGAGAAGGTGGACCCGTGGGGCAAGGAGACCGACGGGCCGTACCGGTTCGAGGTCCTGCCCGGCGGCCACTTCTTCCTCCAGGACCAGTTGCGGGACGTCATCCGGCTCGTCCTCGCGGCCATGCGGGAAAACAGCTGAGTCAAAGGGTCGTGAAAATCATCCGGGAAAACGGCTGACGGAGTAACGGAAAAGCGTCCGGCAATTACCGAGGGCTCGCTCCGCCGTTTCATGAGAGACGGCGGTGCGGAGTCCGGTCAAGCCTGCCCGGAGGGCGGTTGACAGGGGGCTTTCCGTAGTGAATTCACGTGTGCTTGACGGTGCGGTGAGTGAATGGCTAGCTTGTTCCCGGTTTGCGTCGGGGGCCTGCCGAACCAGGAGTTATTCGGCGTTTTCACTGTGCTGCCCATTTATTGACCTGGTCTCGTCAGGGAAGCAGAAGGCGGTTTTGTCTCATGAACTCTAGAGTCTCGGACGCGCCGGAGAACGGCGATATGCGAAGCGACGGCACACCCATTCAGGACCTCGTGCGGGAATGGGCGGCACGCACCCCGGAGCAGGTGGCCGTCGCCCTCGACGACGACGCCCTGACCTACGCGGAGCTGGACCGCAGCGCCGGCCGGCTGGCCGCCGCGCTGCGCGCCCGCGGCATCGGCCCCGAATCCCGGGTGTGCGTCGCGCTGCCCCGCTCGCCCCGCCTGGTGGCGGCCATGCTCGGCGTCCTCCAGGCCGGCGCCGCCTACGTACCCGTCGACCCCGACTACCCGCAGGACCGGCAGAGCTTCATCGCCCGGGACGCGGGCGCCGCGCTGGTGGTGGCCGACGAGTACGGCGCCAAGGCGTTCGCGGACGACGGCCTGGAGACCCTGACCCCGGAGGCCGCGGACGAGGCGGACGCCCCGGCCGAAGCGGTGCCCGTACGGCCCGGCAACCTCGCCTACGTCGTCTACACCTCCGGCTCGACCGGTACGCCCAAGGGCGTGATGGTGCCGCACGCCGACCTCAGCCGCTTCGTGCTCGACGACGCGCGCCTGGACATCCGGCCCGGTGACGTCGTCGCCCAGCTCGCCCCCACCTCCTTCGACGCCTCCATCTTCGAGATCTGGTCGGCCCTGGGCCGCGGCGCCTCGGTCGCCGTCATCCCCACCAACCCGCTCTCCGTCGCCGACCTCGGACGCCGGCTGCGCGAGACCACCCCCGACTGGCTCTTCGCCACCTCCGGCCTCTTCCGGCTGCTGGTCGAGCGGGACAGCGAGGCGCTCGCCTCGGTCGGCCGGGTCATCACCGGCGGCGATGTGCTCTCCCCGGAACACGTCCGCGCCTCCGCCGCGCTCACCCGGCACACCACCTTCGCGGCCTACGGCCCCACCGAGGCCACCGTGTTCACCTCCCTGCACGCCGTCGACGCCGACCGCGACCTGGACAGCGTCCCCATCGGCAGCCCCCTCGCGGGCATGACCATGCGGGTCCTCGACGAGCGGCTGCGGCCGGTGCCCGCGGGCACCGTCGGTGAGCTCTACCTCAGCGGCAGCGGTATCGCCCGCGGCTACCTCGGCCGGCCCGGCCTGACCGCGGAGCGCTTCGTCGCCGACCCGGCAGCCCTGAACCCCGGCACCCGGATGTACCGCACCGGCGACCTCGCCGCCGAACTGCCCGACGGCCAGTTCGCCTTCCACGGCCGCTCCGACCGCCAGGTCAAGATCCGCGGCTACCGCATCGAACCCGGCGAGATCGAGGCCGTCCTCGGCGGCCACCCCGACATCTCCCAGGCCGTCGTCGAGGTCTTCGACGAGGGCCCCCAGCTCAAGCGCCTCGCCGCCTTCGTGACCCTGGCCGACGGCGCCGAACTCGTCACCAACGACCTGCGGCTGTGGGCGCTGGACCGGCTCCCCGCCTACCTGATGCCCGCGGCCTTCGTGATCCTCGCCGAGATGCCGCTGGACCCCAACCGCAAGACCGACCGGCGGGCCCTGCCCTACCCGTGGGACCGCCGCGACGAACTCGGCCTGGACGAGCCCTACGTCGCGCCGCGCAACCGGCTGGAGCGGACCATGGCCGCCATCTGGTCCCGGACCCTGGACCTGGACAAGGTCGGCGTCGACGACAACTTCTTCCAGCTGGGCGGCGATTCGCTGCGCAGCGTCTCCCTCATCCAGCGCCTCGCCGACGAGGGCATCCCGATCGAGGCGGAGGCCCTGTTCGACTACCAGACCATCGCGGAACTGGCCGAGTACAGCCTCGACCCCGCCGCCGCGCAGGAGGACTAGCCACCATGCGCATCGGCCTCGGCGAACCGGACCACCCGGTACCCCTGGACTCCATCGAACTCTTCGACCCCGCCGCATACCTGCGCGGCTCGCAGCACGGCGCCTGGCACACCCTGCGCCGGCAGGCGCCGGTCCGCCGGGAGCGCACCCCCGACGGCACCGACTACTGGTCCTTCGTCTCGTACGCCGACTGCGACCGGATCATCAAGGACACCGCCACCTTCGGCTCCGAACACGGCACCATCCTGGCGTCGGTCGGCGTCGGGGACTCGGCGGGCGGCATGGCCATCACGCTGATGGACCCGCCCGACCACGGGCAGATCCGCCAGCCGTCCATGCGCCGGCTGCGACACGCCGTGGTCCGCAACCGCACCGACGACATCAGCGCCCGCGTCCTCGCCCTGGCCGCCCCGCTGCTGACGGGCGGCGAGCACGACGTGGCGCGGCTGCTGCGCACCCTGCCGATGGCCGCGGCCGGCGACCTGATGGGCATCCCCGAGGAGTACTGGGACACCGTCGCCTTCAACACCACGGCCAGCATCGCCCCCCAGGACCCGGAGTACGCGGTCGGCCGGAACGTCGAGGACACCCTGCGCCGGGTCCACCACAAGCTCTTCGCCGTCTTCTCGGACATCCTCCGCAGCCGGCGCCGGAACCTGGGCGAGGACCTGATATCCGGCCTGCTGACGCTGGAGTACCACGGCCGCCGCATGCCCGAGCAGCAGGTCCTGATGAACTGCTACAGCTTCGCGCTCGGCGCCAACTCCACGACCCCGCACGTCGCCGCGCAACTGCTGCTGACCCTGGCCGAGCAGCCCGAGCTCTGGGAAGCCGTCCTGGCGGACCCCTCCCTGGTGCCCGCCCTGGTGGACGAGGGCACCCGCTGGGTCTCGCCCACCCACCACCTCGTACGGCGGGTGTCCAAGGACACCACCCTCGGCGGCGCCGACCTGGCCGAGGGCGACTGGGTGTGCGCCTGGGTCGCCTCCGCCAACCGCGACGAGAACGTCTTCCGCGACCCGTACACGTTCGACCTCACCCGCTCGCCCAACCCGCACATGGGCTTCGGCGTCGGCCCGCACTACTGCATCGGCGCCCCGGCCTCCAAGGTCGCCCTGGCCGCGCTCTTCGGGGAACTGGCCCGCCGCCGCATCCGCTTCGAGCTCGCCGGCGAGCCGACGCACCTCTACTCGAACTGGATCAACGGCATCACCCGGCTGCCCATGAACTTCACCACCGGCGCCTGATCACGTGACCGTCCGCCGCCTCGCACACGGAGAAACACCATGTTGATGACGGGCCCGCAGTCCGGGGAGCACCTGCCGCTGGACGAGATCGACCTGTTCTCGCCCACCAGCTACCGCACCGTTCCCCAGCACCACGCCTGGCACACCCTGCGCGAACAGGCACCGGTCTGGCGCCAGGCGCGCCCCGGCCAGCCTGCCTTCTGGAACCTCACCCGGTTCGACGACGTGGTGCGGCTGGTGAAGGACACCACCCGGTTCTCCTCCACCCACGGCAACGTCCTCGACGTCGCCGACAGCGGGGACAGCGCGGGGGGCAAGACCATGCCGCTGACCGACCCGCCCGAGCACGCCTGGCTGCGCAGCCCGGCCATCAAAACCATGTCCACGCTCGTGGTGAGCCGCCGCACCGAGGACGTCCGGGCCCGCATCCGCACGATGCTGGCGCCCTGCTACGACGGCGGCACCGTCGACATCACCCAGATCATGCTGCATCTGCCGATGCTCGCCGTCGGCGACATCCTCGGCATCCCCGAGTCGGTCTGGCCGGACATCCCCGGCTGGACCATGGCCGGTATCGCCCCCGAGGACCCCATCTACAGTCAGGGCAGCAACGAACGCACCCTGCGCAAGGCGCACCACCAGCTCTTCGCGATGTTCTCCGAGGTCATCGCCGCCCGCCGGCGCGCCCCCAAGGACGACCTGATCAGCGTCCTGGTCGGACTCGACTACGGCGGCCGCAAACTCGACGACCAGCAGGTCCTGCTCAACTGCTACAGCATGGTCATGGGCGCCAACACCACGACGCCGCACGTCGCCGCCCATCTGATCCTGGCCCTCGCCGAGAACCCCGACGCCTGGCGCCAGGTCCTCGACGACCCCTCCCTGGTCTCCGGCTGCGTCGAGGAGGCGCTGCGCTGGTCCACGCCGACCAACCACGTCATGCGGCGCACCACCGAGGACGTCGAGATCCGCGGCACCCGTATCGCGGCGGGCGACATCGTCGCGGCCTGGATCGGCTCGGCCAACCGCGACGCCGAGGTCTTCGCGGACCCCTACGCCTTCCTGCCGGACCGCAAGCCCAACAAGCACATCGCCTTCTCGCTCGGCGCCCACTACTGCATCGGCGCCCCGGCGGCCCGCGCGGTGCTCAACGTCCTGGTCGAGGAACTGGCCGCGGGATTCGAGCAGTTCGAGCTGGACGGCCCGGTCGAGCACCTGGCCTCCAACTTCATCAACGGCCTGACCCGGCTGCCGGTCCGCGCCAAGCTCCGCTCGGCAACCTCCTAGGAAAAGAACCCATGACGTCTTCTGGCAATGACACCGCCCCCGCCGGGCAGCCCGCCGCCCTCGACCCGGCGCAGCTCGCCGCGCTCTGCGACATCGTCTCCCCGATGGCGATCCGGGTGGCCGCCACCCTGCGCCTGCCCGACCTGCTGGCCGACGGCCCGGTACCGGTGGCGCGGCTCGCCGACGCGAGCGGCACCGACCCGGAGGCCCTGGTCCGCCTGCTGCGCCTGCTGACCACCAAGGGCCTCTTCACCGAGCCCGAGCCCGGCACCTTCGCCACCACCGACGCCGCCGGTTTCCTCACCTCCGAGCACCCCGCCCGGATGCGCGACTGGCTCGACCTCGACGGCGTGGGACGGATGGACCTCGCCTACGCCGGACTGCTGGACGCCGTACGCACCGGCACCCCGGTCTACGAGCGGATCGTCGGCCGCCCCGTCTGGGCGGACGCGGCCCAGGACCCCGGCTTCGGCGCCGCCTTCGACGGCCTGATGGAGACCATGGCGGCCCACTGGGCACCGGCCGTGACCGCCGCCCACGACTGGTCCGGGGTGACCCACGTCGTCGACGTCGGCGGCAGCACCGGCAGCCTCCTGCTGAACCTGCTCGCCGAGCGGCCCGCCCTGCGCGGCACGCTCGTCGAACTGCCGGTCACCGCCGTACGGGCCCGCGAGCGGATCGCCGCCTCCGACGTCCGGGAGCGCTGCGCGGTCCGGGAGGGCAGCTTCTTCGACCCGCTGCCCGAAGGCGCCGACCGCTACGTCCTCGCGCACGTCCTGCACAACTGGGGCGACGAGGACGCCGTCCGCATCCTGCGCCGGTGCGCCGAGGCGGCCGGCCCCACCGGCCGGGTCCTGGTCGTGGAGCGGCTGCTGGGCGACGAGGCCGCGGGCTACCCCGACGCCACCGTGGACCTCAGCATGCTGGTCACCTTCGGCGGCCGGGAACGGACGCCGGACCACTACGGCGAGCTGGCCGGCCGGGCGGGCCTGGTCCACGCCACCACCCGTCCGCTGGGCTCGGGCGCCTCCCTCGTGGAGTACGTCGCCGCCGGCCGCGCGGCCTGACGGGACGCCCCGGCGCCGCCTCCTTCCCGTACGTGACACAGAACGGACCCAGCACCATGGCCATCAAGACGTTCGACGGCACCAAGATCCCCACTACCGCGGACGGCGGGGCGGCGCTCGCCGCGTTTCTGCGGGAGATGCGCGCGGACAGCCACTTCTGGCAGGACGAGGTGACCGGCGCCTACCACGTCCTCGGCTACGCCCAGACCCGCGGCATCCTCCACGACCCCACCCACTTCTCCTCCGACTTCAGCCACCTCGTCCCCGAGTCCACCGAGCCGGGCCTGCGCGATCACGTCAACCTCGGCACCATCGACCCGCCCAAGCACCGCAAGTACCGCTCGCTGGTGAACCAGGCGTTCACCCCCAAGGTCATCGCCGGTATGGAGTCCCGGATGGCCGCGGTCACCGACCGCCTCCTGGGCGCCCTCGACGGCCTCGACGAGTTCGACCTGGTCACCAACTTCGCCAGCCCGCTGCCCGCGATCGTCACCGCGGAGCTTCTCGGCGTCCCCGCCGAGGACCATTCGCTCTTCCGGACCTGGGCCCAGGTCGCCACCGGCGGCGCGTTCGACAACCCCATCGGCGAGCTCAACGAGGTCACGGTCCCCGACAGCGTGAGCGAGACCTTCAACCAGATGCGCGAGTACCTGCTGGAGGTCGCCAAGGAACGCCGTAAGGACCCCCGGAACGACCTGATCAGCCGCATGATCGCGGCCGAGATCGACGGTGAGCGGCTCTCCGACGCCGAGGTCTACGGACTCGCCGCCAGCATCCTCATCGGCGGCCAGGTCAGCACCACCGTCCTGCTGGGCAACGCGCTGGTGGCCCTCGGCGGGCGCCCCGACGCCGAACGGGACCTGCGCGCCGACCCCTCGCTGATCCCCGGCTTCCTCGACGAGACGCTCCGCTACTACCCGCCGGTCGTCTTCGCCTACCGGCTGGCCAAGAACGGCGCCGAACTCGACGGCACCCCGGTCACCGACGGCACCCCGGTCATCTCCTGGGTCATGTCCGCCAACCGCGACGAGGCGACCTTCCCGCACGGCGAGACCTTCGACCTGCGCCGTGACCCCAACCCCCACCTCTCCTTCGGCCACGGCATCCACTACTGCCTCGGCGCCCCGGTCCTGCGCATGGAGTCCCGGATCGCCGTGGCGAAGCTCCTGGAGCGCTACGCGACGATCGAGTGCCGCAACGTGGACTACCACGAGACCCCCGGCGTCCTCGGCGTCCGCAGCATCGACCTGGTCGTCGGCCGGGCCTGAGGCGGCGCGACGATGGCGATCAAGAAGCCCGGCCGCTGGCCGTTCCTGCCCCTCCCCGCGGGGGACGGCCCGGTCCTGCTCTGCCTCCCGTACTCCGGCGTCGGAGCGTCCTCGTACCGCAACTGGCCCAGGGACCTGGACGGCACCCTGATCCGCGCCCTCCAGCCCCCGGGCCGCGAGAACCGCTTCCGCGAGCCGCGGCCGGCCACCCACCGCGAGTTCTCCGAGTCCCTCACCGGCTTCCTCACCGAGCTCGGCGACCGGCCCTACGGCTTCTTCGCCCACTGCGGCGCGGTGCCCTACGCCCTGGACACCGCCTTCCACCTGCAAGACCGCGGTCTGCCCCTGCCGCGCCGGATCATCGCCTCCTCCTGGGGCCCGCCCGACGAGGGCCTGTACGGGCCGCTGAACTTCGTCGATCTGGACCGCCACGACTTCGTCGCCGAGGTCCGCTCCATGGCCCGCAAGATGGGCGGCGAGATCCCCCCGGAGATGGCCGCCATGGGCGCCGAGATCCTCCGCCACGACCAGGTGGTCCAGCGCCGGTACGTCTACCCCGCCGGCCGCACGGTGCCCGTACCGGTGACGGTGGTCGGCTGGAGCGACGACGAGATCGTCCCGCCCGACCAGGTGCTGCACGGCTGGGACCGGGTCGCCGAGAGCGACTACCGCACCCTCACCGGCACCCATTTCGCCTTCCTGGACTGTCCGCCCGGACTGCGGTCCCTGCTGGCCACCGCCCTCACCCCGGCCGGCTGAACCGCGCCACACCCCTACCACCCGCCCCACCTCACGAACGGGAGAGCCGGAACGATGGAAACGCTGGAACCGGTATTCACGGACGAACAGATCGATCAGTTCATCGAGAACGGTTTCATCCGGCTCGACCACGCCTTCTCGAAGGAGACCGCCCAGGCGTGCCGCGCCGCCCTGTGGCGCGAGACGGGCCTGGACCCCGACGACCCCACCACCTGGACCGAGCCGGTCGTACGGGTCTGGGAGAGCAGCGAGGAGCCGTTCATCGAGGCGGCGAACACCCCGCGGCTGCGGGCCGCCTACGACCAGCTCGTCGGCCGGGACCGCTGGGTGCCGATGCGGACGATGGGCACCTTCCCCATCCGCTTCCCGCACAAGAATCCGCCCCAGGACGTCGCCTGGCACGTGGACGGCAGCTACCAGTCCGACAACGACCCCTTCTTCTGGCTCAACCTCCGCTCCCGCGACCGCGCCCTGCTGGTCCTCTTCCTGTACTCCGACGTCACCGAGGACGACGGCCCCACCCGGGTGCGCGTCGGCTCCCACCTGGACGTGCCCCCGCTGCTGGAGCCGGCCGGGGAGGCGGGCATGTCCCTGCGCACCCTCATCGACCAGCTCAGCTGCACCGAGGGCCGCCCGGAGGCGCTGGTCACCGGAGAGGCGGGTGACGTGTATCTCGTCCACCCCTTCACCGTGCACTCCGCCCAGGAGCACCGCGGCAAGGAGCCCCGCTTCCTCGCCCAGCCGCAGCTCTTCCCCCAGGGCACGCTGGTCGTGGACGGCGGGCCCGGCACCGAGTACAACGCCGTGGAGCGGGCCATCCGCAAGGGCCTGGGCCGCTCCGACCAGGGCTGATACCCCGCGGCCGCCGGGAAGGCGCCGCTTCTCCCGACGGATGAGTGATCGGCCGGTGGCCGACATCCGACGGAGAAGCGGCGCCTTCCTTCCGTAGGGGCGCCGCGCCAACTACGGTGGCTCCAACATCGCCGTGTCCGGCGTTTCCTTCGCATGTGCATTTGTTTTGACCGCGACTGATGCGGTAGGTACGCTCTGACCTTGTGCCTGGGGTGTCCCTGGGTTCCTGCGTGCGCTGAAGATCACGTAGGACCCGGGTCGACCGATTACCGGTCCGAGACACCGAAATCTGCGCCTTCCCCGCCTCTGGTGGGGGTTTGCAGCCTTCGACACACCCGACCGCGTGGGTCGGCGATGTTCCAGGTTAGTTGTACCGAGACGAGAAACCGGAGAAACGGTGCCTACGATCCAGCAGCTGGTCCGCAAGGGCCGCCAGGACAAGGTCGAGAAGAACAAGACACCCGCATTGGCGGGGTCGCCCCAGCGTCGTGGTACGTGCACGCGTGTCTTCACGACCACCCCGAAGAAGCCGAACTCGGCCCTCCGCAAGGTCGCGCGAGTGAAGCTGAGCAGTGGGATCGAGGTTACTGCCTACGTCCCGGGCGAGGGGCACAACCTGCAGGAGCACTCGATCGTGCTCGTGCGTGGTGGCCGTGTGAAGGACCTGCCGGGTGTTCGCTACAAGATCATCCGCGGCTCCCTCGACACGCAGGGCGTCAAGAACCGTAAGCAGGCCCGCAGCCGCTACGGCGCCAAGAAGGAGAAGTAAGAATGCCTCGTAAGGGCCCCGCCCCGAAGCGCCCGGTCATCATCGACCCGGTCTACGGTTCTCCTCTGGTGACCTCCCTCATCAACAAGGTGCTGCTGAACGGCAAGCGCTCCACCGCCGAGCGCATCGTTTACGGCGCCATGGAGGGCCTGCGCGAGAAGACCGGTAACGACCCGGTCATCACGCTCAAGCGCGCGCTGGAGAACATCAAGCCGACCCTTGAGGTCAAGTCCCGCCGTGTCGGTGGCGCGACTTACCAGGTTCCGATCGAGGTCAAGCCCGGTCGTGCCGCCACCCTCTCGCTCCGCTGGCTCGTGGGCTACTCCCGCGCCCGTCGCGAGAAGACCATGACCGAGCGCCTCATGAACGAACTGCTGGACGCCTCCAACGGCCTCGGCGCTTCGGTCAAGAAGCGTGAGGACACGCACAAGATGGCCGAGTCCAACAAGGCCTTCGCGCACTACCGCTGGTAGTCGCAACCCACATCGAGACCGAGAGAAGATTGAGCCGATATGGCCACCACTTCGCTTGACCTGGCCAAGGTCCGCAACATCGGGATCATGGCCCACATCGACGCGGGCAAGACGACCACCACCGAGCGGATCCTGTTCTACACCGGTGTCTCTTACAAGATCGGTGAAGTCCACGACGGCGCTGCCACGATGGACTGGATGGAGCAGGAGCAGGAGCGCGGCATCACGATCACGTCTGCCGCGACGACCTGCCACTGGCCGCTGAACAACGTCGACCACACCATCAACATCATCGACACCCCGGGCCACGTCGACTTCACCGTCGAGGTGGAGCGCTGCCTGCGCGTCCTCGACGGTGCGGTGACGGTGTTCGACGGCGTTGCCGGTGTTGAGCCGCAGTCCGAGACCGTCTGGCGTCAGGCGGACCGCTACGGCGTTCCGCGTATCTGCTTCGTCAACAAGCTCGACCGGACCGGCGCGGAGTTCCACCGCTGCGTCGACATGATCGTGGACCGCCTCGGCGCGGTTCCGCTGGTCATGCAGCTGCCGATCGGCACCGAGATGGACTTCAAGGGTGTCGTCGACCTCGTCAGCATGAAGGCTCTGGTCTGGTCCGCGGATGCTGCCAAGGGCGAGATGTACGACACCGTCGACATCCCCGACACGCACATCGAGGCGGCCGACGAGTGGCGCGGCAAGCTGCTCGAAGCCGTCGCGGAGAACGACGAAGCCATGATGGAGCTGTACCTGGAGGGCCAGGAGCCCACCGAGGAGCAGCTGCACGAGGCGATCCGTCGTATCACCATCGCCTCGACCGGCGCTGAGGGCACCACGACCGTCACCCCTGTGTTCTGCGGTACCGCCTTCAAGAACAAGGGCGTCCAGCCCCTGCTCGACGGCGTCGCCCGCTACCTCCCGTCGCCCCTGGACATCGGCGATGTCGAGGGCCAGTCGGTGAAGAACGCGGACGAGGTCATCGTCCGCAAGCCGTCCGACGACGAGCCGCTCGCGGCTCTCGCGTTCAAGATTGCGAGCGACCCCCACCTGGGCAAGCTCACCTTCATCCGGGTGTACTCGGGCCGCCTTGAGGCCGGCTCGCAGGTGCAGAACTCGGTGAAGGGCAAGAAGGAGCGCATCGGCAAGATCTACCGGATGCACGCGAACAAGCGTGAGGAGATCGAGTCGGTGGGTGCCGGTGACATCGTCGCCGTCATGGGTCTGAAGCAGACCACCACCGGTGAGACCCTCTGCGACTCCGCGCAGCCGGTGATCCTTGAGTCGATGGAATTCCCGGCTCCGGTCATCCAGGTCGCCATTGAGCCCAAGTCCAAGGGCGACCAGGAGAAGCTGGGTGTCGCCATCCAGCGCCTCGCCGAAGAGGACCCCTCGTTCCAGGTTCACACCGACGACGAGACCGGCCAGACCATCATCGCGGGTATGGGCGAGCTGCACCTCGACGTGCTGGTCGACCGTATGCGCCGTGAGTTCCGGGTCGAGGCCAACGTCGGCAAGCCGCAGGTCGCGTACCGCGAGACCCTGCGCAAGGCCGTCGAGCGCCTCGACTACACGCACAAGAAGCAGACTGGTGGTTCCGGCCAGTTCGCGAAGGTGCAGATCGCCATCGCACCGCTTGAGGGCGACGGGTACGAGTTCGAGAACAAGGTCACCGGTGGCCGTATCCCGCGGGAGTACATCCCGTCCGTGGACGCGGGCTGCCAGGAGGCCATGGAGTTCGGTGTTCTCGCCGGCTACCCGCTGACCGGCGTCAAGGTCACGCTCCTCGACGGTGCGTACCACGAGGTCGACTCCTCCGAGATGGCGTTCAAGATCGCCGGTTCCATGGCCTTCAAGGAGGCCGCCCGCAAGGCCAGCCCGGCCCTGCTGGAGCCGATGATGAAGGTCGAGGTCACCACGCCCGAGGACTACATGGGCGATGTGATCGGCGACATCAACTCCCGCCGTGGACAGATTCAGTCCATGGAGGACCGCAGCGGCGCCAAGCTCGTCACGGGCCTGGTTCCCCTCTCGGAGATGTTCGGCTACGTCGGAGACCTCCGCAGCAAGACGTCGGGTCGCGCAAGCTACTCGATGCAGTTCGACTCCTACGCCGAGGTTCCCCGGAACGTCGCCGAGGAGATCATCGCGAAGGCCAAGGGCGAGTAGTTCCTGCTCCCGTTAGCCGGAACACGCTTTAGGCTTGACACCGTCTGCCGGGGCAAACCCCGCAATCCGTGAGGAATGCCCCGGCAGCCGGCACCCCAGCAAAGATCACCTGGCGCCGATGAGTAAGGCGTACAGAACCACTCCACAGGAGGACCCCAGTGGCGAAGGCGAAGTTCGAGCGGACTAAGCCGCACGTCAACATCGGCACCATCGGTCACATTGACCACGGTAAGACGACCCTCACGGCCGCCATTACCAAGGTGCTGCATGACGCGTACCCGGACCTGAACGAGGCCTCGGCCTTCGACCAGATCGACAAGGCTCCTGAGGAGCGCCAGCGCGGTATCACGATTTCGATCGCGCACGTCGAGTACCAGACGGAGAGCCGTCACTACGCCCACGTTGACTGCCCCGGTCACGCGGACTACATCAAGAACATGATCACGGGTGCGGCGCAGATGGACGGCGCCATCCTCGTGGTCGCCGCCACCGACGGCCCGATGCCGCAGACCAAGGAGCACGTGCTCCTGGCCCGCCAGGTCGGCGTCCCCTACATCGTTGTCGCGCTGAACAAGGCCGACATGGTGGACGACGAGGAGATCCTGGAGCTCGTCGAGCTCGAGGTCCGCGAGCTCCTCTCCGAGTACGAGTTCCCGGGCGACGACGTTCCGGTCGTCAAGGTCTCGGCGCTCAAGGCGCTCGAGGGCGACGCCGAGTGGGGCAAGTCCGTCCTCGACCTGATGAAGGCCGTCGACGAGTCGATCCCGCAGCCCGAGCGCGACGTCGACAAGCCGTTCCTGATGCCGATCGAGGACGTCTTCACGATCACCGGCCGTGGCACCGTTGTCACCGGTCGTATCGAGCGTGGTGTCCTCAAGGTCAACGAGACCGTCGACATCATCGGCATCAAGACCGAGAAGACCACCACCACGGTCACCGGTATCGAGATGTTCCGGAAGCTCCTCGACGAGGGCCAGGCCGGTGAGAACGTCGGTCTGCTGCTTCGCGGTATCAAGCGCGAGGACGTCGAGCGCGGCCAGGTCATCATCAAGCCCGGCTCGGTCACGCCGCACACCTCGTTCGAGGCGCAGGCGTACATCCTGTCGAAGGACGAGGGTGGCCGTCACACCCCGTTCTTCAACAACTACCGCCCGCAGTTCTACTTCCGTACCACGGACGTGACCGGCGTCGTGACCCTCCCCGAGGGCACCGAGATGGTCATGCCGGGCGACAACACCGAGATGACGGTCGAGCTGATCCAGCCGGTCGCCATGGAGGAGGGCCTGAAGTTCGCCATCCGTGAGGGTGGCCGGACCGTCGGCGCCGGCCAGGTCACCAAGATCAACAAGTAATTGTTGATCGGGGAGACCCGGTAGCTCGGTTGAGCTGTGAGCCTCGGCTCTGAGCCTTGGCTCGTGAAGTGCCCGTACGACTTCGGTCGTGCGGGCACTTCTGTGTTCTCCGCCGGCTCTGTTTTCGCGGGTGTACGTACAGCCGTACAGCGCCTGGCTCCCAGCGGTGCACCCGGATGGCCGAGCCTGGCCGAGCTCAGGCCGCGAGGGGCTGGGGCACTGCTCGTCCGGCGGCTTCCCGGCAGTCCCGGCAGTGGCCGGGGGCCGGGGCGCGGAAGGCGCGGTCGCAGGTGTCGCAGGTCTGGAACGGGTGGGGGTGGCCGGTGGCCGGGGCGGCTGGGGCGGCTGGGAGGCGTGGCGGCAGCAGCGCGGTGAGGCGGTGGGCGAGCAGGGCGGCGGGGTGGCGCAGCGGGGCCGGGAGGCCGGTGGTGAGGGTGTGGCGTACGGCGTCGGGGTCGGCGCCGCGTTCCAGCCAGGCGGCCACGGCGGGGGCGAGGCGGTGCACGTCCCGCACGGAGAGCAGCAGGCGCGGGTCGGCGCGGCGCAGCTCCGCGAGGAGCGCGGCGGCCGCCTGCCGGTGCTCGGACGTGCGGGGGCGGGGGAGTGGGAGCCGGGGACGGGAAGGTCCGCGGCGGGGCGCGGGGGCGGCGTGCGCCGTGCGTACGGGGGCGGGGCCTGGAGCGGGGCCGGTGTCGAGGTCCGCTGTGCGTACGGGGGCGGTCTCTGCGTGGCCTACGGGAGCGGGCTCGTGCGCAGGTACCGGCTCGGGTACGGGTTCAGGTACCGGTCCGGGCGTGGGCTCGTACGCGGGTACCGGCTCGGGCTCGGGCGCGGGCTCATATGCAGGTGCGAGCTCCGGGGCGGGGGCGGTGTCGAGGTTCGTCGTGCGTACGGGGTCGCCATGCGCGCGGCGTACGGGAGCGGGGCCGCGAGCGGGCTGCGGTACCGGTCCGGGCTCGGTAGCGGGCTCGGGTACGGGTTCAGATGCGGGCTCGGGGCCGAGTGCGGGCTCGGGCACCGGACCAGGTGCGGGCTGGGGAGCGGGGCCGGGAGCGGGCCGAGGCACCGGCCCAGGCGTCGGCTCGTACGCAGGTACCGGCTCGGGCGCGGGCTCAGGTGCCGGTCCAGGTGCGGGCTCGGGCGTGGCCTCGACCATGGCGTCGGTGGCGGCCTCGACCATGGCGTCGGGCGTGGCCTCGGCCGTGGTGGGCCGGGCTGGGGCGGGCTCCTCGGGGGTCGGGGCGCCGGTGGTGCGGCGGGGGGAGCGGGCGGCGGCCTCGCGGGCGCGGCGGGCGCGGGTGGCCTCGGGGTTGTTGTACGAGTACGTCACCGTGACGAGCTTGCCGTTGTCGGTGCGTTCGCGGACCCGCTCGATGTAGCCGTACGCCTCCAGCGCGCGCAGCGCCGTGGCCACCCGCTCGCGCCCCTCCGGGAACTTTTCGGCGAGGGTGCGGATGTCGACGGGGGCGCCTTCGGGCAGCGACTGGATGTAGGTCGCCAGCCCGATAGCGGTGAGGGACAGCTCACGGTGCTGGGCGAGGTGATCGCCGATGATCGTGAAGCCCGGATGCTGGAATTCGGTCACTTTGCGGACCCCGGCAAGGGATCGGCGAACGACGTACCGCGCGTACGAGGGCGCGTTAAGCTGCTGTTCAGCCATCAGGAAGGGGCTCGTCTTCCTCGTTGGTCAGGCCCTCGATCGGGATTGCCGTCCCGGCCGGGGGCCGTCGCATGTCTGGGGTTTCAGGGGGTGTTGGGGCCGAGCCTGCCCCGCCGGAAGCCGCGAAGGCCAGCCTTCCGGTCATGGATCACCTGAGTGGGTGACGGTGCGGGCGGCGGGCCTGTGGCGGGCTGGTGGGGTTTGGTGGGTTGGGGTTCTCTACCTGTGGTTCTTTGGTCTTTTTACGTCCCGAAGCCGTGGCGCCCAGATCACCGAAGGCCAGGTTTCCGGCCTCCGGTTGACGGGCCTCAGGCGCGTGTTGACAGGTCGCATTCCGCCCAGACCGTCTTGCAGGGCGGAGGCCCGGACACCGTTCCCCAGCGGTCCGCGAACGCGGCGACGAGGAGCAGCCCGCGCCCCGACTCCTGTTCTACCGTGGGTTGTTGGGCCTCCGGAACCGGCAGTCGCTCGCTGCGCGCGTCGATCACCTCGATACGGATCGTGTCGATTTCCGCGTCCGCACTCCGTTTTACGGTGACCGTGAGGCGGAAGTCGCGCCCCGGTACCCGTCCGTGCGAGATGGCGTTGGCGGCCAGCTCGGCGACGATCTGCGCCGGCGTCTCGAACGGCAGCCCCCAGGACCGGAGTTGCTCGGTCGTGAGCAGCCGGGCGAGCCGGGCGCCCCGGCGGGTGGCGGACAACTGGACGCGGAACTGCCGGGTGGGTGCGGCGGCATGGGTGGCGGCGACTGGCCGTGGCAGGAGCCGTTGACCGCTGATTTCGTGATTCACATCACTCAGCGTGGCCGGGTGTGCTTACGCTGAAAAGTAGCGCCGCCTGTACGTACGGTGACTGTCTCGGCGTGGTCCGGAACTGTCCGGCCCGTCCAGCGTGACCTTCCGTGAGCGCGCGCAATGAACAACGATGCGTCGGAGGTGGGCACGATGAGCGTGGACGACGGCGGTACGGGCAAGGTGGCGGACGGGGTGGACGACCCCGACCAGGGCCCCGGTCTCGATGACGAGGGCGAGGCGGTACTGAAATCCGTAGGCCGCCAGCTGAAGCTGTGGCGGGAGGGAGCGGGGCTGCGGGCGGCGGAGCTCGGTGAGGCCCTCGGCTACGGCGAGAACCTGATCTACAAGGTCGAAACCGGGAAGCGGATCCCGCGCCCGGAGTACCTGGAGAAAGCCGACGAGGTCCTGGGTGCGGGCGGCAAGATCGCCGCGATGAAGCAGGACGTGGCGGAGGTGCGGTACCCGAAGAAGGTTCGGGCGCTGACCAGGCTGGAAGCGCAGGCAGTCGAGATCGCGGTGTACGCAAGCCTCGGCATCCATGGCCTGCTCCAGGCGGAGGGGCATGCGAAGGCCCTGCTCGAAGCACGTCGGCCTGCGTACTCGCCAGACGAGGTGGAGCACGGGGTGGCCGCACGCATGGCCCGGCGGTCGGTATTCGACCGATCACCTGCCCCTGCGCTCAGCTTCGTGCAGGAAGAGGCTGCGCTACGACGTCCGGTTGGAGGCACAATTGAATGGCGCCGACAGCTCGAACGCCTCCTGGAGGTGGGGCAGTTGCGCAATGTCACGCTCCAGGTGATGCCGACTCACAGCGAGGCTCACCCCGGAGTGGACGGTGAGATCGAGATGCTGAAGTTCGGTGACGGTACGGCGGTGGGACGCTCCGAGGGGGCGTTCGCCGGTCGTCCTGTCTCCGACCCGAAGCAGCTCCGGATCCTCGATCTGCGGTATGGCATCATCCGGGCCCAGGCTCTCACTCCACGGGAGTCGCTGGCCTTCATCGAGAAAGTGCTGGGAGAGACATGATCCACAAGCCTTCCGCCGGGGACGCTTCGCAGCTGGCGTGGTTCAAGAGCAGCTACAGCAGTGGCACCGAAGCTGATAGCTGCGTTGAGGTCGCTACGGCCCCCGGCACCGTCCATGTCCGTGACTCCAAGGACCTCCAGGGGCCAAGCCTCGGGTTTACGCCCGATGCCTGGGCCGACTTCGTAACGTACGCGGCCCAGGTCTGACAGCCGCAGGCGCTCACACCACGGGATTCACTGGCCTTCGTCGAGAAAGTGCTGGTAGAGACATGATCCTCAAGCCTTCCACCGGGAACGCTGCCGAGCTGGCGTGGTTCAAGAGCAGCTACAGCAGTGGCAACGAAGCTGATAGCTGCGTTGAGGTCGCCACGGTCCCCGGCGTCGTCCACGTCCGTGATTCGAAGAATGTGCGGGGGCCGAGTCTGGGGTTCGCGCCGGGTGCGTGGGCAGATTTCGTGGCGTACGCGTCCGGGGTCTGATCCGGTACCTCCGCGACCGAGAAAGCGCGAGGAGAGACATGACCCGCAGGCCCGTTGCCGCAGAAAGCCTCACGTTGGCGTGGTTCAAGAGCAGCTACAGCACCAACGAGCACGGCTCTGACTGCGTCGAGGTTGCGGCGGCCCCCGGCGTCGTCCACGTCCGTGATTCCAAGGACGTGCGGGGGCCGAATCTCGGGTTTGCGCCGGATGCCTGGGCCGCGTTCGTGACGTACGCGGCCCAGGACTGACGGCCCTGGGCGCCCTCGCAGGAATCGCCGGCCTTCATCGAGAAAGCGCTGGGAGAGACATGATCGTGAAGCCCGCTTCCGAGGACGCCGTCGAGCTGAAGTGGTTCAAGAGCAGCCACAGCAGCGGCCCCGAAGGCGATAGCTGCGTTGAGATTGCCACGGTCCCCGGTGTTGTCCATGTCCGTGATTCGAAGGACGTGCGGGGGCCGAGTCTCGGGTTTACGCCGGGTGCGTGGGCCGATTTCGTGGCGTACGCGTCCGGGGTCTGATCCGGTACTTCCGCGATCGAGATAGCGAGAGGAGACACATGATCGTGAAGCCCTCCGCCGGGGACGCTGCCGAGCCGGCATGGTTCAAGAGCAGCTACAGCAGCGGCCCCGAAATTGACAGCTGCGTCGAGGTCGCCGCCACCCCCGCCACCATCCACGTCCGTGACTCCAAGAACGCGCAGGGGCCGAGCCTCAGGTTCGCGCCGAACGCCTGGGCCGACTTCGTAACGTACGCAGCCCGGGTCTGACGCGGCCTCGGGAAGCATCGGTACAGCGCGCCAAGCACTCGATCTTGAACAACGGAGGACCCCGGCGTGACGCTTGCCGGGGTCCTCCGGCGCGGTTGGTCAACTTTCGTCAGTCCGGCCGACGTTGAGGTCCAGTTGCTGTGACGCACAGGTTCGCAGAGTTGGGCCGTCCGAGACCCTCATGACGAGCGGTCGGCCGCCCCATCGCACGGCTTGACCGCTACGGAACTTGGCCCGTCCGTATCGCCGGGACGGCACTAGGGTGAAACGGTGACTTCTCTGCCGGAAGACCCGCCGCAACTGCTGGGCGAAGACGACCGCGACACGGCCGTGCAGCGCGTGCAGGAGGCGTACGCCGAAGGGCACCTCTCGCGCGAGGAGATGGAGGAGCGCCTCCACCAGGTGCTCACCGCCAAGACGCAGAGCGAGCTGGTGCCGGTCCTGGCCTCGCTCCCGGAGGGGAACGCGGGTACCACGTCCACGATTGCCGCCGCCGGCGGACGGATCAAGCGGCGCGGCGCATGGCGGGTACCTCGGACCCTGAAGGTGGAGTCCGCATACGGAAGGGTGCACCTGGACCTGTCCCGGGCGGTCATCGAACATCCGGTGGTGGACATCGAGTTGCAGCTCGGCACCGGCAGAGCCAGGATCACGGTGCCTCGCGACGCGATCGTCGACTTCGACGGTCTGCACACCGGGTGGAAGGACACGCGCTACAAGACCGGGCGGCGCTCCCGCTCCGGCGGGCCGAGGATCCGGATCTCCGGGACCATGGGGTTCGGCCGGTTGAAGATCCGCCACGCGCGGCGTTGAGACCCATCCGGCATGAGGGCCACCTGCCCCGGCTCGATCGCCGATGCCGTGATCGTAGAGACCGGTTGGGTTGGTCAGGCCGCACTTCGGAGCGGGCGTCCGTGCGCCCCACCGGATGCCCTGCTCGCTGCGGATACGGGCGGGTTCCCGGCGTTCGGCGGCCAGGGCGTCGCGGTGGCGGGCGGTGGCATCGCGCCACCGGAGGTAAGCGTGCAGGCCGGGGACATCGCCGATCTCGTCGTAGGGGGAGAGGCAGTCGCCGTGCCGGTCGATGTCCGGTACGAACCGCCGACCGGCCGTGCGCACACCGCCTCCACACTTCTTTGACCGTTTGCTGACATCCCGTGGCTACTGTCCCGCGCATGCGCATACCTCCTCACCGCCCATCCGGTCACCCGGGCAGCACCCGCAGGCCCCTCCGGCACGCGATCGGCGCCACCGTCGCCGTGTCGGCGGCCGTCGTCGCACTGGTCACGCCGGCCGCGAACGCCGCACCGCACACCCCGTCGTCCACCGGCGGCGGCGCGGCGGGACCGGACACCACCACCACGCACGCCGGCGCCACGACCGCACCGGAGCGGGACCGGATCAACGCCTACTGGACCCCCGAGCGGATGAAGCTGGCCGGGGCCATGGTCCCCGAGATCACCCCCGTGCCCAAGGACGACAACACGCCGGACGACCCGCGGCCGCTCCCCGCGAACACGCCGGACTCCGGGGCCGTGTGGACGCACGGCGGGGCGGTGGAGAAGAACGTGGGCCGCCTGTTCTTCACCTTCTCCGACGGCTACGACGGCAGCTGCACCGCGACGGTCGTCACCAGCGCCAACCGCAGCACCGTCATCACGGCGGCACACTGCCTGAGAGGCGTCGGGTCGCCGTCCGCCGACGACACCTGGAACCACAACCTCTACTTCGTGCCCGGCTACCGCAACGGAACGAAACCGCTCGGCGGCTTCAGCGCCAAGGCCATGGCCACCTCTTCCCGCTGGGACGTCGATCCGGCCACCACGGAATCGTCGGACGTCGCCGCCGCCGGCTTCGACACGGGACTCCTCGTCGCGAACCCCGCTGCTGATGGGAAGCCGATCGAGGACGTCACCGGAAGCCAGCGGATCGGGTTCGGCAAGCCCGTCGCGGACGAGTTCGTCCACGCCTTCGGGTACCCGAGCAACGGACTCAACGACACCAAGGACAAGTACGTCGGATCCCGCATGATCCACTGCGCGGGCCCGAGCCACCCCGGCCCCAAGGTCCCCCTGCTGTGGGGTGAGACCTGCGACATGTCGGCCGGGTCGAGCGGCGGCCCGCACCTGGCCCACTTCGACACCCGCACCGGCACCGGCACCGTCGTGGGCGTCACCACCACCGACGAGGAGCTCGCGGGCGGACCGGCCCCCACGCTCTACGCCACGCGCTTCGGTGACAGCGCGCACCGTCTCTATGACTGGGCGCAGTCGCGTTAGGACTCCCCTGAATCGGGGCTGACCCCCCGACCGTCCTGTCTCGTACATGTCATTCCAATGACGTGTACGGGGCAGGATGGGCGAGTCGCCCGGTACGGGGTGCCGTGCGGCTGCGGTAACCTCGTGGGCTCGATTGGCGAGTGCCATGACCCGTATGGCACACTGGCCAGGTTGCTCGGTTGAGTGCCGATGCTGCGCGCCTCCCGCCGGGAGGATCGGAAGCGAGTCCCAGGTATTCGTCGTCCCTGATCAGGGGCGGAAGTACGGGAATCTTCCGGGAAGCGTCAGCGGGGTACCAGCCAGGCGCCCGGTGGGTGTTCTTCCCCCACAACCTCCTTCTTGAAGGATCTCCGTTATGGAGATTTACGGGAAGGGGTGCGACACGCCCGACCGCGTGGGTCGGAGGTTGGACAGCGTTCCCCAGGGAACGCGGCGCATCGGGCCCCAGAGCGTTACGAGAGACAGGACTACTGAGTAGCCATGGCGGGACAGAAGATCCGCATCCGGCTCAAGGCCTACGACCACGAGGTCATCGACACGTCGGCGAAGAAGATCGTCGAGACGGTGACCAGGACTGGTGCGTCGGTCGCGGGCCCGGTGCCGCTGCCCACTGAGAAGAACGTGTACTGCGTCATCAAGTCGCCGCACAAGTACAAGGACTCGCGCGAGCACTTCGAGATGCGCACGCACAAGCGCTTGATCGACATCCTCGACCCGACGCCCAAGACCGTTGACTCGCTGATGCGCCTGGACCTTCCGGCCGGCGTTGACATCGAGATCAAGCTCTGAGAGGCGCGGAACAGATGGCAAAGCAGATCAAGGGCATCCTGGGCGAGAAGCTCGGCATGACCCAGGTCTGGGACGAGAACAACCGTGTCGTCCCGGTGACCGTGGTGAAGGCCGGCCCCTGTGTCGTTACCCAGGTGCGTACGAATGACCAGGACGGCTACGACTCCGTCCAGATCGCCTTCGGCGAGATCGACCCGCGCAAGGTGAACAAGCCCCTCAAGGGCCACTTCGCCAAGGCTGACGTCACCCCCCGCCGCCACCTCGTCGAGGTCCGTACCGCCGATGCCGGCGAGTACACCCTCGGTCAGGAAGTGAACGCCGAGACCTTCGAGTCCGGTGTCAAGGTCGACGTGACCGGCAAGAGCAAGGGCAAGGGCTTCGCCGGCGTCATGAAGCGTCACGGCTTCCATGGCGGCAAGGCGTCGCACGGTGCCCACCGCGTGCACCGTAAGCCTGGTTCCATCGGTGGCTGCGCCACCCCGGGCCGCGTGTTCAAGGGCATGCGGATGGCCGGCCGTATGGGCAATGAGCGGGTCACCACCCAGAACCTGACCGTCCATGCCGTTGACGCGGAGAAGGGTCTGCTGCTCATCAAGGGCGCAGTTCCTGGTCCGAACGGCGGCCTCGTCCTGGTCCGTACCGCGGCCAAGGGGGCCTGAGGTAACGATGAGCACCATTGACATCCTTTCGCCGGCAGGCGACAAGGCCGGGACCGTCGAGCTCCCCACGGAGATCTTCGACGCCAAGGTCAGCATTCCGCTGATTCACCAGGTCGTTGTCGCGCAGCTGGCCGCGGCCCGTCAGGGCACGCACAAGACCAAGACTCGTGGCGAGGTCCGCGGCGGTGGCCGCAAGCCGTACCGCCAGAAGGGCACCGGCCGCGCGCGCCAGGGTTCGACCCGTGCGCCGCAGTTCGCCGGCGGTGGCGTCGTGCACGGTCCCGTGCCGCGTGACTACTCGCAGCGGACGCCCAAGAAGATGAAGGTCGCCGCCCTGCGCGGTGCCCTCACCGACCGGGCCCGCAACAGCCGCATCCACGTCGTCTCCGGCGTGGTCGAGGGCGAGATCTCCACCAAGGCCGCCAAGGCTCTCCTCGGCAAGGTCAGCGAGCGCAAGAACGTGCTCCTGGTCGTCGAGCGCAGCGACGAGGCCGCGTGGTTCTCCGCCCGCAACCTGCCCCAGGTGCACCTCCTGGAGCCGGGCCAGCTGAACACGTACGACGTGCTCATCTCCGACGACGTGGTCTTCACCAAGGGCGCTTTCGAGTCCTTCGTGGCTGGTCCCAAGGCCGCTGAGCTCGAAGGGAGCGACGCCTGATGACTGAGGCGACCGTTACCAGCAAGACCTTCTCGGACCCGCGCGACATTCTCGTCAAGCCGGTTGTCTCGGAGAAGAGCTACGCGCTGCTGGACGAGAACAAGTACACGTTCATCGTCGCGCCCGGCGTGAACAAGACCCAGATCAAGCAGGCCGTCGAGACGGTCTTCTCGGTCAAGGTCACCGGGGTCAACACGATCAACCGTCAGGGTAAGCGCAAGCGCACCAAGACCGGTTTCGGCAAGCGCGCCAACACCAAGCGCGCCATCGTGACCCTCGCCGAGGGCGACCGTATCGACATCTTCGGCGGCCCGGTCTCCTAACGGAGTCCGAGTCGTCCGGAATCGGACGAGGACTGAGAAATGGGTATCCGCAAGTACAAGCCGACGACCCCGGGCCGTCGTGGCTCCAGCGTCGCCGACTTTGTCGAGATCACGCGGTCCACGCCGGAGAAGTCGCTGGTCCGCCCGCTGCACAGCAAGGGCGGCCGTAACAACGCCGGTCGTGTGACCGTTCGCCACCAGGGTGGTGGCCACAAGCGCGCCTACCGCGTGATCGACTTCCGTCGTCACGACAAGGACGGCGTGCCGGCCAAGGTCGCGCACATCGAGTACGACCCCAACCGCACCGCGCGCATCGCGCTGCTGCACTACGCAGACGGCGAGAAGCGCTACATCATCGCCCCCCGCGGCCTGGTCCAGGGCGCCCGGATTGAGAACGGCCCCGGCGCCGACATCAAGCCCGGCAACAACCTGGCCCTGCGCAACATCCCCGTGGGTACGACGATCCACGCCATCGAGCTGCGGCCCGGCGGCGGCGCGAAGTTCGCCCGCTCCGCGGGTGCCTCCGTGCAGCTGCTGGCGAAGGAGGGCACCATGGCCCACCTTCGTATGCCCTCCGGTGAGATCCGGCTGGTCGACGCCCGCTGCCGCGCCACGATCGGCGAGGTCGGCAACGCCGAGCAGTCGAACATCAACTGGGGCAAGGCCGGCCGTATGCGCTGGAAGGGCGTCCGCCCGACCGTGCGTGGTGTCGTGATGAACCCGGTCGACCACCCGCACGGTGGTGGTGAGGGCAAGACCTCCGGTGGTCGCCACCCGGTCTCGCCCTGGGGCAAGAAGGAGGGTCGTACTCGCTCGCCGAAGAAGGCCAGCAACAAGTACATCGTCCGCCGCCGCAAGACGAACAAGAAGCGCTAGGAGCGGGTTTAGATGCCGCGCAGTCTCAAGAAGGGGCCCTTCGTCGACGGACACCTCACCAAGAAGGTGGATGTCCAGAACGAAGCCGGCACCAAGAACGTCATCAAGACCTGGTCCCGCCGCTCCATGATCGTCCCGGCCATGCTCGGCCACACGATCGCGGTGCATGACGGCCGCAAGCACGTCCCGGTGTTCGTCACCGAGTCGATGGTCGGCCACAAGCTCGGCGAGTTTGCGCCGACCCGCACCTTCCGCGGCCACGAGAAGGACGACCGCAAGTCGCGGCGTCGTTGATCGGCGGAGTGCGAAGACTATGACTGACACCGAAGGGACAACCATGGAAGCCAGGGCCCAGGCGCGGTACATCCGCGTCACGCCCATGAAGGCCCGCCGCGTGGTGGACCTTATCCGTGGCATGGATGCCACGGAGGCTCAGGCGGTCCTGCGTTTCGCCCCGCAGGCCGCGAGCGTGCCGGTTGGCAAGGTGCTGGACAGCGCCATTGCCAACGCCGCGCACAACTACGACCACACCGACGCCGGCAGCCTCGTCATCACTGAGGCGTACGTCGACGAGGGCCCGACCCTGAAGCGGTTCCGTCCGCGTGCCCAGGGCCGTGCCTACCGGATCCGCAAGCGGACCAGCCACATCACCGTGGTCGTCAGCAGCAAGGAAGGAACCCGGTAATGGGCCAGAAGGTTAACCCGCACGGGTTCCGGCTCGGCATCACCACCGACTTCAAGTCGCGTTGGTACGCCGACAAGCTGTACAAGGACTACGTCAAGGAAGACGTCGCCATTCGTCGCATGATGACGAAGGGCATGGAGCGCGCCGGTATCTCCAAGGTGGAGATCGAGCGCACCCGTGAGCGCGTCCGCGTTGACATCCACACCGCTCGTCCGGGCATCGTCATCGGCCGCCGTGGCGCCGAGGCCGACCGCATCCGCGGCGAACTGGAGAAGCTGACCGGCAAGCAGGTCCAGCTGAACATCCTCGAGGTCAAGAACCCCGAGACCGATGCTCAGCTCGTGGCCCAGGCCGTCGCCGAGCAGCTGTCCTCCCGCGTCTCCTTCCGTCGCGCCATGCGTAAGAGCATGCAGTCGACGATGAAGGCCGGCGCCAAGGGCATCAAGATCCAGTGCGGTGGCCGTCTCGGCGGCGCCGAGATGTCCCGCTCGGAGTTCTACCGCGAGGGCCGTGTGCCCCTGCACACGCTCCGTGCGAACGTCGACTACGGCTTCTTCGAGGCCAAGACCACCTTCGGCCGGATCGGCGTGAAGGTCTGGATCTACAAGGGCGACGTCAAGAACATCGCCGAGGTCCGCGCCGAGAACGCTGCCGCCCGTGCGGGTAACCGCCCGGCCCGCGGTGGCGGCAACGACCGTCCCCGTCGCGGTGGCGGCGGTGGCGAGCGTGGCGAGCGTGGTGGACGCGGCGGCCGCAAGCCGCAGCAGAGCGCCGCTGCCGAGGCCCCCAAGGCCGAGGCTGCAGCCACTGCTCCGGCGGAGACCCCCGGAACGGAGGCCTGACCGACATGCTGATCCCTCGCAGGGTCAAGCACCGCAAGCAGCACCACCCCAAGCGCAGTGGTATGGCCAAGGGTGGCACCGAGCTGGCCTTCGGTGAGTACGGCATCCAGGCCGTGACGCCCGCTTACGTGACGAACCGGCAGATCGAGTCCGCTCGTATCGCCATGACCCGTCACATCAAGCGTGGCGGCAAGGTGTGGATCAACATCTACCCCGACCGTCCGCTGACGAAGAAGCCGGCCGAAACCCGCATGGGTTCCGGTAAGGGTTCTCCGGAGTGGTGGGTCGCGAACGTCAAGCCCGGTCGGGTGATGTTCGAGCTGTCCTTCCCGAACGAAAAGGTTGCCAAGGAGGCGCTGACCCGCGCCGCCCACAAGCTTCCGATGAAGTGCCGCATCGTGCGGCGCGAGGCAGGTGAGTCGTGATGGCGGCCGGTACCAAGGCGACCGAGCTGCGCGAGCTGAATGACGAGGACCTCGTCGGCAAGCTTCGTGAGGCCAAGGAGGAGCTGTTCAACCTCCGCTTCCAGGCGGCGACCGGACAGCTTGAGAACCACGGCCGGCTGAAGGCCGTCCGCAAGGACATCGCCCGGATCTACACCCTGATGCGTGAGCGCGAGCTGGGCATCGAGACGGTGGAGAGCGCCTGATGAGCGAGAAGAATGTGACTGAGACCAACGACCGCGGTTTCCGCAAGACCCGCGAGGGTCTCGTCGTCAGCGACAAGATGGACAAGACCGTCGTCGTCGCTGTCGAGGACCGCGTCAAGCACGCGCTGTACGGCAAGGTCATCCGTCGTACGAACAAGCTCAAGGCGCACGACGAGCAGAACGCCGCGGGCGTCGGCGACCGTGTCCTCATCATGGAGACCCGGCCGCTGTCGGCCACGAAGCGCTGGCGCATCGTGGAGATCCTTGAGAAGGCCAAGTAGGCCCTTCCCGTCAGGGAAACCCGTTAGTACCACCTGAGCTCACTGCTCAGGTCAGTTCCGCCAGGCTCGGCAGGGGCCGCCACCTCACAGAGGTCAGGCCCCTGCCGGGAACCGGCAGACGATCAGGAGATAGACGTGATCCAGCAGGAGTCGCGACTGCGCGTCGCCGACAACACTGGTGCGAAGGAAGTCCTTTGCATCCGTGTTCTCGGTGGTTCCGGTCGCCGCTACGCGGGCATCGGTGACGTCATTGTCGCCACCGTCAAGGACGCGATCCCCGGTGGCAACGTGAAGAAGGGTGACGTCGTCAAGGCCGTCATCGTTCGCACCGTCAAGGAGCGCCGCCGTCCCGACGGCTCGTACATCCGCTTCGACGAGAACGCGGCCGTCATCCTCAAGAACGATGGCGACCCCCGCGGCACCCGTATCTTCGGCCCGGTGGGCCGGGAGCTGCGCGAGAAGAAGTTCATGAAGATCATCTCGCTCGCGCCGGAGGTGCTGTAACCGATGAAGATCAAGAAGGGCGACCTGGTCCAGGTCATCACCGGTAAGGACAAGGGCAAGCAGGGCAAGGTCGTGCAGTCCTTCCCCCGCGAGGACCGTGTCCTTGTCGAGGGTGTCAACCGGGTCAAGAAGCACACCAAGGCCGGCCAGACCGCTCGTGGTTCGAAGACCGGCGGCATCGTGACGACCGAGGCCCCCATCCACGTCAGCAACGTTCAGCTGATCGTGGAGAAGGACGGCAAGAAGGTCGTCACCCGCGTCGGATACCGCTTCGACGACGAGGGCAACAAGATCCGCGTTGCCAAGCGGACCGGTGAGGACATCTGATGACTGCCACCACCAACGCACCGCGCCTCAAGCAGCGCTACCGCGAAGAGATCGCCGGGAAGCTGAAGGACGAGTTCTCGTTCGAGAACGTCATGCAGATCCCCGGTCTGACCAAGATCGTGGTCAACATGGGTGT
The DNA here is from genome assembly GCA_000720995.1 of Streptomyces celluloflavus. Taxonomy (GTDB): domain Bacteria; phylum Actinomycetota; class Actinomycetes; order Streptomycetales; family Streptomycetaceae; genus Streptomyces; species Streptomyces celluloflavus. The sequence goes on from JOEL01000031.1 coordinate 35,956, forward strand.
GGGCGACGCCGCCCGCGACTCCAAGCTGATCGAGGGCGCCATCCGCGACCTCACCACGATCACCGGCCAGAAGCCGGCCGTCACCAAGGCCCGTAAGTCCATCGCGCAGTTCAAGCTGCGTGAGGGCCAGCCGATCGGTGCCCACGTCACCCTCCGCGGTGACCGCATGTGGGAGTTCCTGGACCGTCTGCTGGCGCTGGCGCTGCCGCGCATCCGCGACTTCCGTGGTCTGTCCCCCAAGCAGTTCGACGGCCGGGGCAACTACACCTTCGGTCTCACGGAGCAGGTCATGTTCCACGAGATCGACCAGGACAAGATCGACCGGGTCCGGGGCATGGACATCACCGTGGTGACGACCGCCCAGAACGACGATGAGGGCCGTGCCCTGCTTCGTCACCTCGGCTTCCCGTTCAAGGAGAACTGACCGTGGCGAAGAAGGCTCTGATCGCGAAGGCGGCCCGCAAGCCGAAGTTCGCTGTGCGCGCGTACACGCGTTGCCAGCGCTGCGGCCGGCCGCACTCCGTCTACCGCAAGTTCGGCCTGTGCCGCGTGTGCCTTCGTGAGATGGCTCACCGTGGCGAGCTGCCGGGCGTGACCAAGAGCTCCTGGTAATTCCCTAGTTGGGAATTACCTGAAGCTCTCGGTAAGCATCTGGCCGGTAGGGGCCCGTCCCTTTGTCCCGTAGGGTAGAAGGGTTGGGCCCCGCCGCCCAAGACCGACCGCGGGCATCGCCCGCATAACGTCGCTTACTACGCCGTAGGTCCCCGCGCCGCACCCGTCCCGACTCTGATCGGGGAGAGGGATGGCGCACATAGGAAACCCCGGCGAGAGAGGCCGAAGGCCAATTCATGACCATGACTGATCCCATCGCGGACATGCTGACTCGTCTGCGTAACGCGAACTCGGCGTACCACGACACCGTCGTGATGCCGCACAGCAAGATCAAGTCGCACATCGCGGAGATCCTCCAGCAGGAGGGCTACATCACCGGCTGGAAGGTCGAGGACGCCGAGGTCGGCAAGAACCTCGTCCTCGAGCTGAAGTTCGGCCCGAACCGCGAGCGCTCGATCGCCGGCATCAAGCGGATTTCGAAGCCGGGCCTGCGGGTCTACGCAAAGTCCACCAACCTGCCGCGGGTCCTCGGTGGCCTGGGCGTGGCGATCATCTCCACGTCCCACGGTCTCCTGACCGGTCAGCAGGCCAGCAAGAAGGGCGTGGGTGGGGAAGTCCTCGCCTACGTCTGGTAACCAGGGAACGGAGGAATAGCTAATGTCGCGTATTGGCAAGCTGCCCATCCAGGTTCCTGCTGGTGTGGACGTCACCATCGATGGCCGCACGGTCGCGGTGAAGGGCCCCAAGGGTTCCCTCTCGCACACCGTTGCCGCCCCCATCGAGGTCGCCAAGGGTGAGGACGGCGTGCTGAACGTCATCCGCCCGAACGACGAGCGTCAGAACAAGGCCCTGCACGGCCTGTCCCGCACGCTGGTGGCGAACATGATCACCGGCGTGACCCAGGGCTACAGCAAGGCTCTCGAGATCAGCGGTGTCGGCTACCGCGTCCAGGCGAAGGGCTCCAACCTGGAGTTCGCGCTCGGCTACAGCCACCCCATCGTGATCGAGGCTCCCGAAGGCATCACCTTCAAGGTCGAGTCCCCGACCAAGCTCAGCGTCGAGGGCATCGACAAGCAGAAGGTGGGCGAGGTTGCGGCCAACATCCGCAAGCTGCGCAAGCCTGACCCGTACAAGGCCAAGGGCGTCAAGTACGCCGGCGAGGTCATCCGCCGCAAGGTCGGAAAGGCTGGTAAGTAAGCCATGGCATACGGTGTGAAGATCGCGAAGGGTAACGCTCGCAAGGGTGCGGCCCTCAAGCGGCGCCACATCCGCATCCGCAAGCGGATCGCGGGTACGCCCGACCGCCCGCGTCTGGTGGTGACGCGTTCCAACCGCGGCATCACCGCGCAGGTCATCGACGACATCGCGGGCCACACGCTCGCGTCGGCGTCGCACCTCGACGCGTCGATCCGTGGCGGCGAAGGCAGCAAGGGCGACCAGGCCAAGCAGGTCGGTTCCCTGGTCGCCGAGCGCGCCAAGGCCGCCGGCGTCGAGACCGTCGTGTTCGACCGCGGTGGCAACCAGTACGCCGGGCGCATTGCCGCTCTGGCGGACGCCGCCCGCGAAGCCGGGCTGAAGTTCTAAGCCCCGGTTCCGGAGCTAGCGGACGTAACAGAGAGAGGTAAATCCAATGGCTGGACCCCAGCGCCGCGGAAGCGGTGCCGGTGGCGGCGAGCGGCGGGACCGGAAGGGTCGCGACGGTGGCGCTGCCGCCGAGAAGACCGCGTACGTTGAGCGCGTTGTCGCGATCAACCGCGTCGCCAAGGTTGTCAAGGGTGGTCGCCGTTTCAGCTTCACCGCGCTGGTCGTGGTGGGCGACGGTGACGGCACCGTAGGTGTCGGTTACGGCAAGGCCAAGGAAGTTCCGGCTGCCATCGCCAAGGGCGTGGAAGAGGCCAAGAAGAACTTCTTCAAGGTCCCCCGTATCCAGGGCACCATCCCGCACCCGATCCAGGGCGAGAAGGCTGCGGGCGTCGTCCTGCTCAAGCCGGCTTCCCCCGGTACCGGTGTGATCGCCGGTGGTCCGGTGCGCGCCGTTCTGGAGTGCGCCGGCATCCACGACGTGCTGAGCAAGTCGCTCGGTTCGTCGAACCCGATCAACATCGTGCACGCCACGGTGACCGCGCTTCAGGGCCTTCAGCGCCCCGAGGAGATCGCGGCCCGTCGTGGCCTGCCGCTGGAGGACGTTGCTCCCGCCGCTCTGCTGCGGGCGCGTGCCGGGGTGACCGCGTAATGGCGCACCTCAAGATCACGCAGACGAAGTCCTACATCGGTAGCAAGCAGAACCACCGAGACACACTGCGGTCGCTCGGGCTCAAGCGCCTGCACGACTCGGTTGTCAAGGAGGACCGCCCCGAGTTCCGCGGAATGGTGCACACCGTCCGCCACCTCGTGACGGTTGAGGAGGTCGACTGACATGGCGGAGAACAACCCGCTGAAGGTCCACAACCTCCGTCCTGCCCCGGGCGCCAAGACCGCAAAGACCCGTGTGGGTCGTGGTGAGGCGTCCAAGGGTAAGACCGCTGGTCGTGGTACCAAGGGCACGAAGGCCCGTTACCAGGTTCCGGAGCGCTTCGAGGGCGGGCAGATGCCCCTCCACATGCGCCTCCCGAAGCTGAAGGGCTTCAAGAACCCCGCCCACAAGCAGTTCCAGGTGGTGAACCTGGACAAGCTGGCCGAGCTCTACCCGCAGGGTGGCGAGGTCACGGTGGCCGGCCTGGTCGCCAAGGGTGCGGTTCGCAAGAACGAGCTCGTCAAGGTGCTCGGCGCCGGCGAGGTCTCCGTGGCGCTGCAGGTGACGGTTGACGCCGTTTCCGGCCCCGCCAAGGAGAAGATCGCCGCTGCCGGCGGCACCGTCACCGAACTGATCTGAGTTCGTTGGTTCAACTGACCGGGGATGCCCATCGTTTGGGGCATCCCCGGTTGGTCGTTCCAAGGGGGCATGGTCGCCGGTAAGGTGGCATGCACTGTTGTTTTCCGGAGGGCGACCTCCGGGCCCCGCCGCACGGCCTGTGGCTGTGCGGCATTCGGCCGCTATGTATCCGTCGATCCTCAAGACCGTCACCTCTCGCACCCGAGGCGGGAGGCGCAGGAGGCACCGTGCTCACCGCGTTCGCCCGAGCGTTCAAGACGCCCGACCTGCGCAAGAAGCTGCTGTTCACGTTGGGCATCATCGTGCTCTACCGGATCGGCGCGCATGTCCCGATCCCCGGGGTGAACTACGCGAACGTCGAAGCCTGCGTGAAGCAGACCGGCGCCAACAACCAGTTGTTCGCCCTGGTGAACATGTTCAGCGGCGGCGCGCTGCTCCAGATCACGATCTTCGCGCTGGGGATCATGCCGTACATCACGGCGAGCATCATCCTCCAGCTGCTGACCGTGGTGATCCCCAGGCTGGAAGCCCTCAAGAAAGAGGGCCAGACCGGCCAGGCGAAGATCACCCAGTACACCCGCTATCTGACCATCGCGCTCGCGATCCTCCAGGGCACCGGACTGGTGGCCACCGCCCGCAGCGGTGCGCTCTTCCAGGGCTGCCCGGTCGCCAGCGAGATCGTGCCCAACGACTCGATGTTCACCACCATCACGATGGTCATCACGATGACCGCCGGTACGGCCGTGGTGATGTGGCTCGGTGAGATGGTGACCGACCGCGGTATCGGCAACGGCATGTCGATCCTGATGTTCATCTCGATCGCCGCCAGCTTCCCGGGCGCGCTGTGGCAGATCAAGCTCACCGGCAAGCTCGCCGACGGCTGGGTCGAGTTCATCGCGGTCATCCTGGTGGGACTGGCGATGGTGGCCCTGGTGGTCTTCGTCGAACAGGCCCAGCGGCGCATTCCGGTCCAGTACGCGAAGCGGATGATCGGACGCCGGTCCTATGGCGGTACGTCCACGTACATCCCGCTGAAGGTGAATCAGGCCGGTGTGATTCCCGTCATCTTCGCGTCGTCATTGCTCTACATTCCGGCCTTGGTCGCACAGTTCAGCGGGTCGAAGGCGGCGTGGGCGACCTGGATCGCCACCAACTTCACCAAGGGAAATCACCCGGTCTACATCGTTACGTACTTCCTGCTGATCGTCTTCTTCGCCTTCTTCTATGTCGCGATCTCCTTCAACCCCGAAGAAGTTGCCGACAACATGAAGAAGTATGGTGGCTTCATCCCGGGCATCCGGGCTGGTCGCCCGACGGCCGAGTACCTCAGCTACGTGCTCAACCGGATCACGTGGCCGGGCTCGCTGTACCTGGGGCTGATCGCACTCGTACCAACAGTGGCGTTGGTGCTGTTCCAGGCGAACCAGAACTTCCCGTTCGGCGGGACGAGCATCCTGATCATCGTGGGTGTGGGTCTGGAGACCGTGAAGCAGATCGAGAGCCAGCTTCAGCAGCGCAACTACGAAGGGTTCCTCCGCTGATGCGAATCGTCCTCGTCGGACCCCCGGGAGCGGGCAAGGGTACGCAGGCCGCGTACCTCGCCGGCAACCTCGCGATCCCGCACATCTCCACGGGCGACCTCTTCCGCGCCAACATCAGCGAGGGCACGCCGCTGGGTGTTCGGGCGAAGTCCTACATGGACGACGGAAACCTGGTGCCGGACGAGGTCACGATCGGCATGGCCGAGGACCGTCTGGAGCAGCCGGACACGGCCGGCGGGTTCCTGCTGGACGGGTTCCCGCGCAACCTCAAGCAGGCCGAGGCGCTCGACGGCTTCCTCAAGGGCAAGGGCATCGCGCTGGACGCGGTGCTCGACCTGGAGGTCCCCGAGGACGAGGTCGTCAAGCGGATCGCCGGTCGGCGTATCTGCCGCAGCAACTCGGCGCACGTCTTCCACGTCGAGTACCAGAAGCCGGCCACCGAGGGTGTCTGCGACACCTGCGGCGGCGAGCTCTACCAGCGCGACGACGACCGCGAGGACACGGTGCGCAAGCGCCTGGAGGTCTACCACACGGAGACCGAGCCGATCATCGACTACTACAAGAGCCAGGACCTGGTCATCACGATCCCGGCCCTCGGCAAGGTCGATGAGGTCACCCGGCGGGCGATGGCCGCGCTGGGCCGCGGCGAGTAGGGCCGCACACACTCCGATACGGCCGCGATGCCCGGCAGGGCGCCGCGGCCGTATCGTGTACAGGGCGGGCGCGCCCGCGCGGCGGTCGGCCGACGCGTGAAACGCAGTGTCGTAGTCGTCGGTTCAGGAAGGCGTCAGCCGCCATGGTGGAGATCAAGACCCCGGAGCAGATCGCGAAGATGCGCGAGGCGGGGCTGGTCGTCGCCGCCATCCACGCGGCGACCCGTGAGGTCGCGGTGCCGGGCGCCACGACCAAGGACCTGGACGAGGCGGCACGCAAGGTGCTGGCCGAGCACGGTGCGAAGTCGAACTTCCTGGGGTACGGCGGCTTCCCCGCGACGATCTGCACCTCGGTGAACGATGTCGTGGTGCACGGCATCCCCGACACGGAGACCGTGCTGAGCGACGGCGACCTGATCTCCATCGACTGCGGTGCGATCATCGACGGCTGGCACGGCGACGCGGCGTACACCGCCTTCGTCGGGTCCGGTCACTCCGCGGAGCTGGTCGAGCTCAGCCGGGTGACCGAGGAGTCGATGTGGGCGGGCATCGCGGCGGTCGCCAAGGGCAACCGGCTGGTGGACATCTCCAAGGCCATCGAGGGCTACATCCGCCGCCAGCCGCGGCCGGCCGGCGGTAAGTACGGCATCGTCGAGGACTACGGCGGCCACGGCATCGGATCGCAGATGCACATGGACCCGCACCTGCTGAACTACGTCGACCGCAAGCGCGGCCGGGGCCCCAAGCTGGTGCCCGGTTTCTGCATCGCGATCGAGCCGATGGTCAATCTCGGCACCGCGAAGACGCACGTCCTGGACGACGAGTGGACGGTCAAGACGAACGACGGCAGCTGGTCCTCGCACTGGGAGCACTCGGTCGCGCTGACCGAGAACGGCCCGCTGGTGCTGACCGCGGTGGACGGCGGCAAGGCCAAACTCGCCGAGCTGGGCATCACCACCGCCCCGGACCCGTCCGCAAGGTCTTAATGACCAGGGGATTCCCCATGACCAGGGGATTCCCCCACGCTTAACGATCGCCTTCCGTGGGCAATAATCGTGGATTCGTCTTTTCGTGTGCACTGACGTAGACTGACGCGTCGGCTCTCGTGCATCCGTGTGCCCGCTTTGCGGAGCAGGTGCGGCAGGGGAGTCGATCAAGGTAGCCGATTCGAAAGGCGAAGCGTGGCCAAGAAGCAAGGTGCCATCGAGATCGAGGGCACCGTGATCGAGTCTCTGCCGAACGCGATGTTCAAGGTGGAGCTCCAGAACGGTCACAAGGTCCTCGCGCACATCAGTGGCAAGATGCGGATGCACTACATCCGAATCCTCCCGGATGACCGGGTCGTGGTGGAGCTCTCTCCGTACGACCTGACGCGTGGCCGGATCGTCTACCGCTACAAGTAGATCTTGTCGCCGCCCCGCTCCCGTGGGGTGACGGCACTGACCCGGAGAACCTCACATCCCATGAAGGTCAAGCCGAGCGTCAAGAAGATCTGCGACAAGTGCAAGGTGATCCGCCGTCACGGCCGGGTCATGGTCATCTGCGACAACCTGCGCCACAAGCAGCGCCAGGGCTGACGCACGCCGACCGACCTGCATTTCGCAGTTCTTCGCGCGACGCAAGCACATACGTACATAAGCAGTCACCCGACCCCCGCATCTGTCGCGTGGGGACGACACCCTCGGCTCGGAGGCCGGGGACCCGGCTCGTAATTCTTCAGAGTCTTACGGGAAAGGTGCTGCGGAAGACCTCCGAATAGCCATCAGGAGCCACATCAATGGCACGCCTCGCAGGCGTTGATCTCCCGCGCGAAAAGCGTGTGGAGGTCGCCCTCACCTACGTCTTCGGTATCGGGCGGACGCTGTCCCAGCAGACCCTCGCCGCCACCGGCGTGAACCCGGACACCCGGGTCCGCGACCTGGCCGAGGAAGACCTGGTCAAGATCCGCGAGTACGTGGACAACAACCTCAAGACCGAGGGTGACCTCCGTCGCGAGATCCAGGCCGACATCCGCCGCAAGGTCGAGATCGGCTGCTACCAGGGTCTGCGTCACCGTCGCGGTCTGCCGGTGCACGGTCAGCGCACCAGCACGAACGCCCGTACCCGCAAGGGTCCGCGTCGCGCGATCGCCGGCAAGAAGAAGCCGGGCAAGAAGTAGTCCTCACCGGACGCACTGCGGTGTTCCGGAGGGCGACCTCCAGGTCATCGCAGGTCACCGCGGTCCGAGTAGTAGGACCGACCACCTCCACGGGAGAAATTCATGCCTCCGAAGGGCCGTACGGCCGGCGCCAAGAAGGTGCGCCGCAAGGAGAAGAAGAACGTCGCCCACGGGCACGCTCACATCAAGAGCACGTTCAACAACACCATCGTTTCGATCACCGACCCCACGGGCAACGTGATCTCCTGGGCCTCTGCCGGCCACGTCGGCTTCAAGGGCTCGCGCAAGTCCACCCCCTTCGCCGCGCAGATGGCCGCCGAGTCGGCCGCCCGCCGCGCGCAGGAGCACGGCATGCGCAAGGTCGACGTCTTCGTCAAGGGTCCCGGCTCCGGCCGTGAGACCGCGATCCGCTCCCTCCAGGCCACCGGCCTCGAGGTGGGTTCGATCCAGGACGTCACCCCCACCCCGCACAACGGATGCCGCCCGCCCAAGCGCCGCCGCGTCTGACCAGCTGAAGTAGGAGACAAGACAATATGGCGCGTTACACCGGGGCCGACTGCAAGCGTTGCCGTCGGGAGAAGCAGAAGCTGTTCCTCAAGGGCAGCAAGTGTGAGAGCGCAAAGTGCCCGATCGAGATCCGTCCTTACCCCCCGGGTGAGCACGGACGCGGGCGCACCAAGGACAGCGAGTACCTGCTCCAGCTTCGTGAGAAGCAGAAGTGCAGCCGTATCTACGGTGTCCTTGAGAAGCAGTTCGTGAACTACTACAAGGAAGCGAACCAGAAGTCCGGCAAGACCGGTGAGAACCTTCTGCGCATCCTTGAGACTCGTCTCGACAACGTGGTCTACCGGGCCGGCTTCGCCAAGTCCCGCGACCACGCCCGTCAGCTGGTCCGTCACGGACACATCAACGTGAACGGCCGCAAGACCGACATTCCGTCGGCCCGTGTGGCTGCGAACGACATCATCGAGGTCCGCGAGGGCTCCCGGAACCTGACCCCGTTCGCGGTGGCGCAGGCCGAGGCAGGCGACAAGACCGTTCCGGCGTGGCTGGAAGCGATCCCGTCGAACCTGCGGATCCTCGTGCACTCCCTGCCCGAGCGCCCGGTGATCGACACCCAGGTGCAGGAGCAGCTGATCGTTGAGCTCTACTCCAAGTAGCAGCTCAATGGTCCGGGCGGTACGGAGCCATTGGCGCCGTACCGCCCGTACCCTTATGTAGTACAGAGGGCGTCAAATAGCGGGCGCCCACGACTGAAGGATCGAAACATGCTGATCGCTCAGCGCCCCTCGCTGACCGAAGAGGTCGTCGACGAGTACCGCTCACGGTTCGTGATCGAGCCGCTGGAGCCGGGCTTCGGCTACACCCTCGGCAACTCCCTGCGTCGTACGCTCCTCTCCTCGATTCCGGGTGCGGCGGTCACGTCCATCCGCATCGACGGTGTCCTGCACGAGTTCACCACCGTGCCGGGCGTCAAGGAGGACGTCACCGACCTCATCCTCAACATCAAGCAGCTGGTCGTCTCCTCGGAGCACGACGAGCCGGTCGTGATGTACCTGCGCAAGCAGGGTCCCGGCCTGGTCACCGCTGCCGACATCGCGCCCCCGGCCGGTGTCGAGGTGCACAACCCGGACCTGGTCCTCGCCACGCTCAACGGCAAGGGCAAGCTGGAGATGGAGCTGACCGTCGAGCGCGGTCGCGGCTATGTCTCCGCCGTCCAGAACAAGCAGGTGGGCCAGGAGATCGGCCGGATCCCGGTCGACTCCATCTACTCGCCGGTGCTCAAGGTCACCTACAAGGTCGAGGCGACCCGTGTCGAGCAGCGCACCGACTTCGACAAGCTGATCGTCGACGTCGAGACCAAGCAGGCCATGCGTCCGCGCGACGCCATGGCGTCGGCCGGTAAGACCCTGGTCGAGCTGTTCGGTCTGGCGCGCGAGCTCAACATCGACGCCGAGGGCATCGACATGGGCCCCTCGCCCACGGACGCCGCCCTGGCCGCCGACCTGGCGCTGCCGATCGAGGAGCTGGAGCTCACCGTTCGGTCGTACAACTGCCTCAAGCGCGAGGGCATCCACTCGGTGGGCGAGCTCGTCGCCCGCTCCGAGGCGGACCTGCTCGACATCCGCAACTTCGGTGCGAAGTCGATCGACGAGGTCAAGGCGAAGCTGGCCGGTATGGGCCTGGCGCTCAAGGACAGCCCGCCCGGATTCGACCCGACCGCCGCCGCCGACGCCTTCGGCGCCGACGACGACGCGGACGCCGGGTTCGTGGAGACCGAGCAGTACTGAGCCGCGGGCTCGTGAATCTTCCGCGGGGCGGCCGCCTCGCGGGAACTGACACCGGTACCTGATACGGCCGGTGCAGCAATGAAGGAGAAACACATGCCGAAGCCCGCCAAGGGTGCTCGTCTGGGTGGCGGCGCCGCCCACGAGCGGCTCATGCTGCGCAACCTGGCCACCGCTCTCTTCGAGCACGGTCGCATCAAGACGACCGAGGCCAAGGCGCGCCGGCTGCGCCCCTACGCCGAGCGTCTGGTGACCAAGGCGAAGAAGGGCGACCTGCACAACCGCCGTCAGGTCATGCAGCTGATCTCGGACAAGAGCGTCGTGCACACGCTCTTCACCGAGATCGGTCCGCGGTTCGAGAACCGCCCGGGTGGCTACACCCGGATCACCAAGATCGGTAACCGCCGTGGCGACAACGCTCCCATGGCCGTCATCGAGCTGGTGGAGGCCCTGACCGTGGCCCAGCAGGCCACCGGTGAGGCCGAGGCCGCCACCAAGCGTGCGGTCAAGGAAGACGCGCTGAAGAAGGACGAGGCCGTTGCGGCCAAGGCCGACGAGGCGCCGGCCGAGGAGTCCAAGGACGCCTGAGGCTGACTGTGTCGCGGACGGGTCCGTTTCCTTTCGGGGGAGCGGGCCCGTTCCGTTTGTCCGGGCGGGTCGGCAGGTTGGCAGGTAGTAGATGTGTGGCGTGCGGGGTGTGAGAGGAGTGCGGTGTGAGTGATGAGGTGGAGCCCGGATACGTCCGGGTGCGGCTGGATCTTTCGTATGACGGGAAGGACTTCTCCGGCTGGGCGAAGCAGCGCGAACGGCGCACCGTCCAGGGGGAGTTGGAGACCGCGCTGCGGACCGTGACCCGGTCACAGGAGACGTACGAGCTGACCGTCGCGGGGCGGACGGACGCCGGGGTGCACGCACGCGGCCAGGTGGCGCATGTGGACCTGCCGCAGGCGGTGTGGGCCGAGCACGGTGAGCATCTGCGGCGCCGGCTGGCCGGGCGGCTGCCCAAGGACATCCGGGTGTGGCGGGTCGCGGAGGCGCCGTACGGGTTCAACGCGCGGTTCTCGGCCATCTGGCGCCGGTACGCGTACCGGGTGAGCGATCACCCCGGGGGCGTGGACCCGCTGCTGCGCGGCCATGTGCTGTGGCACGACTGGGCACTGGACGTCGCGGCGATGAACGCGGCGTCCCGGGCGCTGCTGGGGGAGCACGACTTCGCGGCGTACTGCAAACGGCGCGAGGGTGCCACGACGATCCGCACGCTCCAGGAGCTGAGCTGGGTGCGGGACGCGGACGGGATCGTGACGGCGACGGTGCGGGCGGACGCGTTCTGTCACAACATGGTGCGGTCGCTGGTGGGCGCGCTGCTGTTCGTCGGGGACGGGCACCGGCCGGTGGAGTGGGCCGGGAAGGTCCTGGCGGCGGGGGTGCGGGACTCGGCGGTGCACGTGGTGCGGCCGCACGGGCTGACGCTGGAGGAGGTCGGCTATCCGGCCGACGAGCTGCTGATGGCGCGCAACCAGGAGGCGCGGAACAAGCGGACGCTGCCGGGGCGCGGCTGCTGCTGAGGCGGGCGCGGGGCCCCGGCAGCCGGGAGTGCTCCCCGGCGGGCCCGGGGCCCGGCCCTCGCCGTCAGGACTGCGACTTGAGCTGCTCTTCCGCGGCCTTCGCGGCCTGGTCCTTGCCGCGCTGGGTGATCCGGGTGAAGGCGTACGAGGCGCCGTCCCGGCCGATCTGCTGGGCCAGGGTCTCGGACTCGGTGACGGCCTTGCCGTCGGTGTAGCCGGAGATCGTGAAGTAGGCGTAGCGGCCGGTGGCGTTGGTGGTCGTACGGCAGCGGGTGCCCTGGCAGAAGGCGGCCGGCACCCCGCCACCGACCAGCGGGGCGAGATTGGGCTTGGTCTGGTCCCTGACCTTGGCGGCCTTGGCCGGGGTGGGGAAGACCGCGACGCCGACGGTGACCGCGACGCCGTCCTTGGCGTAGGTGGCGCGCAGCACCTGCGTGCAGCCGTTGCCGGCGAGCAGGGAGCCGAGCGCGCCCTGGGCGGCGGCGGTGCAGTCCGTGGTGGCGGAGGCCGTCGCGCGCGGGTAGCTGTGCTCGCCGACGATCATGTTCTCGTCGGGGAAGAGGGTGGCGGGGGTGAGCGGCGCGGTGTCCTTCGCCGGGTCGGAGATGTAGTCCCGGGGGTCCGGCGGGGGCGGCACCGAGACATCCGGGAAGGACGGCTTGGCGGTCGGTTCCTTGGGCAGGTCGGGGGCCGCGGGCAGGGCGGTCGCCTTGCTGTCCTTGCCGCTGGTGATGACGGCGGTGGCGACGATGGCGGCGACCGCGAGCGCCGCGAGGGCGCCGCCTCCGATCAGCAGCCAGCGCCTGCGCCGGGAGCGTGTCGCGCTCTCGTCGGCGAGTGCGTCCCAGTCCGGCGTGGATCCCCCTGGACCGCCGAACGGCCCCCCTTGCCCAAAGCTCATGGCGCGCATCTTAATGCGCTTGGCCGAAAGGGTGCCGGGCGGTGACAATCCAGACCATGGGACATGTGGAGGCCGGGCATCTGGAGTACTACCTGCCGGACGGGCGGGTCCTGCTGGGGGACGTGTCCTTCCGGGTGGGCGAGGGCGCGTCGGTGGCGCTGGTGGGGGCCAACGGCGCCGGCAAGACGACGCTGCTGCGGCTGATCGCGGGGGAGCTGCAGCCGCACGGGGGGTCGGTGACGGTCAGCGGGGGGCTGGGCGTGATGCCGCAGTTCGTCGGTTCGGTGCGCGATGAGCGGACCGTGCGTGACCTGCTGGTCTCCGTGGCGTCGCCGCGGATCCGGACGGCGGCCGCGGCGGTGGACGCCGCGGAGCTGGCGATCATGACCTCGGACGACGAGGCCGCGCAGATGGCGTACGCGCAGGCGCTCAGTGACTGGGCGGAGGCGCGCGGCTACGAGGCCGAGACGGTCTGGGACATGTGCACGATGGCCGCCCTCGGCATCCCGTACGAGAAGGCGCAGTGGCGCCAGGTGCGCACGCTCTCCGGCGGTGAGCAGAAGCGGCTGGTGCTGGAGTCGCTGCTGCGCGGTGCGGACGAGGTGCTGCTGCTGGACGAGCCGGACAACTATCTGGACGTGCCGGGCAAGCGGTGGCTGGAGGACCGGCTCCGCGAGACGAAGAAGACGGTGCTGTTCGTCAGCCACGACCGGGAGCTGCTGGCCCGCGCCGCGGAGAAGATCGTCAGCGTCGAGACGAGCCCCACGGGCTCCGAGGTCTGGGTGCACGGCGGCGGTTTCGCGACGTATCACGCGGCGCGCAAGGAGCGGTTCGCGCGCTTCGAGGAGCTGCGGCGGCGCTGGGACGAGAAGCACGCGCAGCTCAAGCGGCTGGTGCTGGACATGCAGCAGTACGCGGCGCGCAGCGATGTGATGGCCTCGCGCTATCAGGCGGCGCAGACCCGGCTGCGCAAGTTCCAGGAGATCGGCCCGCCGCCGGAGCCGCCGCGCGAGCAGGAGATCACGATGCGGCTGCACGGCGGCCGGACCGGCGTGCGCGCGATCACCTGTGAGGGCCTGACGCTGACCGGGCTGATGCAGCCGTTCGACCTGGAGGTCTTCTACGGCGAGCGGGTGGCCGTGCTGGGCTCCAACGGCTCCGGCAAATCGCACTTCCTGCGGCTGCTGGCCGGGGAGGACGTGGCGCACACGGGCGGGTGGAAGCTGGGCGCCCGCGTCGTCCCGGGCCATTTCGCGCAGACGCACGCCCATCCCGAGCTGGAGGGGCGCACGCTGCTGGAGATCCTGTGGACCGAGCACGCCAAGGACCGCGGCAGGGCGATGAGCGCGCTGCGCCGATATGAGCTGGAGCGCCAGGCCGAGCAGCGCTTCGAGCGGCTCTCCGGCGGTCAGCAGGCGCGCTTCCAGATCCTGCTGCTGGAGCTGTCGGGCACCACGGCGCTGCTGCTGGACGAGCCGACGGACAACCTGGACCTGGAGTCGGCGGAGGCGCTGCAGGAGGGGCTGGAGGCGTACGAGGGGACGGTGCTGGCCGTGACGCACGACCGGTGGTTCGCCCGCTCCTTCGACCGCTATCTGGTCTTCGGGCAGGACGGCCGGGTGCGGGAGACGCCGGAGCCGGTCTGGGACGAGCGCCGGGTGGCGCGGAAGCGGTAGCCGGGGCGGCCGGGCGAGGGGGTGGCGCGGCCGTGCTCGTACGGGGGTTCGGGGCGCGTTTTGACCCGGCCGGGGGCGGGCCGGTATTCTGCCAGTTCGTTATGCGTATTGGCTTGCTCTATCTCACGTGAGGGGCCCTTACGCCGGTCCACCAGGCCGATGACCAGCGGCGTTCGATCGGGTTGCGTCACCCGTAGTACCGCCACAGCTGGTGTGATCGACCGTGGTGACCAGTACAGGACCCGTCCTCCCGGCCCTCGCGGGCTCGGGGAGACCCCATCACTGAAGAAGCGAAGGCTACGACCGTGCGTACGTTCAGCCCCAAGCCCGGCGATGTCCAGCGCCAGTGGCACATCATTGACGCGCAGGACGTTGTCCTGGGCCGTCTGGCCTCCCAGGCCGCGTCCCTCCTGAGGGGCAAGCACAAGCCGGTGTACGCGCCGCACGTTGACATGGGTGACTTCGTCATCATCGTCAACGCCGAGAAGGTGCACCTGTCCGGCAACAAGCGGAGCCAGAAGATGGCCTACCGCCACTCCGGTTTCCCGGGTGGCCTGCGCTCCGTCCGCTATGACGAGCTGCTTGAGAAGAACCCCGAGAAGGCCGTCGAGAAGGCCATCAAGGGCATGATCCCCAAGAACACCCTCGGCCGTCAGATGCTCTCGAAGCTGAAGGTCTACGCGGGCGCCGAGCACCCGCACGCTGCGCAGCAGCCGGTCCCGTTCGAGATCACCCAGGTCGCGCAGTAAGTCCGGCCACCCCCTAAGACGAAAAGAATCTGAGGAGCATCGTGGCCGAGACCACCCCTGAGACCCCCGTCCTCGACGAAGAGACGGCCGTCGAGGAGTACACCACCGAGACCGAGGTCGTCGAGTCGGAGTACACCTCCGAGTCCCTCGCCTCCCGTTTCGGCGACCCCCAGCCGGCCGCCGGCCTGGGCCGTCGCAAGAACGCCATCGCCCGCGTCCGGATCGTTCCGGGCACCGGTCAGTGGAAGATCAACGGTCGCACCCTTGAGGGCTACTTCCCCAACAAGGTGCACCAGCAGGAAGTCAACGAGCCCTTCAAGGTGCTGGAGCTCGACAACCGCTACGACGTCGTCGCCCGGATCTCCGGTGGCGGCATCTCCGGCCAGGCCGGTGCGCTGCGTCTGGGCGTCGCCCGTGCGCTGAACGAGGCGGACGTCGACAACAACCGCGCCCCGCTGAAGAAGGCCGGCTTCCTCAAGCGCGACGACCGTGCGGTCGAGCGCAAGAAGGCCGGTCTCAAGAAGGCCCGCAAGGCGCCCCAGTACAGCAAGCGCTAATCGCGCTCGCTGCGACGGCAGCTCTTGGCGAACGCCCCGGTGGCACTTCCGTGCTGCCGGGGCGTTCGGCTATCCGCGACCAGGGGCGTATACCTGGACTTCAGGTTCTGGTCCAAGCTCATCTACTCGGAGGACACCAGTGGGACGACTCTTCGGCACGGACGGTGTGCGCGGTGTCGCCAATGCGGATCTGACGGCGGAGCTCGCGCTCGGTCTGTCGGTCGCTGCGGCGCATGTGCTCGCCGAAGCGGGCACCTTCGAAGGTCACCGGCCGGTGGCGGTGGTCGGACGCGATCCGCGTGCGTCGGGAGAGTTCCTGGAAGCCGCCGTCGTCGCGGGGCTGGCCAGCGCCGGCGTGGACGTGCTGCGGGTGGGCGTGCTGCCGACCCCGGCCGTCGCGTATCTGACCGGATCGCTCGGCGCGGACCTCGGCGTGATGCTCTCCGCCAGCCACAACCCGATGCCCGACAACGGCATCAAGTTCTTCGCCCGCGGCGGCCACAAGCTCGCCGACGAGCTGGAGGACCGTATCGAGAAGACCTACCGTTCGCACCGCACCGGTGAGCCGTGGGAGCGGCCGACCGGCGCCGGGGTGGGCCGGGTGACGGTGTACGACGAGGGCTTCGACAACTACGTCGCGCACCTGATCGGCGTGCTGCCCAACCGCCTGGACGGGCTGAAGATCGTCATCGACGGTGCGCACGGCGCGGCGGCGCGGGTCTCGCCCGAGGCGTTCGCGCGGGCCGGCGCCGAGGTCATCCCCATCGGCACCGAGCCCGACGGCCTGAACATCAACGACGGCTGCGGCTCCACCCATCTGCGGCTGCTGCGCGAGGCCGTCGTCGAGCACGGCGCCGACCTGGGTGTGGCGCACGACGGTGACGCGGACCGCTGCCTGGCCGTGGACGGTGCGGGCAACGAGATCGACGGCGACCAGATCCTGGCCGTCCTCGCGCTCGGTATGCGCGAGGCCGGTGTGCTGCGCAAGAACACCGTCGTCGCCACCGTCATGTCCAACCTGGGCTTCAAGCTGGCCATGGAGCGCGAGGGCATCGAGTTCGTGCAGACCGGGGTCGGCGACCGCTACGTCCTGGAGGAGATGAAGGCGGGCGGCTTCGCGCTGGGCGGTGAGCAGTCCGGGCACGTCATCGTGCTGGACCACGCCACGACCGGTGACGGCACGCTGACCGGTCTGATGCTGGCCGCCCGGGTCGCGGCCACCGGCCGGTCCCTCGGGGAGCTGGCGGGCGTCATGGAGCGGCTGCCGCAGATCCTCATCAACGTCCCGGACGTCGACAAGTCGCGGGTGGCCACCTCGCCCGAGCTGACCACCGCGGTCGCCGAGGCGGAGCGGGAGCTGGGTGCGACCGGTCGGGTGCTGCTCCGTCCGTCCGGCACCGAGCCGCTCGTACGGGTGATGGTCGAGGCCGCGGACATCGAGCAGGCGCGGGCCGTCGCGGGGCGGCTCGCGGACGCGGTGAAGTCGGCGCTCGGCTGACCGGACGGCGCCGGGTCCGCCCGGTGCGGGACGGGGCGCCGGACGGTTGCCTCGCGGGCGGGTTCGTGGCCATTACGGCCGGGAACCCGCCCGTTTCGCGTTGGCGGGCCGGGGCGCGCGCCGCACCGGCGCCGTACGAATACCGGCCGGCGGGCCGGAGTTCAGAGCTTGCGCAGGGACAGCCGCTGCACTTTGTGGTCGCCGCTCTTGCGCAGCACCAGGTTGGCGCGGCTGCGGGTGGGCGCGACATTCTGCTGGAGATTGGGCTTGTTGACGGTGCGCCAGATCATCCGGGCGTACTCCAGCGCCTCCTCCTCGGAGACCTGGGTGTACTTGCGGAAGTACGAGAACGGGTTCTGGAAGGCGGTCTCGCGCAGTTTGCGGAACCGGCCGAGGTACCACCGCTCGATGTCCTCGGTGCGCGCGTCGACGTAGACGGAGAAGTCGAAGAAGTCGGCCAGGCCCAGGCGGGTGCGGCCGTCCTTGCCGGGCAGCGCCGGCTGGAGGACGTTCAGGCCCTCGACGATGAGGATGTCCGGGCGGTGCACGGTCAGCCGTTCGCCGGGCACGATGTCGTAGATCAGATGTGAGTAAACCGGGGCGGTGACCTCGGCCTTGCCGGACTTCACATCGGCGACGAAGCGGGTCAGCGCCCGGCGGTCGTAGGACTCCGGGAAGCCCTTACGGGACATCAGACCGCGCTCTTGCAGCTCGGCGTTGGGAAAGAGGAACCCGTCGGTGGTGACCAGCTCCACGCGCGGGTGCTCGGGCCAGCGGGCCAGCAGCGCCTGGAGGAGCCGGGCGGCGGTGGACTTGCCGACCGCGACGCTGCCCGCGACCCCTATGACGAACGGGGTGCCGGGCTGTGCGCCGTGGCCGCCGCCCGCGTCGCCGAGGAAGGTGTTCAGCGCGCCGCGCAGATTGCTGGTGGCGCCGACGTAGAGGTTGAGCAGGCGGGAGAGCGGGAGGTAGACGTCGCGCACCTCGTCGAGGTCGATGACGTCGCCGAGACCGCGCAGCTTCTCGACCTCCGCAGCGGTCAGCGGCAGCGGGGTCTTCTCGCGCAGGGCGCTCCACTCCGCACGCGTCAGATCGACGTACGGGGAGCTGTCGGCGCGGCGTCGTTGCTGCGGCTCTGTCGTGAGGGGCACGCGCCCATTGTGCGCAGGCGCGTCGCGCGGTTCATATCGGGGTGGTCCCTGTGCGGGGCGCGGGTTCCCGTACGCCGCGCCGGGGGCGCGGGCCGGGGCGTACGCCGTCCGGCGTGTCCGTAACCGGTGTACCCGGCGGCTGCTCGCCGGTACGGTCGGCAGCGGGGACGGCGCCCGTACGGGCCGTATGAAGCGACGGCGCCGGGTACGGGCCGGATAGGCAACATGACGAATATGGGGGTGGGCGTGCGACCGCGCCTGTCAGGGCTGCTGCGCAAGGCGGCCCGCGGGAGGAACCGGTCCCCGGGCGACGGCCCGGGGGCGGAGGGGACGAGGAAGACGGCCGGGGACGCGGCGACGGACGCGCCGGCGGCCCGGATCCACGCCGAGCTGGCCGAGGAACTCCCCGACGAGGACCTGGGGGAGGACCTCGCCGACTTCCTGGAGCACTACGAACCGGGCAGCCGGCCCGGCGTGGACGAGGACGAGGAGGCGGAGCTCCTGGAGACGGTACGGGGGGCACTCGACCGGATCGAGCGGGGGCGCTGAGGGGGCGTGGACGGGGCGGGGCGTGGACGGGGGCGGGTGTCGCGGCCGAGCGCCGGTGACCTCCGGCCATCGCGGATGACCCGTGGTCACCGCCGTCATCCGGAAGCCATCGCCGTCGCCGTCAACCGCTGACCGCGGACCGTAGATCGCTGGCCGCTGGCCGCTGAGCGCCGACCACTGGCCGCCGTCCGCTGATGGCCGAGCGCCGCCCGCTGGCCGCCGCCCGCTGACTGCCGAGCCTCGCCCGCCGCCCGCCGCCCGTCACATCCGCTGCCGGATCAGGTCCTCCAGGGACCCCTGCGGCAGTTCGCCCGCCGGGGTGAGCTTGTCGACCGCGGGCGGGAGCGTCGCGGCGATCCGGTCGGCGGCCTCCTCCGGGGAGACGCCGGCCTGCTGGGCGACGTGGTCGAGTGCCTGATAGGGCAGGGCCTGCGCGATCTCGGGACCGCTGATGGGCCGGTTCGCGCCCGTCCCCACCCAGGATTGGACCTGGTCGGCCATACCGCCTTCCCGCAGCTCGGCGAGGAGCCCGTCCAGCGGATTCCCGCCGCCACCGGTGGTCCCGGTGCCCCCGACCGCGTCGAGCAGCGTCCCGAGCAGCCGGCCCGAGCCGTCGCCGAGCAGTGCGTCGAGCAGACCGCCCAGGTCATTGCCTGCCATGGGTATCGCCTTTCCTGGAACGGGACGGTGACACCGAAGCCCTACCCCGCGCGTCCGGGCCCGGCGGGAGGGGGTGCGCAGGTTCACCCGTACGCCGCCGCGGGGAGTACGGGCCCGCACCGCGGCACGTCCGGCTCGGCCCGCCGGGCTCGGCCGCCGCCCGTGGACCCGTCCCCCGCGCCGCGGCCGAGCCCATGGCGGAGCCCCGTAAAACGCCGAGCGGTCCTGATGCCGGACCGGCTACAGTCGAAAGGGCGGCAGACCCGTAGGGGACCGCCGTACCACCGAAGCGATCAACGGATCGGGAGTCATGGTCTGCACCGTGGGGGCGCGAGCTATCTGCGTCGAGCTGGAGAACTGAGAACCCTCTCAGTCCCGTTCTCGGCCCGGCTCGGCGTGTGCTCTTCCCCCACCTGCCACGACTCTTCCGTGAGGCCATGCAGCCATGCGCGCGACGCAGATCCGCGAGACGTTCACCGACTTCTTCACCTCCCGCGGCCACCATCAGGTCCCGTCCAGCCCTCTGGTGCCGGACGATCCCACCCTGTTGCTGACCAACGCCGGGATGAACCAGTTCAAGCCCTATTTCCTCGGCGAGACCCCGCCCGCCTTCCCCCGCGCCACCAGCATCCAGAAGTGCGCGCGGACCTCGGACATCGACAACGTCGGCCGCACCAACCGGCATGCGACGTTCTTCGAGATGATGGGCAACTTCTCCTTCGGCGACTACTTCAAGGAAGACGCCATCGCGTTCGCCTGGGAGCTGCTCACCGAGGGGTACGGGCTGGCGCCGGAGAGGCTCTGGATCACCGTCTACGAGGACGATGACGAGGCCGAACGCCACTGGCGCCGCATCGGCGTCCCCGCCTCCCGTATCCAGCGCCTCGGCATGGCGGACAACTACTGGTCGATGGGCGTCCCCGGCCCCTGCGGCCCCTGTTCGGAGGTCAACTACGACCGCGGCCCCGCCTTCGGCAGGGAAGGGGGGCCCGCCGTCGACGGCGAACGCTATGTGGAGATCTGGAACCTGGTCTTCATGCAGTTCCGGCGCGGCGAGGGCGACAAGAAGGGCGGCTTCCCCATCCTCGGCGAACTCGCCACCAAGAGCATCGACACCGGACTGGGCCTGGACCGGCTCGCCGCGATCCTCCAGGACGCCGAGAACGTCTGCACCACCGACCTGCTGCTGCCCACCCTCCACACCGTCCAGCGCCTCGCCGGCCGCGACTACCCCGGCCGGGGCGAGGAGAAGGTCTCCTTCCAGGTCGTCACCGAGCACGCCCGCTCCATCGCCTTCCTCATCGCCGACGGTGTGCTGCCCGCCAAGGACGGCCGCGGTTACGTGCTGCGCCGGCTGATGCGCCGTGCCGTCCGCCACGCCCGCCTCCTGGGTATCGACGGGCCCGTGCTGCCGGCCGCCACCGCGAGCGTGATCGCCAACCTCGGCGGGGTCTGGCCCGAACTGACCGCGCAGGCCGCGCTGATCGAGCGGGTCGTCACGAACGAGGAGGACTCCTTCACCCGCACCCTGTCCCAGGGCACCCGGCTGCTGGACGCCGCGATCACCCGTACCCGTGCGACCCGGTCGGCCGCGCTGCCCGGCGAGACCGCCTTCGAGCTCGCCGACACCTACGGTTTCCCCCTAGAACTCACCGTCGAGGCCGTCCGCGAGGCCGGGCTGACCGTCGACGAGGACCGGTTCGCCGCCCTGCTGGCGGAGCAGCAGAAGCGCGCGCAGGCCGGCGGCAGGGCCAGGACCGCCGAGGCGCTCAGGAAGCGGGACACCTACCGCGAGCTGGCCGCCGGTCTGCCGCGGACCGAGTTCCTCGGCTACGACCACCTCACCGCCGAGACCACGGTGCGGGGCATCGTCCGGGACGGCGCCGTGGCCCGCACCGCCCCCGAGGGCAGTGAGGCCGAACTCGTCCTGGACCGCTCACCCTTCTACGCCGAGGCCGGCGGTCAGATCGGCGACACCGGCACCCTGACCACCCGCGATGGCGCCCGGCTGCGGATCACCGACACGCGCTACGGCCTGGACGGCTTCCGGGTCCACACCGCCCGCGTCCTCGAAGGCGAACTCCGTACCGGCGACAGCGGTGTCGCGGTGGTGGACGGCGACCGCCGCCAGGGGCTCATGCGCGCGCACTCGGCCACCCACATCCTCCACGCGGTCGTCCGGGCCGTCCTGGGCGACCACGCCCGCCAGCAGGGCTCCCTCGTCGAGCCGGACCGGCTCCGTTTCGACTTCGCGCACTTCTCCGCCGTCGGCCCCGACGAGCTCGCCCGGATCGAGGCGGCCGTCAACGGCCACGTGCTGGACGACCCGGAGGTGCGGGCCTGGTACGCCGGCCGCGCGGAGGCCGAGGCCGCGGGTGCGCTCGCCCTGTTCGGGGAGAAGTACGGCGACACCGTACGGATCGTCGACATCGGCGACTTCTCCCGTGAGCTGTGCGGCGGCACCCATGTCGCCCACGGCTCCCAGATCGGCACCTTCCGGCTGCTCGGCGAGTCCTCCATCGGCTCCAGCCTCCGCCGCGTCGAAGCCCTCACCGGCCACCAGGCCCGCCACCACCAGGACACCGAACGGCGCCTGCTGGCCGAGCTGACCGGTCTGCTCGGCACGCGTCCCGCCGACGCCCCCGCGGCCCTGCGTAAGCGCCTGGACGCGCTGGCCGATGCCCAGGCGCAGCTGGCGAAGGTGCGGGCCGGAGAACTGCGGCAGCGGGCCGAGCAGCTCGCCGGAGAGGCCCGGGAGGTCGGCGCGGGCCGGCTCGTCGCGCGGCGCGTCACCGGCGTCGCCCCGGACGAACTGCGCGGTCTCGCCGCCGAGGCGCTCCGCCGTATCCCGCCCGGCCCGGCCGTCGTGATCCTCGCCGCCGACCACGACGGCAAGGCCCTCCTCGCCGCCGCCGTCTCGCCCGATCTGCATCGGGGCGGTACCGAGGCCGGTGAGCTCCTCACGGCGGCGGCCCGCACCGTGGGCGGTGGCTCCGGCGGTCGCGGCCCCCTGGCCAGCGCCGGCGGACGCCGCCCCGAGCACCTCGACCGGGCCCTCGACCAGGCGGCCCGGCACGCGGCCGGTCTGCTCGGCGACGCCGCCGCGGGGGCCCACAGCTCCTGATCGGCGGCCGGGGCGTCGCCGGACGCCGGGGTGGCCAGGTGCGGAGATCCGTGGAGGGCAGCCACCGCAGGGCCGTACCCGGCGTACGGGGCCGCCTCAAGGCCCGACGGCCCCGTACGGCCTTGCGGCGGCCCGTCCGATTCGCGAACGGCGCGGGAGCACCTGACCACCGGCGCCGAGCGGTCCGGTGCCGGTCGCGGGTCCCGGCGCGGCCGCTCGCCCAGGGGTCCGGATTCGCCGCGATGGTGCGCCGTGGCCGGCCCGTGCGGGGCCGGCCACGTGCTGCGCGGTACCGGATCCGTGCTGTGCGGACCGGTCAGGATCCACACCCTCTCACCAATTGGTCACCACAAAGACGATCGTATGGCTTACGATCGCATTTCATATAGCGTCCATGCGGTGAATGGAGATGCGATGAGGATCCTGGCTCTCGGCGGCCCCGGAGCGATGGGGGCCGTGGCGGTGCGCGTGGCGGTCCGGCTCCCCGGTGTCACGGAGATGGTGGTGGCCGACAGAAACCTGGCCGCGGCCCAGGCGCTGGTGGACCGGCTCGCCGGTACCGCCAAGGTGCCGATGCGGGCGCTCGCGGTGGACGTGACCGACGCCACCGCGCTGCGCACCGCACTGGAGGACGCGGATGTCGTGCTCAACACCGTCGGTCCGTACTTCCGCTTCGGCATGACCGTGCTGCGGTCCGCGATCGCGGCCGGAACCCACTACCTGGACATCTGCGACGACTGGGAGCCGACCCTGGAGATGCTCGCCCTGGACGAGGACGCGCGGGCCGCCGGGGTCTGCGCCGTGATCGGTATGGGCGCCAGCCCCGGTGTCAGCAACCTGCTGGCCGCCCGCGCCGTCCGGCAGCTGGACCACGTCCAGGACCTGTACACCGCCTGGCCCGTGGACGTCACCGGCGGCGGGAACGACGACGAACAGATGAGTGACGCCGAAGGGCGCCCCACCGCGGCCGCCGTGCACTGGATGGAGCAGATCAGCGGGGAGGTGGCGATGATCAGCGGCGGGCAGCTCGTCCAGCGGCAGCCGCTCCTGCCGGTCGCCCTCGACGTCGCTCCCGGACACTCCGGCACGGCCTACACCGTCGGGCACCCCGAGCCGGTCACCCTGCACCGCAGCTTCCGCCCGACCGGTGAGGCCGCCAACCTCATGGTCATCACCCCGGGCACAGTGGCCTACCTCGACGTCCTGCGCCGCGATATCGACGCCGGCAAACTCACCGGCGAGACCGCCGCGGCCGATCTGGTCCGGCCCTCGGTGTCCCGCGCGCTGCGGGCCACGGCGGGTGCCGTTACGCGCAAGGGGCCCGGGTCGCTGCCGCCGTTCTTCGCCGTCGCCAGGGGCACCCGGAACGGCGCCCCGGTCACCGTGCTGGCCCGGCTCGCCGATACGCCCGGTGCCACGGCGCTGGTCAACGACATGGCGGAGGCGACCGGGCTCCCGCTGGCGCTGGGGCTCGCGCAACTGCTGGACGGCACCGTCCGGCACCCCGGCGTGCACCCGCCGGAGACCGCCGTCGACCCCGGACGGTTCTTCGCCGATCTGGTGCGCCAAGTGCCCGGCCTCGCCGGCGGTCACGGCGCTCCCGACGGCGTGGCCCTCACCGTGACTCCGGCCGGATGAACGGGCGGGACACCATGGCATCGGCATCGGCAGCGGCCGGCCCGCCCCGTACCGCGTCCGTCGACGTGGCGGGGCGTGCCGTCCGCTACGCCGCGACGGGCAGCGGCCCCCCGGTGCTGCTGCTGCACGGTCTGGAACGCAGCCTGGCGGACTGGGGGCCGCTCCAGGCCGCCCTGCCCGGCTACCGGGTACTCGCGGTCGACCTCCCGGGGTTCGGGGGATCGCAGCCCCTGCCGGACTGGCGGCTCGCGTCGCTGGCCGGGCAGGTCGAGGGGGTGCTCGACCGGCTCGGTATCGCTTCCGGTGTGCACGTGGTGGGCAATTCCCTGGGCGGCGCCGTCGCCATGCAGCTCGCCGCCCGCGCCCCCGCGCGGGTGTCCTCGCTGGCGCTGCTCAACAGCGCGGGATTCGGCGGCAATGTCAGCTGGGCGCTGCGCGTCCTCGACCTTCCGCTGCTCTGGCGGCTGTTCCTGCGTCCCGACGAGGGCCTCGCGCGGGAGACGGAGCGCCTGCTCTTCCACGACCCGGCCTTCGCGACCGACGAACGGGTCGCCACGGCACTGGCCCTCGCCCGCCGCGAAGGGGCGGCGCGGGCGTCGCGGAACATGTCCCGCGAGCTCGGTTCGTGGCGCGGCGTACACGTCGGCTGGCGCAGGGAGCTGCTCGCGCAGGTCGCGGCGCTCGACACCCCGGCGCTCGTCGTCTGGGGCACGCACGACCGCATCCTGCCCGCCGGCCATTTCATCAACGCCGTGGCGGCCCTTCCCCGGGCGCGCACCCATCTCTTCCCCCGGTGCGGGCATCTGCCGCAGATCGAGCGCACGGCGGAGACGGCCGCGCTGCTCCGGTCGTTCTGGGGGGATCTGTAGACGGGGCGGCGATCGGTGAAAAGAGGGAGGGGGTGAGGGGCGGGGGGGGGGGGGGGGGGGGGGCGGGCCCGCCCCCCCCTCCCCCCCATCGCGGTAGTCCTGGATCTCGTGCGCGCCCTCGCCGTAGACATGCAGATGCACGTCGCGCGCGGGGGTGCGCAGCATCCGGTGGCCGGCCTCGCGCACCCGGAGGACGAACCCCTCCGCCACGAGTGCCGGTACGAAAGCGTCCTCGTCGTCGACGTCCTCGACGATCAGCAGCATGTCGATGATCGGTTTCGCCGCCAGCCCGGGGACCGACGTGGAACCGATGTGCTCGATCCGCGCCGCCTCCCCGAGCGCCCGGCGGACCCGCGCGGCGAGGGCGCCGAACCGCTCGGCCCAGTGCGGATCCGGGTCCACCACCACGATCCGGGTGGGCTCACGGCCGCCGATCAGGACCTGGTCGAGGTAGTCGTCATCATGCTCAGTACCCATCGGCCGACCCTATGCCGCCCTGATCGGGGCCGTGTTGCCGGGAGGGTGTGCGGGTGAGTGGGCGTGCCTGGCGGCGGCCGGGGCGGACAGCGTGATCGGCGCGCTCGCCGGGCGGGCCTCCGGTCCGTGCGACCTGCCGGGGCTCCGCTCCGGCACCCCCGCGTGCCGTACCCTTCACACGCCCGAAAGGCCCACCATTTCCACGAGCAGAACGGATTCCCCCCGCATGCCGGCACCAGACGTCCAGGTCCCCACCCGGACGCTCGTCGAGGCCCTGATCCGCACCGACCACACCGTCGATACCGGCGAGCTCTACGCCACCGCCGACCTGCTCGGGATGAGCGATCAGCAGGTGCGGCTGTGCGTCAAGCGGCTGGTCACCGAGGGGCGTTTCACGCAGGAAGGCAGGGGGCGCAAGGCCCTGCTGCGCGCCACCGGCGCCACCGCGCGGTCGCTGGGGCCCGACGTCGAGTTCGTCTCCCACGCCTTCCAGCAGGACGCGGGGCTGGTGCCCTGGGACGGCACCTGGCATCTGGTCGCCTTCGCCGTGCCCGAGAGCATCCGCACCGCGCGCGACGCCCTGCGGACCGCGCTCACCCGGCTCGGCGGCGCCCCCGTGCAGGGCGGCCTCTACGTCAGCGCCAACGGCTGGGAACCGTACGTCGAGGAGCAGGCCCGCCAGCTCGACGTCCTCGGCCACCTCACCTTCCTCACCACGCGCGACCTGCGCCAGGGCGAGGAGCGCGATCCCGTCGCCCTCGCCCGCGCCCTGTGGCCGCTGGACGAGATCGCCGAGGCCCATCACCGCCTCGCCGCCGTCGCCCGGCCGCGGCTGAGCCGGCTGGAGGAGACCGGACTGACGGCCCCCGAGCGGCTGAGCATCGCGGTCGAACTGGCCGCCGAGTTCTCCCGCGCCATGGAGCACGACCCCCTCCTGCCACCCGAACTGCTCCCGCAGCCCTGGTCCGGCACCCAGGCCCGGGAAATCGTCGCGCGGTGCTGGTCGCTGCTGGACACGTACGAGGCGGCGGACGAGGGCATCAGCCTCTTCCAGCTCTACCGGGACGTGGTCCCGCCGACGGCCGCCGGGGGGTGAGGGCCGCGGCGGGCGGCGGGGCGCCTGCGGCACCCGGACCGGCGCACCGCGGCGTGGGCGGCCCTGCGCCTTGCGGTCCGCGTCGGCCACAGCGTCCAGCGGTGGGTGGTGCCGTCCGGTGCTGTGGGCTCGCGGCGCCCTCCTCAGCCCGGCAGGGACCAGGACGGTCCGGTCGGTTCGCCGATCCATACGGTCTGTGTGGTCGAGGTCGTGGTCTCATTCGAGGTCTCGGACGCCTTGTGTTTGTCCATGACCGGGACTTCGCGGCCGTCCGAGGACAGCCACCTGCCGGTCTGTGTGTGCGGGTCCAAGACGATGTCGGAGTACGGCAGACGGGCCGTGCGCGGGAAGGGCCTCATCCGGCCAAGTCCCCACGGGGGCAGTGTTGTTGAGGTCGTGGCCGCTGTCGTTGCTTTCATGAGTTCTCCCTATCGTGTCGGGATGTGCGTGGTCGAGGGGGCCGGCGCCGGTCTGATCGTGGCTGTCAGATGCGGTTGACCGTGAGGTGCGCCCACACTGTCTTGCCGGGGTCGCGTGGGCGGATGCCCCAGTTCTCCGACAGTGCGTCGACGATGAGCAGGCCCCGGCCGGAGAGGTCGTCCGGGCCGGGCTTGCGGAGTTCGGGCATCCGCCACTGGTAGGAGTCGGAGACTTCCAGGATCAGCAGGCCGCCTCGGCGGCGCAGGCCCAGTTCGAAGAACTCGCCTGTGCCCTTGGCGTGGCTGATGACGTTACCCGTCAACTCGCTGGTGATCAGGGTGGCGGCGTCAACGAGGCCGCCGAGCTTCCACTCCGTCAGGAGTGCTTCTACGTGGTGGCGAGCTGCCGGTACGGAGCTCTTGCGGATCCGGAACCTCATCACGTGCGTGCGCCCGGACATATGTCCCCCAAGGGTGGTGGGCAGGCGGAACCTTGATCACTCACGGTCTCGTTTCAGTGGCACGGAGTGATGTGATTGAAGCTAGGGGTGCAACAGGGCAACTTGCAAGTCATTGGTAGATGTAAATTTACGAGCCACGTAGAGTCTCAACAGCCTGGTGCGCGCGGTCAGTTACCGTGCATCCTGGAAGCGGACGACAGGGAGATGGCATGCCCGCAGGTGGGAAGCCCACAGTGCGCAGTCGGCGGCTCGGTGCGGCCCTCAAGAGGTATCGACTCGCCGCTCATCTCGACCAGGAGCACGCGGCCGAGGCGCTTGGCTGCTCCACGGCGAAGGTCAGCCGCGTCGAAGCGGGCATCAGTGCGTCGCGCGTCGGGGATGTGCGGATCCTGCTGGACCTCTACGGCGTGGGCGACGCCAACGTAAGGGCGCATTTGGAGCACCTCGCCCGGATGAGCAACAAGCGGGGCTGGTGGCTCGACTACGCGGGCATGGTCAGTGATGAGCATGCTGATGTGATCGCGCTGGAGACCGACGCGTCGTACATCCGGACGTGGCAACCGCTCTTCATCCCCGGACTGCTGCAAACGCCCGGCTACTTCAAGACGCTTGCCGGTGCCAGCGTGACAGTGCATCCGCCCGAGACCATCGAAAAGGCCATGGCGGTCCGGCGGGAACGTAAACGGGTCATCGAAGAAGCCGGATCGCATTTCGCCGCGGTCGTCTGGGAGCCGGCGCTGACTGCTCCCATGCCGTCAAGGGAAGTGCACCGCGAGCAGCTGATGTACGTCCTCGACGCCGCTCGGCGGCAGAACGTCACGGTGCAGGTCCTGCCGTATTCGGAATGGAGTGCCGCACACATGGCGTCGCACTTCGTCCTGTACTCGTTCGGCCCCGAGCCTGCCCCTGAAGCCGTCGCGTTCGACAGCACGACGAGCACCGTGCTCATCGAGGACTTGGAAGACGTGGCCAAGCATGCGCGGATCTTCGAAGCGCTCCGGTCGGCCGCGTTGAGTCCGAAGCGAAGTCTGGCTTTCCTGGAGAATGTGATAGCGGGTATTCCGAAGAGTGAGGGGTGACATCGATGAGGTCTCGGGACATCGTCACTGAATTCGTCAAGGCCAGTGCATCGCAGGGGATAGATCAGGAATGCGTGGAAGTCGCGCACACCGCCGACGGTGGCCGGGCCGTCCGGGACAGTAAGGACCGCGACGGTGGGACGCAGTTCCACACGCCCGCCGCCTGGGCCGCGTTTGTCGACGGGGTGAAGGTGGGGGCGTTCGAGGCGCTGTGACGGTCGCGTATGAGCGGCGGGGGGGCTTCCGGGGTTCGGAGGTCGTCGGGCTGCGCGCGGAGGGGTGCGGACATCCGGCGTCGGGCGCCGAGCCCTCAGGCTGTCGCTTACGACACCACCACAAGCTCCGTGCTCTTCGAAGACCCGGAGGACATGGCCACGCATGCCCAGATCTTCGAAACTCTGAGATCCGCCGCGCTGACACCCGACCAGAGCCTGTCGTTCATCCGGCGGGCGATGAAGGAAATCCCGGAGAGCGAGAGGGAAAAGGAATGAAGAACCGAGACATCGTCACCGCATTCCAGAAGGCCAGTGCTTCCTCAGGGCCGACCAATGACTGCGTGGAAGTCGCGCACACCGCCGACGGTGGCCGGGCCGTCCGGGACAGTAAGGACCGCGACGGTGGGACGCAGTTCCACGCGTCCGCCGCTTGGGCCGCGTTTGTCGACGGAGTGAAGGCGGGGGCGTTCGAGGCGCTGTGACGGTCCCGTATGGGCAGCGGGGGACCTTCCGGGAACCGGAGGTCGACGGGCTGCACGTGGAGGGGTGCGGACACCGGCGTTGGGCGCCGAGCGGGGCGCGTGAGTGCGTCGTCACGGCCTGGGGCGGGTGGGCGCGTGGGCGGGACGGCGGGTTCGCCGGGTTCGGCAATGTCGCGTGGGGCGGCGGGGCCCATGCCCTCTCCCGGACACGGTCGGGGCGGGGCCGGTCGTGGAGGCCGTGCGGGGAGCGGGGAGCAAGGGGAGGCGCCGCCCCAGGCCCGGGGCGCCCGCCCCGGCGCCGTTCGCGGCCGGGGAGAGTCCGGGGCGCGCGCCGGGTCATCGGCCCCCGCGCCGCCCCGTCGTAGGCTGCCCCCATGTGCGGAATCGTGGGATATGTGGGCGGGCAGCCCGCCCTTGATGTGGTTCTGGCCGGGCTGAAGCGGCTGGAGTACCGGGGTTACGACTCGGCGGGGGTCGCCGTGCTGGCCGATGGCGGGCTGGCGGCGGCCAAGAAGGCGGGGAAACTCGCCAACCTGGAGAAGGAGCTGGCGGACCGTCCGCTGCCGACCGGGACGACCGGGATCGGGCACACCCGGTGGGCCACGCACGGCGGGCCCACCGACCGCAACGCCCATCCGCATCTGGACAACGCCGGCCGGGTGTCCGT
Organism: Streptomyces celluloflavus; assembly: GCA_000720995.1. Lineage (GTDB taxonomy): Bacteria > Actinomycetota > Actinomycetes > Streptomycetales > Streptomycetaceae > Streptomyces > Streptomyces celluloflavus. The sequence continues at coordinate 65,913 of JOEL01000031.1, forward strand.
CGTCCACAACGGCATCATCGAGAACTTCGCGGCGCTGCGGACCGAACTCACCGACCGCGGGCACGAGTTGGTGTCCGAGACGGATACCGAGGTCGTCGCGCACCTGCTGGCCGAGGCGTACTCGTCGTGCGGCGATCTGCCGGAGTCGATGCGGCAGGTGTGCCGGCGGCTGGAGGGCGCGTTCACGCTGGTCGCGGTGCACGCCGACGTACCGGATCTGGTCGTCGGGGCGCGCCGCAACTCGCCGCTGGTGGTCGGCGTCGGGGAGGACGAGGCGTTCCTGGCCTCGGACGTGGCGGCGTTCATCGCGTACACCCGGGAGGCCGTCGAACTGGGCCAGGACCAGGTTGTGGAGCTGCGCCGGGACGGTGTGACGGTGACGGACTTCGACGGCGCCCCGGCGAAGGTGCGGGCGTACCACGTCGACTGGGACGCGTCGGCGGCCGAGAAGGACGGCTACGACTACTTCATGCTGAAGGAGATCGCCGAGCAGCCGAAGGCGGTCGCGGACACCCTGCTGGGGCGGATCGACGCCTCGGGGGTGCTCGCGCTGGACGAGGTGCGCATCGCGCCGTCGGTGCTGCGCGAGGTCGACAAGGTCGTCATCGTGGCGTGCGGGACGGCGTACCACGCGGGCATGATCGCCAAGTACGCGATCGAGCACTGGACGCGGATCCCCTGCGAGACCGAGCTGGCCAGCGAGTTCCGCTACCGCGACCCGATCATGGACCCGCGGACGCTGGTGATCGCCATCAGCCAGTCCGGCGAGACCATGGACACGCTGATGGCGCTGCGGCACGCCCGTGAGCAGGGCGCGAAGGTGCTCGCGATCTGCAATACGAACGGGTCCACGATCCCACGGGAGTCGGACGCGGTGCTGTACACGCACGCCGGGCCCGAGGTCGCCGTCGCCTCCACGAAGGCGTTCCTGACGCAGCTGGTGGCCTGCTATCTGGTCGCGCTCTACCTGGCGCAGGTACGGGGCACCAAATGGGGCGACGAGATCCGCGACGTGGTGCGCGAACTGGCGGCCATCGGCACCCAGGTCGAGGAGGTGCTCGGCACGATGGAGCCGGTGCGCGAGCTGGCGCGCGGCCTCGCCCACAAGAACACGGTGCTCTTCCTGGGGCGGCACGTCGGCTACCCGGTGGCCCTGGAGGGCGCGCTGAAGCTGAAGGAACTCGCGTACATGCACGCGGAGGGATTCGCGGCCGGTGAGCTCAAGCACGGGCCGATCGCGCTGATCGAGGAGGATCTGCCGGTGGTCGTGGTGGTGCCGTCGCCGCGCGGCCGCTCGGTGCTGCACGACAAGATCGTCTCCAACATCCAGGAGATCCGGGCCCGCGGGGCGCGCACCATCGTGATCGCGGAGGAGGGCGACGAGGCGGTGGCCCCGTACGCCGACCACCTCGTACGGATCCCGCGCACCCCGGTGCTGCTCCAGCCGCTGGTGTCGGTGGTGCCGCTCCAGGTCTTCGCCTGTGAGCTGGCCACCGCCCGCGGCAACGAGGTCGACCAGCCGCGCAACCTCGCCAAGTCCGTGACGGTGGAGTGAACCGGTGATCATCGGGGTGGGGATCGACGTCGCCGAGATCGAGCGGTTCGGCGCGGCGCTGGAGCGGACACCGGAGCTGGCACGGCGGCTCTTCATCGAACAGGAGCTGCTGCTGGCGAGCGGCGAGCGCCGCGGGACCGCCTCGCTGGCGGCCCGGTTCGCCGCCAAGGAGGCGGTGGCCAAGGCGCTCGGCGCGCCCGGCGGACTGCACTGGACGGATGCCGAGGTGTACGTCGAGGACAGCGGCCAGCCACGGCTGCGGGTCCGCGGCACGGTCGCGGCGCGCGCGGCGGAGCTGGGCGTACGGGCGTGGCATGTGTCGCTCAGCCATGACGCGGGCGTCGCGTCGGCGGTGGTGATCGCCGAGGGGTAGCGGCGGGGCGGCCGCCCGGGTGCGGCGCTCCGCTCCCCGTCCGGGTGCGGTGCCCGCCGCGGCGCGGGTGTGAGACTGACCGCATGAGGACTGCCTACAGCGTGGAGAGCGTGCGGGCCGCGGAGCGGGAGCTGATGGCCCGGCTGCCGGACGGGGCGTTGATGCAGCGGGCGGCGGCCGGACTGGCCACCGCCTGCGCGGAGTTGCTGGGACGGGTGTACGGCGCCCGGGTGGTGCTGCTGGTCGGCAGCGGCGACAACGGCGGCGACGCGCTGTACGCGGGCGCCCGGCTGGCGCGCCGCGGGGCCGGGGTCGCCGCCGTACTGCTGTCGCCCGAGCGGGCGCACGGCGGCGGACTGGCCGCGCTGCGGGCGGCCGGCGGGCGGGTGTCGGCCGACGCGGACCGGGACCTCGCACGGGCCGATCTGGTCGTGGACGGCATCGTCGGCATCGGCGGCCGGGGCGGGCTGCGCCCCGAGGCGGCCCGGCTCGCCCGCGTGGCACGGGAGTCGGCGACCGTGGTGGCCGTCGATCTGCCGAGCGGGGTCGACGCGGACAGCGGCGAGGTGCACGGGGACGCCGTACGGGCCGATGCGACGGTGACGTTCGGGGCGTACAAGCCGGGGCTGCTGATCGATCCGGCGCGCGAGGCGGCGGGCGCGCTGCGGCTGGTGGACATCGGGCTCGCGCCGCCCGCGGTGGCCGATGTGGAGGCGTTGCAGCACGCGGACGTGGCCGAGCTGCTGCCGCGGCCGACCGCCGAGAGCGACAAGTACCGGCGCGGGGTGGTCGGCGTGGTCGCCGGCTCGGCGCGCTATCCGGGCGCGGCGGTGCTGGCGGTGGCGGGCGCGCTGCGCGGGGGCGCGGGGGCCGTACGGTACGTCGGCCCGGCCGCCGACGCGGTGCTCGCGCGGTTCCCGGAGACGCTGGTGCACGCCGGGCCGCCCGGCAAGGCGGGCCGGGTCCAGGCATGGGTGATCGGACCGGGCCTCGGCGACGACGCGGACCCGCTGGACGAGGTGCTGGCCGCGGACGTGCCGGTGCTGGTGGACGCGGACGGGCTGCGCTTCCTGACCCCGGAGCGGGTCCGCGCCAGGACCGCGGGCACCCTGCTGACCCCGCACGCCGGCGAGGCCGCGGCGCTGCTGGGCCGGGGCCGGGACGAGGTCGAGGCGGCCCGGCTGCACTCCGTACGGGAGCTGGCCGGGCGGTACGCCGCCACCGTGCTGCTGAAGGGCTCGACGACGCTGGTCGCCGACGCGGCCGGGCCCGTACGGGTCAACCCCACCGGGACGGGCTGGCTGGCGACGGCGGGCAGCGGCGATGTGCTCTCCGGGGTGACCGGGGCGCTGCTCGCCGCCGGGCTGCCGGCCCGCGACGCGGGGTCCGTCGGCGCGTATCTGCACGGGCTGGCGGCCCGCCGCGCGGCCGGTCCGACGGGCGCCCCGATCCTGGCGTCGGAGGTCGCCGGTCACCTGGCCGCGGCCTGGCGGGACGTACAGGACTGACCGGGCGATCCGGCCGGGTATGCCCAGGTCACGCACCCGCCTGCCGGAGCGACGGGGGACACCGGGGCGCCGGTCCCCCGGAGTACGGCGGTGCCGCCTGAGACACTGAGGAAGATGAACGAGACAGCAATGCGTGCCCGCGCCGCCATCGACCTCGCCGCCGTCCGGTCGAACGTCCGCGCACTGCGCCGCCGCGCACCCGGGGCAGAGCTGATGGCCGTGGTCAAGTCCGACGGCTACGGACACGGTGCGGTGCGGTGCGGCCGCGCCGCCCGCGCGGCCGGTGCGAGCTGGCTGGGTACGGCGCTCCCGGAGGAGGCGTTCGCGCTGCGGGCGGCGGGGGACACCGGGCGGCTGATGTGCTGGCTGTGGACGCCCGGCGGCCCCTGGCACCAGGCGATCGAGCAGGACATCGACGTCTCGGTGAGCGGCCTGTGGGCGCTGCGCGAGGTGACCGTGGCGGCGCAAGCCTGCGCCCGCCCCGCCCGCGTCCAGCTCAAGGTCGACACCGGTCTCGGCCGCAACGGCTGCCAGCCCGCCGACTGGCCGGAGCTGATCGCCGCCGCCCGCGCCGCCGAGGTGGCGGGGGAGCTCACGGTCACCGGCGTCTGGTCCCACTTCGCCTGCGCCGACGAGCCCGGACACCCCTCGATCGCGCTCCAGCTGACCGCCTTCCGGCAGGCCCTGGCGGACGCCGCGGCGGCCGGGCTGCGCCCCGAGGTACGGCATATCGCCAACACCCCGGCGCTGCTCACCCTCCCCGAGGCCCACTTCGACCTGGTCCGCTCCGGTATCGGCGTCTACGGCGTCTCGCCCAGCCCCGAGATCGGCATCCCGGAGGACTTCGGGCTGCGGCCCGCGATGACGCTGGAGGCGTCGCTGGCGTCGGTCAAGCGGGTCCCGGGCGGCCACGGCGTCTCGTACGGCCACCACTACACGACGCCCGGTGACACCACCCTCGCGCTGGTCCCGCTCGGCTACGCCGACGGCATCCCGCGGCACGCCTCCGGCAGCGGCCCGGTGCTGGTCGCGGGCAAGTGGCGGACGGTCGCCGGCCGGATCGCGATGGACCAGTTCGTGGTGGACCTGGGCGGCGACGGCGCGCGGCCGGGCGATCCGGCCGTGCTGTTCGGGCCGGGGGACCGCGGCGAGCCGACCGCCGAGGACTGGGCCAGGGCGACCGGCACCATCGGCTACGAGATCGTCACCCGGATCGGCACCCGGGTGCCACGCGTCTTCCTGGATAGTGAGGTGCACGACGAAGGAGTCGGCGGCCAGGGGGGCAGGGCATGACGGAAGGCAAGGAGACCGCGGCCAAGGCGGTCGGGGCGGCGGCCGACGCGGCCGGCAACTGGTCCAGGGCCGGGCGGCACGCGGGCATCGCCGGCGCGGCGATCGGCGTGGTGGCGGCGGGCGCCGCGGCCGGGGTGGCGCTGGAGCGGATGACGGTCGGCCGCGGGATGCGCCGCCGGGCCCGGCTGGCGCTGGACGCGGCGGGCCCGTACGGCACGCTGCGCGGCACCCCCGGCACGGTGATCGCGGAGGATGGCACCGCGCTGTACTACGAGGTCGACGAGGCGGGCGGCGCGGCGGGCCACGCGTCGGCCGAGGCGCCGAAGAAGCGGTCCGGCGGCTCCGGGACGGCGGGCCAGGGCGCCTACCGCAAGCGGCTGCGGGCGGCGCTCGGGCGGCGCTCCCCGGAGCTCACCGTGGTCTTCAGCCACGGCTACTGCCTGAGCCAGGACGCCTGGCACTTCCAGCGCGCCGCGCTGCGCGGCACGGTGCGCACCGTCCACTGGGACCAGCGCAGCCACGGCCGCTCGGCCCGCGGGCTCGCCCAGCTCGACGGCTCCGAGCCGGTCACCATCGACCTGCTGGGCCGGGATCTGAAGGCGGTGCTGGACGCCGCCGCGCCCGAGGGACCGATCGTGCTGGTCGGGCACTCCATGGGCGGGATGACGGTGATGGCGCTGGCCGACCAGTTCCCCGAGTACGTCGCGGAACGGGTGGCCGGGGTGGCCCTCATCGGCACCTCCGCGGGCCGGCTCAGCGAGGTCGCCTTCGGGCTGCCGGCGCTGGGCGTCAAGGCGTTCCACCGGCTGGCGCCGGGCGTGCTCAAGGCGCTGGGCGCGCAGAGCGAGATGGTCGAGCGGGGGCGGCGGGCCACCGCCGACCTGTTCGCGGGGATCGTCAAGCGCTATTCGTTCGGTACGCCCGAGGACGTGGATCCGGGCGTCGCCCGGTTCGGTGAGCGGCTGATCGAGGCGACCCCCATCGATGTGGTCGCCGAGTTCTACCCGGCCTTCGCGGAGCACGACAAGACCGAGGCGCTGGTGGCGTACGACCGGGTGCCCGCGCTGGTGCTCGCGGGGGAGAAGGACCTGATCACCCCGGCCGACCACAGCCGGGCCATCGCCGAGCTGCTGCCCACGGCCGAGCTGGTGTGCCTGCCCGGCGCCGGGCATCTGGTGATGCTGGAGCGCCCCGACGAGGTCAACGAGCAACTGGTGTCGCTGGTGGAGCGGGCGTGCGCGACGGCGCGCAGCTCCCGCTCCGCGCGGGCCTGAACGAGGGACCCGAGAGGCCCGGACGGAACCCCGGGCGGCCCGGCCGGGGCGCCGGTCCGGGCCGTCGGCCGGACGCGGGCCCGGCACGGCCGGCCGCCGGGCCCGTACCATTTGCGGCATGAGCACCACTGCCGCGACCACCCACGTCACGATCAAGTCCCCCGACCAGATGCAGGAGTTGGGCCGCAGACTGGCCGCGCTGCTGCGCCCCGGTGACCTGGTGCTGCTCACCGGCGAGCTGGGCGCGGGCAAGACGACGCTGACCCGCGGCCTCGGCGAGGGCCTGGGCGTGCGCGGCGCGGTGACCTCCCCGACCTTCGTGATCGCCCGGGTGCACCCCTCGCTGACCGGCGGTCCGGCGCTGGTGCACGTGGACGCGTACCGGCTCGGCGGCGGTCTGGACGAGATGGAGGACCTGGACCTGGACGTCTCGCTGCCCGAGTCGGTGGTGGTCGTGGAGTGGGGCGACGGCAAGGTCGAGGAGCTGTCCGAGGACCGGCTGCACGTCGTCATCGCGCGGGCGGTGGGCGCGGACGCCCCGGGCGGTCTGGCCGACGCCCTGGAGAGCGACGCGGACGACGTACGCGAGGTGACGGTCACCGGCATCGGCGCGCGCTGGGCCGACGCCGGTCTGCCCGCCCTCGCACCCCGCTGACCGCGCCGTACCCCGCCCGGCCGGGGGCCGGTGGTGCCGGACCGCGCCAGAGATTTCAGTGCCCGAGGCTCTGACCTGGGCATTGAAATCTTTCGTGAAGTGACTTACGTCACATTCGCCGCACGAAAAGTTTCACTACCCGCACGGACCCGGCGGGGGTCCGAGGGGCTGTTCACCCAGTGTGATCGAGGACGGCAAGTGAGGGGTGCCCAGGAAGACGCGGGCCGTCGCCTGGGGCCATGGCGAGACTCTCTGCGGCGTAGGTTCATTGGTCACCTGATGATCTGGCCGTCGCGGGTGCGTACTGCGGGGACCGCGATTCTCATCGACCGTACGATTCGCTCCAGCCGGTCCGTGGTGCCCTGGGGTGGGCGCTTGCGCCACGCTTGGTGCAGCGGTAGCGCTTGGGCAGGTAGCGGCCGGGAGGCGAAGTCGATGATCTCGCGGGCGGTGGACCACGGGTTGCTGCTGAAAACGATCTCTCAGCGCATCGCCACGTTCCGTTTAGCGTCAGATGCACTCAGCTATTCAGCTGAACGGCATCAGGACCCGGCCTACGGATCGCAATCTCAACCGGAGTCCCTGCCGACGACCCCTCGAAGGAGAAGAACGCGATGGGCCCCGCCCCCCCCGTCGGCGGCGACGTAAACCACGGCATGCCCGACCGCGTGCCAAGGCGTGGAAGTGACCGTGCACGTCCTGCCTTGAGAGCTGTCTGCGAATCCTGGCTATTGAACTTGATTGGGTGATGTCGGGGCGTTGGCCTGAAGGTGTGTGGGTTGGTTCGGTAGCTGTGGGGTGTGAGATACGCGCAGGGCGGCGGCTTGACCGACGCCAAGAGGGCTGCGAGGGAGCGGATCCGGCTGGAGGCAGTCGGTCACTTCGAGGGTGGCACGAAGAACAGAGAGATCGCTGCCGCGCTGCGGGTGAGTGAGCGGTCGGTGGAACGTTGGCGCCGGCAGTGGCGGGAGCACGGCAGGGAAGGTGTCCGGTCGAAGGGTTCGCCCGGGCGCCCGAGGCTGTCCGGTGAGCAGATGGCCAGGTTGGAGCGGGAGTTGGAACATGGCCCGCTGGCTCATGGACGGGCGGACCAGCGGTGGACGCTGGCGCGAGTGAAGACGTTGATCGGGCAGTTGTTCCACGTCAGCTACACCGTGGAGGGGACGTGGCAGCTGCTCAGGCGGCATGGCTGGTCGTGGCAGCAGCCTGCTCGGCGGGCGATCGAACGCGACGACGATGCAGTGGATTTGTGGAAGAAGGAGGTGTGGCCGCGGGTAAAAGCACCGCGGCGGCCCGCGGGGCCTGGATCGTCTGCGAGGACGAGGCCAGTCAGTCGCTGAGGCCGCCACGGGCCAGGACCTGGGGCCGGGTTGGCCGGACGCCGGTGGTCCGGGTGCGGGGCCGGGGTTCCGGACGCGTCTCCATGGCCGGAATGACGTGCTTCAAGAACGGGGAGCGTTCACGGCTGATCTACAGCTTCCGCGTCCATCGGGGAGGCAAGGGCGAGCCCAAGGGTTTCACCTGGCAGGACTACCGCGACCTGAGAGTGCGGGCACACAACCAGCTCAGTGGCCCGATGGTCCTGGTCTGGGACAACCTGCGGACTCATCTGATGTCACAGATGAAGGCTTTCATCGCCGAAAACGACGGCTGGTTGACGGTGTTCCACTTCCCCGCCTACGCGCCCGATCTCAACCCGCAGGAGGGCATCTGGTCGCTGGTGAAACGCGCCATCGGCAACCTCGCCGCCGCAAACCTCGACCAGCTGGCCACCGCCGTGAAACGCAGCCTCAAGAAGGTCCAGTACCGCCCACACCTGATCAACGGCTGCCTCACGGGCACCGGCCTGACCATGGAAACCTGATCCCGATCAGACCGACATCACGCATTCAAATTCAGTAGCCAGGCCGATGTTCTGCTGCCTCAGCAGCACGGATCCTGGCTCAATGAAGTCGTAGCCCTCGCTCTCCTGGGTCTGTACCTGACGCGGCACAGATCCCATGGCGACTCGTGCCAACAGCTCTAAAAGTGGTCTGGGTGCCGCATGATGCGGCACCCAGACCACTCCTTGCTACGCGCCCGGAGCCCACATGTATCAGGCACGACATCACATCGGAGTGGTCCTGGAGCAGATCTGCTTGCAGGCACACTTGACGGCTGAAGCAGTAGCTCACCGGAGCGGATTCACTCCTCGCGACGTTGCCGACTTCCTATCCGGCGATCGATTCCACAGCAGACTCTTCATTTTGCGTTTTGCGCAGATCAGCAGAACAGAGTCACAACTCCTAGTCAGAGTTTGGGAAGATGAAGATGAAGATGAACGACATCTCCGGCTGTCCGGCCGTAGAGAGAACTCCTGTAGGACTGCCAGGAGCCCGCAATGACCCTTCCCAGACGCCACTACCGTCGCGGTGGTCAGCTTTCGGCTCCAGCGTGATCCGCCGGACAGGTTCAGGCGGCAGCCGGAGGCAGACCTACGGGAACGCTTGAAAGCCTCCGCAGATGTCATTGCGGCGGTGCCCTTGATAGCCGAGTTTCCCAAGAAGTGATCGTTATCGACGAGTACGAGGCTGAGGGCTCCCGTGTCCATACAAGATCACCGCCGTCCAGGAACTGGATCAGGCCGGGCGCAAGGTGCTGGTGGTCGGCGAAAGGTCAACGATGCTCCCGCACTTGCCATCGCCCACACTGGCATCGCCATGGGCCAGGCCGGCTCTGATCTTGCCCTGGAGACCGCCGACGCCGTCGTGGTCCGTGACGCACCGGCCACCATCCCCGCCGCCGTCGCGCTCTCCCGCCGCGCGCGGCGCCTAGTGGTGCAGAACCTGGTCATCGCCGCCACCTTCATCACCAGCCCGGTCATCTGGGACCTGGCCAGGACCCTGCCGCTGCCGTTCGGCGTCGCCGGGTGTGAGGGATCCACCATCATCATGATCCTGAACGGCCGGCGCCTGATGGCGGATGCCGCATGGCGCTGCGCCCGCAGCGGGAACGGCAAGTGAGCCACCGCAGCCGCCTGGCCGCCCCCGTGAGCGTGGGGGCGGCCCGCTGCACGGTCACCACCTGCCGCTGCGGCACGACGGAGATCCCTGGCCTGGACCACGCCAAGCCATCGAACCGTGACCCGTCCGATCCGGCAGCCAGGTCCTGCTCGCGCAGCGGGGTGAAGTCGACGTCCAGCGACACTTCGGCAATGCCCGCACGTGCCTTACACGCTTTCATCTCGACTACCAGCAGATTTCCTTGACAACCCCAGGCAACGCTCGGAGTCATGAATAAGCGTTGGGGGAATTACGTACCGTGGATGTATGCAGTGGGAGCGACCCTGTGCGCTTCGATGCGGTCGCTGCGAATGAGATGATCCGCTAGTTTTTCCGAGCACGCTACATACGTGGACGACAGGTCCCAGTCACAGGCGACGACCCAGCTGCGGTCCTCGGGCCACCAGTGCTCCGGCCCGCCGTAGTCTTCGCCGGTATGTCCCCTGACTGCCTCCAGGCTGGAGAGCGAAGACTTCCAAACAAGGGGCTCTTCGTCGTTGAGGCGCCTGCCGAGTTCATAGCTGAAGAAAACCGCTTGGCCTGGTGCTGTGGAATCCGACAGAATTCTCACCAGTTCCTGGCGAGTATCTGCGTCAGCTTCCGCCTCAGTGGTTTCCCACTGTTCCCCGACGGGCGGATTCAGTACCTCCTGCCTCAGCAGCCTGCTCGTGAGCTCGCCGTGAAATCGGACACAGGCGGCCTCGGCCATCTCTCGCCACGTCCTTCGCAGCCCGGGGGCCTCCTCCAGCCACCACGGGTGGAAGACACGTACATACGCCGGGAACCCCTCAGGGACAACCTCGGTGACGACATGGTGTCGTGCGTGGATGGAAGGCGTCAGCCGCTCTCGTAGCCAGCTCAGCACCTGCTCGGGGTCCGGTTCAGGCATGAACTTGTCAGCCACTTCCTTGTTCTGCATGTTCTCCATTATCCCGGATGATACCCACGGCAGCGCACTTCGTCTGCTGAGGGGAATCCCGGCAGTATGCGGATGCCCCGCTGGAGGATTTCCGGCGGGGCATCCAAGCAAGCTCTCGTGAATATGGTCAGAACCCGCTACTCCTGGGGGAGGTGCACCTTGGGGGTCTTCTTCCCCTTGTTCACGCCGTACGGCCAGATGTTGATCGTCACTCCACCAGACTTCGACTTCGGGCGCCATATGATGACGGTCTTGTCGCTCAACATATAGCTTTCCATGCCTCCGATATCCGGGATCCGATCACCGTCCTTGGCCCACCGCTCGAAGGCCGTACGCATCTCTTCCGGAGTTTCGATCTCCCTGACGTGCTTGCTCTTCTCGCTCCGAGGCAGATCCGCGAACTCAGACGCCCACTTGCAGTCCGAGTTGTGGACCAGGACCGAAGCGTTCCCGGCCTTCGTATAGAAGGTGTGAATGCCGCTGACCGTGAGGTTGTAGACCTTCTGGGGTGCGGTCCACGCCTTGGTCGCTGTGACCCTGACCCAGGTGCCGGACGCGGTGCGGAGCATCGAGCCCGGCTTGATCTCACCAGCGGCGACCCAGCTTCGCCGGCCCTCCAGCCAGAAAGGGTGGCCCTCGGTCGCGGTGATCTTGCCGAAGGCACCGCCCTTGTCACCGTCGGTGTCGACGGTCAGCTCGATCAATTGCTTGATGCCGTTGCCGACGATGACGTCGTCAACAGGCCGTGCCTCGGTCCTCCCTGTTGTGGGATCGGTGGCTAGGACCCTGTCGCCGACCTTGACGTCCTTGATCTGCTTGGCGGAGCCATCGGCCATCACCACCGGGGTTTCCGGGGTAAAGCTGTTCACCGGACACGGCGGGGCCCACTTCCGGCCACCGCTGAAGAGCTTCTTGAAGAACTTCGTGAACTTCTTGCCACCCTTGAGGACCTTGCCACCGCTGGCGAAACCGCCACCGGGAGCAATACCGATACACGAGGTGACGGCGTCCACGACTTCACCCTCGGCGCCGTACCAGGCGCAGTTGGCTCCGTTGGCCGCGTTGCTGACTACGGGGATGCTGGTGCTGCCAGCGGCGTCGAGGAGGAGGTGGCCGCCGTCCTTGGCGACCTGTCCCCAGTCGATCTTGCCTTCGTTGGCGATGAACGCTTCCCGCACCCGGTTGACTTCGTCGAGCTCCTTCTGACTCTGCTCGTCTTGTCGCCCTTCCTCGGCTTCCTTGGCCTCCAGGTCAAGCTTGATCTGCATGGCCTCGCTGGCGGCCTTGTCTGCGGCGTCGCTGTCCATGCCCGCCTCGACGGCGGCCTTGCGGGCCTCGTGGTACGCCGTCCATGCCTCGTTGGCTGAATTGCGGGCCGACTGCGCCGAGTTCGCGGCGAGCGTTGCAGACAATTCGGCCCGCTGTGCTGCCTTCTCGGCATCGGCGGCGGCGGCGCTGGCCTGTCTAGCGGACTTGGCGGCCTGGCGTGCTGACTCTTCCGCCTTGGTGGCCGAATCCTCGGCCTGCTTCGCGTAGTCCTGGGCCTTCTTGGCGGACTTCTTGGCCTCCTCGGCGGCCTTGTTGGCCTCGTCGGCGGCCTTCTGCGCACGCAGCCACGCCTCATGCGCCTTGTGGGCGTTCTCCTGGGCCTTGGCCACGATGCCGTCGCCGGTGGCGATCAGGCTCTGGAGACGGGCGTTGTGGGTGGCAGCGAGGTAGTCCTTGCGCTGAGCGGAGTACTGGCCGACCTCGATGAAGGTGTGCAGCAGTTCCGGCGGACCCTCCAGGGCGATCTTCGCCGCGGCCTCCACTTCGGGACCGCCGTTGGTCAGCAGCTGGTTGGTGCGGACCCGCTCGTCGATCGCGCGGCTCTCGTACTGGCCCTTGTTGAGGAATTCCAGGAGCTTTTGCGGGGAGTCGGAGTCCAGCGCGGCGTTGGCGGCCTTCTTCACTCCCGGGGCGGCGTTGGTAGAGATCTGCGAGATGCGGACGCGGTAGTCGACGACCGCGGCCTTGTGCTGGCCGGTGAGCAGGAACTCGTGGATCTGCTTGGCGTCGCCCTTGAGGGCGCTCTCCGCTGCTTTCTTCACGGCAGGTGACAGGCCGTCGTCGGCGAGGTTCTCGACCCGGTCGCGCTCGTCCTGCTCGGCGGCCTTCTTCCAGCCGGAGACGGCGTAGCGGCGTACGTCGTCGTCCGAGTCGGCCAGTGCCATCTCAGCAGCGGTTTGGCTCCAAGGGCCGCCGGTCTCCAGTACCAGGAGGGCGAACTTGCGGCCGGCCTGGACGACCTGCTGGGGGTCCGTGCCGGGCTTGGAGGCTTCCTCGACCAGGCGTTTGGCTTCGGCGTCGCGCTCCTTGGCCTTCTTCGCCTTCTCGGCCTCCTTGGCTTCGTCCTTGTCGTACTCGGCCTTGAGGTCCTTGGCCTCCTCCATGGCGGCCGCGGTCCGGGCGGTGCGGTCCTCGTCCTCGGACTTGCGCATCAGCTCGTACGTCTTACGGGCCTGTGCGATCGCGCCGCTGGCCTCGTTGGCAGCCGCCTGGGCGCCCTCGTAGTGTTCCTTGGCCTTGTTGGCGGCCTGGGTCGATTCACCGGCATGCTTGGCCGCTTCGTCCGCGGCCGCCGCAGCGTTACGCGCATGTTCGGCTGCCGAGTTGGCCTTCTTGCGTGCCTCGTAGGCGGCACTGGCGGAAGCACGTGCGAGGGCACCCGCCTCGGACGCGGCGCGCTTGGCCTCGCGGGCGTTGCGCTTGGCCTGGTCGGCCGCCGCCCTGGCTTCGGCCGAGTGCGCCCCGGCTGCATCTGCGAAGTTGCTTGCTTGATATGCCGCGTTGGCCGCCGCCTCCGCGTTGTCACCGGCGCTGGCCGCCGCGTCCGCCGCATCGCCGGCCTTGGTCGCCGCGATGCCCGCTTGCTCGGACGCTTGGCCAGCATTCTCGGCGCTCTTGGCCGCGTCCCGGGCCTGTTCGGCCGCCTTGCGTGCCGCGGATGCCTGCGAGGCGTCCGAGACCGCGTTGGCAGCGGCGTTACGGGCCCGGGCGGCGGCGTTGGCCGCACCGGCCGCCGCATTCGCCGCCTGCGCCGCCGCACTCGCCGCGATCCGCGCCGCCGCGTTGGCCGCCCGCGCCGCGCCGATCGCGCGCTGCGCCGCGCGCGCTGCGCCGCGCGCGCTCTCGGCAGCCGACGCTGCCCAGCCGGCCGCCGCGCCGGCGTCCTGGCGGGCCTTCTCGGTCTCCCGCTTCGCGATCTCCGCCTGCCGCTTGGCATCCTCGGACGCCTTCACCGCGCGGTCGGCCGCGTCCTTGGCAGCCTGGGTCTCACGCGCAGCCTGCTCACCGGCCTCCTTGGCCTGTTGAGCCAACTGCTCGACGGATGCCTGCTCCTGGTCCCGGGCGCGGGCCACGTACTGGCCCACCTCAAGGAATTCGCGTACGTCCTGCGGAGAGCCGTCCAGGGCGACGTTGGCGGCCTCCTTGGTGGCCTGCCCCCCGGCGGTCATGCTCTGCATGACCTTGACCCGGTCGTCGACCTCCTTGGCCCCGTACTGCTTCTTGAACAGAAATTCGCGGACGTTGTCGGGGGTGCCGTCCAGCGCGGTGTTGCCCGCTTTCTTCACCCCTGGACCGGCGTTGGAGATGATCTGTGAGACGCGGACCCGCTGGTCCAGCTCAAGCGGCTTCTCCCAGCCGTCCTTCAGGAACTTCCGCAGCTCTTCCGGATCGTCGCTGTCGAGGGCCTTGTCTGCCGCCGCGCGCACACCTGGCCCGCCCCAGGACTGGATCTGAGATGCCTCGACGCGGTTGTCCAGGGTCTCCCGGATGTCCTTTTCACGGTCCAGGAAGCGCTGTATATCGGCGTCGGTGCCCATGAGGGCTGCCTCCGCCGCGGCCTTGACGCCCGGCCCGCCCTCCTTCCAGAACGCGACGACCTTCCCCCGGTCGGTTGCCGAAGAGGGATTGGCGGTGCCCCCGTCATTCTGCTTTTCCGCCGCATGAACCGGAGTTGTTCCGACCATCCCCGCGACGAGCGCCAGTGGCAGTACACCCGCGCAGACAGCGCGTATGCCCAGCAGCCACTTTCCTCTCGTTCTCACTCTGCGAACCCTTCATTTTGGATCATGGTTGCCGATTTTCGGCATCGCGAGCATAACTGCCTTGTTGGATAGGGGCATTCGGCGGCTCGATCCCTGAATTAGGGGCGCCATACGAGCTTCAGGGAAGCGGCGGGTGCAGGGTGTACGTCATCCTTCTGGGTCAGACAGACGTCACCGTAAATGGTTGCAAAAACGCTCAATTTCGTTGCCGATCCGTTACTAAAGGAACCTTGTCGACTTGCACGATTACGCGAGTGATAAGTTTGCGGCTGCCCTATGTACGGGATATTCACCGCGGCCGATCTGGCCGCCGTTTACCACCTGGAAGGAACTACTGGTGATGCTTCGCGCGCGCAGAATGCTGGTCGTCGGCGCTATTGGTGCCATCACCGCCGTCGCGGGGGCTACCACCTTCGCTGTGGCTCAGGCCGCCCCGAAGCCCGCGGGTGCCTCCGTCGTTCAGCAGGCCGCAGCCGGTGAACTGCCGCCTCCGGCGGTTGAGGACTTCGAGTACCCGGGTGCGGAGAAGATTTTCAAAGAGCGAGGCATCAAGCTCATCAAGGGCGATGGGCACATCCTGCTCGCCGAGTGCAGCCAGGCCCGGGACATCACGCTGGAGCGTCGCTGGGACGACGACCCCACCGACTACCAGATCTGCTTCAGGGTGACTGGCAAGAAGGGTGTCCTGTCCCTCTCCATCCCCGAGACCTTCAATGTCAAGGCCGGTGACCAGGCCGTACGAGCCACCCTGACCGCCGATGGCAAGACCCAGGTCGTCGACGTCCCCAAGAACACGCGGAAGACCGTAGGCGAGGGCGTCAACCCTGACGCCCCGCAAACCACACTGGTCGAGCTCCGCGTCGGCTGAGCTGCTCCGCCATGGGTCGAATGCGGCACACGCCCGGCAAGCGCCGGATGCTGCTGTCGGCCTCGTAGACATCCGCCCCGCCCCTCACCACCCGCAAGGTAAGAATTGTGACTGGAATCCGCCCGCGCGCCGCGAGGGTAACCGGTGCTTTTGCCGCGGCCGTCGTGGCCGGCACACTGACCGTCACCCCGGCGCAGGCCGTCGTCGGCGAAGCCACCAACAACAGCAGCTACGAGTTCACCGCCAAGCTCGACATCGGTGCCGGTACACGTAATTGCACCGGCGCGCTTGTCGACCCCCAGTGGGTGGTCAGCGCGGCCAGCTGCTTTACTGACAAGCCCGGCCAAGAACTCAAGATCTCTGCAGGAAAGCCCACCCTGAAGACGACGGCAACCATCGGCCGCACCGATCTCGCCACGACGAAGGGGGCCGTGGCCGAGGTCGTCGAGCTCGTCCCCCGCGCGGACCGGGACCTGGTGATGGCACGCCTTGCCAAGCCGGTGCCCGGCATCACGCCTGTCAACATCGCCGAGACCGCCCCCGTCAAGGGCGACGTGCTGAGCGTCACCGGGTATGGGCGCACCAAGACCGAGTGGGTTCCCAACCAGCTCCACACCGGTGCGTTCACGGTCGACTCGGTGGCCGACACCATGCTCGGCATCAGCGGCAAGCCCAACACCGACGCAGCCATCTGCAAGGGAGACGCCGGCGGACCCGCCTTCCGTAGCACCAACGGCACCGCCGAGCTGATCGCCATCAACAGCCGCTCGTGGGGAGGCGGTTGCCTAGGCGAGGACGAAACCCGCACCGACGCTGTCAACGCGCGTGTGGACGATATTGCGGGCTGGATCCAGCAGATCCGACTGTCGGCTCTGGTTCCGGACGTCACCTCGGTCATGACAACGGGGGACTTCAACGGCGACGGGCGCACCGACATCGCCGCGGTGACGAAGGACGGCAACCTGCACGCCTTCTACGGCCGCGCCGACGGCACCTTCGAATACGGCCGCCCGCTGTGGACACCGGACGGTTCCTGGAAGGGCACCACAAAGATCATCGGCGGTGACTTCAACGGCGACGGGCACACAGACATAGCTGCTGTGTGGGGCAACGGCTCCCTGCGCTTGTACGCGGCGGACGCGAACGGCAACCTGACTGCCAACAAGCCGATGTGGGTGGACGAGAAGACCAACTGGAACGACATGCTCCACCTGGCCCGCTTCAAGACGGACGCCTCCGGCCGCGACGGCCTGCTCACCGTCTGGGGCGGCGGTCCCAAGGGCGCCCTTTACGCCTACGACGCCGGCCCCAGCGGTGCTCTGAACGGCAACAAGCGCAACATGTGGCGGGATGCCACCTGGCAACACATGACGAAGATCGCCACCGGCGACTTCAACGGCGACGGCCGCGACGACATCGTCGCCGTCACCAACGTCGGCGGCCTGTCCCGCTACACCCGCTACGACAGCACCACCGGAGGCGGCCTCAGCGACGGCGTCTCTATGTGGCACGACAACGGCTGGGGCGGTACCCAGATCCTGCTGGCCGGCGACTTCGACGGCGACGGCAACACAGACATCGGCTCGCTGTGGAGCAACCAGCAGCGCTTCAACTTCTACAAGGGTGATGGGAAGGGCAACCTCGCCGAAGGCACCCACGCCTGGCCCCGCGTCCCCTGAGCGCTGATTCCTGATGTAGTACACCCATCGTGCGCCACCGGGTTTCGGACCGGATGACGAGCTAGATAACGAGCGGAAGGCTCGCATCCGTGAGGTCGCTGACCTGATCGCAGGGCCTACCTGCCCCTGAGGACCGCACGTAGCCTGAAGTGAGGAGTGCCCGCAGCCGTTGGAATCGGCTGCGGGCACTCCTCATGCTTGTACGACGTGAAACGGCACAGCCGGACAGCGATGGGCCTCGGGTCACGTCACCGGAGCTGCGACCCGAGGCGTTCACGGGGCTGGGTCAGCACACGATGCCAACCACGGCTGCGCAGCACGACAGCCGGGGCCTGCCTCGTCTCTACCGAGCCACAGCAGTCACCCTTAGTGGTCGCACTGAAATCTTTCGTGCGTTACTGAAATCTCCACTGAAATGAATCTTGCGTTACTGAAATCTTCAGAGCCAGCCGACGGGTGGGTCCCGCACTTTCCGACAGGTCGTCGGCAAGATGTTGCGCGCGCGGTGCCGGGCATGGTGACATGGGATGCAGAGAGCTGGTTAGGTCAACCTAACTTCCGCTGCCTGCCCCAGGAGCCCGGGAGGCGTTCATGTCGGCCCACCACACCTCCCCCACGTCCGAAGAGCGCGGGGGCGCCCCCCTCGCGGCGGCCGGGCGCGCCGAGGACGATGCGCCCGAGCAGCCGCCCACGATGAACCAGCTGCTGGCGGCGTGCGCCGCGGCCAGCGCTGTCTCCACGCCTCCGAGAGCCCCCGCGGCCGCCCGGGTGGGCAAACCCGCGGGGCCTGTCGACGAGAACACCGAAAGCACTGAGGACACCGAAGACGCAGCGGACGCCGATCGCACCGTGGCCGGGGCGGGAGCGCGGACCGGGCGCCCGCCGGCGGCCACCCAGGGGTGCGACGCGGCGTGATGCGCGGGCGCCGTCATCCGTAGGGGCGATATGCGGGGCGGGCGGTCAGGCGACGACGACGACCTTCGCACCGCGCAGCGCGAAGTCCCACATGGCCTTGCCGTCGTCCCGGGACTCGCGGACACCGCCGGTCTTCTTGGCCGGGTCCAGGCCCGGCTTCGAGCCGTCGACCGCCGCGCTGAAACCGATCACGACGTTGTCCACGCTGGCGAACCGCACGACGTGCTCGATCGCGATGCCGTCGGAGCCCGTCACACTCACCGAACGCGAGGTGACCGAGTACGTCCCCAGGGGCGGGCTGACGGTGCTCGGCGCGACCGCGAACGTCCGCCGCGCCTTGCCGTCCGCGCCGACCAGCCAGACCCGCTTGGCGCCGAGCGCGTAGACGACCCGCTCGCCGGTGCCGGACGCCGCGGGGATCGCGGGGGGCGCGGGGGCCTTCGCCCTCTTGGTGTGCGGATCCGCCGGGGTCTTGGCGGCGGTGGGGTCGCCGCCCTTCCGGGCCTGCGTGAGCTGGTCCGGCGCGGACGCCGCGGCCTGGTAGCCGAGCACGCCGACCACGACCACGGCCGCCGCGGTGAGAGCGACGACGATCGAGCTGCTCTTAGCGGGCACCGCTGTGCCACCTTTCCGTACTCTCCGCCGGCGGCGGTAGGGCCCCGAGCCCGGCTGACTAACTGCTTGGATGTGGGCCGACCGTAGCACCGCGCCGGGCACCACCGGCCGAGCCGTAGTCTTAAAGGCGTGCTGCTGCTAGCTCTTGACACCGCCACCCCTGCCGTCACCGTCGCGCTCCACGACGGTTCCCGGGTCCTCGCCGAGTCGCGCCAGGTGGACGCGCGCCGGCACGGCGAACTGCTGCTGCCGGCCGTCGACCGGGTGCTGGCGGAGGCCGGCCGCACCCTCGACGCGGTCAGCGACATCGTCGTCGGCGTCGGCCCCGGCCCGTACACCGGCCTGCGGGTCGGACTGGTCACCGCGGCGACCTTCGGGGCCGCGCTGGACGTCCCGGTGCACGGGCTGTGCTCCCTGGACGGCCTCGCGTACGCCGCCGGTCTGACGGAGCCCTTCGTGGTGGCGACGGACGCCCGCCGCAAGGAGGTCTACTGGGCGCGCTACGGCGATGCCCGGACCCGGCTGACCGAACCCGCCGTGGACCGCCCCGCGGACCTCGCCGACCAGATGGCCGGCGTCCCGGCGGTGGGCGCGGGCGCGCTGCTGTACGCCTCGGTCTTCACCGGCGTCCGGCGCGAGGGGCCCGAGCACCAGTCCGCCGGTGCGCTCGCCGCGCTGGCCGCCGAGAAACTCGCGGCCGGTACGGAGTTCCTGCCCGCCCGGCCGCTGTACCTGCGCCGGCCGGACGCCCAGGTCCCGGCCAACTACAAGGTGGTCACCCCGACGTGACGCCCGCCGCGAGGAACGGAGCGCCGACGGGCGAGGTGCCCGCCTTGGCCCCCGTGCTGCGCGAGCTGCGCTGGTGGGACCTGGACGCGGTGCTGGAGCTGGAGCGCGCGCTCTTCCCCGAGGACGCCTGGTCGCCGGGGATGTTCTGGTCCGAGCTGGCGTACGCCCGCGGCCCGCGGGCCAACCGCCGCTATGTCGTGGCCGAGGCGGCCGGCCGGCTGGTCGGCTACGGCGGGCTCGCCGCGGTCGACGGCACCGGCGACATCCAGACCATCGCCACCGCCCGCGACCAGTGGGGCACCGGTCTGGGCGCCCGGCTGCTGACCGAGCTGCTGTCGGCGGCCACCGCTTTCGAGTGCCGGGAGGTGCTGCTGGAGGTGCGGGTCGACAACGTCCGCGCGCAGCGCCTGTACGAGCGCTTCGGCTTCGAACCGATCGGCTTCCGGCGCGGCTACTACCAGCCGGGCAACGTCGACGCCCTGGTGATGCGCCGTACCGGTACGGACCCCGACACCGACCCGGACAGCGACCCCGACCCCGACCCGGACGCCGACGTCGATCCGGCCGGTGCCACCGGCGCCCCGCCGGGCTCCACCGCCCCCACCGCCCCTTCCGACTCCGTACAAGGAACCTGAGAACCATGGCTGACTCACGCGGCGGACCGCTGGTCCTCGGCATCGAGACCTCCTGCGACGAGACCGGTGTCGGCATCGTCCGCGGGCACACCCTCCTCGCCGACGCGGTCGCCTCCAGCGTCGACGAGCACGCGCGCTTCGGCGGCGTGGTGCCCGAGGTGGCCTCGCGGGCGCATCTGGAGGCGATGGTGCCCACGATCCAGCGCGCGCTGAAGGACGCCGGGGTCGCGGCGAGCGATCTGGACGGTATCGCGGTCACCGCGGGTCCCGGCCTGGCGGGCGCGCTGCTGGTCGGTGTCTCGGCCGCGAAGGCGTACGCGTACGCCCTCGGCAAGCCGCTGTACGGCGTCAACCACCTCGCCTCGCACATCTGCGTCGACCAGCTGGAGCACGGCGCGCTGCCCGAGCCGACCATGGCGCTGCTGGTGAGCGGCGGCCACTCGTCGCTGCTGCTGGCCCCCGACATCACCGCCGACGTCCGCCCGCTGGGCGCCACCATCGACGACGCGGCGGGCGAGGCGTTCGACAAGATCGCGCGGGTGCTGCACCTGGGCTTCCCGGGCGGCCCGGTCATCGACCGCTACGCGCGCGAGGGGAACCCGGACGCGATCCGCTTCCCGCGCGGGCTGACCGGCCCGCGCGACCCCGTCTACGACTTCTCCTTCTCCGGTCTGAAGACCGCGGTCGCGCGCTGGATCGAGGCGAAGCGGGCGGCCGGTGAGCACGTCCCGGTCGCGGATGTCGCGGCGTCCTTCCAGGAGGCCGTGGTGGACGTGCTGACCCGTAAGGCCGTCCGGGCCTGCAAGGACCACGGCGTGGACCATCTGATGATCGGCGGCGGGGTCGCGGCCAACACCCGGCTGCGGGCGATGGCGCAGCGCCGCTGCGAGGACGCGGGCATCACCCTGCGGGTGCCGCGGCCCAAGCTGTGCACGGACAACGGCGCGATGGTCGCGGCGCTCGGCGCGGAGATGGTGGCCCGGGGCCGGGCGGCCTCCGCCTGGGACCTGTCCGCGGACTCCTCCCTGCCGGTGACCGACCCGCACGTCCCCGGCGAGCCGCCGGCGGCGAGCCCCGGCCACGCCCACCACCCGCACGCGCACGGTCATGACCACGTCCACGAGGTCAGCAAGGACAACCTCTACTCCTGACGCCCGCCCCGCCGCCCGGGTCGTGCCCCCGCTTCCCCGCTCCCCGCCGGTCCGCCGTCCGCGCGAACGACTTACCCTGAGCGGGAGCGGTTGGCTTGCACGCACACGGGGAGGCGGCGGACTGTGCACTGGTTCTGGTGGGTGTTCATCTTTTTCGCGGTAGGCGGTTTCGCCAAGGTGGCCGACGCCGGGCGGACGGCCCTGCGCACCCGGCACGAGCGCAAGATGGAGCGCCTGGAGTCCGCGCGGCAAGAGCGCAAGGAGCTGGCGGACGCCGACCGGACGCCCGAGCCGGTGTGCGGCTGCACGCACCATCTCGCCAAGCACGACAAGCAGGGCAAATGCCATGAGCTGGTCCAGACGCCGGTCGCCTGGGACGCGGACCAGAAGCCGGTCCGCTACGAGGCCGGCCCCTGCACCTGCCAGCAGTACATCGGCCCGCAGCCGCTCTCGCAGATCTACGCCGAGGACCTCACCGACCGGGAGTGAGCTCGGCGGCCGGATGCCCCAGCAGCATGGTGGGGGCGCCGGCGACCCGGGTGAGGAAGATGGTGCAGGAGCGCCGCCCGCTGCCCAGCTTCAGCTTCTTGCGCAGTTCCTCCGGCTCCACCGCCGAACCGCGCTTCTTGATCAC
Source organism: Streptomyces celluloflavus (assembly GCA_000720995.1). Lineage (GTDB taxonomy): Bacteria > Actinomycetota > Actinomycetes > Streptomycetales > Streptomycetaceae > Streptomyces > Streptomyces celluloflavus. The sequence continues at coordinate 87,908 of JOEL01000031.1, forward strand.
CGCGATGCCGACCTCGCGCTCCCGCAGCAGCGCCTTGAGCTTCTTGACGTTGAAGGGCAGCACATCGGTGATCGCGTAGGCGGTCGCGTACGGGGTCTCGGTGAGGGTGTCCGCGGTGATGTAGGCGATCGTCGGGTCGATCAGCCGGCCGCCGGTTTGCCGGGCGACGTCCGCGACGAGATGGGCGCGGATGACCGCGCCGTCCGGCTCGTACAGCCAGGCGCCGACCGGCCCCGGCTCCGGGTCCGGCAGCCCCGCGCCGAGCAGGGAGTCACCGGCCGGCAGCAGGGTGGCCCGGCGGCCGCCGGGGACGATGCGGTGGGCGGCACCGGCCATCGCGTCCGGCGCAGCCGGTGCGCTCCCCGGTGTCCCGCCGAACCACACCACCGCCTCCTTCACCTTGCCCGCGTCGGAGATCCACTCGGTCTCGGCGTCCGCCGGCAGCGCGTCGTGCGGCACCCCGGGGGCGATCTTCAGCGCCGCGTACGGCGCGGTACGGGCGGCCTCGACGGCCCAGGACAGCGGCGGTGAGTACGCCTCCGGGTCGAAGATCCGGCCGCCCCGCACCCCGCCGCGCCTGGCCGGGTCGACGAAGACGGCGTCGTATCCGGTGGTGTCCACCTCGGTGACATCGGCGCAGCGGACCTCGATCAGCTCCGCCAGTCCCAGCGCCTCGGCGTTGGCGCGGGCGGCGGCGCAGGCCAGCGGGTCGCGGTCGACCGCGAGCACCGAGATCCCGGCCCTGGCCAGGGCGAGGGCGTCCCCGCCGATACCGCAGCAGAGGTCGGCCAGCGTACGGACGCCGAGCGCGGCGAGCCGGGCGGCGCGGTGCGCGGCGACGACGGCGCGGGTGGACTGCTCGACGCCGTGCGGGGTGAAGTACATCAGCCGCGCGTCCGCCCCGAACTTCGCCGCCGCCCGCTGCCGCAGCTGCGCCTGGCCGAGCGCCGCGGAGACCAGCGGCGCCGGATGGTCCTTGCGCAGCCGGGTCGCGGTCGTCAGTTCGTCGGCCGGATCGTGGTCGCGCAGTGCGGTCAGCAGCGCCTGCCCCTCGGGGGCGAGCAGCGCGGCGAAGGTGTCGAGGTCGGTCACCTGCCCCATTGTGGGCCAGCCGGCGGACCGCTTCCGCGCGCGGGGCGGGGGTGGCCCGGTGCGGCGCGGCGGCGCTGCCGCGATCCGGCGTCCTGCGTCGTGCCGGACCTCTGGGGGCGGGGGAGCGCGGGGCGGGGCCCGTACGGGGGTGGCGCGGACCAGGTCGGCGCGCTGCCCGAGGCGGCGCGCCGGGTGCCGCGGACGGCCGCGCGCCGGGGCTGTACCGTCGCGCGGCCGGCGGACCACGTGCAGCCCCGGCGGACCACCTGCGGGGCGGCCGGGGGCGGCGGTGTGGCTGGGAGGCTACGCCTCGGGTTCGAGCTCGGGCTCCGCCCGGCGGCGGCCGCGTCCGCGGCGCCCCTGCCGGTTGGCCCCCGGGCCCACCGGTTCGCGGCGGCGCTGGGCGCTGTCGCTGATGCGGATGAGCAGCGCGATCATCACCCAGTTCGCGACGAGGGACGAACCGCCCTTGGCCAGGAACGGCAGGGCCTTGCCGGTGAGCGGGATCAGGCCGGTGACACCGCCGGCGACGACGAAGACCTGGAGCAGCAGCGCGCCGGCGAGCCCGACCGCCAGCAGTTTGCCGAACGGGTCGCGGGCGGTCAGGCTCACCCGCAGACCGCGCTGGGCGAGCAGCGCGTACAGCATCAGGATCGCCATCACCCCGGCCAGGCCCAGCTCCTCGCCCACGGTGGTGAGGATGAAGTCGCTGTTGCCGGCGAAGCCGATCAGCTCCGGGTGGCCCTGGCCCAGTCCGCTGCCGCTGATGCCGCCGCTGCCGAAGCTGAACAGCGCCTGGGCGGCCTGGTCGGAGATCAGGCCGGGCGGCCGCTGGCCCTCGGGCAGGAAGATGTCCATGGGGTGCAGCCAGGCCATGATGCGGCCCTTGACGTGCGGTTCGATGGAACCGACGGTGACGGCGCCCACCGCGGCCATCGCCAGGCCGCAGAGCACCCAGCTGGTCCGCTCGGTGGCCATGTACAGCATGATCACGAAGACGCCGAAGAAGATCAGCGAGGTGCCGAGGTCACGCTCGAAGACCAGCACCAGCAGGCTGATGACCCAGATGGTGAAGATCGGCCCGAGCTGTCGGCCGGGCGGCAGCTGGACGCCCATGACGCGGCGGCCGGTCAGCGCCAGGGCGTCGCGGTTGACGGTGAGATAGCCCGCGAAGAACACCGCGATCATGATCTTGACGAACTCGCCGGGCTGCATCGACAGCGGCCCGAGAATGATCCACCGCTTGGCGCCGAACTGGTCGGCGCCGAAGAAGGCCGGCGCCATCAGCAGGATCAGCGCGACCGCCATCGTCAGATAGATGTAGCGCTGGAGGATGCGGTGGTCGCGCAGCAGCAGCAGGATCGCTATGCAGACCGCCACCCCGATCACGGTCCACACCAGCTGGCCGCTCGCCGCCTGGGCGATCTTCAGCCGGGGCTTCGCCGCGTAGGTGATGTCCAGGCGGTGCAGCAGCACCAGCCCGATCCCGGTCAGCAAGGTGGCCAGCGGAAGGATCAGCGGGTCGGCGCGCGGTGCGAAGCGGCGGACGACCAGGTGCGGGACGAGCGCCACGAAGAAGATGCTGACGGCGAAGCCCGTCAGCCCGTCGGGCAGCTTCCCGGTCATCGACAGACCGGTGTAGGCGTACCCGAAGACCGTGATCAGGACGACGAAACCGAGCAGCCACGCCTCGGTTCTGCGGCGGTTGGGCGCCTGGGCGAGGGCGGCGAACGTCATCGTCCGTTCGGCATCGCCCTCCTCCGGCTCGTCGGTCCTGGGTGCGCCGGTCAGTCCACGCACGGGATTCCTCCGCCATCGATCGTCTTGGCCGCGGGTCCGGACGAAGTGGGTCCGGATTTCGGCTCGGCAGTCGGGGAGGTAGACGAGGACGGTGCAGTCGGGGTTGCGGAGGACGGGGCAGGTGTGTCCGAGTTGGCACCGATGGCTTTCGAGACCAGCCGCTTGATCGTCTGCGGGTCGACCACGTTGATGTCCTCCCCGTTGTGCCGACCGAAACGTTCGATCGGCAGTGTCGAGAACTCTACGTTCCCGCCGGAGAGGTTCTTCGCCTGCTGGATGAACGACAGCAGATCCCAGCCCTGGTCGATGACCAGATCCTGCTTGGCGACGTCCAGCAGCCGCACCAGCCGCAGCGGGTCGGTGAAGGTGCCCGCGGAGTTCAGTTTCTGCGTGGCGGAGGCGAGAAATGCCTGCTGGCGGCGGGTGCGGTCCAGGTCACCGGCCGGCAGTCCGTGCCGCTGGCGGACGAACGCGAGCGACTGCGGCCCGTTCAGCGTCTGCTTGCCGGCCGGGAAGTCGGCGCCGGAGTAGCGGTCCTTGACCGGGTGCTTCAGGCATACCGTCACACCGTCGAGCGCATCGGCGATGTGCAGGAAGCCCGCCAGGTTCACCTCGGCGAAGTGATCGATCGGCACCCCGAGGAAGTTCCGTACGGTCTCGATCTCGGCCTTGCGGCCGGCCTCCCGGCCCTCGCGCTCCAGCTGCCCGTGATCGGTGACGCCCTGCTTCACGAGGGCGTCCTCCTTGGCCGCCTTCGCCAGCCCGTACGCCTTCTTGATCTTGTCCTTGCCGTGCCCGGGTATCTCGACGAAGTCGTCCCGGGGTATGGAGAACGCCTTGGCCCGCCCGCCGTTCCCCGGGACGTGCAGCAGGATCAGGGTGTTGGTGTTGTAGCCGCCGATGTCGGAACTGCCGGCGTGCAGTTTCTGGAGCACGTCCGCCGGCAGATCGTTCCCCTCCTGGTCCTTACGGCTGTCCAGCCCCATCAGCAGGATGTTGGTGGCCCCGCCGGCGGAGCGCGGCGCGTTCTTGTCGAGCGCGTGCGAGGAGCCGATCTGCCGGGCCAGATCGTCGTAGAGGTACCAGCCGCAGCCGGCGGCGGCGAGCACGAGCACACTCACAGTCACCAGAATCCGGCGCCCGAGCCGTCGCCGCGAGCTCTTGCGCGATGCCGCGCGCCGATGCTGCCGTGTCACAGTCCGACCATGCTGACGGTGCTTCATCCGACCAGGGTGGGCGGCGCTTCCTGAAGAAGACCTGAAACTTCTGAAAAGCCCTTCAGGAGCCCGGCGGCCGGGGCGCGGCCGGCGGGAGCGGCGCCGGGAAGCTCGCCACCAGGCGGGCCCCGGTGAGCAGACCGTCCGGTTCACCGGCCACCGTCAGGTCGCCGCCGTGGGCGCGGGCGATACCGCGGGCGATGGCCAGGCCGAGGCCGCTCCCGCCGCGCTCGCGGTCGCGCGCCGCGTCCAGCCGGGCGAACCGCTCGAAGACCAGCTCCCGGTCGGCCGGGGCGATCCCCGGCCCGTCGTCGGCGACCTCCAGCCGCGCCCCGCCGCCCGGCAGCGGCTCGGCCGTGATCCGCACCCGGGAGCCGGCGTACCGCAGGGCGTTGTCGACGAGATTGGTCAGTAGCCGCTCCAACTGGGCCGGGTCGCCGCGGACCGGCACCGGCGCCTGGGCCCGTACCGCCAGCGGCACCCGCGGCGCCCGCCGCCGGGCCGCCTCCTCGGCCGCCAGCAGCGCCAGGTCCACCGGCTCCGCGGCCCGCGGCGGATGCGCGTCGAGCCGGGCGAGCAGCAGCAGATCGGCGGCGATCCGCTGGAGCCGCTCGGTGTCGCCGAGCGCCGCCCGCACCGCCTCGGCGAGCGCGGGGCCCGGCTCGCCGGCCAGCGCCACCTCCAGCCGGGAGCGGACCGCGGCGATCGGGTTGCGCAGCTCGTGCGAGGCGTCGGCGACGAGCTGGCGCTGGCGCCCCACCGCCTCCTCCAGCCGGTCCAGGGTCGCGTTGACCGTACGGGCCAGCAGCGCCACCTCGTCACCGCCCGCCGGGTCCGGCACCCGCCGGTCCAGCTCGCGCTCCGTGACGGCGGCCAGCTCCGTACGGATCGCGGTGACCGGCCGCAGCGCCAGCCCGGTCACCGCCCAGGCGATGGCGGCCGCCAGGATGATCAGCAGCGGCGCCACCACCAGCATCCCCACCCGGACGGCGTGCGTGGCGTCGTCCACGTCGGAGAGCACGGTCACGGCGTAGACGTACCGCTCCCCGCCGCCGGGCGGCGCGGCCCGCACCACGACCACGTCCGCGCGTTCGTTCGCCGCGACCGGCCCGCCGACGACGATCTGCGAGGCGGAGTCCTGCTCCGCCGGCGGCCGGAAGCCGGCCAGGTCGGCGGCGAGCGACGCGGCCTGCCACCGGCTCGCGGCGACGACCCCGCCCGTCCCGTCCGTCACCAGCACCACATCGACCCCGGACGCGGGTGCGCCGAGCTGCTCGGGGAGGGTGCCGGTGTCCACCTGCGCGGCGACCTTGCGGGCGGCCAGTTCGGTGCGGCCCGTGGTGTTGTCCAGGAGGTTGGCCCGCAGCGTCGCGGCGAGCCAGCCGCCGCCGACGGTGAGCACCAGCGCCATGGTCAGCGCGGCGGCCACCGCGGCCCGGCCGCGGACCGTACGCGGCCGCAGCCGCCGCAGCCACCCGGTGGGGCGGTCAGCCATCGTCCGCGGCCATCCGGTACCCGGTCCCGTGCACGGTCCGGATCGAGCGCCGTCCGAACGGCACGTCGATCTTCTTGCGCAGCGACGAGACATACACCTCGACGATGTTCGGATCGATCTCGGTGGGGGAGTCCCACACCTCGTCGAGGATGTCCTGCTTGGCGACGGCCTGCCCGTCGCCCGCCATCAGACAGGCCAGCACGCCCAGCTCGCGGGCGGTCAGCTCCACCTCGACGTCGCCGCGGCGGCACCTGCGGCCCTCGGTGTCCAGCGTCAGATCACCGGCCTGGAGGGTGCGCGGCCGGGCCCGCCCGTCCCGTGTCCGCCGCCCCAGCGCGCGCAGCCGGGCCAGCAGCACGACGAAGGAGAACGGCTTGGTCAGGTAGTCGTCGGCGCCCGCGTCCAGCCCCTCGGCCTCGTCGTACTCGCCGTCCTTCGCGGTCAGCATCAGCACCGGCGTCCAGTCGCCGTGCCGCCGCAGCCGCCCGCAGATCTCGTATCCGCTGGGGCCCGGCAGCATCACGTCCAGCACGATCGCGTCGTACGGCCCGGTCAGCGCGAGCTCCAGACCGCGGTGGCCGTCATGGGCGACGTCCACCCAGTGCCCCTCGGCCCCGAGCCCCCGCCGCAGGGAGTCCGCGAGCCCGTCTTCGTCCTCGACGACCAAAATGCGCATCTGCTCCGTGCCCCACGTTGTCGGGTGATCCCGCCGTATCTCGTCCTGTCTGCATTGTGACTGCCGCCGGGGACGACGGCCCCTGACGGGCAGCCGCGGTGGCCGGGCGGCCCGCGGAACGCGGGTGCCGGGACCGCCGCGCTGGCACTCCGCTTGACCGAGTGCTAACCGCGTCATAGTGTCAGCGTTGGCACTCTCCACCGGGGAGTGCCAAACACAGCGACGGGCAGATCCGGCACCCGCGACGACGGATCCACCTGGTCGCCACCTCAGACAGTTAACCCCGTGAGATCTCCGAAGGGGGAGGTCGGATCGTGACGACCGCCAGCTCCAAGGTTGCCATCAAGCCGCTTGAGGACCGCATTGTGGTCCAGCCGCTCGACGCCGAGCAGACCACGGCCTCGGGCCTGGTCATTCCGGACACTGCCAAGGAGAAGCCCCAGGAGGGCGTCGTCCTGGCCGTTGGCCCGGGCCGCTTCGAGGACGGCAACCGTCTTCCGCTCGACGTGAGCACCGGTGACATCGTGCTTTACAGCAAGTACGGCGGCACCGAGGTGAAGTACAACGGCGAGGACTACCTCGTTCTCTCGGCTCGCGACGTTCTCGCGATCATCGAGAAGTAATTCACCCAGAATTGCCTAGATCTGCGCCCCTGGTTCCCGCGTCTAAACAACCCGGGGCAGGGGCGCAGTTCGTTTGACGCGACGACGGCCGCCGGGCGCGGACCGGGATCGCAACGAGAGGACTTGAAGCAACCCCATGGCGAAGATCCTGAAGTTCGACGAGGACGCCCGTCGCGCCCTTGAGCGCGGCGTCAACAAGCTTGCCGACACGGTCAAGGTGACGATCGGCCCCAAGGGCCGCAACGTCGTCATCGACAAGAAGTTCGGCGCGCCGACCATCACCAACGACGGTGTCACCATCGCCCGTGAGGTCGAGGTCGACGACCCGTACGAGAACCTGGGCGCCCAGCTCGTGAAGGAGGTGGCGACCAAGACCAACGACATCGCGGGTGACGGCACCACCACCGCCACCGTGCTGGCCCAGGCGCTGGTCCGCGAGGGCCTGCGCAACGTCGCCGCGGGTGCCTCCCCGGCCGCCCTGAAGAAGGGCATCGACGCCGCGGTCAAGGCCGTGTCCGAGGAGCTCCTCGCGACCGCCCGCCCGATCGACGACAAGTCCGACATCGCCGCCGTGGCCGGTCTGTCCGCGCAGGACAAGCAGGTCGGCGAGCTCATCGCCGAGGCCATGGACAAGGTCGGCAAGGACGGTGTCATCACCGTCGAGGAGTCCAACACCTTCGGTCTGGAGCTGGACTTCACCGAGGGCATGGCCTTCGACAAGGGCTACCTGTCGCCCTACATGGTCACCGACCAGGAGCGTATGGAGGCCGTCCTCGACGACCCGTACATCCTGATCCACCAGGGCAAGATCGGCTCGATCCAGGACCTGCTGCCGCTGCTGGAGAAGGTCATCCAGGCCGGTGCCTCCAAGCCGCTGCTGATCATCGCCGAGGACGTCGAGGGCGAGGCCCTGTCGACCCTGGTCGTCAACAAGATCCGTGGCACCTTCAACGCCGTGGCCGTCAAGGCCCCCGGCTTCGGCGACCGCCGCAAGGCGATGCTCGGCGACATGGCCACCCTCACCGGTGCCACCGTCATCGCCGAGGAGGTCGGCCTCAAGCTCGACCAGGCCGGTCTCGAGGTGCTGGGCACCGCCCGCCGCGTGACCGTCACCAAGGACGACACCACCATCGTCGACGGTGGCGGCAACTCCGAGGACGTCGTCGGCCGCGTCAACCAGATCAAGGCCGAGATCGAGTCCACGGACTCGGACTGGGACCGCGAGAAGCTCCAGGAGCGCCTCGCCAAGCTCGCCGGTGGCGTCTGCGTCATCCGCGTGGGTGCGGCCACCGAGGTCGAGCTCAAGGAGAAGAAGCACCGTCTGGAGGACGCCATCTCCGCGACCCGCGCCGCGGTCGAGGAGGGCATCGTCTCCGGTGGTGGCTCCGCTCTGGTGCACGCCGCCAAGGCGCTCGAAGGTTCGCTGGGCAAGGAGGGTGACGAGGCCACCGGTGTCGCCGTCGTCCGCCGCGCCGTCGTCGAGCCGCTGCGCTGGATCGCCGAGAACGCCGGCCTCGAGGGCTACGTCATCACCTCGAAGGTCGCCGAGCTGGACAAGGGCCAGGGCTTCAATGCCGCGACCGGCGAGTACGGCGACCTGGTGAAGGCCGGCGTCATCGACCCGGTCAAGGTCACCCGCTCCGCGCTGGAGAACGCCGCGTCCATCGCTTCGCTGCTGCTCACGACCGAGACCCTGGTCGTCGAGAAGCCGGCGGAGGAGGAGCCCGCCGAGGCCGGTCACGGCCACGGTCACTCCCACTGACGCGGGCAGTCCCGCCGGTGTAGTCACACCACGGCCGAGGCCCGGTTCCCGCTCTGTGCGGGGACCGGGCCTCGGTCATGTGCGGCACCCGTCCGGTGCCCGCCGTCATCTGCCGCGGCGGACGGCCTGGCGGCGGGCCTCCTCCTCTTCCCACAGACCGCGCAACTTCTCGGCCCGCTCGTCGAGTTCGAGCGGCTCGTCCTCGCCCCGCCACAGCCCCCGCGCCTTGAGGTCGCGGACCTGGACCTCGATGGGCTGCTCCGGGTCGTAGTCGGAAGGACGCGGGCCCTCGGGCCCGTCCGGGCCGATCCGGACCAGCCGCTCGACCCGGGTCACCCGGAAACGGCTCCCGGCGACGCTCGCCCCGTTGCTCCGCTTCGCGTCGAGCCGGTCCGCCACCCGTGCGTACACCGCGCGCTCCGCCTCGTCGAGATCCAGCGTGAACGGGGCCATCACGCGCAGCCAGCCGGCCAGGGCGTCCCGCGCGCCCTGCGGTGTCGAGTGCGAGGCGCCCGGGTTGTGGGCCTGCCAGCGCCCGTCCGTCCGCTCGGAGACCATGAACACGGCGGGCATCAGCACCCCGCCGGGATGCGTCACACAGGCCCGCCGCGCGTCCGCCGCGATCTCCGGCGGCGCGCCGGGCGGGGCCCCGACGAACTGGATGAGGTCCAGTTTGAGGATGCCGTCGGCCAGCCCGGTGCCGGTGTACGGGTCGATCACGAAGCCCTTGGTCCGCGAGGGCAGCCGGTGCGATTCACCGACCTCCCCCGGGTCGGGGTCGGTGGGCCGGGGCGGCTCGGGGCCGCCGGTGCCCATCCGGATGAAGCGCGAGGCGCGCGCGATCGTGAACCTCGTGCCCAGGATGCTCAGTTCGTCGACGACCTCACGGTCCATGCGCGCGGCCGCCGCCAGCCACTTGCGCCGATCCCGCTCCGCGCCGGATTCCTCGGCCGCCTTGGCCCGCCGCCGGAACTCCGACCCGAGCGTGTCCCGCGCGCCCTGCGGCGTATCGCTGCCGTACTCGGAGAGCTCCCAGCCGCCCGTCTCACACTCCCGGGCGTGGAAGAACTCCGGCAGCCCCACCCCCATCAGCTCGGGGTAGCGCTCTCTGGCCTGCCATGCCTCCCGTTCGGCGAGGGCCGCGATCGGGCTCTCCTGATGAGTCACCCGGATCGCCAGATAGGCGGGGGTCGTGTCTCCGTAACCGTCCATGTACAGACTGTGCGCACAAACCGCCGTGTGCCACACGGGGATTCGCGGAATTCGCGCGCTTCGCGCATGCGGCGGGGCGGCGGACGCGGCGGGGTGGCGGGTGCGCGGGCGGGGCGCTCGGCCACGGCTCCGGCGGAGTGCTGCCGGGCCGTGGCGTATCCGCTAACTGTGGATGTGGTACCCGCACCCCGGGTTCTGGCACGTCCAGTGGATCAGCGGGCCGGCCGGCTGGGCCGTGAGCAGTCCGCCGCACATCCGCGGGCAGATCACGGACCGCCCTTCCCGCTCCCCGCTGAGCGGCGCCCACCAGCCTTGCTGGTGCCCTGGTTTTTCACTCATGGGCACACTCTCTCACCCCTGGCGGGCAGGCGGCCGGGGATGCCGGGCCGGGACCGCGGCACCTCGGCCACCCGCGTTACGGGGTGCGGGACGCGGCCCGCGCGTCAGGCCGACCGGTGCAGGCCCTCGGGGTGCACCGGGTCGGCGAACGGGCGGCCCCGGGTGTAGCGCTCGATCTCGTCCAGGGCGAGGTCGGCCATGCGGTGCAGTTCGCCGCCGAGCGAACCGGCCACATGGGGGGTGAGCAGGACGTTCGGCAGGTCGTACAACGGCGAGGCGGGCGGCGGGAGTTCGGGGGCGGTGACGTCCAGTACCGCGTTGAGGCGGCCGCGGGTCAGCTCCGGGAGCAGCGCGGTCTCGTCGACGAGGGAGCCGCGCGCGGTGTTGATGAGGGTGGCGCCGTCCGGCATCAGGGCCAGCTCGCGGGCGCCGAGCAGATGGTGGGTGGCGGGCAGTTCCGGGGCGTGCACGGTGACGATGTCGCTGTCCGCGCAGAGGGTGTCGAGGGGGACGGAGGTCGCGCCCAGGCGGGCGGCCTCGGCGGCGTCCACGTACGGGTCGTGCAGCAGGACCCGCAGGTCGAAGGGGCGCAGCAGGTCGATGACGCGGCGGCCGATGCGGGAGGCGCCGATGACGCCGATGGTGCGGCGGTAGTTGCCCGCGGTGGCCAGTTCGCGCTGCCAGTCGTGCGGGGCGCGCAGAGCGCGGTAGCGGTGCGCGGTGTGCAGCACCCGCTTGTTGGCGAAGAGGATCGCGGCGAGGGTGTATTCGGCGACCGGCAGCGCGTTGGCGGCGGCGGCCGAGGTGACGGCGATACCGCGCGCCCAACAGGCGTCGGTGATGTGGTGTTTGACCGAACCGGCGGCATGGACGACGGCGCGCAGCCGGGGGGCCGCGGCCAGTACGCCGGCGGTGAGCGGCGGGGCACCCCAGCAGGTCAGGAGGACTTCGGCGCCGGCGAGGGCGGCGGCCACCTCGGGGGTCGGATCGGTCAACTCATGGCCGACGAGACGGGAGTTGGTGCGGGTGAGTGCCGTGAGGCGGGTGTGGTGCCGGGGCGCGAGGAGCCGGTCGGCGATGCCGGGGCCCATGGACAGCAGCAGACCGGGCCGGGCGGACGGGGTCGTGGCGGGGCCGGGGGGATTGTCAGTGGTGGGGTGCATGGTGGAACCAGTGCTCCTTCGCGGTCGCGCGGTCGCACAGGCGCGCGGTCGTCCGGCGGTTCGTCGTCATTTGACGCTGCCGGCGGCGAGGCCGGCCTTCCAGTGCCGCTGGAGGGCGACGAAGGCGATGACCAGCGGAATGACGGCGAGCAGCGAGCCGGTGACGACGAGGGGGTAGTAGGACGGCTCGGCGTGGGTGTTGCTGTTCCACGCGTACAGGCCGAGGCTGAGCGGGAAGAGGCGCTGGTCGGAGAGCATGACCAGGGGGAGGAAGAAGTTGTTCCAGATCGCGGTGAACTGGAAGAGGAAGATCGTCACGAAGCCCGGCATGAGCATGCGCAGGCCGATCGACCAGAAGATCCGCAGCTCGCCCGCGCCGTCCATACGGGCGGCCTCGATCGCCTCACCGGGCACATAACCGGCGCTGAAGACCCGTGCGAGATAGACCCCGAACGGATGCGCGAGGACGGGTATCAGCACCGACCAGTAGGTGTTGACGAGACCGGTCTTGGCGGCGAGCAGGTACAGCGGCAGGGCGAGCGCCGTGGTGGGCACCAGCACCCCGAGCAGCACGACGCCGAACAGCCGCTCCTTGCCGGGGAATTCGTAGGTGTCGAAGGCGTATCCGGCGGCCACGGACACCAGCGCGGAGAGCAGGGCGCCGCCGCCCGCGTAGAGCAGGCTGTTGGCGTACCAGCGGAAGTAGACGCCATCGTTGTAGGAGGCCAGACGGGAGAGGTTGCCGCCGAGGTCGAAGCCCTCGAAGGAGAAGGCGTTCCCGGCCAGCAGCCCGCCGGCGTCCTTGGTGGCGGCGGTGACCAGCCAGACGAGGGGGAAGAGGGTGTAGAGCACGGCGAGCACGAGCGTGCCGTTGACGGCGGCCTTGGAGAGCCAGCGGCTGCGGGACGGGCGGGCGGCGGCGCGGACGGTGCCGCGGGGCGCGCGTTGTACGGGGGCGGTGCCGGGGGTGCCCGCGGGGGTGGCCGCGGCCCGGTCGCCGGGCCGGTCGGTTCCGTCGGCCGGGGCCGCTGTCGCGGGGCCGGCCGTGGTGCGGTCCGTCACGCTGTCCTGCCCTTCGTCCGGGACCGGGGGGTGCGCTGCGAGAGGCGGGTGATGGCGAAGGACAGCACCGCCGCGGCGAGCGCGAGGAGGACGGACGCGGCGGCCGCCAGTCCGTAGTCGTTGCGGGTGAAGGCCGCGGCGTAGGCGTACATGTTCGGTGTCCAGGAGGAGGTGAGCGCGGCGGAGGACGCCTGGTTGATGATCAGCGGTTCGGTGAAGAGCTGGAGGGAGCCGATCACGGTGAAGAGGGCGACCATCACGACCGAGGAGCGGATCAGCGGGATCTTGATACCGGTCGCGATCCGCCAGGCGCCCGCACCGTCCACCGTCGCGGCCTCGATCACCGAGCGGTCGATGGCCTGGAGGGCGGCGTAGAAGATGACCATGTTGTAGCCGAGCCACTCCCACAGCGCGATGTTGACGACGGCGGGCAGCGCGCCGCCGGGGGAGAGGAAGGAGAAGTCGAGGCCGCCGGACTTCAGCGCGCCGATGACCGGGCTGAGTTGGGGGGTGTAGAGGTAGACCCAGATCAGCGCCGCGATGATGCCGGGCACGGCGTGCGGCAGGAAGAGCGCGAGCTGGAAGAAGCGCCGGGCCCGCGCCAGCGCCGAGTCCAGCAGCAGCGCGAGCGCCAGCCCGCCGGCCAGCAGCAGCGGTATGTAGAGCGCGCAGTAGCCGATCAGGACGAGGAAACCGTCGCGGAAGGCGTGGTCGCCCAGCGCCGTGAGGTAGTTGCCGAGGCCGGTGAAGACCGTCTGCGTACCGCCGAACCCGAGCCCCGACTGCTGTTCGGTGAAGAGGCTCAGCCACAGCGCGTAGCCGATCGGCACCACCATCACCACGGTGAACAGGACGAAGAACGGCGTCAGCAGGACGGTGACGGCGCGCGCCTTGGGGCTCACTGGCCGGCGACTTTCAGCCCGCGCTTGCGCAGCTCCCGCACGGTCGCGTCCTGGGCCGACCGTACGGCGTCGGCGAGGGTGCCGTTGCCGTCCGCGGCCTTGCCGAACGCGTCCTTGAGCGTGGTGTTGGTGGTGCCGCCGGTCGGGCCCCAGGCCCAGTCCCGCTTGATGGCGGCGGCGGCGCCGTCGAAGAGCCCGTAGAGGTCCTGGCCGCCGTAGAAGCCGGTGTCGAACGCCTTCTTGGCGACCGGGCGGAGCGCCGCGGCGGCCGGGTAGGCGCTGGAGTCGCCGGAGGAGAGCCGGGCCTTGATGGCGTCCGGCGAGGTGGACATCCAGGTCGCGAACTTCACGGCCGCCGCGGCCTGGTGGCTGTCCTTGGTGACGGCCCAGGTGGAGCCGCCGAGCATGCCGCCGGCCGGTTTCCCGTCCCAGGTCGGCATCGGGGCCGCGGCCCACTTGCCGCTCTGGTCGGGGACGAGTCCCTTCAGCGCGCCCGCGCCCCAGGAGGCGCCGAGGTAGCCGACGGTGTCGCCGCTCTTGAGCGCGCCGGTCCACGCGGGGCTGAAGGAGGTGGCGCTGTTGACCAGGCCGTCGTCGAGCAGGCCCTGCCAGTAGGCGGTGACCTTCTTGGTGGCCGGATCGGTGGTGTCCACCTTCCAGGCGTCGCCCTCGGTGGCGAACCACCGCGCGCCCGCCTGCCAGACCATCGCCTCGAAGGTCGTCGGGTCGTCCGGGAAGAACGTGCCGATCCGGGCCTTCGGGTCGGCCTTCTTGACGGCGGCCGCCGCGGTCCGGAACTCGTCCCAGGTCTTCGGCACCTCGATCTTGTGCTGGGTGAAGAAGTCCTTGCGGTAGTAGTACGTCTGCGGTGCGGCGTCGAAGGGCACCGCCCAGTTCTTGCCGCCCAGCGTGGTCAGCTCCACGGCCTGCGGCAGCAGCTGCTTCTTGAGGTCGTCGGTGACGTACTGGGTGATGTCCTGGAGCGAGCCCTGGCTGACGAACTCGGGGAGCGAGGGGTACTCGATGCTGACCAGGTCGGGGGCGTTGCCCGCCTTGACCGCGTTGGCGATCTTCGCGTAGCCGCCGGCCCCGCCCGACGGGATCTCCTCGTACTTCACGGTGATGTCGTCATGGGTGGCGTTGAACGCGTCCACGGTCTGCTTGGTGCCCTTGGCCCAGCCCCAGTAGGTGATCGTGACGTGGCCGCCGTCTCCTGCGGCGGCGGGGTCACCGCCGCCGCAGGCCGTCAGTACGGCGAGGGCGGCCGTGGCACCGGCTATCGCGACAGAGGTTCTGCTCCAACTGCGGCTCATGACACGGCTCCTGGGCTGACGGCCTGACGGGGGAAGGAAAGCGGGAAGCGATGGCGGCGATCCTTGGGCCCGGAATGAGCGAAGTCAAGAGCGAAAGATTGAATGATCGAAAAAAGAACAAAGTGTGAGCGCTCGGAGGCGGGACGGAACGGCGGGGCCGGACCGTCCGGAGGCGGCGGCTACCCGCGTGCCGCCCGCGCCTCGGCCGCCCCGCAGGAGGCCCGCACCCGCAGACGGGGCAGCAGGGCGAGATGCCGCCGCGGCGCGGGCTCGGCCCGGCCCCCCGTCCCGTCGCCCGCACCGCCTTCGAGCCCGTCTCCCGGCCCGGTCCCCGGCCCGCCCGAGGCCCCGCCGCCCGCCCGCCCGCGCAACCGCTCCAGCAGCAACTCGGTGGCCAGCCGACCCACTTCGCGCTTGGGCGGGGCCACCGCCGTCAGCGGGGTGTCCGCCAGCGCCGCCACCTCGTCGTCGTACGCGACCAGCGCCAGCTCGCCCGGCACCCGTATGCCCAGCTCCGCCAGCCGCTGCACCAACTGGATCGCGTCCACGTCGTTGTGCACCAGCGCCGCCGTCACCCGCCCCGCCGTCACCGCCGTCCACAGCGCCTGCACGCCCCGCTCGAACCCTTCCGGATCGCGGCCGGCCGGCGCGTCGATCACCGGATGCGGCCGCTCCAGCCCCAGGGCGCGCAGCGCCTCGTCGTAACCGGTGCGCACCGCGAGCGCCGTCGGGCTGTCCGCGCGGGCCACCAGCACCGGCGCCGCATGGCCCTGCCCGGCCAGATGGCGCAGCGCCAGCAGCACCCCGTGGGCGTGGTCGGAGCACACCCGGTCCAGCGCCGCCAGCGGACCGCCCGGATCGGCCGTCCGCTCCAGCAGCACGGCGGGGACCGGGAGGCCGGCCAGCCAGCCGCCGTGTTCGGCCGGATCGGCGCGGTCGCGCCAGCCCGGCGCGACCAGCAGCCCCTCGGCGCCGGCCGCCAGCAGCCCCTCGGCCCGCGTCCGGTCCCCCTCGGGCCGGTAGTCGGATATCCGCAGGACCAGCCGGGCCCCGGCCCGCGCCGCCGCCTCGTGCGCGCCGTGGATCACCTCGGCGAAGTAGTACGTGGCCGACGGCGCGAGCAGCCCGAGCACCGGCCTGGCCCCCAGGCCGCCGGCCCCCGCCTCCCCGGTGCGCGGCCGGGGCCAGGACACCGACCCGTGCGCCCGCTCGACCAGGCCCTTGCGGGTCAGCGTCTCGACGTCCCGCCGTACGGTCACCGGCGACACCCCGAGTCGGGCGGCGAGGTCGGTGACCCGGGCCGTGCCGTGCTCCCGTACCAAGGTCAGCAGGCGGTCGTGGCGTTGCACTGCACTCTCACGCACGGCGGCGTTCCCCTCCCAGCAGGCGGCCCGAGGCGGCCGGATGGCGGCCGAGCCTAGTCCAGCCCGATCGTTCCGAATCGACCGGAGCGGAGAACGCTCAATCGATCATTCGATCCCGCTCTCTTGACGACCGATCGCCCACGGCTGAAGGATTCCCGCATCGCCCGGCCACCCAGCCACCCCAGGGGAGCCCATGCCCCAACTCCCGTCCCACTCCCGCCCGCACCCCTTCACCCTCCCTCCCGAGGACCGCGACCGCAGCCCGTACACCGGCTGGACCCGCGCCCACTGGGAGGCGGCGGCCGACGGCCTGTTGTGCGCCACCGCCCCGTACGCGTCCCCGCGCCACGGCCTCATCTCCCTTCCCGGCCCCCGTCCCAGCTTCTCCGGACCCCGCTCGGACGGCCTCGAAGGCTTCGCCCGGACGTTCCTGCTCGCCGCCTTCCGGCTCGCCGGTGACGACGGCCGCGATCCGCACGGCCTCCTCGACCGCTACGCCCAGGGCCTCACCTCCGGAACCGAAAGCCCCACCTTCGACACGGAGTTGGCGCCCGGCCAACCGGACTCCTGGCCCCGGATAGAAACCGTCCGGCAGGCGTACGTCGAGGCCGCCTCGGTAGCCCTCGGCCTGCGGCTGACCCGCCGCCGGCTCTGGGACACCCTCGACGACCGGGTCCGCGCCCGCATCGCGGAATGGCTGCTGCCCACCCTCGAACCGCCCCCCATCGACAACAACTGGTGGCTCTTCGGCCTCACCGTCGGCGGCTTCCTGCTCGACGCGGGCATCGAGACCGAACGGGCGCAGGCCGCCATCGACCGCGCGCTGGCCCGCATAGACGACTGGTACCGCGGCGACGGCTGGTACAGCGACGGCGACAACCGCGCCTTCGACCACTACAACGCCTGGGCCCTGCACTTCTACCCCGTCCTGCACGCCCACCTCAGCGGCGACGCCGCCCTGCTGGCCACCCACGGCGCGCGCCTGCACGCCCAACTCACCTCCTACACGCGGCTCTTCGACACCAACGGCGCCCCGATACCCTTCGGCCGCTCGCTCACCTACCGCTTCGCCGCCACCGCCGCCCCCTGGCTCGGTGCCCTCACCGGCCACACCCCGCTCACCCCCGGCGCCACCCGCCGCCTCGCCTCGGGCGCCCTGCGCCACTTCCTCGACCGCGGCGCCGTCACCGAGGACGGCCTGCTGCCCCTCGGCTGGTACGGCCCGTACGCCCCGATGCTCCAGGGCTACTCGGGACCGGCTTCGCCCTACTGGGCCTCCAAGGGATTCCTCGGCCTCCTGCTGCCCGCCGACCACCCCGCCTGGACGGGCCCCGAGGAACCCCTCCCTGCCGAAACCGCCGACGCCGTCTTCCCCCTGGGGCCGACCGGTCTGCTCGTCCAGTCCACCGCGTCCGACGGCCTGGTCCGCCTCCACAACCACGGCAGCAACTCCGTCCTCGCCGCCGCGGACCCGTACTACGCCCGCTACGCCTACTCCACCCGCACCGGCCCTACGGGCTTCACCGGCCTGGCCGGCCCCACGGCGCCCGGTTTCCTGGCCGGTGCCACGGCCCCGGCCGGCCCGACCGGGCCCATGGTGCCCAAGGGCCTGGCCGATGGTTCCGCGTCCGTCGGTTTGGCGGGCGGCTCGGCCCCCGATGGCCTGGCCGGAGACACCGCCTTCACTCCGGCGAACGGCTCCGCCCCCAACGGCCTGGTCGGTGACTCTGCCTCTGCCGCCCTGGCGGGCGGCTCCGCGTCCGACGGTTTGGCGGGTGACTTGGCCCCCGCCGGCCCGGCCGGTCCCATGGTGCTCAAGGGCCTGGCCGACGGTTCCGCGTCCGATGGCCTGGCCGGAGACACGGCCTCCACTCCGGCGACCGGCTCCGCCCCCAACGGCCTGACCGGTGACTCTGCCTCTGCCGTCCCGGCGGGTGACTCCGCTTCCGCCGTCCCGGCGGGCGATTCCGCGTCCGACGTCCTGGCGGGCGACTCCACCTCCGACAACCACTTCGCCCTGCTCATCGACGGCAGCCCGACCACCCGCGGCCCCGCCACTCCGCACGGCACCGGCCCCGACTGGGCCGCCTCCACCCACACCCCCCGCCACGCCGACGGCACCGAACTCCCCGGCGTCCGAATACTGTCCGCCACCCTCGTCCACGGCCGCGCCGAACTCCGCGCCCACCTCGTCACTGGTGCCACCCCCGGCACCCCCGTACGCCAGACCGGCTGGGCCACCACCCCCGACGGCCCGACCGCCCAACTCCACCCCGTACACGGCTACTCCGGCCCACCCCGCGAGACCGCCACCGGCAGCACCCCCTTCGGTCCGCACACCCGCACCGCCACCCTGGACGGCACCGTCTCCGCCCCCCAGGGAGCCCTCTTCATCTCCCTGGCCTCCCTCACCGCGGACCCCACTCCCGCCCCCCTGCACACCCTGGCGACCACCCGCATCACCCCCTACGCCATCCACGTCACCTGGCACGACGGCACCACCTCGCACCTGCCCTTCCCCCACCACTCACCTGTCTCTCCTCCACCACCCACCCACGGAAGGTGAGGGGACGCAGGGGTCGGGTGCGGGGACGTAAAGCGAAGCAGTCCCCGCAACTCCGACCCCTGCGTCCCCTCACCGCCCCTGAAAGCCCCGCGCAGCGGAAACCAACACGAACGGCGCCGCACCCGGCAACGCGCGGAGGCGGTGGCCAGCGCATCAGAAGGAAAAGCGGCGCCGCACTCGGCAATACGGGGGAGGCCCTGCGCAGCGGAAGGGGAAAGACGGCGCTGCACCTGGCAACGCGGCGGTCCGCACAGCGGAAAGAAGACAATGGCGCCGCCCCCGGCCATCCGGGGAAGTACCGCCGACCGCGGCGCCACGGGCAATCCGAAGCACCAACAGGAACGTCCCCGCACGTCGGAAAAGGACGGCGCCGCACCCCACAACGTGGGAGAAACCCGGAGCGCCAGCGACTACCGCCCCGCGCAGCGGAGAGGAACGCCAGCCGATGCGGCGCCGCACCCTACAGCGTGGGTAGATGCGGAGCGTCAGCGCCGACCGCAGCGGAAAAGAGAACAAGCGGCGCAGCACTCGGCAACGGCGGGTAGAGGCGCCCCGCGAAGCGGAAAGGAAATCAACGGCGCCGCACCCGGCCATCCGGGGAAGCACCGCCGACCGCCGCGCCGCGGGCAATCCGGAGCGCCAACAGGAACGTCCCCGCACGTCGGAAAAGGACGGCGCCGCACCCCACAACGTGGGAGAAACCCGGAGCGCCAGCGACTACCGCCCCGAGCAGCGGAGAGGAATGCCGGCCGACGCGGCGCCGCACCCTACGACGTGGGTAATTGCGGAGCGTCAGCGCCGACCGCAGCGGAAAGGAACTCCGGCCGGCACGGCGCCGCACCCTGCAACGTGAGGAAAAGGAGCGTCAGCGCCGACCGCAGCGGAGAGGAACGCCGGCCGACACGCCGCCGCACCCCACAACGTGGGGAAAAACGGAGCGCCAGCGACTACCGCGGACCATACTTCCGCCCCGTCCGCGAAGTGATCCCGCCGAGCACCCCGCGAGGCGCCAGCTTCACCGCGCTCACCAGCGCCTTGTACCGCGGGTCCGGGACGGACAGGGACTTGCCGCGTGCCAGGTCCCGCATCGCCGCGTCGACCAGTTTGCCGGCGTCCAGCCACAGCCAGCCGGGGATGTTGTCGGTGCCCATCCCGGCCCGCTGGTGGAACTCGGTCCGTACGAAGCCGGGGCAGAGCGCCATCAGCCGGACCCCGCTGCCCGCCAGGTCACGCGCGGCGCCCTGGGTGAACTGCACGACCCACGCCTTGCTCGCCCCGTACGTCCCGCGCGGTACGAACGCCGCCACCGACGCGACGTTGACGACCGCGCCCCGCCGCCGGTCCCGCATTCCGCGGACCGCGGCCGTCGTGAGTCGCAGCACCGCCTCGCAGTGCACCTTCAGCATCGTCAGCTCATCGGCCATCGGCACTTCGAGGTACTCGCCCTTGTTGCCGAACCCCGCGTTGTTCACCAGCAGGTCCACCGGACGCGTGGGGTCCGCGAGCCGCTCCTCGACGGCGGCGATGCCCTCCTCCGTCGCCAGATCGGCGCGGAGCACCTCCGCTTCGATGCCGTGCCGGTCGTGCAGTTCGGTCGCCTGCTCGCGCAGCCGCTTCTCGTCGCGCGCCACCAGCACCACGCTGTGGCCGTCGCTCGCGAGCCGCCGGGCGAACGCCGCCCCGATGCCCGCCGTCGCTCCCGTGATCAGTGCAGTCGTCATACGGGCACGCTATCCGCCCCGGGCGCGGCGCCGATGCCCCGGAGCGCGCCGGCGCCCGCCCCCTTCGGCCGGCCTCCCGTCAGCTCGCCGCCTGCGCCACGTACTTGACCGCCTTGGCCCGCGCCTCCGGATGCAGTGCGTCCCCGACCGCGAGCAGCCGCGGCAGCAGCTCCCGTTGGGTCGTCAGCGCCCGGAACATCAGCGCGACGGTCACGTCGTGGTCCGGGCGGTGAACCACCTCGACGGTGTCCCCGGAGCGGATCTCGCCCGGTTCGAGCACCCGCAGATACGCACCGGGCGCCCCGGCCGCCGTGAACCGCTTGATCCAGCCATGTTCGCCCAGCCAGCCCTGGAACGTCCGGCACGGAATCCGCGGTGAGGTCACCTCCAGCAGCAGCCGGTCGCCGATCCGCCAGCGCTCGCCGACCAGGGCGCCGTTGACCTCGACGCCGGCGGTGGTGAGGTTCTCGCCGAACACGCCGTTGCCCAGCTCGCGGCCCAGCTCCCGCTGCCAGGCGTCCAGGTCCTCGCGGGCGTAGGCGTACACGGCTTGGTCGTCGCCGCCGTGATGGCGGGTGTCGACGACCGCGTCGCCCGCCAGCCCGCTCGCGCCGACGCCCTTGGGGCCCGGCGCGGCGACCGCCACCGGACCGTCCACGGGCTGCTTGTCGATACCCGTCCCGGCCGGGGAGTCGGTGTGCTCGGATGGTGTGGGGCGCCCCACGTTCACGGAAAGCAACTTCATAAAGGTCACGCTAAGCCAATCCAGCCAAAGCGTGTAGTGAGTAATCTGCCCTCCCTCCAAGGCTCGCTTATGCTTGAAGAATGATCGAGGCCCGTCATCTCCGTGTGCTGCGCGCCGTCGCCAGGACCGGTTCCTTCTCCGCCGCCGCCCGCGAGCTGGGCTGCACCCAGCCCGCCGTCAGCCAGCAGATGAAGGCCCTGGAGCAGTCCGCCGGCACCCCGCTCCTGGTCCGTACGGGACGCGAGATGCGGCTGACGCAGGCGGGCGAGGCGCTGGTACGGCACGCCGTCGGCATCCTGGCGGGGCTCACCGCCGCGGAGGAGGAGGTCGCCGCCATCGCGGGCCTGCGGGCCGGCCGGGTGCGGCTGGTGTCGTTCCCCTCCGGCAGTTCGACGCTGGTGCCGACCGCGCTGGCGGCGATGCGCGCCGCGTACCCCGGCACCCGGGTCTCGCTGGTCGAGGCCGAACCGCCGCGCTCGATCGAGATGCTGCGCAACGGCGACTGCGAGATCGCGCTGGCCTTCCGCTATCCCGAGGTGCGCGGCGCGGACCCGGCAGCCGGGGCGGAGTGGGACGACCTGGTCGCCCGCCCGATCCTGGCGGACCGGCTGATCGGGCTGGTCCCGGACGGCCACCGGCTGGCGCAGGCCGGTACGGCACGGTTCGCCGAACTGGCCGACGACCCGTGGATCGGCGGCTGCCCGCGCTGCCGGAGGCACCTCGTGGAGGTCTGCGAGAACGCCGGCTTCACCCCGCGTATCGACTTCGCCACCGACGACTACCCGGCGGTGATCGGCCTGGTCGGCGCGGGCCTGGGCGTCGCCGCCCTGCCCGAGCTGACCCTGGCGTCCGTACGCCCCAAGGGCGCCACGACGGTACGGCTGGAACCGGCCGTACACCGCGAGATCGTCGCGCTCACGCTGCCGGACCTGGCGCAGGTCCCCGCGGTCGAGGCGATGCTCGATCAACTGGTCGAGGCCGCAGGGCACTGACGGCCTGGGACGGCTGCGGGGGTTTCGCGGGTGGGGCTTCGCCTGGTGGGGCTTCACCCGGTGTCATTCCGTAGGTGAGGTCCACCCGGTGTCCTTCACCATGTGGGACCTCATGCGGGACCTCGTGGGACCTCACCCCGTGGTCTTCACCCAGTGGTCTTCACCCGGTGCGGACGTGCTCCTCATACGGGGCGACGGCCCGGCCGCCGTTCGAGTGACCGGGACGCGGCGCGGCGGCGAGGGGAATGCCGCAGCGCGAAGCGCCGCAGTGGACCAGCGACGAGAAGCGCCGCAGTGGAGTAGTGACGAGAAGCATCGCGGTGAAGCAGCGACGAGAAGCGTCGCGATGAAGCGGTGACGAGGGGCGGGCGTGGGCGGGCACGGGGCGCCCGCGGCGGCGCGAGCCGGCCGGGGAAGGCCCGCCGGAGTTCTCCCGGGGCCTTCCCGCTGCTCGCGGAGGGTTTTCGCGGAGCGTGTGGTGTGCGTGCTTCCCGGTGCGGCGGCTCCGGACGGTCAGAGGCCGGTCACGCCGACGTGGTGGGTCATCGAGGTCGCGGGGACCAGCCGGTGCCGGGCCCGGCCCATGAGCTCCTCGCGCTCGTCCTCGGTCAGTCCGCCCCAGACCCCGTAGGGCTCGCGGACCGCCAGCGCGTGCGCCGCACATTCGGCCCGTACGGGGCAGCGCATGCAGACCTCCTTCGCCGATGTCTCACGCGCGCTACGAGCCGCTCCGCGCTCGCCCTCGGGGTGGAAGAAGAGCGAGCTGTCCACGCCGCGGCAGGCGGCCAGCAACTGCCAGTCCCAGAGGTCTGCGTTCGGGCCCGGGAGGCGGGAGAAATCTGCCATTGCTAATCCCCTCGAAGCGATGCTGTTGCGGGCTCGGTGCTGAAGACCGTACATCTACTGTCTAAGTAGATGTAAATATGACTCATTGCGAATCTAGCCGCAGTTGGCACGAAAATGAAAGGAAGAGGGCCAAATAGGGCATAGGGTGCGCGCGCGACCACCGGTACGGCGATGAACCGTCTGCGTATCCGGTCACTTACGGAGCGTGCCGAACCCGGTCGTCGAGGCCGTAACTCTTTCGAGTGACCGTCGTTGAGTGTGCGGAGGCGATTGGCAGAGGTAGCCGTCGGGCATCTGTCCGAGGCCGTCAATCGCACAGGTGACGATATGTATCAGCCTGGAGGCTCAAGGTGACGCGCATCAGCTGCGGAGGACGGTCATGACATCCGTCCTCGTCTGCGACGACTCCCCGCTTGCCCGAGAGGCGCTCCGTCGGGCGGTTGCGACCGTTCCCGGCGTCGAGCGTGTGACGACGGCGGCCAACGGCGAGGAAGTCCTCCGCCGCTGGGGCGCCGATCGCTCGGACTTGATTCTGATGGACGTACGGATGCCCGGTCTCGGCGGTGTCGAGACCGTGCGGCGGCTGCTGTCCGCCGACCCCGGCGCCCGGATCATCATGCTCACGGTGGCCGAGGATCTGGACGGGGTCGCGCTCGCGGTCGCCGCCGGTGCCCGCGGCTATCTGCACAAGGACGCCTCGCGCGCCGAGCTGCGCGCCACGGTGACCCAGGCGCTTGCCGACCCGACGTGGCGGCTCGCCCCGCGTCGGCTGCGGTCCGCCGAGATGGGCGCGGCGCCGACTCTGACCGCCCGGGAGATCCAGGTGCTGGAGGGCATGAGCCACGGCCGCTCCAACGCCGAGATCGGCCGGGAGCTGTTCCTCTCCGAGGACACGGTCAAGACGCACGCCCGGCGCCTCTTCAAGAAGCTCGGCGCATCCGACCGGGCACACGCGGTGGCGCTGGGCTTCCGCTGGGGACTGGTCCGCTGACCGCGGTGTGAGGCGCTGCGCAACGGGGTTGCGGCGTTCGTCCCTTGATGAGGTGGCGAAGGCCGCAGCCCCGCCGCGTGGGCACCCGGCGCCGAAACGTCACGCGATGCCGCATCCTTGACGTGTGACTCCTCCCCGGCGGAGGCCGGGGCTTCTCACTCGGCCAGAAGAGACCCTGATGACGGACAAGCCCTGCCCGGTGCCGTTCGGCACGGGCTACAAGCTACCGACGGGGTCCGGGGGCCGGTATGGGCACAACCCGATCGGGGGAGGCGTGGGACGTGGGTTCCAGAACGACGGCTCGTAACGGTTCGGTGCACAACAACAGGGGTGATGCCGCGAGCGGCGCCGCGTCAAGGCACCATGGACCGATGCGCGATGACGGCAATCAGGAGATCGGTGATCTCGTCGCACGCGCCGTCGAGGGCGATCGGCGGGCCACGCACGACCTCCTGGCCCATGTGCACCCTCTCGCTCTGCGCTACTGCCGCACCCGGCTCTCCCGGCTGCCGGGGGACGCCCGGCACTTCGTGGAGGACCTGGCGCAGGAGGTCTGTGTCGCGGTGCTCTGCGCGCTGCCGCGCTACCGGGACACCGGTAAGCCCTTCGAGGCGTTCGTCTTCGCCATCGCCGGCCACAAGGTCGCCGATCTGCAACGGGCCGCGATGCGCGGTCCCGGCAGTACGGCCGTGCCGTCCGACGAGATGCCCGAGCAGCCGGACGACTCCCTCGGCCCCGAGGAGCGGGCGCTGCTGAGCAGCGACGCCGAGTGGGCCAAGAAACTGCTGGCGAACCTGCCGGAGAACCAGCGCGAGCTGGTGCTGCTGCGGGTCGCGGTCGGGCTGACGGCCGAGGAGACCGGGCAGATGCTGGGGATGTCGCCCGGTGCGGTGCGGGTCGCCCAGCACCGCGCGCTCAGCCGGCTGCGGGCGCTCGCCGAGCAGTAGCGGTCGGCGGTCGGTCGGCGGGGTGCCCCCGGTGCCCCGCGGGAATCCCTTGGGGCGGCGGGGCGGCTCGGTAGAAACGTACGAGTGATGAGGCCCTCATCGGCCGTGGAATGGGACACCTCTCCAGGCCGTTAGCATGGGAGTCCGCGCTGAGGCAAGAGCATTGGGGAAGGTGTCATGAGTGACAACGTCGACGGTATGCCCGCCAAATTCGCCATGCTCGGGCTGACATACGACGACGTTCTGCTGCTGCCCGGCGCGTCGGAGGTGCTGCCGAACGCGGTGAGCACCGCCTCCCGGGTTTCGCGGAACGTCACGGTGAGCATCCCGCTGCTGTCCGCGGCCATGGACAAGGTCACCGAGGCGCGGATGGCGATCGCCATGGCGCGCCAGGGCGGCGCCGGTGTGCTGCACCGCAACCTCTCCATCGAGGACCAGGCCAACCAGGTCGATCTGGTCAAGCGCTCCGAGTCCGGCATGGTCACCGACCCGATCACGGTCCGCCCGGACGCGGAGCTCGCCGAGGCGGACGCGCTCTGCGCCAAGTTCCGGATCAGCGGTGTGCCGGTGACCGACGCGGCGGGCAAGCTGCTGGGCATCGTCACCAACCGCGATATGGCCTTCGAGATGGACCGCAGCCGGCAGGTCCGTGAGGTCATGACGCCGATGCCGCTGGTCACCGGCAAGGTCGGCATCTCCGGCGAGGACGCCATCGAGCTGCTGCGCCGCCACAAGATCGAGAAGCTTCCGCTGGTCGACGACGCGGGCGTTCTCAAGGGCCTGATCACGGTCAAGGACTTCGTCAAGGCGGAGAAGTACCCGAACGCCGCCAAGGACGCCGAGGGCCGGCTGGTCGTCGGTGCGGCCGTCGGTGTCGGCGACGCGGCGTACGACCGGGCGCAGGCGCTGGTCGAGGCCGGTGCCGACTTCCTCGTCGTGGACAGCGCGCACGGCCACAGCCGCGGCATCCTCGACATGATCGCCAAGGTCAAGTCCAACATCCGCGTCGATGTCGTCGGCGGCAACGTCGCCACCCGCGACGGCGCCCAGGCGCTGATCGACGCCGGCGTCGACGGCATCAAGGTCGGGGTCGGCCCTGGCTCCATCTGCACCACCCGAGTGGTCGCCGGTGTCGGCGTGCCGCAGGTCACCGCGATCTACGAGGCCGCGCAGGCCG
Organism: Streptomyces celluloflavus; assembly: GCA_000720995.1. GTDB lineage: Bacteria > Actinomycetota > Actinomycetes > Streptomycetales > Streptomycetaceae > Streptomyces > Streptomyces celluloflavus. The sequence goes on from JOEL01000031.1 coordinate 113,913, forward strand.
CGCACGCCGCGGGCGTACCGCTGATCGGCGACGGCGGCCTCCAGTACTCCGGCGACATCGCCAAGGCCATCGCGGCCGGCGCGGACACGGTCATGCTGGGCTCGCTGCTGGCCGGCTGCGAGGAGTCGCCGGGCGAGATGGTCTTCATCAACGGCAAGCAGTTCAAGTCGTACCGGGGGATGGGTTCGCTGGGCGCGATGCAGTCCCGCGGGCAGGGCAAGTCCTTCTCCAAGGACCGCTACTTCCAGGACAACGTCCTCTCCGAGGACAAGCTGGTCCCCGAGGGCATCGAGGGCCAGGTGCCCTACCGCGGTCCGCTCTCCTCGGTGGCCCACCAGCTCATCGGCGGTCTGCGCGCCTCCATGGGCTACGTCGGCTCCGCCGACATCCAGGAGCTCAAGGACAAGGGCCACTTCGTCCGCATCACCTCCGCGGGCCTCAAGGAGAGCCACCCGCACGACATCCAGATGACGACCGAGGCGCCGAACTACTCGCGTCGCTGAGACGGGCCCATCGGCCGGGGGTCCGGGGGTTGCCCCCGGGGGATGGGGCCAGATGACGACCGAGGCGCCGAACTACTCGCGTCGCTGAGCGAGGCGAGTAAGCCCCGCAGGCGTGGCGGAAGCCCGTGGCCGTACCGCGGCCGCGGGTTTTCGTGTGTCGGGGATACTGGAACGGCAGACTTAGAGGGAAAGGCCACACACGTGACTGAGATCGAGATCGGACGCGGCAAGCGCGGCCGCCGGGCATATGCCTTCGACGACATCGCCGTCGTCCCGAGTCGCCGCACCCGCGACCCGAAGGAGGTCTCGATCGCCTGGCAGATCGACGCCTACCGTTTCGAGCTGCCGTTCCTGGCCGCTCCGATGGACTCCGTGGTCTCGCCGCGGACCGCGATCCGCATCGGTGAGCTGGGCGGTCTGGGCGTCCTCAACCTGGAGGGTCTGTGGACCCGGTACGAGGACCCGGAGCCGCTGCTCGCGGAGATCGCGGAGCTGGACGGTGAGACGGCCACCAAGCGGTTGCAGGAGATCTACGCCGCGCCGATCAAGGAAGAGCTGATCGGGCAGCGGATCAAGGAGGTGCGCGACTCGGGTGTCGTGACCGCCGCCGCGCTGTCGCCGCAGCGCACCGCCCAGTTCTCCAAGGCGGTCGTGGACGCGGGCGTGGACATCTTCGTGATCCGCGGCACCACCGTCTCCGCCGAGCACGTCTCGTCGGCCGCCGAGCCGCTGAATCTGAAGCAGTTCATCTACGAGCTGGACGTCCCGGTCATCGTCGGCGGCTGCGCCACGTACACCGCGGCGCTGCACCTGATGCGGACCGGCGCGGCCGGTGTGCTGGTCGGGTTCGGCGGCGGCGCGGCGCACACCACCCGTAACGTCCTGGGCATCCAGGTCCCGATGGCGACGGCGGTGGCGGATGTCGCCGCCGCGCGCCGGGACTACATGGACGAGTCCGGCGGCCGGTATGTGCATGTCATCGCCGACGGCGGCGTGGGCTGGTCCGGCGACCTGCCGAAGGCGATCGCCTGCGGTGCGGACGCGGTGATGATGGGCTCGCCGCTGGCCCGTGCGACGGACGCGCCCGGCCGCGGCCACCACTGGGGCATGGAGGCCGTGCACGAGGACGTGCCGCGGGGCAAGCGGATGGACCTCGGCGCGGTCGGCACGACGGAGGAGATCCTCCTCGGGCCCTCGAACACGCCCGACGGGTCGATGAACTTCTTCGGTGCGCTGCGCCGGGCGATGGCCACCACGGGCTACTCCGAGCTCAAGGAGTTCCAGCGGGTCGAGGTGACGGTCGCGCCGTCGCAGCACGACAACCGCTAGCGGCGGACCGGCCCGGGGCACGGCCACCGGGTCCCGTACGTGACGCGGCGGCCCGGCGACATCATGTCGCCGGGCCGCCGCGTTTTGCGGTTCCGGGGCCCTCCCGCGCCGGTTGCGGGTCAGAGCCGGTGGGCGGTGCCCGTAGGGGTCGCGCCCCGGGTGTCCAGGAGGAGCTGGGCCTTGGCCGCCAGGCCCTGGAGGTCGTAGGTGCGGTGGGGCTGGAGGAGGAGCGTCAGATCGGCGTCGGCCGCGGCCTCGTAGGGGGAATCGGCCCGGGGGACGGGGCGGCCCCGCACGTTCCACCGGGGGACGTAGGGGTCGTGGTAGGTGAGCTGCGCGCCCAGTGCCATGAGGCGGGTGGCGATCTCGCGGGCCGGGGAGCCCTCCTGGTCGCCGGTGTCGGGCCGGTAGCTGACACCGAGGAGCAGGACGCGGGCGCCGCGGGCGGACTTGCCGTGCTCGTTGAGCAGGGTGGCGCAGCGCTGGATGACATAGCGCGGCATCCGGCCGTTGACCTCCTGGGCGAGTTCGACCATGCGGAGCGGGTAGCCCGGTGAACGTCCTTTGTAGGAGAGGCAGTTGGGGTCGATGGCTCCGGAGTGGCCGCCCACGCCGGGGCCGGGGCGGAACGCCTGGAAGCCGAAGGGCTTCGTCTCGGCGCAGCGGATGACGTCCCACAGGTCGACGCCGATGTCGTGGCAGAAGACCGCCATCTCGTTCAGCAGGGCGATGTTGACGTGGCGGTAGTTGGTCTCCAGGACCTTGGCCGTCTCCGCCTCGCGGGGGCCGCGGGCGCGGACGACCTTGTCGGTCAGCCGCCCGTAGAACGCCGCGGCGGCCTCGGTGCAGGCGGGGGTGAGGCCGCCGATGACCTTGGGGGTGTTGCCATAGCGGTAAGTGCGGTTGCCGGGGTCGTGCCGGTGGGGTGAGCAGGCGAGGTGGAAGTCGCGGCCGGCGGTCAGTCCCGACCCCGCTTCGAGCAGGGGGCGCAGGAATTCCTCGGTGGTGCCCGGGTAGGCGGTCGATTCGAGGATGACGGTGGTGTGCGGGCGCAGCTGCGCGGCCAGGGTGCGGGCCGCGTCGGCGACGCCGGTCAGGTCCACGGCGCGGTCCTCGCCGAGCGGTGTGGGGGTGCAGATGACGGCCGTGCGGACCTTGCCGAGGGCGGCGGGGTCGGCGGTGGTGCGGAAACCGCCGGCGAGCAGGCGGCGGATCTCGGTGGCGGACAGCGGCCCGTCGGCGACCGAGGGGGCGGCCGCGTGCGGGTCGGGGTCGTAGCCGACGGTGCTGATGCCGGCGGTGGTGGCGGCCTGGGCGAGCGGGAGGCCGAGGTGTCCGAGGCCGATGACGGCGAGGTCTGCGGGCATGCCGCGGCTGTCCTTCCCGAGCGATTCCGGATGGCGCATAAGTAGACTAAGCCGACATTCGACTCAGAATGGATATTGGCCGATCGGGGTGGCGGGGTGTTGCCGCCGCCCGCGACGGAGGGGGACTGACGGCACGTAGCGCGGACAGAATCGACCGACGGGGGGTGTGGCCCCGATCACAGCGGGAGGCAGTGGTGAAGACAGCGACACTGGGACCGGCGCAGCGTGCCGAGGCGCTCGCCCGAATGGCGGAGCGGGAGCTGGACATCTTGGTGGTCGGCGGCGGAGTCGTCGGCGCCGGTACGGCACTGGACGCGGCGACGCGCGGGCTGGCCACCGGACTGGTCGAGGCGCGCGACTGGGCCTCCGGCACCTCCAGCCGCTCCAGCAAGCTCATCCACGGCGGCCTGCGGTATCTGGAGATGCTGGACTTCGCGCTGGTCAGAGAGGCGCTGAAGGAACGCGGACTGCTGCTGGAGCGGCTGGCGCCGCATCTGGTGAAGCCGGTGCCGTTCCTCTACCCGCTGCAGCACAAGGGCTGGGAGCGCTGGTACGCCGGTTCGGGCGTCGCGCTCTACGACGCCATGTCGGTCTCGTCCGGGCACGGCCGCGGGCTGCCGATCCACCGGCATCTCTCCCAGCGCCGCGCCCTGCGGGTGGCGCCCTGCCTCAAGAAGGAGGCCCTGGTCGGGGCGTTGCAGTACTACGACGCACAGATGGATGACGCGCGCTTCGTGATGACGCTGGTGCGGACCGCCGCGGCGTACGGGGCCCAGGTCGCCAACCGGGCCCGCGTGGTGGGCTTCCTGCGCGAGGGCGAGCGGGTGGTCGGCGCGCGGGTGCAGGACGTCGAGGCGGGCGGCGAGTACGAGATCCGCGCCCGGCAGATCGTCAACGCCACCGGGGTGTGGACCGATGACACCCAGGCGCTGATCGGTGAGCGCGGGCAGTTCCACGTCCGCGCGTCCAAGGGGATCCACCTGGTCGTGCCCAAGGACCGCATCCACGCGACGACCGGGCTGATCCTGCGCACCGAGAAGAGCGTGCTCTTCGTCATCCCGTGGGGACGGCACTGGATCATCGGGACGACGGACACCGACTGGGATCTGGACAAGGCCCATCCGGCGGCGTCCAGCGCCGATATCGACTATCTGCTGGAGCATGTCAACTCGGTCCTCGCCACGCCGCTGACCAGGGACGACGTGGAAGGCGTCTATGCGGGCCTGCGGCCGCTGCTGGCCGGTGAGTCGGACGCGACCAGCAAGCTGTCGCGTGAGCACACGGTCGCGCACCCGGTGCCCGGCCTCGTCGTGGTCGCGGGCGGCAAGTACACGACGTACCGGGTGATGGCCAAGGACGCCGTGGACGAGGCGGTGCACGCGCTGGACCAGCGGGTCGCCGAGTGCGTGACGGAGGACGTGCCGCTGGTCGGCGCCGAGGGCTACAAGGCGCTGTGGAACGCGCGGGCCCGCACCGCGGCGCGCACCGGCCTGCACGTGGCGCGCGTGGAGCATCTGCTGAACCGCTACGGCTCGCGCGCCGAGGAGCTGCTGGAGCTGGTGGTGGCCGATCCGTCGCTGGGCGAACCGCTGGCCGCCGCCGACGACTATCTGCGGGCCGAGGTCGTGTACGCCTGCACGCACGAGGGCGCCCGCCACCTCGACGACGTACTGACCCGGCGGACCCGCATCTCCATCGAGACCTTCGACCGGGGCACCCGCAGCGCCCGCGAGGTGGCCGAGCTGATGGCGCCCGCGCTGGGCTGGGACACCGACCGGGTCGAGAAGGAGATCGCCCACTACGAGAAACGGGTGGAGGCGGAGCGCGAATCGCAGCGGCAGCCGGACGATCTGACGGCGGACGCGGCACGGCTGGGCGCACCGGACATCGTGCCGTCGTAGCCGGGGGCTCGGGTGACGGACCCGCGCCCCGGCGGCCGTCAGGGACCGGACCGGGCCGTCCGCCCGCGCGTGGCGGCGGCCCGGTGCCCCGCGGTGCGCCGGGACGGTGGGCAGAACTCCGCGGTCAGCACGTCCGTGCCGTGCCCCGGGACGGCGAGCGGCGCGGTGTTGACCCGGTAGCTGACGAGGTGCCGGCCGTCGGCGGTGCCCGCGGTCTGCGCGTACGAGCCGTTGATATCGCCGTTGTGGCCCCAGACCGTGACACCACAGGGCAGCACGGTGGCGTACAGGCCGAGGCCGTAGGCGCCGCCGGTGCCCCGCTCGCTGCGCAGCTGGGCCATCTGACGCGGCGGCAGCAGCGCGCCGCCGAGCAGCGCCGCGAAGAACCGGTTGAGGTCGCCGAGGGTGGTGACCATCTCGCCGGCCGCCCCCGCCCGGCTCGGGTCCAGGGCTGTGACGTCCACCCGGCGGCCGCCGGCCCGGGAGTAGGCGCGGCCGTGCGGCTCGGGCAGGTCCGGGTCGGTGCCGGGGAAGGAGGTGTCGCGGAGCCCGACGGGGCCGATGACGCGGCGGCGGATCTCCTCGGCGTACGGGTGCCCGGTGACGCCCCTGATGAGCAGGCCGAGGACGAGGTAGTTGGTGTTGGAGTAGGCGAAGGGGGCGCCGCGCCCGCCCGCCGGGCCGTGCGAGCGGGGACCGGCGGCGGCCGTCGGTTGGTGGCTCAGCGCGATCCGCAGCAGCTCCGCCGGGGTGTGGTGGTCGTAGCGGTGGGCGCGGAACCCCCTGCCGCGCAGCTGCCGGGCGAGCCTCGGATCCGCGGTGTAGTCGAACAAGCCGGTCGTGTGGTCCAGCAGCTGGCGGACCGTTACCTGGCGCAGGACGCCGCGTTCGCCCGGCCCGATGCCCGGTACGCCCGGCGGCAGATGCCGGTCCGCGGTGTCGTCCAGGGACAGCTTTCCCTCGGCGGCGAGTTGCAGGACGACGGTCGCGACCACGGTCTTGGTGAGGCTGCCGGCCCGGAAGTGGTCGGTGCGCTTCATAGGGCGACCGGTGCGCAGATCGGCGACACCCGCCGTGGTGAAACGGGAGGCGCGGATGCGGCCGTCGCGGGTGCTGAGCGAGGCGGCGCCCGGGGCCCCGTCGGCCACCAGCCGGTCCAGGGCGCGCCCGGCCGCGGCCGACGGCGCCCCGGTCTCCGCGGGCGGGACCCGGTCGCGCCGCGGTGCGCCCGTACAGCCCGTCAGGGCCAGTGTCAGGGCGGCGGCCAGGGCGGTGAGCGCGATGGTACGGCGGCGGGCGGCGCTCGCCGAGGCGGCGCGAGGTGACCGCAGCGTCATCGGGACTCCCGTTCGTCGGGGCCATCATGACGGGTGCGCGCGGTGCCGTCCGTCGCGGACCCGGGCCTTCCCCACGGCTGCGGATGAGGGAGAATGAAGGCTCTGCCAGGGTGGGTTGTCCGAGTTGGGCCAGTTTGGTGAGCGACGGAAAAGCGAAGCTGCCAACTCGGCTGGATTACAGAGGGGATTCAGTGGGCGACGAGGTCGAGATGGACGGCAAGGAGGGCAGGCTGCTCGCCGGCCGGTACCGGCTCGCCGATGTTCTCGGCCGGGGCGGCATGGGCACGGTATGGCGTGCTCGCGACGAGGTCCTGGGCCGTACGGTCGCGGTCAAGGAGCTGCGCTTCCCGGGCGGGGTCGAGGAGGACGAGAAGCGTCGTCTGATCACCCGCACCCTGCGCGAGGCCAAGGCGATCGCCCGGATCCGCAACAACGGTGCCGTGACGGTCTTCGACGTGGTCGACGAGGACGACCGGCCGTGGATCGTGATGGAGCTCGTCGAGGGCCGCTCGCTGGCCGAGGTCATCCGCGACGACGGCGCGCTCACCCCGCGCCGCTCCGCCGAGGTCGGCCTCGCCGTACTGGACGTGCTGCGCGCCGCCCACCGCGAGGGCATCCTGCACCGCGATGTGAAGCCGTCCAACGTCCTGATGTCGGACGACGGCCGCGTCGTACTGACCGACTTCGGCATCGCGCAGGTCGAGGGCGACCCCTCCGTCACCTCCACCGGCATGCTCGTCGGCGCGCCCTCGTACATCTCGCCGGAGCGGGCCCGCGGGCACAAGCCCGGCCCGCCCGCCGACATGTGGTCGCTGGGCGGCCTGCTGTACGCCTGCGTCGAGGGCGTACCGCCGTACGACAAGGGGTCGGCGATCGCGACGCTGACGGCGGTGATGACCGAGCCGGTCGACCCGCCGAAGAGCGCCGGTGCGCTGGAAGAGGTCATCTACGGCCTGCTGGTGAAGAACCCGGCGGGCCGGCTGGACGACGCGGGCGCCCGCGCCCTGCTGCTGGACGTCGTGCACGGACCGGAGGACACCGGTCCGCAGGCGCCGGAGCCCGCCCTGGACGCCACCCGCGCGATGGCGCTGCCGACGGTGCCCGAGGAGCGGGCCCCGGCCCGCCCCGCGGCCCGGCCGGCGAAGCCGAAGCCGAAGGCGGCCGGACCGAAGCCGCAGCGCAAACCGAAGCCCGCGCAGCAGACACGGCCGGGTACGGCCGGCAGCGGGGCGGCCGGGGCGCCGGGCGCGCCGGAGCGGGCCGGGTCCGGGCAGCCGCCGGCCGGAGCGGCGGGCCGGTACGGGACGGACCGCCCGGCGGGGGACCGCCCGGCGACGGACCGGCCGGGATTCGACAAGGACGCCGCCAAGGAGCGGATGCGCGGCGCCCTCCGGTCCGTGCGCGAGGCCGCCACCGCCGCGACCGCCGCGACCCGCGCCGGCTCCGGACCGGGCGACGGCAGCAGCCGGCCGGCCCCGCCGCGGGCCTCGGTGACCGATGTGGTCCCGCGCCGCACCCTGATCATCGTGGCCGTGGTGATCGCGGTGGCGATCGTGGGCACGGTGCTGGCGTTCGCGCTCGGCGGCGACGGCCCGAGCACGGATGCGTCCGGCACGAAGGACAAGGCGTCCGCGAGCCAGGCATCGTCCACGGCGGACCGGTCCGGTACCGGCGAGGAGCCCGCGAAGCAGCTGCCGGGCACCCCGCCGCCGCAGTCGGGCAGCGGCGCCGCGAAGGACGGCCAGGCGCTGCCGGACGGCTTCGGTGCGGTCGCCAACGGCCAGTACCGGTTCGCCATGGCGATGCCCAAGGGGTTCCGGCAGTCGGGCACCGCGGGGAAGAACTCCGGCGCCATCTACAGCGCGTCGGGCGGCTTTCCGCGTGTCCAGGTCGACTACAACGCCAAGCCCGGCACCGACGCGGCGGCATCCTGGCACAGCCAGGAGCCGAGTGTGCGCGGCTCCAGCGACAACTACCACCTGATCGGCATCGCCCCCGTCAAGTGGCGGGACTATCCGACCGTCGCGGACTGGTCGTTCACCCGCACCCAGGGCGGTGTGCAGGTGCAGGTGCTCAACCGCGGTTTCAAGGCCGACGACAAGCACGGCTACGCCATCATGATCACCTGCAAGGCGGACGCGTGGTCGGACACGGAGTGCCGGCAGCTGCGCGAGACGGCGTTCCAGACGTTCACGGTGAAGGACTGACACCGCCCGGCAGCACTCCGCGGCGGGTGCGGTTGCGCCGGGCGGGCCGCAACTCCGCGGCCGGGCCCGTATCGTGAGACGCCGCGGGCCGTACACCTCCGCGATGGGCGGGAAAACGACCGGAAGTGACCGTAGGTGCGCGCCGCGGTCCGGCTCCGGGGACGGCTGGCAGCGCGCGCTGTGGGGAGGCGCCGTGGACGCGTACGCGGGGAGAGTGCTCGCCGAGCGCTACCGCCTGCCACTGCGGCCGGCGGGCGACGACGAGTTCACCGAGACCCGGGCACTGGACACGTACAGCGGGCAGGAGATCCTGCTCCGCCAAGTGCCGCTGCCGGAGGTCGTGGAGGCGGAGTTCGTCGACGAGGCGGCGCAGGACGGTGGCCGCGGCGGCGGTCCGTGGGACGGGCCGTACGGCGGCGCGGCCCCCGCGCTCCGGGGCGGCCGTGCGCGGGGCACGGGGGTGGCCGACCGCAGCCCCCGGGATCCCGCCGTACGGCGGGCGCTGGAGGCGGCGACGGCGGCGGCCCGGCTGCCCGACCACCCCCGGCTCGACCAGGTCTTCGACGTGTTCGTGCAGGACGGCAGCCTCTGGATCGCGGGCGAACTGATCCCGGCCCGCCCGCTGTCCGCGCTGCTCGCCGGGCGGACGCTCTCCCCGCACCGCGCCGCGGAAATAGCAGCCGACGTCCTCACGGCGCTGCGCACCCTGCACGCGCACGGCTGGCTCCACCGCAATATCACCGCCCGTACGGTCCTGATCTGCGACGACGGCCGGGCCATCCTGAGCGGTCTGGCGGTGGGCGCGGCCCAGGAGGCGCTCTGCGGGTACGACCCGGTGCCGGGAGAGGCAGGGGAGACGGGGGAGGCGACGGCGATCCGGGAGCCCGGCGCGGGGACCGGCGCGTTCCTGGTAAAGGCCCCGCCGCGCGATGTCGAACTTGCCAAGTACGCTCCTGCTGAGGGCAGTTCAGCCGGATCCGGGTCCGCCGCGTACGGCCGCCCGCTCGGTGGGCTCGCCGCGGAACGGGCGCGGCAGACGCGGCTGGCCGTCATCGGGCCCGTCACCGAACGCTGGGCACCGGAGCAGGCCGGGCCGGTGCACGAGGCGGGGCCGTCGGCGCCGCAGGCAGGCCCGGCCACCGACCTGTGGGCGGTCGGCGCGCTGCTCTTCCGCGCGGTGCGGGGCCGTGCGCCGTACCCCGAGGAGAGCGCCGCCGAACTGGCCCGGCTGGTGTGCTCGTGGCCGCCCGTCACGGCCGAGGACTGCGGTGACCTGCGGCCCGTCGTCGAATCGCTGCTGTGCCGGGACCCCGCCGGCCGCCCGGACATCGAGGAACTGCGCGGCCGGCTGCGGTCGCTGATCCGTACGGCGCCCGAGGCGGAGATCGGCACCCGGGCGGTGACGATGCCGGCGCTGGACGGGGCCGCCGCCGATCCGCGACGGCTGCCGGCCGTGCGGCGGCGCGGCGAACTCGTCCGCGAGGGACGGCGGGAGAAGGGCCGGGACCGCCGCACACCGGGCTCGCGGCCACCGTCCGCCACACCCGTCCCCGCGTCCGGCCCCGCTTCCGGACCGGCGGCGACCGCTCCCGTGCCTCGTCCGCGACGGCTCCCCGAGCAGTCCGATGCCCCTCGCCGGCCCCGGACCGAACGGCAGCCCCGGGCGACCGGACCCGCCAAGGCCATGGTCCCGGTGAAGCCGGCCAAGCAGCCCAAGCCGGTCGGACAGGCCAAGCCGGTGAAGCCGGTGAAGGGCCCCAAGAAGGCGTCCAAGTCCGCTCGGCAGCGGGCCGCTCAGCACAACGAGCAGCAGATGATGGGCCAGGTGGGACTGGAGCGGGTGGGGGCGGCGCCGACCGGCCCGCCGGACGCGGCGAGACCCTCGCGGGCGCCGCGCGCCCGCGGGCCGCGGCACCTCGGCCGGCTGCTGCTCGCCGTGATCCTGCTCCTGGTCGTGGCGGCGATCGCCTACGCCTTCGTGTTCATGCCGAAGTCGGGTGCGGACACCGGGGACGGTCCGGCCGGCGCCGACCGTACCGGCGCGGCGCCCGCGGGCCGGGGCGATGGGCGGGACGGGGGCGCGGGCGCCGGCGCAACGCAGACCACCGCGCCCGCGGGCCTCGCCAAGGGCTTCGAGGTGCGCAAGGACCCCCAGGGCTTCCAGGTCGCGGTCCGGAAGGGCTGGGAGCGGCGCGGTGCGAACGACCGGGGACAGGTCCGGTACGTCGGCGGCGACTACGAGCTGGTGATCGTGCCCGGTCGCGACACCACCGCCCACTTCGGCACCGACCCGATGGCGTACCAGCAGGACAGGGAGGCGGAGTTGCAGCCGTACCGCGACTCCGGCTGGTCCTCGTCGTCCCGGCTGCGGCGGACGGACGTCGGGAAGACCGCGATGGCGGAGGGCACCTTCACCTGGCGCGACAGCAGCGGCCGCGAGGTGTACGTCCGCAACCTCGCGATGATCCACGACGGCCGCTACCACCTCGTCCTCGTCATCGGCCCGAACACCGGGCGCCGCGAGGCGGACCTCCTCTACCAGCAGGCCACGGACGCATACCGGCCCGGCTGACGCCCGGCGGGCCGCGGGCTCCGCGGCGGAAAATGGCGGTGCGGGCGCCGACACGGCCTGTTACGGTCACCGGCATGAAGCGCGCTGCCATGACGACGACGCCGGAGAGTGTCCCGGCGCGCTGACAGATGTCTTGATCCGAAGCCCCGGGGCGAGTGCCCCGGGGCTTTGCCATGGGGGTCCCGCCGGCCGGCGGCCGGGGAACGTCACTCGCCCGATATCCGCGAGGAGACCGCCATGTACGACCACCGCAAACTCGGCCTGTTCGACACCGACCCGCTGATCGGCGCGGGACTGCCCTAATGGCTGCCCGACGGCGCGACCGGACGGCACACCCTGGAGGAGTACATCCGCGCCGCCGAGCGGCGGGCGGGCTACCGGCACGTGTACTCGCCGGTGCTCGGCAAACGGGAGCTGTACGAGATCTCGGGGCACCGGTCGCACTACAGCGAGGATATGTTCCCCCGATGGACCTCGGCGGCGAGCAGGTCGTCCTGCGGCCGAGCCTCTGTCCGCACCACGCGCTGATCTACCGCTCCCGCTCGCACCGTTACCGCGAACTGCCGCTGCGCATGGCCGGTGGCGTCCGTTGCGTACAACGGCATCCTTCATGCGTACCAAACCACCCGGAATGCCCATGCGTGGGAGGTGGCGGCGCAACAATCGGCGTTCCGGCGACTCACGGCTGCATCCGAGGTCGGACCCGGCCCACAGGGCCGTGCTTCCTCAGGGACTGCCGAGGATGGAGACATGCGGTGAACCTTCGATTGATCGCCCAATTCGCCCAAGGCGGCGGGCACAAGAAGGATGAAGGCGAGGGGGACGGACACCCCGGTCAGCCGTGGACGCCGACTGACGAGCCCACTCCCGACGGCGGGCAGCCTGACGGCGGCGGAGATCACCGAAAGTGACCGGCTCCATTGATAGGGCGGGGCGGCCCGCTCCGGATGAGCTGGGCCGCTCCCTGCTCGCGTCCGGTGCGCTGTCGGCTGAGTGGGCGCCCTCGTTCGCGGCCGTGCCGCGCAGTGCCTTCCTGCCCGATCTGATGTGGCCGCACGACATGGGCACCGGCCGGAACGTCGCAGTCGACAGGACGCGCGATCCGCAGGCTTGGCGGAGGTATGCGGACTCCGACGTCCCGATCGTCACGCAGTGGGACGACGGCGCCCACGACGGCACCGCACCGGGAAAGTCGTTCAGTTCGTCGTCCTCCATGCCGAGCCTGGTCTTCCGCATGCTCGCCGACCTCGATGTGCGGGCGGGTCAGCGGGTGCTGGAGATCGGTACCGGTACCGGGTGGAACGCCGCGTTGCTCGCCCACCGCCTCGGGCCCTCGAACGTGGTCACGCTGGAAGTCGATGCCGCTGTCGCGTCATCCGGGCGTGCGGCGCTGGAGCGGTTCGGGCTGCCTGCCGAAGTGGTGCACCGGGACGGGGCGTACGGGTATGCCGAAGGGTCCCCGTACGACCGCATCGTGGCGACCTGCGGTCTGCGGCGTATCCCGTTCGCGTGGGTGGCGCAGGCGAAGCCGGGCGGCGTGCTACTTGTGCCGTGGGGAACGTACTTCGGGCCGGCCGAGGCGACGGCCCGGCTGGTGGTCGCCGAGGACGGCCGGAGCGCGTCCGGGCCCTTCACGCAGCCGGTGGCCTTCATGCGCATGCGGTCGCAGCGCTTCGTCTGGCCACGGCACGACGCATACGTACCGGCGGGGGCGATGGACCGCGCGGACATCTCGTTCACGACCCTTACCGGAGCCGAGTTCGCCACGGGGAGCTTCGACATCGTCGGGTTCGTCATCGGCCTGCGGGTCCGCGACTGCGCGCACAACGCCGACCGCGAGCGCGACGGCAGGCGGGCCGTGTGGTTCTACGGGCTGTCCGACACGTCGTGGGCCGTGGCGGTGTTCCGGGACGACCGGAAGGCAGCCAAGGTCTACCAGTCCGGGCCGCGCCGCCTCTGGGACGAGGTGGAGGCCGCCTACCGCTGGTGGGACGGCCACGGCAGGCCGGGCTTCGAACGCTTCGGACTCACCGTTACGGAAGAGGGCCAACGCGCCTGGCTGGATGCTCCCTCGCAGGTGATCGTGCGGTAGGCGGCACCCCACCTCGAAGAGGTGCGCGACATCGGCGGAGCGTACAACTGTCGTGCCATGCAGGCCGGGACGGAACATCAGACCCTCGGGCAGGGTACGGGGCTTCGCGGTCGTCGGTCACGGCTGATCCGCGAACCGCTCCCGCAACTCCCCTTTGAGGACCTTGCGGAGGGTCGCGCCGCGCGGCAGGGCGGGCAGTACCTCCAGTTGTTCGGGGAGTTTGTGCGGTGCCAGGCCCCGGGCGCGGAGATACGCGGCGACCGAGGCGAGCGTCAACTCGCGTGCTCCCGGCGGCTGTTCGACGACCGCGCAGACCCGTTCGCCGCGTTCCGGGTCCGGCAGGCCGATGACGGCGGCGTCGGCCACGTCCGGGTGCCGGTGGAGGAGGCCCTCGATCTCCTGGGCGGAGATGTTCTCGCCCTTGCGGATGATGATGTCCTTGAGGCGGCCGGTGACGACGAGATGGCCGGTGTCGGTGAGGTACCCGAGGTCGCCGGTCGGCAGGAAGCCGTCCGCATCGAAGGGGTCCGGTTCGCCGAGGTAGCCGCGGCAGACGGCCGGGCCGCGCAGCAGTATCTCGCCGCTGCCGGGCGCGATCCGGATCTCCATACCGTCCGGTGGCCGCCCGTCGGTCGCGGCGAGGTGTGCGGGGTGGTCCGACGGGTCGCCCATGGTGACCATCGGGGCCTCGGTCATCGCGTAGCCGTGGGCGAGTTGGCAGCCCAGTTCGGCGACCACCTCGTGGTACAGCTCGGGCGGTCTGGGCGCGCCGCCGCCGGCCAGCAGGCGCAGCGACGGCAGCAGCCGGCGGCCGGGCGGCAGTTTGCGCTGTTCGGCGAGGAAGAGGGTGTAGAAGGCGGTGGAGCCGCCCGCCAGGGTGACGCGGTGGCGGCGGTAGGCGGCGAGCGAGCCGGGCAGCGCGAAATGCTCCAGGAGGACGGCCGGAATGCCGTGCAGAAGCAGCATGACGGTGTAGTCGGGCCCCGCGACATGGGCGTACGGGAAGGCCATGGAGCCGACGTCGGACGGTTCGATGCGCAGGGCCTCCGCCAGCCGGCCGCCCGCCGTGAGCAGGCTGTGGTCGGTGTGCAGGACGCCCCTGGGGGCGGCGGTGGTGCCGGAGGTCCAGTAGATCCAGCGGACCGCGTCGCCGTCGGCGGGCGGTGCGGGCAGCACGGCGGGATCGCCGTCCGGCAGCGTGTCGTACGCCTCGATGACGGTGAGCGGGCCGGGCAGTCCGGGGGCCAGGCGGCGGGCCATCGCGGTGTGGTCGACACCGCGCCAGGTGCCGGGTACGGCGAAGAAGGCCGCGCGGGTGCGCCGCAGCACCTGGTCCACCTCGTGGTCGCGGTAGAGCGGGACGACGGGGCTCTGTACGGCGCCGAGACGGGCCAGCGCGAGGCTGAACAGCACCGTCTCGATGCGGGTCGGGAGCTGCCAGACGACCCGGCTGCCGGGGCGTACGCCCTGCTCGTACAGACCGGCCGCGACGCGTTCGGCGCGCAGGCGCAGGGCGCCGAAGGTGATCCGGCGCTCGTGCCGGGCGCTTTCGGCGCCCTGGATGAGGGCGGGTGCGTCCGGGGTACGTGCGGCGCGCCGGGCGACCAGGTCCCACAGGGTGGGGGTGGCGGGCATGTGTGCCCCTCTCCGTGGCCGGGCGTGAGCGGTGGCAGCGTGCTGACGATGTGTCAGGTATCTCGCGGAGCGTAGGGCTGTGCGCCTTGTCGGTCCAGAGGGTCGGGGCTAGCCTCATTCCCTGACAGGTTTCTGACAGGCCGTCAGATTGGGGAGCCAGATGGAGCTACCGCGCATCATCAGCGTCGACGACCATGTGATCGAGCCCGCGCACCTCTTCGAGACCTGGCTGCCGGCGAAGTACCGCGACCGCGGACCGCGCCCGCTGACCACGGGCATCGGCGAACTGGCGTACACCGGCGGCAAATACGTCATCACCATGGACCCGGACGGACCGCCGGCCGACTGGTGGATCTACGAGGACCTGAAGTTCCCGTACAAGCGCAATATCGCCGCCGTCGGCTTCGACCGTGACGATATGACGCTGGAGGGCATCACCCGGGCCGAGATGCGGCGCGGTTGCTGGGATCCGGCCGAGCGGCTCAAGGACATGGACCTCAACCACGTCGAGGCGTCGCTCTGCTTCCCGACCTTCCCGCGCTTCTGCGGCCAGACCTTCGCCGAGGCGCACGACAAGGAGGTCGCACTCGCCTGCGTGCGCGCGTACAACGACTGGATGGTGGAGGAGTGGTGCGGGGACAGTGGGGGCCGCCTCATCCCGCTCTGCCTCATTCCCCTCTGGGACATCGACCTCGCGGTCGCCGAGATCCGGCGGAACGCGGCGCGCGGCGTCCGGGCGGTCACCTTCTCCGAGATCCCCACGCACCTCGGGCTGCCGTCCATCCACAGCGGCTACTGGGATCCGTTCTTCGCGGAGTGCGAGGCCACCGGCACGGTCGTGTGCATGCACATCGGGTCCAGTTCGCAGATGCCCGCCGCCTCGCCCGACGCGCCCCCCGCGGTGCAGGCGTCGCTCAGCTTCAACAACGCGATGGCCTCGATGATGGACTTCCTCTTCAGCGGTGTACTGGTGAAGTTCCCCCGCCTCACACTCGCCTACAGCGAGGGCCAGATGGGCTGGATCCCGTACGCCCTGGAGCGCGCCGACGACGTCTGGGAGGAGCACCGCGCCTGGGGCGGGGTGCGCGATCTGATCCCCGAACCGCCGTCCTCGTACTACTACCGGCAGATCTACTGCTGCTTCTTCCGCGATAAGCACGGCGTCGCCTCGCTGGACGTCGTCGGCCGCGACAACGCCACCTTCGAGACCGACTACCCGCACGTCGACTCGACCTTCCCGCACACCAAGGACGTCGCCCTGGACCACGTCCAGGGCCTGGACGAGGAGACGGTCTTCAAGCTGATGCGGGGCAACGCGATCCGGATGCTCGGCCTCGATCCGGACCCCGGCCCCGTCCGGTCCGGCGCGTAGCGGGGGCCCGGGTGGATCTCGCGTACACGGCGGAGGAGGAGGACTTCCGGGCGCGCCTGCGGCGGTGGCTCGGCGAGGTGCTGCCGCGCCTCCCGGCGAAGCCCGCCGCGGCCGACTGGCCGGGCCGCCGGGCGTACGACGCGGCCTGGCAGCGGATGCTGTACGACGCCGGGTACGCGGGTCTGCACTGGCCGCGGGACGCCGGCGGGCAGGGCGCCACACCGACCCAGCACCTGATCTTCCTGGAGGAGACCGAACGGGCCGGGGCGCCGTACGTCGGCGCGAACTTCGTCGGACTGCTGCACGCCGGACCGACCGTCGCCGCCGAGGGCACCGCCGCCCAGCGCGCCCGCTGGCTGCCGCCGATCCTGCGCGGCGACGAGATCTGGTGCCAGGGCTTCAGCGAACCGGACGCCGGCTCCGACCTGGCGTCGCTCCGTACGCGGGCGGTGCGCGACGGCGACACGTATGTCGTCAGCGGGTCCAAGCTCTGGACCTCGCACGCCGAGGTCGCCGACTGGTGCGAGCTGCTGGTCCGTACGGACCCCGCGGCGCCCCGGCACCGCGGTATCAGCTGGCTGGCGATGCCGATGGACGCGCCCGGGGTGACCGTCCGGCCGCTGCGTACGCTCGCCGGGTCGGCGGAGTTCGCCGAGATGTTCCTCGACGAGGTCCGGGTACCGGTCGGCAACCGCGTCGGCGCGGAGCACGACGGCTGGCGGGTGACGATGGTGACCCTCTCCTTCGAACGCGGCACCGCCTTCGTCGGCGAGGTCGTCGCCTGCCGCCGGGTGCTCGGCGAGCTGGCCCGTACGGCGCGCGCCAACGGCCGCTGGGACGACGCCGTACTGCGCCGCAGGCTCGGCGGGCTGGCCGCGGAGTTCACGGCGCTGTGGCGGCTCACCCAGTGGAACGTGAGCGAGGCGCAGCGCTCCGGGGGCGTGCCGGGGACCGGCGGCTCGGTCTTCAAGCTGCGCTATTCGCACGCCCGCCAGGAGCTGTACGACGCGGCGGCCGAGGTGCTGGGGGCCGGTGCGCTGGACGCCGGCCATACCTGGGTCGCGGACCGGCTCGCCGCCCTCTCGTACACGATCGCGGCCGGTACCTCGCAGATCCAGCAGAACATCGTCGCCGAGCGGATCCTCGGCCTGCCGAAGGGCCGGTGACCGCCGCCGTGGACTTCCGACTCACCGATGACCAACGGGCGTTGCGGGACGGTACGCGGGAGCTGCTGGCCGGGCGGTTCGGCCGGGACCGGCTGCGCGCGGCGGTCGAGGCGCCCGCGCTGGACCGCGCGCTCTGGCGGGAGCTGGGCGAGGCGGGGTTCTTCGCGCTGCGGCTGCCGGCGGCGGCCGGCGGGGTCGGGCTGGGCCTGCCGGAAGCGGTGCTGGTCTTCGAGGAGGCGGGGCGGGCGCTGCTGCCGGGTCCGCTGGTGGCCTGCCAGGTGCTGGCCTCGGTGGTGGACGGCGTCGCGACCGGTGAGCGGATCGCCGGGCTCTGCGCGGCGGCGGCCGGTCCGGTGCTGTGGGAACACCCGGCCGACTGTGACGAGTTGATCTTGGTGGAGGGGGCGGGGAAGGAAGGGGAGGGCGACAGGGCGTTCCGGGCCGCGGCGTCCGAGGTGGCCGCCGCCCCGCTGGCATCCGTCGATCCACTGACCCCGCTCGCCCGCCTCACGGACTTCCCGCGCACCGCCCCGCTGGCCCTGGACACGTCCCGGCTGCGCCGCGAGGCCGCGCTGCTCACCGCCGCCCAGCAGCTCGGCAGTGCGGCCCGGACGGTCGAGATGGCGGTCGACCACGCACGCCGGCGCGAGCAGTTCGGCGTGCCCATCGGCTCCTTCCAGGCGGTGAAGCACCTGTGCGCGCAGATGCTGGTACGTACCGAAATCGCCAGAAGTGCGGTATATGCGGCATCTGTGACCGGTGATGCCCTTGAGGTGGCCGGGGCGAAGCTGCTCGCCGACGAGGCCGCGGTGCGCAATGCCCGGGACTGCCTCCAGGTCCAGGGCGGTATGGGGTTCACCTGGGAGGCCGATGTCCATCTGCATCTCAAGCGGGCCTGGTTGCGGGCCGAGCGGTGGGGGGCGGCGCGCGAGCTGGCGGAACTGCTGGCGGAGGGGCTGGTGACGGGCGCGGAGGCGGAGTCCGAGGCCGGGGTGGTGGAGTGATCGCGTCGCCGTCCGGCGGCCGCCGGTATCAGACTCCGCCAACTTGCGCGCTCAATGTCGGGTTCCGCAGGCATAAGCGGTCACAGAGCGTCGATATCAGGTTGTGTCCTCTGTGTGACTCGTCACACGCGGAAGTCCGCGTTCCGCTCAGGTACGCTCCGTTGGGTGCGAGTGGTTCTGTGGCGCAGCGGTCACGGTGTCGTCGGTACGGCGACTCCGGGGTACGGACTGCGCGCCGCTCGCCTCGGACGGGGGTGCGAGACCCCCCCTTGTTCGACTCCCCGCAATGTGCGTCGCACAGTATGCAGCATGCCTACTCCCTTGCGCTGGAATATGCCCGAAGCGCTTGTTGGGGTGACTGAACGTCAATCATGCTGTGCTTCACCGGGATCACGCACCGTGACCCCGTGGAGGCGCGAGGCGATGTTTCCGCCGGTTCGGATGGTGTGAGCGGTGCAGGTGCTTCAGGTTCAGTTGGAGGTACGGCCGGACCCCGCGGAGGTGGGGCGGGCCCGCCGGTGGGCCCGGTCGCGGCTCGCGGGATCCGGCATAGGGGCGGACGAGCCGCTCGCGGAGACGCTGATTCTGCTGATCTCCGAACTCGTCACGAACGCCGTGGTCCATACCGGCTCCGCCGCCGAGCTGCGGATGTGCTTCTCCGGGTCGGGCGCGGTGGTGGGGACCGTACGCGTCGAGGTGGTGGACACCAGCGCCCGCCCGCCGCGCCAGCGGCACGCCGACGGGGACGACACCAACGGCCGCGGCCTGGAGCTGGTGGACGGCCTGGCGGACCGCTGGGGCTGGCAGCGGGAGGGCGGCGGTAAGCGCATCTGGTGCGAGGTGGACCGCTGCCAGTCGCTGCTGATGACGACGCGGGCCGAGCTGGGTGCGTACGAACCCCAATGGGCCATTACAAATCGGGCGTAACGGGATTAGTCTAGACCAGGTGTTGACGTGGCGTGACTTGTTGATCAACCTTGGGTGAGGCGATCCGCTGGGAGGGGACGCCGAGGTCGTGGGGGGAGCCGGAATTCCGGTCCAGGGCCTTGGCGCGTGCGGGTCGTGACCTGGACGGGTGGCGGTCCGCGGTGCCGCGCTCGGGGCGCGCATGGGCGTGCACCGCCACCCGACGGGTCCTCCGGCCGGCGGATCCCTCAGAGGATCGCCACGGGGGCGACCGGGGTGCCGGTGGCGCCGACGAAGGGTTCGGCCATCGCGGCCAGGAAGAACGTCCAGCGGCGCTCCGCCGCGCAGACCTCCGAGAGCTCCTCCAGGTTCCAGTTCTGGCCCTGTGGCATGCCCATTTCGACCAGATGCAGGGCGTGCACCGGCAGCCACAGGTCCTCGATCTCCGGCGGGAAGATCTCGAAGGTCAGGGTGTCGTTGGCGACGGCCGCGACATCGCGCGCGTGGAACCACTCCGGGGTGCGCAGCGAGAGGCCCGGTGAGGGGAACGCGTACGCCTGCCGGTCGCCGGCCAGGTAGTGCCGCAGCTGCCCGGTCCGTACGAGGACGATGTCACCGGCCCGGACCGCCGTACCGGCCAACTCCTCGGCGGTGTCGAGGTCTTCCGGGGTGATGGCGTACCCGCCGGGCAACTGCTCGGCGCCGTGCGCGCGGGCCACGTCGAGGAGGACGCCGCGGGAGGCGATCGGGGCGGCCTTCTCGATGCCGAGGACACCGGCGCCGCCGTGCGCGGTGACCGAGCCGGCGGGGCGGTTGTTGTAGAGCCGGCCGGAGTGCGAGACATGGGCGAGGCCGTCCCAGTGGGTGGCGGCCTGGAGGCCCATGGTGACCGTGTCGTCCGAGGTGGCGACCGTGCCGGGGCCGAAGATCTGCTGGTTGACGGCGGTCATGGTGTGCAGGGGGTTGATCCGGCCGGGGATCGCGCCGGTCTGCACACCGTCCTGGTGCAGCGGCAGTGCGAGGGGTATCCGGCGGCCGGTGCGGACCGTGCGGACGGCCTCCCGTACGACCTGGTCGGTGATCAGGTTCAGGGTGCCGGTCTCGTCCGCCGCGCCCCAGCGGCCCCAGTTGTTGACGCGTGCGGCGATGTCGTGGAACTCCTGCGGCAGGGGCATGGGCCCTCCTGGGGGCGGTTCGGTCCGGCTCGGGGTCTTGTGTTCGTATCGCGTCTGCTCAAAAATCTAACGGGCCGTCAGAAAGTGCGGGAAGGGGCGCGGTATGGGGAACTTCTTGGCCGGCAAGGTGATCGCCGTGACCGGGGCGGGGCGCGGTATCGGCCGGGCGGTCGCCCTCGCCTGCGCGGAGCAGGGCGCGAAGGTGATCGTCAACGACTACGGGGTCGCCATCGGCGGCGGCGAACCGAGCAGCGCGGTCGCCGCGGCGGTGGTGCAGGAGATCGAGGCCATGACCGCTGCCGCGGGCGGCGCGGGGGAAGACGGGCGCCCGGTGGCGCTGGCGGTCGCCGACGACGTCTCCACGATGGCGGGCGGGCAGCGGATCGTGGACACCGCGCTCGCGGAGTACGGGCGGCTCGACGGGGTCGTGTGCGTGGCCGGGATCCTGCGCGAGCGGATGCTCTTCAACATGTCCGAGGAGGAGTGGGATCCGGTCGTCGCCACCCACCTGAAGGGGACCTTCACCGTCTTCCGGGCGGCCGCCGCGGTGATGCGCAAACAGGGTTCCGGCACGCTGATCGGCTTCACCAGCGGCAACCACCAGGGCAGCGTCGCGCAGGCCAACTACTCCGCGGCGAAGGGCGGCATCATCTCGCTGGTGCGGAGCGCGGCACTGGGCCTGCACAAGTACGGGGTGACCGCCAACGCGGTGGCGCCGGTCGCGCGGACGCGGATGTCGGCGAACGTGCCGATGGAGCTGACGGAGATCGGCGAGCCGGAGGACGTGGCGGCGCTCGTCGTCTACCTGCTGAGCGAGCGGGCCCGCGAGCAGCGGATCACCGGGCAGGTGTACACGGTGGCGGGGGCGAAGATCGCCGTGTGGGCCCAGCCGAGGGAGCTGCGCTCCGTGTACACCGACGGGCAGTGGACGCCCGAGCGGGTCGCCGAGGTGCTGCCGGGGTCGGTGGGGGTGGATCCCATGCCGATGCTGGCGCGGCTGGAGGAGATGGCGGCGGCTGCGGGGGAGGGGCGGCGGCCGAATGCGTGAGGTTTTTTTGCCCCACGTTGTCGGGTGCGGCGACGTGGGTGGTTGCCGTTCGGGGTCTTCCCTTGCTGTCGGGTGCGGCGCCGTTCCGCTGCGCGGGCTTGTGGGGGTTCGAGCTTGCCGGTGCGGCCGGGGGTGGCCGGGGATTCTTTTTCCGCTGCGCGGGGCTTTGGGTGCGGTGGTGCGGCACCGGGGCCTGGTTCGGGGACTGCTTCGCTTTACGTCCCCGAACCAGGCCCCGGCGCCCCACCACCTCCCGTGGGTGGGTGGGAGATAGGCCGGTGGGGATGCGGGTCGTGGGACGGTCACCGGTCGGTCGTGGGGTTCTTCATTGGTGAGGGGGAGTGGGATGGAGTTCGGGTTCGGGGTTGCGGATGACGATTTTCGGGGGGAGGCGCGGGCTTGGCTGGGGGAGCGGCTCGGGGGGCGGTTTGCGGG
>JOEL01000032.1 GCA_000720995.1 Streptomyces celluloflavus
CCGCCCCCCGGGGGGGCGTCCCCGCCGGCCCCCTCTTCATGGGGGCCCCCACCCAGGCCCCCGCCTACGCAGAGGACGGCCGGGGCCTCTTCCTCATCGAGGCCCTCACCGACCACGTCCACTACCGCAACCGCACGGGCCGCCGGGGCGCGGTGGTCAGCTTCGACAAGATCCTCAAGTGGCGGGAGGGAGCGGCGCTGCCGATGGCGTCGTGAGGGGTCGGGTGTGAGGGTCGAGCTCTGACCTGCTGAAACCCGCTGATCTGGGTTGATTGAGCGGCGACCGGGCAGTCCACCGCGGACTGCGATCAGGCGGCCAGGGCACACGCAGGGCACATGGCGGAGGGTTCTGCCCCGGTCGGCGTGCCCTCGGAGTTCGCGGGTGCTGCGGTCGGAGTGTCTGTGCCAGCTCGGGCGAATGCCGCATCCATCGCCCGTCGCGTACGGGACTCGCTGTTCGGCATCAGATGCGTGTACGTGCGCAGCGTGAAGCCGGCGTCCGAGTGGCCGAGGTACTCGGACAGCGCCTTGATGCTCTCCCCGGCGTCGAGGAGGACGGACGCATAGGCGTGGCGGTAGGCGTGCATGCCGTCGTCGGGAGCGGCGGCGTAGCGCGGTGAGCCCTTCTCACGCGGCGGGATGACTCCGGCGTCGGCGAGGGCGCCCTTCCAGACGTACTGGTTGAAGACGCTGCGGTGGTAGGCGCGCCCCTGGTCGTCGATGAAGAGCAGCCGGTACGTGCGCGGCTCACCGTCGGGTTTGATCCACGGCAGCGCCACGGGCACCGGCGGGTACTCCTTCATATGGGCCTTGAGCGCGGCAGCGAGCCGGTCCGACATGGGGACGGTGCGAAGCCGATTGCCCTTGGGCGGGGCGAACACCATAGTCGAACGGACCAGCTTGATCTGCTGGTTGATGTGAACCACGCCGCGGTCGAAGTCGAGTTCGTCCTCGCTGAAGCCGAACACCTCGCCCTGGCGCAGCCCGCAGCCGAACGCCAACTTGCCCCCGCACTGCATGCGGTGGGGCAGCGCGGCGGTGACCGCGTGCACGCGCTCCAGACTCCACGGGATGATCTTCCGCTTCGGCTTGCTGGGTAGCTTGACCGAGCTGGACTTGCACGGATTCTTGGGCAGCAGCCCGTCCTCCACAGCGGCGTCCAGCATGGCGGAGAGTACGGAGTTGACCAGGCCGATGGTGGACGCCTCAAGGTCGGCGCCCTGGAGCTTCTTCACCCAACTCTGGATGAGCGAAGGGCGGTTGAGGGCGCGCAGCTCCAGGTGGCCCAAGTGCGGCTCGATGTGGTTGCGGACGATGCCCGTGTACGCGTCCACCGTGCCGATACCGGCGGTCGCGTCGCCGAGCCACTCGCGGGCGTACGTCTTGAGCGTCTTCTTCGCCTCCGTGGGGTCGACGTACTTGCCCTGGCGCAGGTCGTTGTCGACGGCTGCCGCAGCCGCCTCGGCGTCGACCTCGCGGTCGTAGTTCTCCTTGCGCTGCTTGCCGAACGGGTCGCGGTAGCGCAGCTGCCAGCGCTTGCCCTTGCCGTGGTCGGCCGTGGGGACCTTGCCCTTGTGCTCCGGGCACTCGTCGTCGCCTTTTTTGGGGAAGGTCTTGTGCCATCGGTCGTACACCTCAGCCAAGGAGGGCCCCCTGTATGCGGTTGAGGGTCCGGGCTGCGGAGGGAGAGACGACGCCGTGGGCTGTCCACGAGGGCAGCAAGGCAGCTGGCGGCACACCGAGGGCGGTGGCGATGGCGACGAGGTCGTCTACGTCGCAGCGGCGTCGGCCGCGTTCAGTGCGGCTGAGGGCGGTGTTGGTTATGGGGCGCCCGAGGGCGGTGCAGCGCTCGGCGAGCTGCTGCTGGGAGAGGCCGCGCGCGAGGCGCAGGCGCTCGATATTGCGCGCGGTTCGGATTCCGGCGGGGCCTATTTCAATTGGTCGGGTAGCCATGACGGATAGCTGTAACTCGAAAAGACCGGCCATGGCAAGGGGTTGCTCAAGCATCCTGGAAAACTTTTTGGCGCCGGTTATTTAGGCAGCTCGGCGAAGCCGGATTTTCATGGTATGGTCCCGCGCTGCGAAATCGGGGAGGCGTCTGATGGCCTCCGGTCTGGGGGGTCGTGGTGGTTCTGGCCTGGTGCTTCGGTGCCGGCTGGCATGCTCCGCGGGGTGGAGATGATCCGGGAAGAAGCCAGGCGGAGCCTCTCGCTTTCCGGCGTGATTTCGGCAACCGGGGATTCGGGTCTACGGTTTTGATCCCACTCGGTGAAGTGCCGTTTGGTGCGGCCGTGAAATTTCCGCACAATGCCGCTGGACGTCGCAGGCAACCTGTGGCTGTCTTGTCCATCCCGCCATTCCCGTGAAGGAGCCCCTTGCCCCGAAACCCCCACCCCGCAGCCGATGCCGGTGGTGCGGGCCGTGCGCCGCTGGCCACGCCGGAGGAGGTCGCGGTCTACCTCGGCGTGCCGGTGAAGACCCTCTACCAGTGGCGCCACCGCCGGATCGGCCCGAACGCCCTCAAGGTCGGCCGACACCTCCGCTACCGCTGGACGGAGGTGGATGCGTGGCTTACTGCCCAGTCCGCGTACGACCTCACGGCGTAGCCGGCGCCGGAGCAGCGCGGCCCTCGGCGCGCCAACGCCGAGGGCCGGAGATTCCCCTGCGCAGCACCCATCCCTGAACGAACGAGCCTGCAAGGGGCGGGACCTAGCCCGTCCTGCCCCTTGCCAGAGAGGAACGTCTATGGAGGACCCTATGTCCCCCAACACCACGGACACATCCCCCACGGTCTGGCCCACGGCCGCAATCCCCGGCCAGGGCATCCCCCAGCGTCGCGGGGACCAGGCGGATACACAGCCCCCTGCACCGGAAGGTGCGAAGCGATCGGCGGGCGTGGAAGCGCGCGGGAACCAGCGTGCCGCTGACGCGGCGGCGGGGGACCGTCCCCGCAATGTGCCCGGTCCCCGAAAGCCGCGGTCCCGATCTCCACGTCCGCTGGAAACGTGCAGGACAGCGGCGCGAAAACGGGGACCGCTCCCCAAGATGCGGGCGTTGCACCAGGGGACCGCAACGGGGACCGTGAGCCTGATCCGCGGCAGTCGCTGGGGACCGGCGGTCCCGTGGAGGAGACCGTGCAGCACAACGCCTCGGTCCCCGATGAGGGATCGGGCATCGGGGACCATTGAAGGTGCCGGCGTCGAGGCAGCCGGTGACGGTGCCGCGCTGCTGGATGAGTTGCGGGCGGCGATCGGCAAGTACGTGGTGCTGCCCAGCCAGGAGGCGCTGACCGCGGTCACTCTGTGGGTGGCGGCCACGCACATCCAGACCGCTCTGCAGCACGCGCCCCGCCTGGCGGTGATAAGTGCGACCAAGGGATGCGGCAAGTCCCGCGTGCTGGACGTGCTCTACGAGACGGTCCACGACCCGATGATGACGGTGAACACCTCTCCGGCGGTCGTCTTCCGCACGATCGGCAAGATCCCGCCCACCTTGTTGGTGGACGAGGCGGACACCATCTTCGGCCCCAAGGCGAGTGGCGACAGCGAGATCCTGCGCGGTCTGCTGAACGCGGGCCATCAGCGCAACCGGCCCGCCTGGCGGATCTCAGGTCCGGAACACAAGCCCACCCCGTTCCCACCTTCGCGATGGCCGCGATCGCGGGGATCGGTGACCTGCCCGACACCATCACAGACCGGTCGGTCGTGCTGCGGATACAAAAGCGCAAGCCCGGCGAGAAGGTCGCCCCGTTCCGCTCGCGGTACGCAGCACCTGAACTCAACGCGCTGCGCGGCCGGCTGGCCGCCTGGCTGGGGCCGCTGCGGAGCACGGCGGCCCGTACGGTGCCGCAGATGCCGGTGGAGGACCGGGCGGCGGATACCTGGGAGCCGCTGGTCATCATCGCCGACCTGGCCGGCGGTCACTGGCCCGCCCAGGCCCGTGCCGCGTGCGTGGCCATGACCCGCTTCGAGGCGGTCCAGGACGAGCAGACCAACGTGAAGGTGCGGCTGCTGCGCGACATCCACCGCATCTTCGAGCGGGCGAACAACCCCGAGGTCCTGTCCAGCCAGGACCTGGTCGCCGCGCTGATCCAGAACGCCGATGCCCCGTGGGCGGAACACGGCAATAAGGGACTGAACGCCCACCACCTGGGCTTCCTGCTGCGGGACTTCGACATCCGCCCGGCAAACTACCGCTTCGCGGGCGGCAGGCAGGCCAAGGCGTACACACGCAACCGGTTCCTGGACGGCTGGGCCCGCCACTGCCCCCACCTCACCGGGGCGACATCCGAGCCCGCACACGGCGGCGCGCCTGCCTGTCCGGCCCAGGGCAAGCCGCCTGCCGCCCCGGCAGGTTCGTTGCCCGTCGGCCCGCCAGGTGGTCCCTCCAGGGCGAAGCGAACTCTCTGATCCCACCAGGGGCGTAGTCCGTAGCAGTGCGTCGCAACCGTCCCCGCGCAGGTCAGCGCGGGGACGGACTTTCTCGCCGGGACGCTCTTCTCCGTACCTGGGCTCGTGTCCGTACCTGTGCTGACCAGGCATGGGACGCATGCAACGGACGTGACACAGCCCCACCCCCATTGCCACTGGAGCACCACCATGCACACTGACAACGACACCGACCCCGCGTCCTCCCGCCGCTGGGGATGGTTCGGCCTGGCCCGACGAACAGCAGCAAGCTGGAGCGAACGAGCCTCTAACGAGGCTTCGTCCGCGCTTGCCCCCGCCCCAGGGGTGGCGGAGGAAGAGGGGGCCGGGCGCCAGCGGGCACCCGAGCCTGGGGAGGGGAAGGCCGAGCCCAACGCCGCGCCCCACGCCGACAGCGCCGAGCACCCCGCTGTCCCGCAT
Source organism: Streptomyces celluloflavus (assembly GCA_000720995.1). Taxonomy (GTDB): domain Bacteria; phylum Actinomycetota; class Actinomycetes; order Streptomycetales; family Streptomycetaceae; genus Streptomyces; species Streptomyces celluloflavus. The sequence continues at coordinate 4,847 of JOEL01000032.1, forward strand.
GCCGGCGTGCCTGCCGATGAACGACTGCCTGTCGAGCAGCCCTCGTGGCGTGAGCCTGACGCCCCGGTGCTGCCCACGCGGATGAACCGCAAGCGCACCACCGAGAAGCGCGACCGAGACAAGACCATCCGCTTCACCGCGACCGCCGTACAGACCATCGGTGACGAAGCCAAGCGGCGCGGCCAGACGTTCGCCGGGTTCGTCGGCGATGCCGCGCTCGCGGTCGCGCTAGGCAAGGCGAACATGGTCGGCAGCCCAGAGGACGACCCCATCCGCCCGCTGGTGGAAGCCATCGAGGCACACACCAAGGCGCTGAACCGGATCGGCACCAACCTCAACCAGATCACCATGGCCGTCCACTCCGGTGCGATACCCGAGCGCACCGAGGCCGTACTCGACCACATCGAGCAAGCCGCCGCGGCCAGTTACCGGCTGATGGACCAGCTCGTAGAGGAAGGTGCCGCTCATGGTGCCTGACGTCTCCACCGGCTCCGATACCCGCGGACTGATCGCTTACCTCTTCGGCCCCGGTCGCCGCGACGAACACACCGACCCCCACATCGTCGCCGCCTGGGACCTCACCGGCGCCCCGGACCCCGGCCGCGACCCCGAAGTCACCTACACCCAACTCGCCAACCGTCTCGACCACCACGTCGACCTGCGCACGCGCGAGCTGGGCGGCAAGAAGCCGCCGCAGCACGTGTGGCACTGTCCGGTGCGCACCGCGCCGGGTGACCGCTACCTGACCGATGCCGAGTGGGCCGAGGTCGCCCGCCGCGTCGTCGCCGCCACTGGCATCGCGCCCGAGGGCGACGAGAAAGCCTGCCGGTGGATCGCAGTACGGCACGCGGATGACCACATCCACATCCTGGCCACCAGCGTCCGGGCCGATGGCCGCCGGCCTCGGACGAACCGGGACGGCTGGCGGGCCCAGAAGGAGTGCCGCAGGATCGAGGCCGAGTTCGGGTTGCGCCGCCTGAAGTCCGGCGACCTCACCGCGCCCCGCACGCCGACCGGGGCAGAGCGGGCCAAGGCTGAGCGCCTGGGGCAGGACGTGACCGCGCGGGAGTGGCTGCGCGAGCAGGCGTACGCGGTCGCCGCCTCCGTACGCAGCATCGACGAGTACTTCACCGTGCTGGGCTCGCTCGGCATCCAGGTCAAGCCGCGCATCAGCGCCAAGACCGGCGAAGTGGACGGCTACAGCCTGACCGCACCCGGCGACACCATCTGGTACGGCGGCTCCAAACTCGCCCCCGACCTGTCCTACAACCGCCTGACCGAACGCCTCCCCACCCAGGAGGTGGCCGACCGACCCCAGCAGGTGGCGGACCCAGCCGGCTCGTGGCGCCGTACCGAATCCGCCGTGCGCACGGCGCGCACGGTTCTCGACGCGGGCGACGACGCCGTGGCCCAAGGGCACCTGGAAGCCTACGGTGACATCCTGCACAACCTCGCCCGCGCCACACCCGGCCCGCACCAGGAGCAACTGCAAGCGGCAGCCCAGGCGTTCAACCGCGCCCGCCGCTCGGCGATCCGGGCCGACCACCAAGCCGCCACCGAACTGCGCCGAGCCGCCAAGGAACTCGCGTACGCCCCCAACCTTCCCGGTGGCCTGGCCATCGCTGTGGTCTTCGCGGCCCTGCACGTGGCCCGCGCCGCCGCCAAGTGGCACGCACAGCGCGGCCACGAACAGCAGGCCGCCGCAGCCGAACAAGCCGTCCGCCACCTGCAGGACAGCTACCGCCAAGCGGCCGAGCCGGTCCTGGCGGACCTCACCCGCCGTGCACCCCGCCCTGCCACAGCCCGGCAATTCGAGGCAGACGTGCGGGCAGCTGTCCCCGACCACGCCGACCGCATCCTTGCCGACCCTGCCTGGCACGCCCTGGCCACCACCCTCGCCCGCGCCGAGACCGCCGGCCACCGCCCCCGCCACCTCCTGGCCGAAGTGGCCGCCCACCGAGAACTCGACACCGCAGAACGGCCCGCCGAAGTCCTCAACTGGCGCATCACCGCCCAGCCGAACAGGCGCGCACAGGCCGCCCGCGCCAGCAGCACCTGCCGCACCGCACGCACCACGCTCACACCACAGCCCGCACCCGCGGCGATGGGCGAACAGCTCGCGGATCGCCGCCGACGTCGATGACGAACACGGCCTGCCTCTTCAGCTCGACCTGGCCGAGGACAGCGCGGCCACGAGCTCGTCCTGATCGCCGGTGTAGACGATCACCTCTTCGTCTTCGGCCGGTGGGTCGAAGCGGGCGAAGAAGTCGTCGAGTGCTTCGGGTGTCACGGTGAGGGCATTGGCGTCCTCACGTTGGTTGCGCTCGGTGAGGCGCCGGAGCAGTTCCTCCCGGTCGGCGGGGAGGTAGACGACGAGGGGGTGGCCGCCCGCTTCACGGGCGGCTTGCCTCCAGGCGTCGCGGGCGCTACGGCGCCACAGCCCATGGTCGAGGACGACGTCGTGACCGGCCTCGATCTCCTTGATGAACCGCTCCCGGGTCGCCTCGACGACAGGGCGTTCGCGCTCGAAGTAGGTGTGCTCGGGATAGTCCACGCCGTACCGGCCGTGGAGGCGGTGCACCTCCTCGTCCACGGACAGCCGGATGTAGCCGTGGTCGGCCAGGGTCTTGGCGACGGTGGTCTTCCCGGAGCCGGTCAGGCCGACGAGAAGAACGGCGAGGGGCACGTGGTCATCCCTTCTGTGAGGTATCCGCGAGCTGGGCATTCTCTCTAATCCTGGCCGGTGTGCGCGTACGGCCGCCAGGTGGTGAAGATGCTGCGGGCCTCGTCAGGCCAGCTGAAGGGCATCCGGTCCAGGCTGACCCGGCGGAAGGCGAACCGCGGGTCGCTGGTGTTGATCACGCCCCGATGCTGGCCGACGTGGGCGAGCAGGCGGCTGGCCTCGTCTCGGACGGCTGGCGTCTGTTCCTGCCAGGTGCCGGAGGTGAAGTGGTGGACGCGTCGTCGGAGGTCGTCCAGGATGCCCGAGCGCCACTTGAAGTGGTGAACCGCGCAGATGCGGTCGGTGTCCGGCCGGCGACCGGGTGCCCGGTGGTTTCCGGAGGCCACAGTGACGTCGTGGCGGGCGAGGACGATCTTTCGGGGGTCGCCGTGCAGGAGCCGGTGGGTGAGGTGGCCGCCGAGGGGGTAGGCGAGGTCGAGTCCGTCTTCGGGGCTCCAGCCGGCCAGGTGTCCGCCCGCGGCCACGCGGTCGAGCATCAGCCCACCGACCACGCGGTGGCCGGACCTCTCGGCCTGGGTGATGACCTCCGGGAGCGGGGCGGGGTACTGCTGGAACTCGTCGGCGTCGGCGAGCAGATGCCAGCCCGGTCCGGCCTTGTGGCGAAGAGCGTCGCGGAGCTGGGTGTTGGTGTGCTCGTGCCACGGGCCGGTGCTGGTGCCGGTGGGAATGATGCCCAGCTCGCGGCTGGCGGCCTGGAGTTCGTGCCGACGGGCGTCGGGGACGTGATCGGGGAAGTGGAAGGCGATCAGGATTCGCTCGATGCCCAGCCGCTGGTAGTGGCGGACCCAGGCGGTCAGTAGAGGCGGCTCGACGGGGCCGATGACGGCGATCAGAGCGGGAGGCGTGCTCAGCATCGGGACTCCTTCGTACGCAGTGAGGCGAAGGTCCGGGTGAGGAAGTCGGCTTGCTCGGTGGCGGTCCACATCCCCAGCAGTCCCGGCGCCTCGGGTCCGGGCCGTGCGGGTGGCTGGCGGATCACGGCGTGCAAAGCGTCGGCGAGGCTGTCCGGGTCGCCGACGGGGAAGGTCAGGGCCCAGGGCTGCTCGCGTAGACGGGCAGTGAGATGCGGGTCGTGGTCGGAGACGATCAGGGGGACACCAAGGCGGGCGGCGTCCATCACGAGCCCGGATTCCTTGCCGACGCCTGGGTGCCGGGCTACCAGGGCAGCGTCGGCGGCGCCGTACACCAGCCGCAGCACGCTTTCCGCGACGGGGCCGACCACGAGATGCAGGTGAAGATTAGGCAGGTCCCGCCATCGTTCCAGTACGGCTGTGTCGAGTGGTTGGCCTGTGACCACGAGATGCAGCGGCTCGGTCAGGCGGGTCAGCGCAGCATGGACGGTGGCGATGTCTTTGTACGGCCACCAGCCGCCCATCAGGCACACCACAGCTTCGGCGGCGGGGATGTTGAAGGCCGCCCGGCCGCCCTCGCGTTCGGCGTCGGTCAGGCGGCGGCCGTCGTCGACCGCGAAGGCCCTCAGCACTCCGGGCAACTCAGGGAAGGCCGTGGCGAACTGATCAGCGACGGCCTGAGTCGGGTACACCGCGACAGTCCGCCCCTCGCCTCGGCGGGCGAGCCGGCCGAGCAGCCGCACGGCTGCGTCCTCGGTGGTGACCTGCTCGTGGACGAACCGCAGGTGCGGCTGGCCGCCGAGGAGGGCAGCGGCTCCGTGCAGGGCCTCGCTCGCGGTCAGGATCACCACCGCCTCGGCGCCGGGTTCCAGGTGGCGGGCCGTCCGCAGGACGGACGCTTCGGTCAGGCAGCGGGCCACCAGGGTGACCTGGTGCGGCAGCCTCCGCAGACGGCGGGGCCAGCGGCGCGAGCAGAAGACTCTCTGCCCGATCGTCGAGAGCCCGGCCGCGAGCCGGGAGGCGGCCAGCAGCACGGTCGCCAAGCGCCCAGTCGGTGCGGTCACCAGCCGGGCGCCTGCCTCGCGCAGGGCCGTGACCGCGTCGCGGGCGATCCCGTTCGGAGCGATGACCAGGCTGCCGGGCCGAGCCTGGGCGAGTGCCACCAGCGTGCGCTGATGGTGCCCGCCCAAGCGGTCGGCGTACGGCTCGATGAGTACAAGGGGGCCGCCGGTCATCCGGCCACCGCCTGATCCCCGTGGGCGGCGGCGAACCTGCTCCACAGCCAGGACGGATCGTTGAGGTGGTCGAAAACCTTTGGATCCCGGGCAGCCGCGCGGGCGAAGGCGACGCCCTCACGGGCCCCTGCCGCGGCGTAGGTGGCGAACTCCCCGTCCCGGCTGTTGATCCATGCCGCTACCCGGTGGCGGGCGTCCTCGCCCGCCATGCCGTACTCACTCCCACGCGCGAGCATCGCGCACTCGCGGAAGCCAGCCTTCCAGGCATGGAAGGGGCTCTGATTGAACTGAGTGACACCTGCGGCCTGTTCGGCGAACTCGACACGGCCGGGCAGCGCGGCCAGCACATCCACCGCCTCGCCCATCTCGCGCAGGGCACTGCGGCGGATCAGCTTCAGCCCGCCGTAGCCGTAGGTCAGGCCGTTGACCGGATTGACCGCCCGCCACACCCGCATGGACACGCCCTCGCCCAGCGGCTCGACGGCGGCCGGGTCGAAGCCGGTGTCGACGGCGAAGTCGCCGTCGGCGAGGAAGAACTGCTCGCGGTCGACGACCTCGGCGCACAGCCGGTAGGCCCGGTGCATCCCGTGCACGCCGTGCAGACGCTTGACCGTGCCGCCGAGCGTCCGCTGAAGCCGGGAGCGCAGGCGGTCGGCCATCGGCTCGTCGTAGGAGAGGAAGACCGCATCGAATTCGGTCACGAGAGGGCCTCCAAGTAGCGAGCGGCGACCAGGGCGGGAGCGAAGTCGGCAGTGGAGGCGTGAGCCCGCTTGGCGTGCACGGCGTGGAACTCGTCGTCCGTGGCGAGGCGTTCGGCCAAGGCAACGGCCTCGGCCGGAGTGGTGAAGCACAGCTCGGGGTCGATGTGCTCGGCGAGCCAGCCCAGGCGCGGGGCGATGACCGGCAGGCCCATGCCCTGGCAGTCGATCACGCTCATGGACCACGGGCAGCCGGGCCTGAACGGAGCGATGCCGAAGCGGGCGTCGGCCAGCAGGTTCCTGTAGCGGATGCGGTCGCCGCGGTCGGAGACGATCTGGAGGTGCGGCAGGGCAGCGAGCTGGTCACGCATCCGCTCGGGGCTGTCGTCCAGGCCCGTACGAGCGGCGCGGCGCTGGCCGAACAGATCCATGACCTGGAGATGCACCGCACCGGAGGCCACCAGATCTCGGGCCAGGTGTACGAACTGCTCGGTCCCATAGTGCGCGTACAGCCGGTGGTTGTAGACCCCGATCGCCGCAGCGCCTTGCTGACGGCAGGCCGTGACGGGATCACGAACCAGCCGCTCGTCACGCGGCGCGGGAACGACCCGCAACCGGTCAGCGAGGTCCACCGCCATACGGGCGGCGGCGGCCGACAGCCATGAGGCGGCCGTAGAGGAGTGCACCATCACCCGGTCACAGGCCGCCATCCCGGCGGCGAACGCCAGCAACACCGGGCGCCCCAACCCCACGTCGTTCAGCGACGGATCGAGCAGGAGCTGACCGCCACCGCTGAAGGAGAACGGCAGGTAGTGGCAGTAGCCGGCCAGCAACGCGTCAGATCCGACCTCCAACAGGGCCGTGCGGATCGCCGGCGCCTCCTCAATCTGGTTGGCCACGACGACATCCGGCTTCTCAGCGCGGACCAACGCCACCAACTCGTCGATGTCCGCGGAGAACCGGGCGCGGTACTTCGTTCCCGGCACCTTCGTCTGGTGGAAGCCGCAGCGAGCATCCCCGGCCGCAGCCGGAGCCGCGACGGTCACCTCCGCGCCAGCATCGGCCAGGGCGGGGGCGAGCAGATCCGCGAAGATCCATCCCGAATCCGCGGACAGCTGGTCAGGGTTGGAGATGTTGAGCAGGTACAGCACGCGCATGGAGCGTCGCCTCCTTCGTCTGCCCGGAAGGGTCGATCCGGGTCGGTGAGGGAAGGAAACCGGAGACGTGAGCCGTGACGGGATGATGAACTGGGATCACTCACGGTTCACTCATGCTCACCAACGAGGACGCGGGGCGGGGCTTCGATGGAAGCGCAGGACGACGACATCACCGTCGAGCAGGCGGCCGAGAATTTCGCGGCAGAGGTCGCGCGGTGGCGGGAAGTACGAGGCATGTCCAAGCGGGCCTTGGCGCAGGCCATGGGCTTCGACCCGTCGTACGTCAGCCATGTGGAATCCGGCCGCCACCGGCCCCGTGAAGAGTTCGCCCGGCTCGCCGACGAGGCCCTCAACGCAGGGAAGGCAATCTGGCGACGGTGGTGCGACTACGAGCAGGCCAAAGCCAGAGCGAAGCAGGCCCGGCGTCACCCCGCGACCCCGCCGGCTCCGCGCAGGCCCGAGCAGCCGTACGCGACCGGCTCTGCCCTCGTCGTCGAGCACGACGCCGCCCAACTCCATTACGACGGTCGCTCCTACCGGCTCACGATGCGACGGCGGCTGCGGAACACCGGCGAGGAGCCGGTGACCCGCTACCTGATCCGCATCTCCGTCGACCGCTACCCTGGCGACCCTGAACGGTCGAACGCCCACTACCGAGCACACCCGCTGACCTGGGACGAACTAGACCTCACCGCCACCTGCCGGGGCGAGGCGATGCGCTGGCAGGCCAAGCACGACCGCGACGCCTTCAAGGAAGTCTGGCTGCTCTTCGACAACGAACACGGCCGCTTCCCGCTCTACCCCGGCGAGTCCGTGTGGATCGAGTACGCCTACACCGTCGGCCACGACAAGTGGGGCAACTGGTTCCAACGAGCCGTCCGCCTCCCCACCGAGCAACTCGAAGTGCAGCTCGTCTTCCCCTCCGACCTCGACCCGGCGGTGTGGGGCACCGAGACCTCCATGACCGCCGAAGCCACCCCGCTACGCACACCTCCTGTCCGCAGTGACGACGGCGACCTACGGCAATTCACGTGGATCACGACCACACCCGCCCTGCACGCTCGGTACCGTCTGGAATGGCGGTTCCGGGCACAGCCCGAACCCGACACACAACAAGGGGAGTTCAGGTGATCGACGTGCGGCCCAGCCAGCAGATGCGAGACCTCGGGGTCGTCCAGCGCGGCGCCGGCATCCTCGCCGAACCGGCACGCGCCTTCGAGCTGCCCGCCGAGCGAGACGTAGCTGAGCACGTCGTGGACGAGCTGTTCGCTGCCATGGAGCGGATCGGTCAGGTCCACCCCTTCGCCAAAGGCATGGGTCTAGCCGCCCCGCAGATGGGCATCGGCCGCGCCGCAGCCGTCGTCCAGCCACCCGGCAACGCCCCCGCCATCACCCTGCTCAACCCGCAGATCATCATCCACTCCGAGGAGACGGACGAGCAGTACGAGGGCTGCCTGAGTTTCTTCGACGTCCGCGGCCTCGTCCCCCGACCACTGAAGATCACGGTGGAGACCACGGCCCTGACCGGAGGGACCGTGACCACGGTGTACGAACGTGGCCTCGCCCGCCTAATCCACCACGAGATCGATCACCTCGATGGACTGCTGTACATCGCCCGGATGCGAACCGGCGTCGCTCCGATCCCTGTGGAGAAGTACCGGCAGACCGGCCGAGGCTGGGTATATGACGGTGCCTGATCCAACAGCCGCTGTCCATGCATTACACGTTTGTCAACGGCCACGACGTCCGTCGGACAGGAACTGAGCCTCTGCCATGAGGTGCCATGCAGTGGCTCCTTCTCGGAGGTGAGTCGGTTCGTTGATCAGTTGTCTGAAGCGCCAGCCCATATCCCGGAGTTGCTGATTCACTATCCGTCGAAAGTGCGGACACAACGGGGAGGGGACACCGTGGACCCGACACTCATCGCCTTGGCCAGTGCGGGAGGTACCGCCGTGGTATCGGCGATGGCAACGGACGGATGGAACACGCTTCGATCAGGCGTCGTCACATTGTGGCAACAGTTTCGCCCGAACTCCGCTGGTGAACTGGAACGGGAACTTGAGACGACCCGTTCGACTCTTCTCGCAGCCCCTGCCAGCGAAGTCGAACAGGTCCGTCAGGCTCTTCAGTCCGCCTGGCAAGGGCGGATGCTGACTCTCTTCCTGGAGGATCCGGTGGCTGCATCGGAGTTCGAAGCCTTGCTGTCGAGGCTCGGGGAAGCTGGCTCGCCCCGGACGAATACCAGTTTCCACGCCGAGGTCCGTGATCACGGACGCGTGTATCAAGCCGGTGGGAATCAGTTCATCAGCGAGCGATGAGCACGGGCCACTGGGACCACGAAGACGACGCCCCTTGGCACATGCGCGCCAGCGCCGAGGATGAGGGGCGCGTCTACCAAGCAGGCCGTGATCAACACATCACGGAGTTTCACTTTCATGGCTCACCTCCTGACGTAGACGACGATGACGACGAGGATGAAGACGACGACTGGGGCTACTACGAGACGGGAGGCAGTTCCTGGGGCGGGATCTGGGAGACGTTGCTTAGCGTCCTTCTCGCCTTGGCCCCACTGCTTCCACTTTCGATCGCGGGCGCCAGCACGCGCGCCGTGTGGACCGACAAGTCCGACCCATCGACTTGGTGGTCCGTGCTCTACTCGCTGGGAGCCGTCATCGTGGGTGCAACGTGCTTCATCGTCCTTCGTGAACGCCTGTCCTACAGGTCGCACCTGATCGACAGGTTTTCCTGGCTGTACGTACCTGTGGGCCTTGGCGTCTTCGCCTACTACATCATTGGGGACCCTGCCGGGCTTCAGCTCAAGTTCATCGGTGACATCGGCCTGGAGTGTGCTCGTAAGCTCGGCTCTCTGTGATCCCCCCAAGCAAGTGCTGGCTGTCCACCAGCATCAGGAGAAAGCAGCGATGAAGGCGAAAGGCCGGCACGGTGAAGAGCACTCTCGGTGGAACATGCATGCCCAGGCCGAGGGCGAGGGACGCGTGTATCAAGCCGGTGGCGACCAGCATCTGACGATTCACGTTCAAGGAGTGGAGCCAGACTCCGGGTCAGAACCACACAGGCTGGGCGCACTAATGCCGCTCGTCAGACTGGCCCAGTTTGTATTAGTCCTCGCCTTCGTCGTCTGTGCCATGGCCACCGGTCTGGTCCTCTACAGTGGCGGCTTCACAGTCGAGTTCCTTAAGGGCCTAGGGCTCACCTCAGGAATCCTGGCGCTGCTGTTGGTCGTCGAGCGAATGACAACGGGTCGCTGGCACAGGTGGTCACGCCCGCGCCGGTGAGCAGCGCGCCGGTAGGTGCCTTCCGTGAACTGATCGTTCGAGGGACGATACCGGGTCTCCGACACGGGCGTTCCGGGGGCTTGGGGACTATGAGCTGGTCGCCGGGTCACCGCTCCCAGTACTTCGCCACCGCCTGCGCGTACGCTACCCGGTGGTCGAGCCCGTCACCCGGGACACGGAACCGGCCGCGCGCGGACTCGGTCAGGGCCGCTCGGCTGAAGGGCTCACCCGGTCGCTTCCAGGCCGTTCGCAGTGGGGAGCCGATGCCGTCGAAGGGGACGTCGGAGAGCGCCATGCCAACCAGGTAGAGCAGGACGAACGGCAGCAGCACCAGCCACAAGAGCAGGGATGGCGCAGTCCCTTCCCGACCGCGCAGCACCGTGCCGTCGGGCAGGTGGATCTCGTACGTGGGCCGCCGCCGCTTCTTGCGTGGCGGCAGGCGCAGTTCAGCCAGGTGCTCGTGGTCCGGGGTGAGCACGGCGAGGTGGCCGCCGTTCTGCCGGACGATCACGGCGAGTGGCTCGGCACCGGCAGGGTCGGCGGCGAGGGTGAAGCGTGGCTTGCATCCGTCGGGTAGAGGGTGACCGTTGGGGGCGCCATGGTGTACGTGGACGGCGGCGGCATCTCGGGGGCGCAGTTCGTAGCGCTTGGCGTCGGGGTGGCGGGTGAAGGTGAGCGTCATGGAGTGTCTCGTCTCGTCATGTCGGATCTCCTAACCGAACACCGCGCGCACGTCGCCGGCCGCTGGCGGCTCCGGAAGGTCGTCCGCCTGCTCCGCCGGGCGGATGACCAAGGACTCACCGATCTGCCGCAGGATGCCCGTGTACCGCGGCAGGTCGTCGAAGCACGGCGTCGTGAGAGCGAGCACCACCAGCCAGCCCCGGACCGGAGCGGGTATGTACAACTCGACGTGGGCGAACCCCAGTGACGGAAGGACGGCCTCGCCCTCCGTCTCGGTGGCGTGCAGGGAGAGCACGGCTGGGCCGCAGGGCAGGTCCACCCGGGCGACGCTGCGGTGCTCGTCGAAGGAGAGCGTCTCTTGGAATGATGCGGCGACGATTTCCGGCTCCTCCGGGTCCACGGCATCCGCCCGTACCAGGAGGTGGGCGGTGCTCGCGGCGCCGTCCTCCGTCTCGTAGAGGGCGACGGACGCGTGAAGGACGTTGTCGGCGGTCAGAGCCGTCGTGAGGTCGGAATAAACGACGGCGGTGGTCTCGCGCTGGAACTCCGTACCGCCCGGCCAGATCTTCTCCGCCAGCTCCCACAAGGCGGCGTCGAGAACGTCCGGCGGGAGGTGCAGCGGCAGCTCGTGGAAACCCTCTGGAGTGTCCAGGGTGAGCGACACATTCTGCGGGTACGCGGACATCAGAGCCTCCCCGCAGCCGGCGTACTGGGATCAGTGAGCTGGCTGTGGGCGTCGATGGCCACACCCGGCACCTGCTGGGCCAACTGCGGGCCCTTGGACCACCAGGAGAGCGGGTCGATGGATCCATCGGCTCTCATGGCCCCGCGCAGGGACGTCTTGACAGCTTCGGGCGTGAGGCCGCTGTCGAGAACCTTGGTGAGGCCCTTGCTGAGCCCCGCCTCCTTGAGGCTCGCCCCCGCGACATCCTGGACGTGGCTGGTCCACGCCAGCTTCATGCGGTTGCCGAACCCGGTGGTGGTGAAGACCTCGCTGCCGTGCACGTACTCCGGACCCCTCCCGAAGACTGACCTGCCCGTCAGGGCCCGGCCGGTGAATCCGGCGTCCCGCAGGGCCTCGATCTTCTTGACCTTGTCGATGGAGTTGATGGTGCGGCCTTCAATCTGCGCCACTTTCATGGACACCTTGGCCCCCTTCGCCGCGACGGTGCCGAACTTCCCGAACGGGATCACCCCGATACCGTCGCCCACGAGGTCCATCACCCCTACGTCCGCGCCGCCGAGCTTCGCCGCCCCGTGCGTGGCGAGGGCTCCGAGGGAGGCACCCGCGCTGGCGAGGGCCAAGGCGCCGGAGAGCGGCGGGCACCACAGGGTGAGCAGTGAGGCGACACCCAGGATGCTGGAGGCGATCGAGAGCCAGTCGCCGATCTCTTTCAGCAGGTCGGCGTGTTTGGTGCACCATTCTTGGATGCTGTGGCCCATGCGGGTGAAGAAGTCGCCAAGGCTTTCCCAGAACCCCGGGTCAGGTGCGTTCTCCGTGGCTCGCCGGATGCGGTCGGCGACGCCCCGAGCCTCGTCCTGGTGGTTGCCGAGGAGTTCCTCGGCCTTCTTGACGATCGCCTCCAGCTCGTGGGTGGCGGAGTCCAGACGGCTGCGGGCGGAGTCGAGGGCCGTGTCCGCCTTGTCCAGACGATCGCTCGCCGCGTCTATCCTCTTCTGCGCGGAGTCCAGGGCAGCCTGGTCGGTGTAGTAGGCGCCCGCCAGGCGCAGGTCCGGGTTGGCGGCAGCCTCGTTGTACGCCTTGACCGCGTGCTCGCTCTCGGTTTTTCGGGTGGCCACCGTCTGCTTGGCCGCGGCAGCCTCCGATTCGTACTGACGCCCCTTGGTCTGGTACGAGGAGAGTGCGGTATGCCAGGAGCGGAGCTGGGTGACGGCGTCGCGCATGGCATCGCGGCTGTCGCTCACGTACTTCGGCAGATCGCCGACCTTCTCCGCGAACGCCTTCGCCGCGTCGCCCTCCCAGTCGCCGCCGCCCTTGCCGATGCGGGACAGGACGGCGTGGGCGGAGTCCAGGGAACGCTTGGCCGTGTCGAGCTTGCCGGTGAGGGAGTCGATGGAACCCAGCTCGCCGGGCGCCGGGTTGAAGCCGAGGGCGGGGAAGTCTCGCGTGGTCATGGAGGCACCTGCCGGAGGTCAGAGAGAGGGACGGTTCGGGTGAACGCGAACTGTGCGGCGCCTACTTGGCGTTCTTCGCGAAGGCGTCACGAAGTGCGTGCTCCAACGACTCGTAGTTCTGCTTGACCTGCTTCAGCTTCTCCTCGATCGCCTGGGTACCATCGGCGATCTTCTTGATGGCGTTGTCCCAGCTGTCGTGGAACTCGTCGCAGGCGTTGTCCAGGGCCTCCGCTCCCGTCGACTTCGGGCCGGTGTCCTTCATCGCGCCGAGCGCCTTGCGCATGTTGTCCTGGCTGTCGTGCAGGTCCTTCAGCAGGCGTCCGAGATTGTCCGCCTCGACCTTGAAATAGCCCCCCATACGCCCTCCCCGGCGTTCCCCGTATCTGTGCACAGTCGCCCGACACGCTACCGTCGGATGGATGTTCGGTCGCGCGGGGGTTGTTGGGACTCTGCGGAGTCGAGCAAGTGGCGGGTGTGCCCTCGCAGGGCACACCCAGGGCACAACACACCGAAAAACCGTGCGGACCGGTGAGAACTACCGAGCGTAGTTTTCCCTGGTCCGCAGGGTTTTCGCGGCGAAGTCGCAGGTCAGCCCCCGCCCCACCCCATTTGATCCTCAAGTGGCGCGAGGGGGCGGCGCTGCCGATGGCGTCGTGAGGGGAGCTGTCCGCCACCGGCCCCGCGAAGAGTTCGCCCGGCTCGCCGACGAAGCCCTGAACGCAGGGAAAGCGATCCGGCGACGGTGGTGCGACTACGAGCAGGCCAAGGCCAGGGAGGGGCAGGCCCGGCGCCCTCCCGCAGCCACACCGGCTCAGCGCAGGCCCGAGCAACCGTACGCGACCGGCTCTGCCCTCGTCGTTGAGCAGGACGCCGCCCGGCTCCGGTACGACGGTCGCTGTCACCGGCTCACGATGCGACGGCTGAAGGACTGCTGTACACCGCACGGCTGCGGACCGGTATCGAGCCGATCCCGGTGGAGGAGTACCGCCAGACCGGCCGAGCCTGGGTGTACGACCGCGCCTGACCCTCCTCGCTGTCCCTGCGCAGGCACCGTCCAATCCCACGGAACAGGATCTCGACGAGCTGTGGTCGTAGTTCCGCCTCCTCGATCCGTCCCCCAGCGCGGTAGCGGGCCCGAGCGTACGGTGGGTGGATGGGCCTGACGATGCGTGTGGTCGAGCTGGAGTGCACCGATCCCCTCAAGCTGGGCGAGTTCTGGAGCGCTGTCCTGGAGGCCCCTGTCGGGCCGGGGAAGGACGGGGTGAACATCGCCCCGCGCGGTGGGGGAGAGATGCGGCTTTACCTGGTGGAGGAGCGCGCACCGGGGCATCCGCGGAGCCGAACGCGTCTGTGGCTCAACCCCGTTGAGGGAGCATGGGAGGCGGAGGTAGCCCGACTGACGGGCTTGGGCGCGAGGGTCGTGGAGAAGTACTGGACGAACCGGAGCTGCGGACTGGCCGTGGTGGTGCTGGCCGATCCCGAGGGCAACGGATTCTGCGTCGAGTCCAGCGACAGGGAAGTCGCTGAGGTCGTGCGGCGCTTCGAAGACCCGTCAGATGATCTCGACGGGCTGGGACCCGGGCCCGAGTCCACCGGCTTCGTCGGCATCGATGTCCCCTAGGCAGCCGGCAGCGCCGGGTCTGCGGGGGAACCTCAGAGTACGAACTGAAGGTCGACGGCAAGACGGTCAGCAAGGAGTTCCGTGACTGCTACGGCAAGGGGGGCGAGTCCGCCGGTGACGGCCGCTTCGACGGCTAGCGTGAGGACAAGACCAAGAAGCCGTGGGCGCTGATGGGAGACAGGGGTGGCAAGGACAATCTTTTTGTCACGATGCAGAGCTATATGCCACCCACCCAGCTTGCCTTCTCGGTGAACACCCCTTGCTTCCTGCCGCCCGGCACGAAACAGGAGCAGGTATCCGCCCCGGCACCCGACGCCATCGCCGTCGTACCGGAGGACCCTCGCCGCGCCCCGGCGGAGCCCACCGGGGCCGCATACCCCGACAGCCCCTTCGGGTAGACCACCCGTGCACCGGTCCCGGACCGCCCCGGAGCCGTATGGCACGGACCGCGCGGCGGCCATGTCCTCGGGACATGGCCGCCGGTGGGACTGCGGGCGCTGGGCGGTGGCGGGGTCAGGCGTGCAGGCGTAGTCGCTGGCCCGGGTAGATGTGGTCCGGGCCCTCGTCGAGGGTGGGTTTGTTCAGGTCGTACAGGGCCTGGGTGCCGCCCGGGACGGCGGTGCGCTGGGCGATGGTGGAGAGGCAGTCGCCCGGCTGCACGACGTAGGTGTGGTCGGTGGTGGCGCCGGGTGTGGTGGGGCGGCGGTGGTGCGTACGGGGTGCCGACGGGGACCGGGGAGCGGTGGTGCCGGCGGTGCTTTTGCCGGTGGTGTTACCGGTGTTGCCGCCGGTACTCGTCGCCTGGGGGGACTTGGCGCTCGGTGCGCCGCGGCGTCCGCAGACGGGCCACTGCGTCAGACCACGGTCCTGGGCGATGCGTTCGCCGACGGCGATCTGCTGCTCGCGCGAGGCGAGGTCGGCCCGGGGGGCGTAGCGCTTGCCGCCGTAGGCCCGCCAGGTCGCGGGGGCGATCTGGAGGCCGCCGTGGTAGCCGTTGCCGGTGTTGGTGTGCCAGCGGCCGTTGCTCTCACAGGCGGCGATGGACTCCCAGTCGACTCCTGGTGGAGCGGATGGTCCGAAGTCCGCCGCAGCGCTGCGGCCGGTGGGGCCGAGGACGCTCAGCAGGGCCAGCAATACGGACGCGCTCGTTCCGACGGACCGCTTGGCGAGGGGCGACGACATGAGACTCCTTCGCTGTGCTCCGGCAACACCGTGGCGCAGTGCTCGCCACGGCCGATGGGCACACACCAAGTAACCCGCCAATACGTTTTTCGGCATGTCTGGTGAGTCCGACGGAGCGTGTTTCACTCGGGTGGCCGCATGGATCTGACAGGGCGTCATGGGCGTGGTAGATGCGTTGACGCGGTGTCAGGGCAAGGTGTCGGTGCGCGGCGTTACGGGACGAACGTCACGGGATGGGCGGTAGGGGGTGCGCGGTGCGACACGGGGCGGGCGACGGGGATGGAGGCGGGAACGGGGCGACCGGGAACGGAGGACACGGGACGGGCGTTACGCACAGGTCCCCGCAGGTCCCCGCAGGTCCCCGCAGGTCCCCGCAGGTCCGGGAGCTCGCGTAGGCCCGGAAGCCCCCGCCCGCCCCGCCGACCCCGTAGGCCCCATGCGTCCGTGTCCCCGTCACACCAGACCTACCGGCCCGGCAGCCCCGCCGCGCGGCGCCGGTAGCGGGGTGGTACCAGCCGCTGTGCCCAGACGGGGGCCCGTGGGGTGAAGCGCGGCAGCAGGAGCAGGACCAGGCCGACCGCGCTCAGCAGCACGATGACCAGCACTATCCAGATGCTGGCGTTCCGTACGGAGTAGGCGACGGTGCCGAACGCGAAGAGCGCGGACCAGAAGTACAGGATCAGCACGGTGCGGCTGTGCGAATGGCCGATCTCCAGCAGCCGGTGGTGCAGATGCCCGCGGTCGGCGGCGAACGGGGACTGGCCGTTCCACGTACGGCGCACGATGGCCAGGATCAGGTCGGCGGCCGGGATCGCGATCACGGTGAGCGGCAGCAGGAGCGGGATGTAGACCGGAACCATTCCGCGGGTGGCGGCGCGCTCCGAGCCGGCGAACAGCTTGAGCGCGTCCGGGTCCAGCTGGCCCGTCAGGGAGATCGCGCCCGCCGCCAGCACCAGACCGATCAGCATCGACCCGGAATCGCCCATGAAGATCCGCGCCGGGTGCATGTTGTGCGGCAGGAAGCCCAGGCACATGCCCATCAGGACGACGGAGAAGAGGGTCGCCGGCGCGGCCTCCTGGATGCCGTAGCCGAACCACATCCGGTACGCGTACAGGAAGAACGCCGCGGCAGCGATGCAGACCATGCCGGAGGCCAGCCCGTCCAGGCCGTCGACGAAGTTGACGGCGTTGATGGTGATGACGATCAGAGCGACGGTCAGCAGGGTGCCCAGCGGGCGGTTGAGCGAGACGGTGCCGAGGCCCGGTACCGGGATCCACAGGATCGTCAGCCCCTGGAACACCATCACGCCCGCGGCGATCATCTGGCCGCCCAGTTTCGCCAGTGCGTCCACGCCCCACTTGTCGTCCAGGACCCCGAGCAGCCAGATCAGCGCGGCGCCGGTGAGCAGTGCGCGGGGTTCGTTGTAGTCCTCGAAGACGCGGCGCAGGCCGGGGAGATGGGAAGCGACCAGGAATCCCGCGCACAACCCGCCGAACAGGGCGATCCCGCCGAGTCGCGGGGTCGGCTCGCGGTGCACATCACGCGCCCGGATCTCCGGCATCGCGCCGGCCGCGATCGCGAACTTCCGCACCGGCCCGGTCAGCAGGAAGGTGACCGCAGCGGTGACGCAGAGCGCCAGCAGGTATTCACGCACGGGAACCTCGTGGGTGGAGGGTAAGACGGGTAAGTCGGGTGTGCCGGGTCGGCAGGTAAGACGTCGGTCGTACGGGGATGGTTCGTCTGCCGCTCGTGATCCGGGGTGACGGTTGGCCCGGAGCGCGGTCGGCAGGGGACGTTCGGTGATCGTGGAGGATACGCCACGGCACTCGCCGGGACGGGGTGTACGACACCGCGGCCGGCACCGGCGCCACCGGGCCACGCCCTGCCGAGCGGCGTCTCGCGGTGCCTCGCCGGGCATCGGGCGCCGGTCCGGGGCCGGCCCGAGAGTCATACCTGAGGGTCATCCCCGAGGACATGTCCGGGGGTCATACCTGAGGGTCACTGCGGTGGCATGTCCAGCGGCATACCTGGGGCATGTCCGGCGGCACACCTGCGGATTCCGCACCGACAGGGAACCGGAGGGGACGGGCGAGGGGACAGGCGTGAGGACAGGACAGGGGAGGGGACAGTGGGGGAGGGCACCGGTCCGGCGCCCTCCCCCACTGTCCCCTCTTATCCCCTGCCCGCTTTTACGGCGTGCGGCCCCGACGTTCACGGCTGCACGCAGTCGGGCTTCACCCCTCGGTGCCCGGGGTGACGGCGCTGACGGTGAAGACGCCGCCGCACACCCGGAGCCCCTGGGTACGCAGGGTCATCGCGTCCTTGGAGTTGGGCGCGTAGACGTGCACTATCTTCCCGGTGGTCCAGCACGGGGTGTCGTTGAGGCCCTCGTTGATCGTGCGCAGGGTGGCATGGGCGCTCTTGCCGGGGGCCAGTTCGACCGTCTGCCCCGCAGCGCCCTCGCGGGTCGCGGGCGCGCCGATCTTCTGTCCGTCACCGGCCAGCAGCGAGACGCCGGGGAAGCCGCGGAGCGAGCAGGTGTTCTTGCCCTTGTTGGTGAAGACCAGCGGGTAGCGGATGTTCCCGGCGCCCGGGTCGGAGTCGCCGAGGCGCAGGCCCAGGTCCTTGGCCGCGCAGGTGGCGGACGCGGGCTGCGGGGCGCTGCCGGACTGCGCGGAGGCGGTGCCGGCGGTGACCGCGAGCGCCGTGGCGGCGATCAGCGAGGCGGCGGCGACACGGTGGCCGCGGCGGAAGGCGCTGCTGGTGAGCGACATCAAGCTCTCTCCATGGGGGTGCGTACGTGCTGTCCGTCGGGTTGTGCGCGCCCAGCTTGATCACCCCCGCTGACGATCGGCTAACGCTTCACTAACGGGAACGCGGGACCGAGGGGAAACCGGACACGGCACCAACGGAACGCGCCAACACGGGAGTTGACGGCAGGCGCCCGCCCGGGATCGGGCGTCATGCGACTACCGCTGATCCGGCACGGTGAGTCCGCGCGTACGCGGCTCGGTCGGGTCGCGGGGGAGCGCGGCTGCCCCGGGCCGACCCCGTTCCGCGCACCGCCGCCGCGTCACCCGAACGGCCCCGCTGTGGTCGCCGGGCCGGCCACCCGGTCGCACCGTGGGAGGCCACTGACAGGAGGCCCGCCATGGCCGGTACATCCCCCACCCCGGAGACGCCCGGACCCGGACCCGGAATGGGACCCGGACCCGGAACGGGACCCGGACCCGGAACCGGCAGCAGTGCCGAGCGCGGCAGACACGGCGGCGGCAGGCACGGTGCCGGCCGCCGCGCATGGGCGAGTGGCGGCACGATGTTCGCCGGTGTGCTGATGCTCGTGTACGGCGTGATCGCGGTGCTCGTCGGCATCGTGAGCATCGTCGAGACCGACGTGTACGCCCGGGTCGGCACCTACCTCTTCCGGTTCGACATCGCCATCTGGGGATGGATCCACCTGATCATCGGCGTCATCGTCGCCCTCACCGGACTCAGCATCCTGCGGCACGTACCCGGGGCGAAAACGGTCGGTGTGGGGATCGTGAGCATCGCGCTGATCGCCAACTTCTTGTGGCTGCCGTACCAGCCGCTCTGGGCGCTGGTCGCGATCGCGATCGACATCTTCATCATCTGGGCGCTGTGCACCGACCTCGATCTGCCCACCGCGGACCGTCCGTCCACCGCGGACCGTCCGCCTACTGCAGAGAGCTCGTCCACTGCCGACCGTCCGCCCACTGCCGAGAGCCCGCCCACTGCCGACCGTCCGCCCACCGCCGAGAGCCCGCCCACTGCCGGCGGTCCGCACCCCGGCTGACGGTCCGCACCCAGCCCGAGGGCCCGCAGGCCCGCACTCCGACCGAGCATCCGTATCCTGCCGCGGGCCCGGACTTCCTCCGAGCGCCCGGCCTCCCCCTCCCGATGGCCGTCGTACGCGTATCTCGCCGTACGACGGCCATCCGCACGTTCGTACGGAGTCGCACGGCCCGCGGGTCACGCCGGAGCCCCCGGTCCTTGACCCGGATGGGCCCGGACGTGCCGGGTGATATATGGCGATTGGCGCAATTTCTCTCCCTAACGGGTGGAAGTTCGTGTCGCGTGCACAGTGCGGGGCGTCGCGCGGTATCGATCAACTGTCCGATTCCTCCAACCAGGAGAGACGTATGAGTAAGTTCATCGGCCGCTATGCAGCCGCCGCGGCGCTCGCCGCCGTCGCCATCGTCCCGCTCGCCGGTATAGCCCAGGCGGCCCCCCAGGCCGCCCCGGCCTCGGTGGCGGGTGGCGACCGCGATCGTGACTGCCGCTGGGACTACCGCTGGGACGATTTCCGAGGTGACGGCGGCCGTTTCGATGGTCGCTTTGATGGCCGTTTCGACGGTCGGTTCGACGGTGGCCTCTTCGGTGCCTTCGACGGTGGTCGCTACGGCCGCTTCGACGACGGTCGTTACGGCCGCGATGACGGTCGTTATGGCCGCGATGACGGCCGTGGGTGCCGTGACGGCCGTGAGGGCCGTGAGGGCCGTGACGGCCGCGGTCGCGGTGGCCTGCTCGGCCTCGGCCTGCTGGGCATCCTCTAGCGGTACCGCACCACCTCCACAGACGGGCCGCCGTGGCGAGGCACCTCAGCCTCCGCCAGGGCGGCCCGTCGCATGGAGCGCACATGGCGAGTACGGCCGCACGCGTCGCACGAGCCGTCTCCCGTATCCGTCGCGGACGGACATCGGCGGACGAACGCCGGCGGCCGGGCAGCGGTAATCAGGCAGCGGCAATCAGGCGTCAGCAGTCAGGCACCCGGCGGCCGGGGCATCCAGTGGCCGGAAATCGCCTCATGGGGCGGCGCGCGGCGCGGTCCCGCCGGGAGAGGACCTCCCCCGCGGTGTCCCCGCCCCCGCGGGACCGGCGCGCGTCATTAACGCGAGCTTGCTCGCGTTAATGTGTTTCGGACAATACTTGGCGTGAACTCGCACTGCAATACGGAGCCGCCGTGACCACAGCGCACCCCGCCCCACGGGGCACCCGCCCCGGAGGGCGTACGGCCCGGACCCGGGAGGCCGTACTGGCCGCCGTTTTCGAGGAGTTGGGCGACGGCGGGTACCCCGCGCTCAGCATGGAGAAGATCGCCCAGCGCTCGGGAGTCCATCTCGCCACCCTCTACCGGCGCTGGCGCTGCATGGAGGGCCTGGTCTGCGAGGCGCTGATCGACCGGAGCGCCGCCGTACCGCTGCCCGACACCGGGACGCTGCCCGGCGATCTGCGCGCGCTGGCCCACGCGATCGGCGCCTTCTACGGGGAACCGCGGATGCGCGGCCTGATCGAGGCGGTGGTCGCCGCCGCGGCCCGTGACCCGGAGTCGGCGACGGTGCTGCGGAGCTTCTTCGAGGACCGGCTCAGGACGACCGGCCAGATGGTGGACCGCGCCGTCGCACGCGGCGAACTGCCCGCCGACACCGACGCGGCGGAGGTGCTGGCGGCCCTCGGCGCGCCCTTCTACTACCGGATCCTGATCGCCCGCCGCCCGGTCGACCGGGCCCTGGCCGAGTCCGCGGCCACCGCGGTCTGGGCGGCGGCCCGCGCCGGCGCCTACACCCGCGCCCGCCCGGCCGACGACTGACGCCACACCGGCCACGTACGGCGCCACGCACCTCACACACAACGCAGAACACACAACGCAGCACACAGAAAGCAGAACGCATCGGGTGTGGCGCGCCCCCTGACATACACACCGGCCGGCGCCCCGTCCTCCGAGGCGCCGGCCGGTGTGCGGCGGGGCCGGGCGCTGCCGCCCGGCCCCGTTCCGTCAGCTCTGCTTCCCGAGCAGGGCGGCCATCCAGGACTCCACCTCGTCGGAGCGGCGCGGCAGGCCGGCCGAGAGGTTCCGGTTGCCGTCCTCGGTGACGAGGATGTCGTCCTCGATCCGGACGCCGATACCGCGGTACTCCTCCGGCACCGTCAGATCGTCCGCCTGGAAGTACAGACCGGGCTCGACGGTCAGCACCATGCCGGGCTCCAGCGTGCCGTTCACATACGCCTCGGTGCGCGCCGCGGCGCAGTCGTGGACGTCCAGGCCGAGCATGTGGCCGGTGCCGTGCAGCGTCCAGCGGCGCTGCAACGCGAGCTCCAGCACCCGCTCGACCGGGCCCTCGACCAGGCCCCACTCGACGAGCTTCTCGGCGAGCACCCGCTGCGAGGCGTCGTGGAAGTCGCGGAACTTCGCGCCGGGCCGGACCGCCGCGATGCCCGCCTCCTGGGACTCGTACACCGCGTCGTAGATCTTGCGCTGGAGTGCGGAGTACCGGCCGTTGATCGGCAGCGTGCGGGTCACATCGGCGGTGTAGAGGCTGTTGGTCTCCACGCCGGCGTCCAGCAGCAGCAGGTCGCCGGAGCGGACCTCGCCGTTGTTACGGACCCAGTGCAGGGTGGTGGCGTGCGGGCCCGCGGCGCAGATCGAGCCGTAGCCGACGTCGTTGCCCTCGACGCGGGCGCGCAGGAAGAACGTGCCCTCGATGTAGCGCTCGCTGGTCGCCTCGGCCTTGTCCAGGACCTTCACGACGTCCTCGAAGCCGCGGACGGTGGAGTCGACGGCCTTCTGGAGCTCGCCGATCTCGAACTGGTCCTTCACCGCGCGCGCCTCGGAGAGGTACACCCGCAGCTCTTCGTCCCGCTCGGCGGTGACCTTGTCGGTCAGCGCGGTCTCGATACCGGCGTCGTGCCCGCGTACGACCCGGACCGGGCCGGTGGCCTCGGACAGCCGGCCGGTCAGCTCGCGGACGTCCTTGCAGGGGAGGCCGAGCAGCGCCGCGGACTCGTCGAGGCTGTTCCGGCGGCCGACCCAGAGCTCGCCCATGCCGTTGAGCCAGAACTCGCCGTTCTCACGGTTGGAGCGCGGCAGGCGGTAGACCGTCGCGTCGTGGCCCTCGGCGCCGTTCGGGCGGGGCTCCAGCACCAGGACGCTGTCGTCGGTCTGGTCGCCGGTGAGGTAGACGTACTCCGTCGAGGCACGGAAGCCGTACTCGGTGTCGTTGGAGCGGGTCTTGAGGTTGCCCGCCGGGATCACCAGGCGGTCGCCGGGGAAGCGCCGGGACAGCGCCGCGCGGCGCCGGGCGGCGTGCGGCGCCTGCTCGATGGGCTCCAGGTCGCGCAGCTCGGTGTCCGCCCAGCCGCTCCGCATGCTCTCCGCGAGCTCGTCCGAGACGCCCGGGTAAAGGCCGTTCTTGCGCTGCTTGATCGGCTGCTCGTCCTCGTCCGGGGTCTCCGGTGTGAGCTCGTCGGTCACAATGCCTCCTTTTAAGACTGAACCGCGTTCCATCGTATGTGCGGATCGAAAACGGTCCAGAGGCAGGAACATGTGACCTCTCCGGCACACGGGCACCCCGGCGCACCTGCGCATCGGCACCCGCGTCGGGCCCGTACTCCTCTTACTCCTCGAAGTGGACCGCGAGCAGCACCACGTCCTCCTCCGAGGCGGGGTCGTCCAGGCCCTGCGGCAGCAGGGTGCGCAGGATGTGATCGACGATGGCCTCGGGATCGCGGCGGCTCGCCCCGGGGACGCTCGCGGCGGCGGCGTGCAGCCGGGCGAAGGCGTGGTCCATGGCCTCACCGGTGCGGTGCAGCAGCCCGTCGCTGTAGAGCAGCAGCGTCTCGCCGGGAGCCGGTTCGATCTCCACGCTGGGCGCCTCCCAGCAGGCGAGCATGCCCAGCGGCGCGGAGAGCGAGGTCTCCACGAACTCGGTCCGCAGCGCACCGAGGATCAGCGGCGGGCAGTGCCCCGCCCCGGCGAGCACCAGCTTGCGCGGGAGGGCGCCGGCGAGAGCGCCCGGCAGCGACGGCGCGGGCGGCCCGTCCGGCGCGCCGGACGGCGGCTCGGTGAAGGCGAAGAGTGCGGTGGCGGTGCGGGCCGGTTCGGTCAGCCGCATCAGAAGTTCGAGGTCGGACAGGACCGCGACCGGATCCTCGCCCTCCATCACGGCGTACGCGCGCAGCGAGGCCCGCAGCCGCCCCATGGCGGCCAGCGCGCTCGGCCCGGAACCGGTGACCGAGCCGACGGCCAGGCCCAGCGCGCCGTCGGGCAGCGGCAGCGCGTCGTACCAGTCGCCGCCGCCGCGCGGCCCGGTGCTGTGGCGCACCGCGAGCCGTACGCCGGGAACCTGCGGCAGCCGGCTGGGCAGCAGCTCCTCGCGGAGGGTCGCCGCGGCCCGCTCCCGGCGGTGCAGCGCGAGCAGGCGGGCGAGGTGCTCGGACGCGTGGGAACGGTAGAGGCCGAGGAGGTGGCGCTGCCGCTCGGTGGGGCGGGCGGGCTCGTCGTAGAGCCAGACGGCGGCGCCGGTCCGGCCGACCGGTTCGGCGGTCAGCAGTACGGCGTAGCTGGCGGCGTAGCCGAGCCGCGCGGCGACCTCGCGCAGCCGGGGGTCGAGGTCCTGCCCGCCGGGGATGTCGGGTTCGGCGATCTCGGTACGGGCACCGGCCCCCGGGTACGGGGCCCCGGTGCGGGCGTCCGTCCCGTCGCGGCCCTCGCGTCCCGTACGGGCGCCGCCGGCCGTATCGGCGTCCGGCTCCGGGAAACCGTCCAGGATCCGGCCGTACGACAGCGCGCGGCGCGGGACGGTTTCGAGGTGGCCGATGTCGGCGTGGCCGAGGCCGAGGCCGATGGTGGTGACCGGGCCGAGCCCGTCGGCCGGTTCGAGGACGATCAGGCCGCGCCGGGCGCCGATCAGGGACGCGCCCGCCCGCAGCGTCTCGTGGAGGGCGTCCTCCAGGGTGCGGGTGCGGGCCAGTTGCCCGGTGAGGTCGTGCAGTGTGCTGAGGTCGGAGATCCAGCCGGCCAGCCGGTCCTGGACCGCGGCGATCCGGTCGACGGGCGAGAGGTCGAAGGTGGTGTCCCGCGCGGCGCCGGGGCGGGTGCCCGGGGGCGCGTCCGGGGAGCGGGCCGATGAGGCGTCCGTGGACGCGTCCGGCGAGGTGTCCGCACGGGTTTTCGGCGCGGGCGGATCGGCAGTGTGCGACGGGGCGGGAAGTACTGGTTCGATTCCAGCCACTTTCGGCACATGGGA
Source organism: Streptomyces celluloflavus (assembly GCA_000720995.1). Classification (GTDB taxonomy): domain Bacteria; phylum Actinomycetota; class Actinomycetes; order Streptomycetales; family Streptomycetaceae; genus Streptomyces; species Streptomyces celluloflavus. The sequence continues at coordinate 29,492 of JOEL01000032.1, forward strand.
GGCGGTCATGGCTGGCAGCTATCGTCGGACCAGGTATTTCCCCAGGTCAGGCCGCATTTTGGTGGGGAGTGCGGCTTTTTGTTGAGTGATGTTGTGCGGTGCGCTCGACCGCTCAATTCCCTCAATAGCATCGCAAACCCCCATGTCATGCTGCTCCGCTATCAATGCCTCCACATCTACACGCACCGACGATGTAATGTCCAGCATTGTCCCGATGGGGTTTGTGGTGTCAACGAGGTTTGTAGATTGGCCTGAAAATGGCCCCATGGATGTCAATTTGAGGTCGACTGACCGCGATCAACAGCGCGTCATATGCACGATGGCGGGTACGTACTCGGAAAGGTGCGGGGCCAGTTGGGGCCGCGCCGGAACTCTCCGGCGGACACGGGCGTCCTAGAGGACGACGACCGCGACGCACTCTCAAGTGGCGGGATTGCACCACGGAACGGCAAGCGCCAGTCGCCCGCCAACCCGCCGCCACGTTCCACGCTCGGCGTACGGCGTGATGCGCTGCCCTGTACACGCGGTGACCAATGATGATCCATGTGGCGTGATCGACTTCCGGATTGCATGACCAGGTCGCATGAATCGCCACACAGTGGCATGAACCGGCATGTAGTGCGAAGGACATAGCCCTCGGCGTTACGGAAAGGAACGAGCGCTCATGCGCGAGATCCTCGGAAGGCGACGCAAGCTCCTGTTCCGGCGCGGCGGAAGGTCGGCACTGCTCGGTGCGGCGCTCCAGTGCGCCACCGAGTGGCAGTGGCCCGTACTCCCGGGTGTGGGACTCAGGTCCGGCGGCCGGCCGTCGGCGGGTGAGCGGCTCGGCCTCGGCGAGCGGACCGCCCGGCGGTGCAGCTGTCCCGACCCCGACTGCGTGGTGCCCGGCGCGCACCCCTTCGACCCCGGCCTGCTGGCCGCGACCACCGATCCCCGGATGGTGCGTTGGTGGTGGGCCAACCGGCCCGATGCCCCGGTGGTGCTGGCCACCGGCGGCCACGCGCCGTGCGCGGTGAGCCTGCCGGCCGTCGCGGGCGCGCGGGCGCTGGCGGCCCTGGACCACTTCGGCGTCCGCCTCGGCCCGGTGGTCGCCACCCCCACCCGCTGGTCGCTGCTCGTATCGCCCTACGACCTGGCGGAGTTGGGCGAGCTGCTGCACTCCCGGGACTGGGTGCCCAGCTCGCTGCGGTTCCACGGCGAGGGCGGCTATGTGGTGCTCCCGCCGTCCCAGATCGGCGCAGGCAAGGTGCGCTGGGAGCGCCCGCCGGCCGCCGGCCCGGCCGGACCCTGGCTGCCGACGGTGGCCACGATCGTGGACGCCCTGGTCACCGCGAGCACCAGCACCCCGGACGGCGGCAGCCGGCTCGCGTACTGACCCGCCGGGACGGACGGACCGGAGGAGTCGGGTCGGGACGGGACGGACCGGAGGGGGCCGGGAGCACGGGGACGGCGCCAAGCTCCCTTTCGCGACGGGGCGTTGCGCCTCGGGGAACGGGACACGGCGCGAGGAGAGGACCGGCGGCGCGGGTCGTTGGCGCACGCCCGTAGCGCACGCCCGTGACCCAGAGCCGAGGTCGCGGCCGAAAGGGCGGCGGAAGCCGGCGCCGCCCCGCCCGCCCACCTCGCCGCACGGCTCGTACGACCCGTACGGGCGGATTCACCCGTACGGGTGCGAGCGGCCCGGACGGCTACGGGAAATGGGTGTGCGGACCCCCGGGGACACCGCCGCCGACCGATAGGTTCGGCCCACCGTCAAGCCGCCGTCGTCGGCACGTCAATCGCAGGTGGGGCCCATGCAGCGTGCGCAGAAATTCCGTCTGACCGCGCTCGCCGGCGCGGCCGCGCTCGCCGCCGCCGTCCCCCTGGCCGCCGCCACGGCCGGCCCGGCCGACACCGCGGCCCCGGACGCCCGCCGGACCTCCGCCGCCGCACCGCACGGGTTCACGGGGCAGCGGCCGGGCCGGGACGCGGACGCCGGAGCGGCCCCCGGAGCGGACCGCCGGGGAGACGCCGCGGACGCCGCACGCGCCGAGGACGGGAGCGCCCCCACCGGCCGCCCGCGCACCGCCGCGGCCCCGGACCGGCACCCGCCGCTGCGCGCCGACGGCCGCCGCACCGTCCGCTGCGGCCCCGAACTCGCCTCTCCGCAGCGGATCGAGGCGCAGACCTGCGTCCTCGCCGAGGGCGGCAGGACCTGGGCGGGCACGTACTACCGCAACCCCACGGGTGACCCGTTGCGCGCCGTGCTGACGCTGCTGCGGCCGGACCGCAGCAGCGTCCAGGTGCACTGCGAGCTGGCCGCGGCGGACGGACCGGGGGTGTGCGAGACACCGGCCGCGGCGACCGTAGGGCCCGCGGACGCGCGGCAGGACCGGTGGCCGTACGACGCGGTGGCGGAGTTCTCCGACGCGGCGGGCGAGCGGCTGCTGCTCCGCGCGGGCAGCAACTCGGCCTAGCGGGGCGGTGGTTCGGCGAGCCGAGGGCCTACGCGGTGGTTGGACCAATGACGGTGCCGGGGCGCTGCGGGGGCGGGCTGCCGGTGGAGCTGCGACCGGTCCGGCCGGGGAAGATCGTCCGGCGCCGGACATGGAAGCGCCCGGTCGCTGGCGACGGGGGATGCACCAGCGACCGGGCTCCTAGAACGGTAACAAGAGATTGGCGGTTCGCAAATTCGATCGTGGAATTCCGGACGCTCAATCAGGGGTGTGCACCGGGTGTTGTGACGGGTTTCACGTCCCGGGCGGCCGGAACGCGACCGCCACGGGCACCGTGACCGCCGCCATCAGCTCAGCGTGATCTGACGGTTGGTGAGGCCGCCGCGGGCCCGGCGCTCCTCGGCCGTCAGCGGCGCGTCCGTCGCCAGGGCCTTCGCGAGCCGCTCACCGAACGCGGCAGCCGGCGCCGCGACCTCGTCGGCGCCCATCCCGGACGGCAGGTCCCAGACCGGTACGACCAAGCCGTGGGCGCGGAACGACCCGACGAGCCGGGTGTCCTCGCCGAGCGCGGCGGTGCCGGCGGCGTGCAGCCGGGCGAGCGCGTCCAGCAGCTGCTCCTCGGGGTACGGGGTGACCCAGCGCAGATGGTTCTTCTCCGGGGCCTCGCACCAGTAGGCGCCCTCCAGACCGGGGATCCGGGCGGTCGGGACGGCCGCGGCGTTGGCCCGCTCCAGGGAGGCGGCGACCTCGCCCGTCGCGTTCTCGGCGTTCTCCACCCAGAACTCGAAGCCGGTGTGGACGATCGGCTCGAAAGCGGCGTCCGGGTCCAGCAGATCCTGGAGGCGCGGTCCGTCGGCGGCGGGCCGGCCGGCGGCGACCGGACTGCCCGGCTCCGCGGTCAGCGCGCGCCGCAGGGTGTCCGCGAGATCGCGGCTGAGGTCGCCGGAGGCGGTGTCGTTCTGGAGGCCGAGCAGCACCGCGCCGTTGTCGCGGCGCAGCGCGGGCCAGGCCATCGGCAGCACCGTCGCGAGCGTCACCGAGGGCACGCCGTCGGGCAGCCCGCCCGCCAGCTTCAGCTCGGCCGTGGCGGCGGGCACCAGCTCGCGCAGCGCGACCCAGTCGCACTCGCCGGCCAGTCCCTCGAAGGGGCGCTGGACCAGTTCGGTGGCGGCGTGTGCGGCGCTGCGGCCGTGGCACGCCTTGTAGCGGCGGCCCGAACCGCAGGGGCAGGGCTCACGGGCGCCGACGACCGGGTAGTTGCCCTCGGCGGCGGCACCGTCCTTGCGTCGGGTGGCTGCTGCGGCCTGGGGCTGGGGACGGCGCTTCTTGGCCATGGCGGCGGTGTCTCCTGGTCGTTCCGGGGCGTGCGGACGCGTTTCGGCGCGAGCCTAGAGGATGCCCGGAGCGTTGCGCGGCAGGGCCGTTGCACCCCGCTCCGTACCGTTCAGACCGTCCCCGCCCGCCCCTGTCCGGAGCCGCCTGCCCCTGTCCCGGACCCGCACCGCGCTGCGGCCCGGTGGCCGCGCGGCGCCCGTCACACCGGGTCGTCGAGGTCCGCGAAGGCCAGCTCGGGCGGCAGACCGGCGGCCGGCCCGCGGCCGAGCGCGGGCGACAGGCCCATGGGTCCGTGGACCAGTTCCGGGGAGAGGCCCACCCGCGCGGCGAAGGCGTCTTGGAGGGAGAGGACGGCCCAGACCGTCACCTCGCCGGCGGCGGCGTCCCGTACGCCCCAGTCCTTGGCGAGCGAGCGGATGATCGCCAGCCCGCGGCCACCGCGGGCCGTGACCGAAGGAGTGGCCGGAAGTGGCCGGGTCGGGCCGCCACCGTCCGTCACCGAGACCGTCAGTCCGCCCTGGGCGTCGATGCGCCAGGACGCGCGGACGGACTCGGGCGGTGTGCTTCGGCCTGCGGACCGTGCGGAATCCGGCGATCCGTTTTCGTATATCGGACGCGCATGCCGACACGAATTGCTCAGCAGCTCCGAAAGAATAAGAACCGCGTCATCGACGACTGTGTCCTGAACTCCACTTGCCAACAGCTCTTCACGCATGCGCCGTCTGGCCATGCCCACACCCGCTGGACCATGGGGTACGGCCATGATCGACGACGTCGGCACCTCTTGTGCCACCATCAACGCCACCCCCGAGACCTCCTTTGCCCCACGCCACGGGATGAATGCCCCATTGGACTGGACCGGAAACCGGCCAAGCGTTACGTGGTGACGCATTCGACACGATCGCCTACAGGCCGAATGCGCCGGTGCACACCCCGTAAGGGATCTCAGCCGAGCCCGAGCTGATTTCGTACCTGTTTCGGGCGGTTTGTGATGACGGCGTCCACGCCCAGGTCCCGGCACAGCTCGACGTCCGCAGCCTCGTTCACCGTCCAGACATGGACCTGGTGGCCCGCGCGATGGGCCCTGGCGACGTAGTCGGGGTGCGCGCGCAGGATCCGGATGCCGGGGCCCGCGATACCGACGCCGGGCGGCAGCCGGCCGTCGCGGTACCGGGGCGTGAGGAACTGCATCAGATAGACGGCCGGGATCTCCGGCGCCGCGGCCCGCAGCCGGTGCAGCGAGCGCGCCGAGAAACTCATGACCCGGACCGGCGGCGGCACCGAGGCGTCTTTGGCCGGATCTGTGTGCCCGAACCGGCCGAGCAGTTCGACCAGCCGCTCTTCCACCTGTCCGGCCCAGCGGGTCGGATGTTTGGTCTCGATGGCCAGTTCGACCCGGCGGTCCGCGTCGGCGACCAGCTCCAACAGCCGCTCCAGGGTCAGCACGGACGTCCGCTCGGGATCCTCGTGCTGCCGGTCGGGGGCCTCGTGGTCGTCCGCGTCCGCCTTCCAGGAGCCGAAGTCGAGGGTGGCGAGATCGGCCAGTTCCAGGGCGGAGACGGCGCCACGCCCGTTGGAGGTGCGGTTCACCCGCCGGTCGTGGACGCAGACCAGATGGCCGTCGGCGGTCAGCCGGACATCGCACTCCAGGGCGTCCGCGCCGTCCTCGATCGCCTTGCGGTAGGCGGCCAGGGTGTGTTCCGGAGCGTCTTCGGAGGCGCCCCGGTGGGCGACGACGGAAATGGCGGAAGGCCCCGGACGGGCGTCCTGGACGGGGCGTGCAGAGGTCACCGCGTTATCGTGCCATCCACCGCCGCCGGCGGCCCGCGCGCTACCGGGAGGCGCGGACCAGGGGATGCGCCGGGCCCGCCCGGCACCGATGATCCGGCGTAACGGGCGAGCGCGGGAACCGGGGCGCGCGCCCCCACGGGAGACCCGGACGCGCGGGGCAACGGAGGGTGCGTGGTGATCAGGGACGGTCCGCCGCCGGGGAAGAGCCGCGAAAGCCCGTAAACGGGGCGCGAGAACCCGTGTACGGGGGCGCGCCCCGGAGGAAAGTCACAGCCTCGGCTTACGGTGCCCTGACGCACGGTGGGAAAAGCTGGGGGACGGAGACTCGCCCGTACCGCCCGGATCCTGAATCCTGGAGTACCGGGCCCGCACTCCCGGGGCACCGGGCCGAGGAACCGACCGAGGAACCAACGGCCCGGAAGAAGACAGCAAGGCCGCAGAACCGCAGTACCGCAAAACCGCCGGACACGGCCGCGGGCCGTGGGCCGGCACCGTCGTGAAGTTGAGGAGAGAGCTGTGAGCACCGAGAACGAGGGCGCCGCCGTCCCGCCGGAGGCCGAGCCGCCGGCGGCGGGCCAGGCATCGGACGGCGCGGCCGCGTCCGCCTCCGGCGCCCGGACTCCCCAGACCCCGCCGGCCGCGCCCCCGCCGCCGGACTTCGCTCCCGCCGTCACCACCCCCGGCGGCGCCACCCCGGCCGACCAGGACCGTACGGCCGCGCACCCGCAGCAGCCCGCGCCGCAGGGATACCCCCCGCAGCCTCCGCAGCCCGCGCAGTCCCCGTACGCCGGAGCCGCCCCCGCCGGTCCGGGTGGTCCGGCGGCACCGGGCGGGCCGGCCGACCAGACCGCTCAGGTGCCCGTGTACGGGACCGCGTACGCCGCGCCCGGTGGCGGCTGGGGCCAGCAGCCTCCCTACGGGGGCGGCGGTGACCCCTGGGGCGCGCCCGGCCAGCAGGCGCCCAAGCCGCGGCGCAACGGCGGACTGATCGCCGCCGTCCTGGTGGCCGCGCTGGTCGCCGGCGGTGTCGGCGGCGGTATCGGCTTCTGGGCCGCGGGCCGCGAGGACTCGACGACGGTCTCCGCGTCCGGCGACCCGGAGGCGCTGAACCGCAAGCCCACCTCGGTCGCCGGGATAGCGCGCAAGGCGCTGCCCAGCGTCGTCACCATCGAGGCGCAGGGCGCGTCCGGCGAGGGCGGCACGGGCACCGGCTTCGTCTACGACAAGCAGGGCCACATCCTCACCAACAACCACGTCGTCGCCAGCGCGGCCGATGGCGGCAAGCTCACCGCGACGTTCTCCAACGGCAAGAAGTACGACGCCGAGGTCATCGGCCGCGCCCAGGGCTACGACGTCGCCGTCATCAAGCTCAAGAACGTCTCGGACGCCTCGCTCAGCCCGCTGCCGCTCGGCAAGTCCGCCGATGTCCAGGTCGGCGACGCCACGATTGCGATCGGCGCGCCCTTCGGCCTGTCCGGCACGGTCACCACCGGCATCATCAGCGCCAAGGACCGCCCGGTGGCCTCCAGCGACGGCGGCCGCTCCAGCGCCTCGTACATGAGCGCCCTCCAGACGGACGCCTCGATAAACCCCGGCAACTCCGGCGGCCCGCTGCTGGACGCCGGCGGCAACGTCATCGGCATCAACTCCGCCATCCAGTCGGCCGGCAACGGCGGAGGCGGCGGCCTGGGCGGCGAGGCGCAGCAGTCCGGCAGCATCGGCCTGGGCTTCGCGATCCCGATCGACCAGGCGAAGCGGGTCGCACAGGACCTGATCAAGACGGGCAAGCCGGTCTATCCGCAGATCGGCGTCCAGGTCGACATGCGGGGCTCCGGCAACGGCGCGACGATCGCCCAGGGCGGCAACGACGGCTCCGACCCGGTGACCGCGAACGGCCCGGCCGACAAGGCGGGCCTCAAGCCCGGCGACACCATCACCAAGCTCGACAACACGGTGATCGACAGCGGCCCCACCCTGATCAGCGAGATCTGGCAGCACAAGCCCGGCGATCAGATCACCCTGACCTACCAGCGCGGCGGCAAGGAGCACACCACCCAGGTCACCCTGGGCCAGCGCACGGGCGACAAGTGACGCGCTAGTCTGAACCCCGCGACACCGCCGGGCGATGTCGCGGGGAGGCTTGCCCGAGCGGCCTAAGGGAACAGTCTTGAAAACTGTCGTGAGGTAACCCCTCACCGTGGGTTCAAATCCCACAGCCTCCGCACGTGGACGGCCCCCGACCAGGGGAAATCTGGTCGGGGGCCGTTTCCTTTCCCGGTAGCCGTTGATCTGTGGCTGACGCGTGCTTGGCCGTGTTTGGCCGCGCTGTCCGGCACGGGGTCGGCCTCCGCGGCCGCCGCGTGCGCGTCTCATGGCCAGGCTGTGGACGGCAGTGGTCCGTGAGGGCCGGCCGCCTTGGCTGACGCATCGTCGCAGTGGTCAGGCACCGAGTACCTCGTCGGCGCTGCGCGGCTCCGTTCGCGGCTGCTGGTTGAGCTTGTGGCGCGCGATGGAGGATCGCCGGTAGACCTCCTTGCGGGCCCGCATGATGTTGCCCAGGGGCGCGTGCTCGGCGGTGACCCGCCAGGGCGTGAAGGACAGCGCGTCCATCTTCTCCAGGTTTTCCGGGCCGGAGATGTCCTGCCGCGGCAGCCGCAGCTTCGCCACGGTGACGGACGGCGAGAGCTGCTCGGGCCACTCCACGGTGGTGTCCTCCACCGGCATGCGCTCCAGGTCGGTGCAGAGCTGGACCTGGATGTCGAAGGCGTAGGGCCGCTCCTGCAACTCGGCTTGCAGGGCGGGTCGGAAGACCTCCGCTGCCGAGGCCGGGTCGATGGTGTGCCGGACCACCGCGGCGGCGGAAGACGGGTCGGGGGTGATGCGCACCTTCGCGATGTAGTCCCCGTGCCGGACCGCGCCCATCGTCCAGTAGCTCGACAGCAGCAGGTTTTCCGGAGGGGTTTTGGACAGGCGCAGGAAGGCCAGGAACTCGTCCCACGCCCAGTTGTCCTGGTCCAGCGTTCCCTTCCCGGTCACGAACTCGGTGAAGAATCGACGTGCACCGGGTCGGCCCTGCGAGAAGTAGGCCGGCGCGTTCAGGAACAGTTCCTGGATGAACAGGTAGTGCTCGACCGTATTGCAGAAGAAGACCGGTCCGTTGATGTTGGCGTAGTCGAAGGTGCCGGTGTCCGGCTCGTCTTCCAGCAGGGTCGGGCCGGGGATGTCGAACATCTTCAGCGCCAGTCCGGTGGCGGCGCCCAGTCGCGCGTCCGATCCGGCGTGCGGCGAGCCGTTGGAGAAGCGGATGAGCGCGTCGTGGATTCCCGGTGTCGCGTAGATGCCCTGGGCGTACTCGGGGGGCAGCCCGTCCAGGATCTCCACCTGCCCTCGGACCAGCCCGTAGCCCTTGGCGTGGGCGTCGCGGAGGGCGCGTCCGGTGCCACCGGCGCCGACCGACTCGGCGATGTAGCTCTCGGTCTTTTCGATCACCGTCTGCACGTTGCGGTCGAAGTCCGGGTCGTCGTCTTCGACGTCAGGCGTGTAGCGGACGAACTGTGCTGCCATGACTTCGACCTCTCCTCGGAGAGCGTGATCGGACCTCAGGGTGGGAATCGCCTTCAGCCCTCCAGTTCGGTGAGCCATCGCAGGGCGCGCAGGCCCGGGAGGAAGCAGTATTCGCCGCCGCGGGTGACCACGAAGCCGGGCAGGTTCTGCAGGCGGCGTCGGACCGGTTTCTCCGGGATGGTGACGCTGCCGGTTCCGTCGTGATGCCCGGCCACCGGGTCCTTCTCGCCGGGGTAGCCGATGAAGTTGCCGTCGTTGACCCACTCGGCCTTGATGAATTCGAATTGCCGTTGCAGATGGGCTCCGATGAAGACGCCGACGAGGCCCCGATCGGCGCCGTCGTCCTCCAGCACGCCATCCGGCAGAGGTGGGCCGTAGGTGGTGCCGCGGCGGATGAGACGGTGCATCCGTGCGTCGCCGATGATGGTGGCATCGCGGGGGTTGGTGCGCCGGATGTGCGCACCGGCGGGGCACCGGAAGCCGCGATCATCGTTCTCCCGGTACAGGAAGTTGTTGTTGCGGTGGGGATCGGCCGCCAGTTCCGGGTCGTCGTGTTCCGGGGTCAGGGTCAGTGGCGCTCCGCTGGGCCAGCGTCCGACCATCTTCGCCGCCAGGAGCGCCTCCTCCTGGGCGCTGGAGGTGTTCGCGCGCAGGTACCGGCGCCAGGCCGCCACGTTGGTGTGGAGCTTGCGCACGGCCACGTAGGTCCCGTTGCGTCCCAGCACATCGGGGCTGGGCATGGGCGGCAGACTGCCGGTTTCGTCGGGGTAGCCGAGGAGGAACTCACCGGCCTTGATGGGCACTTCCTGCGGGTTGGAACCGGGCAGTCCTACACCCTCGATGTTCGGATGGCTGATGCCGTCGCGGAAGCCGAAGGTGGTGCGCCCGGTGGGGAGCTGGTGGACGTCCTGCTGCCAGATCACCTGGACACCGGGCGTGTCCTCGTAGGCGACGCGGGCCCGCTCCAGTTCCTTGTCCAGCAGCGCCGAGTCGGAGGAGAGAGCGCTCAGCGCGATATGGACATCGCCCGTTCCGAACGGTGTTTCCCAGTGGGCGGGAGCGCTTTGGCCCACGTCGCCGATCAGCTCCGCGCGGGCGGCCATGCCCTCACGGAACGCCCGCGGAAAGCTCTCCAGCGACTCCTGAGGTACTCCCAGGGCCCTCAGCCCCTGGTAGGTGAACGCCACGGCCACCCAGGCGTCCCGGCTCCGGTCCGCACTGGGCAGACCACCTGAGGTCACCGGGAGCAGCCGCCGCAGCAAGGCACGCCCGGCGTGCCGGTCATCGACGCGCAGGAAGATGAACCTTCCCTCGTACGGCACCGGCCGTGGACGCAGTGCCCCGCTCTGGACGTCGTCAATCTCGACGTGCACGCCGACCGTGCTGCTGCTGTCCGTGGTGTCCATGATCCGTTGTGCCTCCGCATCGGTCTCTGCCGGGCAGCCCTGCACCGGCCTGCCTGTGCCCGCCGGCGCGGTCCACCGATGGGGGCGGCTCTGAAAATCGGTTGTGTCCGGGCTCTAGGCAGCGGCCTCCTCCAGCAGCTTCTGGAAGGCGGGCGTGGCCACCAGCTCCGCGTTGGCCGGGTTGTCCAGCGCCGCCCGGAACTCCGGGGTGTCCAGCACCTCCTGGAAGGCGTCGTCCACGCGCTGGTCCTTGTAGATCTGCTGAACGGTCAGATCGGGATAGGCGCTGACGAAGACCCCCGCGGGCGCCTGGTGGGCGACGAACCAGTCCTTCGCCCCTGGATCGCTGACGCCGGGGAACCCTTCGCTGTGCGAGAAGACCTTGTCGAAGCGGGCCCCGACCACCGTCTGGGCGAAGTCGTCGATGTAGGTGTCCCAGGAGCCGTCGAAGACGCTGGCGAACATGAACCGGGTGTCATTGTCGAAGATCACGTGCCGTGCGTCGTGCAGGGTGCCGATCTGGCGCACCGCCGCATGGACGCGTTCGTCGTCCGCCGCGTCGGCGAGCGTGGCGAGATCCTCACGCAGCGCATCGGCCTCGCCCGGCTTGATCTTGGTAAATACGGTGAACTCGCTGCACACCCCGTCCGACCGGCCTGGCCGCTCGGGGTGAGCTGACTGGGCTGCACCTGTCGTCGCAGTCATCGTGAGATTCTCCTGCCACGGATCGGTGCGAGGGTCACCCAGCGCCCGAATACGGGCCGCCATCGCCCCCACCTCTTCATCCTCACCGCCCGTGCGCTGCCTTGCATCTTCGGCCCGGGGGGATGCGGAGCGCAGCCTCGGGCGCCGGCCGGTCAAGGGTCCTCGCGTGCTGCGGAGCTCCCGAGGACAGATGCGCAGAGGCGCGGGAAGATGACAGGGAACGTTCCGGGTGCGACGTCGTCACGCTCCCGGGCAGCCGCTTCCGCCTGGCCGAGAAGCCGGGCGCTCGGCCGGCCGAGTAACAGCCTGCGGCTGCACTCTGGCGCCGTTCCCGCCGCCCCGTGAGCGGAGTGGTGAAGGCGCTCAGCGGTCCGGATGGCTGAGCGCCGGAGAGACCGCCGTTCGGAAGAGCCGGTTCCGGGACGGCGGCGACCGCGCCGGGGCTCTTCGCCAGGCCCGGGGCACGTCCACGACAGGCCGGCGGCTGCCCGCGCCGGCCTTCCTCGACCCGGTCGCCGCCCCGACCCCGCTGGAGGTAGCCATGGGCAAAGTTCTCGGTGACGTGCTGGGTCTTGCGGCCGGTGTGGCGATCAGCCCGCTCCCGATCATCGCCATCATCCTCATCCTCGCCACGCCTCGGGGACGTCTCAACGGACAGCTGTTCGCCGTCGGCTGGATCCTGGGACTTTCGGCGCTGGGCGCGGTGATGCTGGCGATCGCTTCCCCTGCGGGTGCCTCCACCCCTCATCACCCGGCCACCTGGGCGGGAGCTCTCAAGCTCGCTCTGGGTGTGCTCCTGGTCCTCTTCGGTGCCCGGCAGTGGCACCGGCGCCCGGCGGATCCCTCGCAGGCCCAGCTGCCGAAGTGGATGGGCGCGATCGACCGCCTCACGCCGGTCAAGGTCTTCGGACTCGGACTGGCCCTGGCCGCGCTCAACGCCAAGAACGCCCCGCTGACCATCGCCGCGGGCGCCTCGATCGGCTCAGCCGGACTGCCGGTCGGGCAGCAGATCGCATCGCTGGCGATCTTCGTCTTGATCGCCACCCTCGGCCTGCTGGCACCGCTGGGAGTCTTCCTGCTCGGAGGTGAGCGAGCGCAGACCACGCTCGGCGGTTGGAAGGACTGGGCAGCCCAGCACAATGTCGCCGTGATGGCGGTCTTGTTCTTCGTTCTCGGGCTGAAACTGCTCGGAGACGGCATCTCCATCCTCGCCTCCTGACAGTGGCCCACGCGTAGTGGTGTGGTTCGAACGCGGTATTCCTTCTGCGTTCGGGGTGTAAGCGGCGGGCACGGCCGTGCCCGCCGCCTGTACGTCGCAGGTGCGGTCGGCTCCGGGGTGGGGCAGAGGCAGGGTATGAACTCCGTGCGCAGCATCGAGCCGGGGGCGGGCGGCGGGCCCTCGCCGGGGCGGGTCTGGTACATGTCGTACGGGTCGAACATGTACCTGGAGAGGCTTGCCTGCTATCTCGCCGGGGGCCGGCCGCCCGGGGCGGCGCGGGGGTATCCGGGGTGCCGGGATCGTGGCATGCCCGCCGCGTCGGTGCCCGTCGAGGTGTCCGGGGCCGTGTACTTCGCGACCGAGTCGCCGGTGTGGGGAGGGGGCAGGGCCTTCTACGACCCCGGGGCGGCGGGGCGTGTTCTCGCGCGGGCGCATCTGGTGTCGGCGGGGCAGTTCGCCGATATCGCGGCGCAGGAGATGTACCGGGAGCCGGGCGCCGACCTGGACCTGAGCGAGGTGCTGGCGCGGGGGCGGGCGGTGCTGGGGGAGGGGCGCTACGAGACTCTGGTGTGCGCCGGGCAGTTGGACGGCCTGCCCGTGCTCACCTTCACCGCGCCGTGGGGTATCGACGAGGTGGCCTGGGTCCCGCCGTCCGCGGCGTATGTGCGGTTTCTGTGTCTGGGGCTTCTGGAGGCGGGGGCGTGGGACGCCGAGACGGTGGCCGCTTATGTCGCGAGCCGTCCGGGGGCGGCCGGATATTGGACGGCGCGGGCGGTCGGAGAGCTGATCCACGGGTCGGGGCCGGGGGGAACGGTGGTCTGAAGCCGACGCCGGGAGCCCGAGCCGTCGGCGGATCAGAGGGGTTCAGAAGCAGTTCAGAGTTTCAGAGGGAGCTGCGCGTCCCCCGGTAAGTGACCGTCGCGAGCGTGAGTACGGCCAGGGCGGCGGCGCCGATGAGGATCGCGGGCGGGGAGAAGGCATGGGCGAGCAGGGTGATCGCGTACGGGGTGATGAAGCCGAGGTAGCACAGGGCCCAGAAGCGCGCGGTGAGGCGGGCCAGCCGGTGGGCGGGGGCGAGGGCGGCGACCTCGGTCAGGCCGTACGCCACGCACAGGCCGTATCCGGCGCCGAGCAGCGCCGCGGCGGCGAGGGCGACGGCGGGCTGGGTGTGGACGACGGCGAGCGCGGCGACGAGGAGGCCGAGGGCGATGGCGGCCAGTCCGGCGGCGGCCGTGGCGATGCGGTGCCGGGCGGCGAGGCGGCGGGCGAGCGGTGCCACGAGGAGGCCGGCGCCGGGGGTGACGGCGGTGGCGACACCGGCGTAGATGGTCTGCCAGCCGTCCAGATGGGCGTCGACGAGGCCGGGCAGTGTGGCGAAGGCGATGGTCGGGGCGGCGAACACCCAGGGGGCGACGGGCACCACGAGGCGGCGGAAGGCGGTGGCGGAACCACCAGACACGGGAGCAGGAGCGGGTACGGGAGCGGAGGCCGGAGTGGTGGCGATACGGGCCGCGGCCGGCTCCCCGGTGGTGCGTGCGGAAACCGCCGCGCAAGCGGGTGCGGAGGTGGGTTCCGAAGTGGTGGCGGTACGCGCCGCGGCGGAATCCCCGATGAGGTGTGCAGGAGCCGCTTCCGTCGTGGGGTGTACGGGAGCCGCCTCCCCGCCGACGCGTGCGGCAGCCGCAGCCGCAGCGGCGATGCGGACCGGCGACGTTTCCGGCGCGTGGGCGGCGAAGCGGGCGGCCGCCGCGGCGAGGGCGAGGTGGGGCAGGTACGCCGTGATCATGGGGTGTGGGGCCCACTGGGCGATGAGCGCGGCGGCCAGGCCGCCGGAGGCGAAGCCCGCGGAGAGGAAGAGGCCGGCGCGGCGGGCCGCGGCGCCGGGGGTGGCGGCCGTGCCGTACGGCGGGGTGGAGAGTTCCTTGATCCAGACGCTGCCGGCGGTGAGCAGGGCGCCCGCGCCGAGGCCGGTGAGGAAGCGTCCGGGCCAGAGCGCCCAGGTGGCGGCGGGGCCCGCCATCAGGAGGCAGGTCGCGAGGACGGAGACGGCGAGGGCGGTGAAGACGACGGGGCGGCGGCCGCGGCGGTCGGCGAGCGGGCCGCCCAGGAGGAGGCCCGGGATCAGGCCGAGGACGTAGACCGCGAAGAGGGCGGTGGTGGTGGCGGTGGTCAGGCCCAGATCGGTGCGGTAGGCGCCGAGGAGGGCGGAGAACTGGTTGGCGCTCCAGCCGGAGGCGGTCATCAGCCAGCCCGCGCGCAGCCAGTGCCGGTGCGCGGACGGGGCAGGCCCGGCGGATGTGCCGGATATACCGGATGAGCCAGATGTGGCGGACGTGATGAACGTAGCGGACGCGATGGATGCGATGGAGGCGCCCATAGGGCCGTGAAGGGGCGGCGTGCTCATAGGGACGTTTCTACGGCCGGGTGGGCGTGGGCACCGTCCCCGTTCAGGAAATGTGAACGGCCCCGGACCGTTCCCGGGCCGCGGCCTATCGTGGGCCGTATGGATCTGCGACGGCTGTCCTCCTTCCTGGCGGTGGTCGAGGAGGAACACTTCGGGCGGGCCGCCGCGCGGCTCTTCCTGTCACCGGCCGCGGTCACCCAGCACGTTCAGCAGCTGGAGCGCGAGTTCGGGACGCGGCTGCTGGACCGCGGGCACGGCCCGGTGGTGCCCACCGCGGCCGGGCAGCGGCTGGTCTCCCACGCCCGTACCCTGCTGGCCGCCGCGAACGCCGCCGTGGAGGACGTGACCGAGGCCGCCCACACCACGTCGGCGGCGGTCGCCGCGGCGGCGCGCGGGCTGCGGGTCGGGGTGATGGGGCACGGGTCGGCCGAGGTCACCCCGGCGGCCGTCAGCGCCTTCCGCCGCGCCCGGCCCGACGTACCGCTGCGACTGGTGCAGCTGACCTTCACCGAGCACGTCAGCGCGTTGCGCGAGAACCGGGTGGACGTGGCCTTCGTACGGCCGGCGGTGACGGCCGACGGCATCGAGGTGGACGTGCTGACGACCGAGCGGCGGATCGTGGCGGTCTCGGCGGGCTCACCGCTCGCGGACGCGGCGCGGGTGGGGGTGCGGATCGCGGACGTCATCGATCTGCCGTATCTGCGGCTGCCCCGGCACACCCCGCGGCCCTTCACCGACTACCTGTACTTCGACGCCGGGGAGCGGCGCGCGCCCGACTGCGCGCTGACCCCGCACGATGTGCTGACGAGCGTCGCGGCGGGGCGCGGCGCGGGCTCCGGGCTGAAGTCCTTCGCCCGCTACTACCCCTGGCCGGGGACGGTGTACGTACCGGTGCTGGACGCGCCGTGCGCGCACAGCGTGCTGGAGACCCGGGCCGCGGACACCAACCCGGAGGTACGGATCTTCCGCGCGCTGACGGTGGCGCTGGCGCGTGAGCTGGGGCCGCTGGCCTCGCGGTAGCCGGTAGCCGGCCGGTGGCACCCGTCGGCCGTGGCAGCGTGGGAGAGCCCCCGTCGCGGGGCGCGAGGCACCCACCAGCCGCGAGTACGAGCCGACCACCAGCCGCGACTGCGAGCCGACCACCAGCCGCGAGCACGAGACGACCGCCGGCCGCGGGGCGCGAGGCGACCACCGGACCCGGGAACAGGCGCACCGGCCGGATATGGCAGCGTGGGAAGCGGCCGCCGGACGGTGGCCTCATGGAGACGGGCACGGAGACGGGCACAGGCATGAACATCAAGACGGGGGCGGCGCGGACGAGCCGCGATGCGGTGGAGATCCGGCGGGCCGTGGCCGGGGACTCGAAGCGGCTCACGCGGATGGTGCGGACGTCCGGCGCCTACGAGGGGCACTACGCCTCGATGGTGGCCGGGTACCAGGTGGGGCCCGACTACATCGAGGCGCATCCGGTGTTCGTGGCCGTGGCGGGGGACGGCGGGCCGGGCGACGGGGGCCGGGTGCTCGGGTTCTACGGGCTCCTCCTCGACCAGGCCGAGCTGGACCTGATGTTCGTCGCGGACGATGCGCAGGGGTACGGGATCGGCCGCCGCCTGATCACGCACATGCTGGGTGAGGCGCGGCGGGCCGGGCTGACGGACGTACGGGTCGTCTCGCACCCGCCGTCCGAGGGCTTCTACCGGAGCGTGGGCGCGGTGCGCACCGGGACGGTACCGCCGAATCTTCCGGTGGTGCCGTGGGAACGGCCGGAGCTCTCCTTCCCGGTGGGGGACGAGCCGCGGTAGCCGCCCGCAGCGGGGTGCCGCGGCCCCGGCGTCCGGCGAGGCGTTACGGCCCGGCGTCCGGTGGGGCGTCGTAACGGCCCGGCATCCGGTGAGGCGACACGGCCCGGCGTCCAGCGAGGCGATACGCCCCGGCGTCCGGCGGGCCGCGCGTTGGCGCATTCACCCGATTGCCGGGAAAATTCAGGTATGTCCAGAAGTTTTGAGGAACTGGTGGACGAGGCCGGGGCCGTATCGGTCGAGGGCTGGGACTTCTCCTGGCTCGACGGGCGGGCCACCGAAGAGCGGCCTTCGTGGGGGTACCACCGGGCCATGAGCGACCGGCTGGCGCGGGCCTCGGCGGCACTGGACATCGAGACGGGCGGCGGCGAGGTGCTCGCGGCGGCGCCGAAGCTGCCGCGGCTGATGGTCGCCACGGAGTCCTGGCCGCCGAACGTCGCGAAGGCGACCGCGCGGCTGCACCCCCTAGGGGTGGCCGTGGTGGCGAACGCGGACGAGCCGCCGCTGCCGTTCGGGGACGCGGCCTTCGACCTGGTGACCAGCCGCCATCCGGTGACCGTGTGGTGGTCGGAGATCGCCCGGGTACTGCGGCCCGGCGGCACGTACTTCTCCCAACAGGTCGGCCCGGCCAGCGTGTTCGAGCTGGTCGAGTACTTCCTCGGGACGCAGTCGGAGGAGGTCCGGCGCCACCGGCACCCCGATGACGCCCGCCGGGACGCGGAGGCGGTCGGTCTGGCGGTGGTCGATCTGCGCTCGGAGTCGCTGCGGACCGAGTTCTTCGACATCGGCGCCGTCATCTACTTCCTGCGGAAGGTGATCTGGATGGTCCCCGGGTTCACCGTCGGCAAATACCGGGAACGGCTGCGGGAGTTGGACGAACGGATCCGCCGCGAGGGCTCCTTCGTCGCCCATACGACCCGCTTCCTGATCGAGGCCCGCAAACGGGACGCCTGACGGAACGGCTGACGGGGCCCGCAAGCGGGACGCCTGACGGGACGGCTGACCGGTCTGCCAGCGGAACGGCTGACGGGACCGCCAACGAGCCCGCAATCGGAACGGCTAACGGGCCCGCATCCGAACCGCATCCGGACGGCAAGCGGAACCGCCAACGGGACGACAAGCGGCACAAGCGGCACAAGCGGCACAGCAAGCCGCACAACAACAGCGCCGAGCCAACGGCGCGACCGGCACCGAAACACCAGCCGCCCCCCCCACCAGCCGTCCGCCACCCGCCACCCCCACCCCCTCAAGCCAACGCCACCAACTCCAAATGCTCCGGGCTCCAAAGGTCCTCCGTGCCGTCCGGCAGCAGCAGGACGCGGTCCGGGCGGAGGGCCTCGATGGCGCCCGGGTCGTGGGTGACCATCACGATCGCGCCCGGGTAGCTGTCCACCGCCGACAGCACCTCGCCGCGGGAGGCCGGGTCGAGGTTGTTGGTCGGCTCGTCCAGCAGCAGCACGTTCGCCCCGGAGTGGACCAGACCGGCCAGCGCCAGCCGGGTCTTCTCGCCGCCGGAGAGCACCCGGGCGGGTTTGTCGGCGTCATCGCCGGTGAACAGGAACGAGCCCAGCACCTGCCGCACCTCGCCGTCGCTCAGCTGCGGCGCGGCGGCGGTCAGGTTCTGCCGGACGGTGCGGGCGGGGTCGAGGGTGTCGTGCTCCTGGGCGAAGTAGCCGAGCCGCAGCCCGTGCCCGGGGACGACGCGGCCCGTGTCGGGGGTCTCGTGCCCGGCGAGGATTCGCAACAGGGTCGTCTTGCCCGCGCCGTTGAGGCCGAGGACGACCAGCCGGCTGCCCCGGTCGACCGCCAGGTCCACCCCGGTCAGCACCTGGAGGCTGCCGTACGCCTTGGTCAGGCTGACGGCGCCCAGCGGGGTCCGGCCGCAGGGCGCGGGCTCCGGCAGCCGGATCCGGGCGACCTTCTCGCTGCGCCGGGCCGGTTCCAGACCGGCGAGCAGCCGGTCGGCGCGGCGGACCATGTTCTTGGCGGCGACGGCGGTCGCCACATGGGACCGCATCTTGTCCGCCTGGGTGCGCAGCGCCGCCGCCTTGCGTTCGGCGTTGGCGCGTTCGCGGGTGCGGCGCCGCTCGTCGGCCGCGCGCTGGGCGAGGTACGCGTTCCAGGTGGTGTTGTGCACATCGATCGTGGTGCGCTGCGGGTCCAGGTGGAAGACCCGGTTGACGATGCCGGACAGGAGACCGGAGTCGTGGCTGATGATCACCAGGCCGCCCCGGTAGCTCGTCAGGAAGGTGCGCAGCCAGGTGATGGAGTCGAGGTCCAGGTGGTTGGTGGGCTCGTCGAGCAGCAGGGTGTCGTGGTCGGCGACGAGGATGCGGGCCAGTTCGACGCGGCGCCGCTGGCCGCCGGAGAGGGTGCCCACCGGCTGGTCCATGACGCGCGGCGGCAGCCCCACGCCCGCGGCGACCCGGGCCGCCTCGGCCTCGGCCGCGTAACCGCCGCCCGCCTGGAAGGCGGCGTCCGCGCGGGCGTAGGCGGCCATCGCCTTCTCCTGGGCGGCCGGCCGCTCGGCCGCGGCCATCGCGCTCTCGGCGGCCCGGAGCGCCCGCACCGCCCGGTCCAGGCCGCGGGCGGACAGGATGCGGTCGGTGACGGTGACGTCCGGGTCGGCCGTACGGGAGTCCTGTGCCAGATGGCCGAGGGAGCCGGTACGGGTGATGGACCCGTCGGCCGGCGGGAGTTGGCCGGTCAGGGTGTGCATGAGGGTGGTCTTGCCGGCGCCGTTGCGGCCGACGAGACCGATGCGGTCGCCGGGGGCGATGTGGAAGGAGAGGTCGGACAGCAGAAGCCGGGCGCCGACGCGTACGTTGATACCACGCACGGTGATCATGGAAAACACTCCGGAAAAGCTCACGGGCCGCGGCCGGGAACGCGATCGACGAGCCCCGATCACCAGCAGGTGATCTTCAGGGGGCGATCTCCACGACGCACATTCAAGGCCGAGCCCAAGGACACCAGCTCTAGGACAGGAACCCGGGCGGCAGCGCCCGCAGGGGCGGCAGCAGACACACGGGTGGCGTGAAAGCGGGTGTCCTGGCTAGGAAATCCGGGGTGTAGACATAGTTCGAAGGATAGCGGGGGGCGGGCGCGGACCGCATCAGAATTCTTTCCGGCGGCCGCACGGGCGGAGCGGCGAGGCCGGAGCGGGCCGGGGAGACCGGAGTGGGCCGGGGGCGTGCGGCGGTCCGCGGCGGAAATCCGTGGCGCGCCCGGCACCCGGCGAGCGGCGGATCGTCGCAGGTACGAGGCGGTGTGCGCGGGGGCGTCGGGGCGCGGCAGGGGTTTATCCGGGATTTCTCATACTTACGAGGGAACGGGCCCTTCCCGGCGGATTCGCCGGGGATTCGTTGGGCAATTCTGAATCCGCGACGCCGGGAAGGAAGTCGTGGAGGACGGCCAACTTCCCGGCGCGCAACCGGAGTTGATGCGGTCCCCGGTGGTTTCCACCGGGCCTCGGCCGGCTCCGGCAGAGACAGCGTCCGCAGCGTTGTCGCGTTGTTGTTCCGTTCCGCAGGAGGAAGAAACATGGCAAGCATCCGTACCGCCCGCGTCCTGGCCGTCGCCGCCGCACTGCCGCTCGCGGCGGCCCTCTTCAGCGGTGTGGCGGTGGCCGACAACGGCGGCCTTGCGACCGACGGATCGAACGCGGCGGCCACCAGCCAGTCGGGCACGGGCGTCGGCGGCAGCAACCACGGCAACTCGACCTCCACCCAACAGGTGGCCAACGGTCCCGGGGCGTCGAACCAGAACAACACCGCCAGTGTGAACGGCGGCGGTCCCGCCTGTATCGACCAGTCCAACGCCACCGTGTCCTTCAGCAGCCTCTGGTGACGCACCGCGCCGCCCGGGAGGGGCGGCGCCCGGCCGGAGGTGAATGAGGCGGCGCGGGGTGCTGGGCTGCGCTGGCGTTCCCCGCGCCGACCTTGACAGCGAGAGGGTTTCTGACGGACAGTCAGGAATCCTCTCGCTCGTTGTCGTGCCCGCCCGTTCGCACCCTCTCGACCGGCCTGTACGCGAGGCCGGCCGGTGCGTCCGTCGGCCCGGCCGGGTGCCCGCGCCGCCACCAGAAGGGGAGCCCGCCGCCGTGCACCTCGCCCCCACCGCGCGCCAGCAGCAACTGCGCGCCGAACTCCGCGCCTACTTCAAGAAGTTGCTGCCCGACGGACCGGTCGAAGGGGCCGCCGCGCAGCGCGCGGTGCTCCGCCGGATCGGCGCCGACGGGCTGCTGGGCCTGGGCTGGCCGACCGCGTACGGCGGCCAGGGGCGCGGGCCCGACGAGCAGTTCGTCTTCTTCGACGAGGCGTACCGCGCGGGCGCGCCGGTCTCCATGGTCACCCTGAACACCGTCGGCCCGACCTTGATGAAGTACGGCACCCGGCGCCAGAAGGACTACTTCCTGCCGCGCATCCTCAGCGGCGCGGTCGTCTTCGCCATCGGCTACACCGAACCCGATGCCGGTACCGACCTCGCCGCGCTGCGCACCCGCGCGGTCAGGGACGGCGAGGACTGGCTGATCGACGGTGGCAAGAGCTTCACCAGCAACGCCCAGCACGCGGACTGGATCTGGCTCGCCTGCCGCACCGACCCCGGCGCGCCCAAACACCGCGGTATCTCGATCGTCCTGGTACCGACCGACGCGCCCGGGTTCTCCTGGACGCCGATCGAGACGGTCGGCGGGCTGACGACCACCGCGACGTACTACGACGGCGTCCGCGTTCCGGCCGGGAATCTCGTCGGCGAGGAGAACACCGGCTGGGGACTGATCACCCACCAGCTCAACCATGAACGCGTCGCGCTGGCCGCCATCGGGATGCAGGCCGAGGACGCCTTCGAGGCGGCGCTGCGGCACGCCCGTACGCGGGACCCGGTCACCGGCCGACGGCCCGCGGAACGGCCGTGGGTGCGGTCCCGGCTCGCGGAGGCGCACGCCAGGCTGGCCGCCACCCGGCTGCTGAACTGGCGGCTGGTCGGCGATGTCGGCGCGGGCACGCTCGGCCCCGGGGACGCCGCCGGGGTCAAGTTCGCCGGGACCGAGAGCACCGTCGAGGTCTACCGGATGTGCCAGGAGGTGGTGGGCGACGCCGCGTCGATCCGCGCCGGATCGCCGGGCGCCTTCGGGGACGGCGAGCTGGAGCGGATGAACCGCGCGGCGCAGATCAACACCTTCGGGGGCGGCGTGAGCGAGGTCCAGCGGGAGATCGTGGCGACGATGGGGCTGGGGATGCGGAGGGGACGCCGGTGAACAGGGAAGCAGGGGAGCGGGACGGTACGCCGGTGAACAGAGAAGCAGGGGAGCGGGACGGCACGCAGAACGGTCCGCCGGACGGCTCGTCGGGCGACGCGCTGTACGCCGCGCTGAAGCGTTACGAGGGGCGGGCCGCGGCGACCGCCGGGACCGGCAAGGACGCCGTCAACGAGCCGATGATCCGGCACTGGTGCGAGGCGATGGGCGATGCCCACCCCGCCTACCGGGGCCCGGCCGCCGTCGCCCCGCCGACGATGCTCCAGGCGTGGACGATGGGCGGACTGTCCGGCCACACCGACCGCTCGGCGGCGTACGACGAACTGTTCGGGCTGCTGGACGGCGCCGGGTTCCGCTCCGTCGTCGCCACCGACTGCGAGCAGGAGTATCTCCGTCCGCTGCGGCCCGGTGACCGGATCACCTTCGACGCGGTCATCGAATCGGTGTCGGCGCGCAAGACGACGAAGCTGGGCACCGGGTACTTCGTGACGACGCGGATGGACGTACGGGCGGACGGGGAGCCGGCCGGGACGCACCGCTTCCGGATTCTCAAGTACGCACCCGCGGCCAGGACGTCCGGTCCCGGAGTGCCATCCGAGCCCACTCCCACCCCCGACCCCGCCGCCGTCCCCAGACGGCCGCGCCCCGTCATCAACCGGGACAACGCCGGGTTCTGGGCCGGGGTCGCCGAGCACAGGCTGCTGATCCAGCGGTGCGGCGGGTGCGGGCGGCTGCGGTTCCCCTGGCTGCCGGGGTGCCAGGCGTGCGGATCGCCGGAGTGGGACACCGTCGAGGCGGGCGGCGCGGGGTCCGTCTACTCGTACGTGGTGATGCACCACCCGCCGTTCCCCGCCTTCGCCACGCCCGGACCGGTGGAGGACGCCCCGGCCCCGCACCCCGCGAGCCCGTACGCGGTGGCACTGGTCGAGCTGGCGGAAGGGGTGCGGATCCTCGGCAACGTGGTCGGGGTGGCGCACGACGAGGTGCGGATCGGGATGCCCGTGCGGCTGGAATTCCGGCGGGTGGACCCCGAGTTGGAGCTGCCTTTCTTCCGGGCCGGGGGTGCGGGCTGAGATGGACTTCACGGCTACCGAGGAGCAGCGCGCCGCGAGCGGACTGGCGGCGGAGATCTTCGCCGAGCTCTCCACGCCCGAGCGGCTGGCCGCGCTGGGCACGGCCACCGACACCGGGCTGTGGCGGGCGCTCTGCGCGGCCGGGCTGCCGGGCGCGGTCGAGGACATCGGGCTGCTCGGACTCGCCCTGCTGCTGGAGGAGCAGGGCCGGACGACCGCACAGGTACCGTTCGCCGCGACCTGCGTCTACGGCCTGCTCGCGATCGGCGGACACGGCACCGCCGAACAGCGGGACCGGCTGCTGCCGGGGCTGCGGGACGGGTCGGCGGTGGCGACCGGCGCGTTCCCGGGGGACGTGGGAGGCGCCCTGCCGGTGGCGGTACGGGACGCGGCCGGTCCGGGGGCGCGGCTGACCGGCACCGTCCCCCTGGTCCCCTGGCTGGACGCGGCCACCCTGCTCCTGGTCCCGGACGCCGACCGCCGGCTGTGGCTCGTACGGGCCACAGCTCCCGGCGTCGGCATCGAACCGGTGGCGACCACCGCCCCCTGGTCGGCGGGCCGCCTGACGCTGCGCGACGCCCCGGCCGAACCGCTGGGAGAGCCGGGGCAGTCGGGGGCGGCGCCGTACGACGATGTCCTCGCCACCGCCCGTACCGCCTTCGCCGCCCTCCAGGCCGGGGTCTGCGCGGGTGCGCTGGCGCGCGCGGTCAGCCACACCGCCACCCGCGAACAGTTCGGCCGCCCGCTCTCCACCAACCAGGGCGTCCTGCTGCGCGCCGCCGACGCCCACCTGGACACCGAGGCGATCCGGGTGACCGTCTACGAGGCCGCCTGGCGCCGGGACGCGGGCCTGGACGCCGCCCCGCACGCGCTGACCGCCGCCTGGTGGGCGTCCGAGGCGGGCAAGCGGGTGGTACACACCGGTCAGCATCTGCACGGCGGCCTGGGCGCCGATACCGGCCACCCCGTCCACCGCCACTTCCTGTGGGGCCGCCAACTGGATGCGTACCTCGGCTCCGGCGCCCAACTGCTGGAGGAATTGGGGACGTTGCTCACGGAAGGGGAAGGCGAAGGCGTGGACGGCAGAGACGCGGACGCCGGCGGCGGCCCGGCGACCGGCGAAGGGATCCCCGTATGACCGCGACCGGCACGACCGCGCCCGGTGACGAACTCCCCCCGCTCACCGTCCCCATCACCCGCACCCTGATCGTCGCCGGGGCCCTCGCCTCGCGCGACTACCAGGATGTGCACCACGACGCCGAGGCCGCCCGGCAGAAGGGCTCCCCGGACATCTTCATGAACATCCTGACCACCAACGGCCTCGTCGGCCGCTACCTCACCGACCACTTCGGCCCGCACACCGTCCTGCGCAAGCTCGCGATCCGCCTCGGCGCGCCCAACTACCCGGGCGACACCATGGTGTTGCGCGGCACGGTCACCGCCGTCGAGGGCGCCACGGCCCAGGTCCGGATCACCGGTACGAACGGCCTCGGCCACCACGTCACCGGCACCGCGACCCTCACCGTCACCGCTCCGGAGAACGCCGCCACCCCCGAGACCACCCCCGATACGGCCCCCGATACCGCCCCCACCCGCCAGGGAGCAGCGCCCCGATGAGCATCCACCGCGCGGACTCACTCGGCGGCCGGGCCGCCATCGTCGGTATCGGCGCCACCGAGTTCTCCAAGGACTCCGGCCGCAGTGAGCTGAAACTCGCCGTCGAGGCGGTGCGGGCCGCGCTGGACGACGCCGGGCTCACCCCCGCCGACGTGGACGGCCTCGTCACCTTCACCATGGACACCAGCCCGGAGATCACCGTCGCGCAGGCGGCCGGTATCGGCGAGCTGTCGTTCTTCTCCCGCGTCCACTACGGGGGCGGCGCGGCCTGCGCCACCGTCCAGCAGGCGGCGCTGGCGGTCGCGTCCGGTGTCGCCGAGGTGGTCGTCTGCTACCGGGCCTTCAACGAACGCTCCGGCCGCCGCTTCGGTTCCGGCGTCCAGCGGCGCGAGCCCTCCGCCGAGGGCACCGCGCTCGGCTGGAACCTCCCCGCCGGACTGCTCACCCCCGCCTCCTGGGTCGCCATGGCCGCGCAGCGCTACCTCCATACGTACGGGCTGACGCCGGACGCCTTCGGGCATGTCGCCGTCACCGACCGCCGGTACGCCGCCCGCAACCCCGCCGCGTACTTCTACGGCCGGCCGATCACCCTCGCCGAGCACGCCGCCTCCCGCTGGATCGTCGAACCGCTGCGGCTGCTGGACTGCTGCCAGGAGACCGACGGCGGCCAGGCGATCGTCGTCACCTCCACCGAGCGGGCCCGCACGCTGCGCCGTCCGCCCGCGGTGATCACGGCCGCGGCGCAGGGCGCGGGCCGCGCCCAGGAGCAGATGACCAGCTTCTACCGGGACGAGCTGACCGGCCTGCCCGAGATGGGCGTGGTGGCCCGCCAGCTGTGGCGGACCGCCGGATTGGCCCCCGCCGATATCGATGTCGCCATCCTCTACGACCACTTCACGCCGTTCGTCCTGATGCAGCTGGAGGAGTTCGGCTTCTGCGGGCCCGGTGAGGCCGCCGACTTCGTCGCGGCGGACGCGCTGCCGCTGAACACCCACGGCGGCCAGCTCGGCGAGGCGTATCTGCACGGCATGAACGGCATCGCCGAGGCCGTCCGCCAGCTGCGCGGCTCCTCCGTCAACCAGGTCCCGGACGCGGCCCGCGTCCTGGTCACCGCCGGGACCGGCGTCCCCACCTCGGGCCTGATCCTCGGCACGGACGGCTGACGTCCGGCGCCGCCTGCTGAGCGCGTCCCCGGCGGGCGAGGAGGAGCGCCACCAGGGCGAGCGCGGCGACCGAGGCGGCGGAGACGGCCGCGACGAGCGCGATGTCCCCGGCGCCGTCGCCGGACGAGGCGGACTCGGCCGACGGGGAGGGGGCGGCGGAGACGGGCGGTACGGCATGACCCGGCCGGGCCGCCCCGGTGATCTCGACCTTGATCGGCGCGGAGTTGTTGGCGGCGTCGGTGTCGCCGTTGGCGGGTTCGGGTACCGAGAGCCGTCCCTCGGCGCCCTCGACCCGCCGGTCGATCCGCACCCGCAGGGTGCTCCAGTTGACGTCCCCGCAGTAGATGTTCCCGTCCTGGTCGTCGCGTGCGCAGTAGGTCACCTCGGACGGGGTGCCCTCCCGCTCCTCCCGTGAGAGCGGGGCGAGGGTCGTGCCCGGCGGCACCTCCACGCGCACCCGCTGCGGGCCCGGCCCCGGTGTGGCACGGGGCCGCGGTACACCCACCTCCGCGTACTCCCCGATCCGGCCGCGGATCGTGACGCCGGTGACGGACCAGTCCGCCGGGCCCTCGTAGCCGGCCCACCGGAAGCGCAGCTCCCCGCCGTCCCCGTGCGGGCCGAGGACCGTCGGCCGGAGGCGGAGCGCGGGGTCCGTGCCCCGCCGGTAGTGCGCGCGGTAGTCCTCGGTGCGGGCGGGGGCGGCACCCCCCAGCGGCCAGACGGCATAGGCGTACGACCCGGTGAGCTCCTGGTAGCCCGCGAGGACCTTCGGGAGGGGCTCGGCGGTCTCGAACGCGGCGCCGACGGGGACGCGGTCCGGGAACTCGCAGTAGACGGTGCGGTGGTTCTCCGCGTAGTAGCAGTTGCGGTAGCCGCCGGCGGTGTCGAACCGGGCATCGGTGAGCGTGACGCGCAAGACCACCCCACGGTCCGCCGCGCCGCGCCCGGTGTTCTCGAACGCGGGTGTCAGCCGCGGCACGGCCGTGGGGTTCGCCCACTCGATGACGTACGGGTCATGGGAGCGCAGGGTGAACAACGCCTGGTCAGCGGGGCTGTCCCCCGCACCTCCGGCCTCGCCGGGCCCCGTGGCACCAGGGCCGAGCAGGACCGCCCCGGCAGCGGCCACCAGCACCGCCACCACCCACCGCCACCATCTGCTCTCGCGCACCATCACCGTCGCCCGCCCCCTCGTCCCGAGCCGTACCCGAGGGGACACCTTCACACGGCCCACCTCCTAGGGGTAGGAGGAGAGCCGTCCGCCCTAAGGAGGTGGAGAGAGCACCACCTGTACAACTTCAGGGGGAGAAGTCTTCAGCACCTTGGGGCGATACAACCAGCCAGTCGGCGCTTCTAGCGTGGAGCCATGACCACGCCAGTGTGCACAAGCGCTTCGACCGCCGCTGTGTTCCCGTCGTTCTCGTCCTATGTACGGGCCCGGGGGCCGGTGCTGCTGCGCGCCGCGCGGTCGCTCACCGCCAACCCGAACGACGCGGAAGACCTGCTCCAGACCGCCCTCACCAAGACCTATGTGGCCTGGGAGCGGATAGAGGACCACCGGGCCCTGGACGGGTATGTGCGCCGCGCGCTCCTCAACACCCGCACCTCCCAGTGGCGCAAGCGCAAGGTGGACGAGTTCCCCTGCGACGAGATGCCGGAGCCGGACCCGACCCCGGCCCCGGACCCGGCGGAGCTCCAGGGTCTGCG
Organism: Streptomyces celluloflavus; assembly: GCA_000720995.1. Lineage (GTDB taxonomy): Bacteria > Actinomycetota > Actinomycetes > Streptomycetales > Streptomycetaceae > Streptomyces > Streptomyces celluloflavus. The sequence continues at coordinate 56,967 of JOEL01000032.1, forward strand.
GGATGCGATGTGGCGCGCCGTGATGCGGCTGCCCGCCCGCCAGCGGGCCATGGTCGTCCTCAGGTATTACGAGGACCTGAGCGAGGCCCAGACCGCCGAGGTGATGGAGGTTTCCATCGGTACGGTCAAGAGCGCGGTCTCCCGCGCCCTCGCCAAACTCCGGGAGGACCCGGAGCTGGCGATGGCGGCCTGACCCGCCCGGTCAGCCCTTACGGGCGAACGCGACGAAGTCGGCCCAGGAGGTCGGTGCGAAGGCGAGCTGCGCACCGTGGACGTTCTTGGAGTCGCGGACGCGGATGGTGTCGGGGGCGGAGGCGACCTCGACACAGTCGGGGCCGTCGTTGCTGCTGTAGCTGCTCTTGATCCAAGCCACCTCGACGCAGTCGGGACCGTCGTCGGTGCTGTAGCTGCTCTTGGTCCACTCCAGCGTGGAAGCTTCTCCGATGGTGGGCTTGAGGCTCATGTCTCTCCCCGCAGTTTCTCGATGAAGGCCAGGGACTCCCGTGACCTGAGAGCTTGTGCCCGGATCATTCCATAGCGCATCTCAAGGACGTGGACTTCCTTCGGGTTGGCGATCAGGCGGCTGGTGAGCTGGACTTCGTTGTGCCCAACTGTCGTGCCATCACTGAGCTTCAGCACTCGAAACGAGCCGCCGAGCCCGGCGTGCTCCTCGGTTTCCGTGGGCATCACCTGAATCTCCACGTTCCGCAACTTTCCCAATTCCAGCAGACGTTCGAGCTGGCGCCGTAGCACCATTCTGCCCCCGATCGGGCGTCGAAGCAGCGCCTCCTCCTGTACGAAGGTCAGCAGCGGTGCGGGGCGTCGCTCGAAAACTTCCTGTCGTGCCATCCGGGCGGCCACGAGGCGCTCGATTTCGTCCTCTCCGTACGTGGGTTGCCGTCGGCCGAACAGCACGCGTGTGTACTCCTCGGTCTGCAAAAGACCATGGATGGTGGTGTTGCTGTACGCGCCCAGCTCAACCGCGTCATCTTCCAACCGCGCCAGGTCCCGAACCTTCTTCGGGTAACGGGCCTCCGCGACGTCCTTCTTCATCCCCTCGATCTTGCCGCGGGCGCCCAGGACTTCATCGGCCTTCTCCAGGTACTGCGGCTTCGGGGCGCGGCGGCCGCGTTCGACGGAGGAGACCATCTCGTCGCTGTAGCCGATCGCCGCGCCGAACTCCGCCTGGCGGAGCCCCGCCGCCTCCCGCCACATCTTGAGCTGGCGGCCGATCGCCTTCAGCACGGCCGTGCCTTCGTCGTCCAGGCCGGGATCCCAGCCGGGGCCGTCCGCCCCGTCGGTTGTGTAGTCCGTACGTTCCGTACCGTCGCTGTCCACGCTCATGCGTGCCCACCTTCGTCGTGGCGTACTTGTCGTGCTCGTACTCAACGAGTCGCGCCGCCGAACCGCACGGCGGACTGCCCGGACGGATCCGGACCACGTGCCGGACAGTTACCGTGCGCACGCGCGTCATTACTTTTCAGCGTAAGCACAGTTGGCCACGCTGAGTGACGTGAATCAAGAAATCACCCGAATCCGAACTGAGCAGCGATCGCCGTCCCGGCCCCGGTCGGTGGCCGAGCCGCCCGCCCCGGTACGGCAGTTCAGCGTGCAGCTCTCCGCCACCCGCCGGGGCGCCCGGCTCGGCCGGTTGCTGGTGACCGAGCAACTCCGGTCCTGGGGGCTGCCGTTCGAGGCGGCGGCGCAGATCGTCGCCGAGCTGGCCGCGAACGCCGCGCTGCACGGCCGCGTACCGGGGCGGGACTTCCGGATCGTCGTCACGGTCACCCCTGCCGATACGGGCGAGGACACGCTCCGTATCGAGGCCATCGACACCCGGGGCGACCGGCTGCCCGACGTCCGCCGCAGCCCGTCACCGGACGACGAGTCGGGGCGCGGGCTGCTGATGGTGGCGGCGCTGGCCGACCGGTGGGGGGTGACGACCGGGCCGCCGCCCCGTAAGACGGTGTGGGCGGAGCTGACGCCTACCTGGTGAGAGGGCCGAACCTCGGTGGCGCGCGACGGTGTCGGGCGTCCGGGGCGGGCGGGGCGTCCGGGACTCAGGGGGTGAAGACCGCGCTGGCCAGGATCACATGGGTGACCGTGCCGCCGAGGATGCTCAGCAGCGCGTTGCGGCGCCACAGGTGCAGGCCGATGGTGACCGCGAGGGCGATCAGCGGGGCCAGCGCGCGGGCGTGGGGGAGGGGGAGGTCGCGCAGGCAGTAGACGACGAGGATCACCATGACGCCGGCGGGCATGCGGGCGCTGAGGTACTGGACGGTCCTGCTGGCACGCAGGGGCGTGAGCGCGGCGAAGGGGAGGGCGCGCAGGCCCCAGGTGACGGCGGCGGCGACGAGGACGGCGGCGATGGCGTAGCGGGTGTCAGGCACGGGTCGCCCTCCTGCCGGTGGCGAGGTGGCGGGCCAGGAGGGCGGCCGTGAAGAGGGCGAAGGCGGCCGGGAGCAGCTGGTCGGGGAGGAGGAGCCGGGCGGCCAGGGCGCTGAGCAGGGCGAGCGCCGGGGTGGGCAGGTCGCCGCGCAGGTCCCGGACGGCGTCGAGGGCGAGGACGGTGAACATGGCGGTGAGCGCGAAGTCCAGACCGGTGACGCCGTCCGGGATGAGGGAGCCGAGCAGGGCCCCGGCCACCGCGCTGCCCGCCCAGTACAGGTGCAGGAGGAGCTGGACCCACAGGATGCGCGGGCTGGACCAGGAGCGGGCCGCCTTCCCGGTGGTCAGCGCGTACGCCTCGTCGCACAGGGCGAAGGTGGCGTACGTCTTGCCGAGGCGGCCGGATACGCGGTGCAGGGGGAAGGAGAGCGAGTAGAAGACGTGCCGGACGTTCACCATGAACGCGGAGAGCGCGATGGCCGCCAGCGGGGCGGTGGCGGTGACCAGGCCGATGAGCAGGAACTCGAACGAGCCGCCGAAGGCGACCGCCGCGGACAGCCCCGCCCACCACCAGTCCAGGCCCGACTGGGTCGCGAGCGCCCCGAAGGCGAGGCCGATCGGGATGAACCCCAGACCGGCGCCCGCCGAGTCTCTGAACGCCGCCCGTGCCGCGGAGGCGGGCGCGGGCGGCGGGGCGGGCGCGGGCAGGGGCCGGTCCCCGGTAACGGCAGGGCTTATGTGCATGGGGAAATTTTAGAAAGAATCCGGCCTCATATGGTTGCTACTTATCGCTCTATCCTGGCGCTATGAGCAATGAAGTGAGCCTGGATGACCTTGACAGGGAAATTTTGTTTCATCTCCGTCAGGACGGGCGGCTGACCAACGTCGAGCTGGCCAAGCGGGTCGGCCTGACCCCGCCGCCCTGTCTGCGGCGGGTCAAGCGGCTGGAGGAGGCCGGTGTCATCACCGGGTACCGGGCCGTCATCAGCCCCGAGGCGATGGGCCGCGGGCTGGAGGTCCTCGTCGACGTCGAGATCTACGCCCAGGACCGCACGAGCTTCGAGGAGTTCGAGTCCATCGTGGCCTCCTACGACGAGGTCATCGAGTTCCGTCGCATGTACGGGCGCCCCGACTACTTCATCCGCGTCGCCGTGGCCGACCACGCCGCCTACGAAACCTTCCTCACCGGCAAACTCAGCTGCCTGCCCGCCGTGCTCCGCCTCGAATCCCACCTGACGATGAAGGAGATCAAGACACTCGGCGTGCCCACGCGGCAGCATCGCGCCGAGTAGGCGGAGCCGTCCACCGGGCGTCGGCTTCGCCGGATGTCAGCTCCGCCGGGCGTCAGCTCCGTTGGACGTCAGCTTCGCCGGTCGTCAGCTTCGCCGGATACCGGCGAGCAGGATGTCCGCTAGCTTCCGCCCGGCGCTGGTCCTCGTCGAGCCGCCGCCGACGCGCACCCGGGCCCGAGGGGGGCGCGGACGAACCGGCCGCGCCGTCACCGTCGTTCTGCGGCCCGGTCATCGGCGGCCGGCCGGTGAATTCCGGTGGGCCCGGAACGACGCCGCCGCCAGGGCCGCCATCATCGCGGCGATGAACAGCATCTCCACGCGCATCCACGCGGGGAAGGCGCCCGGCAGCACGGCCTCGACGAGATTCACCACCAGCAGGACACACCCGATGACGGTGACCGCGCGGAGCCCGCCGGTACGACTCCCCTTGAGCGCGGTACGCGTCCGCAGCAGCACGAGGGTCCACGTCGCTGTTCTGCCCTGCGGGCCTGCCGGCCTACTGGCCTGCGGGGCTGCTGGGCGATTCGCCGACGGGCTACCCGGCGGCCGAGGAGCCGGTGCAGCAGGCGTCGTCGTTCTGGAAGGGGCTCTCGCCGAGGGTGTCGGCGTCGGCCTTGACGACGTAGACCTCCCACGGTTCGCGGCCGGGGCCGTGGACCCAGACCTTGTCCTGGACGGCGTAGCAGCAGGAGGTGTCGTTCTCCTCGAAGGTGGCCAGGCCCGCCTCCTTGAGGCGCTCGGTCGCGGCGGTCACCTGGCCGGTGCTCTCGACCTCGACGCCGAGGTGGTCCAGGCGGGTGTCCTGGCCGGGCTCGCCCTCGATGAGGACGAGCTTGAGCGGGGGCTCGGTGAGGGCGAAGTTCGCGTAACCGGGGCGGCGCTTGGCCGGTTCGACGCCGAAGAGCCTGGAGTAGAAGGCCACCGACGCTTCGAGGTCGGCGACGTTGAGGGCGAGCTGGACACGGGACATGACGATCTCCCTGATCTCTCTGAACGGCTTGTATCAATGGCTTGTATCGATGGGTTTCGATTCAGTGTTGCGCCTTGAGTCGAAGAACGTCAATATAGAAGCATGTCGAATCAAGAGTTCGTGGTGCTCGGGCAGGGCGGCGGCCCGGACGCCTGCCGCCCCGGCCTGCTGGCCGCGCCGCTGGCCGAGGATCAGGCGGCGGAGCTGGCGAAGGTCTTCAAGGCCCTGGGCGATCCGGTGCGGCTGCGGCTGCTGTCGATGATCGCCTCGCGGGCGGGCGGCGAGGTGTGCGTCTGCGATCTGACCCCGGCGTTCGAGCTGTCGCAGCCGACCATCTCCCACCACCTCAAGCTGCTGCGCGAGGCCGGTCTGATCGCCTCCGAGCGGCGCGGGACGTGGGTGCACTACCGGCTGCTGCCGGAGATGACCGACCGGCTCGCCGGCATCCTCACCCGTACCGCCGGACAGCCCCTGCACGATTCCGGCGAGGTCCCCGCGTGAGCCGCGAAGCCACGGCCGCGGGCCCGGTGGCGGCCCGGCTGTCGTTCCTGGACCGCTTCCTCGCCGTGTGGATCCTGCTCGCGATGGGCGTCGGCCTGGGACTGGGCCGGCTCGTTCCCGGGCTGGGTGACGCGCTGGCGAAGGTGACCGTCACCGGCGTCTCGCTGCCGATCGCGCTCGGCCTGCTGGTGATGATGTACCCGGTGCTGGCCAAGGTCCGCTACGACCGCCTCGACACCGTCACCCGCGACCGCCGTCTCCTCGTACCGTCCCTCGTACTGAACTGGATCCTCGGCCCGGCGATCATGTTCGCCCTCGCCTGGGTCTTCCTGCCGGACCTGCCGGAGTACCGGACCGGGCTGATCATCGTCGGACTGGCCCGCTGCATCGCCATGGTCATCATCTGGAACGACCTGGCCTGCGGCGACCGCGAGGCCGCCGCCGTACTCGTCGCCCTGAACTCGGTCTTCCAGGTGCTTGCGTTCTCCGCGCTCGGCTGGTTCTACCTCTCGGTCCTGCCCGGCTGGCTCGGCCTGCAGAGCACCGGACTGAACGTGTCCGTATGGGAGATCGCCCGCTCCGTCCTGATCTTCCTCGGCATCCCGCTCGCCGCCGGGTTCCTCACCCGACGGCTGGGCGAGAAGGCCAAGGGCAGAGCCTGGTACGAGTCGAAGCTGATCCCCCGTATCGGCCCGTTCGCCCTCTACGGCCTGCTGTTCACCATCGTCCTGCTCTTCGCCCTCCAGGGCGACGCGATCACCTCGAAGCCGCTCGACGTGGTGCGGATCGCGCTGCCGCTGCTGGTGTACTTCGCCGTGATGTGGGCCGGATCCATGGCCCTCGGCAAGGCCGTCGGCCTCGACTACCCGCGCGCGACGACGCTGGCGTTCACCGCCGCCGGCAACAACTTCGAACTCGCCATCGCGGTCGCCATCGCCACCTTCGGAGCCTCCTCCGGCCAGGCCCTGGCGGGGGTCGTCGGCCCGCTGATCGAGGTCCCGGTACTGATCGGGCTGGTTTACGTCGCGCTTGCGGCCCGTCGCTTCTTTCCCAACTCCCCGGAGTCTGTGGGCGATTCGGCTGCCTGTGCGGAAGGGGCTGCTCGTGTCTGAGGACGCAGAGGGGGTGGTGGAGCCGTCGGTGGTGTCATCTTTGGAGCAGCCAGTGGTGTCGTCTGTGGAGCCGTCGGTGGTGTCGTCCGTGGTGCAGCCAGTGACGTCGTCCGTGGTGCCGTCCGCGGAGTCGTCCGTGGTGCCGTCGGTGCTGTTCGTGTGCGTCCACAACGCCGGGCGGTCGCAGATGGCCGCCGCCTTCCTCAGCCACCTCGGCCGGGGCCGGATCGAGGTCCGCTCGGCCGGCTCCGCCCCCGCCGACACCGTCAACCCGGCCGTCGTCGAGTCGATGCACGAGGTCGGCATCGACATCTCGGCCGAGACCCCGAAGACGCTCACCGCCGGGACCGTCCAGGCATCCGACGTCGTCATCACCATGGGCTGCGGCGACGCCTGCCCGGTCTTCCCCGGCAAGAAGTACCTGGACTGGCAGCTCGACGACCCCGCCGGGCAGGGCGTCGACGCGGTCCGGCCGATCCGCGAGGAGATCGAACGGCGGGTTCGGGGGCTGGTTTTGGAGCTTCTTCCCGGCCGCTGATTTCTGAGTCCGTCCCCGTTCGCCGGTCTCGGAGCTTTTCCCCGTCCGGTGACCTCCGGGTTCGTCCCCGTCCGCTGATCTCCCGTGCTCCTCCCCGCCTGCTGACGGCCACCGGTCAGGTTCACCGAGCGCGAGGCCCCCGGGCGACGTAACCAGCGGTCAGGGAGCGGTCAGGGAGCGGTCAGGGAGCGAGCAGGGGGCCGAAGGTACGCGTCGCGATCTCCTCGGCGCGTGCCTGGCCGACGATGTGGCCGGGGACCTCCGGGTGCTCGTCCGCCCAGGCGCGGGCGGTGGTCTCGCCGGTGAAGAAGTTCAGCGCGTCGCAGCAGACCGCGGCCGCGGGGCCGCCGCCGGGGCGCCGGCCGACGAACACCACCGCGCCCGCCGGCTCCCAGACCGGCGTCCCGCCGTCCGTGGTGACGGTTACCGGATCGCCGGTCACCGGGTCCGTGGAGGAGATCACCGCGTCCCGGCCCAGCATCGCCGGGATGCCGAGCGCGTCGATCGCGCACATCGACCACACCTCGGCGCCGTCGGCGATCCGTACGCGGTGGCGGGTGGGCGCGGCCGAGAAGGGGTAGGCCGCCGCGATCCGCCCGTCCGCGTCCAGGGTCAGGAAGTCTTCCCGGGCCAGCTCGTCCAGCACCTCGACGGCGCTTCGGCCCGCCGTGGCGGCGACCGGCTCCAGCACATCCGGCTCGGGCGCGGCCCCGGTGGCGGCGAAGTGCCGAAGTACCGCCTGGTGCACCGCCCGCAGCCCCCGCTCGGCCGGTGCCCGACGCCCCTGTCCGCCGCGGCCGACCGCATCGAGTGCGTCCGTATCGAGTGCGTCCGTATCGAGTACGTCCGCTTCGAGTGCGTTCGCATCGAGCGCGGCCGCCTCGCAGCAGTCGCCCGGTACGGCGGTCTCCGGCAAGCCCGCCCCGTCGAGGGCCGCGCGCAGGGCCGCCACGCTGGGTGCCCCGGAGACCGCGCCGTCCGCCTCCCGGTACAGGCGGCACGAGATGCTCGGCACCGCCCCCGCCGGGGCGAACGGGTCCACCCCGTCCAGCAGGACCGCCGGCGAGCCGGTCATCCCCAGCTCGGTGGCCTGCGCCTGATCGAGCACCTCGACCAGTTCCACCGCCGCCGAACGGCCCGCCAGGGCGGCGGTGACCCGCTCGACCGCCAGCGGGGCGTTCGGGCACTCCGGAACCGTCAGCACCGTGATCCGCATCCTGCACTCCTCCTGGCTCATCGCCCTACGCTGCCGAGGCTAGACCTTTCGCCGTAGGGGGAGGCCGGGGCCCGGGGGTGCGCGGATCGGTGACCTCGCCGCCCCTTCAGCGGGCCGGCCACCGAGCTCCCCCGGACCATCCGCCGCTACGAGCAGACCGGTTACGGCTGGGGACCGAGTGGCTACGGCGGTCGTATGGCTACGGCGGTCGTACGACTATGGCCTGGTGGTGCGCCGCCGTGCCGTGGTGGTGCCGCGCAGGGTCACCGCCCACACCAGGAGCGCGAGGGCGCTGAACACGGCGCCCAGGACGCATACGGCGCCCCACCCGGCCCGTGCGTAGACGGTGGTCGAGGCGAGGGCGCCGGTCGCGCTGCCGATCGAGTAGAAGACCATGTAGCCGCCGATCAGCCGGCTGCCCGCGTCCGGGCGCAGGGCGTAGATCAGGCTCTGGTTGGTGACGTGCACGGCCTGTACGGCGAGGTCGAGGACGAGCGCGCCGATCGCCAGCGCCCACAGGGACTGCCGGGTGGCGGCGAGAGGGAGCCAGGACAGGACGAGGAGGACCAGCGCGATCCCGGTGGTCGGCCCGGCGAAGCCGCGGTCGTGGAGGCGGCCGGCCGGGGCCGCCGCGAGCGCGCCCGCCGCGCCGACGAGGCCGAACGCGCCGATCGCGGTGTGCGACAGCGACATCGGGGGTGCGCTCAACGGCAGGGCGACACAGCTCCACAGGGTGCTGAAGGCCGCGAAGATGAGCAGCGCGAGCAGGGCCCGGACACGGAACAGCCGTTCCTCGGCGAACAACGTGACGGTGGAGCGCAGGAGTTGCCCGTAGCGCAGGGCCGGGCGGGGCGTGGTGCGCCGCGGCAGTACGCGGTACAGGGCCAGGGTGAGGACGAGGGTGAGGGCGGCCGAGGCGAGGTAGACCGACCGCCAGCCCGCGAGGTCGGCCAGCAGACCGGAGGCGGTACGGGCGAGCAGGATGCCGGTGACCACACCGCTGGTCACCAGGCCGACGACGCGCCCGCGCCGGTCCGCTCCGGCCAGCGAGGCGGCGAAGGCGACGAGCGTCTGGGTCACCACGGCGAGGAAGCCGACCGCGGCGATGGCGGCGAGCAGGATCGGTGCGGTCGCCGCGGTGCCGACCGCGATCAGGGTCGCCGCCAGGAGGAGCAGTTGGATCATGACGAGGCGCCGCCGGTCGACCAGGTCACCCAGCGGTACGAGGAAGAACAGCCCCAGCCCGTACCCGACCTGGGTGAGGGTGACCACGGCGCCGATCGTCGCCGCGCTGATCCCGAAGTCCTGGCTCAGCGTGGCCAGCAGCGGTTGCGCGAGATAGACGTTGGAGACCGCCGCCCCGCAGGCGACCGCGAAGAGCAACACGGTGCGGGGGGAGAGGGGGGAGAGGGGGCGGTCGGGGGTGTGGCTGGGTGTCCGGTCGGGGGTGTGGCTGGGTGTCCGGCCGGGCTCGGCGTCCGGCGTTCTGACGTCGCCGGGGGCGGGGGCCTGCGCTGTTTCGCATCCGCCTTCGCCTTCGCCTCTGCCTTCGTCGGCGATGGGCATACCGCACCCCCTGAAGATTGGTTTCATCTTGCTACCGCTTCTGTCGGGGGTGACGCTAGCCGTGACTGGTAGCATGTTGCAACCGTAATCTCATGGAGAGTGCATCCATGGGGAGAGCGCATCCCTATGGAGGGCGTGCCTATACGGAGGGCGCGTCCATGGGGAACGCCCTCCACGGAAAGCACCTCCGAGATCACCTACGAGATCACCTCCGAGACAACCTCCACGGAGAACGCCATGGTCAAGCGGACGCGTTTCAACGAGAGCGACTGCCCGGTGGCCCGGTCGGTCGATGCGATCGGCGACTGGTGGTCGCTGCTGATCGTGCGCGACGCGTTCGACGGCAGCCGCCGGTTCGGAGAGTTCCAGCGCAGCCTGGGCGTCGCGAAGAACATCCTCACCACGCGCCTGCGCGCCCTCGTCGCCGGCGGCATCCTCGACATGGTCCCGGCGTCCGACGGCAGCGCGTACCACGAGTACGTCCTGACCCCCAAGGGCAAGGACCTGTTCCACGTCATCGTGGCGCTGCGGCAGTGGGGCGAGGTCCACTTCTTCGAACCGGACGAGCCGCATTCGGAGCTGGTCGACAGCCGACACGGCCGCCCGCTCCCCACCCTCGAAGTCATCTCCGCCGACGGCCGCCAACTCGGCCCGGATGACACCGTGGTGCACAAGGTGGATCCGGCGGGGTAGCGGAGAGGCGTATCGGGTGGCGGGCCGTCCGGGGGCGGAAGACCGCAACGCCCCAGCGGAGAGAGCCCCACGGAGATGCCGTGATGAGCTGGCTGGTCATGCCCGGGGCTCAGACCGTCCAGCGCCGCCCTGTGGGGAGGTGCCGGACCTGCGTGGCCCCTTCGGGTTCACGGGCGTAGCCGAACCGGTCCTGGGCCGGGCGGCCCTGCTCGTTCCACCACTGCCATGCGGCTTCAACCGTCTGCCAGAGATCCGCCTCACCGCCGTACGTCACGCTTGCGTCGCCGGAGAGCGGCGCGCGGGCCCATGCGCCGTCGGGCCTTTGAAACTGGAGCGACATGGTGCCGTCGTCGGCGCTGTTGTAGACGATCTCGGCGTCGGGCAGTTCGAGTGCGAGCAGCAGGCGGAAGGGGTAGTTGGCCCGGACGTCCGATGCCGTGACCGTGGTGGGGCGCGTCCCGGTCTCCGCTGCGTACGGTGCCCGTTCCGGTACCGGGTAGGTACTCGCGTCGCTCCGGGCGGCCATGAACCGGCCGGATGTCGCGGTGAACTGCCCGTGCGCTCGCCCGTCACCGTCGACGGACACCCGGACGAGTCCTCCCTCGATGCCGAGGGCGATGTCGGCGACGATGATCCCGTCGGAGCTCGTCTGCTCGATCCACGCGGCCGGCAGGTGGCGATGCACCGAGCACGTGGCGATGATGCGGTCGAATCGCTCGCCTGTGGGGTAGCCGGTCTGACCGTCGCCCGGCACGAGCTGCGGTTCGTAGCCGATCTTCGCGAGTCGGGACTGCGCGGCCGAGACGAGCTCGGGGTCGATGTCGATGGTGTGCACGAGGTGCTCGCCGAGGCGGGCGCAGAGCAGCGCGGTGTTGTAGCCGGTGCCGGTTCCGACTTCGAGTACGCGGTGCCCGTCCTGGATATGCAGGTCTTCCAGCATGCCGGCCATGAGGCTCGGCAGGGTGCTGGAGGAGGTGGGGACGCCGGTCCATGCGTCGGTGTCGACTTTTTCGGCGGTGCTGGGGTCGAGTGCGGTCACGAGGGTGATGTCGCGGTAGACCTGGGGCAGTCGGCCCTCATGCAAGGCGTGCTGCTTCCGCCATACCGTGATGCCCTTGTCGTTCATCTCCATCTCGTACCAGCGCGGCACGAACACGTGCCGCGGTACGGCGGCGAACGCCTCGGCCCATCGTGCGGACCGGATGGCCTCGGCCTTCTTGAGCTGCTCGACGAGGGCGGCCAGGTGCGGGCCGGCGACGTCGAGAGGGGTGGTGCTCATTCGGTGACTCCTAGCAGTTCGTCGGCGATGCCTTCGGCGATGGGGTGCCCGGTGGCGTGCTGTATCCAGTCCCATTGCCCGCAGGGGTTCACCTCCAAGAACGTCCATTCGCCGGCGGGCGAGACGACGAAGTCAAGGGCGCCGAAGCGCAGTTCAAGCCGATGCATCAAGGCCCGCACTCTCTCGATGACGTCCGGCGGGGGTGCGGTCGGCTTGTACGTCAGCGACTTGTAGTCGCTGCGCCAGTCGGTATACCCGGCCTTGGTGTCCGAGTGGACCTCGGCCGCGAACGGGCGGTCACCGGCCATGGTCAGGCGGACTTCGTACGCCTTGTCCACCCACGCTTGGAACAGATGGGCGGTCGTCTCCATCCCGGTGAGGTCGCCGAGGTCGTCCTCGGTGAGAACTCGCGTGTACACGGCCTTGAGCTGGTCGCCCTCGATGAACACGGGGCTCGCGACGGGCTTGCAGATGATCGTCCCGGGGATGTCGCCGGCGAACGCCTGGACGGCGTCCGGGCGGTTGGTGATCAGGGTCGGGGGGAGGGTGAGGCCGCATTCGCGTGCGGCGGCGAGCTGGTAGGGCTTGTACTCGGCGCGGGACATGGCCGAGGGGTGGCTGACCCATCGGCAGTCCAGCGCGGTCAGGATGCCGCCGAATCCCGCACGTGCCTGGGCGGCCGCGAAGCGTCGTTCCGCGTCGGACATGCCCTCGGCGAAGCGAAAGGGATGGGGCGTACGGAAGTAGCAGGCGCTGACGTCGGCGAGGTCGAGTTCGCGGTGCGAGGTGACGACCCCGCCGGCCCAGCCGTGCGAGTCGTCGATGCGGGCGGCGAGGCCGGCCTCTTCGGGGAACTCTGCTGCGTCCATCCGAAAGACGGTCGCCCCGCGCTCGTCCAGGGTTTTGACGACGCGGTCGGTGGGCCAGTCGTCGCGGGCGGCGATGACGAGGACGGTCGGCATACCGGCCTCAGTCCTTCGGGCCCTCGTCGAGCGGCGGCGGATTGGCCGGGCTGCCGTCCGGGATGGTGGGGGAGTGCGTCTGCATGTACGGCAGCAGGTCGGTGTCGACGCCGACGGAAATCTGCCGGTCCTCGTCGTACAGGGCCGGCGGGAGCGCGGTGGCCCGGGCGGAATCGGGGAGCACGGCAAAGCGGAGGACCCACGGCCGGGTGTCCGGGCCCGACGGCTGTTCGCTGCTGTGCGGGATTCGGCCACCTTCCGGGGAGAGGGGGAACGCCTCGCGGGGATGGGCAACTGGGATCATCGCTGTTTCCTTTCTGCCGAAGTTGACTTGCTCGGGGGCTTGCGATGGCGCCCTGCGCCTGTGTTGTCGTCGGCGAACTGGATCCGCCTCCGGGCTCCGTGGATCGCGTCGAGTCAGGCGGCATACAGCCGCCGTGCATCCGTGGCCGGGCGCGGACAGTCACCCGGGGCGCGGGCGTAGGGCAGCAGGAGCGCGATGTGCCTGCACAACAGGCACTCCAAGGCGGCGAGGGCATCCGTCAAGGGCCTGCGAACCAGCCCCTGCGCGGCGGCGGTGGTCATCCGAATGGCGACCGAGTCGATCGGAAGGGCGAGTGCCTGGGACGTCTCTACCGGCTGCCTGCCTGCACGCTCGGTATCCATGGACCGACCGTATGACGGCATGAAAGAGGGAGGGGACACAGTTTGTGTCTCCTCCCTCTCAGGCAGCCAGCAGCCCGATTTTCGTGGCCAGTTCGGAGGCGCGACGTCTCCGATCCGGGGCCTTGGCCTCTGTCTCCTCCAGAACGATGCGGCGCGCGTAGCCGTTGTAACGGATTGTCTCCGGTGCCGCCTCGTATGCCTGCGCGAGTGTCGCCAGGGCGACATCAGGTTGGCCGTCGAGCTGATAGCCGCGAGCCTGTTCGATACGATGCCGGGCCCGCCGTGGCCGTGAGGGAATCGCCGTGGCCTCGGCCCGTGCAGCCTGACGAACCGATTCGGTGCCGGAATGCAGTTCAACGGCGATCGTCACCGCGTGCGCGCCCATGATGGCCCGGGAGAAGCTGGTAACGGGGTGGTAGTAGCCCTCGGGAAGAGACCGCGCGATCTCGCGTGCCGCGTCCCAATGACGCCAGGCCGTACCCGAATTCCCGCGGCGGGCAGCGGTGTACCCGACTTCGAACTGGAGGGCCCCGGCGATGGCGCGGACGTCGTCGTCCGCGTCGTGGAGGAGTGGCTCAAGGTGACGCAATGCGGCAAGGATCACGTCGTCTGCTGCGTCGTAGTGGTGCGGTCCGGCGTCGCGGTGCGCCTGCCCGGTCAGCCACGCGGCCACGCCAATAGTGTGCGGGTCCTCGGATTCCTGGGCGGCCACTATTCCCCGCTCGGCCACCCGCCACAGGAGCGCCGCATCGGGCTGATAGGCAATGAAGAACTGACTCAGGCTGTACACCTCGGAAAGGGCGGCCTGTGCCGCGCGACGCTCTGCTCCCGAATCCGCTTGCCGCACCGCGAGTTGGGAATCCTGGATCAAGCCCGGCAGCAATGCACCGATGACATCCCGGTGATTCGGCGCGGAGTGCCGAGCAGCCCAGGCTCGGGACAGACGAGCCCGGAGATGAGCGGCTGACGGGGCTTGTCCTGATGAGTCGATCGGGAAGCGATTGACTGCGTCCGCGACGGCGGGGAGCCGGGGGTGCCCAGGCCCGGCAAAGAGGTCAACGCGCATCGTATGGCCGGTGAGTTCAGCGAGGTTCTGAACACGCAGAGTCTCGGCGACGCGGAGGATCATCTCCAGGCTGGGCGTATGGAGTTGACCGTTCTCAACTCGTTTGACCCAGGAGGGCGACATGCCGATCAGGCCACCGAGGACCGCTCTCGACATGCCTCGACGTTGGCGCAGGATCTGCATTCTCTGCCCAAACACCAACGGTGTGGCGTACGGGTCGGGGGTAGCACCTTCAGCAGACACGGCTTTGCCCCTCTCTGAACGGCTCGACACTGTCAGGGTATGGGCGGGGCCGGTTTCGCGCTTGAATCTTTTGTCGGGGGATCAGGCAGGGCGATACGGCTGGGGCGACACCACACTCGGCGCGTGGTGTGGCGGGGTTGCTGACGCTCCCGTATCCGGAATGCCCGAATCGGCGAAAGTTGCTGAAACTCGTGGTCGGCGACGGTAAAGTCCCTGGTCACGTGGTCTGCTCCCTGCTTGTGTGGGGGTGACCCCGAGGACTGGAGTCCGTCGTGGCCGGCGGAATGCTCCTCCCCGCGTGTGCGGGGGTGACCCCGGGAGTACGCCACTGAGGAATTGGTCGTGCACCTCTTCCCCACGTACGCAGGCCCGCTGCGCCGCGCGCCATCGCCCTGACCACTCACGCCCCCACCCCCGAAGCCCGCTCCGCCGACGGACGCCAACTCGGTCCCGATGACACCGTGGTGCACGAGGTGGATCCGGCCAGGTAACGGAGATCCGTACCGGCCCTACCGCCGTACGTCACTTCGGCGTCGCCGGTGAGTGGCGCGCGGGCCCATGTGCCGCCGGGCCTTTGGAGCTGGAGCGACATGGTGCCGTCGCCGACACTGCTGTAGACGATCTCGGCGTCGGGCAGTTCGAGCGCCGGCAGCAGGCGGAAGGGGCAGGGCGGCGACCTGCTCGGCGGTGCCGGGGCCGAGTCCGGTCACGGGAGTGAAGCCGCGGCAGATCTCCGGCAACTCGTCCTCTCGCCCTCGTGCAGGGGGGCCGTATTCCGCCATACCGAGACGCCTTGCCGTTCGTCTCCGTCTCGTACCGGCGCGGCACGAACACCTGCCGCGGTACGTCGGCGAATGCCCCCGCCCACCGCGCGGACCGGATGCCCCCGGCCTCCGCGAGCCGCTCGACGAGGACGGCCAGGCGCGGGCAGGCGACGCCGAGAGGGGCGGTGCTCATTCGACGGCTCCCGGGCGGTGCCCGGCGGATCACCGCGTAGCCGTAACTGGATCGATGGGTTGTGACATTGCCCGGCGAAATAGGGCGAGAGGCCCGTGCGATCCCGGCAGGGGCCTCTCGTGCTTGCTGCCTGAGGTCAGCTCGGCTGGTCTCCGGTGTAGCGGTAGATTCCGCCGTCGGCGTTGACGTGCCAGACGGTGCCGTCGGCGGCGACTCCGATGTCTACGGCTTTGCCGGGGACGGAGATGCGGGTGAGGCCGCCGGAGATGTTGACCCAGGGGGTGGGGCCTTGATCTCCGGTGTAGCGGTAGATCCGGTAGATCTGACCCAGGGAGTTCACCCCCCACACGTGCGTCCTGGACCCCACCGAGATCGTCGTGAGACCACCGGAGACTTGCAGCCAGTCAGCCATGTTCGTGTCCCTTCGCCTCGAACGGTGCAAAGGAAACTTGCTACCCGGCAGAGATACCCAAACGACCGGGTATATGGATTGAATTCTGAGATCATCCAAAAATCGCCGTTTGGTGATTTCCACCCCTTCTGAATGTGGGGAAGGCGGGCCGCCTCCACACAATCAGGAGGCTGGAAACGCTATAGCCCACAAGGAGCTGGGAACGGCGGGCGATTGACAACCTCGGGGTTGGCGGCCTTATTTCAAGATCGATGTCAGCTCAAGTTGCGGGGCTATGTTCAGCCTTGGTGTGTACTGTCCGCTCACTTGCGCGTCGGGCGCGGGCGTGATTCGTCAGGCGCCCCTAATCCACGCTCGGTCGCCCCCCGCTTGAGCGCCGCATCGGGCTGGTAGGTGATGAAGAAATGACTCAGGCTGTACGTCTCGGAGGGTGGCCTGTGGCGTTGGGTTCCCAACTCCGCTTGTTACACCCCTGGTTGGGAATCCTGGCTCAAGTCCGGCGGTAATGCGTCGATGACGTCCCGGTGATTCGGCGCGGAGTGCCGAGCTGCCCAGTTCCGTGATGGGTGAGCCTGGAGGTGAACGCCCGACGGGGCTTGTTCTGGTGAGTGATCGGGAAGCGATTCACTGTGTCCGCGACGGTGGGGAGTTGGGGGTGCCCAGGCCCGTTAAAGAGGTTAATGCGCATCTTGTGGCTGGTGAGTTCATCGAGGTTCTGAATGCGCAGAGACTCGGCGGCACGGAGGACCATTTCCAGGCTGGGCGCCTGGAGTTGACCGTTCTCAACTCGTCTGACCCAGGAGGCCGACATGCCGATCAGCACGGTGAGGACCGTTCTCGACACGCCTCGATATTGGCGCAGGATCTGCATTCTCTACCCAAAACACCGGCGGTGTGGCGTATGGGTCGGGGGCGTCTTCGGCAGGCACGGCCTCCCCCTCTCTGAACAGCTCGGCACTGTCAGGTATGGGCGGGGCCGGTTTCGCGCTTGAATCTTTTGTCGGGGGACTAGGCAGGGCGATACGGCTGGGGCGACACCACACTCGGCGCGCGGTGTGGCGGGGTTGCTGACGCTCCCATGTCCGGAATGCCTGAATCGATGAAAGTTGCTGAAACTCGTGGCCGGCGACGGTAAAGTCCCTGGTCACGTAGCCTGCTCCCCGCGGGTGACCCCGTGGAACGTCAGGCCGGTGCCGTCCGACGCCTCTGCTCCCCGCGTGTGCGGGGGTGACCCCCCGCTCGCGGACGCCGTGCTGAGAGCTAAGCGCTGCTCCCCGCGTGTGCGGGGGTGACCCCGAGCCGGCCCCGGCCCCGCAGCCGCCCCTGGACTGCTCCCCGCGTGTGCGGGGGTGACCCCATCGCCAGGGATTCGCAGAGCCGCACGGTGTACTGCTCCCCGCGTGTGCGGGGGTGACCCCGGCGGTGGCCAGTCCGGTCAGCTCACGCAGACCTGCTCCCCGCGTGCGCGGGAGTGCCCCTGCTTCACGGTGGTGTCCACGAACCGCTCGGGCCCCTCCCCACGTACACCTGTCTCTTATACACATCTCCGAGCCCACGAGACTAAGGCG
>JOEL01000033.1 GCA_000720995.1 Streptomyces celluloflavus
AGAGGGCGAACCCCGCGACGAGGACAGCCGCGCTGGCGCGGTACAGGTGGACGACTGGCTGCGGGTGGGCTGCGGTCTGTGGGGGCGGGTCGGCTTTTCATCTCGTGCCGTCCGTTGCTGTTGTCCCGCTTCCGTGCGGCGCTGTTCTACGTAGGGAAGCGTTCCCGCCAGGTGAGGGGAAGGACGGTGAACTCCGCGGTGGGGACGGCCGCGTTGGCGCGGTACGGGCGGACTACTGACGGGCGGACGGGGCTGCGATTGGTGGGGATGGGTGCGGGTCGCGATCTGCGGGCTGCCTGCTTCTTGCCTCGTGCCGCCTGCCGTTGTTGTCCTGCTTCCGAGGCACTGTTCTCCGCGCGGGCTTGTTCCCGTCAGGCCCAGGGGCAAGAGGGCGAACCCCGCGACGAGGACAGCCGCGCTGGCGCGGTACAGGTGGACGACTGGCTGCGGGTGGGCTGCGGTCTGCCGGCGAGGGGCGCGCGGAGTGCGATGGCCGGGAGGCGCCCACGCCGCGGGGCCGGGGGATGAAGCGGGTCCGGTGATGCGCGGGTGTGGACGTTTCGCGCTGGACGGTGGTGAGCTGGGGCGTTCCCCGGGCGGCGGGCCCGTACGGGGTCGGAGCGCTCAGCGTACGTCCGCGTAATCGCCCAGGACGATGGCGGCGAAGTTGCGGAGGGAGTCCGTACCGGGGGCGAGATACCCGGTGTGGCCCTCGGCCGTCCTGGCGGAGACCCGGCGCGCCCCGAAGGCCGGGTCGGTGGGGTCCGCGCCATGGCCCAGGCCCAGCAGTTCGACGTTCGGGACGTCACCGATCCAGTCGGACGCGTCCCGGGCCGCCCAGACCCGGGCACTGGTGTGCAGCTCCGCCACACCGTCCCGGCGTATCCCGGGGGAGCCGAACACGACCAGGTCGGCGATCTCGCCGCGGCCCGACTCCGGCGCGGCCAGACCGCAGACGACCGAACCGTAGCTGTGGCAGAGCACGGCGGGCGCCGGGGTGCCGGTGGCGGCGAGGCCGGACAGGAAGCGGGCGAGCCGCGGCGCACCGGCCTCGGCCAGGCGGCCGGTGGCGGCATCCGGACCGACGCCGACCGGGGTGGTGTAGCCGGTCCAGGCGATCACGGCGGTACGGGTGCCGGGGGCGTCGGCGGCCATCTGCGCACGCAGCGAGGTCGCCATGCCGGTCGGTGTGCCGTACGGGTCGTTCGACCGGTCGAAGGAGGCCAGGTCGATGTCCGAACCGGGGACGATCACGGCGGTGCGCTGTGCGGCGGCCAAGTCGCCGTGTACTTCGGTCACTTGACCACGGCCGCGTGGATCGAAGGCGAGTATGTGGCGGCCGGGCCGGAGCAGTCCGGCGCAGCGGTCCGCCGCCTTGGCGGCCTGCCGGTGGTCCTGGAGGGTGCCGGCCGGGTCGGTGGCGAGGGCCAGCTGCCGAGCCCGTTCGGCTTTCAAGGCCCGGGAGTTGGCCTCGTACCGCAGGGTGACGGGCGCGCCGTCGAGGTTGCCCACGGTCAGCGGATGCCGGGCAGCGAGCGCCCGCCGCTGGGCGTCGGTCAACGAGGCGAAGAAGCGGTCGACGTCGGCGGGGGCCGCGGTCGCGGGGTCCGGCAGCGGGACGCCGAGGGAGTGGTCGGCGCGCCAGGCGGCGGCGCCGGGCCCGGGTCCGGTGACGGCGGTCTGCGCGGAACCGGCCGCCCAGCCGCCCGTGCCGACGGCGATGACCGCCGCGAGCGCGCCGGCGATGAGTGCGCGCTTGCCGCGTCGGGCGGCGGTTCGCAGCACGGGCATGGTGGTGCTCCCTCATTGGTCGGTGTGACAGAGGGAAGCGTAGGAAGGGGACGTACGACGCGGCGTCACGCCGCGGGGCCAACTCTCTGGTGGTACCAGGGTGGGAGGCGCCGCCCCCTCTAGTCCTCAGGGAGGAGGGGCGGGGTAAGGGTATGGAGAGGGAAGGGGAGGGGTGCGCCGGGCCGGGCCGGGACGAGGTGGGAGCCGGACGGTGGCAGGCGAGCAGGCGAGCAGGCCGGGCAGGCCGGGCAGGAGGGCCGGGACGGGACGGGGCGGGCAGGAGTCGGACGCAGCAGACAGGAGACCGGCGCCCTGTCACACCGGGCCCTCGCCGCTCTCCGTCCTCGTCCGTTCCCCTCCTCTTCCACCCTCGCCGTGCTTGTCGTCCGGGCCGCCTCCGGTCTCCGAGCCGCCTCTGGTCTCCGAGCCGCCTCCGGTCTCCGGGCCGATCCTGCTCTCGGGGCTGCTCCTGGGTTCCCTCCGGCTCCCGGCCCTCACCGCCCCCCGGGGATGACCAGTCCCGACTCATACGCGAAGATCACGGCCTGGGCGCGGTCCCGCAGGTCCAACTTGGCCAGTACGCGGCCTATATGGGTCTTCACGGTCTGCTCGGCGATCACCAGCGCATCGGCGATCTCCTGGTTCGAGAGCCCTTGGGCGATCAGCTCCAGAACCTCCGTCTCGCGCGGGGTGAGGCCGTTCCGCCGCAGCGCGGTCCGGTCCGCGCGCCTCGCCGGCCGCTGCCGGGCGAAATCGGCGATCAGCCGCCGGGTCACCGACGGCGCGAGCAACGCCTCGCCGGCCGCCACGATACGCACGGCCGAGATCAGATCGGCCGGCGGCGCGTCCTTGAGCAGAAACCCGGACGCGCCCGCGCGCAACGCCTCGTAGACGTAGTCGTCGACGTCGAAGGTGGTCAGCATCAGCACCTTCGGCCGGTGTGTGACACCGGTCGGCGGATCGAGCAGCCGACGCGCCGCCGCCAGCCCGTCCATCTCGGGCATCCGGACGTCCATCAGCACCACATCGGGATGCACCCGCCGGCTCAGCTCCACCCCCTGCACCCCGTCCGGCGCGTCGCCCACCACATCGATATCGCTCTGTGCGGCGAGCAGCGCGGCGAAACCCGCCCGCACCATGGCCTGGTCGTCGACGATGATCACCCGAGTGGTCATGCGGTGGCGGAGTCCTTCGCAGATAGGGGGAGTGCGGAGAGGGGAAGCCGGGCGGCGACGCGGAACCCGCCGTCGGGCAGCGGCCCGGTGTCGAGCGAACCGTCCACCAGACGCACCCGCTCCCGCATGCCGATCAGACCGTGCCCGGTGCCGCCGGTCTCCAGCGGCGCGGACGGGGCGGGCGGCGCGGAGTTGACGACCAGGACGGTCAGCCGCGAACGGTCCGCCGTCGCGGTCACCGATACCCGGGTCCGCGCGCCCGGGGCATGCCGCACCACATTGGCCAGCGCCTCCTGCACGATGCGGTACGCCGAGAGATCCACCGCCGGTTCGAGCGCGGGCAGCTCCTCCGGCAGTGCCAACTCGACCGGCACACCGGCCCGTACGGTTCCCTCGACCAGCTTCGGCAGCTGACCGATCCCCGGCTGCGGGGTCTTCTCCGGGCCGTGGTGCCGCTCCGCCTCCTCGCTGCGCAGCACGCCCAGCAGCCGGCGCATCTCGGCCAGGGACTCCCGTGCGGTCGCGGCGATCGCCCCGAACTCCTCCTGGGCCTCCTTCGGTATCCCGCTGATGCGGTAGGGGGCGCTGTCGGCCTGGACCGTGATCACCGACATGTGGTGGGCGACGACGTCATGCAGCTCGCGGGCGATCCGGGCGCGTTCCTCCAGCAGCGTGCGGCGGGCGCGCTCCGCCTCGCTGATGGTCTCCTGCTCCAGCAACTTCCTCTGGACAGCGCCCCGTTCGCGAAGAATGGCGCCCATCAAGAGCAGCACGCCGGTCAGGACGAAGAGCAGCACCCCGGTGCTGTGGCTGCGGTCCGGGGCCACCGGCGCGAAGAGGAGGCCCACCACCCCGGTCGTCAGCCAGACGGCCATCAGTGTGCGGCGCCGCTCGCGCAGGGACAGCGCCAGCATCAGTACGAGATAGCCGATGACCACGGGCGGCGGCCAGGGCCAGGCGCGGCCTGCGATGCGGTCGGCGCCGGTGAGTGCCATGGCGCACAGGATGTCGGCCGCGAAGATCACCCACCATGCCTGCAGCGGCCGCGTCACCGCGAGCAGCAGTGGCACGGTCTGCGCGGTGGCGAGCCCGCCGACCAGCCAAACGGCCAGCCCGCCGCTCATGCCGTAGTTGCTGAGCACGGTCCCGGTCGACGGCAGCAGGATCACGGTGAACGCGCACGCGACGATGTACGGCAGCCGGCGCAGCCAGCGGCTGTGGACATTGCCGAACAGCGGCGTGCCGGGCCCGGCCGGGGTGCCGAGCTCGGCGGCCAGGACGCGCAGCGCCTGCCGCGCGGCGCGCATCGTCCGGCTGCGGGCCGACTCGCGCCCGGGGCTCCGGGCCGGCTCGCGATCTGGGATGAGAGATCGTGTGAACATCGCAGAATCACTGTAAGCGGAGCGTAGTCACCGCTACGTCATACCGTGGTCCGGGCTTGCGGGCAGTACCACGGTATGACGTGCCCCCGGCCGGGCGGGCACCGTCAGCACCCGGCTGCCAGCCCCACACCCCGCCGTCTGCCTCGTACCCGGCTCGCCCGGCCCCTCGCCCGGCCCCGTGCCTCGTACCCGTCCCGCCCAGCCGCCCGCCTGAGCTCCGTAGAGCCTGAGCTCCGCCACTCGCTCGAACCCCCGCCGGCTAGAGCTCCGCCAGCAGATCGGCCTTCTTCGCGCTGAACTCGTCGTCCGTCAGCAGCCCCGCCTCGTGCAGCTCGCCGAGGTGGCGTATCCGGTCCGCGATATCGGCGGGATCCCGGCCCGCGTCCCCGGCCCGGCGCACCGGTTCGCGCTCGGGTGTCTCCTGATCCGATTCGGCGGCCCGCACGGCCTGGAGTACGGCGGCGGCGAACGGCAGCGACTCGTGGACCGGTCCGTAGCCCAGCCCGAAGACCACCGCGGCCGGGTCCTGGTCGGCCTCGCCCGGCGCCGCGTCCCGGGCCCCGCGCTCCAGCAGCCGCAGATAGCCGTTGAGGACCTCCGGCGACCGCCACTCCACGCCGGCCAGCTCGCCGACCGTGAAGTTCCGGTCGCCGCACTTCCACTTCGCCGAGGACGCTCCCGCCCAGGACCAGCGGAAGGCGACCGACCGGCCGTCGAAGGACGCCTTGCCGTCGTACGCCTTGAAGTGCAGCGGAGCCTCCGGCGCGGCCACGAGATGCCGGTCGGCCGGCTCCTTCGCGACGGGGCCCAGCGCGGTGCGCAGCTCGTCGGCGTAGAACTCGGCCAGCGTCTCGCGCTCGGCCGGCAGCACCAGCCGGTACGGGTCCGAGTCCTCCTTGAGCTGGCCGTCGGCCGCTTCCATCAGGGGGTCCGCGCCGCGCCGCGGCACGGCATGCAGCACCACCGTGCCGCGTCTGCCTTCGGACACCTCGACGGACCTCAACGCCTCGTACGGAACGCGTCGCTCGCCGAGCGCCTGGAAGAGCTTCGGCCTGCGGATCCCCCGTTCGAAGCGGATGAGTACGGAGTCCGTGTCGAACTCCCAGACGGCGTGAAAACCGGCCAGCACATCACCCATGCGGCTCATCGTATGCGGGCGGTTGCCCACCCGTCCCCCTTCCGGACACCTTGCGCTACGCGCGTCAAGCGATCCGCTGCCGCCCGTCCCGCCGCCCACCGCGTCCCGGCCACGGTTCCCGCAGGTACGGGCGCCGCGCCGGTCCGGCGGGCCGTGTGCCGGGCGGTCCGCCGTCCCTCAGGCCAGATCCGCGCTGCACCGGGGAGCAGAGGTCGCGCACTCCACCGAAGAGATCGCACCGACCCCGAGGAGCGCGAAGTTGTGCAGGCTCCGGGTGCCGGGCACGAAGTAGCCCGCGTGCCCGATAGCGCCGTCGGCCGACAGGATCCGGGAGCCGAAGGACGGGTCGACCGGGTCCGCGCCGTGGCCGAATCCGCCGACCTCCAGGTGCGGGATGTCCTGGATCCAGTCGTCGGCGTCCCGCATCGCCCAGACCCGCGCCTGCGTGCCCAGCCCGGCGGCGCTCTCGGCGCGCATCCCGGGGCTGCCCGCCACCGCGATGTCCGTCACGTTGGGCGGCAGCGTACGGGCCGCCACGCCGCACACCACGGATCCGTAGCTGTGGCAGAACAGCGAGACGGAACTGTCGGCCGGCAGTCCCGCCACGAGCGCGCGCAGCCGAAGCGCGCCGGCCGCGGCGAGCTGCCCGGTGGCGGCCTCGACACCCAGGCCGGCGGGCGCGGTGTAGTCGGCCCAGGCGATCACGGCCGTACGGGCGTCCGGCTGGGCGTCCCGCTCGGCGC
Organism: Streptomyces celluloflavus; assembly: GCA_000720995.1. Lineage (GTDB taxonomy): Bacteria > Actinomycetota > Actinomycetes > Streptomycetales > Streptomycetaceae > Streptomyces > Streptomyces celluloflavus. The sequence goes on from JOEL01000033.1 coordinate 6,230, forward strand.
CGTACAGGGCCTTCGCCATGCCGACGGGCGCGCTCGTCGCCCGCGCGGTGCGCTCGAAGGTCGACAGATTGGTGTCCACGCCGGGCACGATGACGGAGACCCGGTGCGCGTCCTGGAGGTCGCCGAAGACCTCCGCGACCCGGCCGCCGCCGGCCGGGTCGAAGGCCAGGATCTGCCGGTTGTCCCGCATCAGCGATTCGAAGCGGTGCATCAGCCGGCCCGCCTCCTGGCGGCCGACGGGGGTGAGCCGGTGATCATCCATGCGCTGCCGGGCGATCGCTCCGGCCTGGTCGAGCGCCATCCGGTTGGCGCTGTAGCGCAGGGTGACGGGGGCACCGTCCATATTGCCGACGACCAGCGGATAGCGGGTGGCGAGCTCCTGCTTCTCGGTCCGGTCGAGGGAGGAGAAGAAGGCCCGCAGCGCGGCGGGCGTGCCCTGGGGGTCGGGCAGCGGGCGCCCGAGGAAGGTGGCGTGCCGCCAGGCGGCCTTGGCGGTGGCCAGGGGGTTGGCATCCTCCTTGGAGCTCCTGACGGCGGTCCAGCCGGTCAGCGCGAGCATCACGAACACCACCACCAGAGCGAGTGCCGTACGCCAGACGGTGGATTGCAGAAAGCCGAATGTGGGGCCGATGCCCTGGAAGGAAGTCACCGCGGGCCAGCCTAGGAGACCGGAGTGGCCACCCGTACATCCCGTGAGTCATCTCACGTTTCGCGCTGGGTATTTGGATCAATTGGGACGTCGGCGCCGAGATGAGGTGTGCCGGGCGGAACCGGGCAGATCGCGTGGTGAACCAATGGCGCGGAGGCGGCCCTCTTTTATCCGTTCCTTACCCGTTCCTTATCCGGAGTCGACAGTTCTCGCCCGGAGTTGACGTCCCCGGTGGATCTTCCCGCCTGCCCGGTGCGCCAGTCGTCGTCGAACGCCGGCCTGATGTGGTCCAGATAGGACCTGGTCAGCTCGCGGATGGCGGTCACGCTGCAATCCTGCCCCTCGCCCCACACCTTGCTCGCCACCCGCATCACCCCGCCGAACGCCGCGACCAGCACCCGCGGCCGGGGGTCGGTGTCCACGTCCAGCCCCTCGCGTCCGGCGATCAGCCGGGAGACCTCCTCCTCCAGATCGGAGGAGCGCCGCAGATGCGCGGCGACCAGTGCGGGCGTCGACTCGATCATCTGGCATGCGCGCATGTGCAGTTCCACCGGGACCACCGACGCGATCGCGCCACCGATGTCGTCCCAGGCCCCCAGTACGGCCTGCCGCAACGCGGTCAGCGGGGCCTCGGAGGCCGGCCGGCCGCGCAACTCCGCCACGAAGCGGGCCTCCACCATCTCCTGGACGGCGAAGACGACCTCCTCCTTGTTGGCGAAGTAGCGGAAGTAGGTGCGCTGGGAGACGTCCACCGCCTCCGCGATCTCGTCGATCGTCGTCGCCTCGTAGCCCTGGTCCGTGAACAGCTCCAGCGCCGCACGGATCAGGGCGTCATGGGTGCGCTGTTTCTTGCGCTCGCGCAGCCCGCCCGAGGGTGTCGTCTGCGGCGTCGGGGTCGCCATCCTGCGCCGCCTTTCCACGGTGTTACCGCTGTTCAGGATACCTGTGAGGTAAATGACAGTTACCGACTCATGAATTATTTTGTCAACTGTCAGTGGCTGACATTAATCTCGTCATATGAGTTCTCAGACCCCGGTTGCCGACACCGCACCGGAACTTCCCGTACCGGAGCCCCGGAAGGGGCTGCGGGGCCATCCGTGGCTGACCCTCTTCTCCGTCGCCATCGGCGTCATGATGGTCGCCCTCGACGGCACCATCGTCGCCATCGCCAACCCGGCCATCAAGCAGGACCTGGGCGCCTCGCTCGCCGACGTCCAGTGGATCACCAACGGCTACATGCTCGCGCTGGCCGTCTCGCTGATCACGGCCGGCAAGCTGGGCGACCGTTTCGGCCACCGCCAGACCTTCCTGATCGGCATCCTCGGCTTCGCCGCCGCCTCCGCCGCCATCGGGTTCTCCAGCGAGGTCGCGCTCGTTATCACCTTCCGCGTGTTCCAGGGTCTGTTCGGCGCGCTGCTGATGCCCGCCGCGCTCGGCTTGCTGCGGGCGACGTTCCCGGCCGAGAAGCTCAACATGGCCATCGGCATCTGGGGCATGGTCATCGGCGCCTCCACCGCCGGTGGCCCGATAGTCGGCGGACTGCTGGTCGAGCACGTCAGCTGGCAGTCGGTCTTCTTCATCAACGTCCCGGTCGGTGTCCTGGCCCTGGTCCTCGGCCTGGTGATCCTCAAGGACCACCGCGCGGAGAACGCCCCCCGGTCCTTCGACATCCCGGGCATCGTGCTGCTCTCCAGCGCGATGTTCTGCCTCATCTGGCCGCTGATCAAGGCGTCGGAGTGGGGCTGGGGCGACATGAAGACCTGGGGCTTCCTGATCGGCTCGATCGTGCTCTTCGCGCTCTTCGCCGTTCTGGAGACCAAGGTCCGCGAACCGCTCATCCCGCTGCACATGTTCCGTTCCGTGCCGCTGACGGCCGGCACGGTCCTGATGGTGCTGATGGCCTTCGCCTTCATGGGCGGCCTGTTCTTCGTGACGTTCTACCTCCAGAACGTGCACGGCCTGAGCCCCGTCGACAGCGGTCTGCACCTCCTCCCGCTCACCGGCATGATGATCGTCGGCTCGCCGCTGGCGGGCGCTCTGATCACCAAGTTCGGCCCGCGGATCCCGCTGGTGGGCGGCATGGTCATCACCGCCGTCGCCATGTTCGGCATGTCCGGCCTGGACACGAACACCGGCAACGGCCCGATGGCCCTCTGGTTCGCGATGCTCGGTCTGGGCCTCGCGCCCGTCATGGTCGGCGCCACCGAGGTCATCGTCGGCAACGCCCCGCTGGAGCTCTCCGGTGTCGCCGGTGGTCTCCAGCAGGCCGCCATGCAGGTCGGCGGCAGCCTCGGCACGGCGGTGCTCGGCGCGGTGATGGCCTCCCGCGTCGACGAGCGGCTCCCCGAGAACTGGCAGTCGGCGGGCCTGCCGCCCGTTCCGCCCGCGCAAATGTCCCAGGCGGCCGACGCCGTCTCGGCCGGTTTCGCCCCGGTGCCGAAGGGCACCCCGCCGGAGCTGGCCCAGAAGATCACCTCCGTCGCCCACGACACGTTCGTCTCGGGCATGGGCCTGGCCTTCACCGTCGCCTGCGGTGTGGCGATCGTCGCGGCCGTCGTCGCGACCTTCACCAAGCGCGGTGAGAACGCGGAGGCGGGCGCAGGCGTCGGCCACATCTGACCGGTACCACACCCCGCACCACCCGCGCGCGGCCTGCCGAGGAGCTCCTCGGCAGGCCGCGCGCCGCTGCGTTCCCGGGGCGGCGTCGTAGCCGCGAGAGCCTTCGGCGGTGGGTCCGCCCGACCCCGTACGCGGGTTTCCCGGGGCCCATTCCGTCCCGCGGCCCCCGGACTCACCCGTACCGCCCGGCCACCGCTGACCCCGGCGCAAGGGCGCGCGCAGGGGTGGTGCGCGCGTCAACCACGCATCCGGGCCGCCGCTCGGCCCAGGGGCCCGGCGCCCGGTTCCTCGTTGGCCGCCGCCCACGGCCTCGATCCCTCGTTCTGATGAACGTTTCCGGGAACCGTCAGCCACCCGGCCCCGCATCCGCGCCCCGGCCGCCCCGGGCGGCTCCCGGCAGGCCCCCGGAGGAACGGTTTCCGCAGGCCACGGCAGAGGCGGGTACCCGCGTCAACACCACGCCCCGCCGCCGCGCCACGAGCCGTTCGCCCGTCCCCATCGCCTGACCGGGTGGGCGCTCCGCCACGGCCTTGGCAACCGCGCCGCGCAGTCGCGAAGCTCGGTCTCAGCCGCCGCGGGCAACGGGCCCGCCGCGGAACACCGTCGTCGTACTCCACGGGGGAGAGATTCCTATGCGTACCTGCCACACCACCGCGCTCGTCACCGGCCTCGCCGCACTGGCCGCGACGCTCACCGCCCCGGCCGCCCACGGGGCCCCGGCCGGGCACCCGGCGCCGCGCGCCCGCACCGTCGCATCGGGCGACTGCGGGCCCGGCCAGCTGTGCGTCTGGCCACAGGCCGACTTCGGCGGCAAGCGGCAGACCTACGAGCTGACCGGCACCGACATCGACAGCTGCGTCCCGCTGCCCAAGGGCGTGAGCGCGGCCTCGCTCGCGAACCGCACCGGCCGCCCGGTCACCACCTACCAGAGCGCGGAATGCGCCGAGACCGCCGAGTTCGACACCTACCCCGGCGGCGGCAGCTGGGTGCCCCGGTCCCCGTATGGGGTAAGGGCGTTCAAGATCTGGGAGCACTGACCGGGGCACGGCACCCGCCGCACACACCGCCGCGCCCCCGACCGGCGGAGAACGCTGGTCGGGGGCGCGGCAGAGGCGGTGCGGCGAGCGGCCGCGGGTGGGGTCAGGCGTCGCCGCCGGCCTCGCCCGCGTCGGCGGCCGTGACGTCCAGCAGCTCGTACCGGTCGATCGCCTGCTTCAGCAGCGAGCGGTCGACCTTGCCCTCCTTGGCGAGCTCGGTGAGCACCGCCAGGACGATCGACTGCGCGTCGATGTGGAAGAAGCGACGGGCCGCGCCACGGGTGTCCGCGAAGCCGAAACCGTCGGCGCCCAGCGACTGGTACGCACCGGGAACCCAGCGCGCGATCTGGTCGGGGACGGCACGCATCCAGTCAGAGACCGCCACCTTCGGGCCCTCGGCGGCCTGGAGCTTGTGCGTCACGTACGGGACGCGCTGCTCCTCCTCCGGGTGCAGCAGATTGTGCCGCTCGATCTCCACGGCCTCGCGGCGCAGCTCGTTCCAGGAGGTCGCCGACCAGACGTCCGCCTTGACGTTCCACTCGTCCGCGAGGATCTGCTGCGCCTCGATGGCCCACGGCACCGCGACACCCGAGGCGAGGATCTGCGCGGAGTGCAGGCCCTTCTCGGCGGGCTTGACGCGGTGCAGACCCTTGAGGATGCCCTCGATGTCCGCGTCGGACGGCTCGGCCGGGTGCAGGATCGGCTCGTTGTAGACGGTGAGGTAGTAGAAGATGTCCTCGGCGTTCTCGCCGTACATCCGCCGCAGACCGTCCTTGACGATGTGCGCGATCTCGTAACCGTAGGCCGGGTCGTAGGCGACACAGGCGGGGTTGGTCGAGGCCAGCAGCTGGGAGTGGCCGTCGGCGTGCTGGAGACCCTCACCGGTCAGAGTCGTACGGCCAGCGGTCGCACCCAGCACGAAGCCGCGCGCGAGCTGGTCGGCCATCTGCCAGAACTGGTCACCGGTGCGCTGGAAACCGAACATCGAGTAGAAGACGTAGACCGGGATCAGCGGCTCGCCGTGCGTCGCGTAGGCGGAGCCCGCGGCGATCAGCGAGGCCGTGCAGCCCGCCTCGGTGATGCCGTCGTGCAGCATCTGACCGGTCGGCGACTCCTTGTAGGCGAGGAGCAGTTCGCGGTCCACCGACTCGTACTGCTGGCCGAGCGGGTTGTAGATCTTGGCCGACGGGAAGAACGCGTCCATACCGAAGGTGCGGTACTCGTCGGGCGCGATCGGCACGAACCGCTTGCCGATCTCCTTGTCCCGCATCAGGTCCTTGAGCACGCGGACGAACGCCATGGTCGTGGCGATCTTCTGCTGCCCGGAGCCCTTCTTGGCACCCGCGTACGCCTTGTCGTCCGGCAGCTGGAGCGGCTTGGCGCGCACGACACGGGTGGGGACGTACCCACCGCACGCCTTGCGGCGGTCGTGCATGTACTGGATCTCTTCGGAATTGCGGCCCGGGTGGTAGTACGGCGGCGCGCCGCCCTCCAGCTCCTTGTCCGCGATCGGCAGGTGCAGCCGGTCACGGAAGCCCTTGAGGTCCTCGACCGTCAGCTTCTTCATCTGGTGGGTCGCGTTGCGGCCCTCGAAGTTCGGGCCGAGCGTCCAGCCCTTGACGGTCTGCGCGAGGATCACCGTCGGCTGGCCCTTGTGCGCCTTGGCCGCCGCGTACGCCGCGTAGATCTTCTTGTGGTCGTGACCGCCGCGGCCCAGGTGCTGGATCTGCTGGTCGGTCATGCCCTCGACCATCGCGCGCAGGCGGTGGTCGTCGCCGAAGAAGTGCTCGCGGATGTACGCGCCGGTCTCGGTGGCGTACGTCTGGAACTGGCCGTCCGGGGTGGTGTTGAGCTTGTTGACCAGGATGCCGTCGCGGTCCTGCGCGAGCAGCGGGTCCCAGCTCCGGTCCCAGACGAGCTTGATGACGTTCCAGCCGGCACCGCGGAACTGGGACTCCAGCTCCTGCATGATCTTGCCGTTGCCGCGGACCGGGCCGTCCAGGCGCTGGAGGTTGCAGTTGACGACGAAGGTCAGGTTGTCCAGGCCCTCACGGGCGGCGATGGACAGCTGGCCGAGCGACTCCGGCTCGTCCATCTCGCCGTCACCGAGGTACGCCCAGACATGCGACTTGGAGGTGTCGGCGATGCCGCGCGCCTCCATGTAGCGGTTCATCCGGGCCTGGTAGATCGCGCCGAGGGGGCCGAGGCCCATCGAGACGGTCGGGAACTCCCAGAAGTCCGGCATCAGCCGCGGGTGCGGGTAGCTGGACAGACCGTTGGGGGCCTTGGACTTCTCCTGGCGGAAGGCGTCGAGCTGGGTCTCGCTCAGCCGGTCCAGGAGGAACGCACGCGCGTACACACCGGGGGAGGCGTGGCCCTGGAAGAAGATCTGGTCGCCGCCGTCGCCCTCGTCCTTGCCCCGGAAGAAGTGGTTGAAGCCCACGTCGTAGAGGGAGGCGGAGGAGGCGAACGTGGCGATGTGGCCACCGACGCCGATACCCGGACGCTGGGCCCGGGAGACCATGACGGCCGCGTTCCACCGGGTCGCGTTCAGGATCTTGCGCTCGATCTCCTCGTTGCCGGGGAAGAACGGCTCGTCCTTGGTCGCGATGGTGTTGACGTAGTCCGTGCTGCGCATCTCGGGCACGGCCACACGCTTCTCTCGCGCGCGCTCGATCAGGCGAAGCATGAGGTAGCGGGCACGTTCCCGGCCTCGCTCATCGACAGCTGCGTCGAGCGAGTCGAGCCATTCCTGGGTCTCTTCGGGATCGAAGTCCGGGACCTGGCTGGGAAGGCCGCCAATGATGATCGGGTTTCGATCGGATCCGGAAGCCACGCTGTTCCTTCGTGTTCGGGTCGCGTCGTGCTCTGCACGTGTTTGTTGCTGCGCACGCGGACGAATGCTGTCTCTGCTGTGGTCGCGCCGTCTTCCATCGTGTACCGAGTCACTGGGATACGTCATCTCTACCGCTGGGTAACCACCCGCCGAGAGATGGGCGCTGAAAGGCCGGTTTCTCAGGTCGGCCAAATCGCAACCATACGCCCATGCCGAAAGTCCTTCGCGTACGGACGTGCGCCCGCCGAAAGTGGTTCCGGACCGGGCCCGGCACCCCCCGAAGGGACCAGTCGTGCGCGAATACCCCACAAACCCGGTAGAACGCTGTGGTGTGAATCACTTCAGGCTGTCCTGGTGGGGTCGTACTTGCGGCGAGACGCGTCCAATCGTCACCGTTTCGGCGGTCTCGACCGCCGGGTACTTGCGCGATCCGCCCGGCCCGTGTGGACTACGCCCAAAGCTCCGCGCACGCGCGGGGTTCAAAAGCATTTTCCGAAACATGACAGGAGGCAATCCGTGAGCGCGACCGCGGACCACGCGGAGGAGCGGACCAACCCTGCCGCCAGGCTGGGGTTCGAGCCCGGACAGGTGGTCCAGGAGATCGGCTACGACGATGACGTCGAGCAGGAGCTCCGAGAAGGCATTGAGGCCGTGACCGGCCAGGACATCGTCGATGAGGACTACGACGACGTCGCTGACGTCGTACTGCTGTGGTTCCGTGACGAAGACGGCGACCTCACGGACGCGCTGGTGGACGCCATCGGGCTGATCGACGAGGGTGGCGCGATCTGGCTGCTGACCCCCAAGACCGGCCGTGAGGGCTACGTCGAGCCGAGCGACATCAATGAGGCCGCGCAGACCGCGGGTCTGTCCCAGACCAAGAGCATCAACGCGGGCAAGGACTGGGCCGGCAGCCGGCTGGTCACGCCCAAGGCGGCGAGGTCCGGCAGGCGCTGATCCGAACTACCTCGACATCCCTTGCCGAGCCCCTCTCCGGCCTGATCCGGAGGGGGGCTCGGCCTTGCCGTGGAGGGGTGTCCGGCAGGCCGGACCCGGCGCGTAGGGTTGGCCCCGTCCTGTTGCGAGTGAGCGGAAGGGAAGCACCCCCATGGCGATCGAGGTCGGCACGAAGGCTCCGGATTTCGAGCTGAAGAACCAGCACGGCGAGCTGGTCAAGCTCTCCGACTTCCGCGGCGAGAAGGCCGTCGTTCTCCTCTTCTACCCCTTCGCCTTCACCGGTGTGTGCACCGGCGAGCTGTGTGCGCTCCGCGACGAGCTGCCGAAGTTCGCCAATGACGACGTCCAGCTGCTGGCCGTCTCCAACGACTCCCCGTTCTCGCTGCGCGTCTTCGCCGAGCAGGAGGGTCTGGAGTACCCGCTGCTGTCGGACTTCTGGCCGCACGGCGAGGCTTCGCGGGCCTACGGCGTCTTCGACGAGGAGAAGGGCTGCGCGGTGCGCGGCACCTTCATCATCGACAAGGAGGGCGTGGTGCGCTGGACGGTCGTCAACGGCCTGCCCGACGCCCGCGACCTGAACGACTACGTCAAGGCGCTCGAAACCCTCTGAGGCCCCGCACTCCCGTGGCGAGACACCACCGGACCCGCCGGGCCGACATCCGTACGCGATATCTGCGTTCGGCGGGAACCGGTCACTAGGATCGGTTCGTTGATCCGATGCCATGCACGATGGGGGCGCAATTCTTTACGTACCCCTCGAATCTATGGGAGGACTCGTGGGAGTCAGCCTCAGCAAGGGCGGCAACGTCTCGCTGACGAAGGAAGCCCCCAATCTGACCGCCGTCCTCGTCGGTCTGGGCTGGGATGCGCGTACCACCACCGGTACGGACTTCGACCTGGACGCCAGCGCCCTGCTGGCGAACGACCAGGGCAAGGTCGCCAACGACCAGAACTTCGTGTTCTTCAACAACCTGAAGAGCCCGGACGGCTCGGTCGAGCACACCGGTGACAACACCACCGGTGAAGGCGAGGGCGACGACGAGGCCATCAAGGTGAACCTCGCCTCCGTGCCGGCCGACGTCCACAAGGTCGTCTTCCCGGTATCGATCTACGACGCCGAGAACCGCCAGCAGAGCTTCGGCCAGGTCCGCAACGCCTACATCCGCGTGGTCAACGAGACCGACGGCAAGGAACTGGCGCGCTACGACCTGAGCGAGGACGCCTCGACCGAGACCGCCATGGTCTTCGGCGAGCTGTACCGCAACGGCGCGGAGTGGAAGTTCCGGGCCATCGGCCAGGGCTACGCCTCGGGTCTGCGCGGCATCGCGCAGGACTTCGGCGTCAACGTCTGAGCGACCACACCTGACCGGCGTGTCCGGCCGGAGTCTCCCTCCCGGAGCCGCCTGCCGAGCATGCCCGTCGGATGATGCAGGCACGTCTTCCGCGTCCGGCGCCGTACCCCCCCCACCAGGGGGAGTACGGCGCCGGGCGCGCTTGACGGACAGCCGGGCCGCGTACGGGGCCCGTACCGACATCGGAGAGGAAGCGAACACGATGGGCGTCACGCTCGCCAAGGGGGGCAATGTCTCCCTGTCCAAGGCCGCTCCCAACCTCACGCAGATCACGGTCGGCCTCGGCTGGGACGCGCGCTCCACCACGGGAGCGCCGTTCGACCTCGACGCCAGCGCGCTGCTGTGCGCGGCGGGCCGGGTGCTGGGGGACGAGTACTTCGTCTTCTACAACAACCTCAAGAGTCCCGAGGGCTCCGTCGAGCACACCGGCGACAACCTCACCGGCGAGGGTGAGGGCGACGACGAGACGATCCTGGTGGACCTCGCCCAGGTGCCCGCCCAGGCCGACAAGATCGTCTTCCCCGTCTCCATCCACGAGGCCGAAGTGCGCGGGCAGAGCTTCGGCCAGGTCGGCAATGCCTTCATCCGCGTCGTCAACCAGGCCGACGGCAGCGAACTCGCCCGTTACGACCTCAGCGAGGATGCGTCGAGCGAAACCGCGATGATCTTCGGCGAGGTCTATCGCTACAACGGCGAGTGGAAGTTCCGGGCGGTGGGCCAGGGGTACGCCTCGGGTCTGCGCGGCATCGCTCTAGACTTCGGGGTCAACGTTTCGTAAAGCGCCGCGTACTTCGCGCGGGGGCCCTATAGCGAGGGATTGGGTACGCAGTGCTCCTGAAAACCTTTGGCTGGTCGTTCGCCGTCACGGTGGCGGGCCTGGCTCTGGCCGGCGTCCTCTGGGGGTGGCAGGGGCTCGCGATCGTCGGAATCCTGTCGATCCTGGAGATCTCGCTTTCCTTCGACAACGCCGTCATCAACGCGGGCATCCTGCGGAAGATGAACGCCTTCTGGCAGAGGATCTTCCTCACCATCGGCATCCTCATCGCGGTGTTCGGCATGCGGCTGGTCTTCCCGGTCGTCATCGTCGCGATCACCGCGAAGCTGGGGCCGATCGAGGCGGTCAACCTCGCCATCAACGACAAGGCGCACTACCAGGAACTGGTCACCAGCGCCCACCCCGCCATCGCGGCCTTCGGCGGCATCTTCCTGCTGATGATCTTCCTCGACTTCCTCTTCGAGGAGCGCGAGCACAAATGGCTCGCGTGGATCGAGAAGCCGATGGCCAGGATGGGCAAGCTCGACACCCTCTCCATCATCGTCGCGCTGGTCGTCCTGCTGGTCAGCGCCATGACGGTGGCCACCTCCGTCGCGCACGGCGGCGGTGACAAGAGCGCCACGGTGCTGCTCTCCGGTGTCGCGGGTCTGATCACATATCTCGTCGTCGGCGGAATCTCGGGCTACTTCGAGGACAAGCTGGAGGAGGACGAGGAAGACGACGCGGATGCCGCGGCCGCGAGCGGTGGCGCCGTGAACGGAACGCCGCCCGTACCGCGGAAGGGCGCCGGCGCGGTCATGGGCATGGCCGGCAAGGCCGCGTTCTTCATGTTCCTCTACCTGGAGGTCATCGACGCGTCCTTCTCCTTCGACGGCGTCATCGGTGCGTTCGCCATCACCAACGACATCTTCGAGATGGCGCTGGGCCTGGGAATCGGCGCGATGTACATCCGTTCGCTGACGGTCTTCCTCGTCCGCAAGGGAACCCTGGACGACTACGTCTACCTGGAGCACGGCGCGCACTACGCGATCGGCGCGCTGGCCGTCATTCTGCTCATCACGATCAAGTACGAGATCAACGAGGTCATCACCGGCCTGGTCGGCCTCGTACTGATCGGCCTCTCCTTCTGGTCCTCCCTGGTCCGCAACAGACGTGAGGGCAAACCGGGGAGCGATGCCCCGGCGAAGTCGGAAGTCACGTCCGGAGTGTGACGCGGCGCTGATTGAGGAACGCTCTCTGCGGGGCGGCCATGGGGTGCAGACCTCGGGGCCGCCCCGTGGCAATGTGTCGAGGGATGGGGTGGGGCAGGATGTCGTTCCTGGGTAACTGGTCGCGCGGCGGGGCGCCGAAGTTCGACAACGGCGGTGCGTCGTATGTCGTGGAGCTGACGAAACGGCATCCGGTCGTCTCGCTGACCAAGCAGGGGGCGGCCGCCGGGCATCTGCGGGTCAACCTGCACTGGCAGATGCGGACCTCGGATTTCGGTGACCGGGGCGGGCGGCGCGTGAGCACTCTGCTGCGTCATCCGGGCAGGATGTTCAAACCCGAGGTCGTCCAGGCGCAGGGCCCCGCCGTGGTCCAGATCGACCTGGACCTGGCCTGCATGTACGAGCTCAAGGACGGCAGCAAGGGCGTGGTGCAGCCGCTGGGCAACCACCTGGGCGAACTCAATGCCGCGCCGTACGTACAGCTCAGCGGCGACGACCGGTTCGGTTCACCGTCCGGCGAGACGCTGTACATCAACCTGGATCACCAGGATGAGATCAAGCGGATGCTGATCTTCGTCTACATCTACGACGGGACGCCCGCGTTCGACCGTACGCACGCGGTCGTGACGCTCTATCCGAGCACCGGGCCGCGGGTGGAGATCCGGCTCGACGAACGCGCGTCACAGGCCCGTTCCTGCGCCATTTTCATGCTGGAGAACACCAAGGACGGACTGACGGTGCGCCGCGAGGTGAAGTACGTCTACGGCTTCCAGGCGGAACTGGACCGGCTGTACGGCTGGGGGCTCCACTGGGGGCGGGGGTACAAGTCGCAGGTGTGAGGCGGGCCCGCGCTCCCCGGGAGCTCATACGCAGCACTGAGTGGGTTGCTGCCGGGTCTGGGCGGAGGATGCGGTGGCAGCCCCGTACTAGCGGCGTTGGAACTGCGGACCCTGGGGCGGCAGCACGAAGGACGGGTCCGGGACGAACTGCGGCTGCGGCAACGGATAGCCGTAGGCCGGTGCCGGGTACGGCTGTTGCCGGGGCGGCTGGGGGTAGCCGTACGAGGGCTGCGGTGGCTGGTAGTGAGGCTGCTGAGGCGGCGCGATCGGGTAGCCGTACGTGGGCGGGGCCGGCGGCTGGGCGGGCGGTGGCGGAACGTTCTGCGGGTAGCCGTAGCCGCCGGTGGGCTGCTGCGGGGGAGCCGGGAACGCCGCGCCGGCCGGCGGCAGCGGGGCGGCGGAGAAAGGCTCCGGCATCGGGTCCGGGACGCGCTGGGTGACGGCCTCGGGGCCCTGCGCCGGAGGGGCCTGGTGGTCTGCTGCGGCCGGCGGGCCGACGGCCTCTTCGGGCCAGGCGCCGGGCGGCGGGGAGATGGGGGCAGCCGGAGCGGCCGGGCCGGAGGCGGCGGCCGGTTCGGCGGCGTGGGGGTGTTCGCCGGCGGTGAGCTGTTCGCCCGGGGACACGGGTGCCGGGTCCGGGGCCGGTGGTTCCGAGGCGTCCGGTGTCGACAGAGCTGATGCCGGGGCCGGTGGTACCGGCGCGGGGGAGGCCGGGGTTGGTGGCTCGGTAGGGTCCGGGACTGGGGCGTCGTTCTCGTCGACCGAGATTCCGAATTCGGTCGCCAGGCCGACCAGGCCGCTGTCGTACCCCTGGCCCAGCGCGCGGAACTTCCAGCTCTCGGCGCGCCGGTACAGCTCGCCGCAGATCAGCGCTGTCTCGTCGCCCGTATCGGGCACCACGTCGAAGACCGCGATCGGCTCGCCGCCGCTCGCCGCGGCGTCGTACAGCAGGACGCGCAGGTCCGGGACGAGCGCGAAGGCGCCACTGTCCGACGATGCGGCCAGCACGATCCGCTCCACCGACGGATCCAGCGTCGACAGATCCGCCTCGATGGTGTCGGTGAGGCTGTCGGCCAGGCGGGTCTTGGGCAGATGCCGGACCAGGCCGCTGGGGTGCCGCGGCTGGTTGTAGAAGACGAAGTCCTCGTCGGAGCGCACGCGTCCCCCGGGCCCCACGAGCAGGGCCGAGGCGTCCACGTCGGGGACGCCGGCGCCGGGGGTCCAGCGCAGAACAGCCCGTACAGCCGTGGTGTCGAGGGGTACGTTCGACCCTTTCAGCATCGCGTGCGTCATGCCGCAATCCTGCCTTCCCGGAGGTCGCAGGGACAACGCGGGGGCCTGTCCGGCGTGGGCGGGCCACTCGCCCGGACACCCCGCTGCCTGGTGCGGGTCAGGAGATTTTCGCCTGCTCGGGAACTAATGGCACCCGCGCGCACGTACGATTATCGGCTGGATCCAGACAGCGAGATGTGGTGGGGGTGCCCGGTCCCGCCTGTATGCGGGGAGTTATATGCGTCATTTTGGGCATCTTGCGCCCGATATCCGGAAGGCACTGTTCCATCAGGAGCCGGTGGACTTCACCCTTGACTCCCCGGCCCGCACTCTCGCGGTCGCCCTCGGCGCCACGCTCTACAGCCCCGCGACCCGCCCGCGCCTCGCTGCAGACATCCGCAAGCAGGCGGGGCGTGGCGTGATGTCCATGGTGCTGTGCCTGGAGGACTCCATAGGCGACGCGGATGTCGAGGCGGGCGAGGAGAACCTCGTGCGACAGCTGAGCCTCCTCGACGAGGCGGCCACCGCCGACACGGCTCTCCCGCTGCTGTTCATCCGCGTCCGCGAACCCGGTCAAATACCTGATCTCGTACGGCGTATGGGGCCCGCCGCTCGAATATTGTCCGGATTCGTACTGCCGAAATTCACCGAGGAACGCGGAGTTCCGTTCCTGGAGGCACTGGCAGCGGCGGAGGCGGCCTGCGGGCGGCGGCTGTTCGCGATGCCGGTACTCGAATCTCCGCAGCTGCTCCATCTGGAGAGCCGCGCCGAAACCCTTCAGGGCATCGCCCGAGCCGTCGGCGCATACCGGGAGCGGGTACTCGCACTGCGGCTCGGCGTCACGGACTTCTGCTCGGCCTACGGACTGCGCAGAGCACCCGACATGACGGCATACGACGTCCATATCGTCGCCTCCGTGATCTCCGACGTGGTGAACGTGCTCGGGCGAGCGGACGGCACCGGCTTCACGGTGACCGGTCCGGTGTGGGAGTACTTCCGCTTGCACGAGCGGATGTTCAAGCCGCAGCTGCGCCGCAGCCCGTTCCTGGGACAGGCCGAGGAACTGCGCGCGGAACTGATCGAGCACGACATGGACGGGCTGCTCCGCGAGATCGAACTGGACCGCGCGAACGGGCTCCAGGGCAAGACCTGCATCCATCCCTCGCATGTCGCGCCGGTGCACGCGCTCTCGGTCGTCAGCCACGAGGAGTTCAGCGACGCCGCCGACATCCTGCGGCCCGAGCGGGGCGACGGCGGGGTCCTCCGCTCCGCCTATACGAACAAGATGAACGAGGTGAAGCCGCACCGCGCCTGGGCGGAGCGGACCCTGCTGCGGGCCGAGGCGTTCGGTGTCGCACGGGAAGGCGTCGGTTTCGTGGAACTGCTGACCGCGAGCCTCCCGCCGGCGTAGCACGGGAGTCGGCCCGGCCCGGGGACGGGCCCGCCTGCCGGCCGGCCGGGCATGAGGCACTACCGACCGATTACCGGCCCGCCACCCACCACGGTGCGCAACGCGGTGAACAAGACAGCGGACACGACAGCGAGGGACATGGCGAAGCACACGATGAAGGAGACGGAACGGGTGGTGTGGACGGGCGAATGGGTCGCTGACCGGCTCGGAGTCTCGCTGACGGGCGAGGACGCACTGCCAGAGCTGCTGGGGCTCGCGCTGCGACGCAATCCCAAGCGGGCCCACCTGCTCGTGTCGAACGTGCTGGGCAAGCACGTCCCACAGCGACCGGGCGTGGTCCACGGTGCCGGCCTCGGACTGGGGCGCCGGGTGCGGGAGCTGCTGGGTGACGCGGACGCCGCCCGCTCCGTCGTCGTCGGCTACGCGGAGACCGCCACCGGCCTGGGCCACTCGGTGGCCGACGGCCTGGCACTCGCGCCGTATCTGCACTCCACCCGCCGTCCCGTGGCGGGCGTCGAGCGAGCGGGCGGTTTCGAGGAGGAGCACAGCCACGCGACCTCGCACCTGCTGCTTCCGGAGGACCGCGAACTCCTCTCGGGAGATGGCCCCATGGTGCTCGTCGACGACGAGTTCTCCACCGGCCGGACCGTCCTGAACACGATCAAGGCGCTCCACGCGCGCTTCCCGCGCGCGCGGTACGTGGTCGTCGCACTCGTCGATATGCGCTCCGAGGGCGACCGGCGGCATCTGGAGGAGTTCGCGGCGGAGCTGGGCGCCCGCGTCGATCTGGTGGCCATGGCCGCGGGTGGCGTACGGCTGCCGGCGGACGTCCTGGAGCGCGGCCAGGAACTCGTCGCCGCACATGAGGCCGCGGTCGTGAAGCGTCCGGAGCACCCCGGACGGGCCACTGAGCGTGTCGTCGCCGAGCACGTGGCTTCCGAGCTCGGATCCGGCTCCGGCCCGGTGCCGGTGAGCAGCCGGCGGGCCGATGTCGAACGCGTCGCTCTCGGCTGGCCCGACGGACTGCCGGACGGCGGACGGCACGGCTTCACCCCGGAACACCGCGAGCGGCTGGAGGATCGGCTGCCGGCCATGGCGGCCCGGCTCGCGGAGCGCCTGGACGGCGCCCGCCGCATCCTCGTCCTCGGCAGCGAGGAACTGATGTACACGCCGCTGCGGCTCGCCGAAGCGCTGGACGCCCAGGTCTCCGGGGCCGGTGACGGTGGTACCCCGGAGCCGTCGGCCGGAGCCGTCGTACTGTCGGCCGGCGGTGCCACCCCGGTGCGGAACGGCACCACAGCGGTGCGGGCAGGGGAGCAGGATCCGCCCGTCGGGGGCGCGGCGGTCTATTTCTCGACCACCACCCGATCGCCGGTGCTCGCCGTGGACGACCCCGGCTACGCGATACGGACCCGGCTGTCCTTCCCCGCCCACGACCGACCCGCCGACGGGCCGGGGGAGCGGTACGCGTACAACGTCGCGGCCGGCGCCGACCGGACCCGCCGCTTTGGCGCCGTCGTGGCCGTCGTGGACTCGCACGGCGACCTCCCCGAGCTGTACGCCGACGGCGGACTGCTGGACCGGCTCGCCGCGCAGACCGACCGGCTGCTGCTGACCGTCATCCCGTCGTACAGCCCTTCGTCCGCCTCGCAGTCCGGCGTGCCGACCGAACCGGTGGGCCGGATCGCGGACGAGACCGCCGTTTCGCACACTCCGCAACGACAGGCCCCCTCCATGCCCCTCCCCGAGCCGCTGCGCGGCCCCGCCTTCTCCTCCTATACCGCCGACGAGGTCGGCTGGCTGTTGCAGGACATGTCCGGCCTCACGCTGGAAGCGCCCACCGAGGAACGCGAGGAGGCGATACAGCGCGGTGGTGCCCATTACGCCGAGTCGCTGCCCGTGGAATACCAGCCGAGCGAGGAGTACCAGGCACTGTTCCACAGCGCGCTGCGGAGCTCCGCGAGCCGGATCGCGCGGGCCGTCGGGGCCGTCACCGAGACCGTGCTCGCCGAGCGCACACCGCGCCGGACGGGCACGGGGGACCAGCCACCGCGGCCGGTGCTCGTCTCGCTGGCTCGGGCGGGTACCCCCGTCGGCGTGCTGATGCGCCGCTGGGCACTGCACACACACGGCCTGGAGCTGCCGCACTACGCCGTCTCGATCGTGCGTGGCCGGGGTATCGACACCACCGCACTGCGCTGGCTGGCCGCTCACCACGATCCGGCCGACATCGTCTTCGTGGACGGCTGGACCGGCAAGGGAGCCATCACCCGCGAACTCGCCCAAGCTCTGGAGGGCTTCCCGGGCTTCGACCCACGGATCGCCGTGCTCGCCGACCCGGGCGGCTGCGTCGAGACCTATGGCACCCGCGACGATTTCCTCATCCCGTCGGCCTGCCTCAACTCCACCGTTTCCGGGCTCATATCGCGGACCGTCCTGCGCGACGATCTCGTGGGCCCGGACGAATTCCATGGCGCCAAGTTCTACCGAGAGCTGGCCGGCACGGACATGTCGCGCGCCTTCCTGGACGCGGTCAGCGCGCGGTTCGGCGAGGTCGCCGAGGCCGTCGCCACGGATGTGAAGGAACTGGCCGCCACCGACCGGACTCCCACCTGGGAAGGCTGGGCGGCCGTCGAACGCATCAGCGCGGAATACGGCATCCACGACGTCAACCTCGTCAAGCCCGGTGTCGGCGAGACCACGCGCGTGCTGCTGCGCCGGGTTCCCTGGAAGATACTTGCCCAGCGGGGTGCCGGGGCCGATCTCGATCATGTGCGCCTCCTGGCTGAACAGCGGGGCGTGCCCGTCGAAGAGGTCGACGAACTCCCCTATACCTGTGTCGGATTGATCCACCCCCGCTTCACCCGCGGGGCCACGGGCGCCGACGGCACGGCGGTGGCCTCCTGATGAGCGCGATCGTCGCCAGCGACCTGGACCGCACCCTGATCTATTCGGCCGCCGCGCTGGATCTCGCCATGCCCGATGCCGAGGCACCGCGGCTGCTGTGCGTCGAGACCTACGAACGCAAGCCCCAGTCCTATATGACGGAGACGGCGGCCGGGCTGCTCGCCGAACTGGCCGGCAGGACCCTCTTCGTACCGGCTACCACTCGCACCCGCGAGCAGTACGGGCGCATCCATCTCCCCGGCCCGGCACCGGAGTTCGCCATCTGCGCCAATGGCGGCCACCTGCTCGTACGGGGTGAATCGGACCTGGCCTGGCAGCGCGCGGTCGCGGCGCGGATCGCCGCGCGGTGCGCGCCTCTCGAGGAGGTCCGCGCTCACCTCATCCGCAGCGCCGACCCGGCCTGGCTGCTCAAGGAGCGCGTCGCCGAAGACCTCTTCGTCTATCTCGTCGTGGAGCGGTCCCTGCTGTCGCGCACCTGGGTGCAGGACCTCACCGGCTGGGCGGACGAACGCGGTTGGGCCGTGTCCCTGCAAGCGCGCAAGCTCTATGCCGTGCCGAAGCCGCTCACCAAGAGCGCTGCCGTCGCGGAGGTCGCCCGCCGCACGGGAGGCTCTGGGTTTCTCGCGGCCGGTGACTCCCTTCTGGACGCCGATCTGTTGCTGGCGGCCGACCATGGCTGGCGGCCAGGACATGGCGAGCTGGCGGACTCCGGCTGGCACGCGCCGCATGTCACGGCGCTCGGCGAACGCGGTGTCGCCGCGGGCGAGGAGATCCTGCGGGCCTTCATCCGCGGCGCCGCAGACCTGGACCGCGCCTGCTGACACGGACGGAGACAAAGCCCAGCACCGCCACGGCCGCCGCCACGAGCACCACCTTCGAATAGACATCCACATAGCCCGTCACCTCCTCCCAGTTCTCCCCGAGCAGATAGCCGGCGAGGACGAAGATCGAGTTCCAGATGAGGCTGCCGAGGGCGGTCAGGGCGAGGAAGACCGGAATCGGCATGCGTTCGACGCCCGCCGGTATCGAGATCAGGCTGCGGAAGAGGGGAATCATCCGGCCGAGGAACACCGCCTTGGTCCCGTGCCGCTGGAACCAGCGCTCGGTCTTCGCGATGTCGGAGCCCCTGACCAGCGGCAGCTTCGACGCGATCGCGACCGTGCGCTCGCGCCCGAGCAGCGCGCCCACGCCGTAGAGCGCCAGGGCGCCGGTCACCGAGCCGAGCGTCGTCCACGCGAGCGCGGCGGACAGCTGCATACCGCCGCGGCTCGCCGCGAACCCCGCCAGCGGCAGGATCACCTCGCTCGGCAGCGGCGGGAAGAGGTTTTCGGCGGCGATTGCCAGGCCCGCGCCGGGTGCGCCGAGCGTGTCCATGAGGCCGGTGATCCAGCCGGGTGCGGTGTTTCCGATGCTCTCGATCATGTCTTCAAAGCTAAGAATTCTCGGTCGTCGGCACATTGCGGTTCACCGCACAGAAGACTGCGGTTTTCCGCAGTACGCGGGAGGGCGGGCTGCGGCTAGCGTTTCGATCATGTGGGGAATTGCACGGCGCGGATTGCGCCTCGCGACAGGACTGATGCTCGGTGCCGTGATGGCGGTGGCCGAGCTCCCCTTCGTCGTGCTCTCCGGGGTGTCCCTGCTGCTGGTACTCGCCTGGCCGCGCGGCCGTCGAGCGGTCCTGCGCCCCGTGACCGCCGCCGTGCGGACCCTGACCGAGGCCAACCGCCGTCGGCTCCGTATCTATGTCGCGGCCGACACCTCGGCCTCCTACACCGACCGTCGCGCACTGGAGTATCTGTCGCTGCGCTGGGCGCTGGGGCTGCTGGGGGCGCTCGTCCTGGTCGCCGTGCTCATCGGCGCCGTCTACGGGACGCTGTGGCTGTACGCATGGCTGATGGTCGCCGATGTCCGCCACCCCGGCACCGTCCTGATGTCGAGCGTCGCCGGCCTCTTTCTTCTCTTTCTCAGTCTCCAGGGCACCTTCGGTGTCGCCGGTCTGGAAGCCAAGCTGGCGCGGCGCTGCCTCGGACCCAGCCCTCACGAACAACTGGAGCTTCGTATCGCGCAGTTGTCGTCCAGCCGGGCCGGCGTCATCGCCGCGGTCAACGACGAGCGCCGCCGCATCGAGCGCGATCTGCACGACGGGGTGCAGCAGCGGCTGGTGGCTCTCGGAATGCTGCTCGGCCGTGCGCTGCGCAGCAAGGACGAGATGCGAGCCGACCAACTCCTGCGCCAGGCACACGAAGAGAGCCGGCAGGCCCTCACCGAACTGCGTGAGGTGGCGTGGCGGGTGTATCCGACGGTGCTGGACGAGGCCGGGCTGAGGGCCGCCCTGGAGACGGTCGCCGAGCGCTCCGCCATCCCCGTTCACCTCGACTACGGAATGGACCGCGACCCGGAGACCGCGGTGGCGACGGTCGCCTACTTCGTGGTCTCCGAAGCGGTCACCAACGCCGTCAAGCACTCGGGAGCCGGGCTGATAACGGTCCGCGTCGCCCAGGGCGAGGACGGCGTGCTCGTGCACATCGAGGACGACGGAGCGGGCGGCGCGGATTCCTCCGGCAGTGGCCTGTTCGGGCTGGCCCGCCGGGTCGCAGCCCTTGACGGCCGGTTCCGGGTGGACAGCCCGGCCGGCGGACCCACCATCATCACCGCGGAGCTGCCGTGCGCGTAATGCTTGCCGACGATTCGACCCTGCTGCGGGAGGGCCTGGTACGGCTCCTGGCCGAGGAGGGACACGAGATCGCGGCCGCGGTCGCGGACGCCGATGAGCTGATCGCCGTGCTGGAGCGGGCGGGGAGGGAAGGAAGCCAGCCGGACGCAGTGGTCGTGGACGTCCGCATGCCGCCCACGCACACCGATGAGGGACTGCGGGCCGCGGTGCAGATCAGGGAGCGGTGGCCGGGCGTCGGGGTGCTGGTCCTGTCGCAGTATGTCGAGCGCCGCTATGCAACGGAGTTGCTGACCGACGACAGTGAGGGGGTCGGTTATCTCCTCAAGGATCGGGTGGTCCAGGTGGACGAGTTCCTGGACGCACTGGAGCGGGTCGGGGCCGGGCAGGCGGCCTTCGACCCGGAAGTCGTACGGCAGTTGCTGATGCGCAGCAGCCGTTCGGATCCGCTGGGCACGCTCACGGCTCGTGAGCGTGAGGTGCTCGGACAGATGGCGCAGGGGCATACCAACGCGGCGATCGCCGTCCGGCTGCACATCTCCCAGAGCTCGGTGGAAAAGCACATCAACGCGATCTTCGAGAAGCTCGGGCTGACCGGCACGTCGGGCTATTCACGCCGGGTGCTGGCCGTGCTGCGATACCTGGGGACATGAACGAGGCGAGGAGAAGAGCGGAGGGGGAATGGAGCAATGTTCGGGCGGGGACGGGGAAGCGGACAGTTGCGCAGACCGCTCGGTTAGTCTCGCCGAAACGGCCGACCGCGCCTTCCGGAGCCGGCCGGGACCGTCGTCCTGGATCAAGAGGAGAGTCAGTGACCGAGTCCAAGGCCACGCCGATCACGGCGGAGATGTACCACTACGTTCTCGCCCACAATCCCCAGCTGGACTCCGTGCAGCGGGAGCTCGTGGAGCGGACGCATCAGCAGTTCCCCGATTCGGCGGGCATGCAGTCGGCGCCCGAGCAGGGGCCGCTGCTCGCGTTCCTGGTGCGGTTGATCGGGGCTCGGCATGTTGTCGAGGTGGGGACGTTCACCGGATTCTCCGCGCTGTCCATGGCCCAGGCGCTGCCCGCGGACGGCACACTGATCGCCTGCGATGTGTCCGAGGAATGGACGGCGTACGGCCGTGAGGCATGGGCGAAGGCCGGAGTCGCGGACCGTATCCAGCTGCGGATCGCGCCCGCTCTGGAAACCTTGCGAGGGATGCCGACCGAGCCCCACATCGACCTCGCCTACCTCGACGCGGACAAGGCCGGCTACATCGCGTACTGGGAGGAACTGGTGCCCCGGCTGCGGCCCGGTGGTCTGATCGTCGCGGACAACGTCTTGTTCCACGGGCAGGTCACCGATCCGGCGGCGAGTGGCTCCGCCGTGGCGATCAGGGAGTTCAACGACCACGTGGTGGCAGATGACCGGATGGAGGCGGTGATGCTCACCGTCGCAGACGGAGTGACGGTGGCACGTAGGCGGTAGGAGCGGTCAGACGCGGAGGCGGGGCTGGGGCCCGTGGGTGGGCCACGGTTACGGCCCAGGGTTGGGGGCTGAGGACGCAGGCTCAGCCGTTTAGTTCGGACCGCCTGACGCAGGGGCGCCTCCCGCACGGGAAGCAGAGCGGCAGGGCGGGACTCCCGCGTAGTGGGCTCTCCGCGGGAGTCCGGTAACGGCATGCCGTACAGCGCGGCGAGTTGAGCGCGCCGGGGCCGGCTGGATGCTACGGGGCCGGGCCGGTCGTGCGACGTGCGCTAGCCGCAGCAGCCGCCTCCGCAGCAGCTGCCCCCACCGCCGCTGGGGGCGGGGGCGCTCGCGGCGCCGCCGACGGCGACCGTGGAGAGCAGCTTCACGGTGTCCTCGTGTCCGTCGGGGCAGACTGCCGGGGCGGAGGACTCGGCCATCGGCCGGTTCAGCTCGAAGGTGGAGCTACAAGGCCGGCATCGGTATTCGTAACGAGGCATGGCCACAGGTTAGCCGTGGTGCTGGTCAGCGCACGACGGTGCCGGGCTGAGCGTCCAGCATCTCCAGCCCCGCGCGGGTCGGAGCACCTTCCCGGTCACCGGGGAAGGCGACCGCGAAGACACTGGTGGTGACGGCTCGTTCAAGGCGTCCGGCGATGCTTTCACCGTCCAGCAGGCGCCGAGAGACAGCTCGCCACGAGGGCATCAACCGAGCTCACGGCGTCCGCGGTCTTCGTCCGACTCCTCCTGGATCTGGCCGAGCGCAGCCTGCCGGGCGGCCGTCACACCGGAGACGGGGTGCGCCTGCGCGTGGGCCAGCCGTGCCGCTTCCTCGGGGTGCCGGGCGCGCCAGTACGGGTTGTCGTGCGTGAGGCCGCCGCTGACCCGTCCGTACATTCCGAAGACCAGCAGCATCAGCCCGACCGCGAAGCTGAACAGCACGTTCTGCAGGTGGAACGCGAGGAAGTTCGCGCTCGTTTGCAGAAGGGCGAGATTCACGAATCCGCTCAGCAGGAAGGCGACGCCGAGCACGATGTTGAGGGTCGAGGCGAAGTTCCCGCCGATCACCATGCCGCCGAAGAGCAGCATCCCCACGATGATCGAGAGCACGCTGAGGGTGCCGTTGGTGTTCAGCCCGGCTACGGTCGCACCGCCCGTGTCGAAGAACCCGATCTTGTCGATCAGACCGAGGATGCCGAACGCGAGCAGGACCAGCCCGGTCAGCCCGGCGCCGACGCGGTAAACCTGGCTGAGCCGGTGGTCGACGGGCAGATGCTCATCGAGCTTGGTGTGACGCAGCTTGCCCCGGTGGAAAGGGAACGAGGGCTTGTGCAGAGCCTGACCGGTAGCCCCAGTAGCCATGTCCGGCCTCCCTTCGCGCAGATGTGCCGCCGGGCCGTACTCACCTCAAGCATCCGCCCGCATGCCGCATCACGCCATCGCGACTTGTCCGGGGTGCGTCACGTGTCCTGTCCGGGATGGGCCACGTGCCCTGTTCCGGGTGAGTCGCCTGCTCTGTCCTGGGGCGGGAGATCCAGGCACGTGTGGGTGCAGGAGGAGAGCCGGGCACACCAGGCCCACGCCCCGTCCGGGACCGCCCTGCTGCTCAGCCCCCCGAGATGCCCCGCGCCTCCCGGATCTCCTGCACCACCCGGGCCGCCGTCTGACGCACGGCCTCGGTCTCGGTCAGGAAATGCCACCAGTCCGGATGCCGGCCCTCCAAGCCCGCGACCGCGCGGTCCAGCCGGGCCACCGCATCGTCCAGGGGCCGGGCGTGCCGCGGGTCGGGGGTGCTGCGTCCGGCCATCGCCAGCCGCTGCGCGTCCCGGACGGCGAAGCGTGTCCGCTCGATCTCCTTCTGCCGGTCGAACGACACCGAGTCCAGTCGTTGCAGCCGGCCGCCGGCCGCCGACACCGCCTCATCGGTGGTGTTCAGCAGCGCCCGTACCGTCGCCAGTCGGCTGGTGGCGTCCGCCCACCGCTGCTCGTCGCGCGCCTGCTGCGCCTCCCGCAGCGTGACCTCGGCCTGCTTGACGGACTGCGCGGCCTGCTCCGGTACGTGCTGGAGGTCCTGCCAGCACGCCGCGCTGTACCGCCGGCGCAGCTCACTGAGGACCGGATCGACCTTCTCGGCCCGCGTCGTGATGGCCTGCGTCCGGGTCCGCAGCGACACCATCCGCTTATCGATCTCCGCCGCCCGCTCCGGCAGCCGTTCGGCCTCGGTCCGGACGTCCTCGGCCTTGCGCAGCACCTCACCGGCGCGCTGGACCGTCTCCTGTACGCCGTGCTGCCCGGCGCCCTGGTTCAGCTTGGTCAGCTCCGGCGCGAGCGCCGCCAGCCGGGCCGCCAGGTCGTCGGCCTTCAGGCCCTTGCCACGGACCGTGTCCAGGGCATTGCTGGCGGCCAGCAGTGCCTGCCGGGCACGCTCCACCGCCGGAGCCAGCCGCGCCAGCTGCGTCTCGGCGGTCTGCAACAGCGGCCCCAGCCGTTGCGTGAACCGGTCGAGCTCACCTTTGACGCGCTCCAGCTCCTCCCTGGCCCGGGTCAGGTCCGCGCGGGCCCGCGACACCGCGGCGCCGTCCAGATCGTCGCGGTCCAGATCGTGCGAATCCACGGCGGTGATGTAGCCCTGGCTCACCTCGTCGATCCGCCTGCCGAAGCCCTGGTACTCCTCCGCGACGGCCCGTGCCGACGGCGAACTGTCCACCGCGGTGATCGTCTCTATCGAGATCCGCAGATCCCGCTGCGCGGTGTCCAGCTCGTAGAACGCCGCCGCCGCGGCATCCTTCGCCGCCTGCGCATCGGCGCGCAGATCCTCCCCGCGCCCGAACCAGCGGCGTGTACCGCCACCCGCGAACGACGCGGGCGCCATCGCCAGCAACAAGGGCAAAGGCAGCAGCGCCAGTGCCACCACATCCCGGACCGGGCCCCCACGGGGCCGACGGCGTGCTCGCTGCTCGTACGGCTGCGTGTGTGTCGCCGTCACATCCCTCTCCCGATCGGATCGCCCCAGGGCCGACTTTTATTCTCCCACTCGACGGAACGAACACACCGGCCGGTAAGTTCGCAATTCGAGCACGGGTTTGCAGTTCAGCCCAGGTGGCAAGGTAGTCTGTCGGCTCGGCCAGGGCGCATAGCTCAGCGGTAGAGCGCTGCTCTTACAAAGCAGATGTCGGCGGTTCAAATCCGTCTGTGCCCACCAGCGCTACCAGCGCGAATGACGCCGAAGGCCCAGGTCAGGGCATGTCTCTGGCCTGGGCCTTCGTTATGCGCTCGCGCCCCGCGTACCGTCTCGGACGGCCCTGGCACGGACTCGGCTCACCACCGTGCCTCCCAAATGGCTCCCAAATGATCATGCTGTTGTCGCAGGTCGCGAGCGACATCCCGCACGGCCCCCTATGAGGGGCGTTGCCCCTGCTGAGCGCTAGCGCGCGCCACACCGCTTGACCAGCCCGCTGTCCTCGTGGAGGTCGGTGGCGGGGCGACTGGTACGGCCGGCCGGTGATCGGCCGGGCGAACTCGCTGTGCTGGCGCTCGTGCCGTTGACGGGCATCGGACTGGCGTTGCTACGGCGGGGACCCACGCTCCCCGCGTTGTTGCGCGGCATCGTCTACATGGGATGGCGTATTCAAGGGCCCGGGCAACACAAGCGCCTGGGGCGGGCGCCAACGTCTGACACGACCCCGAGGCGGTGAGGAAGTGCTCCGCGCAGGCTTGGCCATGATGACGGTGCCGATGGACGTCACTGGGCTCTGGCGTGGCTGGACGGAGACCGGCTGGACGGTATCGCCACCCTGTGCACCCCCGCTGTCCGGTAGGCGTCGCAGGTCCTGGTGGCTACGTCGGGATCTACTCGTAGCTTGACGGTCGCCGCCGCGACTGTGTCATGTATGACCCGCTGGCCGCCGCCCTTATGGCCGACCCCGCACTGGCCACCCACGAGGAGTGCCAGGTGCCCGTCGAGCCGGCGGGCCATTGTCGGGGTGCCGCGCTGGTCGAGATCTTGTGAGCTGGCCGGACGGCGAGGGTGTCTTTGCCCGGTCCGGGCGGGCCGTTGAGGGCCACGGTGAGGGCGGTGCCGACCTGCCTCGCCGCCGTCAGCAGGGAGTTGAGGTCATCGACTACCTGGAGTCGCCCGGCGAGGAACTTTCCCGCGTCGGGCGGGAGTTGGTGCGGGGCGGAGAGCGTCATGGGTGTCCGCCAGGGCGGCCCGTGCCAGGGCGGCCGGTTTGCCCGCAGCGCTCAGGATGGCGTCATACCTGGTGGCGAATTCCGGTGACGGGGCCACCGTGCCGTTCTCCGGACGGCGGGGGGTCCGGACGGTGGATCCACCCTGGCCCATGAGTCGGCGCCGTCGCCGCCCCTCCTAACGATCACAGAGTCGCGACGCTCTGCGATCACCGGAGGAACTGGAGCGCCTGAAGTGCCTGGCGAACCCGAAGGACCCGAAGGACCCGAAGGCCCCGAAAGACCTGACTGACGGTCGTGCCCGAAAGGCCGATCGCCGATACGGCGCTGTGCGAGTACCCGTCCTCCCGGAGGGCGGGTACTCCCACACGCCATTGCGGTGGTGAGCCGATCGCGGTAGGTCCCTCGGCGGTCGTTCATTGGCTCGTATGCGTCGATCGCGTTCGTCACCCTCCTACTGGTGGTTCATCAGATAGCGGGAAATTGCGTTTGTCCGCTGGTTGGGCCGGAGGGGCGTGGATACGGTCGCTTGCGCCGTCCGGAGGGGGCGGCATCCGTCGCTTGCTGCACGCGCCCAGGCGTTCCGGCCGTCATGAGCTGGTACGGATCACGCTCGGGCGGTTCCCAGGGGAGTGGACATGAGCTTTGTGGGTCGTAAGACCGTCGCGGTGATGGCCGCGGCGTTGGCGTCGTTGGGCGCGGGGAGCGGTGTCACCGCGTCGGCGGCCACCCCGTCGGCGTCGTGCAGTGGGGCGGAATGCCCCAGCCTGAAGCCGACCAGGCTCACGACCAGCCAGGCCACCCTGAACGTCACTCAGATGCAACTGGAGAACATCCAGGCGATGGCGTCCGACGCGGTGACCGGGGAGCCCATCCGCGGTGCGAAGATCGTGTTCGCCACCATCGGCGGCCGGACGCTGGGGGCGGCCTACACCGACTACGACGGTGTGGCCGCGATCACGGCTCCGGAGAACCTGGGTCCCGGAACCCTCCAGGAGTTGCTGGGAGGCTACGAAGCCGCGATGGTCGGCGACGGTGTCCACGCCCCGGTCGGGGCCCACGGAGCGATCACGGTCGGCACCGACCAGGGCCCCGGTGTCCCGAACTCCCCGTGCGCCATTTGCAGTGATCGCGGGCTCAAGCAAGACGTGGTCCCGGTCGACTGGAGCCGGTGAGGGTGCGGATCTTCCACCGGCGGTCCCGGGCGGCCGACCGCGGTGCCCTGGCCCGTCGTTCGGCCGGTGGGCGGGAGAGCGGTGCGGTGGCTCCGGTCGGTGCGGTCAACGGCTACGCGGTGCTGGAGGCCGTGGCCGCGCTGCCCGTCAGTACCTGGCGATACCTCTGGGAGCCCGAAGAGGTGCGCCACCTCGGGCCGATGGCGCAGGACTGGCACGCTGCCTTCGGCTTCAACCAGGACGACACCACCATTCCCGTCGTCGACGGCCTCGGCGTCGCCCTGGTGTGCGTCCAGGCACTGCACCGCCGCGTGGAGGAGCTCACGGCCGAAGTGGATCGGCTGCGAGAAGCCGCGAGCGCGCACGCGCCCGACGCCGTGTGACGACGCCGGATGGACTGCTGTAACGCTCCGGCGGTCGGAGGGCCGGACGGCCGGTGACCATGGGCGCGTCCCGGGCCGAGCGCGTCCCGCGGCCGCCGCCCACCCCCGAGAGGGAGCCCCGCGGAACACCCCTCGCGATCCAGAAGGCAGGACACCATGACAAAGCGGGACACCTTGGCGCGGCGCGACACCGTGGCGGATCCGTCCGAGGCGGTGGATCAGCTGTCGCCGGTGGGTACGGGCGCGATCTGGCGGCTTCCGGTGACGGTCTGCCGCATCACCCAGTTCCTGGGTGAGCGGACGGCCGGCGCCCTACTGGAGCGCGCCATCGCCGCCGCCGGCGACACGTCGAAGCCCTCCATGATTCGGGACCGGGAGGTGGCCCCCGACGTTCGCCGGTCCCGGTCGTGCCAGGACTTCGCCGCGCCTGAGTTGCTGGCGGCCATCGATGAGGTACTGGAGGCGGTCGAGCACACTCTGGGGGTCTCCTGCCGGTACACCGAACCCCACTACAGCCTCAACCTGCACAATGACGGCGACTTCTACCGGCCGCACCAGGACACCAGCGCCGAGTTCGCTCCCCGGCGTCTGCTCACATTCGTGTACTACCTGCATCGCACTCCCCGGCCTTTCAACGGGGGCGAGCTGCGGGTGTTCGACGCCGCCATGCCGCTGCACACCGGGACAACCGGAAAGTGGGCGGAGCGCACCTGGCGGGACTGGGCGCCCGAGCACGACAGCATCGTGTTCTTCCGCCCCACCGCCTGGCACGAGGTACGGCCGGTCAGCTGCCCGAGCAAGCAGCGCGCGGACAGCCGCTTCGCCGTCAACGGCTGGCTGTGCAGCCCCGACCCCGCGCACCGCGGGAAGGACGCGAGCCGGTGAGACCCGTCGTCCCCGGTGCCGGCTGACGGGGAACTCATCCCCCGTCGGCCCGGCTCGTTCGAGGCGGGGTCACGTGAGCTCCGGGGACCGTGTGGACGTCCGACGTGCTGGGTTGGGTGACTCCGTCGCGCGTGGACACTCCGCGATCCCGGGACCGTTCCGCGTGGTGAGCCCGCTCCGGGCCGTCGGGGCGGGGCGCAGATAGAGTCGCGGGGTGAAGATCCCCCGCCTTCTGGACGGCCGGCTGAAGTTCCGCCATCTGGTGCTCGTCGATGCGCTCTGCCGGCAGGGGAGTGTCGTCGGTGCCGCCGCGGAGCTGCATGTGACGCAGCCGGCGGCGACGCGCAGTCTGCACGAGCTGGAGGACATCCTCGGGGTTCCGCTGTTCGAACGCGGGCCCCGGGGGATCACCGCCACGGTCTTCGGGGAGGCGTTCACCGAGCATGCCCGTGCCGTGCTCGCCCAGTTGGCGCAGGCGGGCCGTCATGTGGTCGAGCTGGCCGACGCCGACCGCGGAACGGTGATCGTCGGCACGCACCTGGCCGGATCCAATGTGCTCCTCCCACGGGCCATCGCCGCGCTCAAGAAGGAACGCCCGTATCTGACGGTGGTCGTCCGGGAGGCGTCGCCCGAGGCGCTGCTGCTGGAGCTGGAGGCGGGCCGGGTCGACTTCATCGTCGGCCGGCTGACCGTCCCCTCCGACGAGCGGATCGTGCGCCGCAAGCTCTACGACGAGTCGGTCGAACTGGTGGTCCGGGCGTCGCACGCGCTCGCCGGGCGGCCGAATGTGGATCTCGCGGATCTGGCGGACTATCCGTGGATCCTGCCGGGGGCGGAGACCGCCCTGCGGCGGGAGATCGAGGAGTTCTTCGCCCGGCACGGGATCGCGCTGCCGATGAACCGCGTCGAGACCACGTCGTTCCTGACGGTGCGGCAACTGCTGCTGGAGACCGATGTCGTCGCGGCGCTGCCCAGCCTGATCACCCGGGACGACACCCGGATCGCCCGCCTGTCGGTCCCGTTGGAGCCGATCGGGCACAGCGTCGGGCTGACCCTGCCGGCCGCCCGCACGCTGAGCCCGTCCGCCGAGGCCTTGATCCGGAGCCTTGAGGAGATCGCGGCCGGGATGGCGCCCCAGGACACGTCCGCGGACGTACCCGGAGAGGCCCCCGGAGGGGCGTCCGGGAACGCGGGCGGAGGTGCCTCCGGCGGGGATTCCGAAGGCACCTCCTGTTAGACCGCTGGCCCGCTGGCCCGCTGGCCTGATGGCCCGTTGGACCGGCCAAGGCGCCTGCCGTCAGCCCGGCGTACCGTCAGCTCCCGGCAAGGCCCAGGAAGCGTTCCGCGTTGCCGCGGGTGATCAGTTGGCGGCCGGTGTCGTCGAGGAACCGGCTCTTGCGGACGACGTCGCCGACCGGGCGTTCGCCCAGCGGATACGGGTAGTCGCTGCCCACCATCACACGGTCCGCGCCGACCGTGTCGACCAGCAGCCGCAGGGCGCGGTCGTCGAAGACGACCGAGTCGACGTAGAAGCGGCCCAGGTAGTGCGAGGGCGGGAACTCCGAGGTGCCGATGACGTCGTGGCGGCCGTGCCACGCGTTCTCCATCCGGCCGAGCCAGAAGGCGAACGATCCGCCGCCGTGGGCGAAGCAGATCTTCAGGCTCTCGTCGATCCGGTCGAAGACGCCGCCCAGGATCAGGGCGAGGATCGACAGATGGGTCTCGGCGGGCATCGCGGTGAGCCACTGCGCCATCCAGCGGTCGAGCCGCGGCGAACTGGCCATGTCCCACGGGTGCACGAACACCGGTACGTCCAGCGACGCGCAGTGCTGGAGGAAGGTGACCACGCCCTCGCTGTCGAGGTCGAGATCGCCTACGTGGTTGCCGATCTCGACGCCGCGGTGCCCGTTGGCGACGCACCTCTCCAGCTCACGGCAGGCCGCGTCGGGGTCCTGCAACGGCACCTGGCAGAACGGGATGAGCCGGTCCGGCGCGGGCGCGACGATCTCCAGCGCGAGGTCGTTGAAGATCCGCGCGACCTTCGCCGCCTGCTCGCCGCTGCGCCCGTAGGTGAAGAACGCCGGCGTCGGGGAGACGACCTGGGTCTGTACGCCGTCGGCGTCCATGTCCCGCAGCCGTGTGCCGGCGTCCCAGCAGTCGGCCTGGATCCGGCGGAACTCCTTCGAGCCCATCATGATCATGGCTTCGGATTCGGACTCGATCCGCAGCCACGGCGCGTCGGGTCCGGCCTCGGCCCGCAGATCGGGCCAGCCGCGCGGCACATAGTGGGTGTGGATGTCGATCATGCGGTCCACGGTCAGCCTTTCCCCGGATGCAGGGCGCCGCACTGGGGGCAGACCCGCGCCTTCTCGTTCTCGTAGAACTCGGTGAAGACCGGCGGCAGGTCCTCGACGATGTCCCGGACCTGCAACTCGATCTCGTGGATCAGCGCGGCGCAGTCGAGGCAGTACCACTGGAACTTCTCCAGGGTGCCCTCTTCCCGGACCCGCTCGATGACCAGGCCGATCGATCCGGCGTCGGGCCGTTGCGGGGAGTGCGGGAGGTCACCGGGGAGCAGCCATGCCTGGCCCTCCCTGATGTGCACGGTCTGCGGTCCTTCCGCGGTCATGACGTTGACGTGCATATCGCCCTTGACCTGGTAGAACCACTCCTCGTACGGGTCGAGGTGGTAGTCGGTGCGCTGGTTGGGCCCGCCGACCACCTGGACGATGAAGTCCTTGCCCAGGAACATGGTCTTGTTGTTCACCGGGGGCTTGAGCAGGTGCTCGTTCTCGGTGATCCATCCCTGGAAATCGATGACCTGGGGAATGCCGGTCATGAGAGCACCTCCGTGCCGTTCGACGTGCGTGGCTGGTTGTTCCGCGGCAAATGGGCGATGGCCTGGATCTCGATCAGCAGGTGCGGGTGCGGCAGTTGGTGCACCGCGACGGTCGTCCGCGTCGGTCCCTGTTCGTCGAAGTACTCGCCGTAGACCTCGTTGTAGCCGCCGAAGTCGTTCATGGACACCAGATAGGTGGTGATCTGGGCGACGTCGGAGAGGTCCGCGCCCACCTCGGCGAGGATGCCCCGGATGTTCTCGATCACCGCGCGGGTCTGCGCCCGGATGTCGAGGCGGGTGGTGCCGAGTTCGTCGGCCTCGACGCCCACGAAGGTGTTGTCGGGCCGGCGCGAGCTGGTGCCGGAGACGAAGACCAGGTCGCCGACGACCTTCACATGCGGGAAGCGTCCGCGTGGCGTGGCCCGTCCCGCCAGTACCCGTGAACCGCTCGGTGTCCCCGTGCTGTCCGGTATCCCCGAAGCGCTCATCACAGTCCCTTCAACGTGACGGATCCGATGCCCGCCACCTCGCACGTGGTGACCCCGGCCGCCAGTGGCACCGCCGCCGTCGCCGCGCCCGCGAGCACCACCTGTCCGGCGCGCAGCGGGATGCGCCGGCGTCGGCACATGTCCAGCAGCGCGTGCAGCGCGTGGACGGGGTCGCCGAGGATGGCGGCGGTCGAGCCGACCGCCTCCGTCTCCCCGGTACGCAGCCGCACCGCCCGGTTGGCCACGCTCTCGACGGGGCGCCAGGGGCCGATGACGAAGCCTGCGGCCGAGGTGTTGTCCGCGACGACGTCGGTGTAGGTGAACCGGAAGTCCCGGTACCGCGAGTCGATGATCTCGATCGCCGGTGCCAGCGCGTCCACGCAGGACTCGATGTCCGTCAGGGGGTCGTCCAGGTCCACGTCACGGCAGAGCCGGTAGGCGACCTCGGGCTCCGCCTTCGGGTGGATGAAACGGGACAGGTCGACATCGTCGCCGTCCGCGATGCGCATCTCGTCGGTGAGCCGGCCGACGATCACGTCGGAGACGCCCATCTGCGCCATCTTGGCCTTGCTGGTGAAGCCCAGCTTGACCCCCACGATCCGCTCGCCGCGCGCCTCCCGGCGCGCCAGCAGCGCCGCCTGGATCGCGTAGGCGTCGTCGATGCCGAACTCATGGGTGTCGGCGAGGCTCGGGGTGTCGGTCCGGGACGTCTGCGCCGTGTCCAGCCGCTCCGCGAGAACGCCGATGGTTTCTGCCGGGGTCACTTGCCGCTCCCGTCGGTCGGGGCCGCGCCGCGCGCGGCCAGGTCCAGTGCGATGTCCACGATCAGGTCCTCCTGGCCGCCGACCATCTGGCGCCGGCCGGCCTCCAGCAGGATCTGCCGGGTGTCGAGCCCATAGCGTTCGGCGGCGCGTTCGGCGTGCAGCAGGAAGCTGGAGTAGACACCGGCGTAGCCGAGGGTGAGGGTCTCGCGGTCCACCTGCACCGGGCGGTTGCGCAGCGGGCGGACGATGTCGTCGGCGGCGTCCTGCAACGCGA
Source organism: Streptomyces celluloflavus (assembly GCA_000720995.1). Taxonomy (GTDB): domain Bacteria; phylum Actinomycetota; class Actinomycetes; order Streptomycetales; family Streptomycetaceae; genus Streptomyces; species Streptomyces celluloflavus. The sequence continues at coordinate 39,208 of JOEL01000033.1, forward strand.
ACAGGTCGCAGCCGTGCTCCCAGCCCAGGAGGTCGGCGACCGCGATGAACGGCTCCGCCGGGCAGTTCCCGGCCCCGGCGCCCTGGCCCGCCAGCGCCACATCGACGCGGTACGCGCCGTGCTCCACGGCGGTCACGCTGTTGGCGACGGACAGGGAGAGGTTCTCGTGGGCGTGGATGCCGATCTCGGTGTCGTCGTCCAGCACCTGGCGGTAGGCGTCGACCCGCTCGGCCACGTCCCGCATCGTCAGGCGCCCGCCCGAGTCCGTGACGTACACGCAGTGGGCGCCGTAGGACTCCATCAGCGCCGCCTGCCGGGCGAGGTCACCGGGGGAGTTCAGATGGCTCATCATCAGGAATCCCGACACATCCATCCCGTTCTCCCGGGCCCAGGCGATGTGCTGCGCGCTGACGTCGGCCTCGGTGCAGTGGGTGGCGACGCGTACGCTCCACACGCCGAGGGCGTGCGCCCGGCGCAGATGCTCGATGGTGCCGATCCCGGGCAGCAGGAGGGTGGTCAGCTTCGCGTTCCGTACGCAGTCGGCGGCGGCCTCGATCCACTCCTCGTCGCTGTGCGCGCCGAAACCGTAGTTCGCGCTCGATCCGCCGAGGCCGTCACCGTGCGCGACCTCGATGGCCGCGACTCCGGCCCGGTCCAGCGCGGACACGATCCGGCGCACCTGGTCGACGGTGTACATGTGCCCCATCGCATGCATGCCGTCGCGCAGGGTCACGTCCTGCACATAGATCTTCATGCGTTCACCCATCCTCGGAGTGTGGCGATCTTCTCGGCGGTCCGGACCGCGGCGGAGGTCATGATGTCGAGGTTGCCGGCGTAGTCGGGCAGGTAGTGGCCCGCGCCGAGCACCTCCAGGAACACCGAGACCTTGACCCCGGTGAAGCGCCGTCCCAGGGCGGGGACGACGGTGTCCTCGACGGGGTCGAACTGCACGTCCTGCTTGAGCGAGTAGCCGGGTACGTACTCCTGGACGGCCGCGGCCATCTGCCGTACGGAGGCGGCGATCCGCTCCCGGTCCTCGGGCGTCAGGGCGCCCTCCACGAGGCACAGCACCGTGTCGCGCATGGCGATCGGGGGCTCGGCGGGGTTGAGCACGATGATGGCCTTGCCCACCGAGGCGCCGCCGACCACGCGGATCGCCTCGCTGGTGGTCTCGGTGAACTCGTCGATATTGGCCCGGGTGCCCGGCCCGGCCGACTTCGAGGAGATGGAGGCGACGATCTCGCCGTACGCCACCGGGGCGATCCGGGAGATCGCGGCGACGACGGGGATGGTGGCCTGGCCGCCGCACGTCACCATGTTGACGTCGGGGGCGGCCAGGTGCTCGTCCAGGTTGACCGACGGCACCACGAACGGACCCAGGGCCGCGGGGGTCAGATCGACCATCAGCTTCCCGTGCTCCCGCGCGATCTCGGCGTTGCGCACATGGGCCTTGGCGGAGGTCGCGTCGAAGATCACCTTGATGTCGGCGAACTCGGGCAGGCCGACGAGTCCGTCGATACCGCGGTGGGTGGTGGCGATCTTCAGCCGGGCGGCGCGGGCGAGCCCGTCGGAGTCCGGGTCGATGCCGACCATCGCGCCCATGCGCAGCGTCTTCGACAGCCGCATCACCTTGATCATCAGGTCGGTTCCGATGTTGCCGGAGCCGATGACGGCGACCGGGATGGTGCCGGATGCTGTGGAGCTCACTTGGTTTCCTCCTCGATGGCTGCCTCGACCTCGCCCAGTCCGTCCAGTTCCAGCCGGAACCGCCCAGGTCCGGTGACCGGCACCATCGGCCCGAGCGCCCCGGACATGACCACGTCGCCGGCCCGCAACGGCCGCTCCCGCCGGACCAGTTCGCGTGCCAGCCAGGCCACGGCGACGACCGGCGACCCGAGACAGGCGTGCCCGGCGCCGAACGAGACCGGCTCGCCGTCCCGGCGGAGCGTCATACCGACCCGGGAGAGATCGCGCCCGGTCAGCGGGTACGGCGTGGTGCCCAGGACGACCGCGCCGCTGGAGGCGTTGTCCGCGACGGTGTCGGTGATGGACAGGTCCCAGTCCTCGATCCGGGAGTCGACGATCTCGATGGCGGGCAGCACGAACTCGGTGGCCCGCAGTACGTCCGCGACGTTCGCGCCGGGCCGGTCGAGATCGCGGCCGAGCACGAAGGCGATCTCGCCCTCGGCGCGCGGCTGGAGGAACCGGCGCAGCGGCACCGGCTCGGTGTGGGCGAACGTCAGGTCGTCGAAGAGCACCCCGAAGTCCGGCTGGAAGACGCCGAACTGCTGCTGCACGGCGGGTGCGGTGAGCCCGATCTTGGCGCCCACCCCCCGCGCTCCGGCGGCGGTCCTGGCCTCGGCGAGCCGCCGCTGCACCTCGTAGGCGGCGTCGATATCGGTGCCGCCCAGGAATTCCCGGACCGGTGCACACGGTGTCCCGGTGGCGGCGGCGGTGGTCAGCCGCGCCACGGCGGCGTCGATCCGCGCGGCGTGGGTGCCGGGGCGGCCGGTCGCGTCTGTCACATCAGGTGCATCGGTCACAGCTGTACGCACACATTCGTCGGCTCGGTGTAGAAGTGCAGCGAGGACGCGCCGCCCTCGCGGCCGATGCCGGAGAGCCCGACCCCGCCGAAGGGGGAGCGCAGATCACGCAGGAACCAGGTGTTGACCCAGGCCATGCCCACGTTCATCGCCTGCGCCACGCGGTGGCCACGGCGCAGGTCGTTGGTCCACACCGAGGCCGCGAGGCCGTAGTCGGTGTCGTTGGCGAGGGCGATCGCCTCCGCCTCGGTGTCGAAGGGGATGAGCGCGGCCACCGGGCCGAAGATCTCCTCGCGGACGGCACGGTCGGCGTTGGTCAGCCCGGTCCACAGCGTCGGCTCGATCCATGAACCGCCGGCCAGTTCGGGCCCCAGCTGGGGTATGCCGCCACCTGTGAGCACCTTCGCGCCGGCCTGTTCGGCCAGTTCGAAGTAGCCGAGCACCTTGTTCCGGTGCTGCTGCGAGATCAGCGGGCCGGTCGTGGTCCGCTCGTCCGTCGGACGGTCCAGCCGGAGGCGCCGGGCGCGCTCGGCGAGGCCGTCGGCGATGTCGGCGAACACCGACCGCTGGACGTAGACCCGCTCGGTGCACAGGCACACCTGACCGGTGTTGGTGAAGACCGACTTGGTCAGCCCGGTGAGCGCCTCGTCGAGATCGACGTCGTCGAAGACGATGGCGGCGTTCTTCCCGCCGAGTTCGAACGACACGGGACGGACCCGGGGCGCGACGGTCTTCATGACGTGCGAACCGGTCGCCGACGACCCGGTGAAGGTCACGCCGTCGATCCCCGGGTGGGAGGTGAGGTACTCGCCCGCGGAGTCGCCCCCGAACCCGTGGACGACGTTGTACGCACCGGCGGGCAGCCCGACCTCGGCCAGTACCTCGGCCAGCAGGGTGGCGGTGGCGGGCGTCTCCTCGCTGGGCTTGACGACGATCGCGTTGCCGCAGGCCAGCGCCGGGGCGACCTTCCAGGTCAGCAGCAGGAGCGGCAGGTTCCACGGCACGATGACCGCGACCACGCCCAGCGGCTTGCGCACCGCGTAGTTGAGGGCCTGCCGGCCGCCCGCGAGGTCGGTGAGGAACGACTCCTGCCCCGCGGCGGCGACCACGTCGGCGAAGCTGCGGAAGTTCGCGACGGCGCGGGCGACGTCGAGTTCGCGCGCCTGGGTGACCGGTTTGCCGGTATCGGCGATCTCCGCGGCGACGAACTCCTCGAAGCGTTCCTCGATGCGGTCCGCGGCGCGGCGCAGCAGCGCGGCGCGCTCGCGCACCGGCGTCCTGGCCCACCCCTCGTCCAGGGCCCGCCGGGCCCCGGCCACGGCGCGGTCCACGAGGGAACTGTCTGCCTCGTGCACCCGGGCGAACACCAGCCCGGTGGCCGGATCGACCTTGTCGAAGCCACGGTCCTCATCGGGTTCTACGAACACTCCGTCAACGAAGTTGCGGATCCACCGCCCAGTTTCTGCCGTCATGGCTCCCACTGTGATCCGCACCGCCATGCCGGACAAATGCACTTCCTGTGCAGAGCCATATCCGTATGGGCATACCTGCTCTCGGAAGCGGCCGCCGGGTCGGTGAGTATTTTCGCTATACCCGGATTGCTATATCGGGGCCCGGATTCGGCATTGGTGTGTGATGTCTCACGGGGTCAGGATCCACCGTTAACGACATATGAACGCCCGGTTCCGTCCGAGGACGTATGAATACCGGCCGTCGTCGCGGCGCTGTGGAGCGAATGCCCGCAGGCACCCAAGTGATAGGTCACCCCGTGAAAAATTCACCTCACGAAGAAACTCCGGGCGGTGCCGGATCCACGCCCGGCAGAACCGCCGTCGCGACGCTCGCCGGTACCACGCTCGAGTGGTACGACTTCTTTCTGTACGGCACGGCCGCCGCGCTGATCTTCAACAAGCAGTTCTTTCCCTCGCTGAGCCCCGCGGCCGGCACCCTCGCGGCATTCAGCACATTCGCCGTCGGCTTCATCGCCCGTCCGCTCGGCGGTCTGGTCTTCGGCCACTTCGGTGACCGCATCGGGCGAAAGGCGACCCTGGTGGTCTCCCTCGTGCTGATGGGCGTCGGGTCCACCCTCATCGGCGCCATTCCGAACTACGACTCGATCGGATTCTGGGCGCCGGTGCTGCTCGTCGCGCTGCGGATCATCCAGGGCATCGGTCTCGGCGGCGAGGGCGCCGGGGCGACGCTGATGTCGATGGAGCACGCGCCGGCGGGCAAACGGAATCTGTACGCGGGATTCCCGCAGATGGGCACGCCCGCCGGGCTGGTCCTGGCCAACGTCATCTTCCTGGTCACCAACGCGCTCCTGGGCGACGGCGCGTTCACCTCGTGGGGCTGGCGCATTCCGTTCCTGCTGAGTTTCGTCCTCGTCGCGGTGGGTCTGCTGATCCGGCTCCGCGTCACCGAATCCCCGTCCTTCAACCGCGTACTCGCCCAGGAGAACGTGGTCAGATTCCCGCTGCTGGAATCCCTCAAGGTCGGCTTCCCCCGGCTGGCGCTCACCCTGCTCGCCGTGGTCGCGAACTCCGCCGTCGCCTATGTGTTCATGGTGTTCGCGCTGTCCTACGGCACCCAACAGCTCGGCTACGACAAGCAGTTCCTCATCCTGAGTGTGACCGCGGCCGCCGTGCTGTGGTTCGCGACCATACCGCTGTGGACGAAATTCGCCGACCGGCACGGCAGGCGCACGATGTTCATCGCCGGGTCCGCCGCGATTCTGGTGTGGTGCGTGGCCTTCTTCCCGCTGCTCAATACGGGAAATTCCGTCCTCGCGGTACTGGCCCTGCTCGGGATGGGCCTCATCATTCCGGTGACGCACTGCGTGCAGGGCGGCATCATCGCCGACACGTTCCCCGCCCATGTCCGGTATTCGGGCTCCTCGGTGATTCTCCAGAGCGGCGCCATTCTCGGTGGCGGGCTGGCTCCCATGATCTCCACCGCGCTGCTGAATTCCGGCGGTTCGTCGACCGGCGTGACCTGGTACCTCGTGGTGATCTGCGCCATCAGCCTCGTCGGTGCCGTCGCGCTGTTCCGCCTGGTACCGGAAGGTTCGGAGGAACCGGCCGCGGTCCGGGCGGAATCCCTCTCCGGGGTCTGAGCCGCGGGGGTGCCGGGGCGGCCGGTCCGTACGTCCGGTCCGCGCGTCCGAGCGGCGTGCGGATGCGTATGCCGGATCCGCGAACCGGAGCCGTCCGCCCGGCCCATCCGATGCATACGTCTGAGATGCGGGTCTGGATGTATGTCCGACCCGCGCCGTCGCCCTGGGGGCCGAGCCGTAGATTCAGTGGGGTGCCGGCGGGTACCCCCGGCACCCGCGTGCCGCATCCGGCGTGCCGTGTCTCGCCGGTCCCGCCGACCGCGGGTCCCCGCACGCGGGAGTGGGGCCTGCCGACCTTGGAGGTAACGCATGACCGAGACCGACGCAGCGGTGGTCCGGACCGGGCCGATCCGCTATGCGACCGCGGAGCGCTTCGCACGGCCCCGCCCGGTGGCCGCCGACGACTCGCGCCCGTCGAGCGGCGAGATCTGTCCGCAACCGCCGTCCAGGCTCGAAGCGGTGATGGGCCCGGCCCGCGACAAGCACCCGCAGGGCGAGGACTGTCTGAACCTGTCGATCACCACACCGGCCCGCGACGGCGGGGCCCGGCCGGTGCTGGTCTGGTTCCACGGCGGTGGGTTCAGCAGCGGCGCCGGCCTTCTGGACTGGTACGACGGAAGCGCGCTCAGCGCCCAGGGCGATGTGGTGGTCGTCAGCGTCAACTACCGTCTGGGCGCGCTCGGATACCTGTATCTGGAAGGGGTCAGCGAGGGAAACCTCGGCCTGTACGACCAGCTCGAAGCGCTCCGCTGGGTGCGGGCGCACATCGCCGCGTACGGGGGCGACCCCGGCAACGTCACGGTCTTCGGGCAGTCCGCGGGAGGCGTGTCCATCCGGCTGCTGATGGAACTGCCCGAGGCCCGGGGGCTGTTCCACCGGGCCATCCTCCAGAGCGCACCGCTCGCGCTCGCACTGCGTCCCCGCGCCGACGCCGCCGCCCTCGGCCAGATCTTCGCGGACCGGCTCGCCGCCGGAGCGGGCACCGGGGAGGGAGACGCGGCCGAACCGCGTACCGCCGGTCTCGCCGCGATCCTGGCGGCCCAGGCGGAGACCGCGGTGGCCAACCTGGAGCGGTCCGCCGACGCGGTGCAGCCGCCGTTCGCCCCCGTCGAGGGCACCGGCCCCGCCGGCTCACCGGGGGCGGACTTCGACGAGAACGTGCGCGGCCTGGACGTGCTGTACGGCTGGAACGCCGATGACATGACCGCGTTCGTCGGCACCGACGCGGACACCTCCGAGCTGACCCGGCACGTGTACGCCGTACCGCTCGCCGAGTTCGGGGAGCGGCTCGCGCGGGCCGGTGCCCGGGTGCACACCTACCGCCTCGACTGGCGGCCCGCCGGTTCGCCCTTCGGCGCCACCCACTGTGTCGAGCTGCCGCTCCTCCTGGGCTCCCGGGCGGCCTGGCGGGAATCACCGATGCTCGGGGAGACGCCCTGGGACGAGGTCGAAACGCTGGGCAACGCGCTGCGCGCCACCTGGATCACCTTCGCCCGTACCGGCGCCCCCGGCGCCCCTGGGACCGCGGCCCTGCCCTTGACCTGCGGCGAGGTGACCGTCTGACCTGTGGCCGGTGGTCCGGACCGGCGCCGTGGGGGAGCGCGCCACAGCACGGGACCGCCGGCCGGTGCCGTCCGGGGCGGATCGCCGACCGAACCGCTGACCGGCCGGCGCCGGATTTGGCCTGATGTCGCCGTTCCCGCCCTGACGTGGGCTGATGCGGGGCGAACCGGAGGGAACTCCTCGGGTTCGCCCCGCGCGTGGTTGTTCAGGGTTGAAGCACTGTGTATCGTCGTGAGCAGTGGCTTGAACTTTCAAGTAATTCTCCCCGGCCTGCCGGCCCCGACCCGAGACGGGAAAGAGCGCTTCTTATGACGTCCCCCCTCAGCACTCTCCAGCCCACCCGCACCGGTGCGCCGACGCACCACACCGCCTCGCCGCACGGCTACGACACCGGGCTGTTCCTGCTCCGGCTCGTGCTCGGCCTGACCATGGCGGTGCACGGCGCCCAGAAACTGTTCGGCTGGTTCGGCGGCGGCGGCCTGGACGGAACCGCGCAGTTCTTCACGATGAGCGGCTATCCGTCGGGCAAGACGATGGCCGTCATCGCCGGTCTGAGCGAGACCCTCGGCGGGCTCGGCCTCGCGATCGGGCTGCTCACGCCGCTCGCCGGTGCGGCGGTCGTCGGCACGATGATCAACGCCCTGGTCGTGAAGTGGGGCGGCGGCTTCTTCGCCCCCGAGGGCGTGGAGTACGAGCTGCTGCTGACCGGCGGTGCCGCCGCGCTGGCGCTGACCGGCCCCGGCCGCTACGCCGTCGACCGCTTCCTGCCCGCCCTGCGCGCCCACCGGCTCGTCTACGGCGTGGCCGCGCTGGTGCTCGCCGTGGTGATCGCCGGGGGCGTGCTGCTGATCCGCAACTAGCGGGCGCGGCACCGGTCCGCGCGCAGCGGCCGGGCCGGCACCGGAGGAACGGAAGCGAGGTGGCGTCCCCGGGGCGCCACCGCAGGAGATCGGAGAGCCCCATGTCCGTACGACGTCTCAACCACGCGGTGCTCTACATCCGCGATGTGGCACGGTCCGTCGCCTTCTACACCGAGACCCTCGGGCTCACGGTGGACGTCGAGATCCCCGGACGGGCCGCCTTTCTCAGTGCTCCCGGCTCGCTCAACGATCACGACCTGGGCCTGTTCGCGGTGGGCGCGCAGGCCCCCGGCCCCGCACCGGGCCGGGTGGGTCTCTACCACCTGGCCTGGGAGGTCGGCACCCTCGCCGAACTCACCGCGACGGAGGCACGGCTCACCGCGCACGGCGCCCTGGTCGGCGCCTCCGACCACGGCGTCTCCAAGTCCTTCTACGCCAAGGACCCGGACGGCAACGAGTTCGAGGTGATGTGGCGGGTGCCCCGGGAGGACTGGCCGGCCGCGGAAGCGGACGCGGACCAGCCGGCCCGGCCGCGCCCGCTCGACCTGGCGGCGGCGCTGGAGCGCTGGGGTCCGCACTTGGCGACGGGTGCGGCGGCGGGATCGGCCACCTGAGCGGCCGCCCACCCGGGGGCCACGGCTGTCCGAGCGCCCGGCTGCCCCGGCGGATGGCGATCCGGGCGCTCGTGAGACCGGCGGGTCGGCGGCCCCGTCAGTAGGGCAACGAGCTCAGGAACGCGTGCAGTTCCTGGTCGAAGAACGCGGTGTTCTCCAGATTCACCATATGGGCCGCGCCCGGTATGCGGACCCGTCGAGCGCCGGGGACGGCGAGGGTGATGGCGTGGGCGTTGGCGGAGATGTCCGTGCTGTCGAGGTCGCCGTCCAGCACGACCGTCGGCACCCGGATCTCGCCGAGGCGGTCGAACGCCCCCATCTCCAGAGGAATTCCGGCGCCCAGCCCGTCGGCGTGCACCTCGACATTGGCCTCGGCCGAGGCGCGCAGGCGCTCGCGCATACCGGGGTGCACGGCGGACGGTTCGCGGTGCGGTCCGTCGACCCACATCCGCAGGAAGTGCTCGATGTACCGCTCCGCGCCGTCCGGTTCGCCGATCGCCGCCACCTGCTCCTTGATGTGTTCCAGGACGAACGGGTCGGTGAAGGCGCGCCCGCTGATCCCGGGGGAGGCCAGTGCGAGCGCCATCACCCGGTCCGGGTGGGCGAGTGCGGTGTCGAGGGCGACTCGGGCGCCGTGCGAGAGCCCGACGAGGACGGCGCTCGGGACGTCGAGTGCGTCGAGCAGGGCGCACAGATCTTCGTGGTTGGCGTAGTCCCCGGCCACGGTGGAGGAGAGGCCGTGACCGCGGGAGTCGTAGCGGATCGCGCGGAGGCCGGAGTTCACGAGCCAGGAGAACTGCTCGTCCCACATGTGCTGGTCGAGCATGCCGCCGTGCAGCAGCACCACCGCGGGCCCCTCGCCGGCCACCTCGTAGAACAGCTCACCGTCGTCGATCGGCACGAGGCCGTTGTCGATCTCGGTCCAGTCGCTGATTCCGTTGGTCATTCTCCGTGCCGTCCTTCGTGTGGCGGGTGCGGTGGGGGCAGGGTGGAGCGGGGGCCCGGCTACTGCCGGGGGGTGCGGCGGCCGGCGGGCCGTCCGTGTCAGTCGGCTTCCCCGGGTCTTTCGGTTCTCTCCGGGTCACCGGGGCCGGTGGGTCCTCGGCGACTGCTGCCGGGGTGGTCGTGACCGTCCGGTCTGTCCGGCCCGGCCTGCTGCTCCGGCCCGGCCGGTGCGCCAGGTTCCTCCGGTGGAACGGCTGAGTCGTCCGCGAGGTGCCGGAATTCCTCGCCGAGCCGGTCGAGTACACGCAGTGTGGTGGTGACGTCGTCGGCGGACAGATCGGCCAGCCCGCGCCGCAGCTCCGCCGCCTCGAACTCCTGGATGCCGCGCATCACCTCGCTGCCCTCGATGGTGAGCTCGATCAGGGACGAACGGCGGTGCGCCGGATTCGGGGCCGTCACCACCAGCCCGAGCTGCGCCGCATGGTTCACCCAGCGCTGCACCGGCTGCCGGTCGAGACCCAGGGCGCGGGCCAACTGCGGCACCGTGCGCGGGCCTTCCTTGCGCAACGCGTCCAGCAGGGCGTGTTCGCCGGCGGTCATGCCCGTGCCGACGAGCTCGCGCTCCACCGCGCGCACGATCGTGCGGTGCAGCGGCCACAGGCGTCGGATGACGCCGTACAGGAGGTCTTCGGTGGGGGCCGGGCCGCTGCCGCGATCCGCGCCGCCATCCTCCTCAACATCCCTCTCGACGACACTCATGATGTCATGATGACATCGACAGTGTCGTTTGGGAAGGGGGCTGGTGTGGAAAGGAGTTGAGTGGCTCCACCGCGATCCGGCGTGGCGAGCGGGGAGCCGAGGCGACGTGCGGCGGTGCGGTGTGCCGCGGGGCGTGGAAGAGGGGGAAGACGGGTGGGGAGACGGAAGGGCGGAGTGGCGAATGAACGTCGGTCTCTTGCGTGCGGTCGGGGCGGCGACGGCGGTCTACGGAGTGGCGGTGGCCGCCCTGCCCGGCCTGCTGGCCCGTCCGTCCGGCCTGGTGAACGACGAGCGGCGGACCGAGCGGGCGACCCGGACCGCGCTGCGGCCGCTCGCCTGGCGCGACGCGGCGAGCGGACTCGCGATGGTCCTGGCCCCCGAAGGACCGGCCCTGCGCACCGCCGTGTATCTGCGTATCGCGGCGGACTTCGGCGACGCCGTGCTGCTCGGTGTGACGCTGCCGCACCGCGACCGGCGGGTGAAGGCCGTGGTGGTGTCCGTCGGGTGGGGTGCGCTCAGCGTCGCGGGCCTGTTGGCCGGCGGCCCGTCGGCGGAGCGGCCCGGCCGAGGGCCGTTCAGCCGGCCGTGCCCAGCCGCCACAGAGAGGTGACCTCGGCCGCGCGGGCCGCGTGGAGCGGATCGGAGATGTCGTGGGCGCGTGGATGCCGGGGGGCGATATCGAGCCGGTCGAGGACGGTGAGGCCGGCCGAGGCGAAGGTGTCTAGGAGTTCGGCGCGGGGGCGGAGCCCGAGGTGTTCGGCCAGGTCGGAGAGGATCAGCCAGCCCTCACCGCCCGGTGACAGATGGTCTGCCAGTCCGTTCAGGAAGCCGCGCAGCATCCGGCTGCCCGGGTCGTACACCGCGTGCTCCACCGGGGAGGTGGGCTTGGCCGGTACCCAGGGCGGATTGCAGACGACCAGGGGCGCGCGGCCGGCCGGGAACAAGTCGGCCTCGACCACCTCCACCTGCCCGGCGACGCCCAGCCGTTCGGTGTTCTCGCGGGCACACGCCAGGGCGCGCGGGTCCTGGTCGGTGGCGACGATCCGCCGCACGCCGCGCCGCGCCAGTACGGAGGCCAGTACGCCGGTACCGGTACCGATGTCGAACGCCAGGTCCTGCGACGGCAGCGGGGCCCGCGCCACCAGGTCCACGTATTCGCCGCGGGCCGGTGAGAAGACGCCGTAGTGCGGATGGATGCGGTCGCCGCCGAGCGCCGGGACCTCGACACCCTTCTTGCGCCATTCGTACGCGCCGATGAGGCCGAGCAGTTCGCGCAGCGAGACCACGGAAGCGGTGGCCGCGGCGGGCGAACCCGCGCCCGGCTCCGGCGGGCCGTACGCCTGGGCGCAGGCCGCCCGGACATCGGGGGCGCGGTGCAGCGGGACGGCGTGGGCCGCGTCGAGCGGGATGAGCAGCATGCCCAGGATGCGCGCGCGCTGGTTCTGCGCGGCGCGGTGCTGGTGGAACGCCAGGGCCGGGTCGGCGGGCGGCGCCTTGCGCGGGCGGCGGTCGATGCGGCGGGCCAGCGCCGTCATCAGCTGCCGCGCGTTGTGGAAATCGCCGCGCCACAGCAGTGCGGTGCCCTCGCAGGCGAGCTTGTACGCGGCATCGGCCTTCATCCGGTCGTCCGCGATGACGATCCGGCGGGGCGGCGGCGCGCCGCTCTCGGAACGCCAACGGGCGGAGCGGACCTCGTCGGCCTCGGTCCATTCGACGACCGGCGGAGAATTCACCGAAATGTGCCTCGCGTTAGTGGTTCGAACCCTTCCCCCGGTCGCCGCCACGACGGGACGCCGGGCGCGGCCGCGGGCGGGCCCGGCGGCGCGGTGGGACGGTGGGGAGGGGAGATGACGGTTGACTCTACTCCGTACCGGGGTGGGACTTTCGTCCTTTGTCTCCGTACCCGGATGGGAGCAAGATGGAGATTGCTGATCAATAACGCACACTGCTGGTCGCATGGAGGCATACATGGACAACCTTCCGGTCATCGTTGCAGTGGACGGGTCCGCGGACAGCGAGCGGGCGTTGCACTGGGCCGCGGAGGCCGCCCGGCTGCGGTCCGCGCCGATGCAGGTGGTGCATGTCTGGCCGTACGTCACGTCGGCGCGGGCCGCGGCGGCCGAGGCGGGGACCGGCGATCCGGTGCTGGACGAACTGCGGGCGAAGCTGGCGGCCGAGGCGGTGGAGCTGCCGGAGACCGAGTTCCGCAGCCTCAGCGGGCTGAGCGACACCCAGTTGCCCGCGCTCGGCGCCGAAGGGCAGCTGCTCGTACTGGGCTCCCGCGGCCGCGGCGGCTTCGCCAGTCTGCTGCTCGGCTCCAACGGCATGGCCTGTGCCGCCCAGGCCGGCTGCCCGGTCGTGGTCGTCCCGCGCCCGGACCGCGGCGGTACCGAGCGCGGTGCGGACGGCGAGGCGGTGCGCCCGGCCGTCCGGCAGGTCACGCTCGGCGTGGACGCGTCCTCGGACGAGCCCGGCGCGATCGGCTTCGCGTTCGCCGAGGCGAGCCGCCGGGGCGCTCGGCTCAAGGTCGTCTCCGGCTACTCCTGGCCGATGGTGACGCCGCCCGCCTTCGAATACGTCGCGGTCTACGAGGCGTCGCAGCAGGAGTACGAGGACGCGCTCGGCAAGCAGCTGGCGGACGAGCTCGCACCGCACCGCACGCGGCATCCGGAGGTCGAGGTCGAGGTCGAGCTGCGCAACGCCGACGCCGCCGGCCAGTTGGTGGAGGCGTCCAGGACGAGCGATCTGGTCGTGGTCGCGCGGCACCGCCGCCGGCTGCCGGTCGGCCCGCGCCTCGGCTCGGTGGCGCACGCCGTCCTGCTGCACGCGGTCTGCCCGATCGCCGTGGTGCCCGAGGGCACGGGGACGGGCGGCAACGAGCGGGGCGCCGGGAGCGACGCCGGCTGAGGAGCGGCGCCCCCGTACCCCCCCCGACGCCCCCGCGTCACTCGATGCCGAACGCTCCCGCGTAGCGCACCGTGCCGCGCGGGGGCGTCGAGCCGTCCAGGGACAGGGCCAGGAACGCCTCGTCCGGCCAGGGCTGCGGCGGCAGGATGCCGAACCGGGGGGTGGCCGGTTCGAAGCCGAACCGCGGGTAGTACGCCGGATGGCCGAGCACGACGGCGGTCCGCTCGCCGGCTGCCCGCGCCGCCGCCAGCAGCGCCCGGATCACCGCACCGCCCGCACCCCGCTTCTGGTACTCGGGCAGCACCGCACACGGGGCGAGCGCGACGGCGGGTACGTCGTCGATATGGCAGCGCGTCAGCAGGGCGTGCGCGGCCACGGTGCCGTCCGGCGCGGTGGCGACGTACGACAGTCCGGGTAGCCAGGCCGCCGGGTCCCGGCGCAGCGCGTCGACGAGATCCGCCTCGTCGGCCGACTCGAAGACGGCGAGATTGACCCGGCGGACGGCCGGGATGTCCTCGGCCGCCTCGGGACGGGGCTGCCAGGCGCCGACCCCGGCCGTCGGGTCGCCGAGGCCGCCCGGCGCGCTCTGATTGCTCTGTTCGCGCGGGTTGGCCGGGTTGCTCGGGTCGGTCGGGCCGGGGGCGTCGCTCGTATCGCTCATCTCGTTCATCCCTTGCATCGTCGCATCGGGGTCTGACAACTCGCCACGCGATTCTCCGGCTGACGGCTGACGGCTGACGGCTGACGACGTACGGACGACCGGCGGTGTACGGACGACCGACGACGTACGGACGACCGGCAGCGAACGCGACGACCGTCGGCAGCAGAGCTGCCGCCAGACGGCGGAGAAAGCTGCCACGGCCCTGCGCCACGAAGACCTGCCGCGGCTCCGCGCGGTCAGTGGGCGGCGTGGCGGTCCGGGCGGCGCATCAGGAAGACCGCCGCGGAGCCGGCGGCGAAGAGGGCGAAGACCGAGAGGGCGGTGCTCACCCAGGAGGAGCCGAGCCACTGGCCGCCGAAGTAGCCGAGGCTCACGCTGTAGGCGGCCCAGGTGATGCCGGCCAGCGCGGACCACGGGAGGAACTCGCGCACCGTACGGTGCGCGACACCGGCGCCCAGGCTGACCACCGAGCGCCCCGCGGGTGCGAAGCGGGCCAGTACGACGATGCCGCCGCCCCCTCGGGTGAGTGCCGTGCCAAGGCGCTGCTGTGCCGCGGTGAGGCGGCGGGAGCGGCCGATGGCCCGGTCGAAGCGGTCGCCGCCGCGCCAGGCCAGCCGGTAGGCGACCATGTCGCCGAGCACCGAGGCGGTGGCCGCGCACAGCACCAGGGAGAACATCTCCGCGAGATCGGCGCCGCCGTGTACGGACGTGCCGGCGCCTCCCACGGCACCGACCGCACCGGCGGCCGTACCCGTACCGGCCGCCGCGGTGGCCGCGGTGATCACGAGCACGCCGCTCGGCAGGATCGGGACGAATACGTCGAGAACGATCGAGAGGCTGACGACTACATAGACCCAAGGAGTGCCACTAAGAGCCCCCAGGTTTTCCCACAACGTCCCACTCCAGGTCCGAACCCCGCCGCGACGTCGCTTGGGGCGGCAGGGGCGGCTCTACAGCCATACAGCGTACGCCGGGGTTTGTGGGCGGTATGTCCTGGGGTGGCAGGTGTAGTGCGCATCACGGCCCCTTGGGCGGTCACCGAGCCACTCGGCGGACGGGTATCCTCCCCGCTCCCTGCTCGCCCATCTCCGTCTCGCCTTCCCCCTCTTCCCTTCACCCTCACTGCTCCCTCTCACCCCTTCCGCACCAGATCCGTCACCTTTCGTCCTTCGCTTGTCACCCGTCTGCGCGGTGCGGTGTGCCGGGCGAGCGGGAACGGTATGGGCGGCATGGTCGGAGGCGCCGCGCGAGGCGGCCAGGGACGGAGGACGGTCGATGGTGGCAGGACGGACAGCGATGCGGACAGTGGGGCCGGCAGCGGGAACGTTCGCCACCGCGCTGGCGATGGCGGCGGTGACAGCGGTGACGGCCGTACCCGCGGCGGCGGCCGTGCCCACGGTGGGGGCTGTGCCGGGGAATGCCGCCCCCGCGGCCGTGCGGAGCGACGACGGCCGGTCGCTCTGGTTCTTCGTGCGCGGCCGCTTCGCGCCGCCCGGCGCGTTCGTCCGGCCCGACGCCGTCACGTACAACCGGGAGCTGGTGCCCGCGGGGGCGCGGATCACGGTCTCCGAGTTCGCTGCGGGGCGGTCGACGCTGGTGGGAATGAAGGTGGCCGGGCTGCGACCGGAGCACACCTACGGCGCGCATGTGCACACGAAACCCTGCGGTGCGCAGCCCGCGGACTCGGGGCCGCACTACCAGGACCGCAAGGATCCGCATCAGCCGTCCACCGACCCGGCCTATGCCAACGCGGCGAACGAGGTGTGGCTGGACTTCACCACGGACGGTGCGGGGGCCGGCGCCGCGCTGTCCCGGCAGCACTGGCGGTTCCGGCCGGGCGAGGCGCGGTCCGTCGTCATCCACGAGCACCGGACCGCCACGGGGCCCGGCGAGGCGGGCACCGCGGGCGACCGGCTCGCCTGCTTCACGGTGCCGTTCGAACAGCGCCGTGAAGCGGACGGGCGCTGACGGCGGGCCGCCGCGGATACGCCCGCACGGCCCGTACGGCGAGTGCGCCGTACGGGCCGTGCGGGTGAGGGAAGGCGAGGTGTGGCGCGACTGCCCCCGCGTCGGGGTGTCAGGCCGCCGTCGGCTGGCGGCTGTCGACGGCCGTCCGCTCCGGCTCGCGCTGCCGCCCGCCGAAGAAGAGGCCGTCCAGCGACCAGGCGCCGGGGCCGATGAAGACGATCAGCAGGAAGGCCCAGCAGAACATCACGGACGCCTCACCGCCGTTCTGGATCGGCCACAGCGCGGTGCCCTGGTGGCTGGAGAAGTACGCGTACGCCATCGACCCGGAGCTGAGGAACGCCGCCGCCCGGGTGCCGAGGCCGAACATGACGAGGATGCCGCCGACGAGCTGGATGACGGCGGCGTACCAGCCCGGCCAGGTGCCCGCCGGGGCGGTGGAGCCGGTGCCCATGGCGCCGCCGAGAACGCCGAAGAGCGAGGACGCGCCGTGGCAGGCGAAGAGCAGGCCGACGACGATGCGGAAGAGTGCGAGCGCGTGCGGGGCGGCTTTCCCGGTGAGCTGGGCGCCGGGCGTCAAAGGAGCGGGCATGCGGGGGACTCCTACGGTTTCTGGGGAGGACGGGAACCGCTGGAGTCCAAGGTTAGGTGAGCCTAATATGTACTTGCAAGTTCAATCGTTGGCCATTTCGTGCCGTCCACCCGAACAGAGCACCGTCCGCGGTGCCGCCCGCTGCCCGTCGCCCGCCGCCCGGATGGTCCCGGCCGGCGGGCGCGCCGGATCGAATCGCCGGGGAGCGGGGCCGGCCCGCCCGGGTCCGGTCCGTCCGAGGCGCGGCCGTACGGGACGGCCGGCCGCTCAGCAGGCGTCGAGGATCTTCTTCAGCGCCGACTTCTCCGCGGAGTCCGCGGTCAGGTCGTAGACATGCTTGACCCACACCCACATCCGGGCGTACTCGCAGTGGTACGAGGTCTTCGGCGGCAGCCACTTCGCCGGGTCCTTGTCGCCCTTGGCCCGGTTGACGCTGTTGGTGACGGCGATCAGCTGGGCGTGCGTCAGGTCGTTGGCGAACTCCCGGCGGTGCGCGGTGGTCCACTTCGAGGCGCCGGACTTCCACGCCTCCGAGAGCGGCACGACGTGGTCGATGTCCAGCTTCGATGCCGAGGTCCAGGTCGCACCGTCGTAGGCCGAGACCCAGGTGCCGCTCACCGCCTTGCAGTCGTCGTCCGTCTGCACATCGGTGCCGTCGCGCTGGAGCACCACCTCGCGGGTGTTGCAGTTGTCCCCCTGGTCGATCCAGTGCGGGAACTTGTCGCGGCTGTAGCCGTCGCCCGAGCCCTCGGGCTGCTCCGTGATCTCGGCGAGGTAGGTCCGGGCGGTGGCCGCGGACGGCGGGCTGGGCGGCGCCGCCTGGGCGGTCTGGCCGTTCAGCACCAGGGTGCCGATCAGGGCCACGGACGAACCCGCGGCGACCAGGACTCGACGCGCGTAGAGCCTTGCCATCGAAACTCCCTTGAAGTGGGGGGAAGCTGACGTGCGGTGGGAACCCATGCTGGCGATATGGGGTTGCCGGTGGATGGGCACCAGGTAACAGAGTGGCGACATGCTCACGTCAGTTCAAGGGGCTGACGTGGTGCCATGTGTGTGTCGGAGCACTTCGGTTGGGGCGCTCCCGCGCGCACGCCCCCCTTTAGAGTGAGTGGGTGCTGCTGCCGGTCAACGCCACCCTCGGAGTCGTCCTCGCCGTCCTGCTGGTCGTCGCCGTGGCCGTCGCGGCCGTGGCGCGGCTGGGCCATGCCCGTGCCATCGCGCTCGCCGGACTGCGCGCGGCCGCCCAGTTGGCCGCCGTCTCCTACCTCATCGGCTGGGTCGTCGGCGCGCTCCCCTGGCTGCTGTGCTTCCTCGTGCTGATGTTCGCGGTGGCGGTGCGTACCGCGGGCCGCCGGATCACCCGGAACCACACCTGGTGGTGGACCGCCGTGCCGATCGCCGTCGCTGTCGTCCCGGTCGTCGGCGCCCTGCTGCTGACCGGTCTCGTCCCGCCGCGCGGCATCAGCCTGGTCCCCGTCGTCGGCATCCTCATCGGCGGCGCGCTGACCGCCACCGTGCTGGGCGGGCGGCGCTCACTGGACGAACTGGAGGCCCGGCGCGGGGAGGTGGAGGCGGGTCTCGCGCTCGGACTGCTGGACCGTGAGGCGCGGATGGAGGTCGCCCGCCCGGCCGCCTCGGACGCGCTGCTGCCGGGGCTCGACCAGACCCGGACGGTGGGGCTGGTCACCCTCCCCGGCGCGTTCGTCGGGATGCTGCTGGGCGGCGCCTCGCCCGTACAGGCCGGTGCGGTGCAGCTGTTCGTGCTGGTCGCCCTGCTGGCGGTACAGGCGGCGGCGTGCGCCGTGGTATTGGAGCTGGTCGCGCGCGGACGGATCCACCGCGTACCCTTGGTGGCAGCAGAAGGTAAGTAGCTCTTCGCCGGACCGTCGGCATCATGCCGGCCGTCGCCCGACCACCACTTCGGTGGAGCGCGTGCCACGCGTCGAGGCGTACGCGGTCGGCCGGCGCCCGGAGGCCCGACACCGCGTTTCACGCGTGCGGGCCGGCGAGACCCCCGGCCGCGGTGCCGAAGCGAACCCTTCCGTTCCTCGGTGCGGCCCGATCGATCGAGGTATTCAGCCCCCGTGTTCAGCCTTACCGTCGCAGCCGTCGTCTTCGGCGTCGTCTTCCTCGCCGAACTGCCGGACAAGACCGCCCTCGCCGGTCTGCTGCTCGGTACCCGCTACCGCGCGTCTTACGTCTTCGCCGGCGTCGCCGCGGCCTTCCTGGTCCATGTCGTGCTCGCCGTCGCGGCGGGCAGTGTGCTGACCCTGCTCCCGCACCGGCTCGTCCAGGCGGTGGTCGGGGTGCTCTTCCTGGCGGGTGCGGCCGTCCTGCTCTTCCGGAAGGGTGACGGCGAGGAAGAGGTGAGGAAGCCCGCCGACCAGAGCTTCTGGAAGGTCTCCGGGGCGGGCTTCATGATGATCCTGGTCGCCGAGTTCGGCGATCTGACCCAGATCATGACCGCGAACCTCGCCGCCCGTTACGACGACCCGCTCTCCGTCGGCGTCGGTGCCGTCCTGGCCCTGTGGGCCGTGGCGGGCCTGGGCATCCTGGGCGGCCGCGCACTGATGAGGCGCGTACCACTCAAGCTGATCACCAGGATCGCGGCCTGCGTCATGATCGTGCTGGCGGGCTTCAGCCTGTACGAGGCGATCACCGGCTGACGGGCGGTCGCCTGACGGGCAGGCGTACCTCGTCCGTCAGACGGTGATGTGCAGCGCGATGATGCCGTCGGGCAGTGCCTCGACCCGGATCCGGGTGAGGTCGCGTACGTGCGCGGTGGGCGCGAACTCCGCGGCGCGGTCGCCGACCCCGACGACGCGCATCCCCGCGGCCCGGCCGGCCGCGATGCCCGCCTCGGAGTCCTCGAAGACGATGCAGTCCTCGGGGGTGTGGCCCAGCTCGGCGGCGCCCTTGAGGAAGCCCTCCGGGTCGGGCTTGCTGGCGCTCACGCTCTCCGCCGTGATCCGTACGGACGGCATGGCCAGCCCGGCCGCGGCCATCCGCACGTCGGACAGGGCGATATCGGCGGAAGTCACCAGGGCGTGCGGGAGCGCGGCGATGGCGTCCATGAAGGCGGGCGCGCCGGGGACCGGCACCACACCGTCCGTGTCGGCGGTCTCCTGCTCCAGCATCCGGCGGTTGTCCGCCATGTTGAGCTCCATCGGGCGGTCGGGGAGCAGTGCGGCCATGGTGGCCCAGCCCTGCCGTCCGTGGACGACCCGCAGGACCTCGTCCGCCGGCAGCCCCTGCTCGTCCGCCCAGCGGCGCCAGCAGCGCTCGACGACGGCCTCGGAGTTCACGATCGTGCTGTCCATGTCCAGCAGCAGTGCGCGGGCGGTGAGCGTGGTGGTGGCCGTCATCGGCGGGCTCCTGGGCGCTACGAGCAGAAAGTGACGTGGGGCGAGCAAAAAGAAACAAGTGGCCCCGCCCGCCGGTCAGGGAGTACGGGCGGAACCACTTTGTTCCTACACGATACAAAAAGGTGAGGGGTGCCGACAACCGGGTACGTTTCGGCGGCCGGCGACAGGGCCCGACGGGCGGCGGACGGGTGAGGCGGTACGGCGGCCGAGAGGGCGTCCGAACGGGCCGTCCGGCCTTCAGGCACTGCCCCGCCGCGTCCGGCACGGGCACCCGCGACACCCGCACGGGCACCCCGCGACGTCCGGTGGCCGTCCCCGCCGCACGGATGTCCGGCGGGCGATGCGGGCCCGCGGCACCTCTCGGCGGGCCGTTTCCGGCGGAAACATTCAGGATGGAAGGAAAACCTCGAAGGGCGGGCCGGCACCCGCCGGTGCTCCGGCACGGCGTCCGGCCGCCCGGAAGAGAGGGAGACGCACATGGCGCAGGACACCGGTGCTCCGGCCGTCCCCGGTGAGGGCCGGTCCCAGCGGACCGTCCTCGTCGCGATCGGCGCGCTGCTGCTCGGCTTGCTCATCGCGGCGCTCGACCAGACCATCGTTGCCACCGCGCTGCCCACGATCGTCAGCGATCTCGGCGGCCTCGACCACCTCTCCTGGGTCGTCACCGCCTACCTCCTGGCCTCGACCGCCGCGACCCCGCTGTGGGGCAAGCTCGGCGACCAGTACGGCCGCAAGAAGCTCTTCCAGACCGCCATCGTGATCTTCCTGATCGGCTCGGTGCTGTGCGGTATCGCGCGGAGCATGCCGGAACTGATCGCGTTCCGGGCGCTCCAGGGCCTGGGCGGCGGTGGCCTGATCGTGCTGTCGATGGCGATCGTCGGCGACATCGTGCCGCCCCGGGAACGCGGTAAGTACCAGGGCCTCTTCGGCGCGGTCTTCGGCGGTACGAGCGTCCTCGGGCCGCTCCTGGGCGGCCTGTTCGTGGACCAGCTCAGCTGGCGCTGGGTCTTCTACATCAACGTCCCCATCGGCGCCGTCGCCCTCGTCGTCATCGCCGCCGTGCTGCACATACCGGTGCACCGCACCCCGCACCGGATCGACTACCTCGGCACGGTCCTGATCGCCGCCGTCGCCGCGGCCCTGGTCCTGATGACCTCGCTCGGCGGGGTCACCTACCCGTGGGGCTCCTGGCAGATCGTGGGGCTCGGCATTCTGGGCCTCGTCCTGCTCGGCGCGTTCATCCTGGTCGAGCGCCGGGCCGCGGAACCCGTCCTGCCCCTGCGCCTCTTCAGGCTCCGCACCTTCTCGCTCACCGCCGTCATCGGCTTCGTCATCGGCTTCGCGATGTTCGGCTCGATGACGTATCTGCCGACGTTCCTCCAGGTCGTCCAGCGGGTCTCGCCGACGCTCTCCGGTGTGCACATGCTGCCGATGGTGCTCGGCATGCTGATCTCCTCCACCGGCTCCGGCCAGATCGTCAGCCGCACCGGCCGCTACAAGATCTTCCCGATCGCCGGCACCGCCGTCACGGTCATCGGCCTGCTCCTGCTGCACCAGCTCGAACCGGCCAGCGGTGTGGGCGTGATGAGCATCTACTTCTTCGTCTTCGGCTTCGGGCTCGGCCTGGTCATGCAGGTCCTGGTGCTCATCGTGCAGAACGCCGTCAGCTACCAGGACCTGGGCGTGGCCACCTCGGGCGCGACGTTCTTCCGCTCCATCGGTGCCTCGTTCGGCGTCTCCATCTTCGGCACGATCTTCGCCAACAAGCTCGGTCCCCGGATCGCGGACGCCCTGGTGGGACAGCCGCTGCCGCCCGGCATCACCCCGTCGAGGATCGCCCAGGATCCGCGGCTCGTCGGGCAGCTCCCGCCCGGACCGGCGGCCGGCGTGCTCAACGCCTACTCCACCTCCATCACCGATGTCTTCCTCTACGCGGTCCCGGTCGTCCTCGTGGCCTTCGTGCTGGCCTGGTTCCTCAGGGAGGAACCGCTGCGCGGCAGCGTCACCGCGCCCGACACCTCCGAAGTGCTCTCCTCCAACCCCGTCGAACGCTCCTCCCGCGACGAATGCGCCCGTGCGCTGTCGCGGCTCGGCAGCCTGGAGGGCCGCAAACACGTCTACGAGAAGATCACCGAACGGGCCGGACTGGACCTCAAACCGGCCGCGAGCTGGCTGCTGCTGCGCATCCACCGCTACGGCTCGGTGGAACCGGGCCTGCTCGCCGAGCGCACCATCGTGCCGCTCGGCGTGATATCCGAGGGCGTCCGCCAGATAGAGGAACGCGGCCTGGCCATACGGGAGGGGCTGCCGCTGGTGCTCACCGACAGCGGCCGGGCGACGGCGGCGCGGCTCTCGCTCGCCCGCCAGGAGTCGCTGGCGGCCATGCTGGGCGACTGGTGGACCGAGGAGCGTCCCACGGACCTGACCGAACTCGTCCAGGAGCTGTCGGCGGAGCTGTGCGGCTCGGACGAGGAGGAGCCGCACGACGGGGACGCCCGCCGCCACGCGCCACGCGCGCCGAACCCGCCCGGATCCCGCGAAATGAGGTGAGGCCGCTACCCCCGCCGCTCCCCGCCGGGCGTCCCCTGCCCGGTCCGCGATCCGGCCCGCACCGTGGTCTCCGCCCCGCGCTCGCCCCCGCTCTCCGGCGCGATCCGCTTCTCGAAGAAGATCTCCGCGTACGGGTCGTCGTGGTACGGAGCGATCTCCTGGTAGCCGTGCCGCCGGTACAGCGCGACGGCCTCCACCAGATCCAGCCGGGTGTCCAGCCGGATCCGCTCGGCACCCATCCCGGCCGCGGCCGTCTCGGCGGCGGCCAACAGCCCGCCCGCGCCGCCGAGTCCACGCCTGGCGGTCCGCAGGAACACCTGCTTGAGCTCCGCGGTCCGCGCGTCCAGCAGCCGCACCCCGGCGCACCCGGCCGCCACCCCGCCGTACCGGGCCACCAGCAGTACGCCATGGGGCGGCGCCAGGTGGCCGCTCGGATACTCCGCCAGGCCCTGCTCGATCTCCGCCGCGGTCGAACGCCGCCCCTCGTGCAGCTCGTAGTAGCGGTCGGCGACCTCGGTGTAGTACTCGCGCAGCAGGTCCCACGCCGCCGGCGAGTCGAACGGCTCGGCGGAGACGGTCCAGGGGGGCGGCAGGGCGGCGGGGGCATTCATGGCGACATTGTGGGCGGGGGCGAGGCGCCGCGGGCAAGCGGATTTCGGCGACCGGCCGCGACACCCGCTTCGAGATCACTCCCTCGCGGACGAAGTGGCCCCCCGGCCCTCGCGCGCCCGGCGGCCCCGGCCGCGGGCGGGCAGCGGACGAACGGGTGGCGCCGTGGCGGACCGCCGGGCATACAGCGGGCCGGGGCGGCGGGAAACCCTGCCACCCCGGCCCGTCGTGAGGGGCTCAGCCCTGCTTGGGACCCGCCTGCTGGACGACCTCGAACGACCACAGCGTGGAGCCGGACGCGGCGGGCTTGGGACGCTCACCGCCCTCGCCACCACCCTGGTGGGCGGCCTTCATCGGGCCCTCCATCCACGCCTGGAAGGACGCCTCGTCGCGCCAGCGGGTGTAGACGAGGTACTGGTCGGTGCCCTCGACGGGCCGCAGCAGTTCGAACCACTCGAAGCCGTCGGAGCTTTCCACCGATCCGGCGCGCGCCCCGAACCGCTTCTCCAGGACCTCCCGCTGCTCGGCGGGGACGGTCAGTGCGTTGATCTTCACGATGCTCATGACGCCCATCGTGCCGTATGGGCGAAACGGATGCCGGACCGACGTCCTGATCCCGATCGTGCGTCTCGCGCGATAAGGGCCGGACCTGAAATCCGCGTGCCGCACGGCCACGGAAGACACGCTTCGCCGTGCGGTGGAGAGAGGCAGGGCGGGGGCGTACCGGTTCGTCCGGAGCAGCGCCGCGGCGGGAGTTGAGCGCCGGGACCCGTAGCTCAGCAGCAGGAGCGCCCGATTGCCGATCGGGAGGCCGCCGGTTCGAGTTCGGCCGGGGGCATGTGCAGGCTCTCCGGCTGGACGTCAAAGTCCGTCAGGTGCGGGTGTGCTGTCGCGGTTTGGCCGGAGCATAAGGTGAAAGCGTGCAAACGATCGAATACCGTGCCACATCCCGCGCATGGCAATGGGGCGCCGTGGCCTTCGTCGTCATCGGGGGGATACTCCCGACGTGTTTCCTGTTCTTCGGCCTCGGCTGGGATGAATACATCCGCGGAATGGGGGAGCCACGCAGTAGCGCGGCCAGGCAGTGGACCTTTCTCTGCACCGGGGGGCTGGTCATGCTGCCCGTCTCGCTCGTGGCCTACCGCCACACCGCCGGGCGGACATACGTCAGCGCCGAAGGAATCCGGACCAGGACCCTGCTACGGCGGCGCTTCATCCCCTGGCGCGACATCAAAAGCATCTATGTCGATGACGACACCGATGTCAACTACGGCAGAGGCCACCGTGGTTCCACGTACCGGATCAGGCTGGACCTGGTGAATGGCACGTACGTCTGCTTGCCCGCACCTCTACGCCAGGATTTCGACTCCGACCTGGAGGCGGTAAAGGGCGAACTCATTCACCGCTGGAAAGCGGCGAATGCTTCGGTTCCGTCCGGCGAGTCGGGCAGTTAGGGGCGGTCGGCGGCGGGCCGTCGATACGCCCGGAGGATTTCCATGTGCCGAGCTCATCCGCTGTGGGGAATGCGCAAGGGCCTGGGCCGGCTCGGCCTGGTATGGGAGCCGCCTGCGGGGCGGCGCGAGGCTGTGCGGGGTGTCCGGGGACGCGACCGGGCCGGCTTCGACCGGACGGCACAAGTTCGTGCAAGTCGATGGCGGGCTGCGGTGACCCAGGCGCAAGCTCGAATCAGCACAGGCATCCAGCCCCCCCGGTGGCCCGGCCCGCCGTCAGCCCACCGACCCGGCCCCGGTTCCGCCGCGGGACGCGCGAATGAGTTCGCGGGCCTCCGCCTGCGTCTCGACGGCCGGCGGCGATCCCGGCAGTGGTTTGCGGGCGCTCTCGGACATCAGCAGGACGGCGATACCGCCGATGACGGCCGCGGCCATCATGTAGTAGGCGGGCATCATCCGGTTGCCGGTCGCCCCGATCAGCGCCGTGACCACCAGCGGCGTCGTACCGCCGAAGAGCGAGACCGAGATGTTGAAGCCGATCGACAGCGAGCCGTAGCGCACCTTCGTCGGGAAGAGCGCGGGCAGCGCGGACGGCATCGAGGCGGTGAAGCAGACCAGCAGCAGTCCCAGCGCGGCCATGCCCAGTCCGATGGCGAAGAGCGACCCCTGCCGGATCAGCAGCAGCGCGGGTACGGACAGCAGCAGGAAGCCGGCGCAGCCCGCCGCGATCACCGGGCGGCGCCCGACGCGGTCGGTCAGCCGCCCCATGAACGGCTGGACGCACATCATCAGGACCATCACCGCGAGCACGACCAGCAGCCCGTGTGTCGCGTCGTACTTCAGCTCCGAGGTCAGATAGCTCGGCATGTACGACAGCAGCATGTAGTCGGTGACGTTGAAGACCAGCACCAGCCCGACGCACAGCAGCATCGCCCGCCACTGGCCGAAGATCATCTCGCGGATGCCGATCCGCTTCTCGGCCTCCCGGCGCTCCTTCTCCTTCGTCCGCGCCTCCTGCTCCAACCGCGCGAACGCCGGGGTCTCTTCGAGCCGCAGCCGCAGGTAGAGGCCGATGATGCCCATCGGCCCGGCGATCAGGAACGGGATGCGCCAGCCCCAGGAGTTCAGGGCGTCGGTGGACAGCAGCGCGGTCATCAGGGTGACCAGGCCGGCGCCGCCGACGTAACCGGCCAGCGTGCCGAACTCCAGCCAGCTGCCGAGGAATCCGCGCTTCTTGTCGGGCGCGTACTCGGCGATGAAGGTGGAGGCGCCGCCGTACTCACCGCCCGTGGAGAAGCCCTGCACCAGCCGGGCGGCGAGCAGCAGGATGGGCGCCCCGACGCCGATCGAGGCGTAGGACGGGATCAGGCCGATGGCGAAGGTGCCCACCGCCATCATGATCATGGTGATCGCGAGGACCTTCTGCCGGCCGATCCGGTCGCCGAGCGGTCCGAAGAACATGCCGCCGAGGGGGCGTACGAGGAAGGCCGCCGCGAACGCTCCGAACGTCGACAGCAACTGCGCGGTCGGGTTCCCGGACGGGAAGAAGACATGTCCGAGGGTGACCGCGATGTAGCTGTAGACGCCGAAGTCGAACCACTCCATCGCATTGCCGAGGGCGGCCGCCGACACCGCGCGCTTGACCATCGCGGGATCGACGACGGTGACCTCACCGGACGTCCGCTCCTCCAGGCCGGGTGCGGTGCTCTCGGTACGGCTGCCACCGTGGGTGCGGGGCCCTGGTGCGACAGGGGACTTCGTCGGCACGTGTTCGCTCGCCTGCGCTCTCTTGGACGACTACATGACGTTGCCCGCCATGGCGCGGCGGGGCAAAGGACGACCATAGGGGCAGACCTGTTCATCACGGACAGTACCCGGCTGACCGCGCAATCGCCCGTATACCTGCTCCTTACAGGGCAAACGTCCCTTCGCGAGGGATTCCGCGGAACTCGCGCCTGTGACCCTTATCGCGATGGCGGCCCGCAACCGTGCCCCGCTGTGACCGGCCGCACATGGCTTCGTGCGGTTGCCCGTGGGCGGCGCCGCCCACGGCCGCGGGCCGTCATGGGTAGGGGCATCAGCACGGAAAGCACCAAGGAAAACGGCACGGAAAACGGCGCGGCGGTCCACTGCACCGCCGCGCCGCTGGATCGTCGCGTTCCTCAAGGATCGGGCACCCCGGCCCGCCCCGCCACTCGGACACTGCCCACGCCCCGGCCCCCGACCCCGTACACGGGCGTCACTCCCCACCGGCCACGGCGGCATCGACCCGCCCGAGCGCCGCCCGCCGCGCCGGCGAGTACGGAACCTGTCGTTGCCTGTCGTTACCTTTCGCCACCTGTCGTTTTCATCGCCAATCCGCTCAAATCCTGGGCACGTTCGCTCCGTTACGCTCACCTCCACGTCAGCGCTCTGTCCCTTTCTCGGCTCTGTCGCTGTCACTGTCTCTGTCGCTGTACGAAGCATGTGGGGAAGGAAAGTTATGGGGAGCGCAGCTGAACCCGTCGGTGTCCTCCGGCGCAGGTCAGGTGTCCGCGGCCGCGAGGGCGGTGGCCGGTGAGGACGCGGCGGCTCGGCGGCGCCGGTTCGGCGGAGGTGTCCGCGATCGGCCTCGGCTGTATGGGGATGTCGGTCGCGTACGGGCCCGCCGACGCGGACGAGGCGCGGCGCACCCTCGACCGCGCCGCCGAGCTGGGCGTCACCTTCCTCGACACGGCGGACGCCTACGGGCGCGGCGCCAACGAGGAACTCCTCGGCGGCTGGCTGCGGGACCTGGGGCGCCGGGCCGATGTCTTCCTGGCGACGAAGTTCGGCCTGCGGCACGACGCCGCCTCGGGGCGCGTGGGTGAGGTCGACACGTCACCGGAGTACGTACCGGTCGCCTGCGACGCCTCCCTGCGGCGCCTCGGTGTCGAGCGCATCGATCTCTACTACGCCCACCGCCGCGACCCCGGCACCCCCGTCGAGGACACCGTCGGTGCGATGGCGGACCTGGTGGCGGCGGGCAAGGTCGCCCATCTCGGTCTCTCCGAGGTGAGCCCCGCGACGCTGCGGGCGGCGCACGCCGTGCACCCCATCAGCGCGGTGCAGCTGGAGTACTCGCTGTTCACCAGGGAGGTGGTGGAGGGCGAGATGCTCGCCACCTGCCGGGAACTGGGGATCTCCGTCGTGGCGTATTCGCCGCTCGGCCGCGGCATGCTCGCCGGGGCGCCGGCCTCCTGGGAGCAGCTCACCGAGGCGGACAACCGCCGACGCTGGCCGCGTTTCTCGTCCGACAACATCGAGCGCAACCTCACGCTGGTACGCGAGGTGCACCGCATCGCCGCGGACATCGGCTGCACGCCCGCGCAGGCCGCGCTCGGCTGGCTGCTGGCCCAGGGGGACGACATCGTGCCGATCCCGGGGACGAAGCGGGTGCGGTACGCCGAGGAGAACGCCGCGGCGGCCGAACTGGCACTGACCGCCGCGCAGGCCGGCCGGCTGCGGGCGGCGGTACCGGGCGCGGCGGTGGCCGGGGAGCGCTATCCGGAGCAGGCGCTGCGCCGACTGGGCCACTGACCCGCGGCCGGTCCCGGCGGCGAAGGCACCGCCGGGACCGGCCGGACGGCTTCTCTCGCCACCTCGCGCGGTGCCGCACTCACGGCATCCACGCCTCGTACGACAGCACCTCGCCCGACGTGATCCGGAACTCGGGGAGGTCCTTGGTGAAGGTGACCTCGCTGCCCAGGAGCCGGCCGGTGGCCGCGTCGAGGATCACCATCTGGCGGGTGGCGTCCATGGGGCCGTCGGGGGCGTCGTAGACATACGCCTGGCCCGGCCGGCCGAGCCGGTCGGTGACGGTGCCGACCGGGCGCAGACAGTCGGCGTCGGCGAGCATCCGGACGATGGCGGCGGTTTCGCGCGGCCCCGGGGTCCACTCCTGGAGGAGTGAGGAGAGCGCCAGGAGGAGCTGCGGTGTCTGCCGGTCGGCGCCTCCGTAGAGCGTCGCGAGGTGTGCGCGCAGCGCGGCGGGGTCGGTCGGCGGCTTCGTACGGGAGGGCAGGCCGCCGTGCCGGGCGTCCGAACCCGCCGGGTAGGTCTTGCGGTGCAGGATCTTGCCGTCGTTGACGGTGCTCCAGCGGCCGCCGGAATCGTGGATCACCGGGCGGCCGGGGTGCCGCGGGTCGGTGGCCACGACCAGTTCCGAGCCGCTGCCGTCGGGGTTCCAGCGGGTGAGGCGCTCCTCGGGCACGGTGACCGGCGGCGCGGCGTCGGGGCCCGTCGCCATGGTCAGGTACCAGGTCTGGAGGTGGCTGCCCCGCCGCGGCCCGGCCTGGGGACCGGCCGTGCGGGCGCGCGCCTCGGCCCGTCGCGCGAGGGTGTCCAGCGATACCGCGGGAGCGTCGCCGCGCGGGGCGAGCGGTGCGGGTGCGGCGGCCGCGGGTCCGGTCGCGGCGCCGGAGAGGGCGAAGGCGAGCACGGCGACGAGCGCCAGTACCGCGGCTTCGGCGCGCACGACGAGGCGGCGCCGGGCCCGCTGGGTGCGCCTGCTGTGCAGCAGGCGGGTGAGGGCGTGTTCGGCGCGGGTGTCCAGCGGGCGGTCCCGCCACGGACCGGCGTCGGCCCGTACGGGATCGGCCGCGCGCAGCAGGTCCAGTTCATCGCTCATCACGGCGGCCTCCTGCTCGTGCGGGTACGGTCACGGTCATCTGCATCCGGTCGATCTGGGTACGGAGGCGGCCGCGGGCCCGGTGCAGCCGCATGGCCGCCGCGCTCTGACTGCACCCCAGCGTCACGGCCAGTTCGTCCAGTGTCAGCTCCTCCCAGGCCGTCAGCCGCAGGACTTCCCGGTCGGCGGGGGAGAGCCGGGCCAGCGCCTCGTGCACCCAGTCGCCCGGCCGGCCGGCGTCCGGGCTCGGCACCGTCTGCCGGCTGCGGGTGCTCTCATGATGGCCGAGCCGGTTCAGCAGCCGCCGGTAGCGGCCGAGCCCGCGCACCGTGTTGGCCAGGCAGTTCCGGGCCACCCCGTACAGCCAGGGCAGTGGGGAGTCGGGCAGTTCGGCGCGGCGCCGCCAGGCTGTGGAGAAGACCTCCGCGACCACTTCCTCGACGTCGTATGCCTGCCCGTCCAGCCGTCGTGCGACGAAGCGGCTGACCGCCCAGTAGTGCGCGCGATAGGCATCGGCGAAGGCGTCGTCCGTGCTCATGAATCGTTGGTGTCCGGCACGGTCAGAATCTTCACACCCGGGACCTGTGAAGATTTCGGGGGCCCCGGACACCTACCGGGCATGAAGTTGTCCAAGGACCCCACGTCGCCGAAACCGTCCGAGTCGCCGGCCGAACCGACCGAGCCGTCCACCGCCTCCCCGCGCCCCGCGGCCGCCGGGTCCCCCGGGGGCTCCCGGCGGGGCGCGTCGGCGGTGAAGTGGCTCACGACCACCGACCACAAGACCATCGGCACGATGTATCTGGTCACCGCGTTCGCGTTCTTCTGCATCGGCGGGCTGATGGCGCTCCTGATGCGCGCAGAACTGGCCCGGCCCGGCCACCAGATCATGTCGAACGAGCAGTTCAACCAGGCGTTCACGATGCACGGCACGATCATGCTGCTGATGTTCGCGACGCCGCTGTTCGCCGGATTCGCGAACTGGATCATGCCGCTCCAGATCGGCGCGCCGGACGTGGCGTTCCCGCGGCTGAACATGTTCGCCTACTGGCTCTACCTCTTCGGCTCGCTCATCGCGGTGGCCGGCTTTCTCACTCCCCAAGGCGCCGCCGATTTCGGCTGGTTCGCCTATGCGCCGCTCTCCGACGCCGTGCATTCGCCCGGAATCGGCGGCGATATGTGGATCATGGGTCTGGCTTTCTCGGGCTTCGGCACGATTCTCGGTTCGGTCAACTTCATCACCACGATCATCTGCATGCGCGCGCCCGGCATGACGATGTTCCGGATGCCGATCTTCACGTGGAATGTGCTGCTGACCGGT
>JOEL01000034.1 GCA_000720995.1 Streptomyces celluloflavus
TCGGGAACCTTGATCACGAGGCCGGTGCTGACCTTCATGTCGGGTGCGATGGCGCGGAGGATGCCGATGCGGTCGTCGTGGGCGTGGTCGATCACACGGCGGCCGAGAAGGGGGTGTTTCCAGTGCCCCAGTCCGAGGGGCTGCATGGGTGTGCGCGTGGTCATGGGGAGGTCCTCACGCTGTCGGATGGACTGTCGCTCGTCCGCGCGCCGGGAAAGGGCGCAGGGGCGGGGCCGAACGCGGTACTGCGTGGTGGAGGGGCCTTGTAGAGGCGTCAGCCGTGGTGGCTGCCGGAGATGCCGACGGCGAGCACGAAGGCCAGGGCCGCCAGGCACGTCAGGTACGTGACGACGCGGCGCTGCTCGGGCGTCACGGGTGATCTTCCGGCGGCTCGCCAACTTCGGTCTTCTGGAAGGCGGTGAGGCTCAATGCCTCACCGAGGGTCGCCGGGCGACACCAGTTCACGAGGGCATCCCAGGGGTCGCCCACGGGACGACTCAGTACGAGGCATTCGCCGTTGACCGCAAGGATCTTCGCGACCTTGGAGCGGGTGGTGTCGACAACGGCCGCACCGACACGGAACGGCTCGCGTCGTGCCGGCGGCACCTGGGCGAGTGGCTCGTCATCGAGGTAGACGGCGAAGGCGTGCGCTTCGTCCAGCTGGTGCCGGAGCTCTTCGCGGTCCTGGTCCGTGTCGGCGATCTGCGCCGCGCTGCGGGCCATGAGGACGTCGGCGCCACCGTTCGCCGTATCGATGGCCAGCAGCCTCGCGGCTTCACGCCAGCCGGGGCGTTGGCGGAGCGGGAGGGGCGTGGGGCCGACGTCGATACAGGTGGCAGCGATGGCCCAGTCCCGTGCGGCGGCGTGGATGGCCAGCTGGCTCGTGATCTGATCCTGGTCACCGTCGGAGACGTTGGCGTAGAGGACGACTTGCCCACGGCGTGACGTCTCCACAGGCTTCACCGCGGGCCCGTTGGCGACGGGTGCGGGTAGGTCCGCAATGGCAGTCATGAGCACACCGCCGCAGTTGACGTGCATGGGGTGCCCCGTCATCGAGCGTTCCCTTGGTTCAGACTGGTGGAGGGCATTGGCGCATCTCCTGTCTCTACGGAATGGGCCTTGCGTTCGTGGAACGCAACAATCGCCACGCTGAGGGCCGCGTTCAACCGACGCGTTTGCCAGAACCACCTTTTCTGGCACGCCAGTTGCTGGACGTGCGCAAGAAACCGACGGATAACGTCGGTTGACGCGACCGTCTGCTGTACCTCCCGTTGCTGTGAGGCCATCATCGGCTTCAGGAGGTGGTCGTCGTGACCGGAGAGTCAGGTGTACACAAGCCCTCTTGCGCTCGACGCATCCGCGAACGAGGCGTGGAACAAGGGCGGTCCGTACCGCTGATCGCTGCGGACATTCACTCGTGCTGCGCCGTCAGCCGGTTGCGTGCCCAGCGGCTCGCACGCGGCCTGACGCTGACGGAGGCTGGTGAGGAGCTACGGAAACTTGGGGAACGTCACGCTCCGGGCCGCCTCCGTGCCGAAGCGAACCAGCTCAGGTTGTGGGAGAAGGGCACCCGGGTGCCACGTACTGCGATGGTCATCCTGTTGTGCGCGTACTACGACTGCGACCCAAACGACCTGGGGTTGGCAGAGGCGGGTGTCCCACGCAGGACAGCTTCGGTGACTCGGGCGGAGCACGTCATGCCAGCGCTGGACCTCAACCCGGCAGTCGATTACCTCGCCGACCGAGTCGACTCCGTGCGCCGCTGCGTGGACCGGACCCTGGCAGCCGGAAGTGTCAGTCTCGGACAGCTTGACCTCATGGAGGAGCGCCTCCTGCTGGCTCGGCAGGAATACGTCCATTCGGCGCCTACATCCATGCTCAAGCAGTTGCTGTTGGACATCCAGGAAGTGGAGGAGTTGGCTCAGGAACGTCAGCCAGCTTCGGTACAGGTGCGTCTGGCAGAAATGACCGCCGTACTGGCCACGCTCATTGCCGATTCTCTGATGAAGCTCGGAGATCTGAGGCGTTCGCGGTCGTGGTACAGCACTGCGAAACATGCGTCGGATGAGAGCGGGAACCTTGAACTGCGAGCGCGCGTACGTGCGCAGGCCGCGATGCTGCCGTACTACTACGGCCCTTTGGAATCGGCCATCGCCCTCGCTCGGGAAGCCCGCATAATGACTCGAAGTAAGCCCTCGCCCACCGCGGCTTTCGCTGCTGTGGCGGAAGCGCGCGCACTTGCTCAGCAAGGGAATTCAGCTATCGCTGACGCACGCGTCCGAGATGCCTGTGCAATCTTCGAAAAGCTTCCCGCTGATCCGGCGGACGACGCTTTTGCCTTCCCACAGCGGCGCTTCCTGCTCTATCTCAGCGGCGCGTTCACAGCCATGGGCCGAAGCTCCCAGGCGCGTAGAGTCCAGGATCAAGCGCTCGCGCTCTATCCCAAGCACACGGGCATCGATCCGGCTCTGCTCCAGTTGGAAGCTGCACTATGCCTTGCGCACGACCGCAGTGCGACCGAAGCATGCCAGCTCGCTGCCGCAACCTACCTTTGCGTGCCCGAGGCGCACCGCACACCCATCCTGGGAGCCCGAGCACGACGCGTTATCGAGGAACTCCCCGGCACGAACAAGGAGACACCGGCCGCGAAAGAACTTCGTGAACTCCTGGAGTTGCCCCCGGGCTCACCGTGACACGTAGCCGCACGTCCGTAGCCTTGACAACATGACTGCCCCCACACCTACGCACGGTGGGTTCGAAATCGCCGAGCTGCAACACGTCCTTGACCGCGCATGTTCCGCCGTTGGGCTGGACGCAGCCGGCGCACAACTTCTGCGCGGCCACACCAATGCTGTCGTACGCCTTGCCAACGCCCCTGTAGTGATCAAGGTTGCCCGCCGGGGCTCGAAGTTCGAGAACGTGCAGCGCACGGTCGCTTTCGTTCGGTGGATCATGGACCGAGGGTTCCCCACCGTCCCCCTCCACCCGGTCGCTGATCAGCCGCTGGCGATCTCCGGACACGCTGTCACGTATTGGACCTACCTACCGCAGCCAGAACGTAACGTTTCCGCCGCGCAGATCGCCAAGCCGCTCTTCGCGCTCCACTCACTCCCCACCCCGCCACTCGACCTCCCGGTCCTGGACAACCTGACCGCCATCCGGGCCTCGCTCCGTCGCATCACAGCCCTGCCGGAGGCGACGAAGCAGTTCCTTTCGGAACGGGCAGACCATCTGGAGCAAGCACTCAGCACTATCGATTTCGTGCTGCCGCGGGCGGTACTCCAGGGTGACCCACAGCATCGCAACGCCCTGTTCGACGGTACAGACACCGTGCTCTGTGACTGGGACGCCGTCGCCGTGGGCCAGCCCGAGTGGGACCTGGTGACGCTCGAAATCCATTGCCGACGCTTCGGATACAGCCGCGACCACTACAAGCAGTTCGCCAACACCTACGGCTTTGACGTCACCAGATGGCCCGGCTTTCCGGTGCTGAGGGATATACGCGAACTGCGCATGATCACGACCAACGCCCGGAAGATCAGCCACGCGCCGTCGAGCGCAGCCGAGATCGATCGGAGAATCGCAGGGCTACGCTGCGAGGACTCATCGCTTGCATGGAACATCCTGTGACTGACCGGTGGGTGCGAAGTCGGGAATCGGCAGTCCATCGCCGCCTCTCCGGGGCACGTCTCCATAGTGTGCTGCCCCGCCGACCAGCAGTGGGATCTTGAGACACGACGAAGCGCCCCGCCACCTGCCGGAGCAGGAGGCGGGGCGCAGTCATTGGGGTAAGCCGTCGAGGCGTCGGCCAGGCGGTAGCGGTGGATCCGCGCTCGGCTCCGCGAGGGCGTCTGCCCACCCGAGGCCGATCAGCGCACCGGTGCGGAGCCCCCAGATGCTGAACGCGCCCTACCTCGACGGCATCGACCCGTTCGCCGCAACCGTCCGTGCCATCGCCGAACCCGATCCGGTCCACGCCGCCCTGCGCGCCGCCGGCCCCCTCGTCCAAGTGGACGCCCCGGCCGGAGGGAGGGCATGGATCGTGACCGACAACGCCCTGGCACGCGAGGTGCTCAACGACCCCCGGATCTCCAAGGACCCTGCGTTCGCACCTCCTGGCTGGGATCGCTGCACCGCCGGACTTGAGCAGACCGCCGCCGAACAGCCATCCCTCACCACCCTCGACGGCCCCGTTCACGCCGACCTGCGACGCGCCCACGCTCTGCTCCTCAACGCCCAGCGGATCCGCGCGCAGTCCGACCGGATCCACGGGATCGCCCGGAAGCTGCTCACCGAGCTCGCCGCCGACCGCACGGAGATCGACCTGATGGCCGACTTCACCACCCGCTATCCGCTCACCGTCCTCCTCGACCTGCTCGGCATCCCCCTCGATTACGTCGACCGAGCCGCCGATGCCTGCAGAAGGATGCTCAGCAGCCAACCCGGAGCGCAGGGCAGTGCGATCGCCGCACTCACCGAACTCGCCGCCTCCGGGCTCGGCGACAACGGCCAGGGGCTCGCCGCCGAGCTGCGTGACCGACTCCCCGCACACACCACCCAAGAGGAACTGCAGTACCACCTGTTCGCGCTGATCTTCGCCGGACAGCTCACCACCGACAGCGCCCTCGGCACCCTGATAGCGCACGCGCTCGCGGACGGGCCGCACCGGAACTCGGCGGGCGAAGGGAGCGTCGGCGAGTTGGTCCGTGAGACGCTCAGGCAGCATCCGCCCGCTCCGTTCACCCTCTGGCGGTTCACCACCACCGAGACCGAACTCGCCGGAACGCGGCTGCCCGCCCGAGCGCCCGTGCTCGTCGACATCCAGGGAATCAACACCGACCCCGCCCGCTCACCCGGACCGGACCTGGCCTTCGGCGCCGGCCCGCACTTCTGCGTCGGTGCCCAACTCGCGCAGCTCGAACTGAGAGCGGCGGCCACAGTGCTGCGAACCGATTTTCCCGACGCCCGCCTCACCATCCCCTTCACCGAGCTCCAGCAGACCACCATCGGCGGTCTGCAAGGAAGCCGACTGACCACCCTCCCCGTCACGTTGCACAGCTGACGGTGACGGTGACGCGCACGCGGCGATGACGCCGGGTCCCAGCCGCACGGGCTGCCGCTCTCTGCCCGCCGGCCTCTTCACTTGGTGAGGCGGCGGCAGTTGATGAGGCTGACGGCGACGCGACGGCGACGCGACGGCGATGAAGCCGGGCGGCGGCGGATCCCGTACCGCGTCGGCCTCAGTTGTTGAGCTGCGTGAGGATGACGTAGTCGGTCTCGTCGCCGGGCAGGTAGCGCACGCGCAGGATGCGGCCCGGCTGTACCTGGGGGACCAGGGCGGAGGCGATCGGCCGGTCCTGTTCGATGGTGAAGGTGGACCGGTCCGCGCGGGTGATCTGTATGGCCAGGTGGAGCACGCTCTTGCCGTGGCGGATCTCGCCGGTGGGGCTCATGGACATGACCACGGCCTCCGCATCCGTGCCGCGGGTGCCGATCTCGTACTGCGCCCGGCTGATTTCGCCGCGGGCGAGCTGGATGCCGTCGAGAGCCGCCTGCGCTTCGGCGGGCGTCGCGTCCCGGGCGATCGTCACGCCCTTCTCCGGCAGGCCGGGAAGGTAACGGACGGGGAGGGTGAGGCCGGGTTTCATGGTGCTGAGCTCGGTGAGGTCCACGACCAGCCGGGTGGTGGCCGGGAAGGAGGCGCCGTCGACGGTGTCGACCGTGAGCGCGAGTTCCAGCTGTGGCTTGTCGTTGATGCTGACGCCCGTGCGGCGCACTCCGGTCACGGTGCCCCGGCCGATCGGGGCGCCCCGGAACGCCCGGGACGGGCCGCCGACCGCACGGCTCACCTGGAAGAGCGCCGGGACCACGAAGAGCAGCAGGATCAGGCCGATGAGCCAGCCGTTGAGCCAGGCGAATATGGGTTCCTCGCCGCTCACGGTGGCGGCGATCCCGCTACTGACATAGACCACGGCGACGACGATGCCGACGGCGAGCGCGATCCAGGCGATGAACTTCATGAGTGACCGACCTCCGCGAAGACGCTAACAGGCGCCCCACGCGTCACAGTGATCCGTATCCCGAGATGTGGATGAACGGGAGATGTGGAGGTGCCTGCCTGACCGGCGTTGCTGATGTCACTGACATCGCATTCCTCTTGGGTCGGTTCCTCCTGGGTCGGTTCCTCTTGGGTCGCGGTGCCGGAGCCGGGTGCGCGAGAGCCTGCCCGTGGGGGCGGTTGCCCGGGGCCTCGCGACGTCCGGCCGTGGCTATCCGGGGAGTGGGCCCTGACGGAACGCCGTGCGGTAGGCGTGGGGTGAGGTGCCGGTGTGGCGGGTGAAGTGGTGGCGCAGGGTGGCCGCCGAGCCGAAGCCGGTGCGGTCGGCGATGTGCTCGATGGGCAGATCGGTGGTCTCCAGGAGCTGCCGGGCGCGGTGGATCCGGGCGCGCAGCAGCCATTGCAGGGGAGTGGTGCCGGTCTGGGCGCGGAAGTGCCGGTTGAGGCCGCGCACGCTGATCGCGGCGTGGTCGGCGATGTCCTTGAGGGTGAGGGGCTGGTCGAGGCAAGACTCCATCCAGTGCAGGACCGGCTGGAGCGCGGTGGCATGGGCGGGGGGCCGGGGGTGTTCGATGAACTGGGCCTGGCCGCCGTCGCGTTGCAGGGGCATCACGATGCGGCGGGCGGTGGCGGCCGCGAGGTCGGCGCCGAGCTGGTCGCGGACCAGATGGAGGCAGAGGTCGAGTCCGGCGGCCACCCCGGCCGAGGTGATCAGGTTCCCGTTGTCGATGAACAGGACGGCGGGGTCGACGTCGACGCGCGGATGGCGGCGGGCGAGTTCATCCGCGTACTGCCAGTGGGTG
Source organism: Streptomyces celluloflavus (assembly GCA_000720995.1). Lineage (GTDB taxonomy): Bacteria > Actinomycetota > Actinomycetes > Streptomycetales > Streptomycetaceae > Streptomyces > Streptomyces celluloflavus. The sequence continues at coordinate 6,862 of JOEL01000034.1, forward strand.
GTGGCGCGCTGCCCGTCCAGCAGACCGGTGGCAGCCAGGGTGAAGGCGCCGATGCACACCGAGGCAAGGCGCGCGCCCCGCGCCGCCGCCTGCCGGAGCGCCTCGATGACGCGCGGGGGCGGGGTGTCGAGGAAGCCGCCGTGGCCGGGGACGACGATGACATCGGCCCCGTCGAGGCCGTCCAGACCGTACGGCGTGCGCAGCCGGAACGCGCCGTAGTCGGCGGCGGTGGCCACCGCGCGGCCCGGGGCGCAGACGCGGATCCGGTAGTGCGGGGTGCCGGTGGCCTGGTTGGCGGCGCCGAAGACCTGGCCGGGGATGGACAGCTCGAACGGGACGACACCGTCGAGAGCGAGCACGGCCACCACAGTCCTGGTCATGGCCAGAATTTAGCGCATGCTGGCATTACGGCCACTGGCCGGGGCGTGCGCAACCCCGCAGGATCGAGACATTCCCCCCTCTGATCACCCCGATCGCTCCGATTGCCCTGATCGCCTCGACCGCTCCGACGCTCCGACGCCCCGACCATCTCGATCACCTCGATCGCCCGAGGAGTTCTCGCCTTGAGCCCCGCCCCGTCACCTCAGCCACCCCAGCCGCCCCCGTCGGCCGCCTCGCCCCCGCCGGCCCTCCCGCCCCATCAGGACGACTTCGGTCTGCCGCGGTCGGATCTGGCGGTCCGCGCGCTGCGCTTCGCCGAAGCGGCCGAATCCGCGGTCATCTTCCGGCACAGCGTGCGCAGCTACCTCTTCGCCCGGGAACTCGCCACCGGACGCGGTCTGACGGCGGGCGCGGACTTCGACGACGAGCTGGTCTTCCTGGGCTGCGTCCTGCACGACCTCGGCCTGTCCGAGCAGGGCAACGGCGACCAGCGATTCGAGGTGGACGGCGCCGATCTGGCCGCCCGTTTCCTGCACGACCAGGGGGTGGACGAGCAGGTGGTGGCGACGGTGTGGGACACCATCGCCCTGCACACCTCGGACGGCATCACCTCCCGCCAGGGCCCGGAGGTCGCTCTCGCCCAGGCGGGCATCGCCGCCGACATCCTGGGCCGCGACAAGGAACTGCTGCCCGACGCCTTCACCGACCGCGTCCACGCCGCCTTCCCCCGCGAGGACCTCGCCTACGCCCTGACCGACCTGGTCACGCGGCAGGCGCTGGCCAACCCCGCCAAGGCCGGACCCCTCAGCTTCCCCGGCCAGGTCGTACGCGGCAGCCTGCCCCACGGCGCGCTGCCCACCTGGTACGACCTGATCGCCGGGGCCGGCTGGGGCGACCGGCCGCCCGCCGCCCGCACCGACACCGCGGCCGCCTGGGAACCCGGCCAACTCCCCGTCCTGTTCGAGCGGTTCCTCGACGCCGGAGACCTGGACGCCCTGGTCTCCCTCTACGAACCCCATGCCGTTCTCGCCCCGGCACCGGGCAGCACGGTGACCGGCCCGACCGCCATCGCCGCACAGCTCCGCTCCTGGATCGAGTGCGGCGTCCGCGTCACCTTCCGCCGCCGTGCGCTGCACACCGCGGGCGATCTCGCCCTGCTGTCCCACACCGCGACGGTCACCGGTCCGTCCCCGGACGGGACGCCGGTGACCCGCGACACCGCCGAGGTGGCCCGGCGCCAGCCGGACGGCCGCTGGCTGTACGCCGTCGACGACCCGTTCTTCGGGGCGTGAGGGATGGCGAAGCTGTGGCTGAGCCTGCATGTGCTCAGCGCCATCCTCCTCATCGGCCCGATGACCGTCGCCGCGAGCCTGCTGCCCGGCCGCGTCCGCGCGGCGCTGGCCGGGGGCGCGGGCGCCGCCGATCCGCCGGCCCGGTGGCTGCACCGGACCTGCCGCGTCTACGCCGTCCTCGGCCTGGCGGTGCCCGCCTTCGGCCTCGTCACCGCCGCCCGGATGGGCATCCTCACCGACCTCTGGCTGATCGTCTCGCTCGGGCTGACCCTCGCCGCCGGTGTGCTCCTGGCGGCCTGGATCCTGCCCGCCCAGGCCAGGGCCCTCGCCCTGCTCGACACGGGCCCGGGGGCCGACGCCCCCGCTGCCGCCACCTCGCAAACCGCCCACAGCCAGCTGACCCGGCTGAGCATCGTCACCGGAATCTTCGCGCTGCTCTGGGCGGTCGTGGTGGTCCTGATGATCGTGCGGCCCGGATCGACCACAGGAGCCTGACCATGACCTGGCGCCATCGCGCCCTCCGCCTGGCGGCCTACACGGAACTCGTCACCCTGGCCGCCCTGCTCCTCAACCGTCTCACCGTTCACCACCCGGCCGTCTCCGCCGTCGCCGGCCCCGTGCACGGCATCGCCTACCTGACCGTCCTGGCCACCGCCCTCCTGACACCGGCCGTCGCCCGCTCCGTACGCTGGCGCGCCGCCCTCCCCGGCATCGGCGGCCTGCTCACCGTTCCGCACCTCATCCCGCCCACCGCAGGTTCTGACGGGGCCCGTCTAGGATCGTGATCTTCGGGCGGCGGCCGCCTCCGAAACCTCTGGAGAACAGGTCACGGCCCCATGGACCGTAAGAAATTACGGACGGTCGCGTGGCAGCACGTACAAGCCCTGGATGATCAGGCGCAGGCCGAATTCGAAGTGTGCGGTGAAGTCGGTGCTGGCGAGGGTGGGCAGGGTCGCGGCCAGGTGCGGGAAGCGTTCTGGTGACACGGCCCGGCGCAGGCGTTCGGGGTTCGCGGGTCCCGGCTGGAGCACGGCCTGTTCCTCAAGGGTGAGGCCGACGGTGAAGCTGATCACGGCCATGAGGGCGCGGGCCGCGTCCTCGTCGCTGAAGCCCGCCGCACGCAGCACACCCGTCAGGGCGTCGGCGAAGCCCAGGGTGTGCGCCCCGTCCGAGTGGGTTCCGGCGAAGACGCGGGCGCCGTCCCGCCGGGCGAGCAGGGCCGTACGCATGGCCCTGGCCAGGCCGGTCAGCCGCTCGCTCCAGTCGCCGGCCGCCCCCGGTCCGTTCGCCGCGGACGCGGGGATGTCGGCGAGCATCCGTTCCGCCATCGCGGTCAGCAGGTCCTGTTTGGTGGCGAAGTAGCGGTACAGCGCGCCCGCCTGCACACCCATGGCATCGGCCAGGCGCCGCATGGTCAGTGATTCGAGGCCGGACTCGTCCAGCAGCCGCAGAGCCGTTTCGGCGGTGCGCGACTGGTCGATCCGCGCGAGACGGCCTTTGGGGCGGGGTAACGGGGAGGTCATGGGCCTCACTGTAGTGAACGACGTTCACGTGAGTGCCGTTCACCGCATAAGAGGGGGATCTCGGCTGGATCCCGATGCGATGGTCGTGGGCGCGGGGACGGCAGGGCCGATGCTCGCCGGTGAGTTGGAGCCGGCGGCGTCCTTCGCTCCCGGCGCGACATCGGGAGCGGATACGCCGATGCGGAGAACGGCGCGTACCGCCCCGCCCCATCGGCCAACCGGAGGTGGCGGACGCTCCGTTCGGTCCGTAGGGCCCGTTCGCCGCGGATGAGGTGTGGACGGGGCGCTGACGAGGCCCGGGACGAGGTGCGGACGAGTCCCCGGACGAGGCGCGGACGAGGGGTTCCGCCGGTGCGCGGATGGAGCAAGAGCGCGACCCCCGATCGCGTGAAGTAGCCATCGGGTGCGTGCCCTCGGCCGAGGCGGGTCCTTACGCTTCCGGCAAAAGGGGAGAAATCCCCCCTTCGGGAAAGGGGTTGCACATGCGTTCCGCCCTGAAGAAGTGGGGCCGCGCTCTGGCGGTCGTCACGGTGACGATGTCGGCCACCGCGGTGGTGCCGGGCGGCAGTGCCGCCGCGTCCAACGGGGTGCAGATCCGCACCTTCGCCGACAAGTGTTTCGACGTACAGGGCCAGACCACGGCGGATGACGCGCACATCGTCCAGTACCGCTGCGACAGCCTGGCCAATCAGCGGTTCAGAATCGTCTCCCTCGACCACGGGGAGTTCGAGATCCGCACCTTCGCCAACAAATGCCTGGACGTGCAGGGCCAGAGCACGGCGGACGACACGCGGATCGTCCAGTACACCTGCAGCGGCCTGTTCAACCAGCGCTTCAGGATCGTGGACATCGGCCGCGACGCCGTCGAGATCCGCACCTTCGCCGACAAGTGCTTCGACGTGAAGGGGCAGAGCGCGGCGGACGAGGTGCGGATCGTCCAGTACCGCTGCGACGGCCTGTTCAACCAGCGGTTCACCATCCTCTGACCTGCGCGGTTCCGCCGTTCGGCCCGGTGTACGCACCGGGACGGCTCAGCCCGCCCGCCGGGGCCTCGCGGCTGTCGGGCAACTCCCCGGCGATGCCCCGGCGGTAGGCGCTCGGGCTCACTCCCCGGACGCGTTTGAAGGCCGCGCTGAAACCGAAGGCGTCGGCGTATCCGACCCGGTGCGCCACCGCCGCCACCGTCAGCTCCGGTCTGCCCAGCAGATCGGCGGCGAGCGTCATGCGCCATCCGGTGAGGTAGGAAACCGGTCCCTCGCCGAGCAGTTCGGTGAACCGCTTGGCGAGGGTGGTCCGCGACACCCCGGCGCGCGCGGCCAGCGCCGAGGTCGTCCAGGGGTGCGCCGGGTCCTCGTGCAGGGCGCGCAGCGCCGGGCCCGCCACCTCGTCGCCGAGCGCGCGGTACCACTTGGGCGGGTCGGCCTCGGGCCGGTCGAACCAGTCGCGGAGCGTACAGACCAGCAGCCAGTCCAGCAGGCGGTCCAGCACGATCTGGCTCCCGGGCCGCACTCCGGCGATCTGCGACTCCAGGTAGTCGCGCAGGGCGGTGCAGTCGTGCTCGTCCGGTACGACGAGCACCGGGGGCAGCACCCGCAGCAGCCGCTGCGGCACCTCCGCCCGTACGTCGTAGGCGCCGGCCATCAGTACCGTCGGCCCGGCGAGTTCCCCGGCGGGCGCGGCGTCGGGGAACTCGCCGGAGTCGCCGTCGGGGGCGCAGTGCACCTCCCGCACCGGGGAGTTCGCGGACGTCGCCGGGTCGTCGGTGAAGACGAAGGGCGCCGGGCCACGGACGATCGCGGCCTCTCCGGCCCGCAGCCGGTGCGCCGTACCGCCCTCCGGGACGAGCCATCCCGCACCGCGCAGGGGCACGCACAGCGTGAGATACGCGGCGTCGGTGAACCGCAGCGACCACGGCGCCCACAGCACCGAACGGCCGAACACGGCCCCCTTCCCACGGACCCCGCGCAGCAGGTCATCGAACACGTCCATGCGGCAACGATAGGCGGGCCCGGTTCACGGCCGGCGGGCGCGCCCGGGGCCCTCACCTGCGGGCACACCGGAGCCCTCACCTGCGGGCGGGCCGGGGCGGCACCCGAGGGGGCACGCGCCCCGCGCCCGACCCACCGCATTCGAGTGGCCGTCCCGATACGCCCGCGCGACAGTTGAAGGGTGGCTCGGCGAGCGACCGCCGGCCCGCCCATCGGGAGGTGGGGCGGCGGCGACCGCCGGGGCGGCTCCGGCGCCGGCGTACCGGCACCGGCGATACGCGGTGTGCCCGCATCCTGAGGAGTGGCATTGTCCGGACAACAGGGCGAACAGGACATCGGGCGGCCGGCCCTCCCGGACCCGCTCACTTCCGCACCGCGCAGCCCGGTCCCGGCACCGGCCCCGGCACCGCGGCCCGACGAGAAATGGGATCTGCCCGACGGCTTCGCCTGGGTCTACTACGCCGAGAACGGCTCCGACATCACCAAGCCGGTGATCATGGCCGACGCCTTCGGCCTGGGCAGGAGTGACCTGGGCCGGCTCCACCGGGGCCTGGAGACCGGCTTCCCGTTCCTGTCCGGCCTGCGCCACCGGGGCAGAACGGTCATCCTGCTCGGCTTCGACGAGCGCTCCGCGTCCCTCGTGGACAACGCGAACGCCGCGATCACCGCCGTACAGCGCACCATTGCCGAACAGCGCGACCACACGCGGCTGACCGTCGGCGGCTTCGGCACGGGCGGTCTGGTCACCCGCTACGCCCTGGCCAAACTGGAGCACACGGGTGCCGACCACTGCACCGGGCTGTACTTCTCCTACGACAGCCCGCACCGCGGCGGCGTCGTCCCCCTCGCGCTCCAGGCGTTCGCCCACTTCATCCCGGGGCCGGAGAACGACCTCGCCCGGCAGCTGAACAGCCCCGCTGCGCGCCAGACGCTGTGGCGGCACTACGACGCCGGGACCGGCGCGGTTCGCCCGGACCCCGAGCGGGAGAAGTTCCTCGACGCCCTGGGGCGGTTCGGCCGCTGGCCGCAGCTGCCCCGGACGATCGCCGTCGCCAACGGCGCAGGCGACGGCCGGGGCCTCCCTCTCCCGCCCGGCGACCTCGCACTGAAGATCAACGGCCCCGTCTTCCCCGGTACCGCCCTCTACATCCAGGGCGCGGGCGACGGCGTCCGGGTCGCCGACCTGAAGCGACTGCTGCCGCCCGCCGCCCAGCGGATCACCACCGACGGGTTCCCCGAACTGGACGGTGCCCCCGGCGGCACCCTCGATACCTACCGGCTCCTCGCCGAGAGACTCGGCGCCCACGGCGCGGAGACCGACCTGTGCCACCCCACGGTCTGCGCCGTCCCCTCGGTCAGCGCCGTCGCCATCCGCGACCTCGACCGGCACGGAGACCTGTACGCGGACATCGGCGGCCTCCCGCCCGAGCAGAGCGAACTCGACGAGTTCCACTGCTCCGCCACCAACACCGGCCACACCGCCATCACCCGGGAACTGTGCACCTGGATCATGGACCGGCTCCCGGCCTGACACGGCGAGCCGTCACGCCGCCAGCCGCTTCTCGAAGAGCGTGACGGCGTACCGGGCGCCGCCCGCCCCCTCCTTGGCCGGCTGCTTCCCGACGACGGTGTAGCCCGCGCCCTCGTAGTACGTGTGCAGCCGGGGGTTCGCCGCCCGGCAGTCCAGCCGGCTCAACTCCCGCCCGGCCGCGGCGATCCGCTGCTCCGAGTGCCGCAGCATCGCCCGTCCGGTCCCGGCCGGCGCGGCCGCGCGGTCCACCATCAGCCGGTGCAGATAGCCCGCCACCGGCGGCTGCGGCCCCCACGCGGGCTCGTCCCGCCACCACAGCTCGAAACCGCCGACGGTCCGCCCGGCCGCCTCCGCGAACCAGACCTCACCGTCCCGCACCCGCAGCCGGAAATGCTCCACATCCTTCTCGCCCGGCCGCCACTGGTCGATCCCGCAGGTCCGCATCCAGCGGGCCGCACCGTCGTACAGCCCGACCAGGGCCGCCAGATCGTCGCCACCGTCGCGGGCGAGCCGAAAAGTGATCATGTCCATGGAGGGATTGTGCCGCAGGGGCCGCAACCCCCCTGGGGGACGCCGTCCGGACGAGCGGCCGGAGGCCGTCGAGGGAGCGGAACCACCGGCCTCACCAGGATTTCCGGTTCACACCGGCCGCCTCCCCGGCGTCCCCAGCCGGACGACGAGTTCGCCGGACATACCGTCCGCCGGTTCGTCCTCCGCCAGGCCGGGGTCGTACGCGGCGCTCACCACCGCCGGCGCCGCGAGGTCGTGGACCAGCCGGCGCGCTCCGGTCCGCGGCGGGGGATACTGCGCCCGTCCGGCCACAGCAGCGCGGCGGTCTCGGCGAGCGAGATCCGGGAGCGCACCACCAGGGCCGGTCGCGGGGTGGGGGAGCCGATGCCGAGACGGCCGAGGATCTGCTCGCAGGCGGCCTGCCGTGATCACAGATCCAGCACCAGACCTCCGCCGCGGGCCCGGGAGACGCAGATCAGCAGCGAGTCCGCGCGTTCTGCGTCCGTCAGCAGCTGGTCGCGGTGGTCCACCTCCCCGGCCAGTACGCGCTGTTGGCAGGTGCCGCAGAACCCCCGCTCGCAGGAGTACGGCAGGTCCGGCAGCGCCTGCGCGCGGAGCGCCCGCAGCACGCTGGTGTCCGCGGGGACGGTGACCGTACGGCCGGAGCGCCGCAGCTCCACCTCGAAGGCGGTGTCACCGGCCGTGTCCGCACCGGCCGTCGCGGGTGCGGCCGGGGTGAACCGCTCGGTGTGCAGCGTCAGTCCCTCGGGGCCCGCGGGCAGCAGCTCGGCCACCGCGTCCATCAGCGGCTGGGGGCCGCAGCAGTAGACGGCCGCGTGTGGCGGGGCACCGGCGAGCGCCGCCGCGAGGTCCGGCCGGCCCGCCTCGTCCTCGGGCACCACCGTCAGCCGTCCGCCGCCGGACCCCGTGAACTCCCCGCTGCCTCCGAGTTTTTCGCTTCCCTCGGACTCCCCGTTCCCCGCCAGCTTCTCGATCTCCGTCAGGAACGGCATCGACGCCCGCGACCGCCCCGCGTACACCAGCCGCCACGGCACCCCCGCCGCCTCGGCCTGCCGCAGCATCGGCAGGATCGGGGTGATGCCGATACCGCCCGCGATGAAGAGATAGGCGTGGCACCCGGTGAGCCGGAAGCGGTTGCGCGGGCCGCGTACCTCGACGGTGGTGCCCTCGTGCAGCGCCTCGTGCACCTCCCGCGAACCGCCCCCGCCGTCCTCGATCAGCCGGGTGGCGATGGTGTACGAACCGCCGTCCGGCCCCGCCGCGTCGGCCGGTTCGCCGCAGAGCGAGTACGGGCGCACGGTGCCCGACGGCAGCACCAGATCGATGTGCGCGCCCGGCTCCCAGGCCGGCAGCCGCGCACCCGCCAGCCGCAGCGACACCACGCCGTCGGCCGCCATGGACCGCTCGGCGACCCGCAGCCGCAGCGGCGCCGGGCGGCCCGGGGCGCCGTCCCGGCCCCGGCCCCTGCCGGACACCGGCTCCTCCAGTGCGGGCAGCGGCCAGAGCGGGGACTCCTTGATCCGGCGCCGCAGCGCCCGGCGGGCGACCAGCGCGGCACCGGCGACGACGAGCGCGGTACGGACCCGGGGCGGAACGGGGAGAGCGGGCAGCACGGGCATCTCAGGCGCCTCCGGGGGACGTCGCCTCGGCCGCGACGGCGGCCGGTGAACGGTGGAGATAGGCGACGGCCTGCTCGGTGCTGCCGTGCTGTGAGGGGTGGTACGTCCGGCTCAGGTACTGCGGAACGGAACGGACCATCGCCCCGGCCGTCGGCAGTACGCCCTGCCGGCCGCCGCGCAGGAAGTCCCGGAACCCGGCCCTGCCGTCGAGCAGCGAGGGATCGTTCGCCATGAAGAACCGGATGCCGCGCTGCCACAGGAAGACCAGCGCGGTGAAGGCGGTCGCCCAGGTGCGGACCCGGCGCCGGTAGCTGCCGTCGAGATGCACGAAGAGGTCGAAGGCCACCGAGCGGTGCTCCACCTCCTCCGCACCGTGCCAGCGCAGCAGATCGAGCATCGTCGGATCGGCGCCCCGGGCGTCCAGCGCCTCGGCGTTGAGCACCCAGTCGCCCAGGAACGCGGTGTAGTGCTCGATCGCGGCGATCGTGGCGACCCGCTCCAGCAGCCACCACCGGCGGGCCCGCCCCGGCGGCAGGGTGCGGTCGCCGAGCAGCTTCTCGAAGAACCAGTCCACCTGCGCGGTGTACGGCTCCGGGTCCAGGCCCAGGGCCCGCAGATGCGGCAGGACGTCGTCGTGCGCCTGGGAGTGCATCGCCTCCTGGCCGATGAACCCGATGACGTCCGCGCGCAGCCGGGGATCGTGGATGTGGGGCAGCACCTGCTTGTAGACGTGCACGAACCAGCGTTCACCGGCGGGCAGCAGCAGATGCAGCACATCGATCGTGTGGGTGCTGGCCGGGTCACCGGGTATCCAGTGCAGCGGGGTGTCCGCCCAGTCGAAGGCGACGTTACGGGCCTTCAGCGGGATGTGCTCGGACGCGACCGGCTGGGGCCGCAACGAGGCCGTGTTAGACATGGTGTCAATGTACTGGCGAGTAAGCATCGGCAACAGCCCTCGGATACCGGAAAGAAGGGACCCGCCCCGGCGCTCACCACCACCGCCGGCGCCGCTCTTCCCGGCCGTGCCCCGACCGGTCCCCGTCGGCCCGGTCCCGCTCAGCGCAGTGTCGTCAGCCGCTCGCCGTCCGCCAGCCGGGCCGTCAGCTCCGCCCGGTCGCCCGCCTTCGCCGGAACCGCCAGGAACCGCCCGGCCGTCTGTCCGCGCACCCCGCCGGTCGCGGTGATCGAGGTGACCTGTTCGCTGCCCGCCGCCAGCAGCCACCACCGCCCGTCCGGATGTCCGCCGGTGGCCTTCCACAGCACCCCGGCCAGCACCCGCGGGGCCCGTGGCCCGCAGGCGGTGCCGCCGTCGGCACGGGCCACCGCCGCCCCCGGCGCCGCACCGGACCGGCCGCCCGCCGCGGGCGTCTGGATCTGCGCGAACGTGAGGCTGCCCGCGCCGCGCCAGGTCTCCGCGCGGGTGCACACCCACGTCGCGCTGCCCGCACCCCCGGGCAGCGGCTGGCGCGCGAACTCCCAGGAGTTCACCGCGCTCACGCCCTGCCCGCGCAGCGCCGCCAGCTGGCAGGCCGTCCGCGCCCACACCGTCCGCGCCCGCGCTCCGCTCACCGCCCCGGGCTCGCGCGGCGCGCCGTACGTCAGCCGCGCCGGGACCGGTTCGGCGAGGTCGGTCAGCAGCTCGCCGCCCGTCCGCAGCGCGGGCCACGCCGTGCACGTCGCCCCCGGGGCGGACGTCGGGACGGGGCCCGTCAGACCGTTCGCGTCGCGGTGCACCACCCGGCCCGCGGCGTCCGGCTTCAGCAGATCCACCAGTCGCGCCGAGGTCACCCAAGGGGCCGTCAGATAGCGGACGTTGCCGTGTGTGCGGCCCGCCACCACCGCGTCCGCCGATGTCCCCGCCGCGCCGTCCGTCCGCGCGAAGTCCAGCGTCGTACCGGAGCCGTCCGCGCCGTCCGCCGCCTCGGCGTACCGCACCACCCGCAGACCGTCGTGGAAGAGCACCACCACGGCGTGGTCCACCACGCCCGCGAACAGCAGTTGCGGAGGTCCCGCCGCGGGTCCGGCGGCGGTGCCGGGCGTCGCCGCGACCCGCACCCCGGACCCCGGCCGGGCCCACACCGCGAGCGCCCGCCGCAGCAGCTCCCGGTCGCGGACCCGGTCGCCGCGGGCCGGCCAGGCCGCGAAGTCCTGGCGCGCCGCGCTCCGCCAGGCGGTCGCGGCGGCCGCCGTCACCTTCGCCGGATCCAGGGCCGCCTGCGCCGCGGCGTTCCGGGCGTACGGCGGCGCGGCCGCACCACCCGGTCCGTCCGCACCCGCCGGGCCCCAGCCGCCACCGGGCAGCCCCAGCAGCCCGCCGCACACCAGCACCGCCGCGCCACCGGCCAGCACCGCCCGGACGTGCTGCCGCCGCCGGATCAGGTCCGTCGGCCGGGCCTGCAAGGCGCAGGGGTCGAACTCCGCCGACTCCACCGGCGACCGGTCCCGGCTGCCGGCCGGTGTCGCGACCCGCGCCGCCTCGGCCAGCGCCTCCCGGGTATCGGCCACCCCGGCGGCCGCCAGCACCCGGAGCGCGTCCGCCTCCGTCAGCCGTTCCGGACCGCACAGCGCGAACGCGGCCCGCCCCGGTGCGGAGAGCGCCGACAGCGCCTGCTCCAGGGCCAGTTCATCGGCGCCGCCGGACCGCGGGGAGAGCCGCAGTCCCCACACCCGGGGGAGTGGCGGCGGCGGTACGGGCAGCCACCGCCACCACCGCCGCCCGGTGCCGAGCGCGGTCCGCAGCACCCGCAGCCGTACGCAGGCGTAGCCGGGCGCGGCCGCCGGGTCCGGGTCGCCGCACGGGGCGGGCAGTGCGGGGCTGTGGGCGGGGGTGGGGGTGGGCCGGCGCGGCAGGGAACGCTGCACTACCGCATGGGCGGCGAGCACCCGACGGCTGCGGCTCGCGCCCGGCGGGAGGATGAGATAGGCCAGCCGCACCAGCCGTGGGTAGTGCTCGACCAGCGCGGCCTCGGCCTGTTCGACGTCGACGAGACCGTCGAAGCGGTCGGCGGAGGTGGGGTCCGGACGCGGGGTTGCCGCCTGCTGCTGCTCCACGTTCCGTAAAACGAGTGAATCCTGTGATGGTCACCGAGGGGCGCTTTCGCCCCGACGGGTGATCATCACAGGATTCCGGTCCCGCGCGGGTACCTCAGGCGCCGGGCGGCGGCCCCACTGCCAGGTCGAACTCGCCGTCCCGCGCGCCGAGGACGAAGGCGCGCCACTCCGCCTCGGTATAGCGCAACACCACCTCCGGCTCCGTGGAGTTGCGCATCGCCACCGCCCCGCGCTCCAGGAAGGCGATCTCCACCGCCTCCTCGGCCTCGCCGGGGGCGCGCTGCCAGGTGGCGTCGGAGATGTCGAGGGCGTAGAGCCACTCCTTCTCAGCTGCGGCACTCATACCGTGATCCCCTCGCTCGTGATCCGTCCCGGTCAGCGTACGCGGTGGCCGAGCGACGTTCCAGCGGCGCAATCCGGTCGTCCCGCGGCCCCCGGAGGGGGAGTTGGCGGCGGACGGACGCCGTTCCGGTGTCCCGTCCGAGGGGCGGGGCCGGCACTTCCCACCGCCGTCAGCGCCATGGACGCCGGGGCCGGCACCGGCGATCCCCCGAGCGTGCCGGGGCGAGCTGCCGGCCCTCGCACCCCGGCTACCAGTGTTCCGCGGAGCCTCATCCGTACGCTCCCTGCGCTTCACGCGCCCGGACGTCGGGCACGGGAACAGTCTTCCGGGTGGAGAACGCCAGGTCATGAGGTTACGCACCCGGGCCAGGGGGTACGTGGCACCACCTGTGCGCCCGGTACGGAACCCGGCCCGGCGTCCCCCACGACTCGGTACCACCCGTGGGCCCCGCACCCGTCCCGTCGGCTCACGCCCGTGACCCCACCGCCTCCCCACTCCCCAAGGAGGGCTCCCATGAGCAGGGCAACGACCGCGTCCACCGCCATATCCGCACCCGCCCCGGCCGCTTCCGGGACATCCACCCCGGAGGCACCCGCCACGCCACCGGCCCCCGCCGGCCCGGCCGCCGCCCCCGCCTACACCGCCGGGATCGCCGGCACCCCCGAGCGGATCCGGGCCGCGCAACGGCTGCGCCACCAGGTCTTCGGCGAGGAACTGGGCGCGACCCTGCACTCCCCGCTGGCCGGCCACGACATCGACGCCCTCGACGCGCTCGCCGACCACCTCGTCGTCACCCACACCGCCACCGGCGAGGCCGTCGGCACCTACCGGCTGCTGCCGCCCGGCCGCACCCCGCGGCTGTACTCCGACGGCGAGTTCGACCTCGGCGCCCTGGACGCGCTGCGCCCCTCGCTCATCGAGGCCGGGCGCTCCTGTGTGCACCCCGACCACCGCGGCGGCGCCGTCATCCAGCTGATGTGGGCCGCCCTCGCCCGCTACACCCTGCTCTCCGGCCACCGCTATCTGGCGGGCTGCGCCTCCGTCCCGCTCACCGACGGCGGCACCGCCGCCGCGCACGCCTGGGAGCTGGGCCGCACCCGCCACGCCGCACCGCCCGCGCTCCACGTCACCCCGCACCACCCCTGGGAGCCCGCCGCACCCCTCGCCGAGCTCGTGCCCGGCGGCCCCCGCGCCGCGCAACTGCCCCCGCTGCTGCGCGGCTATCTGCGGATCGGCGCCTGGATCTGCGGCGCGCCCGCGTACGACCCGGAGTTCGACTGCGCCGACTTCTTCGTCGTCCTGGACATGGCGCGGCTCGACGACCGCTACCGCCGCTACTTCCTGGAGCAGCGGTGAACGGCGCCTGGGACATCTGGTCCGCCTGCACCCCGCGGTGCGCCCGGCACGCCGTACCGCCGGTGCCGGCGGCCGAAGCCGCCCGGCGCGGCGCCGCGTTCGCCCGCGCGGTGCGGCGGGCGCTGGCGGTGCGCGGCACCCCGGCGGACGGCGGACGGCCGCCCGACCCGGCGCTGCTGCGCGCCCACGCCCGCGCGCTGCTCACCGCGCTCGGCATCCGCCTGGAGACCGCGGACGGCGGACTGCGGGTGCCGGCGGGCGGCGCCCCGGGGGCGGTACGGGGCGACGTACCGCGCCGAGCCGCCCCCGGGGCCGAGCGCCCCGGCGGCCCCGGCACCCTCGTCGTCGCCAACCACATCTCCTGGCTCGACATCCTCGCGCTGCTCGCCGTCGAACCGGTGACCCTGCTCGCCAAGCGCGAGGTCGGTGGCTGGCCGGTCGTCGGCGGCCTCGCACGCAGTGCCGGTACGCACTTCATCGACCGCACCAGCCCGCGCCAACTCCCGTACACCGTGGGCGAATTGACCGAACTGTTGGGCGCCGGGCACTCGGTGGCGGTCTTTCCGCAGGCCACCACCTGGTGCACCGCCGCCCAGGGCACCTTCCGCCGCGCCACCTTCCAGGCCGCGATCGACGCGGGCGCCCCCGTCCGGCCGGTCACCCTCACCTACACCCAGCACACCCGCCCCAGCACGGTGGCCGCGTTCTGCGGTACGGACACCTTCGTCGCCTCGCTGCGCCGGGTGCTCACCGCGCGCGGACTGACGGTACGGGTCGCGGCGCATCCGGGCCTGCCGGCCGGGCCCGACCGCCGCACCCTGGCGGCGCTGGCCCGGACGGCCGTCATGGGCGAGGCGCCGCGCCCCGTGTGGGACGTACCGGCCGTCCCGTGCCCGCCGGTTGACGGCGCACGGGTACCGGAGCCGGCCCCGGCACCGGCGTCTCAGATCCCCGGAACGTACTTGTAGCCGACCCGCCGCACCGTCACGATCGACGACCGGTGCTCGACGCCCAACTTGCGGCGCAGCCGGGCGATGTGGACATCGACGGTGCGGCCGTCGCCCACGTGGCCGTATCCCCACACCGTGGTCACCAGTTGGTCGCGGGTGTGCACCCGGTGCGGATGCGCGACCAGATGGGCCAGCAGCTCGAATTCGAGGTAGGTCAGGTCCAGTGCCCGGCCCTGGACCCGCACGGTCCGCTGTTCGGGGTCGATCCGCACGGTCTCGTCGCCGGTGGTCACCGGCCGTTCGGCGGTCCGCTGCGGGCCGGTGGCGGCCTGGTCGGCGGGTACGAGCACCAGATAGCCGACCATCGGCGGCTGGCCCGGCAGTACGGGGAGGGTGTGCGGTGGCGCCGGCAGCCAGGTCGCGCCGGAGTTCAGGAGTTCGGCGACGGGCGGCACCTCGTCGGGCG
Source organism: Streptomyces celluloflavus (assembly GCA_000720995.1). Taxonomy (GTDB): domain Bacteria; phylum Actinomycetota; class Actinomycetes; order Streptomycetales; family Streptomycetaceae; genus Streptomyces; species Streptomyces celluloflavus. The sequence goes on from JOEL01000034.1 coordinate 21,893, forward strand.
CCACGGCGCGCAACCGCTGGCGGTGCTGGGCGGGGATGGTGGAGAGGGGAGCGGCGGCGGAAGGGGCGGGCAGTGTACGGACGTTCGTCATCAGGGGTCAGCTCTTTCGCGCAGTGGGCCGTCAGGGACGTCATGCGCGCGGGCAGGGCTGGGGACGCCGGTCAGCGGCGTCGGGAAAGGGGGTGCGGGCCCGCGCTCAGTGCGCGCGGCAACACAGACGGTCGTACGCGTGCGCCTGCCGGGAGGGCCAGAAAGGCTCAAGGTCGCTGCGACCTGTCGCGGTATCGGTGAGGCTGGCCATGCGCCCTATTGAACCAGACAGTCGGTGATCTGTCCCTCGTACTGGCGTCGGTTTCCGCTCACACCGGTGCCACGGCCGCCGCGGATGCCGTCGGGCGGCGTCCGCGGCGGGACGGCGGTCGCGCCCTCACCGCTCTTCGGCGTCCGCCACGTCCCCGCTCGGCCCCGCCGTGTGGATGCGTCCCGCGTCGAGGCGGTGGACGGTGTCGGTGTAGGCGGCGACGAGGTCCAGCTCATGGCTGACGAGCACGAGTGTCAGCCGGCGTTCGGTGCGCAGCCGGGTCAGCAGCTCCATGACCGCGACGGCGGTCGCCGGGTCGAGTGCGGAGGTGACCTCGTCGCAGAGCAGGAGGTCGGGTTCGGCGGCGAGGGCGCGGGCGATGGAGGCGCGCTGGCGCTGCCCGCCGGACAGCTCGTGGGGATAGCGGTGGGCGAAGTCGCGGGGGAGACCGACGTCGTCGAGGAGCCGGCCGACCCGGTCGGGGCGCTCCGCCCGGCCGGCGGTCCGGTGGAGCTGCAGCGGGCGGGTGAGGGACGCGCCGATGGTGCGGGCGGGGTTGAGGGCACCGAGGGGGTTCTGCGGGACCAGCTGGATGCGCCGCTGCTGGTCGCGGCTCCGCTTGCGGACGGGTACCGGCAGGGGCTCGCCGTGCCAGGTGAGCGTGCCGGAGACCGGCGTCTGGAGCCCCGCCAGCGTCCGCAGGAGGGTGGATTTGCCGGATCCGGAGGGGCCGATGATGCCGGTGGCGGTGCCGGCCGGGGCGTGGAAGTCCGCGTCCCGCAGCGCGTGGTGGGTGTGGCCCTGGTGGGTGAAGGCGACGGACAGGTCCGTGGCGCGCAGGCCGTCGGCGGCGGGGGCGGCGGCCGGTGCGGGAAGGACGGTCCGCTCCGGCGTTCCGGCGGGGTTCCCGGGCGTTCCGGCGGGGGCGCCGAGAACGGTGACGGCGTCGGCGCACGCCTCGACGAGCCGGGGGTCGTGGCAGGCCAGGACGATGGCGACACCGCGGTCGGTGGCGAGGCGCCGCAGGAGGCCGGCGATCTCGTCGCGCAGGGCGTTGTCGAGTCCGGCGGTGGGTTCGTCCAGCAGGAGGACGTCGGGCTGCCGGGCCAGGGCGCGGGCGAGGGCGAGCCGGCGCTGCTGTCCGCCGGACAGCGCCCCCGGGCGGTGATGGACGAGCGTCTCGGGCAGCCGGCATTCGGCCAGCAGCGCCGCGACGGCCGCGGGCGAGCGGTCGACGGCGACCTCGGCGATCAGACGGCCCGCGCGCATCCGGGGGTTGAGGGCGGAGCCGGGGTCCTGGCCGACGTAGGCGACGCGGTGGCGGCGGAGCGCGCGCAGCGCGTCGGGCGCGAGCGCGAAGACGTCCTGGCCGAGGACCGACACGGTGCCGGAGGTGACGCGCGCACCGTGCGGGAGGTCGCCGATGAGGGCGCGCAGCAGGGTGGTCTTGCCGGAGCCGGAGGGGCCGGTGAGGGCCGTGACCGTGCCGGCCCGCACGGTGAGGCTGCCGGCGCGCAGCAGGACCGGGCCGTCGGGCAGGGCCACTTCGAGACCGGTCACGGTGACCGGCGGCGGGGCGTCGGGCAGGTCCGTCCGGCCGTCCCGGGGTATGCGGTCGGTGGGGGTGGCGGGGTGCCGGGTGGTGGTCATCGAAGGGCAGCCTTGCGTGCGGCGGCGGGGGCCAGTGCATCAGTGGCGAGGTTGACGCCGATGGCGAGCAGGCCGATGGCGAGGGCGGGGGCGACGACGGCCCAGGGGTTGAGGAGGATGCCGGGCGCGTTCTCCCGGATCATCAACGCCCAGTCCGCCTCGGGGGGCTGGGGCCCGAGTTGCAGGAAACCGGCCATGGAGATGACGTACACGGCGTCGACGAAGCGCAGGCCGAACAGGGCGAGCACGGTGGCGCGCAGATTGGGCAGGATCTCCCGGAGCGCCAGATGCCCCACGCGTTCCCCGCTCGCGACGGCCGCCTCGACGAACCCGGTGGCGGCGAGCGGGGCGGCGGCGCCGGCGACGATCCGTACCGCGTACGGGGTGCCCAGCACGATGGCGGCCACGGTGATCGCCAGGCGCCCGCCGCCGGGCCAGGCCAGGGCGAGCAGCATGATGCCGAGCACCGGCGGCAGCAGGATGGCGGTGTCCGCGGCGCGTTCGACGAGCCGTCCGGTGCGCGGGCTGACGGCGGCGAAGCAGCCGAGCAGGGTGGCCAGCAGCGTGACCACGGCCGCGACCGTCAGGGCGCCGGCGATGAGGGCGCCGCCCCCGTGGAGGAGGCGGCTCAGTACGTCCCGGCCGAGCTGGTCGCCGCCCAGCAGCGCGTCCGCGCCGGCCTCGCCGTAGGGGGCGGTGACGGGCTTGTCGACGGGCTCCGCGGCGAGCAGCGGACCGGCCAGGGCGGCCAGGACGAGCAGCGCGGCGGGGGCGGTGCGGAGCAGGGCCCCCGGCCGGGCGCGGCGCCGGCGCCGGCCGTCGGACACGGTCGCGGCGCTCATGAGCGGGCTCCCAGGGTGCGGGCGCGGACGAGGTCGGCGAGGAGCAGGACGACCGTGATGACGGCGGCGGCGCAGGCGACGACGCCCGCGATGACCGGGGTGTCGCGGTCCGCGACGGCGCCGGCCAGCACGGTGCCGATACCGGGGTAGTTGAAGAGGGTTTCGACGACGACGGCGCCGCCGAGCAGCATGCCGGTGGAGGTGGCGACGCCGGTGGCGATGGCGGGCCAGGCGCCGGGCAGGGCGTGCCGCAGCAGGACGCGCGAGGTGGACAGGCCGTCGAGGCGGGCCGCTTCGACGTGCGGGGCGGCGGCCTGGTCGGCGAGGGCGGCGCGGACGATGCGGGTGTTCCAGCCGGTCTGCGGGACGGCCAGGGCCAGCACGGGCATGACGAGCATGGTCCAGGTGGCGGGCGCGCCGTCGGCGCCGGTGACGGTGGCGGCGGGCAGCCAGCCGGTCCACAGGGACAGCACCAGCAGCAGGCCGATGGAGACCACGAACTCGGGCAGTGCGAAGGCCGCGGTGGAGGTGAGATCCACGATGCGGTCCACCGCGCCCCGGGGGCGTGCGGCGGCCCAGATGCCCAGGGCGAGGGCGCCGAGCACGGTCAGGACGAAGGCGGTGCCGCCCAGGAGCAGGGTGTTGGGCAGGGGAGCGGCGAGCAGGTCGGTGACGTGCTGGCCCCGGGCGGAGGTGCCCAGGTCGCCGGTGGGCAGGGCGGTGATCCAGTCCCGGAAACGTTCCCACACGGGCCGGTCCAGGCCCAGCAGATGGCGGCGGGCGGCGAGGCCGGCGGTGCCCTCACCGCGTTCGGAGGTGGCCGAGGCCGCGTCGCCGGGCAGCAGCTCGATCGCGGCGAACACCACGGCGAGCAGGACCAGCAGCATCACGAGGCGCTTGGCGAGTACGGCGGCGACGCGGGCCGCCAGGGTGCCCGCCCGGCGCGCGGCCGAGGCCGTCACGGGCCGGGCGGCGGCCTCGGCCGGAGGCGCGGTGGTGTCGGTCACCGGGACAGCCAGACGTTTTCGAGCTGGACGCGTCCGTAGCCGGGGAGTTGGGGCAGGCGGTGCACCTTGGGCGCGGCCAGGTCGATTCCGTCGGCCATGCCCCACAGGAGGTAGCCGGACCGGTCGTGCTCGATCTGCTGGAGGTCGCGCAGGGCGGCGGTGCGGGCCTCGGGGGCGCCGGTGGCGATGGCCTTGTGGTAGGCGGCGTCGAAGTCCTTGTCCGACCAGCCGGCTTCGTTCTGCCCGGATCCGGTGGTCATGGTCTTGGACGCGAAGAAGACCACGGAGTCGTTGGTGCCCCAGTAGTTGGTGTAGAAGTCGCCCTTGAGCCAGGTCTTGTCGTAGAAGGTGCCGGACTCCTGCTTGACGACCTCGACCTTGACGCCGGCCTCGCGGGCCTGGGCGGCGAACAGGGTGGCGGACTCCGCGAGCCCGGCGATGTCCTCGGTGGTGACCAGCTGGTAGGTCTTGCCGAAGTCGAACCCGGCGTCCGTGAGCAGCTGTTTGGCCTTGGCGAGGTCGCGGGTGCGCTGCGGGATGTTCTTGGCGTAGCCGGGGTCGCCGGTGCCCAGGATGTCGTTGGCGACGGTGCCGTATCCGGACAGGACCTGCTTGACCATGGCCTCGCGGTCCACGATCAGCTTCATCGCCTCGCGGACCCTGGCATCGGCGAACGGGCCGCCGGAGGTGCGCATCACGAGGGGCATCGCCATATCGTTCGGGCGCCGGATGACCTGGATGTCCTTGCGCGCGTCGGCGGTGCGGGCCGCGACGGCGCCGGCGTTGGAGGCCAGGTCGATCTGACCGGACAGCATCGCGTTCGCCATGGCCTGGGGGCTTTCGAACATGGTCACCTCGATGGCGTCGAGCGGGACCGGGCCGCCGTGCCAGTGCTCGTTGCGCAGCAGCCGGGCGTTGCCGCCGCGGTACCAGTCGAGCTTGAACGGGCCGGTGCCCGGAGCCTTGGCGATGTCCTTGTCGGGGGTGTCCTTCTTGAGGATGAACGTCGACAGGCGGGTGATCATGGGGAGTTCGGCGTTGGCGAAGTCGGAGACGAGGACGACGGTGTCCTTGCCGTCGGCGGTGATGTGGTCCGCCGTGATGCCGGGCAGGCGGGCGGCTCCGGCGGGGGTGTTGCGCAGGCGGCGCAGCGACCAGACCACGTCCTCGGCGGTGACCGGGCTCCCGTCGTGGAACGTCGCCCCCTTGGCGATGGTGAAGCGCCAGGTCTTGAGGTCCGCCGAGGGCTTCCAGGCGGAGGCGAGGCGGCCGACGGTGTTCTGCTTGAGACCGGGTGCGGTGAGGGTGTCGTAGACCAGGGCGATGACGAGGTAGTCGCTCTCGTTGCCCTGATTGCCGTGCGGGTCGCGGGTGATGGCGGAGGCGCGGCCCAGGGCGCCGACGCGCAGGGTGCCGCCCTTCTGCGGAGTGCCGCCGGAACCGGAGGACGCCGCGTCCTTGCCGCCCCCGCAGGCGGCGAGCAGCGCGGCCGCGCCCATGCCGCCGCCGGCCCACAGCACCTGGCGCCTGTTCCAGTCCACGTCGCCCTCGCTCCACTCGTCCGCAAATTCTTAGGGTTGCCTATCCTAATGACGGCTATTTTCACAAGAGTGCGGGGTCGGCCGGTAGTGCCCGGCCGTCATCGGCCGGCGCTCGGGGGTGGTGATCGGCCCCTCGTGGGGCGGGAGTTCCGGGTGGTGGAACGGGAAGTTCCGCGGGTGCGCACAGAAGTGACGAAATGGTTAGGCTTGCCTTACCTAAGTCGAGTGGGTAGCTTCCTCACGTCCGCCGGACGCCGGGCACGGGGACCGCGCGCTGAACCGTCCCCGCACACCGGCCGCAGCGCGCGCTCCGCCATGCCCGGGAGCCGCGCGCGGACCCGATCCGCCGCCCTCGTTCGCCGCCCTCAACGGAAACGGACCGCCTCGACATGAGCACGGGAACCGCCCCCGTCCGCCCACTCGACACCGCCGGCGCCGAAGAACTGCGCCGGGCCGCCGAGCAGATCCACACCGAATTCGGCACCTCGGCCACCTCACCCGGACTCCTGGCCCGCGTCGCCGAGTCCGCCGCCGGACTGAGCGAACCCGTCCGCCATCAGCTGCGCCCCGTCGACACCGACGACGGCCTGTTCGTCCTGCGGGGCCTCGACGTCGACGACGACGAGATAGGGCCCACCCCCGCCGGCTGGGCCGCCGCGGGCGACAGCGCCGCCGTCCACGACATCGTCCTGCTGCTGCTCGCCACGGTCATGGGCAACCCCCTCGCCTGGGAAGGGCAGCAGGACGGCCGCTTCGTCCACAACATCGTGCCCGCCCCCGGCCACGAGACCGAACAGACCGGCGCCAGCAGCACCGTGCTGCTCAGCCCGCACACCGAGGACGCCTTCCACCCCGGCCGCGCCCATCTGCTGATGCTCGGCTGCCTGCGCAACCACGACTCCATCGCCACCACCGCCGCCGGTATCCGCAAGGCCGAACTCGACGAGGCCGACATCGCGCTGCTGAGCAGGCCACTGCTGCCGATCCTCCCCGACGACGCGTACACCGGGGCCCGGGACTTCGACGGGGGACACCCGCCCGCCGTCCCCACCCTCTTCCGCGCCGAGGACGGCCTGACGCTGCGTTTCGACCCCGCCTACACCCCGGTGGCCGACGCCCCGCCCGCCCACCGCGCCGCCTACCAGCGGCTCTCCGACGAACTCGCCCGCGTCTCGGTCGCCGTGAGCCTGCGGCCGGGCGAAGTGCTGATCGTCGACAACGACCTCGTCGTCCACGGCCGCGTCCCGTTCCGGGCCCGCTACGACGGCACCGACCGCTGGCTCAAGCGCGCCTCCGTCCGCGTCCCCGGGCGGCGCACCCGCCCGCCGGCCGAGGCCGCCGAACACGGCTACGGTCAGGCCGCCGTCGAAGCCCACGCCGCCTGACCACCCACCACACCGAGGACGGACATGACCGAGACGAAGAACCAGGCCGCCGACGCCGCCCCCGGCATACCCGCCGACGACACCACCCTGCGCATACTGTCCACCAGCGACCTCGCCGGTATCGACATCACCCTGACCGACGTCGTCGACACGGTGGAGGGCGCCTACCGCACCCTGGCCGCGGGCCGGTCGGACAACCCCCGCAAACTCACCGTGCGGCCCGCCGACGGCCACTCCGTCTCCTACGCGATGCTCGGCCGGGACGGTTCCCGCAACGTCGTCGCCTTCAAGACCTCGTACAAAAACGGTCTGGACAAGGGCCGCGCGGAACAGCACTACTACACCGCCCTCACCCTCTACGACGACATCACCGGCCTGCCGGTCGCGATGATGGACTGCGGCCGCATCGGCGCGCTGCGCACCCCCGCCGTCTCCGCGCTGCTGGCCCGCGAATGCGCCCGGCCCGGCGCCCGCAGCGCCCTGGTCATCGGGACCGGCACCCAGGGGCGCCTGGCCCTGCCGTTCCTGCTGACCACCCTGCCGGACCTGACGCGCCTGATGCTCTGCGGCACCCACCCCGAGGGCATCGCCGCCGTACGGGAGCACCTGCGCACCCACTTCCCCGACCGGGACCTGGAGATCGTCACCGACCTGCGGGCCGCGGCGGGCGACGCCGACATCATCCTCGCCACCGCCGGCGGCCACACGACCGCCGCGGTCGAGGCCGACTGGCTCAAGCCCGGCGCGCTCACCGTCCTCGTCGGCCACGGGCTGGCGCCCTCCACCCTCCACCGCGCCGACCGCGTCGTGGCCACCAGCGAGGCGCAGATGAAGGTCACCGGCACCGACATGGCCGACACGACCGGCGGATTCCCGGCCGTCGACACCGAGTTCCCGCCGGTCATCGCGGGCGTCACCGCCGGCCGCCGCTCGGCGGAGGAACGCGTCTTCGCCTACAACAGCGGGCTCGTCGTCACCGACATCGCCCTCGGCCACCGCTTCGCCCAACTCGCCATCGACCAGGGCCTGGGGCAGCAGGTGCCGCTGTGGCGGTGACCGGCCCGCACACCACGGACCTCCCGACCCTGCCGGCCCACCCCGACCCCGAAACCGACCAGGTACTGGACAGCGGCCTGCTGCACGAGCTGTCCTACGCCTTCGGCGGCCCCTTCCACTTCCTGCTGCCGCACCGGTTCGACGCCAACCTCACCGCCTTCCGCACCGCGCTGCGCGACGCCGGTGTGGCGGGGCGGGTGTACTACGCGAAGAAGGCCAACAAGGCCGCCGTCTGGCTGGAACGCTGCGCCGCCAACGACGCGGGCGTGGACGTCGCCAGCGCCCCGGAACTGCGCCAGGCCCTCGGGCACGGCGTACGCGGCGAGCACCTCGTGGTCACCGGCCCCGCCAAGAGCGAGGAACTGCTGCGACTGGCCGTCCGCCACGGCTGCCTGATCGCGGTGGACGCCCTCGACGAACTCGACCTGCTCCGGGCCCTCGCCGGGGAAGGTGCGGGACGCCCCGCCCGGCTGCTGCTCCGCCGGCTCCCGCCCGCCCAGCCGCACAGCCGCTTCGGCATGCCCGACGCCGAGCTGACGGCGGCCCTGGAGCGGTGCGTACGCGCCGGGGACGCGGTACGCATGGAGGGCTTCAGCTTCCACCTCGCCGGCTACGCCACCCGGCCGCGCGCCGACCTCGCCGGCGAACTCCTCGACTGGTGCCTGCGGGCGCGGGCCCTGGGACTTCCGGCGGACCGGATCAGCATCGGCGGCGGCTTCGCCGTCGACTACACCTCCGCCGGCCACTGGCAGACCTTCCTCGCCGGCCAGCGCCCCGAGCACTACCACGCCGGCAAGACGTTCCGGAACGCCGACTTCTACCCCTACCACTCACCGGTCGCCGGAGCCGGCGCGCTGCGCGAGATCCTGGCCACCGTCCCCGCGAACGGGCACACCACCCTGGCCGCCCGCCTCCGCGAGACCGGCACCCGGCTGCTGACGGAACCGGGCCGTGCTCTGCTGGACACGGCGGGTGCGTCCGTCTTCCGCGTCCAGGGCGTCAAGGACCGCGACGGCTACCGGATCGTCACGGTCGACGGCACCAGCCTGAGCCTGTCCGAGCAGTGGTTCAACAGCGAATACCTCCCCGATCCGCAGCTGGTGACCCCCGCCGGCCGGGCCCACGGCGACGGCGTCCACCCCGCCTGTGTGGGCGGCGCCTCCTGCCTGGACTCCGACCTGCTCACCTGGCGCAAGATCCGCTTCCCCGCCCGCCCCCGCGTCGGAGACCTGCTGGTCTACCCGAACACGGCCGGCTACCAGATGGACTCCAACGAGTCCCCCTTCCACGACCTGGCGCTGCCGCCCAAGGTCGTCCTTGACCGCCTCGGCGCCCGCCCGCGCTGGCGCCTGGACCGCCGCCCCGCCCTCTGACCTCCCGCCACCTGCCCCAGGAGCGCCCCCATGAACGAGGCCCTCGCGCGCCCCGCCGTGGTCTCCCGCATATCCGAACTCATCGGATACACCCCGCTGTTCGAGCTCTGCCGCACCGAGACCGGCAGCCGCCTCCTGCTCAAACTGGAGATGTACAACCCCACCGGCACCGCCAAGATCCGGATGGCCCGCCAGATGGTCCTCGACGCCGAGGCGCGCGGCGAACTGTGGCCCGGCGGCCGCATCATCGAGTCCACCTCCGGCAACACCGGCCTGGGACTGGCGGTCATCGCCGCCGAACGCGGCTACACCTTCACCGCCGTCGTCGACCACCACGCCTGCGCCGACAAACTGCGCGCCATGCGGGCACTGGGCACCGAACTCGTCTACGTCGCCGAGGACGGCACCGACGAACTGGCCACCGCCGCCCGTGAGGAACTGGCCGAGGACATGGCCCGCGGCCAGGACAACACGGTCTTCACCGAGCAGCACAACAACCTCAGCAACGGCATCGGTTACTTCCCGGTCGCCCACGAACTGCATCAGGCCCTCGACGGGCAACTCGACGTCCTCATCGGCGCGGTGGGCACCGGCGGCGCGCTCTGCGGCACCGCCCGCGAACTGCGCACCCTGATGTCCGGCGTCACCGTGATCGGCGTCGAGCCCAAGGGCTCCATCGCGTTCGGCGGCCCCGCCCACGACTACTACCAGTCCGGCACCGGCACCCCCGAAGGCGCCGAGATCGGCGCGCTCGTCGACTACGACCTGATCGACGAAGGCGTCAAGGTCGGCGACATCGAGGCATTCGCCACCGCCCGCGCCGTCGCCCGTACCGGCCTCCTCATCGGCGGCTCAGCCGGCGGCGTCGTCCACGAAGCCCTCACCCGGCTGCCCGCCCTGCCCCCGGGCACCACTATGGTCGCCCTGGTCAACGACGGCGGCGAAAAGTACCTGGACACCGTCTTCGACGACGACTGGATGAACGCCCGCAACCTCCTCGCCCCCGCCGTGGAACGCGAGATCGACGAAACGCTCACCAAACTCCGCAGGAACTGATGCCGCCATGCAGCTGACCATCCTCCTCCGCGACAGCCGTGCCCTGGCCACCCTCGCCGTCCCCCTCATCCTCACCCAGCTCGCGCAGGTGGCCCTGACCACCACCGACACCGTCATGATGGGGCTGCTCGGCACGGTCGACCTCGCGGCAGGAGGGCTGGCCATCGTCATCTTCAACCAGCTGCGCACCATGGGCGTGGGGCTGGTCACCTCCGTCGGCAACCAGATCGCCGCGGCCTCCGCACGGGCGGAAGCGGCACAGGGCTCCGGGGCGCCGGACGCCGGCGGGGCGGAGCGCGACGGAGCCGACGACCCGGCGGAGGGCAGCGGCGCCGGTGACCCGGGGGAGAGCAACGGCGCCGGTGGCCCGGCGGAGAGCGGTGGCGCCGGTGACCCGGTGGGGAGCGGCGGCGCCGGTGGCCCGGCGGAGAGCAGTGAGGAGGTCCGCCGGATCGTGCGCGCCAGCCTGGCGGTGGCCACCCTCGCCGGGGTGGCCGGAGCCGTCCTGATGCTCCTCATCGGCCAGGCCCTCACCCCGCTCGGCCAGGAAGCCGACGTCGTCGACCGCGCACAGACGATGCTGCTCGCGCTCGCGCCCGGCCTGGTGCCCTGCCTGTGGTTCCAGGCCATCCGCCAGTTCACCGTCGGCATGCGCCGCCCGCAGGCCCTGCTCCAGATCACCCTCGCCTCCGTCGCCGTCAACGCCGCCGTCAACTGGGCGCTCATCCACGGCACCTGGGGCCTGCCCAAGGTGGGCCTGCCCGGTGTCGGCGTGGCCACCTCGCTGGTCTACCTGCTCTCCTTCCTCGCCCTGTACGCCTCCGCGAAGCGGGACGAGGTCCTCGGCCCCCTGCTCAGCCTCAACATCGCGGCGGCCGACCGCGCCACGGTCCGCCGCCTCGTCAGGCTCGGCATACCCATCGCCGCGACCTACGGCTCCGAGGCCGGGTTCTTCTCCGTCACCGCCCTGACGGCCGGGTCCTTCGGCAGCGCCGCCCTGGCCGCGCACACCGCCGTCAACCAGCTCGTCTACATCGTCTTCCAGGTCGCGGTCGGCCTCTCCCACGCCGCGTCCATCAACGTCAGCCGCGAACTCGCCCTCGGCCGCACCGACACCGCGCTGCGCATCAAGAACACCGCGCTGGCCTGCGCCGCCGCCGTCATGGCCGTCGTCGCGGTCCTCTACATCACCCTGCCCCACCTGGTTCTGAGGCCCTTCTTCGACACCGGCGGTGGCAAGGACGCCGAAGCCGTCGCCATCGCCACCCATCTGCTCCTCGTCATCGCCGTCCTCCAGTTCTTCGACTGCGCCCAGAACATCGGCGTCGGACTGCTGCGCGGCCTCGACGACACCAAGAGCGGATTCCGCATCACCCTCATCGGCTACTGGGTCGTCGGCCTGCCCACCGCCTGGCTCCTCGGCTACGCCGCCGGCCTCCACACCCTCGGCATCTGGCTCGGCCTGCTCACCGGCCTCGCCGTCACCGCCGCCCTCCTCCTGCGCCGCTACGGCACCAGCCTTCGGGCGAGGGGCGCCGGGCAGGGGGTGGCAGCTGCGATGTAGGGGGGTCTGCTGGTGTGGGGGGTGTGGCGTGGTGTGTGGGGTGAGGTGGCGAATGGTGTGACGTGGTGTGGTGCGGCCTGGCGGGTGGCGTGTGGCTGAGGGCTGGTGGCTGGGGCGGGTTGTGAGGGTGGGGCGGGGGCGGCCGAGGGGGTGACGGATTACGGGGCGCCGTCGCTTCCACTGCGGAGGCCAACGCGGCCACTGATGCCGCTACCGATGCCTATGCGGATGCCGATGCCGCTACCGAGGTCATCACTGAGCTGATGCCGACGCCGACACGACGGGCCTCCGTTGTTGTCCGGTCTGGCTGGAGTTTGTTGTTGTGGGTGCTGGTCGTGGGGGCAACGGATGCGGTGTGCTGCCGTTGCCGCCGCCGAGGTCAAGACCGGCACCGGGTCGTCACCGATACCGCTACGGAGGTCAACACCGCCACCTGGGTCATCACGGACGCCAACGCCGACACCACGGGCCTCCGTTGTCGTCCGGTCTGGCAGGTCCCCGTTGCTGCGGTGCTGGCCCTGGAGTGCAATGGATGCGGTGCGTTGCCGTTGCGGTCGCCGAGGTCAAGACCGGCACCGGGTCGTCACCGATGCCGCTACCGAGGCCAACCCCGGCACCGATACCGACACCAAGGTCATCACGTCCACTGACACTGACACTGAAACTGACGCCGACACCGATGCCTACACCACGGGCCTCGTTGTCGTCCGGTCTGGCCGGAGCCCGTTGCTGCGGGTGTTGGCCGTGGCGGGCTACGGATGCGGTGTGCTGCTGTTGCCGCCACCGAGGTCAAGACCTTCACCGATACCGCCGCCGAGGTCATCGCGGACGCTGATGCCGACGCCGATATGGCGGGCCCCGTTGTCGTCCGGTTTGGCTGGGGTCTGTTGCTGGGGGTGCTGGTCGTGGTGGGTAGCGGATGTGGTGTGCCGTTGTTGCTGCCGCCGAGGTCAAGTCCGGCGCCGGGTCGTCACCGACACCGCTACCGAGGCCAACACGCCACCAAGGCCATCACAGCCACTGACACCGACGCCGAGACCACGGGCCCCGGTTACCGTCCGGTCTGGCCGGGCCCCCATGCTCACCGCTGCTCTGATGACCGTCCCCGGAGTGCGCTTCTCCCCGCCCCGATGCCGACCCCGAGCGCGATCGCTATCAGATGACCGGTGTCGGTGAACGTCCGCTCCGGACGCAGTACCGGTCGGATGCCCAGCGCCAGCAGCCCGGCTGTCGCGGCGGTCCGCGCGCCGCGGTGCGGGACGGTCATGGCGAGCGCGCCGAGCGTGGCGTTCAGCCCGTAGCTCACCCCGACATCGATCGCCCGCGCCGTCGCGTCGGGCGGATCGGCGCGGACCCGGCCGCGCAGGCCCGCGTAGACCAGCAGGCTGGCCCCGATATGGCCCACCGCGAACACGCCGGCCGCCCGCCGCGGGCCCCATCGCGCCTCGGCCGTGCCCAGGGCGACGAGCAGCGCCGCGCTGTACGGCAACGGCAACGGCTCCTCGATGAACGCCGCGCTGGTGACCAGCGTCCGCCACCGGCCGGCCCGCAGATTTTCGACGTTGGTGGAGTGCGCGCGCAGCAACTCCGCCCGCCGCGCACCGGGCAGCCGCGCGGCGGCGTACGCGCCCACCCCTATGGCGACGACATACAGCGGCGCGACCCAGGGCAACCGGCGCCACACGGACGAGCCCGAGGACACGAGCGGGGGCAGGGACTTTGGTGCAGGCGTGGACTCGGGCGTGGCCGGGGGGTTGGACGGGGGCTCGGACGTGGGCGGGGGCGCGGCGGCGGACGAGGGGCTGGACGCGGTCGGGGGCTTCGACGCGTACGGGGGCTTGGGCCTGGTCGAGGACTTCGACGTGGCCGGGAACCCCGACGCGACCACGGACTCCGATGTGACGGGGGACTTCGGCACGGCCGGGGACTCGGGCCTGGACAAGGACTTCGGCGTGGATGAGGACTTTGGCGCGGACGGGGGCTTTGGTGCGGACGAGAACAGAGACGGGACCCAGGGGGAACTCGACGCCCATCGGGAGCCGGAGACCCATCGGGGACTGGAGACCCATCGGAAACCTGAGGCCCCTCGGGAGCCCGGGGCGGTGGGGGAGCCCGAGGCCGGGTGAGAGCCCGACGCCGGGCGGGAGCCCGATGCCCACCAGGAGCCGGAGCCCCATCGGGAACCTGAGGCCCCTCGGGAGCCCGAGGCGGTGGGGGAACCCGGAGCCGCGTGGGAACCCGACGCCCACCGGGAGCCTGCCGTGACCGAGCGGGAGCCAGGGGCCGGCGGGGGTACCGAGGAGACCCACCGCGAGGCCGCCGAGACCGACCGGGAGCCGACGGAGACCGACCGGGAGATCACGGAGACCGGCCACGAGACCGCAGCGAGGACGGAGAGCCGTCCCCAGAGGGAGTTGTTCGCCGACATCTCAGACCCTCTCCAGCAGCCGCTTGCGCCGGTCCGGCTCGGCGGCTTCGACGGCCCGCTCCGGATCGCCGACCCACCGCACCGGCGGGCCCGCCGCTATCCACCGTGCCCCGTCCGGCGAGACCAGATGGTCCCCGGCGGCGCAGACGGCAGGCACGCCCACCACGAACGGGCCTTCGCCGTCACGTCGGATCCGCGTGAGTGCCTGGCTCTCCCCGAGGCCCCGCTCGGGGGCCGCGAGCTGGTCGTCGTAGCCGCCGAACCGCCCCAGCAGGCTGGACGGTTCGCCGTCGGCCGGGCGCGGGTGGACCGGCCCGGTATCGGTCTGCACGATGATCGCAAGCATGGGTACAGCGTGCCAGCCGCCACTGACAACGGCCCGACAGGAGTGCCGCACGACCCCGAACCACAGCGCCGCGGACCCAACTCCCGTCCATCCACCGCCCTTCACCCGACCTCAGCTCACCTTCACCTTTCTTCCCAACCCCAACTCCTGCCCCATACACCGCCGTCACGAGACCTCAACGCTCCGACCACCGGCCACCACAGCCCGCCTGGCACGGCCATGCCCCTGCCACAGCCCTGTGCTGCCCCCAGCTTGAACTCATCGGACGTGAACTCATCGGACGCGAGCTCCTCAAGAACTCATCGGACGAGCGTTCCTCAAGATGCGCGCTCCTCAGGCGCGCGCTCCGCGGTCCGGCACGCCGAGACCCGCCTCCGCCTCCCGCCTCCCGGACCTGCACAGCCGCCCAGACCACACGCCGGGCCTCGTACCTGCGCCACTCGACGCCGCGCCCCGCACCCGCGCCACTCGACGCCGCGCCGCCCGGCACTGCACCGCCCGTACCCGCGGCGCCCGGCACCGCGGGTAGTCGATCACCGGCCCGCCGATACGCCGGCACCCGGATACGCCGCCACGCCTATACACCGACCCCCAGCAACCGGAATACCCGACTCCCCCTCTCCTCTCCCCGCCGCACCACGCGGAACACTGTCCCCATGACCTCTACGCCTCCCATGGCCTCTACGTCCCTGGTGACCTCTACGTCCCCCGTGGCAACCCCGCGCATCGGACTCCTCGGCACCGGCCCCTGGGCGCAAAGCGTCCACGCCCCCGCGCTTGCCGCCCACCCCGGTGTCGACCTCGCCGGTATCTGGGGGCGCAGCCAGGCCGCCGCCGCGGAACTGGCGCACACCCACGGCACCCGCCCGTACGCCACCCCTGACGAGCTGTTCGCCGCCTGCGATGCCATCGCCATCGCCCTGCCGCCCTCCG
This sequence comes from Streptomyces celluloflavus, assembly GCA_000720995.1. Classification (GTDB taxonomy): domain Bacteria; phylum Actinomycetota; class Actinomycetes; order Streptomycetales; family Streptomycetaceae; genus Streptomyces; species Streptomyces celluloflavus. The sequence continues at coordinate 37,375 of JOEL01000034.1, forward strand.
TCCAGGCCCCCTTGGCGGTACGCGCCGCCGAGGCCGGCTGTCACCTCCTTCTGGACAAGCCGGTCGCCACCACCGTGGCCGAGGCCCGCGCCGTGGCCGACGCCGCCGACCGCGCGGGCACCGCCACGGTCGTCTTCTTCACCCTCCGCTTCGGGCAGCGGGAGGGAGAGTGGATCGCCGAGCAGGCCGCGGCCGGCGGCTGGTTCACGGCGCACGCCGACTGGCTCAGCTCGGTCTTCGCCGCCGACAGCGAAAGCCCGTACCTCGATTCCCCCTGGCGCCGCGAGAAGGGCGCCCTGTGGGACATCGGCCCGCACGTCCTGTCCGTGCTCCTGCCGCTCCTCGGCGACGCGGAATCGGTCACCGCGACCAGGGGCCCGGCCGACACGGTGCTGCTCACGCTGCGCCACCGCGGCGGGGCGGCGAGTTCCGCGGCGGTCAGCCTGACCGCCCCCGCGCCCGCCGCCAGCTACGACGTCACCGTGCACGGCGCCGCGGGTACCACGTCCCTGCCGAACGGCCAGGAAGGACCCCGGCCGGCCTACCACCGCGCCGTCGACGCCCTGCTCACCGCCGCCCGCACCGGCCGCCCCCACCCCTGTGACGCCCGCTTCGGCGCACGCGTCACCGAAATCCTGGCGGCCGCGGAGAAATCCCTGAAATGACGCCACGAGGCACCCCCCGATCCTCGTACCGCCCTCCTCCACCATCCACAGACCTATGCCTTCCGGACCATGGCAAATTGGCTCTTTCGGTCATGGAAGACAGCAACGATTCGTCTTAACGTCGGGGTCGTCGTTCCCACCACTCCCGGAACATCCAGCACAACCAGCGCAGCCGGCGCAACTGGCGCGACCAGCGCAGCCGGAACATCCAGCACAGCCTGAACAGCCGGAACAAGGAGTCACATCTCCACCATGACGACCCCCGCGAACACACCAGGCCCCGACCGCGCCCCCGCCCACACCGACCCGGCCGCGGACACCCCCGACCCGGCCCTGGCCCCCTTCACCAGCTACGTCGAATTGATCCTCGCCGCCCTGGCACGTGTCCCGGACCGCCCCGTGATGACCACCGCGGACGGCGACGAGATCACCGCGGGCACCTTCCACGCCACCGTGCACCGCATGGCGGCCGAGCTCGCCGACCGGGGGATCGCCCGCGGCCGGACCGTCTCCCTCCTCAGCGGCAACCGCCCCGAAGTCCTCGCCGCCCGTTACGCCGCCAACCTCCTCGGCGCGCGTGTGGTCTTCCTCTACGACGGTATGGCGCCCGAGACCCTGGCGCGGATCGCGGAGAGTGTGGAAACCGCCCTGCTCCTGGTCGACCCCGACCTGCACGACACCGCGCACGTCCTGCTCACCCACCTCCGCGGCGACCGCCCCGCAGTCCTGACCCTCGGCCCGGTAGCCGACGCGACCACAGGCGTGGCTACGGGCGCGGCCATGGGCAATACACAGACCACGGACACCCGAAGTCACCGCCCTCACTCCCACCCCACCGAGCCCCTCGGCCCCGACCTCCTGGCCGTCTGCGCCGCCCGTCCCACCACTCCCACCGTCCCGAGCGCCGCCCGCCCCGAGGACGACTGGTGCATCCGCCACACCGGCGGAACGACCGGCGTCCCCAAGGGAGTCCGGATGGCGTACGCCCCGTACGCCCGTATGTTCACCGCCCGCAGCCCGGAAGCCGTCGGCGCACCGCCCCGCTTCCTCGCCTGCACCTCACTCGCCCACCTCGCCGGGATAATGGCCGACCGCGCCCTCGCGGCCGGCGGAACCGTCGTCCTCCATCGCACCTTCGACCCCGCCGCCGTACTCGCCACGATCGCCCGCGAGCGCATCACCGATCTCTGGCTGCTGCCCCCGCTCCTCTACCGCCTCCTCGATCACCCCGACCTCCCCACCACCGACCTCACCTCACTCACCCGCATCAGCTACGGCGGCTGCCCCGCCTCACCCTCCCGACTGCGCGCCGCCGCCGAGGCGTTCGGGCCGGTCCTGTACGGGTGTTACGGCCAGTCCGAGGCGATGACGATCAGCGAAGCGAGCCCGGACGAGCACGCGGTGACCGGTCCCGGGGGCCGGATCACCGTCGGCCGCGCCCGGCCCGGCGTGGAGATCGCGATCCGGGACGCCGACGGCCGGACCCTGCCACCGGGGGAGCAGGGCGAGATCCAGGTACGCTCCGCCGGCGTGATGACCGGCTACTGGAAGCGGCCCGATCTCACCGCCGAGGTCCTGCACGACGGCTGGCTGCGTACCGGCGACACCGGCTGCCTCGACGCCGACGGCTACCTCTTCATCGTCGACCGCCTCAAGGACCTGATCATCGTCGTCGGCGGCCATGTCCACCCGGCGGAGCTCGAAGACCTTCTGCACACCCACCCGGCGGTCGCCCACTGCGCCGTCTACGGGGTACGCACCGCCGACGAGACCGAGGAGGTGCACGTTGCGATCGTCCCCGCCCTGGGCCGGACCGTCGACGCCGACGAGATCCGCGCCTTCGTGACCGACCACAAGGGAGCGATATACGCCCCGGCCGCCGTCCACCTCGTCGACGAGATCCCCCTCACCCCGGTCGGCAAACCTGACAAGGCCCGCCTCCGCGCCACCTCCTGAAGGGGTCGTCCCGACGGCCCCAAATCCCTTCTGGCCAGGGACGATTGTCAGTGGCCGCCGGTAGAATGGGAACCAGTCAGTGAGGGTTCACCACAGCATCAGGAGGTCTCCGTTGGCCACTGCCACACTCATGACGAAACCTCTCCCGGCCCACCCACTGCCCAGGAAACCCCTGCCCGCCGGCTGGCCGCGCGAGCGCTACGAATCCCACAACCGCCGCCTGAAGGCCATGCGCCTGGCCATAGCCCTGCTCGACACCGGCGTCTACCGCCCCGCCCAGGCCCACAACCACAAAATCCGCACCACCGCGGCCCAAATAGGAGTGCACCCGCCCTCCGACACCACCTGCCGCCTGGTCCGCGCCCTCCTCTACGACAACTGCTGACGGCCGCAGGGCCGCGCCAACTCACCATCCGGCCGCGGGAGTTCCCTTACGCTCCCGCTGCGCTCAACACTGGCCGCACGTCAGCCCGACACTGAGCTGACGCCAGTCCAACGCTGGGCCGGCGCCGGGCCGGTACCGATCGAGCACCGGCCCAGGCCCCGGCCCGGCACCATCCCCGCACTGCTCACCCCTGAACCTCGTCACGGCCCACAGCCCACAGCCCACAGCCCACCACGCACCGCTCATCGCCCCTTGCGATCGTCCACCGGACGGCGACGAACCCCAACCGACAGCCCCGCGAACCGTGCCGCCTCGGAGCGTGCGCTCCCCGGGACCGAGGCTGGGACCGCGCCCGCACCCGCCACCGCAACCGAGGTCGAGACCGAAGCAGCAGCAACACCGCGAAACCCCTACCCCTCAGCGGCCCCCACCCTGACCCAGCGACGTGGAGGCCCGCCGACCGGGCTGCCGTCGGTGAGGCGCATAGCGGCCGTCCAACAGGCGTAGGCGATCTCCCTTGAGGCGGAAAGGGAGCACACAGCCACCCGGATTCCCTGTCACCCCGCGTAATTCTGCACCTCGTCGCAGTCGGTCGGGTCAAAACCGCCCGGCCCCGTTCCGTGCGGTCCGGGCGGACGGCCGAGGCCGTGGGCTCTACTGGGATTCGGATTGCTCGCAGGGTGCGGTCTCCGGGCAACGCTCCGGACGCACAGTGGCTCACTGCACGAGCGAGGGTCGTCACCTCCCCTCTGGAAGTGACGACCCTCGCTGTGACGCCTGACAGACACTCATGTCTCTGCGCCCGGTGTGCACCGGGCGCAGAGACCCCTGGAGAACAGCTGAGAACGATGGGGACCGCCGTGCGGCGTTCCTCAGCTCACAGCGTCTTTCCGGACTTGGGCCCAAGCGACCCGCCCGCGCCCCCTAAACGTCGAACGAGGGGTGCGACACATTCCTCATGCGCCGTCGTCCTGTCCGGCACCCATCCCCGCGTCCAGGTCGACTGCGTATACCGGCCGCTCCTCGATGCCCAGTGTCCGCATCAGAGGAGTGGTCGGTACCCGGAAGAGGCCCCCCACCCGCAGAACCGGACAGGGGAAGACGCCCCGATGGATCAGCCGATAGGCGGTCTGCGTGCAGATCCCCAGTGCCCGGGCCGCCGTGCGGAGGTCGACCGTCACCGGCAGATCGAATACCTCGGTGAACGTGAGAGGGCCGAGCCTCGGAGGAGGGCTGGTCATGAACGGCTCCTGCGTGGGCGCAGCGACAGGGTTCCGACCCTGCGCCTGCCTCCCGTGTGGCTGGTCTGGCGCACCACGTCATGGAGGTTCATACGCCTGGCCAGCACCCCGAGTCGCTCCCCTTCGAGCTGCTCCGACCGGGTCGTGAACCGGAGTCCGGCGCGCAACCCGATCGGTCCGGACGGAGGCGAGATCTCCAAGTCGAAGTCGCCGAAATCGTGCTCGTCGACCTCCTCGCATACGCCGGCTCCCGGGTGGCCGTGTCGTGTCACGATTGCCTCGATGTCGGCGGATGGGAAGGTCCGCTTTCCGGCTCGCGCATATCGCCAGGCGCTGCTGCGTGCCGCCCGGGTCAACTGCCCGATCGAATCCGGAACATCAGGGTCGACCGTAGGCAGCCGCTCCAGGAGCGCGAGGACCATCTCGCTTTCGAGATCGGACCGGCTTGTGCGCAGTCGCACCGTGATCCGGTGCACCGTGCCCGTCAGGCGGGGCAGGATGAGCCAGATCAACAGGAGCTGCCAGGGGCCGTCGGGGGCTTCGTCGTTCTGTGCGGCTCGGATTGCCTCCCGCCAGATCGAGGCGGTGAGTGACGGATCCGCCTGGTCGTCGCGCAGAGCCTTCTGTGCCTCGGCAGGGGAGAACAACGTCGGTTCGTCCGCCGACTGCTGGGTGACGCGCAGAACCATCTGCTCTGCGGCCTGGGGCTCGGCGAAGTGTGCCATGACGGCGGCGAATGCTCCGCCGGAATCTACCAATGTCAAGAGATTTCCTCTCTCGAAGGTGCGGGCGTGCCAAGGTCGACGTTGGTGGTTGGGGGAGAGATGCGGGGTGCGATGCCTGCCTCAGATCGTGATGAACTGGGGGAAATCGGTCGCATGTCCCATGCGTCTCAGTTTTGGACGGCTGAGCGCGCGAGCTGCGCCGTTGCGACGGGTGTTGCTGCGGCGGCCGTATGTGTGCCCCCGTGGACGCTGGCGCCGAGAGCGGGTGCCCGCCGGACGGCGGGCACCCGGAAATCACCCGCGGCGCGGAAGTGTCTTCGGCCTAGGCCGAATCGGTCGCAGTATCGGCGGGCGTGGCGGCCGGTGGCGCCTCAGGGGCTGCCTCCGGTCGCGTCTGGGGCTTTGACGTCTTGCCCCCGCGGATCGAAGAGGACCGCTTGCGGCCCCCTCGACCCTTGCTGCGTCGCTGGTTCATTCGGTCTTCTCCTTCGTCCTGCTGCTTAGGCCGCGCGATGTCGTCGCGGGCTCGAACGGCTTTTGGTGTGGCTCCCTTCGGCGGTAGTGGCCGAGTGCTCGACCGCCTTCGGTGCGTGGCTCCGGTGCCCGGCTGAAGGCAATGCTGCCCGTGCCGCGACCTCAGTGCTCGGCGCGATCTGAGGGGAATCTGAGGCCGATGTGAGATGCACGGAAGTAGTCAGGTGTGAAAGCGTCCGTGCCGGCATATGGATGCAGGAGTTTCGGGCGGAGCGGTGGTCGACGACCGCCGCGGGAGGTGGGGAAGAAGTCGTGAAGGGGTACGTACTCGGTCCGGTGAAGGCCGTCGTCCCTGGTCGGCAAGGCGTGGAGGGCGCATCGAAGCTGGCCGGTCTGTTCGCTCTATTCGTGCTCTCGTCCGATCACCGAGTGGAGCGTGACGACATTGCGCACCACCTCTGGCCGAACGGAGGCGCGACTGAAAACCGCATCAGCCGTCAGTTGTCATATCTGCGGGACGGCCTCGGCGGGCGAGTGAGTCGCATGAAGTCGGGCGCATGTTCGATGGACTTGTCGGATAGTTCCATCGACTATCTCCTCTTTCGTGAGGACGTGCGAAGGTCTCGCGGAATGAATGCTTTTGAGCGCTTCTCCGTGCTGCGCGGAGCCCTTGAGCGGTGGTCTGGTGAAGGGCCGCTGCTGGGCCTTCCCGGGGCCGGTTTCGAACTTCAACGGACCGAGCTGCGCCGGGAGTGGGGTGGCGCGCTGGTCAACTGCATGGCCGCGGCCTGGGAGATCCGCGATGACGAATGGCTACTCAAGGAAGCCGAGGGTCTCTTGGGGCGGTTCTCCGTCAATAGGACGTACGGTGAGCGGATATTTCTCTATCGACTAATGGCGACAGCAGCTAGGTCGTTGCAGGCGGCCAAGCAAATGATCAAGGAATACAAGGAGCGGTACGGCCGTCCCAGAGATCTGGAGCTTGACCAGGCGATCCGCGATATCGCCCGGGGCGCATTCAGGCATCGCCCAGCCCCTGCACGATTTGAGCACCCGATCCCCCGCCAACTGCCCTTCGCGGATCGAGAGCTGGTCGGCCAGGCCCGAAGAACCGCCTCGCTGCGTCAGTACCTTGCGCAGCGGCGGGCCGAAAGCAGGGGAGCGGTGATCTTGCTGACGGGCATGGCGGGGGCAGGGAAGAGCGCCCTGGCGAACCATCTGTGCCGGGGACTGGAACCTGACTTCCCCGACGGCACGCTGTACGCGAGTCTGAACGGGTTTACCGGCGAGGGAACGAGTCCGGCCGAACCTCGACAGATTCTCAGCCGGTTCCTGTCCGATCTCGGGGTACAGACCCAGGCGACCGACCTCGATGCCCTGAGCGGCGCGTTGAGGTCGAGGCTGGCCACACGTTCCGTCGTCATGCTGCTGGACGACGCAGCCCATGCCGGCCAAGTGCTGCCACTGCTGCCCGGCACCGGGACCTCCGTCGTCGTCATCACCAGTAGAAACCAGCTGCCGGACCTCAGCGCGCGCAAGGACGTGCACATCTGCCGGATCGGACCGCTGGACCGTGAGTCCGCAGCCGAAATCGTGTTCGGGGAAATGGCTCCGGGGGCGAGAAGGAAATGCGGACCCTCCGTAGACAGGCTGGTGGACCTGTGCGGTCGGCTGCCGCTGGCGCTCTCCGTGATCGCCAGGCGAGTCCGGGGACGTCCGCCCCAAGGTGTTGCCGAGCTGGTCACGCGGCTGAGTCAGGAACACCAGAGACTGGAGGAACTGCACCAGCCCGGTCACGACCTCTCTGTGCGCCTGGCTCTGGACTGTTCGGTCGGCGCGCTGTCGACGGAGGCCAGAAGCCTGCTGTGGCAGCTGGCTCTCCATCCAGGCCCCAGCATCGACTGGGCCGCCACGATGGACCTGGGCAGCGTGGCGGCCGGCGGCGACACCGACCGGGCGCTCGACGAACTCATCGACGCGAACCTCGTCGAATGCACCGTAGACCGCTACCGCCTGCACGATCTGGTCCGCGCCTACGCTCGCTATCACGTGTTTTCCGATGCCGACAGATCGATCGAGCGGTTGAGGGAGGAGACGGTTCGCCAGGTGCTGGAGCACCAGCTGCAGAATGTGGCGGCCTGCGACCGAGTGATTGACCCGCAGCGGAGCCTGCCCATCGAGGAGCCGCGGGGCCTGCGGGTCGTCGACCCGGCTTCGGAAGAGGAGGCCATGGCCTACGTCGACGCCGAATACGAGGTTCTCTTGCAGGGCATCGACCTGGCCCTTCGCAGTAGCCTCCGTCGCTATGTCTGGTTGCTCTCCATGGCTTTGGTCTCATACCAGTGGAGGCGGAGCCGACATGCCGATGCCGAGCGCCGGTTGACGGAGGCCGAGGAGGCGTCGCGCGGCCTCGCCTCATCCATTCACCGGGCCATGGTGTACAGGATGCTGGCCGGCACCCAGATGAGAGCGGGACACGTTGACCTCGGCCTGCGCAACGCCGAGGCGGCCGTCCGGCTCGGTGAGGAGCAGGGGGACGTCGCCAGCCGGTTGGGTTTGGCGCGTTCCCTCCACTTGCGTGCCGTTGCGTATCAGCGTGGGGGTGATCTCAATGGCGCGGAAGAGGGCCATCGGCTTGCACTGGAGCTGTTCGAGGAACTAGGGGACGCAGCGGGGGCGGCCGGCGCGCTCAACGGGATTGGCACGGTGCAGTACGAGCGCGGCGCGTACGACAAAGCGCTGCGGATGTGCGACGAGGCACTGCGGATCTTCGAGCTGACGGACGACGCCAATGGCAGAGCGAACGTGCTGACGACCCTAGCGAAGATCCACACGTTCCGGTCTGAACGGGACGAGGCACTGCGTCTGTATGAGCGGGCCATCGCCATCTATCGGAAGTTGAGTTACTGGCCGAACGAGGCCAAGACCCTCTCACGATACGCATATGTACTGGTGTCCTCAGGGCGTACCCAGGAAGCCGTGACGGCGCTGGAGCGAGTCGTCATGCTGTGCGAGTTCATGGGCGACGAGGGAGGCGTACAGCAGGCGCTTGACCGGCTGGAAAGCCTCAGGTGAGGCGGCCTCGCCGACCGCTCACAGGGTGGGTCGACGAGTCCGGTAGTACTCGGTGGGATCGGGGCGCAGGGGCTTGGCCGGGGGCTTCGACCCGAAGGTCGGCAGGAGAGGACGCAGTTGGTCGAAGACCTCACGCACGCCTTGTGGGCGGTTTCCAGGGACGCGGTCCACCATGCTCAGTGCAAGGGAGCGGAACTGGAGGGGCACCCGCCGCATGCGGTCGGGCGGCAGCACCGGGCAGTCCGGTGCGGGGCGTTCGGCCATGCCTGCGTAGGGCAACTGCATGACGGTCATCTCCAAAAGCATGCACCCGAGCGCGAAGATGTCCGACAGAAGGGTCACGCCGTCGGGACAACCGTCGTACTCGTCAGGAGGCACGTAGCCCGGCGTGCCGTCGCCTCGGTCTGTCTTCTCGCCCTGGTGCAGCGCGAGGCCCATGTCGATCAACCAGACGCATCCGCTGGGATCAAGGATGACATTCTCCGGTTTGATGTCGCGGTGCACCAATTGCCGATCGTGTACTCGGTGCAGGATTTCGCACAACTGGCCGATGATAGAAGCCACCGTCGGGGTCCTGAGGGGGCGACCCCTGAGCATAGCGTCGTAGAGAACGGGCCCTTCGACGAACTCCAGGACGATGCAGCGGCGTTCGTAGGTGAATCCGACTGGGCCACTGGCGATGACCCTCGGAACACCCCGGATGCCGGTGAGTTGTTGGGTCATGGCGGCTTCCTCTTCGAAAGTGTCGCCCATCCCCTGGTAACTGTCCTCCGGTTCGAAAAGGCGTGCTTTCTGGAGTTTGACTGCCACCTGCCGACCCGTCTCCGTGTCCCGCCCCCGGTACAGCTCTCCTTGGCCACCGCTGCCGATCTGGTCGAGCAGCTCATAGCGCTCCAATACGAGCTTTCCGTGTCGATTCATCGTCCTGCCTTCCCGGCGCGCTGTACGCCTGAGCGTTGTCACCACTGAAATGAGAGGAATGAACGTGGCAGATTCTTGGTCACCACCCGATGGGGTGTTCAAGAAATCCGATGCCGTCACGGTGTCCTTGGGGATGTTCAAGGACACCGGCTACCGCTGCCCTGCCGCCGATGCTATGAAAGCCCGTGGCTATCGGCCGCAGTCGCGGCAGGAGAGGAATCGCGAAGTCCTGGAGCACTTCGCCTTCGGCCCTTTCATGAAGACTCCTGGGGCACCGCTTCATGACGGACTGCGGCAGTGGACCGCACACGCCAACTCCGCCTACAAGGATGCCTTCCCGGTAGATCCGTCTCGGCCCATGACCGAGGTACCCGCTTGGACTTATCGGCACCAACTGTCCACTCCTGACCATCGTGGAGTGCGTGAGTACCGCATCACCGTGTGGGGCCGGTGCCTGCGGTCGCCAGACGGTACCGTGCGCGAACTCCGTCTGCCGGTGAATCGGATCAGCGAGGTGGATCCGTATCAAGGTCATGTCGCGGCAGCGGCTTTGGCTACTGCGGAAGGCGTTCCCGGCCCTCTTCCGGAGCATGTCCGCATCGTTGAGTTCGCACTGTTGGACGGCCGTACCCGCACCTTGTTCGAGGGCACGCGGGAGCAAGCCGTGGAACGCTATCGGAGGTACGGCGGGCCCGAGGCACTGTCCGCCGTGCTGGATGGCCGGGAATACCGTCCCGGCCCCTCGTGCGTGGGATGCGCATACCTCTCAGTGTGCCCGACCCTGCGCAGGGCGCCAGGGCTGCTGGGTTTGGAGGCTTCGGGACGGCCCCGGCGCACCTGGTCCGTCACCAATGGCCGGAGCTACCGTGCTTGCCCGGCACGCGACCACATGCGCCGCTTGCACCTTCCGGCTTCCCAGACCATTGAGCGCAGTTCCTCAGCCGAACGTGGCCGTGCCGTACACGCCTACCTAGCCGCACGCCACGGCTCCGGCCGCCCCTGCACGATGGACATTCCCGCCCGGTGGATACCGGACGGGTTCGAACTTCCCGAGCAGGAGAGCCGGCTCGGTGCACTTCTGCTGCGCCACCATGCGGCGGTATGCCCCTTGCGGTTCGTACACGACAGGAATGATGTGCGTGCGGAACCCCGGGTGGTCCGCCATGACTCCCTTGGCGATGTTCTCGTGATCGCGGAACCGGACCTCCTCTACCGCGACGGCGATTCCTGGGTGTGGCGTGAGACGAAGACGTCCGCCGGCGGCTGGAGCAGGCGCCAGGGCTTGCTGGATCGCTATCCGCAGCTGGCGCTGGCGGTGCTACTCGTCTCGCGAGGTGACCTGGGTGGCTCGCTATCCCGGGCTCGTATCGAACTGGAAGTCCTTCGACCGGCCGGCGCCGACCTGGAGATCATCGATCCTTGTGTTCCCTCGGTCCGGGCCGCCGCCGAGGAGACGGTCCGCGGCCTGGTGGCCGACTGGCACAGCGATGACCATTACGCACCCGCGCCCGGCGACGCCTGCACTCGCTGTGAAGTCGCGCGCTGGTGCTCGGCGCGCAGTGACGGGAAGGAGGCTGCATGACGTCTCGTGCGCCGACCAACGCAGAGGCGCAGCGCGGGATGGATCACGGGAACGATCCCTTCCTCGCACTGGCACGTGCCCTGACCATCTTGTCGGAGCAGGATGGGCTGCGGTCATTCTCCCTGCCGTACCCGCGCGAAGCGCAGCTTGCTCTTGACCGGGTGATTCTGCACTGCCTCAACCACGGTTGGAAGCCGCCGAAAAGCCTGCCCGAGTTGCTGTCCTGGTGCACCCGGCGCAGCGTGGGTGATTCGGAATTCGGCGTGTCTCCGGCTCTGGTGTCCCAAGGCGCACGCTGGATCCACCCGATAGGGATGATGCCGACGCGAACCTGCCTGGAGCTGGCTCCGTTGGGTCAGCCGGGGCGCGTCGAGCAGGACGCGCTCAACTCTCTGGCGGCGCTGGAGCACAGGTGCGGTTCGGCGGGTCGGTTCAGCCGGTGTCGGCAGTTTCTGGCGCGCCACCCCCTGGTGACCCACCAGGACCGGTTCGGCCGCCGTTGGGAGGCGATGACCTGGAACAAGGTCAGGGAACTGTACGAACCTGTCCCCGAGGCCCTACTCGACCGCCGGATGCTTACCGTGTGCGGCACCTGCGGACTACCGGCCCGCGCCCCGAGCGGCGAAAGGGAAAGCGGGCCCGACACCTGGTGTGAGGGGGAGGACTGTCCGCCCGGCGTGCGCTTCCGCCTGCTCCGCGAGCCCGGACAGTGCCTGATCCTGCGACGTAGCCTCCGTGCCTTCCTCGTGGCCCCGGCCCGTACGGAACAGGCGGCCATGGATGAACTCGCACGTATCGGCGGCGGCCACCAGCTTCTCGCGGATAGTGGACTTGGCGCCTACCGCATCACCGGCAGCGGGCTGCGGACCTGCCTCATGCAGGTCTACGACCGGCGGCAGCCCTCGTTCTTGGGCGGCCGGGTCAGCGAGGCTTTCTCCAGCGCCACCGATCCCGCCCTGGTGGTGGTTCCCCGTCGAGCGGTGGATCAGGACGGCTACCGCGACGCTTTCGAAACCGCGCTCAGCAATGAGTGTCGCGGACGAGTGACCCTCACGACCCCCGATGACCTGGAGCGCCATCTGCGCGTACAGGACCCACCACCGACCCAGAAAGTGGAGGGCGCCGATGCGTAGCCTTGCCCGCGGCCTGCATGACGTCATTGCGCAGCTCCGGCAGTTCGAGCCGGGCGTGGGCGAGGCTGCCTACGAATCCCTGTGCCAGGTAGAAGTCGGGCTGCGTCTCCAGGAGCGGCTGATGCGGGAGAGCCCGGCGGCGCATGCCTGGGTCCTCTTCAGCGGCTATCCATTCGCCCAGGCTTCGGGAGTCTCCCTGCCCCCGGACAGCGAGGCAGTTCTGCGCGCCGGGCGCTACTCGATGTGGACGTTACGCAGGCGCCGGGCGTGGCGGGAAGCGCTGGATCGGTACCAGGGATTCAACCGCGCTCTGCGCGGCTTCGACGTGCCCGACCCGGATCGGCCCGCCCTGCGCCGCGAACTGTCCGTGGCGGATGACAGGTGGGACACCTACGACGAATTGCTGCGTGTTGCACCGCCGCTGGCTGTTGCTCGCCTCAAAGTGGCCGGCCCGGGACCGCATGCCTTCCCGGTCAGTCGGACCATGGCCGAGGTTGACCTGCCGTCCGTTCCGCACGCGCCCCTCATCCGGCACGACATGGACGCACTGCCGCTGGGCCAGGGCGAGCGGCTGACCTTCAGCCTTGAGGAGCTGAAGGAAACGGCGGTACGAATGGACGCCGTACATTACCGCGACTGGGCTGGCAGACTCGGCAAGCTTGTCCTCTCGGTCAAGGCAGATCACGGATTCCGGGATGCACAGACGTTCACCGTGGACCGCATCCAGCACCTGCTCGGCATCGTCGGAGCAGGCAAGAGCACTTTGCGGGACATCATCGCCGTACATCTGGCCACCGGCCGCCAGAAAAAGCGGGTCACCGTGGTCGTCGGCGATGTCACCGAGGTGCTCAAACTGGTCAAGCTCTATAACGTCTATACCGATGGTGCTGCTGCGCCCATCGTGGGAGCCAACAGCAGGGAGCGCCACGCACAGCGGCTGCATCGGCGGCTGGCCGGACAGGGCGAACATCGGCTGCTCGCCCATCAGGACCAGGCTTTTGATCACCTGGGTACTTCTTGCGTGCTGAATGCGTTGCGCGGTGGCGCGGCCAGGGGAGAAACATTGGCCTTTGGCGAAGCGCCCTGCACCCGGCTGCGCTCCGGAGCGTCCCGGCCGCGTGAGGCCGCGGGACGTCATCCGGTGTCACGCTGGCAAAAGCAGCGGGTGAGCTGCCCGTACTGGTCCGTGTGCCCGCGCCATCACACCTCACGGGCGCTCGTGGGGGCAGACATCTGGGTGGCCACGCCCGCCGCGCTCGTAGACGCCTCCCCGCCCCAGGCACAGAACGGCGAACGCATTCGCTACCTCGAATTGGCCTGCCGCCGTAGCGATCTCGTCATCGTGGACGAGGCGGATCGGGTGCAGATGCAGTGGGACGAGAATTTCGCCCCGGCCGTTCCCCTGGCCGGCGGTGACGAAGACGGCTTCATCGACAAGCTGAGCGGCCACAAGATTCGTGAACTCGCTGTCGGAGGCCGAGTACAGCTGTCCGATCGGGACGTGGAGAACTTCACCGCGGCGCTGAACACGGCCCAAGCAGCCACCGACCGCCTATACGCGATGCTGGTAGCCGACCACAAGTTGCGGATCTGGGTCCGCACCGGCTACTTCAGCGCGTGGACGCTGCAACTGGGTCTCCTCGACGAGCGTTACGAGCTCCCCGAGGATGACGAACCGGCCGACCGGTGCCGGGACGGCGCGGACGAAACCTGCCGTGTGGAACGGGCGACCCTGTGGAACAAACTGGACGCCTTTCGGGACAACCCCTTTGGGGATCGCTTCCGGTTCACCAAGGAGGACTTCGGTGATCTCACGAGACTGCTCAACGAGATCTTGCATACCAGCAACCCCGACAACACCAGGCGCCGAGTGGCGCATGTGATGGATGAGGTGTTCCGGCTGGAGCCCTTCATGGAACGCAAGCAACAGGAGTACGAGCAGGAGTATGCCGCTTGGCAGGAGAAGCGGGAGCAGTGGGAGCGCAGCAAGGGCGCGGGCAGGCGCGGGAAGGAGCCCCAGCCCCCGCAGACCCCGGAGCGGTGGCGCACGGAGTTCGCCCAGCGTTTCGAATTCACCCTCCTGCTGTGCGCCCTGGAGCCGAAGCTGGCTCTGATCAACGCGATGTGGCCGAGGGTTGAGGCGGCCCTCAACCTCGGCTTCAACACGATGTACAGCCGGCCGGTCGACTACGGGCCGATGGTGCCTGAGGCCCCCATGGGCAACGTCATCGGCTTTCAGTTCCACGTCAAGGGCCAGGACGAGGGCGGGGTCCGCAGCGGTGAGCTGACCTTCTTCCGGTGCAGCGGTGTTGGCCGAGAACTGCTGCGTCAACTGCCCGACCTCGCCAGGGCCGATGACCGCCCTGGAGCACACGTCCTGCTCATGTCCGGCAGTAGTTGGGCGGGCCTGTCCAGCCGCTACCACATCGCCGTAGAAGTAGGCGTGATCATTGAGCCGTTACCGGAGGTCACCCGGCGCATCGCCGAGGAGAGCCTGATGCGCTTCGAGTTCATCGAGGACGGCGGTGCCCCGATGCAAGTGTCCGGGACCGACCCTGACGATCGGCCGGACAAGCTCCGGCGCATCGCAACGGTGCTGGGAGCGAGCGTGGAGGAGGAGGACGAGGGCGGTCCTCTGGAACGCGAACTCATGGACCTCCAAGACGGCCGCGATCAGATCCTGCTCCTGGTGGGCAGCTACGAAGAGGCACGGATCGTTGCCGACACGCTGCACAACCTCAACATGCGCTGGAAAGGCCGGGTACTGCGGCTGGTCTCGGACGATGAGGACATTGAGGACGACGACTACGGCGACGACGGCCACCACGCCCGGGTGCTGCGCCGAGGGGACGTGGAACATCTCAAGGATTGTGGAGCCGACATCCTGGTGGCGCCGCTACTCGCGATCGAACGCGGCTACAACATCCTCAACGACAACGACGAGGCGGCCATTGGCACCGTGTACTTCCTGGCCCGGCCGAACCCGCACCCCGATGACCTCTCGCTCGCAGTGCACGCGATCAATGACTGGATCGTGCGTGCCCAGGAGAGCGGGGAGTTCGCGCAGTGGGTGCGTAGCGGAGCCACCGTGGCAGACGGTGCCGAAGCGGTCCGGCACAAGGCACGGTCACGGTGGTACCAGGTGCTACGGCGGAGCATGGCCTGGAGCCGACTCGGGGACGATCGAGAGCAGGTTACCTGGGACATGCTTGTGCTGATGTGGCAGGTCATCGGGCGCCTGGTGCGTGGCGGCGTACCTGCCCGGGTGGTCTTCGTGGACTCCGCCTTCACACCTCGGCAGGCTGCCACTCCGGCGCAGCCCGACACCTTCGAGACCAGCCTTCTGCACAGCGTGCGTCACGTCCTGCGGCCCTACTTCGCCGACGCGGTCAGCGTCCCGTCACACGACCAGTTCATTGTCCGGGCGCTCTACAAGCCGCTCTGGCAGATGCTAGATCGCTGCCTGGACGAACAGAGCGGCGCTGCCCAGGCCGACACGACCATGCGAGACGTCACCGCATCGGCCTGAACTGACAAGGAGCAGCACCATGTATGGCACGATCCGTACCGCCGCCTACGAACCCGACCCCGCGCACGGGGCCCTGCTGGAGCCCCTGCACGTCATGCGGCTCGGCGAAGAGCTGCGCACGGCACTCACCGACCTGTACGACCGGACTCGCAGGCAGAGTGACCAACCGTCGCGGCTGCCGGTACGCCAGCTCAATTCCCTCCTGCGGGCCATGGCTCCTGGGGTCGTGGCCACCGCACGCAACGCTGGCGCTTCGGCTGACAGCGCCTGGCTGTACGGCCGCGAACCGGTGCCTGTGGAGGTCGTCGGCCCGCTGGTCGGCACCTGGGCGGCCGGCCTGCTGCGCGGACGCGAGGATGACGAGACCGAGGACGACGACACCAGGGACCCGGAGTTGGAGGACCGGCTACTCGAACGCCTGGACGCCATCGTGGCGAACCTCCCGTCCTGGGAGAGCGAACCGGTCGACCTCACCGAAACCTCCGTATCGTCCGGCGGTACTGCCGAACCCGCCCGACGGCTGTTCAGCCTGCTGCCGGAGTGGGTCGCCCACCGTCTTGCCGCCCGGCCATTCCGAGCCCTGGGGCCGGATATCCACTTCCGTGTGGTCAGCCGCGAGAGCGGCGCCGAACTGGTCTCCTGGCCGCCGCAGGCATATGAGCACAAGAAGCGCACCTGGTACTACTCGGCCTTGATCGCCATCACTGTGCACACCGTGCCGTTCGCCCAACGCTTCCGCGTCCATGTCTCTACGAGCATCCGCCGGTGGGCCACCCGCTTGGACATTCAGCCCAGGGAACTGCGCGGCACGACCGTGCTGCTGGACGTGCCGCTGCCATGGCCCGACGGTCCGGATCGCGCACCCCGGCTGGTGGAGAACACCCTCGCCTTCGACCGCAGCCGAGGACGAGTGGCATGGCGTCGCCACAGCCCGGCCATCCTCCTGCCTGACCTGGATATCGTGCGCCGATACCCCGAGCCCGCGGATCTGTTCTCCACGCCGGAGAAGTGGCTCAAGGGACGCAAGGGCATCGCCGCGGGCATCGTCTACAGCCCGGTCCTCGGCCCGCATAGCGTGGCCTCCGGTGTGATGCCCAAGGAGCGGTCACTGCTCGATGCCTGGGTCGAGGAGGGACTGCGGCCGATGCTGCGCCGCGTACCCGACTTGAGCCGGGTAACGAGGAGGAACACTCCCTCACTGCAGCCCCGTTCGGCTCCGGCCGGCCAGGCAGACACCCGGGAAGCGGTTCTGGCCCTCAGCCGCCGTTCCGCGCTGGCCCGCGTGCTGAACGGCGCCCCGCTTGATGTCGACCTCCGCTGGCAGAGCCCCGAGACCAGGGAGGGACTGCTGGCGGAGCTGCCCGCACTAATCGGGCTGCCGCCGGGACGGCCGGTCGACGGCGCCGAGGATACCTGGCGTTGGCAGGCGGACGGCGTCGACATCCGTGTCCGAGTCCGCCCCGCCGGATCGCTGGCCGCCGCCCTTGAAATTTCGGGTGACCGCAGGCGCCCCTTTGCCCTCCGGCTGGCCGACACCGTCAGCCACAGGTGCGCACTCGTCGCCGAGCGCATCGCACAGCCCGAGGAGGCGCTGGGGCTCGCGATTATCGAAATCGGTGGAAAGGAGCGTTTCAACGTCGTCCCAGGCTCTGATCCCAAGCACGCTCTGCGCATCGCCTGCGCCCGGCAGGGGAGGTTGAGCCAATTCGTGAGCCTGCCACAGGAGGCAGAAGACACACTCGCCCACCGCGCGCGCTGGACATGGCTGGATGCCTTCCGGCAACTCGGTGCCATCTCCCCACCCGCCCACCGTGTGGGTGAGGGAATCCCGGGTGACTTGCAGTACGTGGCCCTCTGGCTGGTGCGCCACACCAGGAAGGGGCCCACCCGCTGCCCCGTGCGGCGTCTGGTCGCAGTACGCGTCCGTCCAGACGAGGGCTCCGTCGACGGCTGGGACCCCGGCCGCGCCGAATGGGTGCCCTACCCTCGTCTGCTGCGCTCGCTGGCCGCGGGCGGCGCAACAGGGGACGGAGTCGCCGGGGCACTGGGAGCCCCGAGCAGGAAAGGCCATAGCTTTGGGGCGGCGCCAGAGCAACATTGGCAGAAAGAGGCCGAACGGCAGATCAGGACGCTGCTTTACCAGTTGCGTGACCGGCCGACGCTGCTGCTGGCAGATACAGGCAACATGCGTCAGTGCTGGCCTCGGCTACGCAACGGATCTCTGGTGAAGGACATGTTGGGCTTCGGCGATGGTCCGGATCAGCGGCTCTCCGTCTACGGGCCCGATCTGCGGGTGATCCTTGTCCGGGACGGCAATGGGCGCAACGAGGTACCCGAGTGGTACGCGCACGACGGCAACGGCAAGGTCGGCTTTACCAAGGGTGTCTGGGGACCATCCGATCCGGACAACCGCGTTTTCGGCAGCACAGCAGATGTCCCGCACACAGCCACCCTGCCGAAGGGGCTCATGAAGCTGGTTCCCACCGAGTTGGGCAGGGCGGCTCCTCGAAAGACCGCCTGGAACCCGGTGTGCCTGGAGCTGACCGCGCTTGGCTGCCTCTCGGAGAAGACACTGGCGGACGCCGGGCGGGAAGGCGATCGAGCCGATCTGCCGGCCGAATGGGCCACCCTTGCGCACCAACTCCGCTTCCACGACGACTATCCGCCGCTGGCTCGTCCGCTTCCCCTGCACCTTGCCCGGCTGGCTGGTGAATACGTACTGCCACTTGCCGCTCCTTGACACTCCTGGTCGCGTGGCGAATCGGTACTGCCTCGGGATGGCCTTGAGAGGGTTCCTTGAGGGCATCGGCACGCGACGTTGCGCCGGCGCAGGGTGGCGTTTGCTCGTCGCCCGTATGACGGTCTCGCGTAGCTTGAGCGAGAGGAGCGGTTCGACGATGCGGCTCCTGGCGGGGCGCCTGACGCAATATCGCCCCTGTTGAACGCTGCAGCCCGAACGTGAGGTGACGAAACGCGAGGGCCGCTACCTCGACTATGAGGTAGTGGCCCTCGCAACATTCTTGACATCAAGTCAGGGAAGTGGCCGGACGGCGTACACCAGGTGCACAAGGGGGCGGAAGCAAGCGGTGGCAGTGGGAATTACCGAGAAGAGTCTCCGCAGCTCACAGGCCGTTTGCAGGGATTTCGTCCAGGTCACCCGACCTCACCCCTTAAATGTCGAAGAAGAGACCATCCAGCCCCATAACCAGCCACGCTGGACGCCCGCGCGCCGCTGACCTGGCGCAGATGACCTTTCGGCTGTTTCACGTTCGTGCCCGTTGAGGTAGCCGGAAGTTCCAGAAAAGTCCCGGGGGACTCCCACTGCCGGCGGCCAATGAGCTTTTCCATCCTGTTGGAGGTCCCGGGGCTGGTGTGGGGCGAGGGCGGGGTGTTCGGGCTGGTCGAGGATGTGATCGTTAGCAGGAGATCGTTTGCCGCGCGAAGCAGCCCGGCCCGCGCAGCACTCCGTCGCGGGAGGAATACGGGTGTGTCTTCAGCGATCCGGTGGGCTACACCGTGTCGTGGTGTCCGAGCAGCAGCACACGCGGTGCCTCGCCGAACCGCCACCTCAGGTGCGTGCACCCCTAGATCACCACGCGATCCGGTTCCGTGTCCAGCAGCCTGTGTCCCAGTGCCGCCACGACGTCTGCGCTGCGGGCGGCGGCTTCGTGATCGGACGACGGCGGCTCGCACCGCACCAGGGTTTCGATGTCCGCGATGAGGGCCTCCACCGCCACCTCGGCGCGCGTCGCCGTCATCGTGGCTCACCTCGCAGCGGCTGTCCGGGTAGCGCGTCGACCTGCAACTCCCCTGCACTGACCACCGGGACACCACCGACAAACAGGTGCCGCACGCCCACAGACGGCCGCGTGGGGCCGAAGTAGGTCGCGCAATCGGTGATCGCCACGGGGTCGAGTACGACGATGTCGGCGTCCGCGCCGACCCCGAGGTGTCCTTTCGCCCGAGCGCCCGGCGCCACCTCGTCGAGGACCCGCGCCGGCAGGTGGGCACACCGCCGGAACGCCTCCGGCCAGTCCCAGGCACCGCTCTCCCGCACCATCACGCGCAGCGTCTTGGTGAAGGTTCCCGCGGTGCGCGGGTGCGTCGTTCCCCCGGGCGGCAGTGGCCACTCGGTGCTGTCGTTGCTGCCGTCGGGCCAGATGACGGGCATCGCGTCACTGGCGACAATCGCGTCCGGGAAGGCCAGCGCCTGGTGCAGCATCGCGAGCTCGCGCGGGTTGCCCTCGTCGAGGAACTCCAGGATGCAGGGCGCCCCGGGGTCGCTGTTCCGCAACTGCCGCAGGCGCCCCTCGTCGGCGATGCGCTCCCCCGATTCGAGCATCACGACACTCGACGGGGACAGGCCCTTCATCCGCAGGTGTTCGGCGTCGAGGAAGGCCGCTCCGATCGCCGTGCTGCCGGCCCCGTACGGGTATGCCTCGACCGTCACCCGGGATCCCGACCGCCGTGAACCGTCCAACGCGCCGAGTACCCGGTCGATGTGGTGGCCCGAAGTGCTGTTGACGTGGCAGTGGTGCATCGCTGCGCCGGTCTCGGCCGCGGCGATGACAATCTCCTCGGAGCCGTCTGCGGGAGTTCCGGGATCCACCTCGACCAGCTCGCGGACGTGGGTGTACGTCGGCACGCCGGCCTTCGCGGCAAGCCGGGCGACAGCAAGGAACTCGGCAGGCTCACTGTGCGGCGCGTACCCGAGGAGGACTCCGATGCCGAGCGCTCCGGCGCTCAGCTCACCCTCGATCAGGGCCAGCCACTCGGCGAGTTCACGATCGGTGGAGGAGCGCTGCCATGCGCGGTTTCCCAGCACCGCGAGGCCGCTCCCGATCTGTGCGTCGGGCTGGATGCCGGCGAGCACCTGGGCCCGGGCACCACCCCACGAGGCGGAGAAGCCGTAGTGCAGCGGGCGTCCGTCCGCGGCGGCCTCGGCGTACGCACGTCCGATGGGCATGAGGCCCGCTTCCAGGTCGAGGGCCGTCGTCACGCCGTCCATGGCCTGCAGCCGCTGCCCCGCGATGGAGTGCACGTGGCTGTGCAGGTCGACGAACCCCGGACCGACGACCAAACCCGTGACGTCGACGACCGCGCATCCCGGTGGCGCGTCGAGCCCTGCGGCGACGGCGCTGACCACGCCGTCGGACATGAGGACGTCGGCGATGCCGTCGAACCCTGTTCCCGGATCAATGACACGGCCGCCACGCAAAAGTGTCTGCATGCTTTCGTCTCCTCGTCGAGGACGCACTGGAGCACCTGCTGGCCTCCGGTGCGACCCTACGAGGGAGATCAGGCACCGCTGTTGGTCCAGGCCGACGAATCTGTGACGGCCTCTTCATGCACCCCGACGAACCCGGCACGAAGTACCGCTTCTTCTCCGGGCCGGACATGCCCGGGACGACCGAGTAGCGCAGGATACCGGGACGATGCGCCCGGCATCTTGCCCTGTCGGAACGGCTACTGGCGCCCGGCCGCCGCTTCGGTGGGATGACTGCGGAGCAGCGCACGCGTGGCAGACCGGTGGCAGCGATGCGAGGAGGGTGGCGCCGAGGCGCTGACGGGGCGGGAGGAGGAGGTGCTGCGGTTGATGGCCACCGGCCTGTCCAACCCGGAGATCGCCGAGTCGCTCACGGTGAGCCCGGAGACGGTGGAGACACGCGTCAGGAACGTGCTGACCAAGCTCGGCGCGCGGAACCGGACCCACGCGGTGGTGATCGCGTACGAAACCGGCCTGGTCGTGCCCGGAGTCGCGGGCTGACGCGACATCAGATGGCCTGACCCGGCCCGCCTGTGCCGCTGAACCAGCGTCCGGGGCAGTCCACGCTCTGGACGCCTCCCCGCCCCGGGGCAGGCCCGGCCAGGGGAACTCGGGGTGTTACCCGCCCTCGCGGCGGGACAAGCCGGCCGCGTAGGAGTTTCGGGAGGCCCTGCCGATGGCCCGGCCCTCCTCGACACCACCCTGTGCAAGCAGTGAGCGCACCGGCCGTCCCGGCTATGCGGTGTTTCCGTCGCCGCGCGGGTTGCCGGTTGCCGCGCGGGCGGTGACCAGCCCCGATTCGTAGGCCGCGATGACCGCCTGGGCGCGGTCACGGACGTCGAGCTTGCCGAAGATGCTGGTGATGTGGTTCTTGACCGTGGAGACGCTGATGTGCAGGTCGTGGGCGATCCCGGCGTTGTCGAGACCGGTGGCCATCAGGCGCCACACCTCGACCTCCCGGGGGGTGAGTTCGCCCAGGTCGGTGGGGAGTGGCTGCGACGCGCCGTGAGGGGCCCGTACGTAGGTGGAGATCAGCCGGGTGAGCAGACGCGGCGCGACGACGGCCTCGCCCGCGTGGACGGTGCGGATCGCCGCGCTCAGGTCCTCCGGCGAGCTGTCCTTGGGCAGGAACCCGCAGGCTCCGGCGCGCAGGGCACCCACGACGTACTCGTCCATGTCGAAGGTGCTGAGGGCCAGGACCCGGCAGCCGGGCACGGTGGCGGCGAGTTCCCCGGTCGCGCCGACACCGTCGAGGACGGGCATCCGGATGTCCATCACCACGACGTCGGGGCGCAGCCGGCGGGCGAGGGCGACGGCCTGCGCGCCGTCCTCGGCCTCTCCCACGACCTCGAAGGACGGGTCGGGGGAGAGGATCAGCGACAGGCCGCGCCGGACCAGCGGCTGGTCGTCCGCGATCAGCACTCTGATCCTCGGTGTGTTCGGCCGGGTCCCGGTCATCGGTGTGCCCCCTCGTGCTGGACGGCTGCTTCGGCGGCCTCGTCCGTGGTCAGCGGCAGGTCGGCCACCACCGCGAACCCACCGTCGGGCTGCGGGCCGACGGCGAGGGTGCCACCGTGCAGGGCGACGCGCTCGCGCATGCCGATCAGGCCGTAACCGCCCGAGCCCACCGACGACGCGCCCTCCTGCGGCGGTGTGCTCCCACCGTCGTCCCGCACTTCGACGGTGACCCGGTCCTGGCGATACGTCAGCCGTACGGACGCGCGGGCGGGCCCCGCGTACTTGCGGGCGTTGGTGAGGGCTTCCTGGGTGATCCTGAACACCGTGAGGCCGACGGTCGGCGGCAGCGGGCGCTGCGGCCCGTGGACGCTGAACTCGGTCGGCAGTCCGGCAAGGCGGGATTCGGCCACCAGACGGTCGAGGTCGTCGACGCCCGGCTGGGGCTGCGACGGCGCGGACTCCGGTTCGTCACCGGCCCGCAGCACATCGAGGAGCTGGCGCATCTCGCGCAGGGCGAGCCGCCCGGAGGATTCCAGGGTGACCAGGGCGTCCCGGGCCACCTCCGGTCGGGCGAGGTTGGCACGGGCTCCGCCGGCCATCAGCTGCATGGTGGTGATGTGGTGGGCCACGATGTCGTGCAGCTCCCGTGCGATGCGGCGGCGTTCGTCGGCCACCGCACGGTCGGCGAGAAGTCTGCGGTTCGCCGCCACCTCCCGCTGCCAGCGGTTGACCGCCATGGCGGTGCCGACGACGATCAGGGCGGAGAGGGGCGTGACAGCGGCGTCCTGCCAGGGCGGGATCCGGCCGTGGCTCTGGCTCAGCAACGTCAGCGACACCGTCGCGACGGCCGCGACCGCTGTCACCCGGCCGGTGCAGGCCCTGGCGACCGAGTACAGGGCGACCAGCAGGACGGCACCGAAGTGTCTGGGCAGCGGCGCGGTCAGGGTGGCTGTCGTATCGAGTGCCAGTACGGCAGCGAGCGCCACCACCGGGTGGCTGCGCCGGACGAGCAGCGGCAGGGCTGCCAGCGCGACGAGGAGGAACCCGGCCACGCTCACGGCGTATCGGCCGTCGGGATCGTCGAAGAACACGTAGCTGAGCAGGTTCATCGCGCAGGCCCCGCCGGTCACGAGTGCATCGTTGCGGGACCACGGCGGCCCGGTGCTGTCGATGCGCAGCGGCTCCCGGGCATCGCCGGGCCCGATGGGTCGGCGCCTGCGCATGTCTGTTCTCCCTGTGTCCGGCCTTACGGCCTCCGGTACAGAGTTGCACAGCAGCACTGGTGGCAGCACCGTCGGCGGCAGCTCGCGGCCCGCGACCAGGCCAGGGACCAGGACCTGGGTCCTGGTCCCTGGCCTGGGCAGGACCCAGGGCCCCGGTCCGGATCATCCGCTGCCAGGACGCTTCCCGGCCCCTCGGGGTGATGGTCTGGATACCGGCCGGGAGCCCCCGGCAGACGTCCGCATGCAAGTCCGTCCGTCGGAGGACATCGTGATCCGCGCCCTGACCGGATACTCCACCAGACACCCGTGGAAGGTGATCGCCCTCTGGGCGGTGCTGGGTGTCGTGCTGAGCGCCCTGGCCCCGACACTGATCGGCCGCGTCACCCAGAACCAGACCGGGGATTTCCTGCCCAAGAGCTACGACTCGGCCGCCGCCCTGGAGATCGCCGAGGAACAGTTCGGGGTGAACCCCGACGCCACCACCGTGACGATGCTGGTCGCCCGGTCCGACGGCAAGGCTCTCGGCGCCGCCGACCAGAAGCGGGTCGAGGCCGAGGCGGCGAAGCTGGCGCAGCGCCGGGTGATCATGCCCAGGGAGGACGACAGACCGGAATTCCTGGTCCCGGACCGCTCCCAGACACCCCGGATCGCCCCGGCGATGGTGGCACCCGACCGGAGTTTCGAACTGCTCTCCGTCGAGCTGATCGGGAACCGCACGGACAAGGGGGTCCAGGGCGTCTACCGGGCCTTCCGGGACGCCGCCCGGACGCAGTTCTCCGAGGCGGGGATGCGCACCGGCTTCACCGGAAGTCTCGCCGACACCGTCGACACCACCGATTCCCACGAGACCGCCGCGAAGGTCGGGGGCGCCCTCCTCATGGGGCTCATCCTGCTGATCAACGTGCTGGTGTTCCGCAGCGTGCTGGCGGCCCTGCTGCCGCTGGTCGCGGTCGCCATGATCATCGGCGTGGCGGGGGGAGCCGTCGCGGGTGCCGCGATACTCACCGGGCGCAAGCTCGACGCGGGCACCCCTGATCTGATCAGCGTGGTCCTGCTCGGCATCGGCATCGACTACCTGCTGTTCCTGCTGTTCCGCTTCCGCGAGCAACTGCGCGCCCGGCCGGAGCAGTCGGCCCGCGAGGCCGCCGGGCAGGTCTCGGGACGGGTGGGCACCGCGATCACCTCGGCGGCGCTGACCATCGTGGCCGGGTTCGCCACGCTGGGCGTGGCGACCTTCGGCCAGTTCCGCTCGCTGGGCCCCGCCATCGCCGTCTCGGTCCTGGTGATGCTGCTCGGCAGCCTCACCCTGCTGCCGGCGCTGCTCGCGGCCGCCGGGCGCAAGATGTTCTGGCCCGCCAAGGCCCTTGGCCACGAGCCCGACGAGGGCCGTGCCGCCCGCTTCGGGGCGCGGGTCGCACGACGGCCGATGACGATGACGTTCGCCTCCGTCGCCCTGCTTGCCGCGCTGGCCGCCGGGCTGATCGGGATCCGCATGGACTACGGCCAGGGCAACGCCGCTGCCAAGATCCCTGCGGCGGCCACCGCGACCGAGATATCCCGTGCGCTGCCGGCCGGAGTGACGGACCCGACGAGCATCTTCGTCACCGTCACTGACGGCGGCACCCTCACCGCAGGCCGGCTCGACGGCCTCTCCCGTGCTCTCGCCCAGGTCAAGGACGTGGGCCAGGTCGCACGGACCGTCCTGAACGAGGACCACCGCGCCGCCCGGATCGACCTCTACCCGACCGCGGACCCGCAGAGCCGGCAGGCCCGCGACCTGGCCTCCGGACCCGTGCGGGCAGCGGTCGCCCAGCACACACCCGCCGGAACGACGGCACACGTGGGCGGAACGGCGGCGATCTACGCCGACATCTCCACCGCCGTCGACCACGACCTGAAGATCGTGTTCCCGGTCGCGGCCGCACTGATCGCGCTGATTCTCCTGCTGCTCCTGCGCAGCCTGCTCGCACCGGTGATCCTGATGCTCTCCGTCGGGCTCGGCTTCGCCGCCACCCTCGGCGCCGCCACCCTGCTCTTCCAGCACGTCCTCGGCAAGCCGGGCGTCAACTTCTCCCTCCCGCTCGTGCTGTTTCTGTTCGTCGTGGCACTGGGCACCGACTACAACATCCTGATCAGCGACCGGATCCGGGAGGAAATGCAACGACCGGGCCCGGCCCGCGCCGCCGTGGCCCGCGCGGTGCAGCACACGACACCGGCCATCGCGACCGCGGGCGTGGTCCTTGCCGGCTCCTTCGCCACCCTCGCCACGACCCCGGGCAACGAGCAGATCGCCTTCGCCATGACGCTCGGAATCCTGCTCTCCGCGCTCGTCCTCTCGCTGGTGCTGGTCCCCGCCCTTGCCGCACTCCTCGGACGGAGCATCTGGTGGCCGGTCCGCCCACGGCCCACCAACGGCGGCCACCCGCAGCACCGTGCGAACGCACCTGCCCCGGAACCCGACCGGGTCATGACGGCCGACTGACCGAACGGCTCAGGTGACCCGTGAGCACCTCCTCCGCGCCGCCCTGGACACCGCGTTCCGCGCCACCGACCGTACCCACCAACCCAAGGAGACCTGTGACCATCCTCAGCCCCACCGCGCGGCGCGCCTCCGCCGTGAGCCTCACCCTCGCCGCCTGCTTCCTCACTTCCCCCGCCCTGGCCTCAGCTTCAGAGGCCCCCGCCAAGAACGGCACCGGAGCCGGGCTCGACCGGTACCACCGGCAACACCTCGGCTGGGGCAGCTGCGTCACGGGCCCCGTCGACACGACGGGCCGCGATCTGGACAAGGCCGGTGTGCAGTGCGCGGACGTCACCGTGCCGCTCGACTACGCCCACCCCGCAGGGCGCACGATCACCGTCGCGATATCCCGGCTCAAGGCCACTGACACCCGCCACCGCATCGGATCGATCCTGCTGAACAACGGTGGGCCGGGCGGACCTTCGGTCCAGTCGCCGCCGGACGTCCGCAAGGCGATGAAGGACGTCGGCGCGCGCTACGACATCGTCGGCTTCGACCCGCGCTTCGTCGGCCGCAGCACCCCACTGGACTGCGGCTGGCCCGTCGGCACGTCCTGGTTCTCGGCCGGCGCCAGCCGGGCAGGCTTCGACCGCCAGGTCGCCCTGCAGAAGAGCCTTGCCAAGAAGTGCCGCACCCATGACGCCTCAGTGCTGCCGTACATCAGTACCCGCAACACGGCCCGTGACATGGATGTCGTCCGCGGCGCGCTCGGCGAGCGGAAGATCTCCTACCTCGGCTACTCGTACGGCACCTACTTGGGCACGGTTTACACCCAGATGTTCCCCGGCCGCTACGACCGCGTCGTGCTCGACGGCGCGGTCGCCCCCGCCGACTACGGCCCCCGCCTGACGAAGGGCACCGAGCGCGCGAGCGAGAAGGCGCTGTCCGCCTGGGCCGCGTGGGCGGCGGACCGCGACGCCGCATACGGCCTCGGCCGCACCCGCGCCCAAGTGCTCACCACCGTCGACCGCGTCCTCAAGGCGTCCGCCGGCGGCCCGCTGACCGTCGGCACCGGCTCGGACACCTTCCGGATCGACGACACCCAGGTGCCGGTCCTCCTCTACTCCGGCATCGGGGACGACACCGACCCGACCCGGGCGTTCCTCGCCGAGCAACTGGCCGTGCTGAGCAGGGCCGCACGGGGCACGGCACCGACGCCGCTCTCGCCGGAGTTCGCCGCGACGCTCCGGTACCTGCTGCACGGCGCGGCCGAACCGTCGGGAGTCCAGGCCGCGGTCCTCTGCGGGGACGTGGCCGCCCCGCGCGACCCCGAGGTCTACTGGCGCGACATCCAACGCAGCCGGGCCGCGCACCCGGTGTTCGGACCCATGACCAACAACGTCGGCCCCTGCGCCTTCTGGGACCGCCCCCGCGAGGAACCCACCCAGGTCCGCCGCGACGCCCCGGTACTGATCGTGGCAGCCACCGGCGACCCCCGCACCACCTACAAGAGCAGCGTGACCCTGCACGAGCAACTGCCCGGCTCCAAGCTGCTCACCCTCAAGGGCGCCAACCGGCACGCCCTCTTCGGCCGCTACGGCAACGCCTGCGTGGACGACGAGGTCAACAGGTACCTGGCTACCGGCAAACTGCCGACGAAGAATCAGACTTGCGTCAAGCCCGCCGGTGAGGCGTCTTCGTCGGATCCGATGACGACGAAGGCGTTGTCCGCGCCGATGAGGGCGTCGACCAGCATCAACACCGCGGCGATCACTGGTGTAGCCGCCGCGCAGATCGTCGCTGGTGGCGGCACCGCCGTCGCCGTACGCTGCCGCAAGACCCACCGCGCCGCCTGAGCGGAACCGGCGCAACCCGAGGCCGGCATCCCCTCGGCGGGGTGCCGCCCTTCGCCGGCGTCTGGCCCACCGTCATCCTCCCCCAACCCTTGAACCGCTCCCGCAGCATCCGGACCTCGGTATCGGCCGGCACTCCCGAACCAGCCAGGGAGCACTGTGACCACTGAACCGTTCCGGGCTTGACCGAGGCTCGGTGTCCTGCGACGCGCCGACGGCGACCGGGCGACCGCCGGCATCACGCACCCAGATCCGCAGCGTCTCGGGTTGACGTTCAGATCAGCCGCGACGTCCTTGAACGTCCGCCTGCCGGCCGAAGCCTGCCACAACGCGATCACGTCGGACCGGAACTCCGCACTGTACTGCCGCGGGGCCCCCGAGCCCGGACACCGGGTCAGAACGTCACTCGCGGGCCCGCCCCGCGCGTACAGCCTGTGCGCGGGGCGGCCGTTCCTGCCGAACCTTCCCCCTCAAGAGGGGTGTGGCTCCTCTTGAGGGAAGCTCCTGATCAAGGAATGTGCGCTCACCCGGGCTGAAGCCTGGCTTACTTGGAGCAGGTCCGGTCGTTGGCGGGTAGCCGGCCGGTGGCCAGGTACTGGTTGACCTCGTTGTCGACGCAGGCGTTCTCGTACAGTCCGTAGATCGCGTGCCGGTTGGCGCCCTTGAGGGTGATCAGCTTGGAGCTCGGCAGCAGGCCGTGCAGGGCGACGGCGCCCTTGTGCGGGGTGCGCGGGTCGCCGGTGGCGGACACGATCAGCGCCTTGGTGTCGTGCTTCACCTCGGTGGGCTTCTCGCGGGGCCGGTCCCAAAAGGCACACGGGCCGATGTTGTCGGCCAGCGCGCCGAAGCGCGGGTACGCGGCGCGGCTGCGCTCGATGTCGCGCCAGTAGACCTCGGGGTCGCGCGGGGCCGCCACGTCCCCGCAGATGACCGCGGACTGCACACTGCCGTGGTGTGACTGCTCGCCGGTCAGCGCGAACCGCAGCAGCCCGGCGAACTGCGGTGACAGCCGGGTCGGCCGCCCGGCCGCGGCCTCGTTCAGCACGGACACCTGCTCGCCCAGGGCCGCGCGGGACGCGTCGGTGTCACTGTCGAGGCCGGCGAGCAGGAGGAACGGGGTCTGGGTGTCGTCAAGTTGGAAGGCATCCGGGGCGCTGCCGACGGTCAGCGGTGCGCGCGCGGATGCGCTGATGACGCGGTCGATGGTGGCGAGAACCTGGGCGCGGGTGCGGCCGAGGCCGTAGGTGTCATGGCGGGCGGCAGCCCACGTGGCCCAGTCGGCGAGCGCCTGCTCGTTCTCACCGACGGCCTCCCGGAGCAGCCGGGGGCCGAACTTGCGTGGGTCGATGGCGCCGTCCAGGACCATGCGGTCGTAGCGGCCGGGGAACATCTGGGTGTAGACGGTGCCCAGGTAGGTGCCGTACGAGTAGCCGAAGTAGGAGATCTTCTTCTCGCCGAGCGCGCCG
>JOEL01000035.1 GCA_000720995.1 Streptomyces celluloflavus
ATTTGGAATGCGGCCTGCTGACGGTCCGTGGACTGGATCGCGTACTGCGCGTCGCCTGGGCGGCCGCCGACCCCGCGGGCCCCCACCCCCACCACACCTCAGCTCACCGCACCCTCACCATGGCCACTCAATCCACAGAAGCCGCATAAGCCCCTTAAGTTACAGAAGCCACTGAGGTCACGAAATCCCCGAATTCCTCGCACTCCCCCCTGCCACCGCCACCCCGCCCCGTCGCACCCCGGTCCGGAGCTCCAGAGCCCAGTTGACGTCTTCCTTTGTGGGGCGGTCGTGGCCCGCGAGGTCGGCGGCCGTCCAGGCGACGCGCAGTACGCGATCCAGTCCACGGACCGTCAGCAGGCCGCATTCCAAATCGCGTTCGGCCAGGGCCAGGGCGCCTGGGTCCACCTGCCAACGGGTCCTGAGTTCGTGGCCGGGTACCTCGCTGTTGGTGTTCCACGGTGTGCCGGTCAAGCGTGCCGCGGCGCGTTCGCGGGCGGCCCGTACACGTTCGGCGACCTGCGCGGTGGACTCGGCGCCGCGGCCGAACGCGACCAGTTCGGAACGGGCGACGGGTTCCACGGCGATCCGCAGGTCGACGCGGTCCATCAGGGGGCCGGAGAGCCGGGCCCGGTAGCGGCGGATCGAGGAGGGCCGGCATTCGCAGCCGCCGCCGGTCGTGCCGTGCCTGCCGCACGGGCAGGGGTTGGCGGCCAGGGCCAGGAGGAAGCGGGCGGGCAGCCGCATCATGCCGGCGGCCCGCGCGACGACCACATGTCCGGATTCCAGCGGCTGGCGCAGTGCGTCCAGGACGCGTGCGCTGCATTCTGCCGCCTCGTCCAGAAAAAGTACGCCGTGGTGAGCCAGCGATACGGCCCCAGGGCGAGGCAGTCCGCTGCCGCCTCCGACAAGGGACGCCATGGTCGCGGAGTGGTGCGGTGCGCAGTAGGGCGGGCGTGCGACGAGTGGCTGTCCCGGCGGGAGGGTGCCGGCCACCGAGTGGACGGCGGTGACCTCCAGCGATTCCTTGGGGGACAGGGGCGGCAGCAGCCCGGGGAGGCGTTCGGCGAGCATCGTCTTGCCGGCTCCGGGCGGGCCTTTGAAGAAGATGTGGTGGCGTCCTGCGGCGGCCACCTCCAGAGCGCGGCGGGCGCCGTGCTGGCCTGCGACATCGGAGAGATCGGGTAAGCGGTCCCCGGGCGGCAGTCCCGCGCCGATGCCGATGCCGGTGCCGGGCACGACCAGCCCGGCGAGCAGCGGGTCGGGGCGGCCCTCTTCGAGGGTGTCGTCCTCGTCGGGCACCGGTTCATCCGTGAGCACGGCGATCAGCTGGCGCAGACTGCGGACACCGAGGACGGAGACGCCGGGTACGAGTGATGCCTCGGCGGCGGTGCGTTCCGCCACGACGACCTGGCGGTATCCGGCCTCGGCCGCGGCCAGGACGGCGGGCAGCACTCCGCGTACGGGCCGTACCCGGCCGTCCAGGCCCAGTTCGCCGATCATCACGAGGTCGGTGAGTTCGCGGGGGTCGAGGCGTTCGGCGGCGCCGAGGACGGCGCAGGCCACGGCGAGATCGAAGCCGCTGCCGCCTTTGGGGACGGATGCGGGGCTGAGCCCGACGGTGAGCTTCTTCTGCGGCCACTCGGCGCCGGAGTTCGCCACCGCCGCGCGTACCCGGTCCTTCGATTCGACCAGGCTCTTGTCGGGCAGTCCGACCAGGGTGAAGGCCGCGACGCCGGGTTCCAGGTCGGCCTGGACCTCGACGACCACGCCTTCGACGCCGACCAGGGCGACGGAGCAGGTGCGGGCGAAGGCCATCACGCCACCCCTCGTGCGTGTTCGACGACCGGGGCGCCGCGGGCCGGCAGGAGTACGCCGATCACGTCGATCCGTACGCCGCCGGGTGGCGGGCCGCCGTGTCGCTCCAGCCAGCGTTCCGCCAGCAGGCGCAGCCGTGCGGTCTTCTCGGCCCGTACGGCCGCCATGGGGTGTTCGTACCATCCCGCGCGGCGGGTTTTGACCTCGCAGACGACCAGGGCGTCGCCGTCGGCGGCCACGATGTCGATCTCTCCGTCGCGGCAGCGCCAGTTACGGTCCAGGATCCGCATCCCGGCCTCGATGAGCCGCCGGGCCGCCAGGTCCTCCCCGTAGCGTCCGAGCGCGCGCCGGGCGTCGGTCGCCGGTGTGTCGGCGGGACGGCGCTCCGTGGTCCTGTCCGGCTGCCGGCGGCGGCCGGTGCGCTCGCGGCGCCTCTGCCCGTTCCCCGGTGCCGTGCTCCCGGGGTGCTTCTTGCGGTCCCCGCTCCGTACGTCGTCCGTGGCCTGTCGGCCGGTGTGCATGGCGTTCATGCGGCACCACCTCCGGCACCGACGGTGACGCTCTCGCCCAGATCTGTTGGATCTTGGTGGACAACGGACCGGTTGGGGAAAACCCGGTCACCCGCGTGGGGGAAGAACCGGTCGGCCGCGCTCATCGCCGTCCGCGCACCGCACGCGGACGGCGGGCCGATCGGCCGGCCTCACTCCCTCGCCCGAACGGCGAATCCCCGCTCCGGCGCCCCTCCCCCGGCGTGCTCGCTTCTCAGCTTCCCGGCAGATCGAGGTCGCTCTTGTTGAGCTCTTCGATGTTCACGTCCTTGAACGTCAGCACTCTCACCTGCTTGACGAAGCGGGCCGGGCGGTACATGTCCCACACCCATGCGTCGGCCATCGAGACCTCGAAGAAGACCTCACCCTGAACCGAGTGCACCTGCATTTCGTAATCGTTGGTGAGGTAGAACCGTCGTTCGGTCTCGATCACGTACTTGAACAGACCGACGACGTCGCGGTACTCCCGGTAGAGCTTCAGCTCCATCTCGGTCTCGTACTTCTCGAGGTCCTCGGCGCTCATGGCAGATCCCCTTCAGCCGTGCGTCCCCCTATTGTGCGTCAGACCCTTTCGGTCTCCAGGAGCACCGGCGCACGCGGGGGGCCTTCGTCGAGCAGCGTGCGCAGCAGCCCGGCGAGTCTGGTCGGGTACACCGTCTCATGCGACACCGACAGTTCCTCCGCGGTCCACCACCTCAGCCCCGAGACGCTGCGCCGTTCCAGGTCCGTATGGCCGCCGGTGTCGGTCGCGGTCCGGTCGGTTCGTCCCAGGTAGTACCACTCGTCCTGCTCCCAGCGTCGCCCGTCGAACGGGAACGAGCAGCGGCGCCGCCACAGGAGGGGACCGAGGACCACATCCGTGATCCCGGTCTCCTCGGCCAGTTCGCGGCGGGCCGCCGCCTCGCGGGTCTCGGTGCCCTCCAGGCCGCCGCCCGGGGTGAACCACCAGGTATCGGAGGGATGGCCTGGTTCGAAGCCGTGCAGCAGCAGGATCCGGTCGTCGGGGTCGAGCAACACGACGCGGGAGACCTGGCGCACCTCGGCGGGCCGGTCGGCGGCGGTCGCCGCCCGGTCCTCAGCCACGCCTGCGCGCCAGGCGCCGGGCGATCGGGCCGTGGGCCGCGCCGCCGAGGATGAGCACCGCGCCGGCGGCGACGGCGAAGGTGAGGGGCCGGATCGGTCCGGGCTGCGAGATACCCCCGGGGAGCCCCGCGAAGCCGGTGGGACGCTGCATCATGCCGATACTGTCCAGCGGCCAGGCGCGGGCGTCCACCCGAGCGTCGACCGCGCTGCGCGGTACGGAGCCCTGGGCCCCGTCGGTGAGGTGCACACGGGAGTCGAGGGAGCCGCTGCGGTGGTCGCCGAGGAGGAAGAGGTGGCTGGCGGGGACGGTGGCCTGGAAGACGGCCGGTGAGGCGGGTCCGCTGCCGTGCAGATACGGCTCCTCGACGGGGGTTCCGTTGACCGTCAGCAGGCCGGCCTTGCTGCAGCAGGAGACCTTGTCCCCGCCGATGCCGACGACGCGCTTGAGCATGGGCTGGTCGCCCCACACCGAGTCCTTGAAGACGACGACGTCGCCGCGGCGTATCTCGGAGTCCGCCACCCGCTCGGCCAGCACCCGGCCGCCGGCCGCGATCGTCGGTGACATCGAATCGGTCGGCACCGTGTACGGGCGGTAGAGCAGCGCCGCCCATACGAAGCCGCCCAGGAACAGCACACAGCCGACGGCCACGGCCAGACCGGACAGCACACTGCCCTTGGTCCGGCCGCGGCCGTCGGTACTGCGTCCGGTACTGCCGCTCATCCCAGCGCTCCCACCCCGCGGGCACGGCCCGCGTCGAAGATCTGGGACGGCACCCTACCCGGGGGTACTTTCCTTGGTCAGCCTCCTGCGGCGCCACAGCACGATCGGCACCGCGCCGGCGAGGCCGAGCGCGGCCGGCGCCGCGGCCATCGCCTTGTTGATGCCGGGCTGGTCGAAGGTGTCGGGCACCGGCAGCGTGGACCAGCGGTTGATCGGCCAGGCGATGGTGAAGGCGCGGCCGACGACCTCGTTGACCGAGACCGTGCCGTTGCCCTTGAGGTTCTGGTGGTAGCGGGAGTCCAGTGAGTCGTCGCGGTGGTCGCCCATCACCCAGATCCGGTCCTTGGGGACGTGGATCGGGCCGAACGGCCGGTCACCGCACGGGGTGGCTCCGGGGAAGACGTACGAGTCCTCCTTGAGGGCCTTGCCGTTGACCTTCACCGGTCCGGTGCCCTGGCACTCCACGGTGTCGCCGCCGACCGCGATGACCCGCTTGATCAGGTCCTTCTCCTCGGCCGAGGGCATCAGGCCGATGAAGCTGAGGACCTTCTGGACGGGGTTGGGCTCGGGCGTCGGGGCTTCGTTGAGCCAGCCGCCCGGGTCGTGGAAGACGACGACCTCGCCGCGCTCGGGCTTCGAGCCGAACCACGGCGTCAGTTTGTCCACCAGCACCCGGTCTCCGCGCTGCAGGGTGTTCTGCATGGAGTCGGACGGGATGGAGAACGCCTGCACCAGGAAGGTCTTGATCAACAGCGCGAGGAGCAGGGCGATGCCGATGAGGATCGGCAGCTCTTTCCAGAAGGCACGCGGCTTCTTGCCCTTCGTCACTCTGCCGCTCTCCTCCTCGGCCGCCGGCCGTTCTGACTGTGCTGACCGCGGCTGTGACGGATGCACGGAACGCGTCGCCGCCTGCGGGGACTCACCGTGCCCCGCCGGCTCTTCGGGCTCTTCGGTTCCGGACCGCGCGCCGACCGCAAAGTCCCCCACATCTGCTCCTTACTCCGCGCTCACGCCCGCCCGTCAACCGGTGCAGGCCCACCACTCCCATAACGAGCGGGAGTTCCGCAGGGGTCGGGAGGTCGTCCAATGTCTCGGGGGACACCCTATGCGGCGTTCGTGCGGCCGCGGCCTTCGCGCCCGGCGCGTCGCGCACGGTCGCATAGGTGCCGGGCTCTTCGAGACGCCGCCAGTGGCCGATCGGCCAGGCGATCACCACGGCCCGGCCCACGACATTCTCCTCCGAGACCGTGCCACGGTACGGCTCGTCCAGGTGGAACCGCGAATCCGCGGAGTTCGAGCGATGGTCGCCGAGAACGAAGATCCGTCCGGTGGGGACGTTGACCGTGAACCTGATCTGCGAGGGCGGGTTTCCGGGGTGGACGTACGGCTCGGTCAGTGGAGTGCCGTTGATGGTGATCCGGTTTTGGGTGTCGCAGCAGCGGACGGTGTCGCCGCCGACCGCCACGACCCGTTTGATCAGGTCTTGTTCGTCGGCCGACGGAAGCAGCCCGATGAAGGTCAGAAACTGCTTGACCTGTTTGACGCCCGCCGGGTCGTCGGCGGGCGCGGTCTGCTCGCCCTTGAGCCAGCCGCCGGGGTCCTTGAAGACGACGACGTCACCGCGCGCCGGCTTCGCACCGAACCAGGGGGTGAGCTTGTCCACCAGCACCCGGTCGCCGATCCGGATCGTCTGCTCCATGGAGCCCGACGGGATCACGAACGCCTGCACCAGGAAGGTCTTCAGGACGAGGGCGATGACCAGCGCCACGCCGATGAGGAGGGGTATTTCCTTGAGGTAGGAGCGGCGTCTGCGGCGGGTGACGCGCCGCTCCTGACGCCGTCGCTCGGCCCGCCCGCCGACGGCCGGCGGGCCGGTGTCCGAGGCGGGTCCCTCGCCGCTCTCCTGGTGGCTGTCGTCCTCCGGGTCGCGCCCGCGGCTACCCATGGTGGCCTGCCGGGGCGGGTACGGCGTCGAAGGACGGCGGCCGGTCGATGGTGCTCCAGCGGCTCACCGGCCAGCTGATCCAGTCCGCCCGGCCGATCACCTTGCCGACCGGGACCACCCCGCCGCCCGGTTCCCCGAGGTGGTCACGGGAATCCCGGGATTTCGACCGGTGGTCCCCCATGACCCACAGCTTTCCCTCCGGCACCACGATGTCGAACTCCACCGAGGACGGCCCGTCCCCCGGATAGAGATAGCCCTCGGTCACGGGCTCGCCGTTCACTTCGATCCGCCCCCGTTTGTCGCAGCAGGTCACGCGGTCGCCGCCGATCCCGATCACGCGTTTGACGTAGTCGGTCTCGGCGGGCCGGGCCAGGCCCAGCGCCGCACCGGCTCCGCGCAGCAGTCCCGTGACGGGATTCTCTTCCGGTTCGCTCTGGACGAAAGACCCCCTCCCGTCGAAGACCACGACATCGCCCCGCCGCGGCTCCCCGCCGAACCGGTACGCCAGCTTGTTGACCAGCACCCGGTCCCCGATCCGCAGGGTGTTCTCCATGGAGGAGCTGGGGATCAGAAAGGGCTGCGCGACAAAGGTGCTGAGCAGCAGGAGGAAGGCCAGGCAGAGGGCGAGGAGGGTGACCGGCCGGTACCGCAGGCGGGCCAGCCGGGTGCGGAAACGCGCGGAGCGCGACCGCTGCTCCGGCCCCTGGTCGGGGTCCGGAGAGCGGTCGCGCTCCGAGAGCTGTGCGTCGGTGTCCATCGGGCCCTGAGCCTATCCGGCCGGGTCCGGACACCTGACGTGAGCGTCGCTACGCGGTGCCTCGGTGCGGGAATCCGCGGTCCGGGGCGGCGTGGCTCACCTGTCGCGCTTCTCCTTGATCTTCGCGGCCTTGCCGCGGAGCTCACGGAGGAAGTACAGCTTGGCGCGACGGACGTCACCGCGGGTCACGACCTCGATCTTCTCGACGATCGGGGTGTGCACCGGGAAGGTGCGCTCGACGCCGACGGAGAAGCTGACCTTGCGGACCGTGAAGGTCTCGCGCACGCCGGCGCCCTGACGGCGGATGACAACGCCCTTGAACTGCTGCACACGGGAGCGGTTGCCCTCGATGACGCGGACGTGGACGTTGACGGTGTCACCCGGGCGGAAGGCCGGGATGTCGCTGCGCAGCGACGCGGCGTCGACGTTGTCGAGAAGGTGCATGACCTACTGCTTTCTTCGTTGATGCCACAGGTCATCAACGGGATATCGGGATGATGTTCGGAAGCCGTTCCGTCGGACGGGCGTCGTTCCCCCTGTGGCAGGGGCGCGCGCCGGACGCACACAGCAGCGGCCTATTCTTCCACGGCCTCGCACGTACGCCCAAATCGGCCGTCCTCGCCCAGGGACCAGCCCAGCGCGGCGAGTATCGCGCGGTCGTGTTTGTCGAACGCGGCGGGGTCGGCGCGTTCGATCAGATCGGGGCGGTTGCGGTCGGTGCGGCGGAAGGCTTCGTCGCGGCGCCAGCGGGCGATCTTGCCGTGGTGGCCGCTGAGCAGGATCTCGGGGATACCGCGGCCGCGCCACTCGGGGGGCTTGGTGTAGACGGGGCCCTCCAGGAGGTCGGCCATCGCTCCGGGGGCGAACGAGTCGTCCTGGTGGGAGGCGGCGTTGCCGAGGACACCGGGCAGCAGCCGGGCGACGGCCTCGACCATGACCAGGACGGGGGCCTCGCCGCCGGCCAGGACGTAATCCCCGATGGAGACCTCGCGCACGTCCAGGCGGTCGCCGTACTCCTCGATGACACGGCGGTCGATGCCTTCGTAGCGGGCCGGGGTGAACACCAGCCAGGGTTTGGCGGAGAGTTCGACGGCGAGCTGCTGGGTGAAGGGTTCGCCACTGGGCGTGGGGACGACGAGGACCGGGGCGCCGTCGCCGGAGGCCAGGATCTCGTCCAGTGCCGCGCCCCACGGCTCGGGCTTCATGACCATGCCGGGGCCGCCGCCGTAGGGGGTGTCGTCGACGGTGTGGTGCCTGTCGTGGGTCCACTCCCGCAGGTCGTGGATGCGCACATCGAGCTGTCCGCGGGCGCGCGCCTTGCCGACGAGGGAGACGTTCAGCGGTTCGAGGTATTCGGGGAAGATCGTGACGACGTCGAGGCGCATCAGCTGTCCTCGCGTTCGGCGGCGATCTCGACCTGGCTCTCGTCGAGGAGGCCGGGGGGCGGGTCGATGACCGCACGCTGCTCCTGGAGGTCGATCTCCGGGACGATCTCGCCGACGAACGGGATCAGGACTTCACTGCCGTCGGGCCGCCTGACGATCAGCAGGTCCTGGTAGGGCAGGTGCGAGATCTCGGCGATCCGGCCGACGGTGGTGCCGTCGCGGGTGACGACGTCGAGGTCGATCAGCTGGTGGTCGTAGAACTCCTCGGGGTCCTCCGGGACCTCCTCGGGGTCCACCTCGGCGATCAGCAGGGTGTTGCGCAGCGCCTCGGCGCCCGTACGGTCCTGGACGCCTTCGAAGCGCAGCAGCAGCCGGCCGCTGTGCACCCGGCCGGTCGCGATGGTCAGCGGTCCGGTGGCGGACGGCTCCGTGGCCAGCACGGCGCCGGGCGCGAGCCGCAGTTCGGGCTCGTCGGTCCGCACCTCTACCGTGACCTCGCCCTTGATGCCGTGGGCCCGGCCGATCCGTGCGACTACCAGCTGCACGCTGTGCTCCTCTTTGCGACTGAACCGCCACCGCTCTCGCGGGGTGGCCGAGGACCGTCGTGGTTCCTCAAACGATGGTGCGGAATGGGCGGTGTGGAAGGGGCGGCGAAACGCCGCCGGTGGCGGACACCGTGGCCGCGGACGACAAAGGCCGGGGACGGCTCGAAAGCCCTCCCCGGCCCGAGCCGGTGTTCCCTTTGTTCAGCGGACCTGGTCCACGTCGACGAGGTCGACGCGGATGCCCCGCCCGCCGAGAGCGCCTACGACGGTCCGCAGCGCGCGGGCGGTACGGCCGTTGCGGCCGATCACCTTGCCGAGGTCGTCGGGGTGCACCCGTACCTCCAGCACGCGCCCGCGGCGCAGGGTGCGCGAGGCTACCTGCACGTCGTCGGGGTTGTCGACGATGCCCTTGACGAGGTGCTCAAGGGCTTCCTCGAGCATGCTCAGGCCTCGGTCGACTCGGAGGTGGACTCGGCCTCAGCAGCCTCGTCCGCCTTCTTGTCAGCCTTCTTCGCCTTCGGGGTGATGGCCTCACCCTTGGGCTCGTTGCCGGACGCCTTGGCGGCGGCCTCGAAGAGGTGGCGCTTGTCGGCCTTCGGCTCGGCGACCTTCATCGGCGCCGGGGCCGGCAGGCCCTTGAACTTCTGCCAGTCGCCGGTCACCTTGAGGATGGCCATGACGGGCTCGGTCGGCTGCGCGCCGACACCCAGCCAGTACTGGACACGCTCGGAGTTGACCTCGATGCGCGAGGGGTTCTGCACCGGGTGGTACAGGCCGATCTCCTCGATGGCCCGGCCGTCACGGCGGGTACGGGAGTCGGCGATGACGATGCGGTAGTGAGGCGCGCGGATCTTGCCCAGACGCTTCAGCTTGATCTTGACTGCCACGGAAGTGGTGTCTCCTGGTCTTGACGTGGTGGGGCACAACGGGATGCCACGTGGGGTTGCGGTACTCGGGGTGCCCGATGGACGCGTCAGCCGGAGGAGAGAGGGGTCCTATGCGACTGTCGAGTACAGCTAGCCATTGTGCCACACGCCCCGGGATCAGCCGACCGCGGCCACCTCGGGGATCCGGAACGGCTTACCGCAGCCACCGCAGACGATCGGGGCCTGGGCCAGCACCGACGGGACGACCCGGACGTTGCGCCCGCAGTCGCAGACGGCCTTGACGCGGACACCGCCTCCGGAGGAGCCGTGCCGGGCAGCCGGGCCGCGGAAGCTGCGCGTGGTGTCGGTGGCCGTCGCGGCGGTGTGCGCCTTGAGGGCTCTGGCCAGCCGCTCGATGGTGGGGCGGTAGCGCCTCCTGGCCTCGGGGTTGAGCGTGACCAGGGAGAAGCCGCTGCTGGGATGCGGCTCGTCGGCGTGGTCGAGGCCCAGCTCCTCGGCGATCGCCAGGAAACGTCGGTTGTGGTAGCGGCCTGCGCGGGAGGTGTCGCGGATGCCGCGGGCGGCGGCGATGCCGTGGACGGCCTCGTGGAGCAGCCGTTCGAAGGAGAGCTCGGCGCCACAGGCGGACGAGGATTCTCCGATCAGGGACTCGGGGGCGGCCAGGTCCGGCAGCTCGGAGTGGTGCCGTTGAATATCGGCCCAGGCGAGCGCCAGCTCGGCGGCGAGAACAGGCGGTGTCGTGCTCACGTCGTGACAACGAGCCGGGGTCGCCCAGTGTTCCGATTCCGGGGCATCCCAAATAATTTGCACGTACCAGTCAGTTTCCGGTCATGGGTCATGCCGCGGGCCGGGTGCGCTGATCTGCGAAGAAGGCGCCCATCAGCCATCAAGTTGGCGCGTACCCACGCGTACGCCCACATGGCGCAGCCTGTCGCAGGCCGGAGGCACACCGGCCGGATGGGGGCCGGACGCCGGGGGCGACGATCGTCGCCGCGGCGATGTTACTGCGGGTATCTCCGGTCCCCGACACCGGCCCCACGGCCGGACCGTCCGGCATCGGCCACCACCGGCCGGCCGGCCCCGTCGGGCAGCGCCGCGCGGACCGGACGGCGGACGCTGCCGTGGCGGAACGGCGCGGGGCGGGGCACTCTGGAACGGCACGTCACGGCGCGTGCCCGGCGCATCCGGGGGCGCGCGGGAGACAACCCCGGCGCATCCTCTGGACGCCTGGACGGATGCGCAGTTGTCTGGATCGCGGGGGCGCACCACGCGCGGACACGGGGGCGATCGGCACGGAACAGCTTCGGGTTCTCGGCGAATAGGGGCGCTTGCGATGTCACCCACGCTCGTACGGCACCAGCTTCCGGACTCCGGCTCCACGGATCGTCCGGATCCCGTGGCGACGGCTTCCGACGGCCTGTGCGCGCCCGCCGGCCCGCGGGCGCGCGCCCGGGACTGGGCCGAGATACAGGAGCGGATGCTGGTCCCGCTGTACGAGGCCGCGTACACCCGGCTGGGCGTCGGTCCCGGCACCCGGCTGCTGGGGCTGGGCTGCGGTTCCGGGCTGGCGCTGCTGCTCGCGGCGGGGCGCGGGGCGCGGGTCGGCGGCGTGGACACGGACGAGTACCGGCTGGAGCTGGCGCGGGAGCGGCTCGTGCCGGACGGCCGGACCGGGGCCGCGCGGCCGGTCGGCGGCCGGCTCGACGAGGTGGCCGGCGGCGGCCCGTTCACCGTGGTGACCGCGTTCCCTCCGGTGGGCGGCGCGGGCTTCGCCGAGGGGCCGGTGGCCGCCCTGACGGCGGCGGCGGGCCTGGCGGAGCGCGGCAGCGCGGTGGTGCTGGGCGGCTGGGGCCCGGTGGAGCGGTGCGCGACGGCCGGGGTGCTGCGGGTGGCGCAGCGGCTGGCCGATCCGCTGCGGACGGCGGGCGGCTGGTGGCCCGGCGGCCGGGACGATCTGGAGGAACTGGCGGAGACGGCCGGGCTGCGGCCGGACGGGTCGGGCCGGGTGGCCTGCCCGTTCGGGTACGCGGACGCGGCGAGCGCGGTGCGCGGACTGCTGTCGACGGGCGCGTTCGACGCGGCGCTGGAGGCGGCCGGGCAGCCGCAGGTGGAAAAGGAGCTCCGCGAGGCGCTGCATCCGTATCTGCGGGCGGACGGGACGGTCTGGATGCCGAATGTGTTCCGGTATCTGATCGCGCGGACGCGGTAGGGGGACGCGGCGGGACCGTACGCGGGACGAGGGCCGTACGCGGGACGGCTTCGGTGGCGGACCGGGGTGACCCCACGGGCCGGGTGGCGCGGATCTGCTGACGGCTCGTCAACATCCGGGAGCCTGTGTGCCGTTACGTGTATGAACGCCATCCGTGACCGCCATCGACGAGCGGTTCCTGACCCGTGACGGAGACGCCGCCCGGCGACTGGCGGTGCCGCTGGGCGCGGCCGGCGACCGGCTGATCGCCACCAACGACCCCACCATCGACCGCGGCCGACGGGCCCAAAGCGCGCGTGAGCCCCCGGCCGTCCGGCGGTCGGGGGCTCACGGAGCGCGGTGGCTCCGGGGGTCAGCCCATGAACTTCTTGAATTCCTCGGGGAGTTCGAAGTTCTGCGGCTGGTCGCCGCCCTGCGGCAGGCCCAGCGGGTTGCCGGCCTGGGCGGCCTCGCGGCGGGCGACCGCGGCCTCTTCGTCGGCCTTGCGCTTCATCGGGTTGCCGCTCTTGCGCTTGCCCTTGGCCTGCTTCTGCTGCTTCTTCTGGCGGCCGGGGCCGCCGCCCATGCCCGGCATCCCCGGCATGCCCGGCATGCCGCCGCCCTGGGCCATCTTCGACATCATCTTGCGGGCGTCGAAGAACCGCTCGACGAGGTTCTTCACCGCGCTGACGTCGACGCCGGAGCCCTTGGCGATCCGGGCGCGGCGCGAGCCGTTGATGATCGTCGGCTCCTGGCGCTCGGCCGGCGTCATCGACTTGATGATGGCGGCCGTGCGGTCCACCTCGCGCTCGTCGAGGTTGTTGATCTGCTCCTTCATCTGCCCCATGCCGGGCAGCATGCCGAGCAGCTTGGAGATGGAGCCCATCTTGCGGACCTGCTCCATCTGGGCCAGGAAGTCGTCGAGCGTGAACTCCTTGGGGCCCTTCTGGAGCTTGGCCGCCATCTTCTCGGCCTCGGCCTGGCTGAAGGTCTGCTCGGCCTTCTCGATGAGCGAGAGCATGTCGCCCATGCCGAGGATGCGGGACGCCATGCGGTCCGGGTGGAACGCGTCGAACTCGTCCAGCTTCTCGCCGTTGGAGGCGAACATGATCTGCTTGCCGGTGACGTGCGCGATGGACAGCGCGGCACCGCCGCGGGCGTCGCCGTCGAGCTTGGAGAGCACCACACCGTCGAAGCCGACGCCGTCGCGGAACGCCTCGGCGGTGTTGACGGCGTCCTGGCCGATCATCGCGTCGACGACGAAGAGGACCTCGTCGGGGCTGACCGCGTCGCGGATGTCCGCGGCCTGCTGCATCAGTTCCTGGTCGATGCCCAGCCGGCCGGCGGTGTCGACGACGACGACGTCGTACTGCTTGCTACGGGCGTACTCGATGGAGTCCTTGGCGACCTGGACCGGGTCGCCGACGCCGTTGCCCGGCTGGGGCGCGTAGACGGCGACCCCGGCGCGCTCGGCGACGACGGAGAGCTGGTTGACGGCGTTGGGGCGCTGGAGGTCACAGGCGACGAGCAGCGGGGTGTGGCCCTGGGAGGTGAGCCAGCGGCCGAGCTTTCCGGCGAGGGTGGTCTTACCGGCGCCCTGGAGGCCGGCCAGCATGATGACGGTCGGCGCGGTCTTGGCGAAGCGCAGCCGGCGGGTCTCGCCGCCGAGGATGCCGACGAGCTCCTCGTTGACGATCTTGACGATCTGCTGTGCCGGGTTGAGGGCCCGGGAGACCTCTTCCCCGCGGGCGCGCTCCTTGACCGCCGCGATGAAGGCCCGTACGACGGGCAGCGCG
The DNA here is from genome assembly GCA_000720995.1 of Streptomyces celluloflavus. Lineage (GTDB taxonomy): Bacteria > Actinomycetota > Actinomycetes > Streptomycetales > Streptomycetaceae > Streptomyces > Streptomyces celluloflavus. The sequence goes on from JOEL01000035.1 coordinate 13,671, forward strand.
ACGTCGGCCTCCAGCAGGGCGATACGGATCTCGCGTGCCGTGGCATCGATATCGGCCTCGCTCAGGCGGCCCTTGCCCCGGAGGTTTTTGAAAGTACTCGCCAAGCGGTCGGAAAGCGTATCGAACACGGCGGTCGTCGATCCTCGGGGTCGGGGGCAGAGGCAATCGCTTCCTAGGGTATCCGGCCCGCCGGGCGAGCCACCGCGGACCGCCGGTACCGGGGCGGCCGGGCGGACGCGGGCGAGGTGGCGCGGGTCACTCCAGGGCCCCCTGTACCTCGCGGGCGACGGCCGCGGCCCGCTCGGCGGTCAGCGGGGCGCCCGCGGTGTCGGTCACGTAGAAGGCGTCCACCGCGTTCGCCCCCAGGGTGCTGATGTGCGCGCTGCGGACGGTGACCCGGGTCGCCTCCAGGGCGCGGCCGATGCGGTGCAGCAGACCGTGGGCGTCCTGGGCACGGACCTCGATCACGGTGGCGGCGCGGGAGCCGCCGGGGGCGACGGTGACGGTGGGCGGCGGGACGGGGAGGGCCGCGCGCCGGTGCCGGGCGTAGGCGCGCTCGCGCTCCGCGAGGCGGGCGGGGATGTCGAGGGAGCCGTCCAGGGCGCGCACCAGATCCGCGCGCAGCCGGTCGGCCTGCGGCAGCGCGCCGTATTCGGCGGCCACCCGCCAGCGCAGCAGCAGGACCGGGCCGGCGCCGGCCGGGTCGAGGGTGCGCAGGTCGGCGGCGTGCACGGTGAGGCGGTGCAGGGCCAGTACGCCGGCCGCGGCGGGCAGTACGCCCGGCTGGTCGGGGACGGCGATGAGCAGTTCGACGCCGACGGGTTCCGGGTCGGCGCCCGGGGTGCGGGGTGCCGTCGCGGCCGGGGAGCCGGCCGGGGTGTGCAGGGCCAGTACGGGCCCGCCGGTGCGTCGTGCCACGACGGCCAGCCGCTCCTGCTCCGGTGTCGGCCCGGCCACGGCGCGGGCGGGGCGGGAGCGGCCCGCCAGGTGGGCGGCGACGCGGTCGGCCAGGTCGGCGACGAGCCCGGCGCGCCAGGTGCTCCAGGCGGCGGGCCCGGTGGCGAGGGCGTCGGCCTCGGTCAGGGCGTGCAGCAGTTCCAGGGTGCCGGTGGTGCCGACGGCCTCGGCGACCGCGGCGACCGTCGCCGGGTCGTCCAGGTCGCGGCGGGTGGCGGTCTCGGTGAGCAGCAGGTGGTGCCGGACGAGGGTGGCGATCACCGTGGCGTCGCGGGCGTCGAGGCCGAGCCGGGCGGCCACGTCGCGGGCGATGGTCTCGCCGGCCACCGCGTGGTCGCCGGGCCAGCCCTTGCCGATGTCGTGCAGCAGGGCGGCGATCAGCAGCAGGTCGGGGCGGTGCACCCGGCGGGTCAGGGCGGCGGCCCGGACGGCGGTCTCGACCAGGTGGCGGTCCACGGTCCAGGTGTGCACGGGGTTGCGCTGCGGCCGGCAGCGGACGCGTTCCCAGTCGGGCAGCAGCCGCGTCACGATGCCCTCGGCCTCCAGGGACTCCCAGACGGGCACGGTGTGCGGGCCCGCGCCGAGCAGGGTCACCAGCTGTTCGCGGGCTTCGGCGGGCCAGGGCACGGGCAGCGGGTGGGCGGCCATGGCCAGGCCGCACCGGCGGATCGCGTGCATCGCGAGCGGCAGTCCGGCCCGTGCGGCGGCGGCCGCGGCGCGCAGCACCAGCACCGGGTCCCGTTCGGGGCGCGCGGAGCGGGCCAGCACCGCCTCGCCGTCGTGCTCGACGACGCCCTCGGCGAGCGGCAGCCGGCCCGCGCCGCGGCCGTGCAGCAGCCCGCGCAGCACCGGTCTGCAGGAGCGGGCCCGCAGCACCCGGGCGACCTCGCGCCAGGTGACGTCGGTGGCGTAGGAGATGGTGCGGGCGGATTCGTAGGTCTGCCGCAGCAGGACGTCGGCGTCCAGCATGCCGAGGATGTGGGCGACCTGGTCCTGTTCCTGGAGGGCGAGCCGGTCGGTGGCGCGGCCGGTGACGAGGTGCAGGGCGTCCCGGGTGTCGAGCAGCCGGGCGCGGGCGGTTTCCAGGCCGCCGCGCGGGGCGTCGGCGAGCCAGGAGGCGGCGACCGCGCGGAGTGCGGTGGCGTCCCGCAGCCCGCCTCTGGCCTCCTTGAGGTCCGGTTCGAGGAGGTACTGGAGCTCGCCCTGCCGGCCGGCGCGTTCCCGGCACAGGTCGTGGAGTTCGGGCAGCCGGGTGGGGGCGCTCTCGCGCCAGTCGGCGTAGGCGGTGGTCCGCAGGGCGGCGGTGAGCGCCGGGTCGCCGGCCAGGTGGCGGGCGTCGAGCAGGCCCAGTTGCACCTTGAGGTCCGCGCGGCCGACCTTGCGGGCCTCGGCGGGGGTGCGGACGGCGTGGTCGAGGTCCAGGCCGAGGTCCCAGACGGGGTACCAGAGGCGGTCGGCGAGCGCGGCGAGGGCGCCGGCGGCGGCCCGGCCGTCGTGCAGCAGCAGGAGGTCGAGGTCGCTGCGCGGGGAGAGTTCGCCGCGGCCGTAGCCGCCGACGGCGACGAGGGCGGCGCCGGGTACGCCGGTCTCGGCGGCGGCGCCGGTCAGCAGGGCGCCGAGCCAGTCGTCGGTCAGCCGGGCGAGGGCGGCGCGGCGGGCCGGGCCCGCCGGTGCGGCGTCCTGGAGGAGCCGCAGCCGGGCCGCGGCGTAGCCGCCGTCGGGGGCTGGGCCGGTCCCCTGGGGTGTGTGCGGTCCCGGTAGGCGGTCCGGTTCCGCTGTGTCCTCGGCGTCCTGGGCGTCCTCGATGGACTTGATGTCCTCGGCGCTGTCGGTCAACTCGGGTGCTCCTCGGTCGTGTTGTCCCCGGCACTGTCGCCCCCCGGGATCAGTCTGGGCCGCGGCGGCGGGGGGCGGCTATCCGCCGCACGGGCGTCCCGCGCGCCCGGTGCGACGGGGCGGTTTCCCGGCGCCCCGCCGCACCGCCGGGACCGCCGCGGACCGCGCCGCCGTCACAGCGCGTCGGGCCCCCGCTCGCCGGTCCGCACCCGCACCGCTTCGTCGACGGGGACGCTCCACACCTTCCCGTCGCCGATCTTGCCGGTGCGGGCCGCCTGGACGACGACCTCCACCACCCGCTCGGCGTCCACGTCCGACACCAGCACCTCGATGCGGATCTTGGGCACCAGGTCCACGGTGTACTCGGCGCCCCGGTACACCTCCGTGTGCCCGTGCTGCCTGCCGTAGCCGCTGGCCTCGGTGACGGTCAGGCCGTGTACGCCGAACGCCTGCAACGCCTCCTTCACCTCGTCCAGCCGGTGCGGTTTGATCACTGCCGTGATGAGCTTCACGCGTCCACCTTTCTCGTCGTGCCCGGCGCCGTGGCCGCGTGGGATGCGGTGGCCGCACCCGGTGCCGGGGCCGTACGGGCCACCGTGCCACCTCCCGCCCCGGTGAAGTCGTATGCCGACTCGGCGTGTGCGCTCAGGTCGACGCCGGTGACCTCCTCGTCCTCGCCGACCCGGAAGCCCAGCAGCAGGTCGATGGCCTTGGCGAGGACGAAGGAGACGGCCAGGGAGTACAGCAGCACGCAGACCACACCGACCGTCTGCTTGCCGAGCTGCGCGAAACCGCCGCCGTAGAAGAGGCCCCTGGCGTCGCTCTGGACACCGCCGGTGGCGAACAGGCCGACCAGCAGCGAGCCCGCGATTCCGCCGACGAGGTGGACGCCGATGACATCGAGCGAGTCGTCGTAGCCGAACCGGTATTTCAGGCCGATGGCCGCCGCGCACAGCACCCCGGCGATCACCCCGGTCGCGAGGGAGCCCAGCGGGCTGACCGCGCCGCAGGCCGGGGTGATCGCGACGAGTCCGGCGACCGCACCGGAGGCGGCGCCGAGCGTGGTGAACGAGCCGTGCCGGATCCGTTCGTACACGAGCCAGCCGAGCATCGCGGCGGCGGTGGCGACCTGGGTGTTGACGAAGGCGACCGCGCCGACACCGTCGTCGTTGCCGAGCCAGGAGCCGGCGTTGAAGCCGAACCAGCCGAACCACAGCAGACCGGCGCCGAGCATCACCAGGGGCAGGCTGTGCGGCCGCATCGGGTCCTTCGTGAAGCCGATGCGTCTGCCGACGACGAGGAGCACGCCGATGGCCGCGGCGCCGGCGTTGATGTGGACGGCCGTACCGCCGGCGAAGTCGATGACGCCCAGGCCGGAGAGCCAGCCGCCCGCGGCCCACACCCAGTGGGCGACGGGGAAGTAGACGAGCGTGACCCACAGCGCGACGAACAGCGCCCAGGCGGTGAACTTCACCCGGTCCGCGAGCGCACCGCTGATCAGCGCGGGCGTGATGACCGCGAACATCAGCTGGAAGACCGCGAAGACATGGACGGGGACGGTGCTGGTGCCCCACAGCTCGGTCAGGCCGATACCGCTGAGGCCGGCGAAGCGGCCCTGCCAGCCGATGAATCCGCCGTGGTCGGTGCCGAAGGCGAGCCCGAAGCCGTACAGGACCCACAGGGTCGTGACGATGCCCAGGCTGATGAAGCTCATCATCAGCATGTTGAGCACGCTCTTGACCCGGACCATGCCGCCGTAGAAGAAGGCGAGCCCGGGGGTCATGATCATCACCAGTGCGGAGCAGATCAGCAGGAACCCGGTGTTGGCCGGGCTCAGGGAGATCCGCTGCGCCGCGAGGTCCGCTGCGGTCGTCATGGTGCCTGGGGCCATCGGCGTCTCCTCGTCGTCGATGCGGCCCGTGCGGGTGCGATTCGCGGGTGGGCCGGCTGTCGCCATGAGGGTGTCGCGGCACCGTTTCGGCCGAAACCCGCCGGTGTTTCACCTCGGTGACGAAGCCTTCGCCAGTGTTACGCCCCGGTGAACTCCGCGTGCGGCGCGCCGCACGGAGTCCGGGCCCGCGACAGCCCCAACGGCGCAATCCCGCGGCGGGCGGCCCCGCCAAGGGGCGGGACAGCAGCCCGGCCGCGGCTGCCACCCGGGTGACCTGGCATGGGGGAGCCGAGTCGGGCTGTCCGGGGTGGCGGCCGCGGCCGGTGTCCGGGGGTGTGCCGTCAGACGGCCTCCGCCGCGGTCTCCGGCAGCTGGCGGCAGAGTTCATCGCTCAGCCGGACCACCTCGGCGACGTCTTCGAACTCGCGCAGCGCGGTGTCGACGGTCTTGCGCAGCCGGGTGTTGACCCGTTCCGAGCGGACCTTCTGGGCGAACGGGATCGCCTGCTGCACCAGCGCCGCGCCGCGCTCCGGCTCCTTCTGCAGCAGATGCACGGTGGCCATCCCGATGAGATTGAGCGCGTAGGACCGCTGGTGCTCGGGGTCCTTGCCGAAGAGCTCCACGGCGCGCGCCATGACGGGTTCGGCGAGCGAGGCGTAGGTGGGGCTGCGGCCCGCGACATAGGCGAGGTCGCGGTAGGAGTGGGCGTTCTCGGCGTTCAGCTCGGCCTCGGAGAAGAACCGGATCCAGTCCGGCTCGGGCTCGCCGGGCAGCACGTCGGAGAAGGTGTCCTCGGCCATCCGCACCGCCCGCTTGACCTTGCTCGGCTGGCCCATCCCGGCGTACGCGCGCGCCTCCATCGCATACAGCATGGCCTGGGTGCGGGCGGTGGCCGTCTCGCGGCTGCCGTACTGCGCGAGATGGATCAGCTCCAGCGCGTCGTCCGGCCGGCCGAGGTGGATCATCTGCCGGCTCATGCTGGAGAGGACGTACGAGCCCAGGGGGCGGTCGCCGGCCTCCTTGGCGGCGTGCAGCGCGAGCACGAAGTACTTCTGGGCGGTGGGCTGGAGCCCGATGTCGTAGCTCATCCAGCCGGCCAGTTCGGCGAGCTCGGCGGCGACCCGGAACAGCCGCCGGGCGGCGTCCGCGGGCTGCGGTTCCTGGAGGAGGTCGGTGACCTCGTGCAGTTGGCCGACCACCGCCTTGCGGCGCAGTCCGCCGCCGCACTGCGCGTCCCACTGCCGGAACATCGCGGTGGTCGACTCCAGCAGCTCCAGCTCCGGCCCGGAGAGCCGGGAGGGCCGCTTGGCGCGGTCCTGGTGCGGTTCCCCGCCGCCCGGCGCGGCGGGCACCGGGACCAGCCAGCGCTGCATCGGTTCGATGAGGGTGGGTCCGGCGGCCAGCGTCAGCGAGGTGCCGAGGAAGCCGCGGCGGGCCAGCATCAGGTCGCTGCGGGAGAACTCGCTGATCAGGCTGACCGTTTGGGGACCGGCCCAGGGCAGGTCCACCCCGGAGACGGACGGGGAGCGGTGGGCGCTGCGCAGTCCCAGCTCCTCGACGCCGACGACGCAGCCGAAGCGCTCCGAGAACAGTTCGGACAGGATGCGCGGGATGGGCTCGCGCGGCTGTTCGCCGTCCAGCCAGCGGCGCACCCGAGAGGTATCGGTGCTGATGTGGTGGGCGCCCATCTGGCGGGCCCGGCGGTTGACCTGCCGCGCCAGCTCGCCCTTGGACCAGCCGCTGCGCACGAACCACGAACTCAGCTGTGCGTTGGGGCGCTTGGCGGTCTCGCCGCCGCCCGCGCCGCCGGAGTCCGCGGTGCCGTTGCCGCCCACTGGAGTGCCCCCGTCCCGATCGTCGCCTCGTTGCGAACCACCCACAGGATGCCGCCTGTTGCGGCGCCTGTGCGCGGTAGCTCTACCCGAGCACGGGTTCCGGCCACACCTCCGGGCGCCGCACGACGGGCGCGTTGCCGCTGGCATACCCGTACGAACGTTGCCCCGTGAGGGTTCACGCACCGAACGTAATCGTACGATCACGACGGTCGCGAGGCGGGTCGCGCAAACGCCACCATTCGCCACCCCTTCGCATGAACTCCCGGTCCGCTCTGCGCGATTGACTTGACACCGGTCGAAACGGGTCGAGAAGGGCCGGGCGGAGTGCAGTGCGTGAGGGCGCGCGCTCCGCACCGCACCACCCGGCGCACGACGGGCGCGCCATCGGCGCCGTGGTCCGGCGACGGAGCGTCACCCCGCCTCGCCGGACCACCGGCACCGGCCCGTCATCACAGGCACGCATCACCCGTTGGAGGGGGCATGGGCTTCACGATCGCCGGCATGCGGGAGATCCGGACCGGCTCGCGGCGCCGCGTCCGCCCGGCCGAGAGCACGGCGGTGGCGGAGTACACCGGGCTGTGGGGCTGGGACGTCGTCCCCGGCGCTCGTACGGTCCGCGGCGGCAGCGGCCGCCCGGACTGCTCCTGCGGCGCCGCCGGCTGCGCCGCCCCCGGCGCGCACCCGCTGACCGCCGGCCGGGAGCTGGCGGCCGGCGCGACGCTGGAGGAGACCGCCGCGGCATGGGCACGGACACCGGGCGCGGCGGTGCTGCTGCCGGTGGGCCGGTCGTTCGACATCCTCGACGTACCGGAGCCCGCGGGCCGCGGCGCGCTGGCGCGCCTGGAACGGATGGGGCTGCCACTCGGCCCGGTGGCCGCCACCCCGACCGGCCGCGCGCTGTTCTTCGTCGCCCCGGGCGCGGCCGCCGGCCTGCCCGGTCTGCTCTACCGGACGGGCTGGGACGACGCCCGTCTCGACCTGCGCCCGCTGGGCCCCGGTGACCACATCACCGCGCCCCCGTCCGACCTCGGCGGCCACGGCCCGATGCGCTGGCTGCGCCCTCCGACGCTGGACACCGCGGGCCGCCCACCGCAGGCCCGCCTGCTGCTGGGCACCCTGGCGTACGCCTGCCACCGCTCCGCGGCCTGACGGCGGCGCACGGCGCGACGACGGCCGGGGGCGAGCACCGGGCGGCGTTGTCAGTGGCCGCTGCGACTACTCGACCATGACCACCGCGGCGCCCTTCCCCGGCCCCTCGCCCTCCGCACCCGCCGCCGCATACGGCCCGGCGAGCGATCTCCTGCTGCCCCTGTACGGCCGCCGCACCCTGGACGGCATGCGCCTCAACGGTGACCGCGCGCCGGTCAAGGAACTGATCACCCGGCCGTCGCCGGCCTGACACCCCCGGAACTCCGGGCCCGTCGCCCATTGCCCGCCACGCGGAACGGCACCGGCCCCCGGCTCCCGCGGGCGGCGGGTACCGGAGGCCGGTGGCGGGCGGGGCTCGGTGGCCCCGGCGGGTCAGTCGCCGATCAGGGCGTCGACGAACGCCTCGGGCTCGAACGGTGCCAGGTCGTCGGCGCCCTCGCCCAGGCCGACCAACTTGACCGGCACGCCCAGCTCGCGCTGGACGGCGACGATGATGCCGCCCTTGGCGGTGCCGTCCAGCTTGGTCAGCACCACGCCGGTGATGTCCACGACCTCCGCGAACACCCGCGCCTGGACCAGACCGTTCTGGCCGGTGGTGGCGTCCAGGACGAGCAGCACCTCGCCGACCGGGCCGTGCTTCTCGACGACCCGCTTGACCTTGCCGAGCTCGTCCATCAGCCCGGTCTTGGTGTGCAGCCGGCCCGCGGTGTCGATGAGGACGACATCGGCGGTCTCGGCGATGCCCTCCTTCACGGCGTCAAAGGCGATGGAGGCGGGGTCGCCGCCCTCGGGCCCGCGGACCGTCCGGGCGCCGACCCGCTCGCCCCAGGTCTGCAGCTGGTCGGCGGCAGCGGCCCGGAAGGTGTCGGCCGCGCCCAGCACGACGGACTTGCCGTCGGCGACCAGCACCCGGGCGAGCTTGCCGGTGGTCGTGGTCTTGCCGGTGCCGTTGACGCCGACGACCATGACGACGCCCGGGATCTCCTGGCCGTCCTTGCCGAGACCGTTGCCGGTGTGCACGGAGCGGTCGGCGTCGGTGCCGATCAGGGTGAGCAGTTCCTCACGCAGCAGCTCGCGCAGGCCCTCGGGCGTACGGGTGCCGAGGACCTTGACGCGCTCGCGCAGCCGGTCGACCAACTCCTGGGTGGGGGCGACGCCGACATCGGCGGTCAGCAGGGTGTCCTCGATCTCCTCCCAGGTGTCCTCGTCGAGGTGTTCGCGGGAGAGCAGGGTCAGCAGACCCTTGCCGAGGGAGTTCTGCGAGCGGGAGAGCCGGGCGCGCAGCCGGACCAGCCGGCCGGCGGTCGGCTCGGGGACCTCGATCTCCGGCACGGGGGGCGCCGCGGGCGCCTCGGGCTCGGCGACCGGTGCCGCGGCCTCGGGGGCCTCGGCGGTCGGCAGCCCGACTTCTTCGATGGTGCGACGGGCTTCGTCGCGGGGGGTCTCGGCCTCCTCACCGACCTGCGGTTCGGCGGGGGGCGCGGTGACTGACGGGGTGGCCGGCGGGGACGGCGGCAGCTGCTTCTTCTTGCGGCCGCTGACGACGAGCCCGCTGATCGCGCCGAGCACGACCACGGCGATGACTACAGCAAGGATGACGAATTCCATAACCCGTCCAGTATCCGTCACACACCGCCGCGGCAGGCCGCACGCGCCGAACCCGGAGATACGGCGTCCTGCCGCGGCTCCGGCCCCCTGCGGACCGCCGGACCGGGCCTCCGCTGGACCCTTCGACGAGGACGGAAGGGACGTACCCTCGTTGAGGGATCCAACCGGACGTACAGGAAGAAGTTGGATCAAAGTACGATGGTGGACGGCCACGCAACGCGCGTAGAGTCCTGGCATCCACTCTGGCCAGGCACCACAGCCGCTGCCTGCACCTCCTCCCCCGGGGGTGCCTCCCAGACCCCCGCGCACGGAGACACCTGCACCATGGGCACCACGTCCGCTCCTGAAACCGACGGCGCCGTCGAGACCCGAGGCATCGAACCGGTTCCCGATCACGAACGTCAGGGCCGCGTCCGCGAGCTCTTCCCCACCTGGGTCGCCGCCAACATCAGCGTGTTGTTGCTCACCATGGGTGCGGCGCTGGTGGTCACCAACGGCCTGAACTTCTGGCAGGTCCTGCTGGTGGCGGCCATCGCGGCCACCGTCGCCTTCGGGATGGTCGGCGTGCTGTCGGTGTCCGGGAAGTGGGGCGGCGCGCCCGGCGCGCTGCTCTCCCGGGCCGCCTTCGGGGTCCGCGGCAACTACTTCCCCGGCGCGATCCTGTGGGTCGCCCGCTTCGGCTGGGAGACGATCAACGCGGTCACCGGCGCGTACGCCGTGCTGACCGTGCTGAACCTGCTGTTCGGCGTCAAGAGCAACAACGTCCTGGTCGTGGTCACCCTGCTCGCCTTCGTGGCCTGCACGTTCCTGGTGAGCGGTCTGGGGCGCAAGGCGCTGAACGTCTGCAACAAGTACTCGACGTATCTGTTCGGCCTGTTCAGCATCATGGTGCTCGTCTACCTGGTCGCCACCATGGACTGGCACGCGGTCTTCGCCAAGAAGGCCGGTACCACCGCGATGGTGATCGCGGGCATCGGCACGATCGCGGCCGGCGGCATCAGCTGGGTGCCCACCGGCCCCGACTTCACCCGCTACCTCCCGCACTCCGCGTCCGGCCGCAAGATCGTCGGCACGACCGTCTCCGGCGCGGCCCTGGTGCTGGTGCCGATGGTGCTGATGGGCGGCGTGCTGGCGGTGTCCGAGCCGACACTGGCGGCCGGGAACACCGACCCGATGTCGTTCCTGGGCGGCGCCCTGCCGATCTGGCTGGCGGTGCCGTACCTGATCACCGCGCTGGTCGGGATGGTGCTGATCAACAGCCTCTCGATGTACTCGGCGGGCTTCACCGCCCAGACGATGGGCGTCAAGCTGCCGCGCGCCTTGGCGGTCAGCATCAACGCCGCCATCAGCCTCGTCGGCGGGCTGTTCATGATGCTGGTGGCCAAGGACTTCATCGGCCAGTTCATCACCTTCCTGACGCTGCTCGCGGTCTCCTTCTCCGCCTGGATCGGTGTCTACGGCGTCGATATGGCCCGGCGGCGCCGGATGGCCGTCCGCTATGACGCGGACAGCCTGATGAACACCGGCCGCGGCAGCCGCTACTGGTACACCGGCGGCTTCTGCTGGCAGGCCATGACGGCGTGGGCGGTCGCGCTCGCCGCGGGGCTGTGCTTCACCAAGGTCCAGTGGTTCACCGGCCCACTGGCCACCACCTGGGTCGGTAAGAACGGCCTGGGCTGGGCGGCCACGATCCTGATCGCCGCAGTGATCTTCGCGGTGCTGCCGGCGCCCCGGGAGACCGACCCCGCCACCGGCCGGCCGGCCGCGGCCCCGCAGCCGGCCCCGGTCGGCTGACCACCGCACCGGCCCGGACCGGCGGATCCCGCCGCCCGCTAGAGATCTGACGCAACGTCAGCTACCGTCCCCTTCGCCCACCACGCCGGCGAAGAGGACGTCCGCCATGCCCGTCACGGTCCTGCGCCTCAACCTCGTCGACCCCGCACCCACCCCCGACACCCTGACCGCGCGCTACCGGGCCGCCGTCGAGATGGCGGCCTTCGCCGACGACCGCGGGCTGACCACGGTCCAGACCGAGGAGCACCACGCCACCGCCAACGGCTGGCTGCCCTCCCCGCTCACCTTCGCGGGCGCCGTCTTCGGCGCCACCCGCCGCATCGGCGTCACCGTCTCGGCGCTGATCACTCCGCTGCACGACCCGCTGCGGCTGGCCGAGGACATCGCCGTGCTCGATCTCCTCAGCGGCGGCCGCCTGGTTACCGTCGCCGGCCTCGGCTACCGGCCGCAGGAGTACGCGGCGCACGGCCGGGACTGGGCGGGCCGCGGCGCCCTCCAGGACGAGGTGCTCCAAACCCTGCTGGCCGCCTGGACGGGCGAACCGTTCCCCTATCGGGGCCGTACGGTCCGCGTCACCCCGCGCCCGTACACCCGGCCGCATCCGCCGCTGCTGATCGGCGGCAGCTCCCGGGCCGCGGCCCGGCGCGCCGCGCGGCTGGGGCTGCCCCTCTTCCCCAGCGCCCATCTGCCGGAGCTGGCGGCGTACTACGACGCGCAGCGCGCCGTGCACGGCACCGACGGCTGGGTGCTGCTGCCGCCGGAGCACACCTGGCTGCTGCACCTGTCCGAGGACCCGGACCGCACCTGGGCCGAGTACGGCGGACATCTGCTGCACGAGGCGCGCACCTACGCGTCCTGGCAGACCCCCGGCAGCCGCTCCGCGGTGCACTCCGCCGCCGAGGACGCCGAGGCGCTGCGCGCGGAGGGCGTCTACCGGGTCGTCACCCCGGACGAATGCCTGCGGCTGGCGGCGGAGGCGGGGCCGCGGGGCTCGCTGATCCTGCATCCGCTCTGCGGCGGGATGCCCGTCGACGAGGGCTGGCGCTCGCTGCACCTGTTCGCCGAGCGGGTGCTGCCCCGCCTCGCGGACTGACGGCGGGGCGGGCCGGGCTCAGCCCTCCGGGTAGAAAACGAAGAGGGTGCAGCCCTCGGTCGTCTGCGGGACGTGCCAGGAACCGGCCGGTGCGTGCAGGAAGGTGCCCGCCGGGTGGTCCCGGTCCCCGTCGTGGAAGGTGCCCGCGACGACGAAGACCTCCTCGGGACCGGGCTCGTGCACATCGACGCCCTCCCAGCAGCTGCCCGGGTCCATTTCGAGGACCTGGGCCTTCGCACCGTCGCCACCGGTCCACAGCGGCCGGACCCGGATCCCGGGAAACACTTCCCGCACCGGGGCGTCGCCCACCGCGGTCCACACGTACCCGGCCGTCCCGCCCACCCCGGGCGCGCGCCGCCCGTCCGTCCCCTGCTCCTGCTGCTCCCGCTCCCGTGCCTGCGCCTGCGCCTGCTGCCGCTGCTGTGTCTGCTCGCTCATGTCTCCACCCTGGCCGGGCCCGCCGCGCTCCCCCAGTGTCAGAAAAGACGTCCTCGGGTACTTTCCTGCCATGCCTGCCGACCCCGCCGTATCCGCGCCCGTCCCCGGCCCGGCGTCCGCGCACGGGCTCGCCGCCGGCGCGCCGCAGCCCCGGCGGCACCAGGTCGTCGCACTGGCGCACCCGCCCCAGTCCACCTTCGAACTCGCCCTGGCCGCCGAGGTGTTCGGCACCCGCCGCCCCGCCCTGCCCGCCCACTACGACTTCCGGGTCTGTACGCCGGGTCCGGGGCCGGTCCGTACGACCGCGGGCTACGACATGCTGGTCACCGAGGGGTTGACGGCCCTGGACTCCGCGGACACCGTCGTCATCCCGGGCTGGACCCCGGACGACGCGCCGCTGGACCCCGCCGTCCACCGGGCGCTGCGGCGCGCGCACCGGCGGGGCGCCCGGCTGGTCAGCATCTGTTCCGGCGCGTTCGCACTGGCGCAGACCGGGCTGCTGGACGGCCGCCGGGCGACCACGCACTGGAGCCGGGCCGCCGACCTGGCGTCCCGCTTCCCCCGCGTCGAGGTGGATGCCGATGTGCTGTACATCGACCACGGCGACCTCGCGACCAGCGCCGGAGCTGCGGCCGGTGTCGATCTCTGTCTCCATCTGGTGCGCGGCGACCACGGCGCGGCCCATGCCGCGCAGATCGCCCGCCACATGGTGATGCCGCCGCACCGTGAGGGGGGCCAGGCCCAGTACGCGGCGCCGCCCTCGGCGGACCGTACGGACGGGGCGCGGATGGCGCAGTCGCTCGCCCCGCTGCTGGGCTGGGTGAGCGAGCGGCTCGCCGAACCGGTCACGGTCGAGGACATGGCGGCGCGGCTGCGGATCTCCGCACGCACCCTCGCCCGCCGATTCGCCGACCAGCTGGGCACCAGCCCCGGCCAGTGGCTGCTCGGCCTGCGTATCGGCGCGGCCCGGACGCTCCTGGAGGAGACCGATCTGCCCGTGGAGGCGGTCGCCCTGCGCGTCGGGCTGTCCTCCGCCACCAACCTCCGCCGGCGCTTCCACCAGGCGCTGCACACCACTCCCGCCCGCTACCGCCGCGCGTTCCGGCTCACCGAGCGGGAACCGGCGCGGACCGCCGGGGCCCGGGGCGCGGGCGGAAACACGGACGAGGACGCAGCCGAGGGCGCAGCCGTGAACGCGGACAAGGCACTGCCCCGGCTCGCCGAATGAGCCGGGGCAGTACCAGGAACCGAGGAGAAAGGCGGGCGGGGTGGGTCAGCCCATCTCCTCCAACGCCTTGCCCTTGGTCTCCTTCACGAACTTGAGCACGAAGGGGATCGAGAGCAGGGCGAAGACCATGTAGATGACGTACGTACCCGAGAGGTTCCAGTCCGACAGGCTCGGGAAGCTGGCCGTGATGGCCCAGTTGGCGATCCACTGCGCGGAGGCGGCGACACCGAGGGCGGCGGCCCGGATCCGGTTCGGGAACATCTCGCCGAGGAAGACCCAGACCACGACACCCCACGAGAGGGCGAAGAAGAGGACGAAGGCGTGCGCGGCGATCAGGGCGACGGTGCCTTCGGTGGTCGGCAGCGTGCCGGCCGCGGTCTTGGCGGAGAAGGCCCAGGCTTCCAGGGCCAGGGCGACGGCCATACCGGCCGAGCCGATCAGGGCCAGCGGTCGGCGGCCGATCCGGTCGACGAAGATCATCGCGATCACGGTGCCGATGATGTTGATGATCGAGGTCGTGAAGCTGTAGAGGAACGAGCTGCTCGGGTCGATGCCGACGGACTGCCAGAGCGTCGAGGAGTAGTAGAAGGCGACGTTGATGCCGACCAGCTGCTGGAAGACGGAGAGCCCGATACCGACCCAGACGATCGGCAGGAAGCCCCGCTTGCCGCCGAGCAGGTCCCGGAAGGTCGACTTGTGCTCGCGGTGCATCGCGTCCTGGATCTCGACGACCCGGGCGTCGAGATCGACGGTGTGGCCCTCGACGTCGGCGAGCACCTCCTTGGCGCGGGTGATCCTGCCGACGGAGATCAGGAACCGCGGCGACTCGGGGATCGCGAAGGAGAGCAGCCCGTAGAGGATGGCCGGCACGACCATCACGCCGAGCATCCACTGCCACGCTTCCAGGCCGGCGAGCTTGCCGCGCTGGTCGCCGCCGGCGAGGTTGAGGATGCCCCAGTTGACGAGCTGGGAGATGGCGATGCCGACGACGATCGCGGCCTGCTGGAAGGAGCCGAGCCGGCCGCGGTAGGCGGGGGGCGAGACCTCGGCGATATAGGCCGGGCCGATCACCGAGGCCATACCGATGGCGATACCGCCCAGGACGCGCCACATGGCCAGGTCCCAGAGGGCGAACGGCAGCGCCGACCCGACGGCGCTGACGGTGAACAGCACGGCGGCGATCTGCATCACCCGGATACGGCCGATACGGTCCGCGATCCGCCCGGCCGTCGCGGCGCCGATGGCACAGCCGATCAGCGCGATCGCGATCACCTGGGCGAGGACGGCCGACCCGACGTCGTACCGGCCGCGGATCGCCTCCACCGCACCGTTGATGACGGAGCTGTCATAGCCGAAGAGGAAACCGCCCATGGCGGCGGCCGCGGTGATGAAGATGACATGGCCGAGGTGATCCGGCTGGGCCTTGCGGCCTTCCGGAACGGTCGGCGGCGCGGTGCTGGTCAACGTGTACTCCAGTGGCCCGGCTGCGCTGCCGGGCGTAGGTGGACTGGCCCTTCCAGTGGCGCACAGGTTAGGGACACCCACCACTTGAAGGTAAAAACAACGTTGCCGAGACTATGCCTTCAAGTTTCGAAGTCAATAGGCAGAAGGAACTTCATTATTGGATCAACCGTGGATGTCTTCGTTCAAAACTTGAACAGACTTCCCTTGTGGGTCAGCGCAGCCGCTGGCTGATGACCTTCGAGACGCCGTCACCCTGCATGGAGACCCCGTACAGGGCGTCCGCGACCTCCATGGTCCGCTTCTGATGGGTGATCACGATCAGCTGGGAGCTCTCCTGGAGTTCCTCCATGATCCCGATCAGCCGCTGCAGATTGGTGTCGTCCAGCGCCGCCTCGACCTCGTCCATCACATAGAACGGGCTGGGCCGCGCCTTGAAGATCGACACCAGCAGCGCCACCGCCGTCAGCGACCGCTCGCCGCCCGACAGCAGTGACAGCCGCTTGACCTTCTTCCCTGGCGGACGCGCCTCCACGTCCACCCCGGTCGCCAGCATGTCGTCCGGGTTCGTCAGGACCAGCCGCCCCTCGCCGCCCGGGAAGAGCCGCGCGAAGACGCCCTCGAACTCCCGCGCGGTGTCCTGGTACGCCTCGGTGAAGACCTGCTCCACCCGTACGTCGACCTCCTTGACCACCCGCATCAGGTCGGTCCTGGTCTTCTTCAGGTCTTCAAGCTGTTCGCTGAGGAACTTGTGCCGCTCCTCCAGCGCCGCGAACTCCTCCAGCGCCAGCGGGTTCACCTTCCCGAGCTGCTGGTACGCCCGCTCGGCCGCCTTGAGCCGCTTCTCCTGCTCGCCCCGCGCGTACGGCACCGGGCGGTGCCGCGGATGCTCCGGATCCGCCGGCAGTTCCTCGCCCTCGGCGGGCGGCGCCGGCGGTACGAGCTGATCGGGGCCGTACTCGGCCACCAGCCCGGCCGGCTCCATCCCCAGCTCCTCCAGCGCCCTGGCCTCCAGCTGCTCGATCCGCAGCCGCTTCTCCGCGCCCAGCACCTCGCCCCGGTGCACCGAGTCCGTCAGCTTGTCCAGCTCCGACTTCAGCTCCCGGCCCGTGTTCCGCTCGGCGACCAGCGCCTGTTCACGTTCGGCCTTGGCCCGCTCGCCGGCCGCGCGCTCCTCCTCGGCCCGTACGACCGACACCTCGATATGCGCCAGCAGCTGCCGCGCACCGGCCGCGACCGCCCCGGCCACCGCCGCCTCGTGGCGCAGCCGGGCCCGCCGCCGGGCGGCCCGCGCCCGCGCCTCGCGCTCGGCCCGCGCCCCCCGGTCCAGCGCGTCCGCCCGCCCCGCGAGCGCCTTCACCCGCTCCTCGTGCGTACGCGCCTGGAGCCGGGCCTCCATCTCCGTCTGCCGGGCGTTGGCCCCGTCGGCGGCCAGCCGGTCCCGCACCGCCGTATCGGGCTCCGCCTCACCCGCGCCCGGGTCCTCCTCGGCCACCGCCAGCCGCTCGGCCAGCTCCTCGGCCTCCTCGGTGGCCCGCAGCAGCGCCTCCTCGGCTCGGGCGGCCGCCGCGCCGGACCGCTCCGCCTCGCCCGCGGCCGCCCGCGCCTGCCCGCCGAGCCGCCCCAGGTCCCCCGCGACCCCGGACTTCTCCCGGTCCGCCGCGCGCCGCCGCTCGTCCCACTCCTCGACCAGCGCGGCGCACGCGTCACGCCGCTCCCCCGCGGCCCGCTGTACCAGCGCCAGCTCCTGGCAGCGCGCCGCCAGCGCCACCAGCTCCGCCGCCGCCTCGTCGACGGACGCCTGCACCTCCAGCAGGCTCGGCGCACCGGCCGACCCGCCCTGCGCGAAATGCGCCCCGAGCAGATCGCCCTCCCCGGTCACCGCCGTCAGCTCCGGCCGCGCGGCCACCAGATCCTCGGCGTCCTCCAGCGTCCCGACGACCACCACGTCCCGCAGCAGCCGCGCCACCGCGGCGGTCAACCCCGGTGGCCCGCACACCAGTTCGCTCACCCTGACCGGCTCGGCGGAGCTGTCGGGCACCCGGGGTCCGGCGGGCGCGGGGATCCCGGCGCCGCCCGCCACCCCGGCGGACACACCGGCCCGCTCCGCGAAACCGGCCCCGTCCGGCACTCCGGTCGCCTCCCCCACACCGGTAGGACGGCCGGAACCGACCGCCACACCTGCCACACCGGTCATGCCGTCAGCACCATCCGCACGGGCCCCGCTGACCGACCCCTCCGCGCCGACCGCCGCACCCAGCCGCCCCGTCACACCACTCGTACCGACCGCCTCGGCCGCCTCCGCAGCCTCGGGCACACCCGTCCCCTGAGAGCCGATCACCGTACGCCCCGCACCGCCGCCACCCCCCGGGTCCGCCGCCCCGGCCGCCCGCGCGGGGCCCGGCACCCGTACCGCCCCGGACGCAACCGCGCCCGCGGCACCCGTCACCTCACCCGCCGCCCTGCCTGCGCCGCCCCCGCTTCCGGCACCCAGCACCATCGCCGCCCGCCCCGCGTCCTGTTTGCGCAGCAGGCGGATGGCGTCGGCGGCGGTGGCCGGATCGGTGACCGCGAGGGCGTCCGCGGCCGCGCCGAGCGCCGCCGCGACCGGGATCTCGAAGCCGGGCCGGACGGTCAGCAGCTCCGCCGCCGGACCGAGCACACCGGTGAGCTGGTCCGCGGCGGCCAGCAGCGCCCCCGTACCGTCCTTGCGGCGCAGCCCGAGCGCCAGCGCGTCGTGCCGGGCGGCGGTCGCGGCGCGCTTGCGCTCGGCCGCGGTCAGCGCCTCCCGGGCGGCACTCAGCGCGGTCTCCGCCGCGGCCAGTTCCCGCCGGGCCGCGCCGTGCCGGGCCGCGGTCTCCTCGTCGTCCGCGTCCAGCCCGGCCACCTCGGCCCGCAGTTGCTCGTACGCCTCCTGGGCCGCGGTCGCGCGCTGCCGGGCGCCGTCCCTGGCCTCGGCGAGCCGGCCGATCTCCGCCTGGGCCGAGGCCGCCCGGCCGCGCGCGGCGGTGACCTGCCCGCTCAGCCGCGCGAGCCCCTCGCGCCGGTCGGCGATGGCACGGGCCAGGTCGCGCAGCCGCCGCTCCTCGTCCGCCAACTGCCGCTCCAGCCCGGCACGGTGTTCGACGGTGTCCTCCAGCGCCCGGTTCGCCGCCTCCAGCGCCGCCGCCAGCTCCGCCTCCTGCTCGCGGATCCGGGCCGCCTCGCGCTCCAGCTCCTCGGGGTCGCGCCCGCGCCCCTCGTCCGGCGGGGCCGCCGCGGCGCTCCGGACCCGCGCCTCGGCCAGCGAGACCGTGCCGCGCACCCGCTCCGCGAGCTGCGACAGCTCGTACCAGGTCTGCTGCGCCCGCTGCACCCGCGGTGTCAGCGTGCGCACCTCCTCCTGCAGCACCGCCTCGCGCTGCTGGGCGGTGCGCAGCCGCGCCTGGGCCGCCTCCCGGCGTTCCCGCAGCGCCGCCTCATCGGCGATCTCGGCGCGCAGCGCCCGGCGCAGGGTGACGAGGTCGTCGGCGAGCAGCCGCAGCCGGGCGTCGCGCAGCTCGGCCTGGATGACGGCGGCCCGCCGGGCCACGGCGGCCTGCCGCCCCAGCGGTTTGAGCTGCCGCCGCAGCTCCTCGGTCAGATCCTGGACGCGGGCGAGATTGGCCCGCATCGCGTCCAGCTTCCGCAGCGCCTTCTCCTTGCGCTTGCGGTGCTTGAGGACGCCGGCCGCCTCCTCGATGAACGCCCGGCGCCCCATGGGGTCGGCGTGCAGTACGGAGTCGAGCTGGCCCTGGCCGACGATGACGTGCATCTCGCGGCCGATACCGGAGTCCGACAGCAGCTCCTGGATGTCCAGCAGCCGGCAGGTGTCACCGTTGATCTGGTATTCGCTGCCGCCGTTGCGGAACATGGTCCGGGTGAGGGTGACTTCGGCGTACTCGATGGGCAGCGCGCCGTCGGAGTTGTCGATGGTGAGCGCGACCTCGGCGCGGCCCAGCGGCAGCCGGCCGGTCGTCCCGGCGAAGATGACGTCCTCCATCTTGCCGCCGCGCAGCGATTTGGCGCCCTGCTCGCCCATGACCCAGGACAGCGCGTCCACGACATTGGACTTGCCGGAACCATTGGGGCCCACGACACAGGTGATGCCGGGTTCGAATCGCAGCGTCGTGGCGGAGGCGAAGGACTTGAAGCCTCGCAGGGTCAGACTCTTGAGATGCACGTCTTTGGACTTTACCGCCCGTCCGGCGGCGGCCCGGCCGCAACATTCCCGTCGCCCGCGGCCGTCCGGGAACGGGCCGTGGCCTGCGCAGCGGGGCGCATCGGCGGCGGGGGACCGCTGTTGTTTTCGGTTTCACCAAGGAAAGCGCAGGGCACACCATGCGGTAAGGAAAGCGCCGGAAAGCCGAAGCGGAAATGACGGGGAAACGACGAAGGGACGCCGAAGCGTCCCTTGCAGATCTTGTAGAAGAACGGTGCCTCGAGCGACTGGCGAGCAGTCCACCGTCCGGGGGTTGGGGTCAGGTGAGCGCAGGCTCCGCCTGGGGTACGTCGATGTCGAGCATCGAGCCGTCGCGACGTGCGGCAGCGGACAGCATGTCGTTCTCGGCCTGCATCCGGATCAGTTCGGATTCCAGGTCCTGGACACGCTGCTGAAGCCGTCGCATCTCGGAGTGGACTCGGGGGTCGGAGCCGCCGACGTAACCGAGAAGCGCCTTTGCCATGATGGATGGTCCTCCACAATGAGTGACCGACCGAAGCGGTGTGGGTCGTGAGGGATTCGCACCCGCGGTGCTTGTCATTACCTGGTGCACTCAATGGCAAACAGCTAAGGTGCGCGGGGATTCCAGCGTCTCACCAAACGGTTTGAGGGTCAACACGATCACGCCCCGTATCCTCGGGTGCCTGAGAGTGCGCGGCCGTATGGGCACTGCGCGAACTCTCCAGAAAGGCCCCGCGGGGGCGTGGAGATCATGCCTACAGCGGCAGCCTTGCACGGGTCGGCCGAGTTGGCAACCACCAGCCGATATCTCCCGTGAGCAGGCGACACGCGCGGGGCGCCAAGATCACCTCGACCGACCGTCCGGCCGGTTTCCGGGAGCCCCCTCAGCGGATCGCGAAGCCGTCGTAACCACCGCGGGGAGTGGCCCAGATCTCAGTGACGCCATCGACCCGGCCGGGCGTGTCTCCGGTGCGCAGCCACTCCAGCAACTGCTCGCAGTGATCCTTCGGGCCCTCGGCGACGACCTGGACGCGGCCGTCCTCAAGGTTGAGGGCGAACCCGACGAGCGCGCCGATGCGCAGCGCGTTGGCCCGCGCGAACCAACGGAATCCGACCCCTTGAACCCGGCCGCGCACCCATGCGGTCACCCGGACATCTTCATTCATGTGTGCACGTTAACCGGACAATTGCACAACGGGCACTTCGGCCTCTTGCGTGATGGCGTACAGTCCGCCGACAGCGTCCCTCACCCATACGGGTGAGGGACGTTCACACTGACGGAAGGAAGACAGCGGATGGGCCGCCATCGACGCTCCGCTCCCCCGGCGCCGGAATCCATAGGCGCGCCGCCCGGTGACGTACGACCGGCCGCGCCGCCCGTCACGGAGGCCGCCACCCGGCCCCGCGGCCGGCGCGCGGCGCGCGGGCGCCGGACGGTACCGCTGCGCACGGGGCTGCTCGGCGCCTCCGCCGCCGTGGCCATGGGCACCGTGGCGGTCGCCTCCGGACTGCTGCCCGGCGGCGACCGGTTCGAGCCGGGCGGCGGCGGCCTCGGTGAGCGGGTACGCGCCGACTCGCTGCCGGACGCCGCGCCGCAGGACGGCGGCGCCACCGCGTCGGCCGGACCCACCGCGGACCCGGCGGGCCGCGGCACCGGCCGCCCGTCGGCCCCGGAGACCGGCCGGCCGTCCTCGGCCGCGGCTCCCTCGACCACCCCGTCGCCCCGGCAACCGTCGCAGCCCTCAGCCGGAACGGCCGGTGCGCACCGCCCCGCCACCCCCGCAACCCCCGCGGCGCCGCAGCGCGCCTCGCATCCGCCGAAGGCCGCGGACGGCGGGTCGTCGGCCGAGGCCCAGGTGCTGTCCCTCGTGAACCAGGAGCGCGCCCAAGCCGGCTGCTCCCCGGTGACCGCCAACCACGAACTGGGCGGTCTGGCTCAGCAGTTCAGCGACGACATGGCCCGGCGCCAGTTCTTCGACCACACCGACCCGGACGGTGCGAGCCCCTGGGACCGCGCCCGCCACCGGGGCATCGGCGACCTGGGCGGCGAGAACATCGCCCGCGGCCAGGCCGACGCCCAATCGGTGATGAAGACCTGGATGAACAGCCCCGGCCACCGCGCCAACATCCTCAACTGCGAGTACCGGACCCTCGGCGTCGGAGCCCACTTCGGCCCCGGCGGCCCCTGGTGGACCCAGGAATTCGGCTTCTGACCCCGGTACGTCACCCGCGGGCCGCTGCCGGTCCCCGGCCCGCGCCTCAGCCGCCGTGGATGGGCCGGGGCGGGCGCTGGCAGCGGGGGCAGAAGTAGCTGGAGCGGTTCATCCAGGGCCGGCGGCGGATGGGCGTTCCGCAGCGGCGGCAGGGTTCGTCCGCGCGTCCGTAGGCGTCCAGGGACCGCGCGAAGTAGCCGGATTCGCCGTTCACATTGACGTAGAGACTGTCGAAGCTGGTGCCCCCGACGGCGAGCGCGGCGTTCATCACCTCCCGGACGTGGCCGAGCAGCTCGGCGGTGCGGGGCCGGGTGAAGCCGGCGGTCGGCCGCTCGTAGTGCAGCCGCGAGCGCCACAGCGCCTCGTCGGCGTAGATGTTGCCGACGCCGCTGATCAGCGACTGGTCGAGCAGAGCGCGTTTGACGGTGGTCCGGCGGCGGCGCAGCGCGTCGTGGAAGGCGGCGTCGTCGAAGGCCGCGTCGAGCGGGTCGCGGGCGATGTGCGCGATGACGTCGGGGAGGTCGTCGGCGTCGCCCGGGACGGTGTCGTGCAGCGAGAGGCCGCCGAAGGTGCGCTGGTCGACGAAGCGGAGCTCGGTGTCCTCGGCGTCGTCGAAGCGGATCCGGACGCGCAGATGCTTCTCGTCCGGGGCGTCCTGCGGCTGGACCAGCAGCTGACCGCTCATACCGAGGTGCGCGAGGACCGCGAGGCCGTGGCCCTCGGACGGCACCAGGGCGGCCGGAGCCCCCTCCGGAACGGCGGACCATATCTCGCCGCCGGCCACCGGGAGCCAGAGGTATTTGCCGCGGCGGCGCGCCTCGCCGATGCGCAGTCCCTTGAGCCGGGCCGCGAAATCGGCCGCACCCGCCGCGTGCCGGCGGATCGCGCGCGGGTGCAGGACCTCGACGGTGTCGACCGTACGGCCGCTGACCCAGCGTGCCAGTCCGCGGCGGACGACCTCGACCTCGGGCAGCTCGGGCAAAGGGACTCCTCGGGAAAGACTTCTGACCCTGTCCGGGCGGCGGGACCGCCCGGACAGGGTCAGAAGAGGGGATTCAGGATGCCTGCGACGTGGTGTCGTCGGCCGGCGGCACGTCCTCGGCCGCCTGCGACGCCTCGTCGCCGGAAGCCGCTTCCTCGGCCGCCGAATCCGCCGCGGCGCTGATCGCGCGCCACGCGGACTCCGCCGCCTGCTGCTCGGCTTCCTTCTTGCTGCGGCCGGTGCCGGTGCCGTACGAGACACCACCGACGCGGGCAGCAGCAGTGAAGGTCTTCTCGTGGTCGGGACCGGTCTCGCTGACCAGGTACTCCGGGACACCGAGACCTTGGGTCGCGGTGAGTTCCTGGAGGCTCGTCTTCCAGTCGAGGCCCGCGCCCAGACGGGAGGACTTCTCGATGAGCGGGTCGAAGAGCCGGTGTACCAGCTCACCCGCCGCGTCGAGGCCCTGATCGAGATAGACCGCGCCGATCACCGCTTCCAGGGTGTCGGCGAGGATGGATGCCTTGTCCCGGCCGCCCGTGCCCTCTTCGCCCCGGCCGAGGCGGATGAAGGCACCGAGGTCGAGGCCGCGCCCCACCTCGGCGAGTGCACGCGAGTTGACCACCGCGGCCCGCAGTTTGGCCAGCTGGCCTTCCGGCAGATCGGGGTGGATCTTGTACAGCGTGTCCGTGACCACCAGGCCGAGCACCGAATCCCCGAGGAATTCGAGCCGCTCGTTGGTGGGCAGACCGCCGTTCTCGTATGCGTACGAGCGGTGCGTCAGCGCACGCACCAGAAGGGCGGACTCGAGCTGGTACCCGAGCCGCCCTTCCAGAAGCGTGTGGGACGAGGCTGTGTCTGCCGGCGCCGGTTCACCGTCGCGCGGCTCACCCCCGCGCTGGCGGGGAGCCGAATTGGCTTCTGACATGGAGCCCGTCACCAGCCGCTCAGACCTCGAGGACCTGGCGCTTGTTGTAGGTGCCGCAGCTCGGGCACGCGATGTGCTGCTGCTTCGGCTCATGGCAGCGCTCGCACGACACCAGGGTGGGGACCGCAGCCTTCCACTGCGACCGGCGGTGGCGCGTGTTGCTGCGCGACATCTTCCGCTTCGGAACAGCCACGGCTACTTCTCCTGAGGTTCATCCCCGCCAAGGCGGGGGGCGTTGTCCTTCTCGCCGTCCTGGTTGGCACCGGCGAGTTCCTGCAAAGCCGCCCAACGGGCGTCGACGGCATCGTGATGGTGGTCCGGGTCGTCCGCGAGCCGCACTCCGCATTCGGAGCACAGACCGGGGCAGTCGTCCTGGCACACCGGCTGCAGCGGAAGTGCGAGCACCACCGCGTCCCGCAGCACGGGTTCGAGGTCGAACAAATCGTCCTCGACGAAGAGGGTGTCCTCCTCGTCCTCGGCGTCGTCGCCGGATTCCGCGGGGCGGATCCGGGCGTCGGCGTCGGGGTAGGAGAACATCTCCTGGAAGTCCGCGTGGAACTCTCGCTCCAGCGGCTCCAGACACCTTACGCACTCCCCCTTCACGGTTGCACGGGCGGTGCCTGTGACAAGCACCCCGTCCATGACCGATTCCAGGCGGAGGTCGAGTTCGACCGGCGCGCCCTCGGGCACTCCGATGACCTCGTTGCCGAGGTCCCGGGGGGCCTCGACGGTGCGGGAGAGCCGCTTGAGCGTGCCGGGACGACGACCCAGCTCGCGTGTGTCGAACACGAGCGGGGAACGATGGTCGAGGCGGGCGTTGATGGCTTCCTGCTTTCTGTACTGCGGTACGAGCCGCCCGTCACCGGATCGGTGGTTGGGCAGCAGAGATCGCGGACGTACACGCGACCGAAGAGCCAGGATACTGGACGGGCCCCGATAGGCCCAATCCGCTTCCGGCCGCTCACCGGCGGCCCCGGCCGGTACCTACGGACGGCCCTCTTCGTACTGCCGGAGCTGATCCAGATTGATCATGCTGGTGTCGAAGAGACTGGTCTCGTCGAGCGCACCGGCCCGGTCCTGCGGGGCGTGCCGGGGCTGCTGCGGCACCTGCTGCTGCGGGAGGTAGCCGGCGTTCGGGTCGTAGCCCTGCTGCTGCCAGCCGTAGCCGTACGGATCCTGCTGCTGGACGTACGGGTCCTGCTGGGCCTGCTGAGGCTGCTGATAGCCGTAGGCGTCCTGCTGCTGGTAGGCCGGGTCCGCGTAGTAGGGCTGCTGGGGCTGGAGTGGCTGCTGGGGGTCCTGGTGGTGCTCGTGGGGCTGATGGTTCTGGGGCTGCGGCTCGGGGGCCTGGGGCATCCGGGGTGTCTGCGGAGGCCGGTCTTCACCGATGCCCGCGAGGCCCGCCAGATAGTCGGCGTCGGCCTGTGGCGCGCCGGCCTGGAGTTCGTCCTGCGCTGCCAGATGCGCGCCGAGCTCGTCGATGGGCCGGGCGCCCTGAAGCTTGTCGCGGCCGCGGCCGACCGCTTCCAGGGTCTTGGTCAGTACGGCCTGGAACGCGCCGAACTTGGCGTCGACATAGGTGTCGGCGCGCTGCTTGAGCGTCTCCGGGTCGGCGCTGCGCTCGGGGGCCTCGGTGTCCTCGTAGCCCTGCTCGTCGAGGCCGGGGCCGCGGCCGAGCAGCTTCTCCCGGCCGCGGTCCACGGAACCGATGGTCTTGGTGAGGACCACCTCGAAGTTGGCGAGCTTGCTGTCGACGTAGTCGTCCGCCTCGGCCCGGATCTCCTCCGCCTCCCGGCGGGCGTCGCCGAGGATCCGGTCCGCCTCGTCCTGGGACTGCCGGGCGACCTCGGTGTCGGAGATCAGCGAACCGCGGTGGGCGTGCGCGGACTCGATGATCCGCTCCGCCTCGGCCTGCGCCTGCTCGACCATCTGCCGGCGTCCGCCGAGCAGCTCCTGCGCCTGGGCGAGGGAGTCGGGCAGCGCCGCGCGCACCTCGTCGAGCATGGCGAGCAGCTCGGCGCGGTTGACCACGCACGAGGCCGACATGGGTACCGACCGGGCGCTGCCGATGGCCCGGACGATGTCGTCGAGCTTCTTCTGCACGTCCACCTTGGACTCGCCACTCTCTGAAGGGTTGGAACGAGGGAACGGGACGACTCTACGGCCATCGGACCCGGCCCCGACACCTGCTGACGGGGCGTCAGTCCTGCTGGGTGCGCGCCGGGCCGCGCACCCGTCAGTGCTTGTTCCGCAGGCGTTCGGTGAGGGCTTCGAGGACGAACGGCGGCACCAGGTGGGCGACATCGCCGCCCCACGCCGCGACCTCCTTGACGAGGCTGGAGGAGAGGAAGCTGTAGGTGGGGTTGGTGGGGACGAAGAGGGTCTCCACTCCGGAGAGCCCGTTGTTCATCTGGGCCATCTGGAGCTCGTAGTCGAAGTCGCTGACCGCGCGCAGCCCCTTGACGATGGCGGGGATGTCGCGCTGTTTGCAGAAGTCGACGAGGAGGCCGTGGAAGGACTCGACCTCGACGTTGCCGTACTCGGCGGTGGCCCGGCGGATCAGCTCGATCCGCTCCTCGACCGTGAACAGCCCCTGCTTGGACTTGTTGATCATCACGGCGACGTGGACGACGTCGTACAGCTTGGAGGCACGGGCGATGATGTCCAGGTGCCCGTTGGTGATGGGGTCGAACGACCCCGGACAGACGGCGCGGCGCAACTCGGGTTCCTCGCTCTCCGATCCGGTCATGACTCGCTTGCTGACGTCGATTCGGCGGACGTCGAAGCGGCGCGACCGTACCAAAGCGTCCCCTCGCCGTAACGACGGGCCCTGATCGCTTCGAAACCGTCCGGCCATGGGAACGTGCCGCCTCTGGTGCTGCGTTCCACGGTGACGAGTGCCTCTTCCGCAAGCCACCCCTGCCCCCGGAGTGTGAGCAGGATCTCGCGGAGTTCCTCGTCGGTGACGGCGTACGGCGGGTCCAGGAACACGATGTCGTACGGGTCGGCCGGGGCCGGGGACGCCGCGGTCTGCTCGGCCTTGCCCGGCCGCACTTCGGCGCCCGGCAGGCCCACGGCCCGGACGTTCTCGCGGATGGTGCGGGCGGCACGGGCGTCGGCCTCGACGAGCAGGACATGGGCGGCGCCGCGGGAGAGCGCCTCCAGGCCGACCGCGCCGGAGCCGCCGTACAGGTCCAGGACGCGGGCGCCGGCCAGCGGGCCGTCGAGCGACTCCCAGGTGGAGAAGAGGCCCTCGCGCGCCCGGTCGGAGGTCGGGCGGGTACCCGTCCCCGGTGGTACGGCCAGGCGGCGGCCGCCGGCGGTACCGGCGATCACGCGGGTCATGGGCCCGTCCTTACGTCGTACGTGGTCAGTGGCGGTGCGGGAGCCGGGCAGGCCCCACTCCCCCACGATATTCCGTCGGGCAGCGGGCAACGTCCGGCCGGGCCGCCGGGCGGTGCGGTGAGGGATCTCACGTGGCCCGGCGTCCGGCGGGTGCCCCTCGCCGTGCCGGGGCCGCCGGCCGCTTCCGCCGGGGCCGTCAGCCCTTGTCCAGGTACTGCTCGCGGGTGTCGTCCAGCAGGGCGGCCAGCGCGGTCCGCAGCTCGGGGTGGCCGGTCAGGCCGGGGTCGGCGGCGACCAGCGCGGTGGCCTCCTCGCGGGCGGCCGCGATCACCTCCTCGTCGTCGATGACCGTGAGCACCCGCAGCGAGGAGCGGACGCCGGACTGCGCCTGTCCGAGGACATCGCCCTCGCGGCGCTGCTCCAGGTCGATACGCGAGAGCGCGAAGCCGTCGAGGGTGCCGGCGACGGCGGCGAGCCGGGCGCGGGCCGGGCTGGCCTCGGGCATCTCGCTGACCAGCAGGCACAGACCGGGCGCCGCGCCGCGGCCGACCCGGCCGCGCAGCTGGTGCAGTTGGGAGACGCCGAAGCGGTCCGCGTCCATGATCACCATCGCGGTGGCGTTCGGGACGTTCACCCCGACCTCGATGACGGTCGTCGCGACCAGGACGTCCACCTCGCCGGCGGCGAACCGGCGCATCACGTCGTCCTTGTCGTCCGGGGCCATCCTGCCGTGCAGCACCGCCACCCGCAGGCCCGCGAGGGGGCCCTTGGTGAGCTGCTCGGCGATGTCCAGCACCGCCAGCGGCGGCCGCTTCTCCGCCGCGTCCTCCGGTGAGACCTCCGCCGCTGCGCCCTTCGCCCCCTTGCCGGCGCCCTTCCCGGCGCCCTTGGGGGCATCCTCCTCGTCGCCGATCCGGGGGCACACCACATACCCCTGGTGCCCGGCCCCGACCTCTTCGCGGACCCGCTCCCAGGCCCGTGCGAGGAAGTGCGGCTTGTCCTTGGCGGGCACCACATGGGTGGCGATCGGGGAACGTCCGGCGGGGAGCTGGTCCAGTACGGAGGTCTCCAGATCGCCGAAGACGGTCATCGCGACCGTGCGCGGAATGGGGGTCGCGGTCATCACCAGGAGGTGCGGCGGCTGTTTGCCCTTGCCGCGCAGCGCGTCCCGCTGCTCGACGCCGAAGCGGTGCTGCTCGTCGACGACGACCAGGCCCAGGTCGTGGAACCGCACCTTGTCCTCGATCAGGGCATGTGTGCCGATGACGATCCCGGCCTCGCCGGTGACCAGGTCCAGCAGCGCCTGGCGCCGGGCCGCGGCGCCCATGGAGCCCGTCAGCAGCACCACCTTCGTGCCGTGTTCGGCGCCGCCCAGCATGCCACCCTGGGCCAGTTCCCCCATCATCTCGGTGACCGAGCGGTGGTGCTGCTGCGCCAGGACCTCGGTCGGCGCGAGCATCGCGGCCTGGCCGCCGCCGTCCACCACCCCGAGCATGGCGCGGAGCGCGACCATGGTGTTGTGCGTGACCGTGAAGTGGTCGGTCACATAGGCGTGGTCCGGATGCGCGACGCTGATGCACTGGACGGGCTTGCGGCCGGCGTACTCGACGGCGTGGACGGCCCGCCGGAAGCCGGGGTCGTCCGCGGGCCGCGGGGCGAGGCGGCCCGGCTCCGCCCGCCGGAAGGGCGGGTACTCCCCGGGCAGTGCCACCGAGACGCCGTACGCGGCGTCCGCCCCGGGTGCGGGGCGGGCGTCCCGCACCCGCGCAGGGCGGACCTGCGCCCGGCCGCCCAGGGACCGCACGAGCCAGGCGAGGTCGTCGGCCAGCCGCGCCGAGTCCGTACGGAACCACGCGCTCGCCGGGGCGGGCGCACCGGACCGGGGACCCGCGGCCGGCTCGCCCATGCCGTCCGGCACAACCGGCCCGTCCGGCTCATCCGGCTCCCCCGCCCGGACCGTGCCCGCCGCGTCCATCAGGCCTTGGAGCACCGCCAGCCGGTCCTTGACCGGCGCGTTCCGGTAGGCGGCGGGTACGCACCGCTCGTGCGGTACGTCCACCGGCACACCGGAGTCCGGCTGCGCCCCTGGATCCGGGTCGCCGCCGCCCAGCAGCAGCCCCAGCCGGTACGGGTCGAGCGGCCGGTCCTCGCCACCGTCGAGATCCACCGGGGTCGCCGGCACGATGGACCACCTGGGCCGGCCGTCGGCGTCCCGGAGCCCGGCCCGCAGCTCGCGGGTCGTGAGGACCCTTGACGCGCCCTGCCCCTGCTCCCCGGTGCCGGTGGCCGTGACGATCCAGAGGTGTTCGTCGTCGCATTCGATGCGGCTGCCGTCGGACAGCACCAGCCGCCAGACCTCCCGCTCGCCCTGCGGGAAGACCCCGTCCACGACGGCGGTCTCGCCCGTCGGCACCACCACCTCGGCGCCCACGGCCAGCTCCCCCATGGGGCGGAACCCCCGGGGTGTCAGCACCAGCGCGTCCAGCGGCTGCGCCTTGCCGGAGCCCACCTCGCCCTGGAGGAGGCGGTGCATGGGGTGGTCGGTCGCCAGATCGTCGAAGATCTCCCGGCTGACCTTCTGCTGTCCCTCGGTGAGGGTGAACGGCAGCTTGGCGTCGAAGGCGTCGAGGATGCCGTCCGCCACCAACGTCCGTGGTACGGCCGGGAGTTGGGTCTCGGCCAGCCGCCGCCTGGCGAGCGCGACCTGGAGGACGAACGCCTCGTCCCACTTCAGCCGGGCCCGCGCATCGGCGATATCGGCCTTGGTCGCCGGCCGGTGGATCTTCAGCAGCGCCTCCGGCAGCGGCACCAGCGCACGGCCCGCGCGCAGCGCCTCGGGCAGCGGGTCGACGGCGTCCGGGGCGCTGGGGAGCACCGCGTCGACCGCCTTGGCGAGTTTCCACGACGCCATCTGCTGGCAGGCCGGATAGATCGGCAGGAGCCGGCCGGCGAAGGCGTCGACCGCGCCGGTGTCGTCATCGCGGTCGAGGAGTTGGTATTCGGGGTGCGCGAGCTGGAGTTTGCGGTTGAAAACGGAGACCTTTCCCGCGAACAGCGCGCGGCTCCCCGGCAGCAGGTCTTTGTGCGGTTTGTGGATGCCCTTGCCGAAAAAGACCAGCTGCAGCCGGCCGCTGCCGTCGGTGAGCGTCACTTCCAGCCGCTGTCCGCGGCCGCCGTTGAATTTCATGACACGGGCGTCGGCGACCTGCGCGACGACCGTGACGTGTTCGTCCAGCGGCAGATCGGCGAGGCGGGTGAGTTCACCGCGCTCGGCATAGCGCCGGGGATAGTGATGCAGCAAATCCCCGACCGTATGCAGGTCGAGATGCTCGGCCAGCACCTTCGCGGTGGTGCCACCGAGGATTTTCTTCAGGGGTTCGTCGAGCGCGGCCACGCGGTCCATTGCACACCACACCACTGACAACGGACCAGAATCACCGTCTTTCGGGCTACCGCTCTTCCGGTCCGCCCGCCTTTTCCGCCCCGGGCGCAGCCTTCCACCCCGGGCGCAGTCTTCCACCCCGGGCGCAGCCCTAATTCGGTCCCATTCGGTCCTCTTCGGCCCTATTCGACGCCGATGAGCAGCGGCGCGGCGTGCTGTCCGCCTTCGTAGACCACGGTGTCCACGGCGAGATGGCGCTCGCGGACGTACCGCTCCAGCCGCCGGCCCAGGGCGGCGGGGGCGTCCGCGCCCAGCACCAGGGTGACCAGTTCCCCGCCCGCGGAGAGCATCCGGTCCAGGACCGTCATCGCGGTCCGCGCCAGGTCGGCGCCGATCACCGCGACATCGCCGTCGATCAGGCCGAGTACGTCCCCGGCCTGGCAGATGCCGGCCATCGTCCAGGACTGCCGCTCGGCGACGGCCAGCTCGGCGTAGCGGGTGGCGCCCGCTGCCGAGGTCATCGCGACCACGTCCTCGTCGAAGCTGCGGGCCGGTTCGTGGACGGCCAGCGCCGCGAGGCCCTGGACGGCGGACCGGGTGGGGATGAGCGCGACCCGGACACCTTCGGTGCGGGCCTCTTCCGCGGCGGCCGCCGCGGTGTGCCGCAGGCCGGGGTCGTTGGGCAGCAGCATCACCTCGCGGGCGTGCGCCTGCCGGATCGCCTGCACCAGCTCGCCGCTGGCGGGCGGCTCCCCGGGACGGGTGGTCACCGCGGTCGCGCCCGCCCCGGCGCACAGCCCGGCGAGCCCGTCGCCCGGCACCACCGCGACGACGGCCCGCGCCGCCATCTCGGGCTCCTTCGTGCGGGCGGTGCCGCCGAAGTGGGTGATGCGGATCCGGTACGGGCGGCCCGCCTCGATCCCGGCCTCGACGGCGGCTCCCGCGTCGTCGACATGGACGTGGACGTTCCACAGGCCGTCCCCGCCGACCACCACCAGGGAGTCGCCGAGCCCGTCGAGCCGGGTCCGCAGCCGCGCCACGGCGGCGTCGCCCGCCTCCAGGAGATAGATCACTTCGAAGGCGGGCCCCTCGGCGTCCGGCGGGTCACCGGCGCCGCAGCCGGCCGCCGCCCCGTGCGCCGCCGCGGGACCGGCCGCCACGGGGAGCGGGGCGTCGGCCCGTACGGCGACGGGGGCGGCCGAGACCTCGCCGGACAGCGCGTCGGCGAGCGCGCCGAGCAGCGCGACCAGTCCGCAGCCGCCCGCGTCCACGACGCCCGCCCGGCCGAGGACCGCGAGCTGCCCTGGGGTCGCCCGCAGGGCGGTGCGCGCCTGCGCGCAGGCGGCCCGCGCGACCTCGACGACCTCGCCGCGGGCCCGCTCCGCGCCTGCCGCGGCGGCGGTCGCCACCGTCAGCACGGTGCCCTCCACCGGGTGCTCGACGGCCGCGTACGCGGACTCGGCGGCCCGGCGCAGCGCCCGCCGCAGCGCGTCGGCGTCCGCGCCGCCGGGCCCGTCCGTGGCCGCCAGCACCTCGGTCATGCCGCGCAGCAGTTGCGCGAGGATCGTGCCGGAGTTGCCGCGGGCCCCTATGAGGGCGCCGTGCGCCATGGCGCCGAGGGCATCGGCGAGGCGGGGCGCGGTGCCGGCGGCGGCGTGCCCGTCGAACGCCGCCTCGACGGCGCGGGCGGCGGATTCGAGGGTCAGGTAGAGGTTGGTGCCGGTGTCGCCGTCGGCCACCGGGTAGACGTTGATCGCGTCGATCCGCGCCCGCTCCCGGCCGAGTGCCTCCAGGGCCAGCCCGCACCAGGCACGTACCGCTGCGGCGTCGAGCGGGTACGGCACGTCGTCCTCCTGGGTCACGGGATGCACCGCACAGTAGCGGCGGTCCGGTGGGGAGGCCGGGGCGGGGGCCCGGGGCGCTCATGGTAGTTTCGTTCTACGGGAGCGGCCGTTGTATGCTGCTCCGGTTGCCCGATGCGAATCGGGCCATTCCTCTCCTGGCGGCGCCGGTCGGTCAATGCACTCGGCCCGTTGGGATTCACCGTAAGTGCATCTGAAGTCTTTGGAGTGACCCGTGGCTGCCAACTGCGACGTCTGCGGCAAGGGGCCGGGCTTCGGCAAGAGTGTCTCGCACTCGCATCGCCGCACCAACCGTCGTTGGAATCCCAACATCCAGACGGTCCGTGCAGTGATCGGGCGCACGCCGAAGCGGCTCAACGTCTGCACCTCGTGCATCAAGGCCGGCAAGGTCTCGCGCTGACGTCTTAGCCGTAGCGCAGCCCAGCCGGTTGCTGTGAGAAGCCGGTCCACCGGAAGGTGGGCCGGCTTTCGCTTGTCCGCACGGCGGCCGACTCGCCCCTGAGGGCTTTCCCTCAGGGGCTTTCCCTCAGGGGCTTTCCCGGTGCGGCGTCGTCTTCCGGTCGGGCCTCAGCCGTCCCGGCGCAGCCGCCAGCCGTGGTCCACGGGGCCGATGCCCGCACCCAGCCGGAAGCCGGCCGCGAGGGCGCCGGTGACGTACTCCTTCGCCGCCGCCACGGCCCGCGGGACGGTGTCGCCCTTGGCGAGCTGTGCGGCGATGGCGCTGGCGAGGGTGCAACCGGTGCCGTGGGTGTGCCGGTTGCCGTGCCGGGGGGCGCGCAGCCAGTGTTCGTCGGTGCCGTCGGTGAGCAGGTCGACGGCCTCGACGGGAACCGCGCGCGCCGGGTCCGTCGGCAGATGGCCGCCCTTGATCAGCGCCCAGCGCGGTCCGAGGGCCAGGATCGCGTCGGCCGCCCGCGGCATATCGGCCGTTTCCCGCACCCGTACCCCGGTCAGCTGGGCGACCTCGTCCAGGTTGGGGGTGGCCACCGTCGCGGTCGGCAGCAGCTTGGTGCGGACCGCGTCCAGGGCGGTGGCGGCCAGCAGGGTGTCGCCGTGCTTGGAGACCCCGACCGGGTCGACGACGACCGGCACCCGCAGCCCGGCCAGCAGTTCCGCGACGGTCGTGACGAGGGCGGGCGAGGAGAGCATCCCGGTCTTCACCGCCTGGACGCCGATATCGTCGACGACGCTGCGGAACTGGGCCCGGACGGCCTCGACCGGCAGTTCCCACGCGCCGTGCACACCGAGCGAGTTCTGCGCGGTGACGGCGGTGAGCACGCTCATACCGTGGGTGCCCAGCGCCAGCATCGTCTTGAGATCGGCCTGGATACCCGCGCCGCCGCCGGAGTCGGACCCGGCGACGGTCAGGACGCGTGGAGGTGTGCGCATGGCGCCGAATCTACTCGGCGTCCCCGTTGTCCCCGAAGTGGTCCCAGCCGGTCTTCGTCCAGGAGGCGCCGTCCACCGTCACCTGCGGCAGCGCGGAGGGGTGGAGCACCTCGCCGATCACCTTCCAGCGGGCGGGCAGCTTCACATCCGGCGGGAAGGTGGCCACGATCGCGTGGTCCTCACCGCCGTTGAGCACCCACTGCATCGGATCCACGCCGACGGCCGTACCGATATCGGCCATCTGCGAGGGGATGTCGATCGCGGCGGAGCGCAGGTCGATGCGGACCTTGCTGGCCTCGGCGATGTGCCGCAGGTCGGCGACGAGGCCGTCGCTGACGTCCGTCATCGCGGTGGCGCCGAGCCCGGCGGCGGCCGGGCCCGCGTGGTACGGCGGTTCGGGGCGGCGGTGCGCCTCGACGAAGGCGCGCGGCGAGCGGAAGCCGCGGGTGAGGACGGCGTAACCGGCGGCGGACCAGCCGAGCCAGCCCGTCACCGCGACGACGTCGCCGGGCTGCGCACCCCCGCGAGTGACCGGCTCCTGGTTGCGCAGGTCGCCGAGCGCGGTGATGGCGACGGTGATGACGTCGCCGCGGACGACATCGCCGCCGACCACCGCGGCGCCGGCCACCTGGCACTCGTCGCGCAGCCCGTCCATCAGCTCGGTCGCCCAGGTCGCGGGGAGTTCCGCGGGGACGACCAGGCCGAGCAGGATCGCGGTCGGCACCGCGCCCATCGCCGCGATGTCGGCGAGGTTCTGCGCGGCGGCCTTGCGGCCCACGTCATAGGCGGTGGACCAGTCACGGCGGAAGTGCCGGCCCTCCAGGAGAACGTCCGTACTGGCCACGACCCTCCGGTCGGGCGCGGTGACCACCGCGGCGTCGTCACCCGGCCCGATCCGTACGGCCGGGGTGGAGGTGAGCCGGGAGGTGAGCTCCCTGATCAGCCCGAATTCCCCCAGCTCGCCCACGGTGCCCTTCATGCTGTTGCCCTTCTGATGCGTACGGACGGTCCGTACTCCGCTGCGACTGCGCCGCCCGGTGCCGCGTTCACCGCGCGGGTCTCCCCGCGCCGCCCGGTGACGCGGTACCGTGGCGTCCCTTCTTCCCACATGATCCTCGTAGCCGCCCTGGAGGTCCCGTGGTACAGGCGTACATCCTGATCCAGACCGAGGTCGGCAAGTCCTCGGCGGTGGCGGAAGTGATCGCGAAGATCCCCGGTGTGCTGCTGGCCGAGGATGTGACCGGTCCCTACGACGTCATCGTGCGCGCGCAGGCCGACACGGTCGATGAGCTGGGTCGCATGGTGGTCGCCAAGGTCCAGCAAGTGGACGGCATCACGCGGACCCTCACCTGCCCGGTCGTCCATATCTAGCCCCCCCGTATCCTCGGCCGGGTGATTTCTTCGCGTCGCCGGCCGCTGCGCCTGGCCCTGCCCGTGCTCGCCGCGTTTCTCGCCGCGGTGAGCTGTTCGTCAGCGGACAGCGCGGCGGGGCCGGCGATTCCCGCCGCGACGGGCGAGGCCGCGCGGCACTGCCGGGCGCTCCAGAAGGCACTGCCGCAGACCGTGAAAGGGCTGGAGCGGCGTGCCACCGTACCGGCCTCCGACTTCACTGCTCTCTGGGGCGATCCTGCCGTGCAACTGCGCTGTGGGGTGCCAAAACCCGAGGTGTTGACGTTCGGGAGTGAACATTACAACCCCTACGCCGACGCGGCGGAAGTCGACGGCGTCACCTGGCTCTTCGAGAAACAGCGGGACGGATACCGCTTCACCACGGTGCTGCGGAAGTCCTATGTCGAGGTGACCGTTCCGGGGCGGTACGCCCCCGAGGTCGATGTGCTCACCGCCCTCGCGGGCGCCGTGCGCGGGGCCGTCCCCGCCGGGGTCTGAGGCGCCGGGAAACCCGGCGCCCCGGCCCTAGCGCAGCCCGGTGGAGCGGCGCAGCGCCGCCTGGATGAGCCGGTCGATCAGCTCCGGGTAGTCCACCCCGCTCTCCCGCCACATCCGCGGGTACATCGAGATGGGGGTGAAGCCGGGGAGCGTGTTGATCTCGTTGATCACGAACTCGCCGTTGTCCTGGAGGAAGAAGTCCGCGCGGACCAGGCCCTCGCAGGACGCCGCCTCGAAGGCCGCGACGGCCAGTTCCTGCACCTTCGCCGTCTGCTCGGGGCTCAGCGGCGCCGGGACGATCCCGTCGGCCGAGTCGATGTACTTGGCCTCGAAGTCGTAGAAGTCGTGGGCGGTGACCGGCGGGATCTCGGCCGGCAGGCTGGCCCGCGGGCCGTCCTCGAACTCCAGCACCCCGCACTCGATCTCCCGGCCGCTCAGCAGCGACTCCACCAGGATCTTGGGGTCGTGCCGCCGCGCCTCCTCGATCGCCGCGTCCAGGCCGTCGAGGGCGTCGACCTTGGTGATGCCCATGGACGAGCCGGCCCGTGCGGGCTTCACGAAGAGCGGCCAGCCGTGCTCACCGGCGAAGTCCACGATCTTCTTACGGGCGGCCGCGGGGTCCTGCTCCCACTCGCGCGGCCGGACGACCTCGTACGGGCCGACGGGCAGCCCGAAGGAGGTGAACACCCGCTTCATGTAGTCCTTGTCCTGGCCGACGGCCGAGGCGAGCACACCCGAGCCGACGTAGGGGACACCGGAGAGTTCCAGCAGGCCCTGGAGGGTGCCGTCCTCTCCGTAGGGGCCGTGCAGGACGGGGAAGACGACGTCGACCTCGCCGAGCGCCTTGGGGACGGAGCCCGGTTCGCTGTAGACGACCTCGCGGTTGACCGGGTCGACCGGGAGCACGACGGTGCCGTCGGTGGACTCGGCGAGCTCGGCCACGCTGGGCAGGCGGCGCTCTGTGATGGCCATCCGCTCGGGGTCGTCGGCGGTCAGCGCCCAGCGGCCGTCGGTCGTGATGCCGATGGGCAGCACGTCGTACTTCTCGCGGTCGATGGCGCTCAGCACGGCTCCGGCGGTGACCACGGAGATGGCGTGCTCGGAGCTGCGGCCGCCGAACACGACGGCGACGCGGGGCTTCTGGGAGGAGGTCTCGCTGCTCATATCGGGTCGAGGGTACCTGCTGACCGCCGCGGAGTCAGTGCTGCGGCGGCCGTTGGGGTGCCGGGTGGTCCCGTGCGGGACCACCCGGCGGTGCGGTCCG
Source organism: Streptomyces celluloflavus (assembly GCA_000720995.1). Lineage (GTDB taxonomy): Bacteria > Actinomycetota > Actinomycetes > Streptomycetales > Streptomycetaceae > Streptomyces > Streptomyces celluloflavus. The sequence continues at coordinate 50,411 of JOEL01000035.1, forward strand.
GGTCCCGCCGGATCAGTGCCGTTCGGCCTTGGCGCTGCGCGACATCAGGTCCTTGAGGGCCACCAGCGGCGGCTTGCCGCCGTGGACGATGTCCACGACCGTCTCGGTCAGCGGCATCTCGACGCCGTGCCGGCGGGCCAGATCCAGCACCGATTCGCAGGACTTGACGCCCTCGGCGGTCTGCTTGGTGACCGCGATGGTCTCCGCGAGCGTCATCCCGCGGCCGAGGTTGTGGCCGAAGGTGTTGTTGCGCGACAGCGGCGAGGAGCAGGTGGCGACGAGGTCGCCCATACCGGCCAGGCCCGCGAAGGTGTGCGCGTCGGCGCCCATGGCGAGGCCGAGGCGGGTGGTCTCGGCGAGACCGCGGGTGATCAGCGACGCCTTGGCGTTGTCGCCCAGGCCCATCCCGTCCGCGATGCCGACCGCCAGCGCGATGACGTTCTTGACCGCGCCGCCCAGTTCGCAGCCGACCACGTCGGTGTTGGTGTACGGGCGGAAGTACGGGGTGTGGCAGGCGGTCTGCAGGCGCCGGGCGACCGCTTCGTCGGCGCAGGCCACGACGGCCGCGGCGGGCTGCCGGGCGGCGACCTCCTTGGCGAGGTTGGGACCGGTCAGCACCGCGACGCGCTCCGCCGGTGCCTTGGCGACCTCGCCGATGACCTCGCTCATCCGCTTGGCGGTGCCCAGTTCGACACCCTTCATCAGGGAGACCAGGACCGAGTCGGCGGGCAGCAGCGGCGCCCACTCGGCGAGGTTGGCCCGCAGCGTCTGCGAGGGGATGACGAGGAAGGCGAACTCCGCGCCGCGCGCCGCCTGTGCCGGGTCGGTGGTGGCCCGTACGGACCCGGGGAGCTCGACCCCCGGCAGGTAGTCGGGGTTGGTGTGGCCGTTGTTGATGGCCTCGGCGACGTCGGCGCGGCGCCCCCACAGGGTCACCTCGCATCCCGCGTCGGCGAGCACCATGGCGAATGCGGTGCCCCAGGACCCCGTGCCGTAGACGGCGCAGCGCGTCACTTGCCTTCATCCTCCTGTGTCTGCCGGTTGCTTCGGGCCTGCTGCGTACCGATGACCGGACCGGCCGCGGCGGCCGGTCCGGCGGCGGGCTGCGGGCCGGCCGCGGGCTGCGGGCCGGCCGCGGGCTGCGGGCCGGCCGCGGCGCGGGCCGCCCTGGCGGCCTCCCGGGCCACCCGCCGCTCCCGGGCGATGACCTTGCGGTGGTCGTACGGTTCGGCCGGCACGGGCTCGCCGCGGACCTCGGCGAGCTGGGCGGTGACGGCGGCCATGATGGTGTCCGTGACGGCGCGCAGCACCTCGGCGGTGGGCTCCTGGCCGTAAAACGCGCTCAGGTCGACCGGCGGCCCCGCCTTCACCCGCAGCGTCTTGCGCGGGAACAGCCGCAGCTTCTTCTCCTTGGCGTACGGCGGCATCACGTCGTTGGCGCCCCACTGCGCGACGGGAATGACCGGCGCCTTGGTGAGCAACGCCACTCGCGCGGCACCGGTCTTGCCCTGCATGGGCCACATCTCGGGGTCGCGGGTCAGGGTGCCCTCGGGGTAGAAGGCAACGCATTCGCCCTTGTCGATGGCGGCCACGGCGGCGCGGAAGGCGACGGCGGCGTCGGTGGTTTCCCGGTAGACGGGGATCTGTCCGGTGCCGCGCATCATCAGGCCGACAAAGCCGCCCTTGAAGAGCCCGGCCTTCGCGAGGAATCGGGGAACACGTCCGGTGTTGTACTGATAGTGCGCATAGGACAGCGGATCAAGATACGAGTTGTGGTTGACCGCGGTGATAAATCCGCCGTCGGCCGGAATGTGCTCCATTCCCTGCCAGTCCCGCTTGAACAGAACCAAGAGCGGCGGTTTGCAGATGACCGCGGCCAAGCGGTACCAGAAGCCGATTCTGCGGCGGGACACTGGGACACCCTCCTTGTGGGACCTGCTGAGCTGCTGCGAGCCGGCAGCCGCACAAGTGTCGCCCCAGGTACCCGCTATGTCGAGAACACCGTAACCCCGCCGCTGCCGGAATGCGGCGGCAGCAGGTGAGAATGATGGCGATGCGAAGAGACGGAGCGGATGTGGGCTGGAGTCTGGTGGTGCCGCTGAAACCGCTGGTGCGGGCCAAGAGCAGGCTCTCCGCGGCCACCGGCGAGGAGTTCCGGCCCCGGTTGGCGCTGGCGTTCGCGCTGGATACCGTGGCCGCGGCGCTGGCCTGCGCGGACGTACGTGATGTGGCGGTTGTCACGGATGATCCGCTGGCCGGTGAGCGGCTGGCGGCCCTGGGGGCGCGCATCGTGCCCGATATTCCGGCCCGCGGCCTGAACGCGGCGCTGGCGCACGGTGCGGACGCAGTGCGGGCACGGCGTCCCGGCGCTGCTGTCGCCACGCTGAACGCCGATCTGCCGGCGCTGCGCCCGGCCGAGCTGGGCCGGGTGCTCCATTCCGCCGCGCAATTCCCGCGCGCATTTCTCGCAGATGCGGCGGATATCGGGACAACACTTCTGACCGCGGCTTCCGGAGTGGAATTGGCCCCGGCATTCGGCGGCCCTTCGCGCGCCCGTCACCTGGCATCGGGCGCCCGGGAGATCACGGTGGCGCGGGTGGCGTCGGTGCGCCGGGACGTGGACACCGGCGAGGATCTGCGCGCCGCCCTGGCCCTGGGCGTCGGCCCGCACACGGCACGGCAGGCGCTGCGGCACCCGGACGGGGCGGCAGCCACTAACGGGGCGGCCGGGGCGCCGCCCCCGGAGCTCAGAGCGTATGGAGCGTGACGAGAACGACCCGCCGGCCGTCTCCCCCGTCCCCGCTCTCGCCTTCGATATCGATACGGACCCGCTGCCCGGACCGCAGCAGCCGCAGGCCGCCCGCGTCGAAGGCCGCCGCATCGAAGGGCAGCGGCGTCCCGTCGTCCAGCAGCACACTGCCGGCGCGGGTCCGGGGATCGTAGGTGTAGACGGTGGCCTGCATGGACCGAAGCCTAGACGGCGGGGCACCGGTGCCACGCACCGCGGGCCGGACTCCCCGAAGGGAGTCCGGCCCGACGCGTGGCGTCGCCGCTGCTGGTGGATTACCGCTTGCGGGCGGTGGTCTTCTTGGCGGTGGTCTTGCGCGCCGTGGCCTTCTTGGCCGGGGCCTTCTTCGCCACCGCCTTCTTGGCGGGAGCGGTCTTCTTCGCCACGGCCTTCTTCGCGGTGGCGGTGGCCTTCTTGGCCGGGGCCGCCTTCTTGGCGGTGACGGCCTTCTTCGCCGGAGCGGCCTTCTTCGCCGTGGTGGCCTTCTTCGCCGCCGCCGTGGTCTTCTTGGCGGTGGTCTTCTTCGCCACAGCGGTGGTCTTCTTCGCCGGCGTCGCCTTCTTCGCGGCGGCCTTCTTGGCGGTGACGGCCTTCTTCGCCGCGGCCTTCTTCACCGTCGTACGGGTGGAAGCGCCGCCCGAGAGGCTGCCCTTGGGGGCCTTCTTGACCGCGACCTCATTCTTGGGGAGCTTCTTCGAGCCGCTCACCAGGTCCTTGAAACCCTGGCCCGCGCGGAAACGCGGCACCGAGGTCTTCTTGACCCGCACCCGCTCACCCGTCTGCGGGTTACGGGCGTATCGGGCCGGCCGGTCGACCTTCTCGAACGAACCGAATCCGGTGACCGAAACGCGGTCGCCGGAGACAACTGCACGGACGATTGCGTCCAGTACCGCGTCCACCGCATCCGCGGCGTTCTGACGGCCGCCGAGCTTGTCGGCAATGGCTTCTACGAGCTGCGCCTTGTTCACGTCTTCCCCTTCGGAGACATTGCTGGAACGAAAGTGTCCAAGCTTTTTCGCACGTTAGGCAGATATATACCGCAAATCAAACACGAAACGGGCTAATCACCCTTGTGCCGCAACGAACTCGACCTTCACGGACTTCCATCGGCACGCGCATCTTCGGGAAAGCGACCTGCGTCGAGGTCGTCCATGAACCACTCCAGACGCCTTGCCGCGTCCGCAAGATCGTGTTTTGCCGCGGCCGTGATGACGAGCAGCTTCCGGGTCAGCGCCATCCGTACGCCCTCCGGGACTTGCAGTGACCGCACTCTTGCGTGTGCGACCTTGAGCCGGTCGGCGACGTAACCGTAGAGCTCAAGTTGGCCGTCGCGTTCCATGCGCTAATTGTGCCATCTGCGGCGAGTTGTCGCTTCACAGGGCCTCAACAGCCACCCGGACAAGCCGATGCGCCCCCTGCCAACTGCACAGGAGGCGCATCGTACGCAATAAGGCTTTGAGCCATAAAACCCGAGGTCAGACCACTACCGTACGCGGTGTGAAGGACGGCCTGTTCGCCTCGAACGCCGCGATCGCGGGCTCCTCCCGAAGGGTGAGACTGATGTCGTCCAGGCCCTCCAGCAGCCGCCAGCGAGCGTTCTCGTCCAACTCGAAGCCGGCCGTGACACCTTCCGCGCGGACCTGGCGGGCGACCAGGTCGACGGTCACCTCGGCCGTCGGATCGGTCTCGGCGAGCCGCTGGAGCTCCTCGACGGTCTCCTGCGGCAGGACCACCGTCAGCAGCCCGTTCTTGAGGGAGTTTCCGCGGAAGATGTCGGCGAACCGCGAGGAGATGACGGCCTTGAAGCCGTAGTTCTGGAGCGCCCAGACGGCGTGCTCACGCGAGGAGCCGGTGCCGAAGTCGGGGCCGGCCACCAGCACGGTGGCACCCTTGTGCCGCTCCTGGTTGAGGACGAACTCGGGGTCCTTGCGCCACGCCTCGAACAGCCCGTCCTCGAAACCGTCGCGGGTGACCTTCTTCAGCCAGTGCGCCGGGATGATCTGGTCGGTGTCGACATTGCTGCGGCGCAGCGGGACGGCCCGGCCGGTGTGGGTGGTGAAAGCTTCCATGGTTCAGACTCCTGCGGGCGTGGCGACGGCGGCGTCGGACAGGTCGGCCGGTGAGGCCAGATGGCCGAGAACCGCCGTCGCGGCGGCGACCTGCGGCGAGACCAGGTGCGTCCGGCCGCCCTTGCCCTGCCGCCCCTCGAAGTTGCGGTTGGAGGTGGACGCGGAGCGCTCACCGGGCGCGAGCTGATCGGGGTTCATGCCCAGGCACATCGAGCAGCCGGCGTGCCGCCACTCGGCACCCGCCGCGGTGAAGACCTTGTCCAGCCCCTCCGCGACGGCCTGCAGGGCGACCCGGACCGAGCCGGGAACGACCAGCATCCGCACCCCGTCGGCGACCGAACGGCCGTCCAGAATCGAGGCCGCGGAGCGCAGGTCCTCGATGCGGCCGTTGGTGCACGAACCTACGAAGACGGTGTCCACGCCGATCTCGCGCAGCGGCTGGCCTGCCGTCAACCCCATGTATTCCAGGGCCTTTTCGGCAGCCAGGCGCTCCGAGGCGTCGTCGTACGAAGCGGGGTCGGGGACCTGCGAGGAGAGCGGCGCACCCTGGCCCGGGTTGGTCCCCCAGGTGACGAACGGCGTCAGCGCGGCGGCGTCGATGACGACCTCGGCGTCGAAGACCGCGTCGTCGTCGGTGTGCAGCGTCTTCCAGTACGCGACCGCGGCGTCCCAGTCCTCGTCCCGGGGGGCGTGGTCGCGTCCCTGGAGGTAGTCGAAGGTGGTCTTGTCGGGGGCGATCATGCCGGCCCGCGCGCCCGCCTCGATGGACATGTTGCAGACGGTCATCCGGGCCTCCATCGACAGTTTCTCGATGGCGGAGCCGCGGTACTCCAGGACGTAGCCCTGGCCGCCGCCGGTCCCGATCTTGGCGATGATCGCCAGGATCAGGTCCTTGGCCGTCACACCGTCGGGCAGTTCGCCGTCGACGGTGATGGCCATGGTCTTGAAGGGCGCGAGCGGCAGCGTCTGGGTGGCCAGCACATGCTCGACCTGGCTGGTGCCGATGCCGAACGCCAGCGCGCCGAAGGCGCCGTGGGTGGAGGTGTGGCTGTCACCGCAGACCACGGTCATACCGGGCTGGGTCAGTCCCAACTGCGGTCCCACCACGTGGACAACGCCCTGCTCGACGTCGCCGAGCGGGTGCAGCCGTACGCCGAACTCCGCGCAGTTCTTGCGCAGCGTCTCCAGCTGGGTGCGCGAGACCGGGTCGGCGATCGGCTTGTCGATGTCGAGGGTCGGGGTGTTGTGGTCCTCGGTGGCGATGGTCAGGTCCGTGCGGCGCACCCGGCGGCCGGCCTTGCGGAGGCCGTCGAACGCCTGTGGGCTGGTCACCTCGTGCAGCAGGTGCAGATCGATGAAGAGCAGGTCGGGCTCGCCTTCCGCGCGCCGGACGACATGGTCGTCCCAGACCTTCTCCGCGAGTGTCCGTCCCATCGCTTTCCCTCCGGCCGGCCGCATCGCCGGCCCAACTCGTCTGTGCGCGCGCCGCCCGTGCCCCCACGCCGGACCGCCCGCCGGACCCTGGTCGAGGGCCGCACCTACAGATTGACGACTTTCCTGGATAATTGAACTTGCGTTTCACACTGTGAGACGCGAGTATCGTTGCATGGACAACTCTAGCGGCGTCGGCGTTCTCGACAAGGCGGCTCTCGTATTGAGCGCTCTGGAGTCCGGTCCGGCCACCCTCGCCGGGCTGGTCGCGGCGACCGGGCTCGCACGACCCACGGCCCACCGGCTGGCCGTGGCTCTGGAACACCACCGGATGGTGGCGAGGGACATGCAGGGCCGGTTCATCCTGGGCCCCCGGCTCTCCGAGCTCGCGGCGGCGGCCGGCGAGGACCGCCTGCTGGCGACGGCGGGGCCGGTGCTCGCGCATCTGCGCGATGTGACGGGCGAGAGCGCCCAGCTCTATCGCCGGCAGGGCGATATGCGGATCTGTGTGGCCGCGGCGGAGCGGCTGTCCGGTCTGCGGGACACCGTCCCGGTCGGCTCCACGCTCCCCATGAAGGCGGGCTCCGCCGCGCAGATCCTGATGGCCTGGGAAGAGCCGGAGCGGCTGCACCGCGGGCTCCAGGGCGCGCGCTTCACGGCCACCGCACTGTCCGGCGTCCGGCGCCGCGGCTGGGCCCAGTCGATCGGCGAGCGGGAGCCGGGCGTCGCCTCCGTCTCCGCGCCCGTACGCGGCCCCTCGAACCGCGTCGTGGCCTCCGTCTCGGTCTCCGGCCCGATCGAGCGGCTGACCCGGCACCCGGGCCGGATGCACGCCCAGGCGGTCATCGACGCGGCCGCCCGCCTGTCCGAGGGCCTGCGCCGCAACGGCTGAGACCACCGCGGCCTGTCCTGCGGTCCCACCCGGGCCCGCCGGACAGGCCGCCGCTCGCGGCGCGCCAACTCCCGTCACCGGGACGGCGGATCACCTTGTCGCAGACCCGGAAAACGCCGAACTCGCCCCGTATGCAAGGCAGATGACGGCTGGCCGACGGCATACGCAACCGCCATCCCGCCACACGGCCGCTTTTCCCACCACACGAAAAAGGCCCCTGCCGAAGCAGGAGCCTTTGTTTATCGATGTACCCCCGACCGGATTCGAACCGGCGCTACCGCCTTGAGAGGGCGGCGTGCTAGGCCGCTACACAACGGGGGCCTGTTTTCTTGCAGTTGAACCATGCCATTAAAGACACTCTGCGCTGGGCTACCAGGACTCGAACCTAGACTAACGGAACCAGAAACCGTCGTGCTGCCAATTACACCATAGCCCATGGTGGTTTAGACCAGTACCCCCGACCGGATTCGAACCGGCGCTACCGCCTTGAGAGGGCGGCGTGCTAGGCCGCTACACAACGGGGGCCCTAGCGATCCTTGCGTCGTCGCATCCGGGAGCGACCCGAAGGAAACGGAGAGAAAGGATCTGTACCCCCGACCGGATTCGAACCGGCGCTACCGCCTTGAGAGGGCGGCGTGCTAGGCCGCTACACAACGGGGGCCTGATACTGCGATCAAGAAATCTTCACCATGAGTGAAGAAGACTTCTTGCTGGGCTACCAGGACTCGAACCTAGACTAACGGAACCAGAAACCGTCGTGCTGCCAATTACACCATAGCCCACCAAAACTCAACCCCCGGTAGGGGGTTTGTTTGGCTTGCGCTTTCCGGCCGGACCTCTCGGCCCTCTCGGGCGGCGCAGGAAGAACATTACCTGATCGTGGACGGGGCTCCAAAACGGGTATTGCCGCCCCGGCCAGGGCCGGATCCCGGCGGCGCCGGACGCCGGTTCCGGCGTCGTACGAGGCGACTCCGGCGGCCGTCAGGACGGTTGTGGCACCGTCCCGCCCGCCCTGGCCTGCGACGGGAGCCGGGCGGGGCGCCGGGGCATGTACGGCCCTCGCGGCACCCCTGGGCCCGGGGCCCCCGCTCGACGTGAAGGCGCAGGCCGGGCCGGGGCTCCCGGCGCGGGCGCGGCAGCCGTCCGAGGGTCTCGTCAGGGCCTCTGAGGCCGTCGGGCCGGTATGCGGCGGCCGCTGTCCGGATGGCGGTACGCGAAGGGCCCGGAAGCCGGTCGGTCGGCTTCCGGGCCCGTTACGGGTTCGCCTGTCAGCCGGCCAGCTTGGCCAGGGCCGCGTCGATGCGGGACAGGGTGCGGTCCCGGCCGAGGATCTCCAGGGACTCGAAGAGCGGCAGGCCGACCGTGCGGCCGGTGACGGCCACGCGGACCGGGGCCTGGGCCTTGCCGAGCTTGAGGCCGTGCTCCTCGCCGGCGGCCAGGACGGCCTCCTTGAGGGCCTCGGGGCTGGACCAGTCGGCGTCGGCGAGCTTGCCGCGGGCCGTGCGCAGGAGGGCGTCGGAGCCTTCCTTCATGGCCTTGCTCCAGGACGCCTCGTCCGCCACCGGGGTGTCGAGGAAGAGGAAGTCGACGTTGTCGGTGATGTCGGAGAGGACCGTGACGCGGGTCTGCGCGTACGGAGCGATGGCCTCGAACGCGGCGCGGTCGAACGCCTCGGGCGCCCAGGGGGCGTGCGGCGCGTTCAGCCAGGGCTCGCAGGCGGCGATGAAGTCCTTGACCTCCAGCTGGCGCAGATGCGTGGCGTTGATGGCCTCGCACTTCTTGAGGTCGAAGCGCGCCGGGTTGGCGTTGACGTCCGCGATGTCGAAGGCGGCGACCATCTCGTCCATGGAGAAGATGTCGCGGTCCTCGGCGAGCGACCAGCCCAGCAGGGAGAGGTAGTTGAGCAGGCCCGCGGGGAGGAAGCCGCGCTCGCGGTAGAGGTTGAGGGACGCCTGCGGGTCGCGCTTGGAGAGCTTCTTGTTGCCCTCCCCCATGACGTACGGCAGGTGACCGAAGGCCGGGATGGTGCCGTTGCCGACGCCGATGTCGGCCAGCGCCCGGTAGAGGGCGACCTGACGCGGGGTGGAGGAGAGCAGGTCCTCGCCGCGCAGGACGTGGGTGATCTCCATCAGGGCGTCGTCGACGGGGTTGACGAGGGTGTAGAGGGGCGCGCCGTTGGCCCGGACGATGCCGTAGTCCGGGACGTTCTCCGGGGTGAAGGTCAGCTCGCCGCGCACCAGGTCGGTGAAGGTGACCGGCTCGTCGGGCATCCGGAAGCGGACGATGGAGGTGCGGCCCTCGGCCTCGTACGCGGCCTTCTGCTCGGGGGTCACCGTGCGGCACTTGCCGTCGTAGCCGGAGGGCTTGCCGGCCTTGCGGGCGGCGTCGCGGCGGGCGTCCAGCTCTTCGGTGGTGCAGTAGCAGCGGTACGCGTGACCGGCGGCGAGGAGCTTTTCGGCGACGTCCTTGTAGAGGTCCATCCGCTGGGACTGGCGGTAGGGCGCGTGCGGGCCGCCGACCTCGGGGCCCTCGTCCCAGTCGAAGCCCAGCCAGCGCATGGAGTCCAGCAGCTGCTGGTAGGACTCCTCGGAGTCACGGGCCGCGTCGGTGTCCTCGATACGGAAGACCAGGGTGCCCTTGTGGTGCCGGGCGAAGGCCCAGTTGAACAGGGCGGTACGGACCAGGCCCACATGGGGGTTGCCGGTCGGGGAGGGACAGAAACGGACGCGGACGGGGGTCGCGTTAGCCACGCTTGATCACCTTGTTGGTGAGAGTGCCGATGCCTTCGATGGTGACGGCGACCTCGTCGCCGACGTTGAGCGGGCCGACCCCGGCCGGGGTGCCCGTGAGGACGACGTCGCCGGGGAGCAGCGTCATCGCCTCGGTGATGTGCACGATGAGGTCCTCGACGGGGCGGATCATCTCGCTGGTGCGGCCGAGCTGGCGCTGTTCGCCGTTGACGGTGCACTGGATGGCGAGGCCCTCGGCGATCGCCGCCGGGTCCAGGCCGGTCTCGACCCAGGGTCCGAGCGGGCAGGAGGAGTCGAAGCCCTTGGCCCGCGCCCACTGCTTCTCGCGCTGCTGGACGTCGCGCGCGGTGATGTCGTTGGCGCAGGTGTAGCCGAGGATGACGTCCTTGACGCGGTCGCGGGGCACCTCGCGGCACATCCGGCCGATGACGACGGCGAGCTCCGCTTCGTGGTGCACCTCCTGGGAGAAGGAGGGGTACACCACGGGGTCGCCGGGGCCGATCACGGAGGTGGACGGCTTGAAGAAGGTGACCGGCACGTCGGGGACGGCGTTGCCCAGCTCGGCGGCGTGTTCGGCGTAGTTGCGGCCGATCGCCACGACCTTGTTGGGCAGCACCGGCGGCAGCAGGCGGACCTTGTCGAGGGGGACCTTGTGGCCCGAGCGCTCGAATTCCGCGAAGGGGTGTCCCTTGATGACGTCGAGTTCGTCGCCTTCGAGGACACCGAAGCCGACGTTGCCGTCGATGGAGAATCTGGCGATGCGCACGGGTTGCCGCTGCCCCTCATTGATCACTGGCCGGAGTTGACACTCCAGGCTATCGCGGGGGCGCGGCGGATCCGTTGCGGAATTACGCCGGAATGTCCTGCTCGGGGGCCTTCATCAGGACCGTGCGGCGGGGGTTCGCGGTCTGGGTGGGCAGCTCGACGGGGTACTCCGGCACCTCGGCCGGCGCGGCGCCGAGCTCGTCGGCGTCCTTGAGGTGCGCCAGAGTGGTGCGCCGCGGGTTGGCTATGTTGCGGAACATCATCGTGGTCTTCACTGCTTCACGCCTCGCGAGGTGATGGGGAAATGGGTGGACGGGGTGCCGGAAAAAAGAGGCGCCCTTGTCGTTCGGGGCGACTCTGTAAAGCGTCAGGCTAAGCGCGCTATTCCCTGCGATGCGGTGGGGAAGTCGGCGATCTGCTTGTGAGTTTCCTCACGAACTGTGTGGCAAATGCCACATTTCCCATGATCAATATCCGTGGATGAAACGGACATTGACGGATTGAAGCGCATGTTCCGCTCCCGATCACCGCACCTGGGACAGCGGGCGAACGCGGGCGACTCGCGGGCATAAGTCCGTTATCGGGAATGGCGTCCTCTACGTGTCGTGACACCGTCCGCACATTGCGTCACCCATGTCACAGAGGGCGAGTCCGCCCTTGTTGGAGATCCGGCACTGTGCTGGAATTCCACGGACCGCCGCACGTTTCAGCCGGCGCGCAGGGCGCAGACAGCGCCGCGCGGTGGTGCCGCTCTCTCGGCCAGAGAGGGCAGCCCGCCGGTCACTCACGACCGCCAAGGGGGGACTTGCGGTCCCCTAAGACTCGACACCGTCCCGGCCGTTAGCGCGGCGGGACGCCTGGTCCAGAGGTTGCGACGCTAGTGCAGGGACGTTTCAAGAGGGATGGCAATGGGTCTCCCCAGGCCCGCAAGGGTCGAGGGGAAGCTGCGGCGGACCCGGAGCTGCGTGGCGGGACCGACCACGCCTCCCCGCCCCCGCGCGCCCAGGGCAACGGCCCGGCGGGCGGCGGCGCGCCGTCCGACCGGGACGGCCAGGCGCCGGGCGGTGACGCCCCGGACGGCGGCAAGACCGAGGCGCCGAAGGGCTCCGGCGGCTCCGGATCGCGAATATCGCTGCGCAACATGCGCATCAGCACCCGCCTGGTCTCCCTGCTCGCGCTGCCCGTCATCGCCGCGACCTCACTGGGCGCACTGCGCATCGAGTACTCGCTGGACAACATCGACCAGCTCGACAAGATGCAGCTGCTCACCGAGATGACGCAGCGGGCGACCGCGCTCGCCGACGCGCTCCAGGCGGAGCGCGACCGGTCGGCCGGTCCGCTCGCCGGCTCCGGTGACACCAAGGACGACACCAACGTCGTCGCCCCGCGCCAGGCCACCGACAACGCCCGCGACGCCTTCAACAAGGCCACCACGAACATCCAGGGCGACAACGCCACGATGGTCGGTGTCCGCGCGACCGTCCTGGAGATCGGGCGCCAGCTCAACACCCTCAACGAGATCCGCGGCACCGCCTACACGGACGCCGGCAACCTCTCGCAGACGGTCAACGGCTACAACCAGCTGATCACCTCGCTGCTCTCGCTCTCCCAGGACATGGCGCAGGCGACCAGCAACCCGGAGATGATCCAGAGCACCCGTGCGCTGGCGGCGTTCTCCTCCGCCAAGGAATACGCGTCGATGCAGCGCGCCCTGATCAGCGCCGGTCTCGCGCACAAGGGCGGCGCCGAGCTCTCCGCCAACGACCGGCTCGCCGGCCGTACCGCCGAGAACGACGAGAAGGCCGCCCGGGAGCGCTTCTCGCAGATCTACACCAACAACGCCAGCGCGCTGACCCGCGGTCTGGACGGCACGGACAACCAGATCAAGTCGGCGGTCGCCTTCACGCACCGCGCCTTCGCGACCGACAGCGGTATCCGCAGCCAGGACTACAAGTACCTCGACTGGTACGACACCGACTCCGTCAAGATCGACGAGATGTCGCGTATCGAGACGTCGCTGCTCAGCGAGATGCAGCAGACCTCCCGCGAGCTGCGCAACGACGCCACGCAGGACGCGATCATCAACGGTGCGGTGGTCCTGCTCGTCCTCGGTGTCTCGCTGGTCGGCGCGTTCGTCGTGGCCCGCTCCATGGTGCTCTCGCTGCGCCGCCTCCAGAGCACCGCGCAGCGGGTCGCCCAGGAGCGGCTGCCCGAGCTGGTCAAGCAGCTGTCCGAGGCCGACCCGCAGGACGTGGACACCTCCGTCGAGTCGGTCGGTGTGCACAGCCGGGACGAGATCGGCAAGGTGGCCGCGGCCTTCGACGACGTGCACCGCGAGGCCGTCCGGCTGGCGTCCGAGCAGGCGCTGCTGCGGGGCAACGTCAACGCGATGTTCACCAACCTCTCGCGCCGCAGCCAGGGTCTGATCCAGCGGCAGCTGTCGCTGATCTCCGAGCTGGAGGCCCGCGAGGCCGACCCGGACCAGCTGTCCTCCCTCTTCAAGCTCGACCACCTCGCCACCCGTATGCGCCGTAACGGTGAGAACCTCCTCGTCCTCGCGGGCGAGGAGCCGGGCCGCCGGTGGACGCGGCCGGTGCCGCTGGTCGACGTGTTGCGCGCGGCCGCCTCCGAGGTGGAGCAGTACGAGCGGATCGAGCTCAGCTCCGTACCGCAGACCGAGGTCGCGGGCCGGGTCGTCAACGACCTCGTCCACCTCCTCGCGGAGCTGCTGGAGAACGCCACCTCGTTCTCCTCACCGCAGACCAAGGTCAAGGTGACCGGTCACGCGCTGCCCGACGGGCGGGTGCTGGTCGAGATCCACGACACCGGTATCGGACTCTCGCCCGAGGACCTGTCGGCGATCAACGAGCGGCTCGCCAGCCCGCCGACCGTGGACGTGTCGGTGTCCCGGCGGATGGGTCTGTTCGTGGTCGGTCGGCTGTCGCTGCGGCACGGCATCCGTATCCAGCTGCGGCCCTCCGACTCCGGTGGCACCACCGCGCTGGTCATGCTGCCGGTCGATCTCGCGCAGGGCGGCAAGAAGCCCGCGCCGAGCGTCAAGGCCCCCGGTGAGATGGGCGGCGGACAGACCAGCCGGCTCGCGGGGCTCCAGCCGCGCGGCCAGGTCGGCTCGGGTCCGGCGGCGGGCGCACGCCCCGCGCTGCCCGGACGCGGCGGTCCCGGCGGCGGTGCGGCGAACACGTTCGGTGCCCCGGCGCCGGCCGGCCGGACGAACCCGCCCGGCGCGCCCGCACCGGGCGACGCCCGCCCGGCCGCCCCGCGGCCCGACGACGGCCGTCCCGCGCTGCCCACCCGTGGCTCCGACACCGGCACGTCCGCACCGGGGACCGTGGCGCCGCCCACCGGCGCGCCCCGGCGCGACGAGCGTCCGCAGCTGCCCTCCCGGGGAGCCCCGGCCGAGCTGCCGGGCGGTGCCGGGGGTACCGGCGGTGCCGGGCTGTTCGGCGGTCAAAGCAGCCAAGGCGGCCAAGGCAGCCAGGAGAGCCAGGGCGGCCGGACCGGTCAGCCGGGTCAGCCGGTCCAGGACGTGTTCGGCGGCCAGGACGGGTTCGGCGGCCGGAGCGCATTCGGCGGTCAGGGTACGCAGGACGGCCGGAGCGCCCAGGGCGACCCGGACAGCCGTCGCGACCAGGCGGGTCAGGCCGGTCCGGCGGGTCAGCAGCCGGGCACCACGAGCTGGGGCGCGCGCCGCGAGCGCGGCGGCTCCGGCGACGACTGGCCGGTGGCCTCCCGTGACACCCAGGACCGGCCGCGCGGCCACGAGGAGCCGGAGACCACCGGTAGCTTCGAGCGCCCGGCGCCCGGCGGCGGACCCGGTGACACCGCGGCGTTCGCCCGCCCCGACTTCAACGGCCCGCCGCCCGGCGCGGACGGCTCGCAGACCGGCCGCGGCGCGCGGCAGGACGGCCGCGGCTCCGGTGACACCGGTGGCTTCGCGCTGCCGGCCGGCGAGCGCGGCGCGTTCGAGGGCGGGGCCTTCGGCGGCGCACCGCGCCACGACGGCCAGGGCACCGGCGAGTTCGCCCGGCCCGCCGAGGGCCACCGCGTCCCGCAGGGCGGATACCCCGGCGGTCCCGGCGACACCGGCGAGTTCGCGCTCCCGGGCGACGGGCAGGCGGCCGGTCAGGGCATCGGCAACGGGCCCGGTGACACCGGCCAGTTCGCGCGGCCGAACGGCGGCACGGGTCAGTACGACACCGGACAGTTCCCTCAGGCCGGCAGCAACACCGGTCAGTACGACACCGGGCAGTTCCCTCAGGCCGACGCCAACACCGGCCAGTACGACACCGGCCAGCACCCGCGGCCCGACGCCAACACCGGTCAGTACGACACCGGGCAGTTCCCCCAGGCGGGCGGCACCGGGCAGTTCCCCGCGCTCGACAGCACCACCGGCCAGTTCCCGCACCCGGACGCCGAGCGCGCCGCGTACGGCGACGCGGCGCAGAGCACCGGTCAGTTCCCGGCGCCGCAGCCGCAGGACGGGCTGCCGTCCGCCGATGTGCTCGGCAGTGCGGACGCGGGTCCCGGCGACGGCCGTACACCGATCTTCGACACCATCGAGTCGGACTGGTTCACCACGCCGGCGGCCGCCGCTGCCGGCGTGCCGCCCCAGCAGCCGCAGCAGCAGCAGCAACCCCAGCAGCCGGCCGAGGAGCCCGACGTCCCGCTGATGCCGCGCCGCGCATCCGCACCGGCCGACGGCGCGTCCACCCGTCCGGACGCCGAGGGGCCCGGCGCGCCGGGCCAGAGCGCGTCGAAGTGGCGTGCCTCGCCGAACGACGAACAGTGGCGGCAGGCGGAGCAGATCCGCCAGCCCGCCGCCGGGGGTGTGACCACGTCCGGACTGCCCCGCCGGGTGCCCCGCGCGAACCTCGTCGCGGGCACCGCCCAGCAGCAGTCCACCCAGACCGGTCCGCAGGTCTCGCGTGCGCCCAGTGACGTACGCGGCCGGCTGACCAATCTCCGTCGGGGAATCCAGCAGGGCCGGCAGGCCGGAGGGACCTCGTCCACCGGCAACCACGGCATTGTTGACCCCACTCACCAGCAGGAGCGTTAGTTGAGTCCGATGAGCCAGGCGGCGCAGAACCTGAACTGGTTGATCACCAACTTCGTGGACAACACCCCCGGTGTGTCCCACACGGTCGTGGTCTCCGCGGACGGT